>NZ_JAFBCV010000003.1 GCF_016907895.1 Shouchella xiaoxiensis
TCACACCCGTTCCCATGCCGAACACGGCCGTTAAGCTCTTTTGCGTCGATGGTAGTTGGGGGCTTCCCCCTGTGAGAGTAGAACGTTGCCGGGCAAATTCTTTTGATCCACAGTAGCTCAGTGGTAGAGCTATCGGCTGTTAACCGATCGGTCGCAGGTTCGAATCCTGCCTGTGGAGCCAATAGTGGAGAGCTGTCCGAGCTGGCCGAAGGAGCACGATTGGAAATCGTGTAGGCGGTGTAAAACCGTCTCGAGGGTTCGAATCCCTCGCTCTCCGCCAGATTAATTTAAAATATAATTGCTCTATTTACATAAAAAAGGCCCGTTGGTCAAGTGGTTAAGACACCGCCCTTTCACGGCGGTATCACGGGTTCGAATCCCGTACGGGTCACCATTTATACATAAAATGATCTGGAGGATTAGCTCAGCTGGGAGAGCACCTGCCTTACAAGCAGGGGGTCGGCGGTTCGATCCCGTCATCCTCCACCATAAATAACTTCTCAATTCTATAGTTCCAATAGTTTACGTCGCGGGGTGGAGCAGTCTGGTAGCTCGTCGGGCTCATAACCCGAAGGTCGGTGGTTCAAATCCGCCCCCCGCAACCAAAAAAATGGTCCGGTAGTTCAGTTGGTTAGAATGCCTGCCTGTCACGCAGGAGGTCGCGGGTTCGAGTCCCGTCCGGACCGCCATTTTTCAAAAAAGCCATACATATGTTTATGGCTCAGTAGCTCAGTTGGTAGAGCAACGGACTGAAAATCCGTGTGTCGGCGGTTCGATTCCGTCCTGAGCCACCATCTTTATTGATTTGCCGATCTAGCTCAATTGGTAGAGCAACTGACTTGTAATCAGTAGGTTGGGGGTTCAAGTCCTCTGGTCGGCACCACTTATTAAAAAATCATTGACAATATTAATGATTTTGTATATGATAAGTATTGTCTTTTCAAGTGGAGGGGTAGCGAAGTGGCTAAACGCGGCGGACTGTAAATCCGCTCCCTCCGGGTTCGGCGGTTCGAATCCGTCCCCCTCCACCATCTTTTAGGGGTATAGTTTAATGGTAAAACGAAGGTCTCCAAAACCTTTGATGTGGGTTCGATTCCTACTACCCCTGCCAATTTTATAATGTATTGTGGCGGTTGTGGCGAAGTGGTTAACGCACCGGATTGTGATTCCGGCATTCGTGGGTTCAATTCCCATCAGCCGCCCCATTTTTGTTGGGCTATAGCCAAGCGGTAAGGCAACGGATTTTGATTCCGTCATTCCCTGGTTCGATCCCAGGTAGCCCAGCCAATTTATGCGGAAGTAGTTCAGTGGTAGAACACCACCTTGCCAAGGTGGGGGTCGCGAGTTCGAATCTCGTCTTCCGCTCTCTGTTTTTAACAAGGCGGCATAGCCAAGTGGTAAGGCACGGGTCTGCAAAACCCTTATCACCGGTTCAAATCCGGTTGCCGCCTCCATTTAATTTAATAGTTTGAAATGGTCCTTATCTATGCCGGGGTGGTGGAATTGGCAGACACACAGGACTTAAAATCCTGCGGTAGGTGACTACCGTGCCGGTTCAAGTCCGGCCCTCGGCACCATATTTTTAACCATTTCATATTAAGCGCCCGTAGCTCAATTGGATAGAGTACTTGACTACGAATCAAGCGGTTAGAGGTTCGACTCCTCTCGGGCGCGTATTAAAAAACTAGCTATTTAATAGCTAGTTTTTTTGTTTTATCTTATTTTATTTCTCTTTATTCTATTAACTGCATTAAATAGCTGCAGGTAATTTATATAAGGAGAGTGGATGAGTATGACTCAGCAAGAATTAGGGAATGAACCAGAATTTCTAAAAAAGGTGGAAATGCTTCAACAAATTGAAAGTGCCCGTATCGTTTATATTGATGATTTTATCCCCGAAGGCGAGGAAGAATCTGATCAAACAGCTTACTTTGAGCAAGCGCTAGGGACAGGGAATGTGAAGCTTATCTTAGGACCTAAGCGATATTATGCAACAGTTAAATTACCTAGTCGCACAGTATTAGAAGGTCAAGGAATGGAATTAACAACAATTCAAACTCCTAATCAAGCACCTGATCATGAGTGGACCGTTTCGGTAAAGGACAAAGAGAATGGAGCTGAATATATTACGGTCCGAAACTTAAGCTTGGACGGCAATCGAAGAAGAGGATCTGAGCCAGCTGGGGGGAGTCGCTCTAGCTGCTTAACGTTTCATGGAGTAAAATACGGCTGGGTTAGCAACGTGTTTGCGTACAACAGCTCTCTTCATGGGTTTGATGTGACTTCAACAGGGCTTGATTACCATTATGAAGGCGACGGAACGGTTGACACAGGTCCATCTCAATATGTGTGGATTGATTCATGTAAAGCAACAGATTGGATTGACGATGGCTTTACAACACATCATAGTGAGTTTATTACAATCTCAAACTGTTATGCGTTTGATCCTAATAACAGAGGAAATTGCAACGCGATTGAGATCGATGATGGCAGTCGCCACGTGATGTTAACGAATAACTATTCCAAAGGATGTTATGGTGGTATTGAGATAAAAGCACATGCAAACTCAAGTGCTGCTACTAATGTCCATATCATGGGGCATATTTCACAAGAAGATACTAGAAGCTATAATTTCCGCCATATTGGTCATCACACAGCAGAGGATCCTGATTCTACAACAGCGTTTCATTTAACGGCAACAAATTTAGTTTCCTTGCACCCAAATAACAAGAAAGGTTTTCAGAATAACACAGATCCTCGCGCGTTAGTAATAAGTGCTTATACGAATGTAAGTATAACTAATTTTACGGCAATCGGAGATATGGACTATGATTTTGGCAACACGCCAGTAGTTGCTGTTCAGTATAAGGCAAAGAACGTGTCTTTAAGTGGCTTTAATATTAGTCAATTTAAAAATGCGAGTGATGCAATTACTATTTTTGGTGGAAGTAATAGAGGAGATCAAATCGCTTTAAGCAATATTAATATTCATGATGCAGGTGTGAATAATGGTATCTTCATTGGAAGTGGGCACGGAAAAGTATCAATAACAAACGTCAATGCCATTAATTCAAAAGGTGAAGGGAACAATGCTGTTGAGACCGCAACGAATTCAGTTCACCTTAGTGGGATATCTACTACAGGTTATCGGTATGCAGTAAGGAGTGCTGGTGTTAATTATGTGGAGCCCATTCATGTTCTTAAGGGTGGTGCACGCATTTCTTCAAGTACGGGTGAGCCGACCCATGAACAATCTATTATACTAGCAAGCACATCCTCACCGACCGCATCAGGTTCAAAGACGATAGTTGGTGCCTCATCAAATTCTCATGCTGAAGGAGAAGGTGCCGTTATTTTAGGCAGTGCAGGAAACTCTAGAGCAAGGGGACCACGTAGCAGCATTTTTAGCTCAAGTGGTTCTTCAGCGGGTGTACCAAGTGGTGGTTTTGGTTCAATGGTATTAGCAAGCAATTTAACGGTCAATCCACAAAGTTACTCTGTTGTGGGTGGATATGGAGCTTCTGGAAATGAAAGCAGCGCAAATCGAAAATGGGAGCTTAATAGTCGTACCGGAGATGTTACAGCGGTTGGGCAGTTCACAGGTGGAAGCCGCTTCTCGGACTATGCTGAGTACTTTGAAAGCATTGATGGGGAATCGATTCAATCAGGTATGTTAGTTACTCTTGATAAAGATAAAATACGATTAGCGCAACCAGGTGAAGAGATTCTTGGAGCTATTTCTGAGACCGCTTCGATTGTGTTAGGAACGGCTAGTTATCACTGGCAAGGGAGATTCTTAGCAAATGAATTTGGTGGGCTCGTTTACGAACCACAGGTTGTACGGACTTATGATATTGATGAAGACGGCAATACGCTCACTACGTATTCAGAAGAAATAATGGATCTGCCATTAGAAAATCCTAAATATGACTCAAGCTATGAATATAAAGCACGCACTGAGCGTTCAGAGTGGAATGTCGTAGGGGTAACGGGACAAGTGTTTGTACGAATAAATGAAGATGTACAGGCTGGCGATTGGTTATGCGCTAAATCAGGTATTGGCCAACCAGCTACTGAAAGCGGAAATTTAAAAGCAATGCGAATTACAAAAGCATATAATGAAACAGAGGGATATGGTGTTGCACTTTGTTTTATTAAATAAAAGTATAACGAAAGACAGGAAGCTGGTGAGCTTCTTGTTTTTTTATTTAATGAGCTATTTCAGGAAAACCTATTGACGGTGTTAATACTACGTGATATGATATTTCTTGTCAGTTGGTGATTATCAGCAACTACATATGCCGGTGTGGCGGAATTGGCAGACGCGCACGACTCAAAATCGTGTTCCTCTGGAGTGCCGGTTCGACCCCGGCCACCGGTATTTAAAAAACGATTTCCTAACAATTAGGAAATCGTTTTTTGTTTGTTATGAAGCAAGCTTTTGCATCGTATAGGTAAAATGAAGACGAATAAATTTTCTCTTTATTAATAATAAATTGAAATATAGTTCTGTGTTCGATATGATTATCTTGTTGGAGTACATAAATGAATGGAAGAATTTATGTAGGTATTAGAGACTCCTTAAATTTTTCTGTTTCGTCTGATGTTATGGGGTACGAGGGAAGTCAGCTAAGAAGGGCTTCAGGTCTTGTCTAATTAGCAATTTTCTTAGAAAGGAATAAAACCAAATGAAGCTTAAACGATTTGTACAAATTTCAGTTGGCTTGACTGTAGCAGTTCTTATTGCATACGGAGGCTTTAAACTAGCGCAAAGTGGTTTAGAGACAAGCGTTGAGGATCTAAACCAAGAAGAGGTTGATGGAGAGCCAACAAATGGTAAGCCTGAAGAAGTGGAAGTGGTCTTAAAAGTAACAAACAATGAGGATCTAGATGAATTGTTTCCAGATACAATGAGTGAGTATGACATGCAAGAAGCTATCCATTATATGTCCCATGGTTTAGTACAAGCGAATCAGAAATGGGGGAAAATTGAATTAACAGAAGATCGCGTAGAACGTTTGCTTTATGTTGCTGAATTTAATAAGGACACATATACGCATGGGAATCGATACATAACAATACTTATGGGATGGAATAATGGTGATTTTTCAAATGCTGTTGATGATCACAACTTTATTTGGGGACTGTGGAATGGAACGGTGGGAAAAGCAACAAGATTATTAACGTCTGATGAAATTAAAAAGTATAATAGCGAGAACTTTAATTAAATAATCTTAAATTACTTCCTTAACATTCTGAGCATTCACGTATTAAAACGAAGAAATACTATTGTAAATAATTTACATATAATGATATAATCTTAAAACGATAAAGGGGGATAACAGTGGACTTCTATGTGAAACAACGTGTTTTCTCGTTTAATGATCAATTTACTGTTTTTGATCACAATCAAGATGCTGTTTATAAAGTGAATGGAAAATTCTTTTCTGTTGGAAATCAGTTGGCCATTTCAAAAACGACTGGTGATGCAGTTCTTCAAATTAAACAAAAAGTCATGTCGTTTATGCCACGCTACACGATTTCAAATGAAGAAAAAGAGTTATGTCATGTTGTAAAGAAGATGACTTTTTTTCGAGCGAAGTATGAAATTCAGCCCATGAATTGGACAATTGAGGGTAGCTTATTTGATCATCAATACAAAGTTTTGGATGGCACCAAAGAGATTATGTCTGTGGAGAAGAAGTGGTTAAACTGGGGGGATACCTATCATTTAACAATCCCAGATAAAAACCATGAAACGATAGGCATTGCTTTAATGATTGTTCTAGACATGGTTCACCACCAGCAACGGAATCAAGCGCATTAGCCGCTTCTCTCTGTAAAGGAGATGTACCATGAATCCGAATTATAGCAAAGCTATCACTAGTTTTAGTCTGGGTATTGTATCTATTATGTTTTCATTTCCAGTTTTCGGTACGGCAGTAGCAATTATAAGAACAACGATTTCCATGAAGGGAAAAAAAGACAGCCGTTTCTGATGAGAAGCTGGACTTGGTTTACCGTCGCAGAGCTAGTAATGAGTGTGATTATTTTCGGTACTATTCTTTCGACAGGTTCAAGGGTGTTTTATTTCTATTGATAAATAAAGCCGAAGCCTTTACTTGGCCTCGGTTATTTTTTTATTTTTGCATATAAATGAGCATTTGCAGATGTTTCTCCTACATAAAAGTAGTTCGCTAGTTTGCCTTCGAACTGAAAACCAAGATTTGTTAATAGCGATTGCGACGCTTTATTATTCTCATATGTAACGGCTCCTATACGCAACAGTTGAAGTTCATCAAAGCAATAAGAAATGACCGCATTGGCAGCTTCTGTGATTATACCTTTGCGCCAATGTTCTGGATGAAGTTCGTAGCCAATTTCTGTTTTACGGTTTGGATACGACAATAAATTTAGCCCGATGGTCCCAATGAGTTGCTCTTTGTCTTTAAAATGAATGCCCCAGCGTATACCGCGTTTTTCGTTATAAGACCTGTTCATTGACTCAATTACCTGAGATGCTTGCTTGACACTTTTAAGAGGCAGCATCCATAGAAATGTGTCACTTCTTTTTGGCTTAAAATGGAGTATAGTGCTAGAGTATCTTCATTACTAACTTTTTTTAAAATCAGTCTTTTTGTTTCTAAAATGGGGAATGTCACAAGGCACATCCTTTTGAGTTGATCTAAAAACCGACCTTTTTTGAAGGTCGGCTTTGGTTTTTAATTGGAACTTTTTAGCGATTTGTTCATATGAACGAAGAAAAACCAAATTACTATACAAGGGATTAACAAAATCGAACCAATTAAATAAACAAATCGAATTCCAAGCCATTCGGCCACTAAACCAACTGTTAAGGAGCCTAGTCCAAAAGCAATTGTCCCAATGGACCCAACTGCTGCGTAAACATATGGAAGGTGATTTGCTGAAATATGCTGCTGTAGAATTGTTTCTAGTCCAATTGATCGTAACTGTGTGAAGATACCTACAAATAGAGAAATGATTAAGGCAAAAAATGGTGAGCTCTGGCCAGCAAAAACAGCAAGGGCAATCATCGAGCCACAAAAGCCGATAAAAACCGTTACAGTTAGTTGTTGCTGAAACCAATTTGCCAATCGGTAAACAAGTAGACCCGTGAGAAGCAAGCCAACGAAAAAAGCAGTGTTTATCCAGCCCCACCAACTCTGAGATACATTAAGTATTTCTTCAACATAGAGATAAAGTATGGCCGCAATCCAGACTACACCTACTGCTGCTTCAATAAAAGTAATAATTGCTACTGCAAGTAACCAAGGTGTTTTTTTAATGATTCTCCAACCATGTAACAATTGATTATAAACAGTTACTTTACCTTCACTCTTCATTTTTTCTGTTTTTACTGAATGAAACAAAAACTTAAAGAAAAGAGCAGAGAAGGCATTCAGAATGAACACAATTAGTAATAGTGCTTCAACACCAACGAGAACAAGTGCCATCCCCCCTAGTGCCCAGCAGCTTAGTTCAATAGTTTGATAGAAAGCAGTAGCTGTACTATTTGCTTTGACTAGCTCTGTCTTATTAACGATACGGGGAATGAGCGAGTCACTGGTGGGATCTGTGCAACCATCTAAAAAAGAGATTAAACTAATTAAAACAAATACAAGTGTTAAGAAATTAAAAAAGGTAAATATGATTAAACATGCAAAAAGAAGTGTTTTAATGATCTGCGCTTTATATAGGATCATTGTTAACGTAAAGCGCTCATAAAGAAGCGGTACTAGTAAGCTTGATGCAAAGCGTGAAAAAGTAATTACAACTGGTACTAGACTCATTAAAAAAGGTGATTTACTTATTATAAATATAATGTGCATCAAGCAGACAATCGTGAGAACTCGACCAGCAATTGTAAAGGCTTGACTTGTTACGAGGCGTGCAAAATTGGACATAAAAACAACTCCTTCTCAGTTTTAGATACAGATTGAGAAGAAATGTTTTTACATATATTTGAAACTCCTTTCTTGTAGGGTTAAAAGATTATGCCCTATAACTGTAGCATAAGTCTGAATGTTTCGCTATGTCATTGCACGTGAATGCGCCTTGATCAGTTTAACGAATCGTTGTTGATTATAAATCGGTTCGTTCCTTTTTAATCATCTTTCGTTATACTGTTACTAGAAGGAGGTGGTCCAATGAGAGGCATAGGATATGATGCACTTGGAAACTTACAGGTCGTTAGCCAGGCAGTACCACAACCTAAGGCTAATGAAGTATGCATTAAAATTGAAATGACTAGCTTGAATTATGCTGATTTAAAACAATGGTATGCTGGAACATCATCATTTGGATTAGATGTCGCAGGAACAATTGAAGAAGTAGGAAACGATGTAGTAGGATTTGAGCGAGGAGACCGTGTAATTGCTTTTCCCAATTCAAATGGTCACGCTGAGTACGCGACAGCAAAGCAACAGTTGGTCTATAAAATTGCTGACAGCGTTTCGTGGGAACAGGCTGGAGCTAGTCCGATTGTTTCGTTTTTATCATACATGTTAATTAACGACGTTGCCCAGTTAACGGGGAATCATACAGTCATCATTCATTCGGCATCTGGTGGGGTAGGTAGCACAGCAATCCAATTTGCAAAACGTGCGGGCGCTAAAACAATCGTGGGGACGGTAGGGTCGCTTGCCAAAGCAGATCGGGCTGTAAATGCTGGGGCTGATTATGTGTTTACCTATGAGTCTTTCGCTGATGAGGTGATGAAACTGACTGGCGGTAAAGGTGCTGATATTGTGTTGGATAGTATTGCAGGTGATGTGACGCTTGAAAGCATGAGAGCTCTAGCTAATTTTGGTAAACTCATTCAGTTCGGAAATTCAAGTGGAAAACCAGCTAGTTTATCTACTTCTGATGTGCATAAGAGCTGTCGCACGGTAGTAGGTTTTAGTTTTGGTACAACGAGAAAAGAAAGACCTAGTTATGTGCAGCAAGTTGCCTCTCAAGTCATACCCGTTCTTAACGCAGGTCATGTTCAAGCGCATATTGATCGCATATTTCCGTTATCAGAGGCAATTGAAGCCTATACTTATTTCAAAAGCAGGAAGCATAGTGGGAAGATCTTATTAAAAGTCGATCAAGCATAACCTTCCCATATACATATTGAAGCCTCCCTATTAGGGAGGCTTCTTACTTAGTCATTTAATGCGGTTTCTAGCGTTTCAATATTATCGTACATTAGAGAGAAATAGTCTGCTTCATTGGCTTGATCTTCTGCTGTGAGTGCTTCTAGCGGATGAATGGTTAGAGCGTCGGCATTTAGGTGATCTTGAACGACTTGGGCAACGTTTGGTGTTATATTCGGCTCAAAGAGAACGTATTGTAATCCTAATGAAGAAGCTAGTTCAACCGTTTGAATCAATTCCGTTTGAGATGGCTCACTCGTAGGAGAAATACCAGCAATTCCAATTTGCTTAATTCCATATTGATTCTCCCAGTATCCATAGCCAGCATGAGACACAATAAATGTGTCATAGTCAGCCGTTTCTGCTACGGTTCGGAAGTCTTCATCGAGTTGATGAAATTGTTCCTCTAACTCCATGAA
Organism: Shouchella xiaoxiensis; assembly: GCF_016907895.1. Lineage (GTDB taxonomy): Bacteria > Bacillota > Bacilli > Bacillales > Bacillaceae_D > Shouchella > Shouchella xiaoxiensis. The sequence continues at coordinate 9,578 of NZ_JAFBCV010000003.1, forward strand.
ATTATCGTTAAAATGGTCTGCTTGTTCAGGCATTAAATCAACAAGTAAATCGCGAATAGAGGAAGCGGTTTCGATTGACCGGAGCGGATCTAACCATACATGAGGGTCTTCGTCTCCGTGATTATGACCCTCATGGTCATCGATAAGAATCGTTACACTATTACTTGTACGCTCAACTTCGCCTTCATCATTATACTGTACAGCTTTTAGTTGTTGAGTCTCTGTTGAGGCTTCCTTATTCAAGGTAGTAGTTGGTTCATTGTTAACTCGAATCCAGTCTGCTTCAGTAGCTGGGTCATTTATATACCAGAACCATTCACCAGATTCTTGGACAGTTAATTGAACAGAGTCTCCAGTATGATAATGATCTTCAATTCCCTGAATGGTAACATCGTACCCCTCATCGGTAGAACTTTCTTGATCCCCATGTTCTTCGTGTGAATGAGTGCCGCCAATTAGATGTGTTTGTGATGTAGCTTCTAACGTTGTTACATCATGGTTGTCTATAGCCGCAACGATGCTTTCGGCAAATTGTTCTAGCTCAGCACCGTTGTAGATAAAGACATCAGACTCTGCGACCTTAATCATTTCCTGAGGAGTTGGTTCGTATGTGTGTGCATCCGCACCAATAGGAACAATATTCTCAACATCAACATAGTCTCCACCAATTTTCTTAGCCCAGTCTTCATAAGGAAAGATGGAAGTTTTTATCGTTATTTGTTCATCCATGTTTTGTGGCTCTTCATTCGTATTTGAACATGCGCTAAGAAAGCCAACAGTAGCAAACACAGCTATTACAATAGAAGGAAATTTCATTATAAGCTCCTTGAAATAAAAGTTAAATTTGCATGAGTGCAGAATTGATTATATCGTAACCATTCTTATTTGTGAAGTGGTTTGCTAGGAACTGATTTTAAAAATATGGTACGGTGTTTAAACAGTTCAAACAGCAAAGAAGTGAAGCAAAGGGGGAGTGACATGATTAAAGCCATTGCACATCGAGGCTATGCGAGTAAGTATCCGGAAAATACGCTCGCAGCATTTGCAGGAGCGATTGAGATGGAGTTTGAGACAATTGAGCTTGATGTCCACTTAAGTGCAGATAAGGTACCAGTGGTTATTCATGATGCTACCGTTGATCGAGTAACGAATGGTATTGGAGAAGTAAGCCAATATACAGTAGCTGAGTTGAAAGAGCTCATTGTCCTAAACGAAGAAAAAATCCCGACACTTAATGAAGTTTTAACCCATTTTAAAGGGAGCGTTCGATTTGCCATTGAATTGAAAAATGAAAATGATCGCTATCCGGATATAGAAAAACATGTTCTTAATGTAATCTTGACTAGCGGCGTTATGGAAAGTGTTTATGTAATCTCATTTAATCATAATTCAATTGATCGATTAAGAGGATTATCAAAGTCGATCGAGCTTGGCTACATCAAGAGGCGGCCTACTCCAGCATTATTTAAGCGGATGAAGAAAAACGACATTAAATCTTTGTCAATGAACTATATTTATTTTTCAAAAAAGCTAGTAAAGCTAGTAAAACATCATCAGCTACAGCTAGTTGTTTACAATATGGAGAAGAAAAGACAGATGAAGCGCGTTCTTCGTTACCCTTCTGTACGCAGTACTGTGAAAGATCTAGCGCTGTTTCGCAGTCTTTATAAAAAAAGGGATTCTACATATAAAATGTGATGGAAGTGTATGGTTTCTTATTAGAAAATCGTTTAAAGAAGAGAAGGCAAGGGTAGAGAAACGTATACACATAAATCGCAGGAGGTTTTTAGTTTGAAAAAAATGTCATGGTTAGCTGTTGCGCCTGCAAGTGCCTTAATGCTTGTTGCATGCGGAAGTGGAGAAACAAATGGAGATGCAGATGATGCTAACGGAGATTCATCAACTGGAGAAGAAGCAACTGAAACGAGTGAACAATTAACTGTGGAGGAAGTTCTCACAAATACAACGGAGGCAATGAGCGATATAAATAGTTATCGGACTGAATTAGCGATGGCTTATAATATGGCTTTTACTGACGGAGAATCAGAAGAACAAATGGATTTTGCTTTTGATGTCACAGCCGACAGTATCACAGAACCATTAGCCCTCTATATGGATTTGTCGATGACAGCTTCAGAAATGGGTATGACTATCGGTATGGAACAATATATCCAAGACGGTATTATGTATATGCAAAACCCAATGGGTGGCGAATGGTTAAAGATGGATATGAGCGATGAATTGGCAATGGCTGAAGATTATCAAATGGATACACAGGAACAGATTGATCTGCTTCTCGATAGCAGTGATCAAGTTACGATGACTGAAGATGGCGATTCCTATGTACTTACGCTCGAGGGAGATGAAGCAAGCTATCAAGAATTAATTCAGTCATTCATGGAAATGGGTCAAGACGATATGATGATGTCAGGACAAGATATGGAAATGATGATGGAAAGCCTAGACATTGAAAATATGAGTTATACGCTTACGATCAATCAAGACACATTCTTACAAGAAGCCGTTACAATGACGGTAGACATGATGATTGAAGAAGAGGGCGAGATGGTGACAGTTAGCATGAATGTTGATGGAACTTTCTCAATGTATGATGAAATTGACGAAATCGATGTACCACAAGAAGCGATTGATAATGCAGTAAATATTGAAGAATCAATGGGCGGCTTTGAAATGGAAGAGGAAGAAGAGAGTGACCTGTAAGTTAAATAAAAAACCACCAAACGATCAAACGTTTGGTGGTTTTTTCTATTCATCTTCTGAAGTGACAATTGAAACTGGTGAATATTCAGCTATGACGGTTTGGCCGTGAACAGAGACACTACCTTCAGGAGTTAAATCCTTTTCGGTCATAATTCCAAGTGCAACGGTAAACTGATTTAATTTAATTGGTATATTCTTTTCTCGTCTCACTTCATGTCCATTCACAAAAAACACAGCTTCATCATTTGCGCGACAATACGTAATCTTATACGTGTTAAATTCACGTGGCTTGAAATGCTCGGTTGCTTCTTTAAACAAACAGAAATATTTTGTTTGACCTGTGTCCGGAACCGTTACACCTGGGAATGGTAAGATCCCATATACGGACGCATATTGATCATCGTTTGCAAAAAAGTCCAGTGCAGCACCCGTTGTAAAATCAAGTAAATTTAATGATACGTACCCATCATAAAGGTCTCCAGGAACCGTATCTTTTGTACGCGCCCGAATCTGCAACTCAACCTCAAGCTCACCCTCTTCAGGAACTTCCACGGGCTCTGCAGAGTAGTACATATGCTTAGCGTTGTCTAAAATTTGGACAGAATCATGTTGATTGGAAAGAGGTGCCCGTACATACAAGAAGCCGTTACGAACAATAACAACAGCATTTGGTTCGCGGTAGCTCCAAAATGAACCATCTTGTAACGGAAAGCCTCCAATTTTCCACGTATCTGTACTTGAGATAATAGAATCAAAATTTCCAAGTGTTTTTTTCATCGTAATGACATCTCCTTTTACAATAATCCTACAAGTAATAAACTAAAAACTAGAACTAGTCCAGTTCGAATCGTCGCCCTAAGAGATGCACCCATTAAGCGACCGTAGTCAGCTGCTTTATTTGTTATTCCAAGTGATTGATACACGTAAAACAATGGAATGGCGGTTAGGATTGCTAGGTTAGCATACCAAGGCAGAGCACCTACAATGGATAATATAGGAACGGATATATATGCAACGAGAGCCAGGCTTTTCGAGAAGCGCAGACCGCCGTTTTCACCCCATAAAACAACAAGCGTTTTTTTACCAGCTTCTTTATCAGCTTTCCAATGGAGAAAATGATGATTAAACAAGATTAATGTGGTTAGTAGTCCGATTGGAATTGAAATGAGGAACGCATGTAGCGAAATCGTGCTTGTTAAAACAAAATAAGTCCCCATCACAGGAAGCACGCCAAATGCTAAAAAGATAGCAAGTTCACTATATCCTTTCCCGCGATAGCCAAACTTAAGCGGTGGTGCGACATAGAAATAGGCGATCAAGCCACCCACAAGAACAAATAAAAGTAAGGTAATTCCAGTTAAAATGGCAAGTGTAATCCCTGATAAAACAGCAATTCCTAAGAATATCCAAGTCACTCTTGCGAACTGTTTCTCAGAAACCCTACCATTTGGTAGTAAGCCAGAATTCGTAGAGATTGCTTCATCAGAGCTATTTGCTTTTTGATCAACACCGTTCCTGAAATCCCATAAATCATTAACCATATTAGAAAATAAATGAGCGCTTGCTGCGCCAATTAAAGTTAATAAAAATAAACCAACATGAAAAGTATTTTCCCAAGAAAATGCGGCTGCTCCTCCTAGTACTACTGGCAGAATCATGACGGGAAGAACTTGAGCACGTGCTGCTTTTAGCCAAAATGAGACTTTACTCAATTATTGTTCACCTCCTATGTACAAAAAACGTCCCTAATCGACTATACACTGATAATCGATATTTCTCAATCAATCGCTATTAAGAATAAGGGTTTGGAAAATGTTACTCATATGATATGCTTAGTAATAGAAAGAACTGGAATCGAATTCATAGAAAGAAGGATTATAATGGAACATCAAGATGTTGTTATCATTAAGAAAAAACTTCCTTTTTCGTTGTTAATCGGAAAAGGAATTATGGCTTTAATTGGGCTATCAGGGGTTGTGTTTGGAATTATGCTTGCAGCGACGCAACAAGGTAGTATGGTTCAAGCATTTATGATCTTAATGGTTGCGATTATTAGTTTAGGAATTTCGTTATTGCGCGTTCAAACAGTAACCTGCCCTAGCTGTCAGTCAAAAGCCACAATTCATACATTAACGGTTGATTTTGAATGCAGAAGATGCCTGAAACCTACATCTATTAAATGGGAAAAACCCTGAACCGATGCCTAGCATCGGTTTTTAATTTGTTTAAAAACTTAATCTTTATAAAAAACCTTTCTATTTAGGATAACTTTATTTATAATGAATCCATTAGCAAATAAACGAATAATAGGAATTACTCGTATAATAGCGGAAATATGGTCCGCGAGTCTCTACCAGACTGCCGATAACGGTCTGACTACGGGTGATCTTTATTTGGTTACTTTTAAATTTAAAGTAAAACCGAAGGATCACTCGGGTTAACCGATTATCCTTCGGTTTTTTATATTTAGGAGGAATTAAAATGAACGTATTAAAACAGGCAATTCGTGAGAAGGGTACCGTACTTTCTTCTGGTGTGCTAAAAGTCGATCAGTTCTTAAATCATCAAGTTGATACAACCTTGATGTCGCAAATAGGTGAAGAATTTGCACGTTTGTTTCAAGATCAGCAGGTTACGAAAGTGATAACAATTGAGTCTTCTGGAATTGCACCAAGCTTTATGTGTGCCCATGTTCTTGAAGTGCCATTGATATTTGCTCGCAAGAAAAAATCAGTCACGATGAATCAAGATAATGTTTATTCCAGCAAAGTTTATTCTTTTACTAAGAAAGAATACTCAGAGGTTACAGTTTCTAAAGATTTGATCCAGCAAGGTGATCGCGTGTTGTTAGTTGATGATTTTTTAGCTAATGGTGAAGCAGCCTCTGGTTTAGCAAAAATAGTTGAACAAGCTGGCGCAACCGTAGTAGGGATTGGAATTGTCATTGAAAAATCGTTTCAAGATGGACGTGCTAAACTTGAGCAAGCGGGAATACGAGTTGAGTCACTTGCTCGAATTGCCTCGCTTGAAAATGAAACCGTTGAATTTCTAGATGAAGTCGTTACCAATAACAAATAGAGGTGAAGATAAGGAATGAACGTAGCCTATCCATTATTTAAAAAACAAGATATTGATGCGTTTTTCGCTTTATTTCAGAACAACTTAGCTAACTTCGTTGTTATTACCGTAACATTACTTGCAATGGGTTTCTCAACCGATCTTGTGTTCGGAAGAATTATTCCAGGTGTTGCTGTTGCTGTAATCGTAGGAAATTTATATTATGCTCATATGGCGAAGCGTCTAGCTATTAAGGAAAACCGAGCAGACGTGACGGCTTTATCATACGGGGTTTCTACTCCTGTTATGTTTGTTTTTCTTTTTGGTGTAACAGCACCCGCGCTTGCCCTTACAAATGATCATGAATTGGCTTGGAAAATAGCTGTTGCTGCTGCTTTTTTATCAGGGCTTGTGGAGGCGCTAGTAGCGTTCTTTGGAAATTGGGTAAGAAAACATACCCCTCGTCCTGCCTTGCTCGGCGCACTAGCTGGGGTGGCATTTACGTTTGTTGCTGGTGAAATGCTATTCTCCGTTTTTGAAGTGCCAATTATTGGGTTAGCTGCACTTGCGATTATCCTAGTTGGTTTTGTTGCTAAAGTTGGCATGCCCTTTAAGATTCCATCTTCTTTGTTTGCAATCATTATTGGTGTCATTCTTGCTTTTATTTTGGGTTATCAAACGAGTAGTGATTTTACTGAGGCATTAGGAAACGTCGGTTTTTATCCATTCTTACCAACGCTTGCTGCATTTGAAGGGATGACTTATTTATTCGGTGCGTTAATTGGCTTACTAGGTATTCTAATTCCTATTACGATTTACAATGCAATTGAAACGATGAATAATGTTGATGCCATGTCTGCTGCAGGTGATTCATACGATGTTCGTGAGTGCCAAGCAGTGGATGGCATTGGAGCAATGCTTGGAGCTTGTTTCGGAGGGATGTTCCCGACAACGGTTTATATTGCGACTGTTGGGGCAAAGCAAATGGAAGCAGGGCGAGGCTATAGCGTTTTAAATGCAGCTGTTTTTGGACTTGCTGCAGTAACAGGGTTAATTGGTGCTTTTTCTGCATTAATTCCAATGGCAGCAATTGCACCTATTCTTGTTTTCGTGGGAATGTCGATGATTGGAAGCACATTTGCCAACAATGACAAGCGCTACTACCCAGCAATTGCCCTTGCGATGCTACCTTATATTGCGAATTATATGATGACACGTTTTAATAATGGTGCACCAGATGTCGTCTCAGGAATTTCTGAGGGTATTGTTCCACTAGGACAGGGAGCCATGTTTACAGCGATTATTATCGGCGCCATTACTGTGTTTATTATTGATAAAGATTTTTATAAAGCGGCAATCTTTTCAGCTATTGGATCAATGCTTTCATTTTTTGGGTTTATGCACGCACCTTCTCTTGCAATCAACGCTGCGTTTGATTACACAATCGGTTATCTAGTCATTGCGATGTTCTTTGTGTATACAGGATTCCGTGAACAAAGAAAAAGCAAACGACTAAAACCTGTTCAATCACATAAAGCGGCTTAAAAAAATCCCGGACGATGCTAAGCATCGTCCGGGATTTTCTTATTTAATTTCTTTCCAAACGTCCCATTGACCTGATTGGCTCGGGTTATCACCTTGAGTCCACCATTTTGCTTCGTAAAGTTTTCCATCGTATACGACTCGATCAGAAGCAGTATATATGGTCTCCTTGTTCCATTCTTGAGGGTCGGTGGAACCTTCATTATCATCTTTTACTTCTTTCCAAACGTCCCATTGACCTGATTGACTTGGATTCTCACCCTGAGTCCACCATTTCGCTTCATAGAGTTTACCATCATACAGTACTTGGTCTCCAGCTGTATAAATTTCTTTCTCGTTCCACTCAGTTGGACCGTCTACTTGCTCCGTGCATTCCTTTACTATTTGCCAAACATCCCATTGGCCAGAGAGACTAGGATTTTCACCTTGAGTCCACCATTTCGCTTCATAGAAAGATCCTTCATATTCTACACGATCACCTTGCGTGTAAATTTGTTCTTTGTTCCATCCATTATACTCGCATAGAGGAACCTCTGGTTCAGGTGCTGTTGGTGGGTCAATAAAGCGATACGTACTTGGGCTTCGCATACCTGGTGTACCAAAATACGTTTCAAGTGATCCTGTTATGGCTACAAACTGTCCTAAATTATCAGGTGTGTTCACTAAATTAAGCCCGTTTCTTACGGCTGTTCCATTTACGAGCTGGACCGGGAGCATGTTGCTGCGGTCTGTTTCATTTGGATCGTCAGCTAAAAGTAAATTTGAAGGAGCGTGACTTCCTTCACCAATAATAACTTGATTGTTATTAATTGAACCAACGATGTAGCCTTTAACAGGCTTATTTCCGCTGTTGTTCTCAAGTGCTTCTTTTACAGTAACGGCGTCAGTTGGCTCTTCAACATCTTTACCTTCAATTGTAATGCGGCTTCCTTCGGTATAATCAATTGCGCCGGTTTGTGAACTGACGTAATCAACAACTGCCTGCCAAACAGGTCCAATTGCATCGTCAGTTGCTGTTCCTAAGTTGTAGAAGTTTGTACCGTGCATGTAGTCATTGTATGCAACAGAATAGGTAGCAGATTCATCTAATGGCTCACCGTTATCAAGTTGGAGAGAAACATCGTCAAAACCACTTCCTGAGTTAGCAGGTACAAGCGTATAGGATAAGCCTGATACTTGCAAATCGACGCCATTACGGTAATTCGCCTGTTCTAAGATGACTTCTTTTAAACGAGAGACACTTGTTTCCACAACGACGATCGTATTTCCGAATGAATCAAGAGATTCAATTTGACGATCAGTAATCGTGCCTGGCAAAATCTCTCCTGTAACAGAGGAGCCGTTTAACAAAGCAAAATCGCTATCTGTTTTTGCGCGAAGCGCATCCGTGTATAAGTTTCCGATACCTACATCTTGTTTAAGTTTATTTAAAGAGAATAATCCGTTCGTTGTTGAACCGATAATTTCTCCTGGACTTGGTGCAGTTGGATCAACTGAAAGTTTAATTCTTCCTTCTGGTTGATAATCAAGAGAACGTCCTTGTGCTGTTAATTCAAGAGCGTATTGCTCCATTGCAGCTGTCATTAAGCCAACCGTTTCGTGAATAACCGTTCCTTCAAAAGAATAGCCAGATCCACCAGTACCTATATAATCAGCTACAGCAACTTCATAGGTCTCATCGGCAACAACTGGCTCACCTGCAATGGTTAAGCGGGTATCTAAGTATTGACCAGTCGGACCAGTAATCACTTCATAATGTAAGCCTGATGTTTGTAAATCAATCTGATTACGATTGTCACGCGAATAAGAGAATGCGATTACTTCTTCAATGGCTGCGCCAGTCATTTCAATGACCATGATTTCATTAGCGAACGGCTCTATTTTATATATATCATTTAACGTAACATCACCAGGAGCAATGCTGTCCCGTAGACCACCATTATTCGTTAGAGCAACATCTGCTTCAGCAAAAGCACGCATGGCATCTGTCCAAAAGTTACCGAGTGGGGCATCGCCGTTAAAGCGACCGTCTCGTGAAAGTCCCGTATTTGTGTAACCGACGACCTTACCTAAAACATCTTCCATCTCTGCGTTGTAGCCATCAATCACGGCTTGTACAGATTCATCGACGTTCGTTAAAGAGGAAACAGCAGTTAGTTTTCCAGTTACCCCAGAAACTTCACTTGTCTCATCATTAAAAATAAGTGAAAGCTCACCAATATTGTTTAAATTGGAACCAGTTTGAGCGATTGGTGTTCCATTCACTTCTACAGGTTGGTTAAGCGTAGTATGTGAGTGGGCACCAATGATTAAATCGAAATAATCGACTGCTTCAGCAAGACGGCGGTCTTGATCATAGCCAATATGCGTTAAAGCAATAATAATATCGGCTTGTTCTTCTAATTCATCCTTGTAGGAGAGGGCCGTTTCCGCATAGTTTCCATCAAAGGTCATTCCTGTTACATTTGCAGGTGCAGTTGCAGGAGGTGCTTGAGTAATGCCTAGAACGGCAACGGTTAGATCATTAAGCTCAAAAATCGTGTATGGATCTGGGTTTGTTACGCCTGTATCCCCAGTATTGACATTTGCACCTAACCATGGGAAAGTCGAGGCCTCTATATTATCTTGTAAGTAGGACTGACCGTAATCAAATTCGTGATTACCAATTGTAAAGGCGTCAAGTCCAGCTAAATTAAAGACGTCAATCATTGGCTTACCAAAATTCAAGTCAACGACTGGATTACCACTGGCAAAATCGCCAGCATCAAAATAAAGGACATTCTCATATGTGTCACGCTGTTCATTAATATAGGATGATACTTTGCCATATTGATCAAAGGTTGCATGAATATCATTCGTATGGTAAATATGTAAAGTTTGGTCTTCTGCTTGTGCAGGCGTTACAAATAATAGAAAGGCAATGGATAAGATTGCGAGTGAAAAAATATTTTTTTTGTACGTCATTAGCAAATGATTCCTCCTGAGAATTTAATAATGTTAACAATCTCCTTTCTTTTTCTACTAGAATCATAGCAAAAAAAAGAGTGGAGTTTTGTCGAGATTTGATTGAGTTTGTAAAGATTGTGATAAATCGTGAAATGGTACTATGTCATTAGGGTGTATTTTCAAAATAGTAGGTTAGTATGTATGTGAAATAAACATAGACTATGGTCCTATTAGAAAGGAAGAAGGGGATGTAATAAAAAAAGCTTGCCATTTGTCTTCATTAAAGACGTATTGGCAAGCTATCTTTTCATTATTATAGAGTTTTTAATGCTTCCATAATTTCTTTGGAGCGACTTGAAATTGTCGATGTACTGACATTGTATTTTTCTGCTAGTTGTTTTTGCGTTGTAGCAGTTGGAGCGAATTGCTGAAGAACGTACTCCATTGCGGCAGCAAACACTTCAGACTTTCGAATCAGTGGTTTTACGGCTGTCGCATATAGATGCCACTTCTGCAAAGCAAGCATCTGTATTTCTGGTGGTTGCTGATCTTGTTCCAACCCTTGAAGCAAGCGTTCTGCTGTTTCTTTCTGCGCAAGGTCTACCCAATCAAACTCTGCTAAGTTCACTGCAGAATCCTTTTGAGATAATAGAGAAGAAAGCAGCTGCGGCCATTTCGCACTATAGTCTGCTGATTTCGTTTGGAACGTAGATACTCTCTCTTTTAAATCTGCAGCCTTTGCAACAGGGTGACTAATAACGGGTCCAATAAAAGACATATTCGTTTCTGCCGTGGCAGGGAATCCGATAATGATGGAACCTTGTTCAACCGTCTGTTCATGATCGACGGGTAAAGAGTGAATGACTTCGTTACCAGTAAGTAAGTTGGTGCTTGTATAGACTTGGGCTTCTATATTCGTTACTTCAAGTACCGCTGGTTGTGTGCCTTTCCAAGACTCAATAATGTCAATTGTCTTCGGTCGTTTTAATTTCTTGACCTTATTCTCTAAAAAGGTATCAAATATAGTTGTCTCTGAATCTTCATCGACGGGGCGCTGAAAAATCAACCATACTAACAGCATACTTGATAATGTTTCTGTCATTTCTTCATTTACATCGGGGTAAATATGGTGATAGCTTTGAACCCAATTTGTTAATTCTTTTTGATAACGAGTAAATGCATTATAAAGCATTTCCGTTTCTAATTGATGAAGTTCCTCTGCAACAACAGAACCCATACTTTTATTCATACAGCATTTTTTATATTTTTTTCCGCTGCCACAGTGGCACGGATCATTTCGCTTAAGCATGAATCATCCTCCTAACACATCCTTCTTAGTTTAACAGATTCATGCTATAAATACAGGTGTTTATCCCTTTACAGTTTCCGGAAGTCCGGAGGTAGCATTCATTTGGCGTAAAAAAAGCCTCTCTTTTCACTGAAAAGAGAGGCAATCTTTATGGGCGCTCAATTCCAAATACAACAGGCATCCAGTAGTAAACCGCTAATGTAATCACAATGACGCTGACGATGTTTAACCAAACACCGGCACGAGCCATGTCTGATATTTCCAGCTCACCTGCACTAAATACTGCCGTATTGGGTGGTGTGGCTACAGGGAGCATATAACATGACCCTGCAGCAAGTGCGACGGCAGCCATCATTAGAAGCGGATCAATGCCGATTGCAATGCCAAGACCAGCTGATATTGGTAGAACCAAGTTGGCGACAGCAGTGTTGGATAGAATTTCTGTCATTCCAAGAACAATAATGACGAGTAATAGAATAATAATAAATGGTGTGTATGCTTGTAAACCTTCGAGTGCAACAGCAATCCAGGCGTTGACGCCAGAGTGTTCCAAGCTTGAAGCGAGTGCAAGACCACCACCAAACAAAACCAGCACGCCCCATGGAAGTTTAACTAGGTCTTCCCACTTTAAGATGCGTTCACCAGGTTGAGTACTAGGCAAGAAGAATAAGAGAATTGCACCAAACATGGAGATACTTGCGTCAGGTAAGTTCCCTAGATTCTCTAGGAATGATAAGAACCCAACATTATTAGCAATGTATAGAATGAGTGGTTTACCGACCCATAATGATACAGTCATTAGAAAGACGGCAATAACAATCCATTCCTCCGTTTTAATTTTACCAAGCTTTTTCTTTTCTTCTTTGATAAAGGTAACAGGTTTTTGATCGTCCACCTTTACTTTAAAACGTATTTTTGTTAAATAAAAGTAAAGGACGATAAACATGATAAAAGCAACAGGACCAGCGAACATGAGCCATTGAACAAATGTAACTTCCACGCCAAATTGAATGCTTGCAATACCTGCTAACGCGGCGTTTGGCACGGCAGCAACGAGCGTAGCAAGACCACCAATTGTTGCTGTGTAGGCAACAGCAAGCAAGATCGCTTTTGCGAAGTAATTCATGTTTTGCCCCGATAACACTTTTTTATCTCTAACTTCTGAAATAAGTGCAAGTGCAACAGGAAGCATCATTAATGCGGTTGCAGCATTTGAGATAAACATCGTTAATAAACCTGTAGCTAACATAATGCCGAGTATAATTTTATGACTTTCAGTTCCGATAAAGTCAATGATGGAAAGAGCAATACGTCTATGTAAGTTCCATTTCTCAATTGCAATTGCAAGTATAAAGCCGCCCATATACATAAAAATAACGGGCTCAGAGTATCCTCCAGAAACAACACCAACAGGTGCTCCGCCAAAAAGCGGTATGTAAATAAGTGGAATTAAAGAAGCGGCTGCCATAGGAATAGCTTCTGTTACCCAGTAGGTTCCGATTAGCGCAACTGCTGATAGAACAACGCGCCCTTCGTAAGCAATCATATCATTCGGAATTAAGAAGAAGACGAGAAATGCTAAGAGAGGACCAAGAATAAGTCCGAATAAGTTTACTTTTGAATAAGATGTAACCGCTTTCGACATAAATCTACCTCTTTCTCTTGATATTCTTCCTACTTTAGCGGATTTTACCTAGTTTGCATAGGTAAAACGCTTACTTTTTTTCTATTTTGACTTTGTTTAAGTTTTGTGATAAATTGTGTTCACACTCATACATAGAAAACACTCTTATAATGAGAAGTGGAGGGACTGGCCCGTTGAAACTTCAGCAACCATTCAATGATTGAAAAGGTGCTACATCCAGCAAAGGCGACTTTGGCAGATAAGGGGCATATAACATCAATTGTTGTATCCAGAACCCTTTTTCCAATGAAAAAGGGTTCTTTTTAATTTCATAACCAACACTCAGGTGTAGCATTTGCTACGAAAAGGGGAACTTGGTGCAAATCCAAGGCGGTCCCGCCACTGTGACGTAATACTATTTACGGAGTCAGATTACCTGCCTGATTGTTCTGCTTAGCTCTACGCGGATCTAGAGAGGAGCGGAAAGGAAACCTATGACTGGCTTTTTTAGAAGGCTGTTTAGGTCTATTTTCCGATTCCTTCTCACATCGAGAGGGAATTTTTTTATGGTGAGTACAACAATTGAAGGAGTGGAAAACATGGGGAATGTCAAAAGTTCATCACTTGGTTATCCGAGAATCGGAGAAAAGCGAGAGTGGAAAAAGAACCTAGAACAATTGTGGGCAGGAGAACAGACAGAAGAAGCTTTTTTAGCTAAACAAAAACAATTACGTTTATCTTACTTACAGACGCAAGTGGAGGCAGGCTTGGATTATGTTCCTGTTGGCGATTTTAGTGATTATGATCATGTGCTAGATACGGCTGTGTCGTTCGGTCTTGTACCTGACCGCTTTGCTTACAATGGTGGAAAAGTAAGTGTCTCTACGTATTTTGAAATTGCTAGAGGGGCTAAAAACGCGGTTGCAGCAGAAATGACGAAGTGGTTTAACACAAACTATCACTATATTGTTCCGGAATTAAATGCAAGAGAACCGCAGCTTGTGCACAATCGTTGGTTAGAACTATTTGAAGAAGCGAAATCAGAACTTGGTGTGACCGGTAAACCAGTGATTTTGGGACCAATTACTTTTGTTAAGCTTGCAAAACAGTATGGAAAAAAAACGCTGGCAGAACATGTTCAGAAATTGCTTCCTCTTTATGGAAAAGTATTTGACCAGCTTACTGATGCGGGCGCAACCTTGATACAAGTTGATGAACCCGTATTAACTGGTGACGTAACAGAAGCAGATTGGCTTCTATTTGAAGAAGTATATCGCTATTTTGAAGAGAACCACGCTTCTGCTAATTTACTCTTGCAAACCTACTTTGAAGCTGTAACTGATTTCAGCCGTTTTCTCAATTTACCGACAGCAGGAGCTGGTATTGATTGTGTAGCGGCGAATCAGAAAGGAATTGAACAGTTGCAAAAGATAGCGATTCCTGAAAATAAGATAATCGCATTAGGCATTCTTGATGGTCGCAATATTTGGAGAAGTGATTTGGTTCAGCTTTTTAAAACGGTGAACAACGTTCAGTCAACATTAAATGAAGAGAATGGGCAAACTCTTATTCTTCAACCATCATGCAGCTTGCTACATGTTCCTGTATCGTTGAAGCATGAAACAAAAATTTTCCCCGAATTAAAAGATGCACTAGCATTTGCTAATGAAAAACTAGTTGAGCTCGATCAATTAAAAGAAGTGATAAATGGAAATGTAAACGAAGCTGTACTCAAAGAAAGCATTCAAGCTGTCGAAGGATTAAATCAATCAAGCAGCAGAAATAACGAAGGAGTTCAGGCGCTACTGCATGAAAGAAAACAAGAGGACTCAAAACGATCGGTCAACGCGCAAGCAAGATTTGACTTACAAAAAGAAAAGTTGAAACTTCCATTATTGCCGACAACAACAATCGGAAGTTTTCCGCAAACAAAAGAAGTACGGAAACAGCGACTTTTGTGGAGAAAAGGGGAGCTGTCAAATGAAGCCTATTCTCAATACATCAATGCTGAAATTGAACGGTGGATTCAGATTCAAGAAAAGATTGGCCTAGATGTACTTGTGCATGGTGAGTTTGAACGGACAGATATGGTTGAATTTTTTGGAGAAAAACTAGCTGGCTTTCAATTCAGTACGAACGGTTGGGTTCAGTCGTATGGATCAAGATGTGTAAAACCACCTATTATTTATGGAGATGTGGCATTTCAAGAAGAAATGACAGTAAAAGAAACCGTTTTTGCGCAATCAAAAACAGAAAAACCTGTCAAAGGAATGTTAACGGGACCCGTTACCATCTATAATTGGTCGTTCCCACGAACCGATTTAGCAGAGGAAGATGTTGTTAATCAAATTGCCCTGGCGTTGGAAAAGGAAGTCTTGGCTCTTGAGAAGGCTGGTATCGGCGTTATCCAGGTTGATGAGCCAGCATTAAGAGAAGGATTACCTTTGAAAAAAGACGATTGGAAAGCGTATTTAGATCAATCTGTAAAAGCATTTCAATTATCGGTGAAATCGGTTCAGGCGGAGACACAAATTCATACGCATATGTGTTATTCTGATTTTCAGGACATAATTGAATCAATTGATGCACTTGATGCAGATGTTATATCTATTGAGATGTCACGAAGTCATGGTGAGCTTATTTCCTCGTTTGAGCATTACACGTATGACAAAGGCATTGGTCTCGGGGTTTATGATATACACAGTCCGAGAGTGCCGAGCGAGGAAGAGATGATTCAAAACATCCAACGTGCTTTAAAAGTACTTGATCAGAAACGATTCTGGGTAAACCCGGACTGTGGCTTAAAAACAAGGCAAGAACCTGAAACGGTCGCTGCCCTCGAAGCGATGGTACGGGCAACTACTAAAGTTCGACACACGATTTAATGATAAAGCCCTAAGGGAATAATTATTCCCTTAGGGCTTTTTGTCTGTAAGATCATCTTACATATTTAGGTTCGATGAATCCTTTGGTTTATCACGCTTCGTCATGCTTCTAGAACCTTCAAGTCCTAAGAAGACACACATAACAAAGAGGATAAAGGAAATAACAGAGAGCAAGTAGTTGCCGGCGATAAAGTTTGTATAAAGCATAACAAGTAGAGCACTAGTCGTTACAAGGAACATAAAAATCATTGGAATTAAAACGAATAGCGCTTTTGATTTTGTTTTTACTAACCAGAGCGTTACCGCAAGGAGAGCAAGTGCACCGAGCATCTGATTGGCTGCCCCAAACAGTGGCCATACCGTTTGCCAAGTTCCAGACAAAGCAAGCACGGTTGCCCCGACTAGACCAAGAGACGTAGCGATGTGTTTATTCTTAAGAAAACCGACATTCGTGCTCTCACCAAGCTCAGCGACGGCGTACCTCATTAGCCTTGTAGCAGAATCAAGCGTAGTCATTAGAAAAGCAGAAGCTGCGAGTGCCGTGAACGTTACGCCTGCAGCAACAGGTAAACCCCATGTACTCATAAAGTTTCCGATACCCACAGAGAACACACTAATTGGGTCATTATGAATTGCCATTAATGCTGCAAATTCACCCATTGTTAGGTAAGCAACAGAGCCGATTGCAATGATAGCGACAAATGCTTCAAGGAGCATTGATCCATAAGTGACAAAGCGGCCATTTTTTTCATTGTCAAGTTGCTTTGATGTAGTTCCGGATGAAACAAGCGAATGAAACCCAGATACAGCTCCACAAGCAATGGTTATAAATAAAATCGGGAATAGAAACCCAAGTTGTTCATTATAAAAACCTGTAAATGCGGGCATTTGGATCATCGGGCGTGCAATCAGTAAGCCAATAAACGCACCACCGATTAAAAAATAGAGCATAAATGAATTTAGATAGTCACGTGGTTGAAGCAATAACCAAACAGGTAGAACAGAGGCTAAATAGGCATAAACAATTAAAATCAATGACCAAGCAGTTGCACTAAGCTCGAGTGGAAAGGAAAGACCAAACCAGATTGCACCAACCATCGCGATAATGCCTAAGATAGTAGCTGTCACTAAGCCCATTCTTACTTGGTTAACCAAAACTCCAAACACCATCGCTACTGCAATAAAAAGTAGCGAAGCGGTAGCAGCGCCAGGAAATGAAACAAATGTATTTGCAACAAGTATAATGAAAACTCCGATAATTAATATTAACGTTGCGATTGAAAAGGAGAGGAACATAAGCTGACCTCGTCTGCCCATATACTCCCGAATAACTTCACCAATTGATTTTGCTTTGTGCCGTACCGAAGCTTGCAGAGAAGCATAATCATGAGTCCCACCAACAAAAATACTGCCAATAATAATCCAAAGTACCGCTGGTAACCAGCCAAAAACAATTGCAGCAATTGGCCCTGTAATGGGTCCTCCTCCGGCTATCGTTGTAAAATGATGCCCGATTAAAACTGGTGTTTTTGTAGGGATGTATTCTTTTCCGTCATAAAGGGTATGTGCTGGTGTTGCACGACTTCCATCAATCTTTAAACGTTTTTCTAAGTATTTTCCGTACGTAAAGTAAGCTAGGCTAAGGATAGCACCACTTACAAGCATTAATGTCACAAAATTCATCACTACACCTCTTTCGTTTTATTTAAAGATTCAATAAACGGTTTAATGAAAGATAGTCCTTTCCGATTCATATGGATATCCATGGTTTCTAATGGGAGTACAGCAATGTACCGTTCAATCCAACCATACCTACCCCAATTAATAAATGAGACTTTTCTCGTCCGTTTCGCTTTTTTGATTAAATCAGAATCAGGCGTTCCTTCTAAAAAGAAGAGTCCAATATAAATCGATGATATATGGGATGATTTGGTTGCACGATGTCTAGTGATATACAAATCGAGCTCTTCTTTAAAGCGGACAAACTCTTGAACAGACGCTTCTTTCGCTTCATAAAAGAAAAAGAATTGATTGTTCTCCACGCTCCAAACTTTAATATCCTTAGTCATCATGTAGCGATCGTCTCTTCGTGTGTAATGAGCACTAAAATGTAAAGGTAAAGAACCAATTTGGTCATTCCCATAAACATCGAACTGATGCTTTAAGACATTCTGAAGTTGATTGACATATTGTTCGGCCCGCAATTTTTTCCACCGCCTTATTGTTCTCCGATTAAAGTGAGCAAGTCCTATTATAATCCTGTGTAACTAATAGTTCAATACTTTCTGTCAATTTAACAGACGGAAACGATCACTTGTTTTAAAATAAGAGGAAAGGGAAAATAACAAACATGTAAAATCGAGAGGAGTCTTTATGAGATGAATGTATTTATAAATGGCGAGTGGGTAGGCGAAGACATAGCTCAAATGGAAGTGACAAACCCAGCGAATGGAGAGGTCATTGATCGAGTACCAAAAGGTGGAAAGAAAGAAGCTGCCTTAGCTGTTGATGCAGCTGAACAAGCCTTAGAAGCGTGGGCCGCATTATCCGCATACGAACGAAGTGAAAGGCTTGAAGCTTGGCATCAGTTAATTCAGGAAAATACAGAAGAACTTGCGCAAACAATGACAAAGGAGCAGGGAAAATCAATAAAAGAAGCACGTGGTGAAATTGGCTATGCGAACTCATTTATTAAGTGGTATGCCGAAGAGGGAAAGCGTAATTACGGAGATACGATCCCGGCAACAACTCCTGATAAGCGGATGTTCGTGATCAAGCAACCAGTCGGCGTTGTTGCAGCAATAACACCATGGAATTTTCCGGCAGCAATGATTACGAGAAAGGTTGCTCCAGCCCTAGCCGTTGGCTGTACTGTCGTAGTAAAACCAGCTTCACAAACGCCTTTAACCGCATTGAAGCTCGCAGAATTAGCAGAAAAAGCTGAAATACCAAAAGGGGTTTTAAACGTCGTTACAGGTTCTTCAAGTGAGATTTCAAAAGTATGGCAAGAAGACAAACGAGTTAAGAAGCTAACTTTTACAGGTTCGACTGATGTTGGGAAATCATTGATGAGTGGTGCATCAGAGACAATGAAAAAAATCTCACTGGAACTTGGTGGGCACGCACCTGTAATCGTGTTCAAGGAGGCAGATCTTGATCGGGCAGTCGAGGATACTGTGGCTTCGAAATTTCGCAATGGTGGGCAAACGTGCGTGTGCGCAAACCGTATTTATGTGCATGAGTCGATTGCAGATGAATTTACGAAGAAAATGAAACAAGCTGTGGAAAAACTTGTTGTTGGAAATGGACTTGATGAAGCTACAGACATTGGACCATTAATTAATGAAGATGCAATAAAAAAAGTTGTTCAGCATATAGAAGATGCGCAAGAGAAAGGTGCAACAATTGTTACTGGCGGAACAAGCCATACAGGTTTATTTATTAATCCGACGATACTAACGAATGTAACCGACGATATGGTATGCATGATTGATGAAACCTTCGGGCCAGTTGCACCGATTGCTACGTTTAAAACAGAAGATGAGGTTATTAAACGAGCAAATAACTCTATCTTTGGCTTAGCCGCTTATGTGTTTACAAGGGATATTAACCAAGCGATTCGCGCAACGGAAAAGCTTGACTATGGAATTGTCGGTTTAAATGATGGTGGTCCTTCTGCTGCGCAAGCGCCATTTGGAGGTTTTAAACAAAGCGGTATTGGCCGTGAAGGGGGTCGAGCTGGTATGGAAGAATTTCTGGAGACAAAATATGTGTCATTTAAACTATAACTAAAAAAGGAACTGGCTAAAGAATTAGCTAGTTCTTCTTTTTCGTAAAAAAAGATTGCTGGGGATTAAATATTAGTGTACTATTTAAGTAGAACACAGATACAGTGTAGAGGAGGAACACAAATGGAGTCTTTTCCATTACAAGTAAAGAGATTAAATAAATCCTTCGGAAAAGCACATGTCATTAAAGATATGTCGTTTCAACTAAAACGGGGTGAAATTTATGGTTTTCTTGGGCCAAATGGGTCCGGAAAAACAACAACGATTCGCATGATTGTTTCATTGATAGGTGCAGATTCTGGGGATGTTTTGATTGAGGGAAAATCAATTAAAACGCATCGTCAAGAAGCGATTAGCAACATCGGCGCAATTGTTGAAGATCCTGATTTATATGGATACTTGACTGGTAAACAAAATTTGGAGCATTTTGCGCGAATGAGTAAAGGCAATGTGACAAAGGCGAGAATTAAAGAAGTGACAGAGCTTGTAGAATTAACAGCTGCAATGAATAAAAAGGTAAAAAATTATTCACTTGGTATGAAACAACGACTCGGCATTGCCGTTTCTTTACTTCATAATCCATCGGTATTGATTTTAGATGAACCAACCAATGGTTTAGACCCAAAAGGAATAAGAGATTTACGAAACTATTTACAGAGACTTGCCAAGGAAGATGGCGTCACGTTACTAGTCTCGAGTCACCAACTTAATGAAATTGAAGTCTTATGCGACAGGGCCATTGTCATTAAAAGTGGTGAAGTGGTTGATGAGGTGTCGATGAGACAACAGCAGGGACAGCCTGATAGCGTCATGAATGTTCGAATTGAAGCTAAACCAGTGGACCAAGCGTTGGCGATTCTTGCTACTTACGGAAACGCATCGATAACGGAAGGCACAATTCAGCTAGAGCAGCAGAGGTATGAGTCCATCCCAGATATTGTCGAAGCTCTCGTTACTCAAGGAATTCGTGTTTACGGGACGTCTTACCAAAATAAGCTCGAAGATGCGTACTTCTCTCTTACAGAGGAACAGGAGGTTTCAGCAGGATGATTGGATTACTCTATAATGAATGGTTAAAGTCATGGTACGGCAGAAAAATGTGGCTTTTCTCTCTTGTGATGCTTTTATTTATTGCTGGTGCTGTTGGGATTGCTTTACTTACTCAAGCAAATACATCAGGTCCACTATTAGCAACAGAGTTTGCAGAACTAAGCGTGTTTGTTTTTCCACTCTTTGTGATGTTATTTGGAGTCGTTTTGATTGCCGGAGCAATTGCTGGTGAATTTACATCAGGAACAGTTAAACAACTATTGATACGTCCTTCTTCACGATCAACATTGTTATTTACAAAGTGGTTTGGCAATCTTCTTTTAGCAACAATCAGTTTGTTTTTAATTGTCCTATTAACAACGATACTGGGAATTGTCATTTTTTCCACTGAAGGTCAGTCCATTTCAACTCTATTGTCTGATATGCTCATCATGGGAGCCTATCAGTTACCAACGTTAATCTTTTATATGGCACTCGCTACGCTTGTAGCAGTGGTGACTAAAAGTACTGCACTGACGATTATTATTACGTTTGCACCAATGTTTTTTGGCGGTATCCTCCAGTTATTTATCATGAATTATGATTGGGCTAAGTGGGTTGTTGTTACCCATGTTGAATTCTTTAGCAATTACCATGAATTCGGTACAACGATAGCGCCATTCGAAAGTATGTGGGCTTCACTTGCTTTTCTAGGTGGTCATGTAGTTGTAATTTTACTTGTTGCGCATATTGTTTTCCAAAAGAAAGATGTGCTTTAATAGAAGAGTCAGGCGCCCATGCGCCTGGCTTATTGTATGAAGGAAAGGTGGTGTTCACTTCTGAGTATTCAATTTGATCCAAATAAAGCGATCTATGCTCAAATTGTTGATTATTATTACCAGTTTATTTGCAGTGGTGAACTAACTCCTGGTGAAAAACTTCCTTCAGTGAGAGAAACAGCACAAACGTTACAAGTGAATCCGAACACAGTTTCTAGAGCCTATCAAGAAATGGACCGGGATGAGTTAACGTTTTCAAAGCGAGGGCAAGGTACGTTTGTTACTGAAGATTTAAGAAAGATCACGGCATTAAAAGAGACCCTCGCCAAAGCTCAAGTAGAAGCATTAATTAGCTATATGAAAAAACTAGGCTACTCAAGCGAAGAAATGATTGATTCCTTGAAGCAGACGGTAAAGGAGATGGATGAGTCTTGAACACACTTAAAGTAACTGGTTTAAAGAAAAAGTACGGGAGTAATGACGTTTTCACTGACTTATCTGTTCATTTACAACAGAATCGCTTTGTTGTTCTTTTAGGGGCAAATGGTTCAGGAAAATCAACTTTCTTACGTCTATGTGCAGGCTTAGCGCCTCAATCAGCAGGGACAATTGAATTAAATGATGCTGAGGAACGGATGAACAGAGCTCAGCTTTCTAGTTATGTATCTGAGAAAGCAGCATTTGGCTTTAATGATACGGCTGAAGCAATATTAAAATCTCAGTCGGAAATTTCGCCAGACTTTTATCTGAATAAGGCGATTGAATTTTGTGATGTCGTGGCCGTGCCCATGCAAACGAAATGGAATGTTATGTCTACTGGTCAACGTTACTTACTGTCGCTTATTATCGCTATTGCTGAACAAAGACCATTTATTTTTATTGACGAAGTACTGGCAAATTTAGACACCTCAAAAAAAGAAGCGATGCGATCAATACTTACTGACTTTCTAGTGGAAGAAGACCGATTTATTTTAATGGCTACCCATGCTTACGAGGATGTAGAAGCATTGGCAGATGGCGTTATTTTTATTGAAAATAAACAAGCGACTATTATAAACGATTTAGATAAATGGCGTTTTGAACATGGTAAGTCTCTGAAAGATTTATTCGCGGAGGTGGGGAAAAGGTGAAATCATTCATTTTTTATTTGAAGCGTGATTTGCGTCTCTTATTGCCGCTGAATTTGATCTTATTTCTTGTTATTGTACTAGGGATGGGCTCGGTATTGATTCTAAGAATGAACATTAGTCGACCTCTGGAAACAATTGATTTTTCAGTCATTGCGTTTTTCTTATTTTTTTTAATGCTAGTTGGAGGTTTAATTATATCAGTCGAGGCGTTGTGGCGTGAGTGGCGGTTAGGGACTCAATTTGGATGGTATTTGTCACAAGGCACGCTTCATCTTAAATTATGGAGCAAAGTTATTGCGATCTATCTATGGCAAGGGGTTCAGTTACTTCTCACGCTCTTCTTATTTTTTGGCGTTGCTTATCTAACTTCTACTCAAGCTACAGTAAATGAAATGTTAAATGAGCTTCGTTTGCCTTCTCCATTTTTATTGCAATTAATCTGGTCCACTTTCATTGTTCCATTATCAAGCATTATGATGATTTTACTCGCTGCTTTTCTGTACTTTGGCTTAAAAACAAAGTGGCGTTTTATATATATGGGTGGGTACTTTATTTTGGCTGTTATTTTATATCCGTACATTTATTTGAAATTTGATCAAAACGATGGTGCGTTAACTCAAGCTCCATTTCTAGTAGAGATTTTACAAATTGAAACGATGCAAATTGTATTAGATGGAATTCTATTCATCGGTATATATGCACTTTTGTATTGGTTTGTTAAAAACAAAATCGAGCTTTAAGCAATTGTAAAGACATTAATTATTCGCTATCATAAAAGGATGTCAGCTGAAAAAAATGGAGTGGTTCAATTGCAAAAAATAGACATTCAAGACACCATTAACGTAATTAAAGATCTTGTTCATATTCCAAGCCCATCAGGCTATACCAGATATGCTATGGCTTATCTAGAATCGTATTTACAAAAGGTTGGAATTAAAACAAATGTAACAAACAAAGGAACACTACTGGCAACAATTAAAGGAAAAGACGATTCAAGGCAAAGGATGCTCACGGCACACGTTGATACATTAGGTGCAATCGTAAAAGAAGTAAAGAAAAATGGCCGGTTAAAAATAGATTTAATCGGTGGATTTTCTTATCATTCAATTGAAGGTGACTATGTACAAATACATAAAATGGACGGCAGAACTGTTTCTGGAACAGTTGTCATGCATCAGTCATCGATCCATGTGTATAAAGATGCTCGAACAGCAGAAAGAAATCAGGAAAACATGGAAATACGCATTGATGAACCTGTACAATCGGATCTTGAAACAGAAAAGCTCGGTATACAAGTAGGAGATTTCGTTAGTTTCTCTCCAAAATTTGAGCAAACTTTATCTGGTTTTATAAAATCACGTCATTTGGATGACAAAGCAAGTGTCGCGTTATTGTTAAGCTTGTTAAAGCAATTAAAGGAAGACGCTATTCAACCAGAACATACAGTTCATGTGCTATTTTCAAATAATGAAGAAATTGGCTATGGGGGAAACGCGAATATTCCTGAAGGTGTTGTTGAATATATCGCTGTTGATATGGGAGCAATCGGTGATGGGCAGCAAACAGATGAATACACAGCATCGATCTGTGTAAAAGACGGAAGCGGACCTTATCATTACGGTCTGCGCAAACAGTTTGTTAGCATCTGCGAAGAAAAGAACATTCCATATAAACTAGATATCTATCCTTTTTACGCATCGGATGCATCAGCTGCGATAAAAGCAGGGCATGATATAGTACATGGACTAATTGGCCCCGGAATTGAAGGTTCTCACTCAATGGAACGAACTCATGTCTCGTCACTTGAGGCAACCTATAAGCTTTTGCAGGAATATGTACAAGCACCAATGAATCATTAAAAAAAGCTGCCCTCGTGGCAGCTTTTTTTAAGATCGAACATTAGACGATTCTTTAGTATAAGCACGTAACATCCATGCGTGTTTTTCAATGGTTTCTTTTAAGCCAATTAGCATATCTTCTGTTGCATCGTCTTCAAATGAGCCGCAAACATCGATGCCGGTTTTAAGTTCTTCAGCAATTTTTTCGTAATCACGGACTAGATCAAGAACCATTTCGTCAGGTGATAACGTTTTATCTCCCTCTTTAATGGTTGCGAGCTGTAAGTATTCATCCATTGTCGCAACTGGAAAGCCTTTAATCGCTAACAAGCGCTCAGCGAGCTCATCAACCGTTGTACCTGCTTCATTATACAATTCCTCAAATTTCTCATGAAGTGTGAAAAAGTGAGGCCCTTTCACGTACCAATGATAGTTATGAAGCTTTACGTAAAGCACGCTCCAGTTTGCTACTTGCTTATTTAATGCTGTTTGAATTTTTTCTTGTGCCATGAAAATTCCTCCTTATCATCATCACTACTCTTACTATTCCCGTTCCTTTTAAAGTTAAACAAGTGCTTCTTGGACTAAAGCAGACGAACATGAAACGTGCCGCCGTGGATATGAGAGAACATTTTCCCAGCAGCTTCTAATAAACGGTGTTGATCTTCCTTATCCATCGTTACTGGCATAAAGAAAAAATGGATGCCACTAGTTGAATTTTCATCCCACTGAGTCCTTTGTGCAACAAAGCTCGGAGACGCAATACAGCCTGAGGAATCAAATACTTGATTGTCTTTAACCACCATCGGTTGTCTTACTCGTTCATAGTCATGAAATGTAATTGGCATTTTGTATTCCATCATGAAAAAGCGTGTTAAGTCAAGTGCGGAGTCGATTGGTCGGTAATACTGTTCCGCCTGGATGTTTTTAAGGATTTGTTCATGGTGTTGGAGTGTTGTTTCTGTTGAAGATTTGACGACATGTTCGATTGATTGGTCAACTAAATCGAAAAATAAAAGTTCTTGATAAAATTGTAAGCGGCCCTTCAGCATTGGTGAAGATTCACTAATTTTAATTGCATCATATTGAATGGAGCCTATAGCCATAACAACCTCCTGAATGAATTTTACTTTCTTATTATGATTCTGTATGCTTAAAGAAATCAACAATTGTGTTTAGAAAAGGATGATTGGGCATGAACTACGCTCATCTAAAAGAAGAGTTAATAGAGTATAGCAAAACAATAGGAATTGATAAATTAGGCATTACAACAGCCGATCCTTTTTTATCGTTAAAGGATCGCTTGATCGCACAACAGGAAAACAACTTTGCGTCGGGGTTTGAACACTCGAATATTGATGAACGGGTAGATCCTCGATTGAGTGTTCAACAAGCAAGGACGATTATTTCGATTGCGGTAGCTTATCCATCGAAGTTGAAAAACCCGCCTAAAAGTTTACCAGGCAAAAGAAGAGGTTTTTTTTCAAGATCTTCTTGGGGAGTCGACTATCATGACGTGTTAAATGAGCGCTTAAAGAAATTAGAAGCTTTCTTGGAAGCAAGATGTGGTCCTGAAGCTATGATGCGTATGGTTGATACGGGGGCATTATCAGATCGAGCCGTTGCGGAACGAGCAGGAGTGGGATGGAGTGCAAAAAATACCTTTATTATAACGGAGGAATTTGGCAGTTACGTGTTTCTTGGCAATCTCATCACGACCATTCCTTTTCCAGTTGATAAACCGCTTGAGGATTTATGTGGTTCGTGTACGAAATGCATCGATGCGTGCCCTACAGGTGCGATTGTCGAACCAGGTGTTTTAAATGCCCAAGTCTGTCTATCCTATCAGACGCAGACAAAAGGATTTATGGCAGATGAATTTCGAAGTAAAATCGGAAATCATTTATATGGTTGGGACACCTGTCAGCTTGTTTGCCCATATAATAAAAAGATACCACAGCCTGCTCATAAAGAGATGGAGCCAGATCCTGAAAAGGTGAAGCCATTATTACTGCCGTTGCTCTCATTAAGCAATAAAGAATTTAAGCGTGAATTTGGTCATATGGCCGGATCTTGGAGAGGGAAAAAGCCCATTCAGCGAAATGCCATTATCGCGCTTGCACACTATAAAGATCAAACAGCTTTGCCAAAGTTAGTCGAGTTAATGCATGATGATCCACGTCCCGTAATAAGAGGAACAGCGGCATGGGCAATAGGAAAAATTGGAGACTCAAAAAAAGAGGAAAATGAATTATTAATAGCGAAAAAAAGAGAAGAAGATCAGGAAGTGCTGGAAGAAATTGATAAGGGGTTAACCCTACTCGGTTTTGCTGTCGAAAAATAACGTAGGGGGAGTGGCATGAGCGCATTAAAGAAATTTTATGTACAAAGAGTTGAGGCACCTGTAGGTTTACTAACGATTGTCGCAACGGAACAAGGTGTTTGCCAAATTCATTTTGGAGAACTCAAAAAAGCACATGTAAGTGCAAAATTGGCTAGAGCAGGCATTAAGCCAGAATGGGTTGAACAAGACACGGAATTTACGCAGACAGCAATTCAGCAATTAAAAGAATATTTTAATGGAACTCGTTCTAGCTTCACAATGGAGTTGGACCTGATTGGAACTCCTTTTCAACAGCGCGTCTGGACAGAATTAAAAACAATTGGTTATGGCGAAACGAAAACATATAAAGAAATTGCTGAAGGAATTGGTGCGCCAAAAGCAGTTAGAGCTGTGGGCGGGGCAAACAATCAAAACCCGCTACCAATTGTTATACCGTGTCATCGTGTAATAGGTTCTAATGGCGCAATGGTTGGCTATGGTGGGGGCTTAACAAATAAAGAACTGTTACTGTCGCTTGAGTCGAGCGTGAAAATTTCATAAAAACAAAGATAAAACCTGGCAGTCAGGCACACTGCCAGGTTTTATTTACTGTGTTAAGTGACTTTTCTAAGACATATAATGACGATGAGTCCCTGTAGTGCGTTATCGTATACCCTTGTCTTAAATAGTAAGTACAATTCGCCAACCTAGCTTCACACTTCATCTGCGTACAGTTCAATTCTTTTGCATAGTATTCTAGACTGTTAAGCAATTGCTTGCTAATGCCCTTACCTTGATAATTAGGATGAATACAGAAACGATGAAACAAACAGGTGGATTGGGTTATTTGAAATAAACACATTCCTATTACGTTCTCTTCATCAAAAAGAAGAAGTGCCTGATGGCCCGATTTTAGTTATATTCAAGTGTTTGAACGGTCTCATTTAATGCCGTTGCTACAACTGAGTCATCTTGATATCGCGAAAATGCAAGCTGTATTATTTTATACAGTTGAAGCGCGTCTGTAGCTTTTGCTAAACGAATCATTTATGTGTAACCTCCAGTTGGGTTTTGCTTAATTATACATATTAATTAATTTTTATTCAATGAAAAGATTGAGAGGAGGCTTCCTAAATGAAAACAGATTTGATAAAAAAGCTGCACGAACACATACGGAGTTTAAATATTCGTTATTTATCAAATGACTCTGCTGAATTTGAGGAAGAGGAGGCGGTTGCCCTTCGTTTAGAAAAGAAGGAGCTCAGTCAGCGTGATGCTAAAATCGTATGGTCACAAGTGTCTGGCGATGTGGTTTCAATACAGTCTTATAAAGACTCGACTCAAATTGATTATGCCATGCTTTTAGAACGTTTAATTGTCCAAAAGAACCAAAGTTATGTAGAAGAAAGAATCGTTAGGCGAAGAGCACAATTTCAAAAAAATAAATTGTGTGCAGACATTCGACTTGTAACGTATCCGATTTCTCAGGAATCGGATCCATCAGAACCATTCCAGTTCATTCGCAATGCTGAAACTGGAAAGTATGATCGGCGTAATGCTGTTCGCTATGCTGAAAGATGGTGGAATGATTATAATCCAGCATTTAAGCAATTTAAAGACAATTGCACAAATTTTGTTTCACAATGTTTGTACGCGGGCGGTGCGCCAATGACAAGCACAGCTTCTAAGCAAAGAGGTTGGTGGTACAAAAATAAAAATTCAATGAGTTTAAGCTGGTCTGTTGCCCATTCATTACGATGGTATTTAAGCGGGGCCGCTAGTGGTTTGAGGGGAATTGAAAAACAACGCGCTAGTGATCTTTTACCTGGTGATGTGATTTGTTATGATTTTAATGGTTCAGGTAAATGGGATCACCAAGCAATTGTAGTCGCAAAAGATGCTTTTAATGAACCATTGGTTAACGCACAAACGGTTAACAGCCGGATGCGCTACTGGACCTATCAAAATTCTCCCGCATATACCCCGGACATCCAATATAAGTTCTTTCGAATAGTGACAAACTAAGAGGCAGAAAGATTCAATTTCTGCCTCTGTTTTATTATGATATAGTAATGAAGGACAAGCTTCTATCTAGGTAAAAGGAAGTGAATAAAATGGTCAAAACTCGCTTCGTTGCACATTTGTTTTGGATAATTACGATGTTACTAGCTTTTAGCGCTGTCTTCATTCAAGATAATGTTTATTTGCTTATTGGAATTGTCGTATGCGTTCTTTTAACAATTTGTTTCTATACAATTCATTGGTACAAAACTAAAAAAGAAAATGTTTGAGGTGTAAAATGGGTTTACATATTGTGCTTTACCAACCAGAAATACCTGCTAATACTGGCAACATCGCTCGTACATGTGCAGGAACAAACACAACGCTTCACCTAATTCGGCCGCTTGGTTTTTCAACAGATGATAAAATGTTAAAACGAGCAGGTTGTGATTATTGGCCAAACGTAACGATTGTTTATTATGATTCAATCGATGAATTTTTTGAGGAAAATAGCGGAGGCGAATTCTTTTTTATTGAAACAGTTGGCACAAAAAATTATGCTGATTTTGATTATTCTTTATTAGAAAAAGACTATTTTTTTGTGTTTGGGAAAGAAACGACGGGTTTGCCTCAAAGCGTTATTGATACTCATTTGGATCGCTGTTTCCGCATTCCGCAGACAAATGTTATTCGCTCTTTAAATTTATCAAATACCGCAGCCATTATTATTTATGAAGCGTTACGTCAACAAGGTTTTCCGAATCTAACTTAAAAAAAACCTGCTCATAAAGGCAGGCTCGCAACAAATGTATTGTATAAGCGAAAAGCAAAGTAGAACACGGTAAATAAAAAAGTAGACCAAAATAGAAGTTGAAATGAAACATAACCAATTAATCCAGGCACGGTTAGTGATTCAGCAATACGATAGATTACAAACAACAAATAAGCAAAAGATGCAATGAGAAACAAGAGAATAATAACAAAAATAAACTTTATAGCAATTAAGGAGAGGACGCTAGCTCCGAAATAAATCCAAGCGCCGCCTTGCATTTGTTGCCAAAGTGCTCCGTTCTCATCTTTAGAAAAGAAAAGTAAGGCAAGCGAATTAATTGTATCAGCAACAATTTTTAACGCTGAAAAGACCATAAAAGAAAGAAGTAAAAGCATAACAATTAGTCCAAGTCGAAGCTCATTTACAGATAATAATTGGGTCATCCCTGATAATACACCGTTATTCTCTAGCCAAGTAATGACAAAACCTTGTCCGTATAAAGCAAGAGATAAACTAAAAAGAAAAATACTTATTAGAGGGAGGTGACCCGTTAAGTAACGGTTCATGTTCATTCTCCTATGTAACGGCCTGTGATCTAGCTCACAGGCCTCTTTTTTTGCTATTTAGTGTAATGGTGGACAACTTCATACGCATGAAGCTCGTTCGCGCTTGATGCAGGCTTCTGGCCAGACTGTTTTTGACCTCCGTGTGCCTTTGAAAACGCATCGCTTGCCAACCAGTTTTCATAATCCTGCTTTGACTCCCATTTTGTGTAAACAACTTCTTTTTGGGATTCATCTACATTACTAAGAAACATAAATTCAATACAGCCAGGAACTTGAGCCATATTTCCTGAGGCTTTTCCGAAACGCTGGTGAAGCATCTCTTTATTTTCTGGTGAGACGTTTAATTCATTCATTACTATATACATAGTTAAACACTCCTTCAATAAAATAAAATTTGTACTAGAAAACCTTTTCAAGCTTGCCATGATTGGCTATAATAGAGCAGAACGGTCACGCTCTTGCAAGGAGGAGTTTTTTGATGAGAACGTTTCTAATGATGAGTGTCTGTGTCGTTTTTTTGATCTCCATTTTCGCTGGAGGTTATGAGGACAACCCTCATAAACGCTAAAAGACCAAAGGAAAACCGGGGAACCGGTTTTTTTTAATTTCGAATAGCGGCTGCCCAGATGTTCATAGCGGGTCGCTGTGGCCCCAAATCCTCAACAAATCCTTCATCTCTTCCAACCCAAACCGATGCTGTGTATTGATCCGTCATTCCGGAAAATGCCAGGTCACGATAAAGACTTGTTGTTCCTGTTTTTCCGCCGACGTAGCCGTCTTGATCAATCGTAATGTGACGTCCAGTCCCTGAATCAACCACTTCTTTTAACAGTTCGCGCATCTTCTCATTTGTTTCATAACTCCAAATTTGAACCGGTTCTTCTACAGGCCATTCGTATAGAAGGTTTCCATGTTCATCATACACACCTGTAATCGCTCTGGCGTGAGTAAATTGACCATCCCTTGAAAAAGCCGTATAAGCTTGTCCCATTTCAAAAACAGAGACATCGAGTGCACCAAGCGCAAGGGAAAGCTCTCTTTTTTCATCCTGCATTTTACTAAAGTTCATTGGTTCTAAGTAGGCAATTGCGTTATCAATTCCCGTTTCATTTAGTAAATATTGTGCAGGAATGTTGTACGATTGTTTGAATGCTTCTTTTAAGGATATAGTGCCTGGTCTTACATCATTATAATTTGTTACACAACCAAGCGAGCGTTTATCATAATCTTCTTTTGAACAGGATGAAAGTGGATTCCCATTAAGCATCATATCAAGCGACGCACCGGTTTCTTCAATATAAGGCGCATAATCGATTAATGGCTTAAAGACTGATCCATGTGGGCGATAAGAATGAAGGGCGTACATTAGATTACCTTTCTGATAATTCCTCCCGTTGCCGATTGCCACAATGGTGTTATTCTGATGATCAATTACAATGGCTGATCCGAGAACATCCTCTGGTAATTCGTGATAAAAGCTGTCGACAAGGCGCTGCTGTCGGTCTGATTCTAGTGCCGTTTCAATTTGAATACCTTGATTGTATAACTGAGTAAGGCGAGTCATCAATTCTTCTCCTGATAAACCTTCAACTTCAGCTATGAGCCATTTCATTTCTTCAAGCACGAGATCACTGTAATCAGGGTAGAGATTCGCACGCTTTGATTGATGAAGATCAATCGGTTCATCAATCGCTTGGACATAATCGCTCTCGCTAATATAACCCTCTTGTTTCATTTTTTCTAGAACCCATTCTTTTCGCTGGTTTGTATTTTCGCCATTTGTAAGTGGATCATAGTAAGTCGGGTTATTCGGGATCGCAGTTAGAAAAGCGACTTGTGCTAATGATAAGTTGCTGACGGTTTCACTAAAATAAAGTTGACTTGCTGCTTCAATTCCGTACGCGTTGTTTCCAAAAAAGATGGAGTTTAAGTAGAGTTCAAGAATTTCTTCTTTTGAGTACTGTTGCTCAAGTTCATACGCATATAACAATTCACTAATTTTCCGCTCGTAAGTACGAGAGTGATCTAAGAAGATATTACGAACCATTTGCTGTGTAATGGTGCTCGCCCCTTGATCAATTCCACCTTTGTCCACATTTGCTAAAAAAGCTCGTGCCATCCCTGAGATATCAAACCCATGGTGATCAAAGAATCGGCGATCTTCTGTAGCAACAAAGGAGTGTATGACGTTTTCCGGCATATTTGAGTACGGTAAATAGATTCTGTTCGTATCCTGTACTAATTCAGCAATAACACGCCCGTCTTCATCTGTAATGGTGCTGTTAGAAGACAGATAAAGGGCATCGCGGTCAATATGGTCACTGACAACATGACTGACAGATTGAACGGACGATACTTCTGCTGTTGCATATGTAAATAAAAAAATACTGAGAAATGCAAATAAGGCAACAAAACCCCAGCCAACAATTGTTTTCATGGCAAAACTCACTTTCTATATAGCATCAGTTTTAAGTATAGCATTGTTTTGAATATACGGACAGCAAGAGCTTTTTATGAAAAACCAGCATGTTCATTTCTCCCCGCGCATAACGTTAATTAATCTCGCTTACACGAGGATGGAGGTCATCGTAATGAATATATTAAACAAGATTGAACAATATCGCGATGTGGAAGAGCGTTTGAAATGGGAAGGAACTTTTGCTGATTACTTGAAAATGTTAAAAGAGAAGCCATGGATTGCACAAACCGCTCACTCTCGTGTGTACAATATGATTAAAGATGCGGGTGTAGAGGAAGAAAACGGAAAGAAGAGCTATTCTTTTTTTAAAGATTCCATTTATGGCCTGGAAGACTCTCTCGAAAAATTAGTTGAGGAGTATTTTCATTCCGCTGCCAAACGTTTAGATGTGCGAAAACGAATTCTATTATTAATGGGTCCGGTTAGCGGTGGTAAATCAACACTTGTGACGATGCTCAAGCGTGGGCTGGAAGATTACTCTCGCA
Source organism: Shouchella xiaoxiensis (assembly GCF_016907895.1). Taxonomy (GTDB): domain Bacteria; phylum Bacillota; class Bacilli; order Bacillales; family Bacillaceae_D; genus Shouchella; species Shouchella xiaoxiensis. The sequence continues at coordinate 42,852 of NZ_JAFBCV010000003.1, forward strand.
AGGATCAAGGTGCTGTATACGCAATTAAAGGGTGCCCAATGAATGAAGACCCGCTCCATTTAATTCCGCTTCATTTAAGAAAAGATTTTCAAGAAGAATTTGGCGTAAAAATAGAAGGAAACCTTTCTCCGCTGAACATGATGCGCTTAGAAACGGAGTACAGTGGTCGTATTGAAGATGTAAAAGTAGAAAGGGTATTCTTTTCTGAAGATAAACGAACTGGGATTGGGACGTTTTCTCCATCTGATCCTAAATCACAAGATATTGCTGATTTAACCGGTAGCATTGATTTTTCAACGATTGCTGAGTTTGGGTCGGAATCTGATCCAAGAGCCTACCGTTTTGATGGAGAGTTAAATAAGGCGAACCGAGGAATGATGGAGTTCCAGGAAATGCTGAAATGTGACGAGAAATTTTTGTGGCATTTGCTGTCGTTAACACAAGAGGGGAATTTTAAAGCAGGTAGGTTTGCTTTAATATCAGCTGATGAGCTCATACTGGCTCACACGAATGAATCTGAGTACAAATCGTTTATTTCAAATAAGAAAAACGAAGCACTGCACTCAAGAATTATCGTCATGAAAATTCCGTACAATTTAAAAGTAACCGAGGAAGAGCGAATTTATAAGAAAATGATTGCTGATAGCGATTTGGCCCATGTTCATATCGCTCCACATGCACTAAAAGTTGCGGCGATATTTACCATTTTAACCCGGTTAAAGGAGACACATAAGGCGGGGATTGACCTAGTCAAGAAAATGAAATTATATGATGGTGAAGCGGTTGAAGGCTTTAATGTACAAGATTTAAAGGAGATGCAGTCAGAATTCAGTGATGAAGGAATGAGTGGAATTGATCCACGTTACGTCATTAATCGTATTTCTTCAGCTATTATTCGCAAACAACTTACGTCGATTTCTGCACTCGACGTTCTGCGGTCGATTAAAGAAGGTCTTGATCAACATGCATCGATCTCCAAAGAGGATCGGGAGAAATACACAGATTATATTACAGTGGCGCGTAAAGAATATGACCTAATTGCTAAAGAGGAAGTACAAAAAGCATTTGTCTATTCGTATGAAGAGTCAGCTAAAACATTAATGGACAATTACTTAGATAATGTGGAGGCTTTTTGTAATAAAAACAAGCTGCGCGACCCTTTAACTGGCGAAGAAATGTCACCAGATGAAAAGCTTATGCGTTCAATTGAGGAGCAGATTGGTATTTCTGAAAACGCTAAGAAAGCCTTCCGTGAAGAGATTTTAATTCGAATCTCAGCATATGCTCGCAAAGGCAAAAAGTTTGAATACAATTCGCATGAACGTTTGCGAGAAGCGATTCAAAAAAAGCTGTTTGCTGATTTGAAAGATATTGTAAAAATTACGACTTCTGTGAAAACACCGGATGAATCTCAATTGAAAAAAATGAACGATGTTATTGCGAGATTGATTGATGAACACGGCTATAACTCAGTTTCTGCTAATGAATTGTTGCGTTATGTAGGGTCGTTATTGAATAGATAAACCAATTGGAGCCCCCTTGTCAAAGACATGGGGCTTCTTGTTCTTTTCTGTAAATAATGGTACGTTTAATAGCAAGATTGAAATGCAGAAAGTGAGGAACGGGATTGGCAGAGACAAATGTTAAATCAGAAGTGTGGGGTTGGGTAAAGGCCATTGTGATCGCCGTAATAATTGCTTTAGTTGTTCGAACGTTTGTTGTAACAAGTTTTGAAGTAAGTGGTATCTCAATGGAACCAACCGCTCATGATCAAGAACGCTTTGTTGTAAATAAGTTGAGCTATCAGTTTGGAGAACCTGACCGTTTTGATCTTATTGTTTTCGATGCGACAGAAACGGAACGGTATATTAAGCGAGTAATTGGTCTACCAGGAGATACGATTCGGTTTGAAAATGACCAGCTCTATGTAAATGATCAACCAACGGACGAACCATTCCTTGATGAGGTTCAAGCCTCTTATGATGGAATATATACGAGTGATTTTGAGTACGAAGGAACAGTGCCTGAAAACCATGTTTTTGTTATGGGTGACAACCGAGGAAATAGTAAAGACAGTCGTTCGATTGGGCCTGTACATGAAGATGACATCATTGGAAAAGTCGGTCTGCGCTTCTGGCCATTAACAGAATTTGGTTTTATGAAATAAAGCACATTTACTGTGCTTTATTTTTTTATGTATAAGCAGAACGGATCTTTTGTGATTCAAAAGGAATGCTTTTGAATGGTCAGTCTTCGCTTTATACTTAGCTTATAGATTGAAGGAGGCGATTATGTTGATTAAAGGAATTCATCATGTGCAACTGACAATTCCAACAGGCATGGAGGAAGAAGCAATCACGTTCTATTGTGGTGTTCTAGGCCTATCACAAGTCGAAAAGCCAGATTCATTAAAAGATAGAGGTGGTTTTTGGCTCTCGTTAGGGAATCAAGACGTTCATGTGGGAACGGAGACAGATGTCGATCGTTTAAAAACAAAGGCCCATATTGCTTATGAGGTTGAGGGTATTGCCTACTGGCGGGAAAGACTTAAAGAAAAAGGTTTTTCTATTTTAGAGGGGATTCCTATTCCGGGTTTTGACCGCTTTGAATTTCGCGATCCATTTGGAAATCGAGTTGAATTAATAGAAGCTATTGTGTAAAGGAGCCGATGATGACAACATATAAGACAGAACGACTAATCTATAGAGATGTATCAAAGGCGGATATCCCATTCATCCAGGTATATGCATCAGATAAAGAACTTTCAAAAAAGACGTTAAATATTCCGTATCCGTATCCAAATGATGGTGCTGAACAGTTTTTTAAGGCAACGGTAAAAGCAGAAGCAGCGGGTTTGATGAAGCTTTTCGTAATGGAGAAACAAGACGAATTTGTTGGAACAATCGCTTTGACGATCAACAACCAGGAGAACAGTGCTGAGCTTGGTTACTGGGTGGCTAAACCTTTCTGGGGATTAGGTTTAGGAACTGAGGCAGCTCATTTTATCTGTGGGTTTGCTTTTAAGCAATTAGGTTTAAACAAATTAATGGCTTCTGCACAAGCTGACAATATTGGGTCAAAGCGAATACTAGAGAAAATCGGTATGCATTTAACCGCTACAACAAAAAAAGACCGATTTCGTATGGGGAAATGGTCTGATACAGTTCATTATCAACTGATGTCGCAGGATTTTAATAAAACAATTGTTCAATGAAATGATCCCCTCGTTTAAAAAACATGTCCCAGTCTCGGTATAGCTTTGTTTCTTCTTTGGCAACCTCTCGCAAACCATCTTCGGTTAATTCAATAATTTGTGCATTCGGATACATAAGTAAAATAGGTGAATGAGTAGCAAGAATAAGCTGAGACTGGTCCTCTTCAAGGGTTTTTAACGCAACAAGCAATTCAAATTGAGATGTTGCAGAAAGCCCTGTTTCTGGTTCATCCATTAAATAAAAGCCTGTTCCCCAAAAGCGGTTTTTTACTAATTCCTTTAAGGCTTCACCACGGGAAAAACTATGCAGTTCTCGTCCAAATAAACGGTCAGATAAAGCCGGTGTGAAATCATCTGGCTCGTCCATATTCGATATAAGATTATAAAACGATTCAGCTCTGTAAAAATAAGCGTCGTTTGGTCGGTAAGGGCCACGAGATAGTGAACAAAACTGGTGCAGTGAAGAGTGAGATTCTTTTGTTATGAAACGATGATTCTTTGAACCGCCCTCCATATTTAGCCCAACTAATGCAGCAATTGTTTCTATTAAAGTGGATTTACCTGTTCCGTTTTCACCCGTAATGATTGTAACCGGTTTATGAAAATGAATGCTAGGTTGAAGAAAGGGTAAGTGGTGTGGGTAGTTATGGGTGTTTTCTGGTTTCTTATAATGGACTGTTTGAACAAAAAGATTATGAGGCTTCATTGCAGACTCCTTTCAGACTTTTAATTTTTGGATTACTTGAAACTGGCTTGTCCGCTTTAATTAGTTAGCAACTCTTCATCTCTCCTTACATAGGATAAGTTAAGCAAGGAGAAGAAGTCCAGTTTATCATATGCAGCAACTTAATTAATGTGCGGATTAACCGTATAAATGGGAGGGCATGTATGGAAAGAGACAGCCACCACCAGTACATTGTGTCGCAGGAGAACTGGTCCCTCCATCGAAAAGGGTTTCAGGACCAGCGTCGACATCAAGAAAAAGTGCAGGAAGCAATTAAGAAAAACCTTCCTGATTTGGTTAGTGAAGAAAATATTGTTATGTCAAATGGAAAAGATGTTATTCGAATTCCTATTCGTTCCCTTGACGAATATAAAATTCGCTACAACTATGATAAGAATAAGCATGTTGGTCAAGGAAAGGGTGATAGCAAAGTAGGTGATGTTGTCGCAAAAGATCCAAATGGAAAAAAAGAAGCGGGACCAGGAAAAGGCCCTGGCGCTGGAGATCAAGCAGGTGAAGATTATAGTGAGGCTGAAGTCTCAATTATCGAATTAGAAGAAATGATGTTTGCAGAATTAGAGCTACCTAATTTAAAGAAAAAAGAAGAACAAGAATTAATAATTGAAAACATAGAATTTAATGACATTCGCAAAAAAGGCTTAATGGGGAACGTTGATAAACGTCGGACCATTCTTGCCGCAATAAAACGAAACGCGTTAGCTGGAAAAACCGGAATTATGCCGATTCATAATGACGATCTTCGATTTAAAACGTGGAATGAAACAATTCGACCTGAATCAAAAGCTGTTGTCATTGCAATGATGGATACAAGTGGGTCTATGGGGCGTTTTGAAAAATATGTGGCAAGAAGTTTCTTTTTTTGGATGACTCGCTTTTTACGAACAAAGTATGAAAAAGTAGAGATTGAATTTATTGCTCATCATACAGAGGCTAAAGTGGTTAGTGAGGAGGACTTTTTTTCAAAAGGAGAAAGTGGAGGGACGATTTGTTCTTCTGTTTATAAAAAGGCACTGGAGTTAATTGATGACAAGTATAGTCCGAATGCATATAACATCTATCCGTTTCACTTCTCCGATGGGGACAATTTAACGTCCGATAACGCTCGCTGCGTGAAACTGATTCAGCAGTTAATGGATCGATCCAGCTTGTTTGGCTATGGAGAGGTTAATCAGTATTCACGCCACTCAACGCTTATGAACGGGCTTAAGAAACTCGAGGGAGATGAACGGTTTAAATCATTTATTGTTAAAGAGAAAAAAGACGTTTATGACGCATTAAAGCATTTCTTTAAAAAATCTGAGGAAGCCTCTGTATAAGATTGGAAAACAGACAGCGGATAATGAACCCTGTCTTTTTTTCTTGGGTCAAAGAGGTTATCAAATAGTTTATTTTCAGGAAACCAGAGAAGGGTTGTATGCCAGTCTTGATTCGAACGAAGCATGGTATGATCGATCTTAACTTTCTGATACCACTATTTAAAAAAGGACCTGTCGCAGAAAGCGTCAGGTCCGCACTTTCAACGTCCTAATTCGGTTTTTTCATCAAAGTCCGGCATCGTTGTGGGATCAAGTGGATGGTCATGATGAGTGGCAAAAAAAGTTCCGCCAGAAACATCTTTGACATTATGAACGACAACAAAGGCATTCGGATCAACGGAATGGACTAATTTTTTTAAATAAAATAAACGATGTGAACGGACAACAATGTAAATGACTTCACGCTGCTCTTTTGTGTAGCCCCCGTAACCATTAAAGATCGTGGCGCTAGAAGCCATTTCTTTCATGACGCGTTCTGAGATTTCCTGACCTTTTGGAGAGATGATATTCACTGCTTTTTTAGCATCAAAGCCTTCAAGCACATAATCGGTTACTTTTTTACCAATGTAAAGAGCAATAATTGTATACATCGTGTAGATTGGTCCTATAACAAACACACCAGATACAACGATGACTGCGTCTAGAATAAAGTTCGTACCGGTCAATTCCCAGCCAAAGCGGTGATTTAACATCCTCGCTATAATGGATGTTCCACCTGTAGAGCTTCCTGCTCTAAAAATAAAGCCAAAGCCAACGCCCGTTAATAATCCAGCGAAAATAGCAGCGAGCAACGTATCTTGAATTGGTTGTCCAAGGTTCTCAGTAAAATAGATAAATAAGGACAACAAAGGAACGTTTATGATGGATTTGTAAACCATATGACGAGGCAATAATTTAAAGCCTATTACAAGAAGAATGGCGTTGAGCACAAAAGTAACAAGTGCTGGAGACAGTTCAAATGAAAAGTAGAGTAATAATGATAACCCGACAATGCCTCCTTCAGCTAATTGGTTTGGCATTGCAAATAAAGTGATGGATAAGCTAAATAATAAGGTACCGATCGTTAAATAAACATATTCTTTCATTACGCACATTCCTTTCTTTACAGGTGAAAAGAAGTAGTCTGCACAATCTGCAGACTACTTCTTACCAAGTCTTTCTTCAAGTTGCTCTACTAAACCAACAATTTCAGCGGTCCGTGCTTCCCGGTCGGCTTCTTCTTGGGCTTTTTTCATGGCTCGCTGTACTTCTTCGTTTGAAAGCTCTGCTTCGAGTTCCTGTGTTTGGCTTAATGCTTCTGCATACTGCCTGAGTGCATCGGCTTCTTGCCCAATAATTTCAGTTTCGCAAGCACCACCAATGGCAATATTATGTTCATGTCCAACGAAGGAACAGTTCTCGATAAATCCACCAGCATGAAGCAAGCGAACTGCGCAAGTACCGCCATTTTCAATCAAGCATTCTCGAACGGTTGGTGTACTTCGACGCACATCGATTTGAGCTTCATAATGACCGGTTAGTTGACAATGTTCAATAAGACCACTGGATTGCTGTTCAAAACGAATGCCACTTTCATAACTATCAAATAAGCGGCTCTCATTCATTGACAGTGTTGATTCATTGGATACATAAATTTGTGGATATAAATCATGATGATGATAGAAGACACTGTTTGAGACCATAGCGTGACTATTATCTTTTATATAAAGGCCGCTTTGCGAACCTTCAAATACTTGAACATCATCTATTTCTGCTTCGCTTTGATCAGCAATCACAATCTGATTAAACTCATTTTCATAGAATCGGCAGTGAGCGATATGTGCGCTAGCATTCTCAGTTAACCATAGTCCATAGTGTTTGCCATAAAAAACAGAGCTATGTTTAATGCTTAACCGTGCCCGCTCGCTTGCAGCGACTTGTGGCAAATGATGTCCAAATATATCACTAGACTCAATATGTGCGTACGCGTTATTTGCAAGAGTAATTCCTGACTTCTCACCAAATTTTATCGTTGAGCGATAGACATAAATTGAACCAGCTTCAACCGTTACATGATGATTTGTATGTGACGTAAGCATGGAATTCTCAATTTGAGCATTGCCACTGTTACGGACAGCAATTGCGATGTCTCCAGTCTCAAGATGAGAATTTCTTAGAACTAATTGTCCGCCTTCACTATTTAATTGGATGGGATAATTATCTGTTATTTTGCATGTTTGAAAGCTAATTCTCGCATCATCAAGGCTTTGTGCAGCACCTGATTGGCTTTCATAGATAAAGCAGTCTTGGAAGGTTGCCTCACTTTGACCTTGAGCTTTTATCTGCATATTTTCGGAATGGTGGCCGTAAATCTGGCAGTTCTCAATCAAGCTTTTGCTTTGCTGGTCGAAGTTAAAAGCGGTACTCTGCCCTTGATAAATATGGGCATGTTTCATAATGAACCTGCCTTTGCCACCAACATAAACTTGTGAACCTAACTGACCGTAGAAGGCGCAATACTCTGCTCTTGCACGTCCAGTTATGTACAGACCGATTCCGTTATGTCTAATCGTCGCATCGGTTAACGATAAGTGACCTTGTTCTTTTACGTCAATCGCATACTTTTTGATTTGGTTAAACTGACAATGAACAACTTCGACATGTCCTTTCTCAATAACGAGCCCCAAATCTGATTTTGCAAAAGTTAGGTTTTTGACTGACACAGATGCGTTTTCAATGATCGTTACAGATCCAGATAGAATAACGTCTTCTGGATCAGATGAAACACCGATAAGCTTAACTGATTTAGCAATAACTATTTTTTCGCGGTATACTCCCGCGTCAATTTCAATGTGATCACCATCATTTGCATCTAAAACTGCTTGTTCAATTGTTTTATATTTTGAGAGCAACTTTCGGGAAACATGAATTTTTCTCACGCTTTTTCACCTCAATCTGTCTAAAGTATACCTGCTTTTAACAGTGCTGTCCAAAGGCGTTTTTAAAATATTTGCCAAATGAAACACAGAGTAAAGTTTTGAGTAGATGGAATAGAGATGTTTGATGATGCCATCCTAGGAGGTATACCATCTTTAATAAGAATAAAGGAGGAAACAAGGATATGGATTTTCATAATTACTTAACGGAAGGTATCCCAAAACAAACTCAGGCAAAACAGCCTGGAATGGAAGGAGAAATGACTCCACAGCCCATTTTTGAAGACGAATCTTATAAAGGTTCTGGTAAATTAACAGGGAAAGTGGCGTTAATTACCGGAGGCGATTCTGGAATTGGCAGGGCTGTAGCAGTGGGTTATGCAAAAGAAGGAGCTCATGTAGCGATCGTTTATTTAGATGAACATGAAGATGCGGAATTTACAAAAAGGAGAGTGGAACAAGAAGGCGTTCAATGCATTACGATTTCAGGGGATATTACTGAAGAATCTTTCTGCGTAGGGTGTGTGGAGCGAACGGTTGCTGAATTAGGTGGATTAGATATTCTTGTGAATAATGCCGCTGAGCAACATCCTGTAAATGATTTAAGAGAACTTAGTGATGCACAGTTGAAGCGGACATTTGCGACAAACTTTTATTCCTATGTCTATTTTACCAAAGCAGCGCTCGATTACTTACAGCCAGGAAGCGCCATTATAAATACGTCTTCCATTAACGCCTACCGTGGAAACGTCTCTTTAATTGATTACACAAGTACCAAAGGAGCAGTAACGGCGTTTACACGTTCAATGGCGCAATCTCTAGCACCACAGCACATTCGTGTTAACAGCGTAGCGCCTGGACCAATTTGGACCCCACTTATTCCTGCATCCTTTGATGAAGAAAAAGTGGCGAAATTTGGTCTTCAAACTTTAATGGGGCGAACAGGGCAGCCAAGTGAGCTAGTTGGTGCGTATGTCTTGCTGGCTTCTAATGATTCCTCTTATATGACCGGACAAGCTATTCATATAAATGGTGGGGATTATTTAAGCTCATAAAAAAATAAGAGCGGCTCAGCGTTAATCAGAGTCGCTCTTTCTCCATTTTAGCGAGACATTTTTGTGACAAAATGGTAGCGATCCCCGCGATAGTGAGAGTAAACGGCTTCGAGGACACGATTGTCTTCTAAGCGTGCCTGGCGGCGAATTGCTAATAAGGGGGAACCTTTCTCAACCTCAAGCAGGGCAGCATCTTCAGACGTTGCGAGTATGGCTTTAATTGTTTGTTCCGCATCATTGATTATATAGCCGCATTCTTGTTCAAAGTACTGGTAAAGAGAAGAATGCAAGACACCTTCATGTAAATCAGGTGCTAGCTCACAGGTAATATACGTTTGCTCTAGCGCAATAGGCATATGGTCAGCTAGACGAACCCGTTTAATTGCAAAGACCATGGTGCCTTCACTTATGCCCAATATGGAAGCAATCTCACCTGTTGCTTCAACCCGATTAAACGAAAGGAGCTTAGAGCCAGGTTCCATTTCACGGTTTTTCATATCTTCTGTAAAACTGGTCATTTTTGATAACGGTTGTTCAATATTGGGCCATGACACAAATGTGCCTTTTCCTTTTTCACGGTAAAGTTTTTTTTGCTGAACAAGATTTGTTATTCCTTGTCTAATCGTCATCCGGCTTACCCCATATTCTGAAGCAAATTCTCGTTCAGAAGGGAGTGCTTCGCCTGGTCGTAATACACCGTCTTTAATTTGTTTATCAATTAAGGCTTCTATTTGAAAATAAATAGGAATAGGAGATTGCTTATCAATCATGATCCTCTTAACCTCCAACACAGGAATAATAATTAAAGTATATCACATTTATGAAAAACAACAATTGGTATAGACAACTAAACAACTAGATAATATAATAAACGTAGTTAGTATGATACGAATGAGGTGAATAAAATGGCGGAATATGTATTTCAAGCAAAGAAACTTATCACGGGAAAACCGGGAGATGCGTTAAAACAAGATCAGTTTGTAGCAGTGAATCAAGGAGTTATTTTAGCCGTCGGTGAAGGTGAAGGAGACCGCTATATAAATGAGGCCACTAAAGTCATTCAGCTAGAAGCGAATGATACTGTTGTACCGGGGTTTATTGATTTACACATTCATGGAACGCACGGTGTAGACGTCATGGATGCTTCAGATAAAGCGCTTGAAACAATGGCAATACATTTACCAGAAGAAGGCACGACGAGCTTCTTGGCTACAACCATTACCCAAAGCCCAGACGCAATTTCAGATGCGATTCAAGCGATTGCTGATTTCTCTGCTAAGAAAAAAGGAGCAGCGCTTACTGGTGTTCACGTAGAAGGACCTTTTATTAATGAAAAAAGAAAAGGGGCACAGCCTGCTGCCTTTATTGGTGATCCGTCAATCAAACAAATGCAGAATTGGATCGATTTAAGTAAGGGGAGAATTAAGCAAGTCACTTATGCTCCTGAGCGTAACGAAGGTATTGCCTTTACCGCTTTTCTGAGCGAGAGAGGAATTACCGCTTCTATTGGACATTCCGATGCGAACTATGAACAGGTGAACAGTGCGATTCAAGCTGGTGCAAACCAAGTGACTCATTTGTTTAACGGCATGAGTCCGTTGCATCATAGAGAGCCTGGTGTGGCCGGAGCAGCGCTGCTGTTTGATCAATTAGATGTTGAGTTGATTGTCGATGGCATTCACATTCATCCTGAAATTGTACGATTTGCATGGAAAGCAAAAGGGACAGATCGTTGTCTACTCATTACAGATTCAATGAGGGCGAAAGGTCTTGATGAAGGAGAATATGATTTAGGTGGACAACAGGTGAAGGTTGCAGCTGGAAAGGCTACTCTTTTGGAATCAGGGAGTTTAGCTGGTTCGGTTTTGAAAATGAATGACGCGGTTAGTAATATGATTCGTTTTACAGGATGTAGTCTTGCAGAAGCCGTGCAAATGGCTACTTACAATCCAGCCAAAAAAATTGGGATTTTAGAGCAGACGGGAACAATTGAGCAAGGGAAACATGCAGATCTAACCGTATTAAGAAATGAAAAAGAGGTAATCCTTACGTACTGTAAAGGTGAAGAAGTGTTTAGGAAGGACTGACTGCTATGAATGTCATATATGTAAAAGATAGTAAAGAGATGAGTGAAAAAGCAGCTTCATTGTTATTTTCACGAATGAAAACAACAGAAGGTCAACTAAATTTAGGGTTGGCTACAGGTGGAACGCCACAAGGAACCTATGAGGAATTGATTAAAAAGACAAGAGCAGCAAACCAATCGTTTGCACAAGTAAAAACATTTAATTTGGATGAATACGTTGGGCTTTCTGAAGAAAATCATCAAAGCTACCGTTACTATATGAATACTCATTTCTTTAACCATATAGATATTCCAATAGAGCAAACGTTTTTGCCGAATGGAATGGCATTAAATTTAGAAGAAGAATGTGCTCGATATGAACAGTTAATCATTGATAATGGAGGCATTGATGTTCAGTTGTTAGGAATTGGTAGTAATGGTCATATTGGCTTTAATGAACCAGGAACGCCATTCAGTGAAGAAACACATTTAGTGAAATTAGCTCAAGAAACAAAGGAAGCAAATGCCCGCTATTTTAATGATCAATCTGAGGTACCGAGTCAAGCTATTACAATGGGAATCGCCTCTATCATGCGAGCAAAAGAGATTGTATTGCTTATCTCGGGTGAAAATAAAGCAGATGCTTTTGCAAAATTCATGAATGGGACTTTGAGTGAACAATTTCCGGCTTCCATTTTAGAAACACATGAGAATGTAACTGTTATTGTTGATGAAGCTGCTGCAAATAAGATGAATTAAAAAAAGAATCTCTAGAATTAGAGATTCTTCAGATTGTCGAGAAAGCCTTGGATCTGTAAACCAGGGCTTTCTCTTTTTTGTCTAGCGTTTTAGTTTAGGTGCTTTTAAATAGGTACCAGCTCGCCAAATCCATTCTAAAGGTCCCATTAAGAAGAACCGCAACCAAACGGTACTTGCGAGAACTTGGATGAGATAAAATCCAATTGCTATTAGTGTTCCGTAAAAAAGTCCAAGTTCTGCAAACAAGCCAAACCCATAACCAGCAAACAAGAAAGTAAAAACAATCGATTGGAATAAATAATTTGTGAAGGCCATTTTACCAACAGCTGCGAAAGGGGCAAAGAGCTGGTTTCCTAAGTAATGGACAAGCAGCGCAATACACCCAGCGTAAAATAGTGCAAGTGCCGGCGCGCCAATTGAATAAGAGAGTAGCTCAAGCTGTGAGTTTGTTCCTTCAACATAAGCATTTGGAAATTTAGCAATCAAACCAACAATCAGGAACAGCGGAATGCTGATGAAAAAGAGCCGCTTATGTTGAGTAATATCTTCAAGCCATTTTTTTCGAGCAACGTAAGCACCAATTAAAAACATCGGCATAACGGTGATGACTGCGGACAGTTGGAAAAAGATCTCTCCAAAAACAAATAAAGCACCATTACCTGCTGAGATACCAATTAAATCATAAGTTGATCTCAAAAGAACATGGTCACTATAGCTGCCTTCACTAATAATTGCTTGTTCCACTGTGTAAAAAGCAGGAGGTGTCACTTCACCCATGTCTGGTAACAGAACCATTAAGGCGATTGCGGCGAACCAAATAAGAGCACTGATACCAATCCCCCTTGTTGAAAGGAAGAGAAAAGCAAAAAGCAGCATGGCTGTTAATGCGTATGTAACAAGGATGTCCCCGCGCCAAATAAAGAGTAAATGAATAAGTCCAAAGAGTAACAACAAGGTCGTTCTTCTCCAAAAAACAGGAGAGTAGCTTGTTAATCGTTCCGTTAAGCGCTGTTTTTGCAGCGACATGCCATAACCAAATAAAAATGAAAAGAGGGTAATAAAACTTCCATCTACTAAAAATCGTATAAGGAAATGAGTAGCTTCATCAAGTTGACCATTCTGATACATTCCCGTGACAGGTTGAACACTGCCGAGCATACCAAACTGAAATACAATGCTATTCGCAATGAGTATACCAAGTAAGGCAACCCCCCGCATAACATCAAGAGAAACGATTCGATTTTGATTTGTGTTAATTCCGTTCATCATTTGTCTCCTTTAAACAATATGTGTATGTAATTTCCATTAATCATGCCATATCTTATCGAAAGTGAAAAGGTAGACTTCAATCTATTTCTATTTTCATGTTAATTTAGTACACTGAAAAGGTGAGTTCTTGCGTTAAATGAAGGCTAAGAATGTGTAGGAGGACAGAGAGATGAATGAAGTTTTGAAACAGATGAGTGCACACCGTTCAATACGTGCTTATAAGCACCAAGCTGTGTCTACTAAAGAAATTGAACGAATTACAACGGCAGCAAGATGGGCCTCTACGTCTAATCATGTTCAGGCCTATTCAATCATTGTCGTTCAAGACGATGAAAAGAAAAAGCGATTAGCTGAGTTAACTGGCGGACAGCGTTGGGTTGAAGAGTGCCCTGTCTTTTTTGTTATCTGCTGTGATTTCTCTAGACATAAAGCAGCAAGTACTGAACATCAGGTTTCATTTGACATTGGCGGAGTGGAACAAATGCTAGTTGGTGCCGTTGATGCAGCTCTTGTAGCACAGAATATGCTACTTGCAGCTGAATCACTACAATTGGGTGGAGTAATGATTGGTGGAATTCGAAACAACCCGCGTGAAGTTTGTGAGTTGCTTACATTACCTCAACATTCTTTTCCGGTAATGGGACTTGCTGTCGGGTATCCTAACCAAGAGGTTGATCAGAAGCCGCGATTGCCTCAACCAGCAATTGTACATATGGAAGAATACAATCATGAGCAAGACCAATACATTCAAACCTATGACACAGAAATGAGTCAATATTATACAGAGCGAACAAATGGTAAACGCACAACAGGTTGGACTAAAGCGATGGCCGAGTATACAAAAATGAGAAAGCGTCCTCATCTAGACCAATTTTTGAAAGAACAAGGTTTTTTACATGAGCGTCATAGTGAAACGAGAATGATGCAGGATGGGGGAGATGTATAATGAATCATTCAATAGAATCAATAAGAGATATTTATTGTGTCGGTAGGAATTATGCGAAACATGCTGAAGAACTTGGCAATGATATTCCGGATGAACCGTTGCTTTTTTCTAAGCCATTAAGTTCACTTGCTTTCGCAGATGGGAATGAGCTCACTTTTCCAGGGAGTAAAGGAGAAGTTCATTATGAACTTGAGCTTGTGTTAAAGATTGGTAAAGACGTTGAAGAGGGCGACCTGTTAGACGATATTGTTACAGAAATGGCATTAGGAATTGACTTAACATTGAGGGATATTCAGGCGCAGTTAAAAAAGAAAGGGCATCCGTGGCTTCGTGCAAAAGGGTTCCGTAATGCAACGATTTTATCCGAATTCTTTCCGTTTCCTGGAGAAAATGAATTAAAACAAATTCCTTTCTCATTGGTCAAGCAAGGTGAGACGGTTCAAAAAGGCTATTCAGAACAGATGATTTTTAGCTGTAGTAAGTTACTGGAGGAGTGCCAGCGTGAATTTGGGCTTAAAAAGGGAGATTTACTCTTTACTGGTACACCAGAAGGGGTTGGTCCAATTCAGAATAAAGATGAATTTCAGATGTATTTTGCAGGCGATTTAAAAGGACAATTCCTGGTGAAGATTGAATCATAAAAGCGGACTTGAGAAAGGAGTTGAGGCAGTCAATGAAGCCATTAATCTTTGCTCATCGTGGCGCTTCGGGTTCATTTCCAGAGAATACATTAAAGGCATTTCAACAAGCGGTAAAAGCGAATGCAGACGGGGTTACTTTAAGTGTTCAGCTTTCTAAAGATTTTATTCCCGTTCTAATCCATGACCGAACAGTGAACAGAACCACGGATGGTCAAGGGCTTGTTAGTCATTATACAGCGAATGAATTGAAACAACTAAATGCAGCTGCGCACCACAATGCGCAAATAAGAGAGCCTGTTTTGCTGCTAGAAGATTGTATTAGTTGGTTAAAGGATCAATCAAAACTGCAAGTAGTTATGGAGTTAAGAAGTTATAACGTCAATTCTAAACAATTGTTGGATACAATCATTCCTCTTGTTGACCAAGAGGAAATGAAACATCGCGTAGTCCTTGCCTCTTATGACCATATTTTATTAAGCGAGATCAAAACGGCTAGTCATCAGTTAACCATTGCTCCATTAATGGAGGGACGGTTATGGGATGCCGTGCATTATTTAAACAGTATGCAGGCAAAAAGT
Source organism: Shouchella xiaoxiensis (assembly GCF_016907895.1). Lineage (GTDB taxonomy): Bacteria > Bacillota > Bacilli > Bacillales > Bacillaceae_D > Shouchella > Shouchella xiaoxiensis. The sequence continues at coordinate 58,355 of NZ_JAFBCV010000003.1, forward strand.
TACTTTCTCGGGGCTCAATATGTCTCTAGAGAGTTGGTTCATCAACTAGAAGAGTATGATATGTCTGTCGGTGCCCATTCTACAAACGATACATTGACTCTAAAAAAGTTAATGAATACTGGGATCGCTACAATATTTAGTGATTTTCCGGCCAGAGCTATTCATGTCCGTGATCATTTATAGAAGAAGGAAAGCCGCGCTGGCTTTCCTTTTCCTCTGTTACCTTAGTTCTTTTAAATCAGTAAAAAGCGGGTAAAATACTATTCAAATGGAGTGAAAAAAGGTACACTACTGAATGAATTAATTTCATATGTTTGCAAGGGGTGATCAGTTAAAATGAAAGAAATAGATGTATCTAAATTTGAAAAGAAAATCATTCTTCGTAATATCGAAGAAAAGGATTTTGAAGATATTATTAAGTTATCAAGCTTATGTTTTAAAAATATGGAGCCATGGCGCTATGAAGAGCTAAAAAGCCATATCTCTGTTTTTCCGGAAGGTCAATTTTGTGTCGAGTATGACGGAGAAATTATTGGATCCTGCTCTAGTTTAATTATTAACTTTGATGAGTATGACGATCAGCATACATGGGATGAAATTACAGACCAAGGATATATAACGAACCACGATCCAGATGGATACAACCTTTATGGAATTGAGGTAATGGTTCATCCCGATTATCGTAGAATGAAAATTGGGCGTCGCTTATATGAAGCAAGAAAAGAACTAACGCGCGAGTGGAATTTAAAGAGTATTATTATCGGCGGCAGAATTCCAAATTATTATAAACATGCCGACAAGTATACACCGCGGGAATACGTTGATGAAGTGACGATGCACAACATTTATGACCCCGTTTTAACGTTCCAAGTCATTAATGGTTTTTCGCTAAAACGTGTTAATGCGAACTATTTAGATGATGATAAAGCGAGTATGCGTTACGCGACCTTGATGGAGTGGAATAACATTGACTACCAACCATCGACACCAAAACGGCGGTTCAAAACATCTTTTCCTGTTCGGATAACAACGATTCAATATGAGATGAAGAAAATTTCTTCGTTTGAAGATTTTGCTGTTCAATGTGAATATTACACGGATGTGGCAGCTAGCTATCAATCAGACTTTGCGGTATTTCCAGAAATTTTCACATTACAATTGTTATCGTTTCTCCCTGAGAAAAGTCCAAGTCGAGCAATAAGACGTTTAACTGAGTTTACTGAAGACTATATTGAGCTTTTCACAACTTTAGCCGTGAAATACAATGTGAACATCATTGGTGGTTCTCATTACGTAGAAGAAGAAGGTAAGATTTATAATATTAGTTATTTGTTTAGACGAGATGGAACAATTGAAAAACAATATAAACTTCATGTTACGCCTAATGAACGCTTGTTTTGGGGGATCCACGGTGGAGATGAAGTAAAAGTGTTTGATACAGATTGTGGAAAAATAGCGATTCAAATTTGTTACGACATTGAATTTCCCGAGCTTGGTCGAATTGCGACTGATAAAGGAGCGAACATTATCTTTTCCCCATTCTGTACAGACGATCGACAAGGGTATTTGCGCGTTCGTTACTGCTCGCAAGCAAGAGCAATTGAAAACCAAGTCTACACGGTTATCTCTGGAACTGTCGGGAACTTATCAGATGTAGCAAACATGGACATTCAATACGCTCAATCCGGTATATTTACACCTTCGGATTTCACTTTCCCACGAGATGGAATTGTTGGGGAATGCAGCCCAAATATCGAGACCGTTGTAGTAGGAGATGTTGATCTAGAAATTCTTCGTCGTCATCGTCGTTCTGGCAGTGTAAATCAGCTAAGAGACCGTCGAGATGACATTTATCATGTCGTATATAAACAATAACTGTAAGCAGACGCCTTAATTTAGGCGTCTTTCTTTGATTAATCGAATGATGCTGTGGGTAGAATGGATGAGAAAAGGAGTATTCATCTTGAATCCCTCAATTCAACCTATTCATTTGCGTCAAGTGAGTTTATTTATTCTTCTTATTTCAGCCGTTTGGTTTATCGTATCAATCAAATCATATGATCAAGATCATCAACTCGTCATCCAACCAGTTGTTACAGATGTGTTTGCATATACGACAACAGACTTGCAGCTCTTCTTAATTGAAGAGACCGGGAGTGGCTTTCAGCGAGCAACTGTTACAGCTACTTTTGAATTAGAAGGTAGCCTCATTAACGTATTATTTCATCATGTTGAAGATGGTTTATATGAAGGAGAAGCAAGGTTTGATCAAGCTGGTTTATGGCGTGGTGCCGTGGAAGCGAAAACATTTTCAAATAATTTTACGGCTGATATGATAATAGATGTTAAATAAGTAAGTGGAAAATAAGGAGTGACCATTCTTGTATATGTTTGATCGGTTAACTAAAACGCGTTTTATAAGGCGACTCAATCGGTTTGTATTAGTACTGAAAATCGATCAGACAGGTGAACAAATTGAAGCGCATTTGCCTGATCCGGGAAGATTAAAAGAATTATTAGTAGTAGATGCGGTTGTTTGGATACAATATGCAGACAACCCTTTACGAAAAACAAACTGGACTGCTATATTATGCGAGACAGATGCTGGTACTCTTGTCTCATTAAAAACAACATTAGCCAATACGCTTATAGAAGAGGCTTTATTGACGGATCGCCTGCCATTTTTTAAAGGGTGGACCTTAGAAAAAAGAGAATATCGTGTGGACCATTCTAGATTTGATTTCTTACTCGCAAATCATGACGGAGCTAAATTACTTGTTGAAGTGAAAAGTGTTACATTAGCTAGAAATGAGAAAGGTTTTTTCCCTGACGCAGTGACAAATCGTGGTGCTAAGCATGTCAAAGAATTAACACAGCTTGCTCAATTAGGAAACTATCAATCTTGTATTTTATTCGTAGCTCAACGAGAAGATATTCAGTCTGTTTCAATGGAAGCTACAATAGATCCGGTTTTCGCTAAAGCAATAGAAGATGCTGTGGAGCAAGGCGTACACGTTTTTGCTGTAGGAACTGTTATCAATACTGAAAGAATAGAGATTTCTAAACAAATTCCTGTTTTCGTCTGATTTGACTGTAAAATAATGTTATGATTTAGGTATGTAGATCGCTAAAGTAAGGAGAGGGCTTATGGTTCATTCTTTTTCGAATGAAGACCGCGGAGCATATATCAATTCATTAAAAGAAACCGAACTTGATGTGCTCATTATTGGTGGAGGAGTAACCGGTGCAGGTATCGCATTGGACGCTGTGGTTCGAGGGTTAAAAACAGGTCTTGTTGATATGCAGGATTTTGCCTCAGGAAGTTCAAGCTATTGGGCGAGTCTATTCCATAACGAAATGAGACAAGGAAGTCAACTTGATATGAAATGGCACACAGAATCAATTAAAGAACGATTGATTTTACAAGAGAATGCTCCTCATTTAATGAGACAAACTCCATTAATTTTGCCTTCGTATCGCACAAATTTTTTTGGTAAACATTCAATTAGTTCTAAGATGATTGAACGAATTTCTGATATGGCATTAAGAGAGAAACGTAAATCGATTTCTAGAAAAGAGTTGCTGAAATTAGCTCCAGCTTTATCAAAAAAAACAATAAAAGGTGCTGCTGTCTCTACTGAGTATTGTCGAGATGAGACGCGTTTAACATTTGATCTATTAAAAGAGGGCAGACATAGAGGTCTCATTGCATTAAATTACCTTAAAGTAGAAAGCTTTCTCTATGAAAATGGAATGGCTACAGGTGTATTAATGATTGACCAATTAACGGGTGAAATGCACAAAGTGTTTGCCAAGAAAATTGTGAATGCCAGTGGAGCATGGGTAGATTCACTCAGAGAGCAGGATCGGTCTAAAACGACAAAGACAATTAGTTATTTAACAGATCGCTTTATGACCATCTCCAAAGAAAAAATCCCCTTTCAACATATTGTCTATCTAGAAATGGATCAACGCCGCTTGCTTAGTATTATTCCAAGAGATAAGAACGTTATTATCTCGTTAACTTCTACCGAGATCATTGAAAAAGTTACCTGGATTGAAATAATTGAGATGCTCAATCAATTGTTGGAAGAGATAAACTTAACCGAAAAAGATATTGAAACAAAATGGCTCTTACATCGTCCAATTGTGCTGGAGCAATATAAAAATAAAAAAGGAATTGTAAAACGAAATGATTGGTTTGTGTCTGAGTCTGGCTTACTAACGGTTGTCTGTGGTCAACATACAAGATATCGTTTATTTGCTGAACAGATCACAAGCTGGATTTGTAAAGAATTAAAAGTGGTTGCTAACTGTGAGACCGATATGTTAACACTATCTGGGGGCTATGTAGGCGGACAAAATGATTTTAGTGCCTATCGTAATAAAAGAGCTGAAGAAGGTTTGCAGTTTGACTTAACGCGATTAGAAGCAGAACGGCTTGTAGATCGTTACGGATCAAATGTTGGTCAGCTCTATGCGCGAACGTGGGCATTTAAAAAGCAAGCGACATTATTTGGTTTAAACAAATCTGTCTTTGCAGAATTGCTTTATAGTATTGAAGAAGAAATGGCAACGAGTCCTGCAGATTTCCTTATTCGCAGAACTGGATATTTCTATTTTGATAAGGATTATGTCATGACGATAAAAGAACCTATCTTTAGATATATGAGAGATCGATTTAATTGGACCGAAGAACAGGAAGGCCGTTATCGCGATGAACTTGAAGGTGAAATCGAATTAGTCTATAGAAGGACTGATTTAGATTAACTGGCTTAGCATATAAAAAGCATGTACAATAGATTCGACATATGACAAATTGAACTTAGGGGTGAGGCTGTGAATACAGCAGCAGAAATAAAGCGCTGGGATGAATTTCCTACGTTAGAGCAAGATGTCCGCCAAGAACTGGATCAGGTTCTAAAGGATGAAAAAAGACTTGAAGATTGCTTTTATAAGACTTTAGCATTTGGTACTGGAGGCATGCGTGGTGAAATTGGCCCCGGCCCAAATCGAATGAATACATACACGGTTCGAAAAGCAGCAGAAGGATTAGCTCGGTTTATTTCAAAACGTGGAGAAGGCGGGAAAGCAAGAGGAGTTGTCATTGCGTTTGATTCAAGGCATAAATCGGCTAAGTTTGCCCATGAGGCAGCTCTCACGTTAGGAGCACACGGAATAAAAGCATATGTTTTTCATGACTTGCGTCCAACTCCAGAACTTTCATTTGCAGTCCGCTATCTACAAGCAGAAGCAGGTATTGTAATCACGGCTTCTCATAATCCACCTGAATACAACGGATTTAAAGTGTATGGAGCGGACGGCGGACAATTTCCACCACAATTAGCTGATGAGCTAGTCGAATGCGTAAATTCAATAGAAGATGAATTAATGATTGAGGTTGAAGATGAGACTAAGTTGAAAGCTGCTCAACTTTATGAAGTTGTTTCTACTGAAATTGACGACGCTTATAATGAAGAATTAAAGTCAATTCTTCTTCAACCAGAACTATTGCAAGAAAAAGGATCTGAATTAAAGATTGTTTTTACACCGCTTCATGGAACCGCTAATATTTCCGTACGACGTGTGTTAGAAGAAGTTGGTTTTTCGAATGTATCTGTTGTTAAAGAGCAGGAATTACCTGATCCGAACTTTTCAACTGTCGCTTCCCCTAATCCAGAAGAACATGCGGCTTTTGCTAAAGCTATAGAATACGGAGAAGCGGAGAATGCAGATATATTATTAGCAACAGATCCAGATGCGGACCGGGTTGGACTAGCTGTAAAAAATGCAACTGGCGAATACGAAGTGTTAACAGGGAATCAAACAGGTGCATTAATGCTTGATTATTTACTTGAACAAAAAAAGAAGGATGGCACTTTACCTGAGAATGGAATTATACTCAAGACCATCGTTACTTCAGAAATTGGAGCTACGATTGCAAAAGCACATGGACTAACGTCAGTTGATACGTTAACAGGGTTCAAATTCATCGGGGAGAAGATGGGTGAATATGAACGGACTGGAGAATTTCAATATTTGTTTGGCTATGAGGAAAGCTATGGTTACTTAATTGGAGATTTTGTTCGTGATAAGGATGCTGTTCAAGCTTGTTTGTTTGCAGCAGAATTAGCACTTCATTATCAATCCAAAGGATTAACTGTTTATGAAGCATTACAACAAGTGTTTGAGAAGTATGGTTTTTACCGTGAAGGTTTACAATCACTTACACTTAAAGGAAAAGAAGGGTCGGAGAAAATGGCTGCAATCTTAACCAGCCTACGAAACCAACCGCCAACAACGATGGCTGATATTGACATCGTGAGTGTGGAAGATTATCAAAGTAGTAAGGCGTTATCGATCTCCACTCATAGAACAGAAGATATTCAATTACCAAAATCAAATGTTTTAAAATATATTCTTGCAGATGAATCTTGGTTTTGTGTAAGGCCATCTGGAACAGAGCCGAAAATAAAGTTTTACTTTGGTGTTAAAGGCCATTCACTTGAGCAAAGTACACAGAAACTGGAGCAGCTACAAAAAGCAGTCATGCACTATATGGAAGCATTTACGAATTAATTGTTAAAGCACTTATCGAATTCGATAAGTGCTTTTTCTAGTTTCGCTTCATGAACGACTTAATCGCTTCATAGTATAAGAGGTAAAAGGAGGGGAACATTTGGATAATCAATGGAAGGAATTAGAGTATGCAATTCAAGAAATAACAGAAATTGCTACTGGGTTTGGTCTTGATTTCTACCAAATGCGCTATGAAATCTGTCCAGCAGATATTATTTATACATTTGGGGCGTATGGCATGCCGACGCGCTATAGTCATTGGTCTTATGGGAAGCAATATCATCGAATGAAACTTCAGTATGACTTAGGATTAAGTAAGATCTACGAGCTCGTCATTAATTCAGATCCTTGCTATGCATTTTTATTAGATAGTAATACGCTCATTCAAAATAAATTAATTGTTGCTCATGTATTAGCTCATTGTGATTTCTTTAAAAATAATATTCGCTTCTTAAACACTCGTAAAGACATGGTAGAAAGTATGAGTGCAACTGCGGAACGAATTGCTCATTATGAACATCAGTTTGGAAAAGAAGCGGTTGAAAACTTTCTCGATGCAGTACTTGCGATTCAAGAACATGTTGACCCCAGTTTAATGACTCCAAAGCAGGTAAAGAATGATGAGCGTAATGAAAGTCCAGTTAATAAAAAGACGGAATATGAGGATCTTTGGAACTTAGAATTCACACCAAAACCCGAAAAGCCTACTAATAAACTTCGATTTCCTGCATCGCCTGAAAAAGATATCTTGTCTTTTATTGAGGAACACAGCAGAGAGTTGGAGCCATGGCAGCGTGATGTTCTAACAATGATGCGGGAGGAGATGCTTTACTTCTGGCCTCAGTTGGAAACAAAAATTATGAATGAAGGTTGGGCTTCTTATTGGCATGCCAGAATTATCCGTGAAATGGATCTAACAAGTGATGAAGCCGTTGAATTTGCAAAATTAAATGCAGGGGTGGTTCAGCCTTCACGCACGTCCATAAACCCCTATTACTTGGGATTGAAAATGTTTGAGGATATTGAAAGACGGTACGATAATCCAACAAAAGAAATGGAACGTGCACAAAGTGTGAAAAAAGGTAGTGGACGAGAAAAAATATTCGAAGTGAGAGAGATTGAATCGGACACGTCTTTTCTCAGAAATTATTTAACGAAAGAGTTAGTTCATGAAGAAGATATGTATTTGTTTCAAAAGCAAGGCAGTGATTATAAGATTGTAGACAAAGGGTGGGAAGAGGTCCGTGATCAACTAACTCAATCAAGAGTAAACGGAGGTTTTCCTTACTTGGTGGTCACTGATGGGGATTATTTAAAAAATGGTGAACTGTATATTTCTCACCAGTTTGAAGGAACAGAATTAGATGTCAGTTATGTTGAAAAGGTTGTACCTTACATCTATCAGCTCTGGGGGAGAACGGTTCATTTAGAAACGATGGTAAATGACAAAAAAATAGCCTTTATTTATGACGGAATCAAAATACACCGTAAATATCTTTAGGGCGCTCAGCCCTTTTTTTATTGGTAAGTACATACAAAAATAAATTTTCAAAAAAAACCCGCAAATCAATTGACTGTCAAAGATTTTCAGAGTAAGATAAATTTTGTGACTCCAAAGTATTTCGGTTATCTAAGTAAATTTTCAAAGAGGTGATGTAAGCATGCAGACCTTTAAACGTCTTGCGCGATTTTATCTTCCAGATAAAAAGTTCTTTTTTCTGTCGTTAGTTGCGTTAGTTTTTGTGACAGCGATTACCGTCATTTACCCCGTAATCTTACAGATTGCAATTGATGTGGGGATTCGTGATGGTCAATATGGTATTATTCCTTATTTAGCTGTTGGGTTAATTTTAATCATGGCTTTAAAAGGGGGAGCAACTTATGTAAATCAATACTTTGGTGATTTGTTCGGTGTGCGTTCGGTTTATCGTGTGAGACAAACGCTGTATGAAAAACTGCAATTTCTTCCTTTTCGCTATTATGATAATGCAAAAACCGGTGACTTAATGTCACGACTTACTGCAGATGTAGAAGCATTTCGTTTCTTTCTTTCCTTCGGCTTTGCACAGCTTGTAAACTTCGTACTACTCGTCGGATTCGCAATGATTGTCATGTTTTACTACTCAGTTCCACTAACTCTTGTAACAATGGTTACTCTTCCATTCTTAGCTGTAGCAGTTTATAAATTTGATAAAAGAGTTCATCCGGGGTTTCGCCAAGTACGTAAGTCACTTGCTAATTTAAATACAAAAGTACAGGAAAATGTTAGTGGCATGCACACGGTAAAAGCGTTATCTCAGGAAACTACAGAGAAAAATCGATTTGAGACAAATAATGATGATTACCGCACAAAAAACATAAATATATCAGACATTTGGGGAACCTATTTTCCGCTGATGGAATTAATCGGGAATATATCAGCGGTATTATTACTTGGATTTGGTGGTTATTTAGCCGTTCAAGGTCAATTAACTCCAGGTGAATTAACCGCATTTTTTAGTCTCGTTTGGTTTATTATTGGGCCTATTATGAATTTAGGGTTTATTATTAATATGTTTTCACAATCTAAAGCTTCAGGAGAAAGACTTTTAGAGATTCTTGATGAGCCAGAGAGAAGCAATGGTCCAGAGCAAACAGGAGCTTACCGTAAATTAGCTGGTGAAGTATCATTTAAAAATGTTGATCTTCGCTACAACAATAAATCAAAAAATGCACTCACAAATATTACTATACATGCGCCTGTAGGTTCTACAATTGGATTGGTTGGAGCAACAGGAGCTGGGAAATCAAGCATCATTCAGCTCATTCTTCGCTTCTATGAAAAAACAGGCGGTGAAATCGTAATAGATGGCAAGCCTATTGAAGAATACGATGTAAAAGAATTAAGACAAAATGTCGGTATCGTCCTTCAACAAACATTTCTTTTCTCTTCATCTATTCGTGATAATCTTGCGTATGGAAATCCAAACGCATCAATGGAGGAAATTATTGAAGCAGCAAAACGAGCAGATGCGCATGAATTTATTGATTCTCTTCCAGATGGCTATAATACGGTCTTAGGTGAACGAGGTTTAGGTTTATCTGGTGGTCAAAAACAAAGAATTGCTATTGCTCGAGCTATGATCATGAACCCAAGTATTCTAGTGTTAGATGATTCTACTAGCGCTGTCGATATGCAAACAGAAACGAAAATTCAAAAAGCAATGAAAGAAATAATGCAAGGTAGAACAACGTTTATTATTGCACACCGAATCTCATCTGTTAAGCACTGTGATCAAATATATGTGTTGGATGAAGGTGAAGTAGAACAGCAAGGAACACATGAGCAATTGTTACAGAAGCATGGATTATACAAACGAATCTATGATATTCAAAACAAAGATCAACAATACGTGCTCCAAAAGGCATAAGGACGTGATTATTCATGGAACAAGCAAGAAAAAAATCTCGGTTTCATTATCCAACTGAACAAATCATTGAAAAACCATTTAACTGGAAACAAATGATGCGTTTATTTACTTTTATCAAGCCCTATGCCAAAACGTTGTTGCCAAAAACGATTCTAATGATGCTTCTTGCAACAGCAGTTAGGCTAGCTGTGCCAATTTTTATCGGTGTATTCGCTGTTGGACAACTAGAGAATGGCACAGCTACTGGCTCAGATATGCTGCTTTATGCAGGAATTGTATTAATTCTTTACATTCTTTCCTATGTGGCAAATATCCTTCGAATCAGATGGATGAACAGACTCGGTCAATTTGTTATATTTGACATCCGGAAAAAGCTTTTTGATCATATCCAGCACTTATCGCATCGCTTTTTTGATCAACGTTCGGCAGGTTCTATTCTCGTTCGTGTTATAAATGATGTGAACTCATTACAGGATTTGTTTACAAACGGTGTAATCAATTTATTAATGGACATTGTCATGCTTATCGGTATTGTCGCGATTTTATTTTACTTAAGTCCAGAGTTAGCGATCCTTATTCTTGTCATTTTACCAATCATGTTCTTTATTTCGACTAAGCTACGCCGCAAAATTCGTCGTGCTTGGCAAACCGTGCGCTTGCGTCAATCGCGCTTGAACTCGCATTTAAATGAAAGTATTCAAGGAATACGAGTCACGCAAGCTTACGCGCAAGAGCATGAGAATATGGAATTCTTTGATGAAGTAAACACGCAAAACTATGAAAGCTGGCGAGAGGCAACGAAACAAAACGCATTGTTTAGACCGTTTGTTGAAATGGCAAGCGCCCTTGGTGGAGCAATCTTAATTTGGTACGGAGCCTTCTTAATTCAAAGTGATGCAAGCAATCTGACTTTAGGTGTTTTTGTCTCTTTTGCTTTTTATATTGGGATGTTTTGGGAACCTATTTCACGGCTTGGTCAAGTTTATAACCAACTGCTCGTTGGAATGGCATCAAGTGAGCGCATCTTTGAATTCCTTGACGAAGAACCGAATGTAGTCGATAAAAAAGATGCTAAACCGTTAACAAATGTAAAAGGTGAACTTGTATTCAAAAATGTTGAATTTTCTTATGATGATAAGAGAAAAGCTTTAAACAACATCAATTTAAAATTTGATGCAGGTACAACGGTTGCGTTAGTGGGTCACACCGGCTCGGGAAAATCAACCATTGTAAACTTAATGAGTCGTTTTTATGACCCAACAAGCGGAGATGTGATGCTTGATGGTGTGAATTTACGCGACATTCGTATTGATGACTTGAGAAAAAATGTCAGCTATGTTCTACAAGATACCTTTATTTTTGCTGGCACAATTATGGAGAATATTCGTTTTGGTAATCCACATGCAACAGATGAGGACATTATTGAAGCAGCAAAAGCAATTGGCGCTCATAGCTTCATCGAAAAGCTTGATAATGGGTATCAAACGGAAGTCGAGGAACAGGGGAGCATCTTATCGGTTGGAGAACGTCAGCTTTTATCATTTGCTCGTGCACTGCTTGCAGATCCGCGAATTCTCATTTTGGATGAGGCAACCGCGAGTATTGATACGGAAACAGAGCTGAAAATTCAAGAAGGATTAAAAACGCTCTTAGCGGGAAGAACCGCCATTATGATTGCCCACCGTCTTTCAACAATTCGTGATTCAGATAATATCATTGTGTTAGAACAAGGTAATGTGATGGAGCAAGGAACGCATGATCAATTAATTGATCAAAAAGGGATTTATTTTGGCCTTGTTAAATCGCAGTTTTCAGCAATTAAAGAGTAAAAAGACACAGCTTTCTTTCTAATAAAATAGAGAGAAGGCTTTTTCTTTAAATAGATTGACTTTTTCGTGAAATGCTTTAGAATGAAAACACTTCACTGATTTAAAGAGACAGAAAAAAGAGAAAGCGGGAGATAAGAGATGAAATATGCGTTCGCTAAACGGGTACGACATCTACAATCATCAGCCGTACGCGATATTTTGAAAATTGTTAACCAAGGTGATGTCATTTCATTTGCCGGTGGACTTCCAGATGATGAACTTTTTCCAACAAGAGCCATTACAGATGCCTTTTCAAGAGCACTGGCAAAAGGCAATAAGGCGCTTCAATATGGAGAGACAGAAGGCTATAGGCCGCTTAGAGAAGTGATCATTGAAAGAATGCAAAAGAAAGCAATTACTGGCTTTACAGCAGATGATGTTTTACTAACAACAGGTTCTCAACAGGCAATTGATTTATTTGCTAGAGTGATGATTAGCCCTGGCGATGTCATCTTAACAGAGGAACCAACTTATTTAGCTGCGCTGCAAGTTTTTCAATCATATGAAGCTAGAATTATTCCAGTGAAATGTGATGAGGACGGAATGGTTATGGCGGATTTGCAGGATAAAATAAAGCAATACAAACCAAAAATGATGTATGTTGTCCCAACATTTTCAAACCCATCTGGACGTGTTTGGACGTTAGAGCGTCGTATCGACCTTGTTAAAATAATCCACAAGTATCACGTGCTCGTTTTTGAGGATGATCCTTACGGAGATATTCAATTTACTGGTGAAGGCTATACGCCTATCGCAGCACTTGATAAAGGGTCACATGTATTATATACAAGTACATTTTCGAAAACAGCCGTACCGGCATTACGAACAGGTTGGATTGTTGGACCTTATCAAATTATTCGTATGATGGCCCAAGCTAAACAAGCAAATGATTTACACTCTAATTCTTTGGCTCATCAAGCGTTGTTTGAGTTATGCACGCATTTTGATTTAGATGGGCACATAGATTCTATTCGTTCCGTCTACGCTAAACGGAAGACAGCAATGGTCGAAAGTTTAACAAGGGCGAAAGAAGAAGGCGAAATTCATTTTGTGGAACCAAAAGGCGGAATGTTTTTATGGTTGGAAACAAAGCCAATGTTAAATATGGAAGCCTTATTGCCTCGTGCAGTTGAAAAGGGAATCGCATACGTGCCCGGAGCTCCTTTCTTTGCTGGTAAACCTATGCAAAATACGTTACGCCTTAACTTTACACATGCTACAGAAGAACAAATTCAGGTTGGTATGGAATTATTAACATCGATGTTTCGTGAAGTGAATAAAGAAAGCGTGTTATTGAAATAAAGCGAGCCACTGTCAGTTTGACAGTGGCTCTTTTTATGTGCCTACATTGCTCGCAACCGACGAATTCTTTCTTCTGGGTTGGGATGCGTTGAAAACAATTGCGCCGCTTTCTTTTTTAGTGGATCAGCAAAGTAAAGTGAGGCAGTTGAGCTAGATGCTTCTTCTACCGGTCTTTCCACATTCGTAATATTCTCTAATGCTCTTGCTAGTGCATCGGGATTTCGCGTTAATTCAACTGCACTGGCATCAGCTAGGTATTCGCGATTACGAGAAATAGCAAGCTGCATGACAACCGCAACAACAGGAGCAAGGAGAATAAGGACAATCGCTATTACCATTACAAGCGGGTGTTTATTATTGTTATTGCGGCCACCGGAAAATATAAAAAACCTCATTCCAAGATCACTTAATATGGCGATTGCTGATACAAGCGCTACGGCAATTGTAGATAGCCTAATATCATAATTTCGGACATGAGCGATTTCATGAGCGAGGACTCCTTCAATTTCTTCTCGCGATAACCGATTCATTAATCCGGTTGTTACAGCAACTGCACCAGATTTTGGTGAAATACCAGTTGCAAAAGCATTGGGGCTTGAATCCTCAATAATGAAAATTTTAGGCATTGGAATTCGAGCTGCAATTGAAAGACCTTCAACGGTATGCCATAAGAATGCTTGATCTTTTGAAGAAGTTACTTCTCTCGCATGATTCATCCTCATAACAACATTTGTGCTCGAAGCAATCATTATAATGGTATAGATTCCCGCAATGACTGCAGCAATAATTATGCCACTAATGTAATTACCCGTTCGGACATAGGTAACAGCAGCACCAATTGCTAATACAATGATAATAAATAAGCCAACGAGTAAGACCGTATTTCGTTTATTACGTGATATTTGAGTATAAAACAAAGGTCTTCACTCCTTAAAAACGAACTTGAACAGGTTCTTTTTCTTCATCAGGAATATCAAGCATATCGTTGCGGGTAAAAGAGTGAACAGAAGCAATGAAGTTACTTGGGAAGGAATCGACCTTCGTATTGTAGCGCATGACCATTGAGTTGTAAGCTTGCCGAGCATAAGCGATTTTGTTTTCGGTACCAGCCAATTCTTCTTGAAGCTGAAGAAAATTCTGATTGGCTTTTAAATCTGGATACGATTCACTTAAGGCAAACAATTGCCTTAACAAACCATTTAATTCTGCATCTTGTTCGACTCGCTCGCTTCGACTAGCATTAGGCTCAGCAATCACATTGCGCTTCTCAATTACTTTTGTTAATGTTTCTTGTTCATGTGTTGCATAGCCTTTTACGGTTTCCACTAAATTAGGAATTAGATCAAAACGTCTCTTGAGTTGTACATCAATTTGGGCCCAAGATTCTTCGACCCAGTTTCGATGTTTAACGAGGGAGTTATAGCTTACAATCCAAGCTAGGATAATAACCCCAATAGCAATTGCTAAAATCACACCAATTAACATGGTCATTCCACCTTTCTATTTTAAGTACGAGTTTGCCTTCCTTATGGTTTCCTTTTTAACAAGAAATACTAGCACATCTCCTTTAAACGGTAAAGAATAGTGTCATTAACAGACGGAAGCGCCATATGTTTAAGAGAAATGATTTGACTTCCTTATAGGAGTACGTTACGATTTTGATAGCGCTTTCATTAATTAATTTCGTAATGAATAATTCTGAGCGGTCGTTCAGAATACAAATGAAGGAGTATAGACTATGACAATGACGTTAACAAAAGACCAAACGATGATTCGCGATATGGTTAGACAATTCGCGAGAAAAGAAATTGCTCCACTTGCAATTGAGTTAGATAAAGAATCACGCTTTGCTTCCGACATTTTTAAGAAACTTGGTGAACTTGGTGTTCTTGGCATTCCTTTTCCAGAGAAGTATGGTGGCTCTGGTGGTGATACCATTTCATATGCGCTTGCTGTTGAAGAAATTGGTTATGCATGCGGTGGTACTGGCCTAAGTTATGCAGCAGCCGTTTCGCTTGGGGCAAGTCCGATCTATTATTATGGTACCGAAAAGCAAAAAGAAGAGCACTTAACGCCACTTGCAATGGGGCAATCTCTGGGTGCCTTTGGTTTAACAGAGCCTAATGCCGGGTCAGATGCAGGTGGTACGCAAACAAAGGCGAGGTTAGAAGGCGAAGAATACGTTATTAACGGTGAGAAATGCTGGATAACGAATGCAGAATATTCAAGGACTGTCATAGTAACAGCAGTAGTAGGTCAGCGAGAAAATGGCAAAAAGAAAATCTCTGCTTTCATTGTGCCTACCGATTCTCCGGGTTTTAAGATTTCATCCAATTATGACAAAATGGGTGTTCGTGCATCAAATACATGTGAGCTTATCCTTGAAGATGTTAGAGTTCCGAAAGAAAATGTTCTCGGCGACCCGGAAAAAGGGTTTAGTCAGTTTTTATATACACTTGATGGAGGACGCATTTCCATTGCCGCACTGGCCGTTGGAATTGCACAGGCAGCATTTGATCGCGCCCTCGCTTATTCAAAAGAACGGAAGCAATTTGGAACATCAATTAGTTCGTTTCAAGCCATTCAATTCAAGCTCGCCGATATGGCGATGGAAATTGAGTTAGCGCGGACGATGGTTCAGAAAGCAGCTTATTTAAAAGACAATGGCAAGCCATTTGGTAAAGAAGCTGCTTATGCTAAATTGTTTGCTTCTGAGATGGCAACACGAACGTGTAATCAAGCCATTCAAATTCACGGTGGTTACGGTTATATGAAGGAATACGAAGTAGAGCGCATGTTAAGGGATGCTAAACTGCTTGAAATTGGTGAAGGTACTTCTGAAATTCAACGACTAGTTATTGCACGTCACTTAGGTCTTGGAAGATAGGAGGAATACTAATGATTAAAGCGGTCTTAATAGCAAATAGGGGAGAAATCGCCTCGCGCATTATCCGGACATGTAAAAAAATGGGCTTACGCTCTGTCGCTGTTTATTCTGAAGCAGACCAGCATGCTGAACACGTTCAACTAGCGGACGAAGCGTATCATATTGGTGGGTCAAGGGTTCATGAAAGTTATTTAAATCAAGATCGGGTTCTTGAAGTGGCAAAACAAGCAAAAGTAGATGCGATTCATCCAGGGTATGGCTTATTGTCAGAACAAGCTTCATTTGCAGAAAACTGTCGATCGAAAGGGTTTACGTTTATTGGCCCTTCTGCTGAAGCAATTGCTCTAATGGGTGACAAGCTGCAAGCCCGTGAGTCAATGATTAAAGCGGGAATACCTGTTGTTCCAGGTAGTTCAATGTTGACAACTATTGAAGAGGCGATAAAAGAAGCCAATCGCATTGGATATCCTGTAATGTTGAAAGCTGCATCTGGTGGTGGCGGCATTGGTATTGACCTTTGTTATTCTGATGAAGATTGCCGCAATGCCTTTGAAAAGAACCGTAAAAAAGCAACGATGTTCTTTGGTGACAGCTCACTGTATATAGAAAAGAAAATTGAAAATCCTCGACATATTGAAATTCAACTTCTAGCTGATCATATGGGGAACGTGTTAACGTTTGGAGAAAGAGATTGCTCGATCCAAAGAAGACATCAAAAAGTGTTAGAAGAAGCTCCTGCAACGTTTCTAACCGAAGAAACACAACGAGACATGAGTCAGATGGCGATACAAGCTGCTCAAGCTATTCAGTATAAAAATGCTGGAACCATTGAATGTTTAGTAGATGAAGACGGAATGTTCTATTTCTTGGAGATGAACACGCGTTTACAAGTAGAACACCCTGTTACAGAGGAAATATTCGATGTGGATTTAGTTGAATGGCAAATTCGAATAGCAAACGGAGAGCAATTGCCATGGAAACAAAATGAGTTAAAGCCTCAAGGTCATTCAATAGAAGTTCGAATTTACGCGGAAGACCCGATCCGTTTTTTACCATCACCAGGAACAATAACTGACATCAAAAAACCTGTTGCGGATTACATTAGGCATGAATGTCCAGTGAAAGCTGGTAGTGTAATTACGCCATTTTATGACCCGATGATCGCAAAACTCATTGTAACTGGTACTAGTCGGGAGGATGCTATTGCTAAATTAACAGATGCTTTGCAAGCGTATATTGTCGATGGCATTAAAACAAATTTACCAACTTTAAGAGGAATTAGTCAGCACCCGGTTTTTAAAAGTGGAGATGCACAGACGTCATTTATCCAACAATATGGTTCTGAATTAGTAAAACTAGAGGAGGAGAAGAAATGAGTCAAATTACAGCAACGATGGCAGGTAACGTTTGGAAAGTAACGGTAAAAGAAGGGGATCAAATCACAGAGGGGCAAGAGGTCGTTATTCTAGAATCAATGAAAATGGAGATCCCAATTGAAGCCGAGGTGAGTGGAAAAGTAAAAACGATTCATAAGCCAGAAGGTGATTTCGTCAATGAAGGAGACGTTTTAATTGAACTTGAAGACTAATTTAATTCAAGTTGAAGGTGAACAAATATGCAAACTTACCTTAAATCGACCAGATGCCGCAAACGCAATGTCATCAGAACTACTTGATCATTTGGCTTCAGCTTGTCAAGAGCTAATGCACCGAGATGATGTACATGTGGTCATTATCTCATCAAGCGGTGAGAAAAGCTTTTGTGCAGGAGCGGATTTAAAAGAACGGGCAAAGATGTCACAAGAACAAGCTCGTAAAGCTGTTAAACGTATTGGTGAAGTAATCGAAATGGTCGCAAACTTACCTCAACCAGTCATTATTGAAGCAAATGGTCATGCGTTTGGCGGAGGTTTAGAATTGAGTTTGGCTGGTGATATAAGGGTATTTTCTGAAGACTCGCTTTATGGATTAACAGAAACAAGCCTTGCGATTATTCCGGGAGCCGGGGGAACACAGCGACTGCCACGATTGATTGGTGAGAGTCGAGCGAAAGAATTAATTTATACGGCGAGACGCTTCAATGGAAAAGATGCGTTGGCTTATGGGATATGTGAGTATGCAGTCCCTCATGAAGAAGTTGCGAAAACAGCAATGGAGTTGGCTCTTAAAATTTCAGCAAATGGTCCGATTGCCGTAAGAGCAGCTAAATATGCAATTGAATCTGGCAGGTCTTTAACACTTGAAGAAGGATTAGTACAAGAAAACATAGCTTATGAACGGACCATTAATACCAAAGATCGAATGGAAGGATTAACGGCGTTTAAAGAAAAACGAAAGCCGCATTATCAAGGCCATTAGGAGTGATTGAAATGAAAGTAGAAGATTTAAAAACGGATAAAGAATCAGCTATTTATCACGGCGGGCAGGAAAAATACCATAAGCAAAACGCAGAAAAAGGAAAACTATTTGTAAGAGATCGCTTAACATTGCTGCTGGATAATGGTTTAACTTTCGAGGACGGCTTATTTGCCAATAATGAAGCAGAAGGATTACCAGCGGATGGTGTCATTTGCGGAATGGGAACAATTGATGGAAAACCAGTTTGTGTCATGGCCAATGACTCAACGGTAAAAGCTGGTTCGTGGGGTGCGAGAACGGTCGAAAAGATCATTCGCATTCAAGAAACTGCTGAGAAACTGGCCGTTCCAATGCTTTATCTCGTTGATTCTGCAGGAGCAAGAATAACCGATCAAGTTGACATGTTCCCAGGTCGAAGAGGAGCGGGAAGAATTTTTCATAATCAGGTAAAGCTTTCAGGAAAAATACCTCAGGTTTGCGTTCTATTTGGCCCTTCAGCAGCTGGAGGAGCTTATATCCCAGCTTTTTGTGATGTCGTGATTATGGTTGACGGCAATGCGTCCATGTATTTAGGCTCACCTCGTATGGCGCAAATGGTCATCGGTGAAAATGTCTCTTTAGAAGAGATGGGTGGCGCATCGATGCATTGTTCTGTATCAGGCTGTGGTGATATCCTAGCTAAAAATGAGCATGAAGCCATTGCCCAAGCCAAATCATATTTAAGCTATATGCCAAAAAGCTATAAAGAAACCGTAGCTCACATTGGCGGAGAAAGTCCAAAAGATTTACCTAAAACAATCGAGGACCTTATTCCCAAAAACCAAAACGCCCCTTTTAACATGTATGACTTGTTAGATCGATTAGTAGATAACGATAGTTTTTTTGAAATGAAGAAGAAATTCGCTCCGGAATTAATTACTGGATTCGCTCGGTTAAACGGCAGAGCGATTGGAATTATTGCCAACCAACCGAAAGCAAAGGGTGGGGTATTGTTTCACGATTCAGCTGATAAAGCAGCTCGTTTTATCACCTTATGTGATGCGTTTCATATACCATTATTGTTCTTAGCAGATATCCCTGGGTTTATGATTGGGACAAAAGTTGAACGTGCTGGGATTATTCGACATGGCGCAAAAATGATTTCTGCAATGGCATCGGCAACCGTTCCTAAAATATCAATTATCGTCAGAAAAGCTTATGGAGCTGGTCTCTATGCTATGGCTGGTCCAGCATTTGATCCAGATTGTTGCCTTGCTTTACCACAAGCTCAAATTGCTGTTATGGGACCAGAAGCAGCTGTTAACGCTGTATATGCGAATAAAATTGCTGAGCTACCAGAAGAGGAGAGGCAGTCATTTATCGCAAGCAAGCGGGAAGAGTATAAAGAGAACATTGATGTGTATCGATTAGCTTCTGAACTAATCGTTGATGGTATTGTTAATGGAAATGATTTGCGCTCGGAATTAATTGACCGCTTTTCACTTTATGAAACAAAGGATATTCAATTTACCGAGCGAAAACATCCGGTATACCCAGTTTGAAAGGAAGCAACGCTTGCGTTGCTTCCTTTTTTTCCCTCAATAAATTTATGATTTATGATACATATAAACGTTTTTAGCGAGACATTCTATAAGTACACAGGGAGGTGAAACAATCATGGCAGATAACAAAAGCTCAAACAATCTTGTTGTACCTGGCGTTCAACAAGCAATTGATCAAATGAAATATGAAATTGCTTCAGAATTTGGAGTGAACCTTGGTCCTGACACTACAGCTCGTGCGAACGGTTCAGTAGGTGGGGAAATCACTAAGCGCCTAGTTCAAATGGCTGAACAACAAATGGGTGGCGGATACCAAAAATAATTCTATAAAATGGAAAAAAAGAGGCGATCATTGATCGCCTCTTTTCAACTTATTTAACGAATGCGTTGTTCATTTTCAGGGTTAAAGAAATGCGCTTTGTTCATGTTGAAGGCTAGTTCAATTGTATCTCCACCTTGAGCTGTTGTACGAGAATCAACACGTGCAACAAATTCTTGCCCTTCAAGAGAAGAGTATAAGACGGTCTCTGCTCCTGTTAACTCAGCTACATCAATTAAAGCACTGATCTTCGTATCTTCAGAAGAAGCGATAAATACAGGCTCATCATGGATGTCTTCAGGACGTACGCCTAGTACTAATTCTTGGTCAACAAACCCTTGTTCACGAAGAACCGAGAGCTTTCCTTCAGGAACACGAATGCGCTGGTTATTAATTAAGAAATCATTCCCGTCTAATTTACCTGTCAAGAAATTCATTGAAGGAGAGCCAATAAAGCCACCGACAAAGATGTTTTCTGGATTGTCATAGACATCTTTAGGTGTACCAATCTGCTGGATGAAACCGTCTTTCATAATAACGATACGCGTTGCCATTGTCATCGCTTCAGTTTGGTCATGCGTTACATAAATTGTTGTTGTTTGCAGCCTTTTATGTAGCTTTGTAATTTCAGCACGCATTTGCACACGAAGCTTGGCATCCAAGTTTGATAGTGGCTCATCCATTAAGAATACTTGTGGATCACGAACAATTGCCCGTCCTAACGCAACACGCTGCCGTTGTCCACCAGACATTGCTTTTGGTTTACGGTCAAGCATTTCTTCCAAACCAAGAATCTTAGCTGCGTTGTTTACACGCTCTTTAATTTCTTCTTTTTTAAATTTACGTAATTTCAAGCCAAACGCCATATTATCATACACATTCATGTGAGGATAAAGCGCGTAGTTTTGGAAAACCATTGCAATGTCGCGATCTTTTGGTGCAACATCATTCATGCGCTTATCGCCAATAATCAAATCTCCTTGTGAGATTTCTTCAAGACCTGCAATCATTCGTAAGGTTGTTGATTTTCCGCAACCTGAAGGACCAACAAATACAATAAATTCTTTATCTTCAATATCTAAATTGAAGTCCGTTACAGCGGTTACATCTCCATCATATACTTTATACACATTATTAAGTTGAATCGACGACATTTCGGTTCCCCCTCTTTATTAACTGTCTAAATTGTAACCCCTTACATCTGAAAAAACTATGTTCATTGTGCACAAAAAAACAGAAGATAACCTTGTGCACAATGTCCAAAAAGTTATTTTTTCGCCAAAAGTAGAGCGGTTAATGCGGATTGATAAAATACGCGAACATCTATTCCTGTTTGTGTACTAAATTTATCAAGTCGATATTGAAGGCTGTTTCGATGCAGATGTAGCTCTTTAGCCGTTTGAGACATATTCATATTATTCTTCAAGAAAACTTGAATTGTTTTTATTAGCTCGCGATCATTTAGAATATCGTTAGGGAAAAAGTGAGATTGCATTTTTTTGAAAAGCTCAATCGGAATTCCAGCAGTTAATTCAGCTAGTCCAGCTTCAGACGCATTAAAAACGGTTTGGCCAGCTCGTTGATTCAAGCGTCGCAAAAATAATTCGCCTTCAAAGGTTAAGGCTTCTTTAAGTCGTAATCCCTTTGTCGGTACACCTAAAAATAACTGCACTCCTGTATAAAAATCGGCCTCGATGAGTTCAACAATTGCTTGTAAATCGAGAAATTCATCTTCCATTTTAAATAAAAACATGCCATTAACGGGTGTTTTCCAAATAATTGTTGTTTGCGTTGGAAAAGAAGCTAAAACAGCTTCACGAAAAGAAAGAACATCGTCTAATGACTGCTCTAAATGAAAGTGAACGGCGGTGAAAAGAGTGTGCTCGTCAGGAATAGTCCCCTCTCCGTATAAAAAAGCATGCCATTGTTTTTCAATGAGTGTTTGAGGTGGCGGTACACTTGCTGATTCGGATAGGAATAGTGATAATAATAGTTGTTCGCGCTCGGTTAGTTTCGAGCGATTTAAATAAAGCATGCTCTGATTATGCTGGAGAACCCAGCGATGCTCAAGAGAGTCCCCATTAACCCATAATGCATGCTCAAAGGATTTTCTTAGCAGTTCTTCCATAGTTCACATACCTTTCTTACCAGCTCTTACTTTCAGTATAACAGAAATAGAGAGCCAGCTTGGCTCTCTATTTTGTGTCGCGATCTGCTTTATTTTGTTTTGGTGTTGGCAGAGACTCTTCGATCAATCCACCTGAATGTGGGTCAACACGACCGCCGTTTAGACCTTCGTTCACATAGCGATCAACGTCTAATTCATAGGCTAATCGACTTTCTTTATCCTTGTTTTTTTCTACCATGAACATGCCTCCTTCTTGGTTAGCATGCCGTCTAACTAAAGCTTTATACGTTTGGTTGATGCTCGGATTCGTATACATGGTACAGCATTAAATCATGGATCGCTTCTTTTAAAAACTTCTGCTTTTCTGGTTCATGTGGACCAGACTGCCAAAGAATATCACCGTTATGATGATAGGTTCCCGAAACAAAGCTTCCTTCGTAGTAACAAGAAAATGCCCATTTTTGCTTTCTTCCTAAAACAGTCAAGGGCTTATATTGAAAATGTACAATCATGAAAAAAACCTCCAATTAAAAAGATGAAAGGGCTTTCATTTTTAGTTTACCATATGCATCATGTTCGCGCTTTAAAAAATCAGCTATAATAGAAGATAAATGATTTTTTATTTAAAGGAGGCAGTCTGTTGCAATTAAGGCAATAGGCGTACAATGTGCAGTGGATATCACTAGTCGGTTTATTAGCGGTTGTTGGAGCAATCGTCGGGGCAGCGACAAATGCGCTTGCTATAAGAATGTTGTTTCGACCTCATCGTGCTTACTATATTGGGAAATGGCAACTTCCTTTTACACCAGGGTTACTGCCTAGAAGACAAGGAGAGCTTTCTAAGCAGTTAGGAAACATTGTTGCAAACCATCTAGTTACAGCTGAGGGTTTAGGGAAAAAAATAGGGAGCGAACTATTTACAAATGAAATAAATGCTTGGTTAAAATCAAAGATTTATATATGGTTAAGAAGCGAACATACGGTTGAATCTTTACTTAAGCCTCTTCTGAGCTTTGACAATGGTAAAGAGCAAATTGTTATTCGGTCCAAAGACTGGTTGAGGAAAAGAATTTTACAGTTTCTGCGCGATAACGGAACGACTTCAGCACGCAAAATTGTTCCGATTGAATTACAAGCGAACATCACCGCATGGTTGCCAGAAGCTTCCTCACTCATCTTGAAAAAAGCTCGTGCTTATGTTGATAGCGAAGAAGGAATGGCTAAAAGTAGAGCAATGGCGAAACAGTTCTTGTCTTCACGCGGCAAGTTAGGCGGTATGGTTTCAATGTTTTTATCAAGTGAAAAATTAGTTGATTTAGCATTGCCAGAAATACGAAAGTTTTTAGATGATGAGCGGACGAGAGATATGCTACATGGATTACTTGCTCGAGAGTGGAATCAGATGCTCGATCGACCTTTATCAAGCTATCAGGCAGAACAGTATGTCGATGGGGTAATTGACCGCGTTACGGATGGACTTCAAGGTCAAATTCCGGTTCTTAATTGGTATGATGCACCTCTACATACGTGGACGGAACCGTTTATTGAACCGATTGCTTCCAAATGGGCGCCTGAGCTCGTTAAGATTTTATCCCAGAATTTGCAACAAAATATGGGAAGTGTCCTTAAGCGTTTAAATTTAGAAGAAATCATTGAACAGCAGGTTTCTTCCTTTTCAATGGCTCACCTAGAACAGTTGATTATGAACATTACGAAACGAGAACTGAGGATGATTACGTTTTTAGGTGGCTTAATTGGAGGTATTGTTGGCCTTGTACAAGCCATTATTGTTCACTTTTTTTATTAAATCGACCCTTATGACGTGATTTAAGTGTCTACACATGTTATAGTCGGTTGGACTAGATATGAGGAGTGATTATGAATGAGCACGACGTACGATAAAGCACACGAACTGAAAGACGCATTGGCAGCTAGTGACGAGTTTCAGTCATTATTAGAACTTCATCAACAAATCGAAACAGATGAAATTGCTAAAAAAATGCTTGAGAATTTCCGTAAACTACAATTAGAACTTCAACAAAAGCAAATGCAAGGCATGCAAATTTCTGAAGAAGAAGCACAACAAGCTCAGCAACAGTTTGAACTTGTACAGCAGCATGAGCTTATCTCTAAGCTAATGGAAGCGGAGCAGAGTCTAAGTGTCATCATTACAGACTTGAACAAAATTATTACTGAACCACTTGAAAAAATTTACGGCGATCCATCAACTGAACAATAATGACCTTTCAATCCCTGCTATTTTCTAGCAGGGATTTTTTTGATCTATAGAATGTTCTACTTCAAAAAAAATTGCATAAAAGTTAAACAAGGGCAGGGCAAGGACGCACGAAAGACAACAAGAGAACGTTGAGGAGGAACAGCGAGTGAAAACCTACAAACTGGTAGCTGTCAATATGGATAAGATGATTCTTGGTGGAGAAAACAAGATGAGCAAAAAAACCAAAAATGCGGTATCTTATTTGGCAAAGAAAGGTGTACCTGTCGTATTGATGACAGGGCAATCCTTTTCTTATGCCAAAAAAGCGATACGTTCATTGAAATTAGAAGGTGTTGTTGTCGCTCATAGCGGCGCTTTTATTTCTGATACAGAACAAAATGAGTGGTTTAACCGTCCCCTAAGTATGGATACAGCGCTAGATTTGTGTCATGTCTTGGAACGTTTTGATTGTGAAGTACGGTTAATGTACAAAGATCATTCTGTAACGCAACGACCAATTCAAAAACAAACGCTGCTGGCGAGGATGTCGTTAAGTGCACCTGGTGAACAAATTCTATATCCAACTACTTATGTAGAATCACTTTATGAACAGGTTTTAAAAGAAGGTGAAGGACCATTAAATGTCTCACTAAAATGTGATGAACAAGCGGATATGGATCATATTTGTTCTATTTTAAAACAAGAACTTGAAGAAGTGGAGATAACGAAAAACGAGAATGCGTCATGTACGATTGTTGGCAGTGGCGCAGGAAGAACGCGTGCGCTGCAATGGTTAATTAATCAACGAGGGCTTGAAATGGATCAAATTGTGTATATCGGTGTTGATGACGAAGATATTGAGCTTGTCGAGATGGTAGGTTTAGGTGTTGCGATGGGGAATGGCAGCAATCGTCTGCAAGCATCAGCTGATTGGGTAACACGAACAATTGAACAAGACGGATTTGCTTACATGGTACATGAAGTGTTTCGAAAGCAATTGCGCCTGCAAGTGGAAAAATAAAAAAGCAGACATCGTCTGCTTTTTTTAGCGTGCAAATAAAATCATCTTTCCATTATGCGTGAGTCGATGTGTTAGTTTTGTTGCTTCTGCGTTTTCTAATCGAGTCTTTGCTTCTTGAATGGCTTCATTTTCAGAAGTTGCTTCAATCTTTTCGTTTAAAACGACAGAGCTATCTTTATTGAATGCGGTCAAGTAATAGGTCATTTCAAATCCACTCCTTTATGATAGCGTTTTCATCAGTATATCATGGAATGCTTGTGCATTCACCTATTAAAAAGTACTGAATAGAGTAGAAGAAAAGGGGGAATAAAGATGGGAACCAAGGAACTTCATTCGCTTTGTCAACAGTATACAAATTATCCTGTTAAACTTCACCTAGAGAACGGTGAAGAGTTCGAGTCAGTGGTTGAGTATGTTGATCAAGAAAACGTGCATGTGCTTTATCCGGTTGATCAAAACGAGTATCCAATGCAAATCACTCTACTAGAGGGGTTTCAATCGATGAATCAACAAAGTCGTTTTGGTCCTGGTTACGGTCCTGGCTTTGGTTATCCTCCTTATGGTGGTTACCCGGGCTTTAGACCTTATGGATGGAGACGTTGGGTTTTGCCCTTAACAGCATTAACGGCGATTGCTCTTTTATAGGCAGCTCAAATGAGCATGCCTCTTTTACATATTTGCACGAAAAACTGATAAAAATTAGGGAGATTGCGTAAATTGTTCACAAAGTTCGCGCTCAGCCCAGAAATTATGTAAAATGAAAAGTACAAGAAGGATGTAAGGGAGGACTTTAGATGGAGACATATAACATCTATTTAGTTGAAGACGAAGCGAACTTATCGCAAGTATTAAAAGCATATATGGAAAAAGAAGGATGGAACATCACTATATTTGCAGATGGTGATGCTGCTGTTGAGGCTGTTGAAGGGAAACCACATTTATGGGTGCTTGATATTATGTTACCGGGAACAGATGGGTACCAAGTATTAAAAGCAATTAAAGAGAAAGAAGATACACCGGTCATCTTTATCTCAGCAAGAGATCAAGATCTGGATCGAGTTCTTGGTTTGGAAATGGGAAGTGATGATTATTTATCAAAACCGTTTTTGCCACAAGAATTAATTATTCGGGCAAAGAAACTTTTAAATCGTGTTTATGGGACAAGCTCCTCGGAAGTTCAAAAGATTGATTTAAATGCGTATAGTATTGATCCGATCGGGCGAACCATTTTGGACACTGAAGCAGATAATGAAGCTGTAGATTTAACGACAAAAGAAATGGATTTAATGCTACTTTTATCTGCTGAAGTAGGTAAAGCATTTTCACGTGAGAGAATCATTGAACATGTTTGGGGCGAAAATTATTTCGGTTCAGAGCGTGCAGTTGACGATGTTGTTCGACGGGTTCGTAAAAAAATGCCGCGAATTCATCTAGAGACGCTTTACGGGTATGGCTACCGTATCTTATCCTCATGATAAAAATAAATTTGACGAGACGAATCTGGTTAGCATTCGTTTCGTTAATTGTGCTTGTAGCGTTATCGATTATCATTGTGTATCCATTATCTATACGCGGAGCCTTAACAGAAGAGACATACCAAATTATTGATAATAGCGTTGAACAGATTTTTTCTGGAGAGAATCAAACACCAGAATATTTACCTGGGCAACCCGGTTTTCATGAATCAAGGCAAGAGCAAAGAGCGACCGTTTCTTTTTTCGTAAGTGATAGTCCCGTAGGAATAAGGGTTAACGACATCTTATTGCCACCACCCAAGTCAACGTTCGAAGAAATGATTACGAATGCGAGAGAACAAACAAGTAGTCGAGGCGAGTATGAATTAACCTATGATGACCAAACCTTGTTTTATGTCGTAAATAAGTTCACAAATGAAGATTATTTGTTTACGTATATGTGGGACACATACCGTGATGAGATGGTCCAAAATTTATGGGAACGACTTCTCTATCTACTGTTGTTAACGAGTGCTTTGAGCTTACTTCCCGCAATCTGGCTAAAACACTATCTACGTCAACCGTTAGCTGTGCTCGAAAATCACTTAGAACAAATTGCCAATCGCAATTGGCAGGAACCGCTTCGCTGGGAAGGAGATGAAGACTTTGAACGCTTGTCCTACCAGTTTGAGCGGATGCGTCAGAACTTGAATAGCTATGACAGAGCGCAAAAAACCTTTATTCAGCATGCTTCCCATGAGTTGAAGACGCCAATCATGGTTATAAAAAGCTATGCGCAGTCTGTTAAAGATGGCATCTTACCAAAAGAAGATTTGAATCAAACGATGGACGTGATTACGGAAGAAGCAAACCGGATGGAACGTCGCGTGATTGATATGCTTTATTACACGAAGTTAGATCAAATGAAAAAAGATCAGCTCAACGTGGAGACCTTTCCTTTTGGCAGATTAGCCTATCAAATTGAAGAGCGCTTTCGATACCAGCGAGAAGATGTGACGATTGAAGTCGAAGGTGCAGAGCGAATGATTCAAGTGGACCCTGAACAATGTGAAGTTTTACTTGAAAATTTAGTTGAGAATGGTCTTCGCTACGCCCATGAAACGTTGTTAATTCGAGCAGATGAGGATGAGTTTAATTCGTATCTCATTGTCGAGAATGAAGGCGATCCGATTGAAGCAGACCTAAATAAACTCTTCAGTCCTTTTTATAAAGGAAATAAGGGGCAGTTTGGGCTAGGGTTGGCTATTGTAAAACAAATAGCTGAGCTGCATCATGGTTCTGCAACTGTTGAAAATGTTGAGAAGG
The DNA here is from genome assembly GCF_016907895.1 of Shouchella xiaoxiensis. Lineage (GTDB taxonomy): Bacteria > Bacillota > Bacilli > Bacillales > Bacillaceae_D > Shouchella > Shouchella xiaoxiensis. The sequence continues at coordinate 86,765 of NZ_JAFBCV010000003.1, forward strand.
GTGTTCGCTTTACCATAAGAATACCGAAAACAAGCTTATTATCGGAAGGAAAAAGCAAGAAAAAAGAGAAGAAGCGTGACCAAGGAAACAAGAACATGGAATAACCAGTTCTTGTTTTCTTTTGTGTAAATCGATCAACAGTTTCGCTACGTATGTATGCTATACTAGAATGAAGATTAGACAGTATGAGGTGATTATGATGGACAAAGGAATTAAGCATCATCAAGTCGGAGAAGCGGTTGATCGATACTTATTAATTAAGACGGCTACAAAGCAAATTGCTAGCAATTCAAAAGCTTTTTTAACATTGATATTAGGTGATCATACTGGTGAGATTGAAGCGAAATTATGGGGAGTATCGCCAGAGGACGAAACCACATTTGTAAACAAGACTATTGTACATATCCAAGGAGATGTCATAGATTACCGTGGACGGTTACAGCTAAAGATTGCAAGCATTCGTCCTACATCCCCAATGGATGGAGTGAAAATCAATGATTTCGTTCGCTCTGCTCCCCTATCTGCTGAAGAAATGCTAGATGAGGTTAATCAATATATTTTTGAGATACAAAATCCAAGCATTCAAAGAGTGACTCGTTTTTTAGTCAAAAAACATCAGCAAGCATTTATTGAATCACCTGCAGCTACTAAAAACCATCATGAATTTATGGGGGGGTTAGCCTACCACGTTGTTTCAATGCTACGGATTGCTAAAAGTCTCACTCAACTTTATCCATCATTAGATCCGGACTTACTTTATGCAGGGGTCATTCTCCATGACTTAGGAAAAGTACGTGAATTATCGGGTGCTATTGATACAACGTATACACTAGAAGGAAAGTTGCTGGGACATATTTCAATCGGTGCGAATGAAATTGCTGAAGCAGCCAAAGAATTAGGTATTGATGGAGAAGAGCTATTGATCTTACAACATCTAATGTTGAGTCACCATGGAAAAGGTGAGTGGGGGAGTCCAAAAGCTCCAGTTATTCGTGAAGCAGAGGTACTTCACCTTATTGATAATGTAGACGCAAAAATTAATATGATGGACCGTGTACTTGAACGCGTAGAACCTGGAGAGTTCTCTGAACGCGTTATGGCTCTTGAAAATCGCAGCTTCTATAAGCCTACTTTTCATAAAAAACCACTTGATTTATAAGTAACGTTCTATTTCATTGCTTGTCTGAATACAATTAGAATAGAATCCAAACTTTACGAAAAAGGGTGACTTTCTAATGAAAACGAAACAGACAAGCCAACTAGTAGCACTAGGTACGGTTGCCGCACTTATCGTGGCATTCATTCTCACGCAAACATCAATTGGAGCAATTGTTCTTGCAAGCCCTTGGTGGATTTACTTATTAATTGTTGGAATTGGCTTTAGTGGCTATATGTGGGTAAAAACGATTAGAGACGAAAATGAAGTGGATCAAGAATGGATTGAGCAAGAAGGCAATGTGTATATGGAAAGAATAGAAGAAGCCCGCAGAAATGCAATGCAAAAAGACAGCTGACTTAGCCAGCTGTCTTTTTTTTACTCTTCCTCAGATTCATCAGTTGATTCTTCTTCAGCAGGTGCCTCTGTTTCTTCTTCGCCTTCAGCAGGCGTTTCTTCTTCATCAGCGTCTGGTGTTTCCTCAGCTGGTTGTTCTTCTTCAACTGGTTGTTCCTCTTCGGCAGGGGTCGCTGTAATTTGATCAATGACTCCTTGATAGAATTCATCTTCCACATTTACGTCATACGTCTCTAATAACTGTTGAATAACAACCATCATATTGGTGCCTTCTTGCTCAATATAAGCACGTTCCACCATTTCTGCATTTGCTTCAAAACCAAAAGATTGTTCGGTCACTTCTATGATGTGAAATCCATTTTCTGTTTCAACAGGTTCACTTACTTCGTTTAGTTCTAATCCAAAAGCTGCTTCTAAGAAAACAGGCTCCATTGGAGGGGCAACACGACTAAACTGGCCAAGTTCACCACCTGTTGGTGCCGTTCCATCTGTACCAAATTCAGCAGCTAAATCAGCAAAGTCATCGCCGCTCTCCAAGCGATCCAATACTTCATTTGCTGTTTCTTCATCTTCAACTAAAATATGGCGAGCAGAGATTGTATCGAATTCATCACTGTTTTCATCGTAATGAGCTTCAAGATTTTCCTGAGACAAATCAACGCCTTCTGATTGTAGATTCATTAACGTCAGCTCAGGTAAGACAACGTCATTAATTAAACCTTCCCGATCTTCAATTGATGTGACCATTGAGAACATGTTAATAAGTTCTTCTTCATCGGCAGCTCCGTATTCTTCTTGCATGGAAGCAATCATTTCATCAATTTCTTCGTCAGTAATATCCATATCCTCGCTAGCTAGCGTTAAAAGCTGAGAAGAAAGTTCTCCGAAAAAAGCATTTTGTAGAAGTGGTGCTCCATTCTGGTTTGCCTGTAATTCAGTTAAAAGATCTTGCGCTGTAATGTTTTCTCCACCATCAATTGTCGCAATAGGTGATTGGTCATCACTATTATTACAAGCTGCGAGTACTGTAAGAGAAACGGCGCTAAAAGCAATTAGTGAGATTTTCTTCATTTGGCACACTCCTTGGTCGTATCTAGTCGTTCAATAGCTTGTACAATCAAAGAAGGACAATTAGATAATTTACCCAATCTTTTCGTACACAAAACCTACTATACCATAAAAAAAAATAGTCAACAATCACGGGGAAGTCACTAAAATTGGGTAAAACGCCCAGTACCCATATTTCAATTCTGCATAGGATATGGTAACAAAGCACAGAGAAGTGTTTCAAGCACTTGTGTAAAGCAGGTGTAAGCAACTGCTTCACTGAAAGCCTTGTAATAATTCAACAAAAGTCTTTGTTACAAGGTGCTTTCTATCAAAAACAATGTGAAATTATCAAAGGAGGAAATGTACATGAGTTATGCAGGTGGAGGATACAATAGCGGGTTTGCTTTAATTGTGGTTTTATTTATCTTATTGGTAATTATTGGGGCTTCTTGGATAGCTTAATGTACTCAGCCTGAGGAAACTCAGGCTTTTTTTTGTAATTCATAAAAATGGCTATTCAAATCAAGTAAGTTAGGGTATAAGAAATGTATGTTTACTCTTAGACCAATTTAGGAGAAGAAGCGGAGGTATATCGTGCAAAGAGATGCAAGTCAAACTGGTAGTAGAAATCGTTTTTATCGGATTGGATTTTTTACAATCCTTACGTTGTTTACTGTACTCATCCTAACAATCGTTATCATTGTGTCCAGATTATTTGCTGAAGGTGAGAGTCAATCATTGCCTCCAGCAACGAGTGACGGCAATTTAGCCGAATTAGTCACGTTTCAGTTGGACCGGGAACAAACCAATGTTTTATTAACCGATTTAGTTAGTGAGGACGAGATGCCTTTTCAGTTTCAATTAGAAGAAGATGGAATTCATTTAACAGGTGAATTAGATGTTCTATTTTCTGAAGTGGATATACATATGATGTTTGATCCGCTTGTTCGTGACGATGGTTCGTTAGTGTTACAAGCAAATAGCTTATCGGCTGGCGTGGTTTCAATCTCAGCTAGCAACGCATTAAGAATGTTTAATCAGTTTGCGGAACTACCTGAGTGGATACACATCCATCCTGAAGATGAAGCCATCCTGCTCGAGCTGAATGAGATGGATGAACTGTCTCCATACGGTCTTCAGTTTAAACAAGTAGCCTTAGCAGATGATCAAATTGAATTAAGTTTAATCCGCAAAGAAACCGCAACGGAAAACTAATCGTTGCGGTTTTTTATGTTCTGACTAAAGAAGACGCTTCTTAATTAGGGTTTAATGAAAGCTTGCCTTCTGTTTCTTCAAGTTCATTGGTGAAATTTAAAAGTTGGTGATCGAATTGATCAATAAAATCATTGCCGTACAAATGACGTAGAACACTTATTAACTCAGAGAACTCTGGAAATTTACCGTATAACTCTTTGATTGGAAGAGTCCCTTGATAGACATTATATGTCTTTTCGTTAAAATGACTCATTGTTTCGCAGAAAAGTGCCTTCCCAGCACTAGTTAAACAAATATATGTATTTCTTTTATCCTCTTCTTTTTTTGAAAATGTGAGAAGACCTCGTGATTCCAATTTCTTAGAAAAATTAAATGCGGTAGATACATGCATGACTCCGTGTGTCGCTATATCCGAAATCGATGCTCCATCGGATTGATAAGCAATCCATAAAATATGATGTTCATTTAGATTAAGGTCAAAAGGTTTAATCCATGCTTGCCAATCTCTTTCAACTGATTTCCATAACGCTTTGCTTAATACAGCCATCTTATAGCTATACATAACGGAGTCTTTTAGAACATGATTCATGGACGATCCCCCTTAAACAGAATAAACGATTATAGTCATATACTATTCTTAAATACCTTCTTATATTATGCAGAATAATTGAAAAGAAATAAAGCAAAATCTTCTGGTAAAAAACTAGGTTTTGAATGACCTTAGTTAAACCATTTTTTTAAATTGATTCATGAATTTCGCTAAAGCTTCACAAGATTCAAGTGAGACCGAATTATAGATGGAAGCACGACAGCCCCCAACAGATCGGTGACCAGGCAGTCCAACAAAACCAGCATCAGCTGCCGCTTTTAAGAAGGTAGTGGTTAATGCCTCCGTAGCTAGCGTAAAGGTTACGTTCATTTTTGAGCGTGCATCGATTTGTGCGTGGCCTTTGTAAAAGCCGTCACTTGAATCAATGGCCTCATAGACAATCTTTGCTTTCTGATCATTTTGATCTTCAATATAATCAATGCCGCCACGCTCTTCAATCCATTCAAGTACTAAATTAAGCATGTAAATAGAATAAACAGGTGGCGTGTTATACAACGAATTAGAATCCGCGTAGGTTTGATAGGATAGCATTGTTGGAATGTTTTTATTGGCTTGCTTTAGAAAAGAATCTTTCACAAATATAGCGGTAACACCAGCAGGGCCAAGGTTTTTTTGGGCACCAGCGTAAACGAGATCAAACTGATTCATATCGATTGATCGTGATAAGATGTCGCTTGACATATCGCATACGAGAGGTATTGAAGCGTCTGGGAACGATTGCCATTGTGTGCCATATAACGTATTATTTGACGTGACATGCATATAGGAATCGTTAGAATCGTATAGCAGCGTATCAGATAATGGAATTGATCTATACTGATTTTCTTTGCTAGAAGCGCCTATTACGACGTTTCCGATTTTTTGAGCTTCTGCTGCTGCTTTCTCAGACCAACCACCTGTAAGAATATAATTAGATTGACCCTTCAGAAAATTCTGGGCAACGCTCGTAAATTGAAGGCTCGCACCACCTTGCATGAAAAGTACATGGTAATCCTGGTTTACATTTGCAATCGACTTTAAACGAGAAATTGCTTGATTATGTATGTCCTCATAGGCATTACTTCTATGGCTTAACTCCATTACAGACATGCCTGTATTTCCGTATTCCACCATTTCTCTTTGAGCTTTTTGCAAAACTTCTTTAGGTAATGCTGCCGGTCCGGCATTAAAATTATAAATAGTACTCATGCGAAACGACTCCTCTTTATTGCTTTAAAGTATGTTTAGATCATATCATATTTGTAAGAAATACGGACTCAATTTTAAAAGTTTTTCAAGTGAAATTTATTTTCTGGTAAAATAAATCTGCTAATACGTGATTAGCAGATTGTCTGTTACTTTTGCGTTAAATTTTTCATTACTTCTTGAGCATAGTCCGCTAACTGATTGACATTAACGTCATTGGAAGCGTTCTCCCATAGTGCGCCGTGCAGCCCTGGCTCACCATATCTTGGAATTAAATGAATATGATAGTGAAAGACTGTTTGTCCAGCGTCTTTACCATTATTGTTTAAAAGGTTTAAACCTGTAGGCTCAAAAGTACGTTTTAATGCGTTAGCAATGTTCGGAATAACTGAGAATAGATGAGTCGCTACTTTTTCAGGAAGCTCATAAATGGATTCATGGTGATCTTTTGGAATAACAAGAGTATGCCCTTTTGTTACTTGAGAAATATCAAAAAAAGCAAGAACTTGATCATCCTCATACAGCTTAACTGACGGAATGGAACCATCAATAATTTTGCAAAATATACAGTCCGACATCAAAACACCTCGTTCTATGTTTTTTGTTATTTTAGTGTACGTGTATCGAAAAAAAAGATCAAATAATATACTACAGGAATATTGAAAAATATGGGGAATTACTTATATCTAGGTGTTGAAAGTGCGCTTCAAGCTTATTTTTGCTAAACTACAACAAGGGAGTGATGATTTGCATGTCTGATTTATTGAAAATTGAACAATTAACGGGTGGCTACACACCGAAAAAACCTGTTTTGCATAATGTTTCCTTTACGGTGAAACAAGAAGAGATTGTCGGTCTAATCGGACTGAATGGGGCGGGAAAGAGTACAACAATAAAGCATGTTCTTGGGCTAATGGATCCGCAAAAGGGACAAGTAAAGATCAATGATTTACAGTTTTCCGATGATGCAGATACGTACCGTCGATCTTTTGCATACATACCTGAAACACCAATGCTCTACGATGAATTGACGCTCTGGGAACACTTAGAGTTAACAAGTGTCGCATATGGAATTGAACACGATGTCTTTGTCCAACGAGCAGAAAAGTTGTTAAAAGAATTTCATATGTCAAAAATGAAAAAATGGTATCCGAATCATTTTTCAAAAGGGATGCGTCAAAAAGTAATGATTATGAGTGCTTTTTTAGCTGAGCCCTCTTTATATGTTGTTGATGAGCCAATTGTTGGATTAGATCCTGTGGGCATACAATCGTTTTTGAATTGGATCTCAGCAATGAAGGAACAAGGTGCTGCTGTTTTGATGTCTACACATATCCTAGCGACTGCTGAGCGCTACTGTGACAGGTTTGTTATTTTGCATCAAGGTGAGGTTGTTTTAACCGGAACTCTAGCTGAAATGAGAGTAGCAATTGAACAGCCTAATGCGACCCTTGATGATATTTATATTGAGATGACTAAGGAAGATCGCCAATGACGGATGCAAAAACATTATGGGAGAGCAGGCGCCATCATTATTGGCGTGAAGCAAGAAGTTATTTAAAGCTTATTTTAAATAGTGGGTTTGTTGTTTCCGCTTATTTCTTATTTTTATTTTTGACGGTTTATTACCAACAGTTTGTTGCCGACCTTTCACCAGATTTTCCACTTGTTCCATTATTAACGGCTCTTTTTGCATGGCGTTTAACAGCTGGGTCCATTCGGACATTTGTTAAGCCAGCAGATGTCGTCTTCTTATTGCCCTATGAGGCCCATTTAACAGACTATTTTAAACGGGCAATCGCTTATTCGAGCTTGTGGCAATTAGCTTATATTCTTTTATTATTCATGGCAATCGGTCCGATGTTTACGGCTCTCATTGGCTCTGGTGCGGTCTTTTGGTCCGTTTTACTTGTTTTATGTATCGTAAAATGTTGGAACCTACTGTGCGTCTGGGAAGAACAACGTCTAGTCTCAAGAGGAGATCGCCTTTCGCATATTATATTGCGACTAATCATAAATGGGGTTACGGCTTATTTGCTCTTCTCTGAAGCAACTATTTGGTTAACGGGCATATTACTTGTTTTAATGATTAGTTTATACATGTTTTATTGGCGCTCGTTTCAAAAGAAATATGCGTTAAAGTGGGATCGTTTAATTGAAGTGGAAAACAGCATGGTTATGTTCTTTTATCGAATTGCAAATGCTTTTACGGATGTACCTCAATTACGTAATAAAGTAAGAGAACGTACATATCTGCAATGGGCAATTCCTTTACTTGGTGGTACAAAAAAAGCTGTATATCATTACTTATATGCCCGTACCTTTATCCGTGCAAATGATTATTTAGGTATGTTTGTCCGCTTAATGGCGGTGGGTGGCATCATGATTTATTTTCTTCCAGAAGGTTGGATGAAACTTGCAATAGCGTTATTGTTTACTCACATCACAATGATGCAACTATCGACGCTGTCATTTCACCACGTTTCAAGTATTTGGGTAGACCTTTATCCAATTCGATCGGATGAAAAGAAACAAGCACTTAGTTTAATTACGTTGCGGTTATTGTTTGTCCTCGTTGTTGTTTATAGTACAGTGACAATCTTCACGGCTCCTCCAGTCTATGCATTTGCAGCGCTAACTTTAGCAGGATTGCTTGCTTTTTACGGCAGTCAGACTCTCGTGCATCGGAAAAAAGGAAAGTATCGTCGAGTGCGTTAATTTTTTTAGAGGCATGCACAATAGGATATGAACAGAATGGAAAGACGATTAATCTAAATTAGGATTAATCGTCTTTTCGTATCATTTATCGGAACGAGCGTAAGGAGAAACGGAAATTTCTGCAGGGAGAGCACATGCTTGAAGCCTCTCGAGCAGTGCTTTTTAGCGGAAGAGATTGTGACCGTGCCGGCGAAAAGCGGGTGTTTCTCCTGTAGCGCTTGTATTCGTGTTCGTGATTTCTAGTAGAATACGACGTTTTGTGTTATCTCCTTTATGCTCCAGGTTCTGAGTGCAAGAGTTGAATACCATTTTAGAGAGTCAGCTACGCTAGCGTTCAACTAAACGGACAAAAGAAAGGCCGTATTGATAGGAAAGTAGTTCTCTTTCTAACCGTTGAACTTTGTCTCCTAGAATTGCCTTCTATTGTCATAATTGAGAAGGGGCCTACTTCATCGACAAACCCAATGTATCAAATATGCCTATCACCAGTCCAGCAAAAAAATACAAGATCACCTGCAAGTGGGTATCTCACTACTTGTCCTTTTCTCTCTAGCAAAGAGAACATTTTTCAACAGGAAGCATGTTTACCTCCAATTGTTGAGAGAAGGCCTGCTTGATTTAAAACCCACGATACGAAAGTTGCGCACCAAGGATAGTCATCTCCATTAACGGTTTGATGATAGTACCAATCATTGTATTTTATTTAATTAATAGGAAATTCTTCTGAGCCAACTTCTTGATTGGCAATTTCAAGTGTTTCTTTTATCTTTGACATAAATCACCTTTTAAAAAAGGACAAGAACCTACCTCGTCCTATTTGATTTTTAGTGCATACCATACTTTATGAATTCAAACTACTTGTGGTAGAACGACTAGCCCAGAATGAGACGTTTTTTTTCTATATTGAACGTCTACCTTTTTTTGAATCTCTTGTTGCAAATCTTACGTATAAAATACTGAGGTGATGAAGATGTTTGAAGAATTAAGACAGCGTCAACTTAAAATAGGTGAAAAGAAGCGCTTGCAGGAGAAATGGCTGAAGCATAGAGATGATTCGAAAATGAAGCTCGAGGAGTTTGAAATAAAGGCAAACGAGTTAAAAAGCGTTTTGGAAGATGAAAAAAAAGGGTTAAGTCAACTTGAAAGTTTGTCGTTTCGTAATGTATTAGTAACTATATCCGGTCGAAAACTTGAGCGTGTTGACGAACACACGCAAAAAATTGCATCGGCGAAACTAAAATACGATGAAAATCGACAAACGATTGATGATCTGCAAATGGAGATTAGCAGGTATGATGAAGAAATTGCTAAGATTGGTAATCTAGAGAAGCAGTTGGAGGGGATTTTTCTTGAAAAAAGAGAGTTAATTAAGATAGAGCGGAAAGAGGTTCATGCTGAGTTACTCTTATTAACTGACGAACAAACGAGATTAGAGCTTCAAGAAAATGAATTAAAAGAAGCGATAGCTGCTGGTGAAAATGCAAAATCAGCGCTTAGCATAACGCTTGATGCTCTTGACTCCGCGAAAGGATGGTCAACATGGGATATGTTTGGTGGTGGCGTCATTTCAACCGCTATTAAGCATAGCCATCTGGATGATGCAGAAAAGCATGTCCATCGAGCTCAAAGAGCGTTACGGCATTTTGAGGATGAGCTTAAGGATGTAAATCAGTTTACGGACCATACAATAGCTATTGGCGGATTTATGACGTTTGCCGATTACTTCTTTGATGGCTTTGTTGTAGATTGGATGGTACACGGAAAAATAACAGATTCAATTAAGCAAGTCAGTAACACAAAGCAGGCAGTGGGGGAATTAGTAGATCGTCTAAAGATTCAAGGCAACGAAACCAAGAATAAAATAAGTAGCTTGAATAATCAATATCATGAAAGAATCCGGACGCTTCAATAAAAAAGTGCGCATTATGCGCACTTTTTTATTGAAGCCAGCTTGGAGTATATTGAGCCATCATCCCAGCAAGAATTGAAAAATATCCAGTAAATAACAAAATACCAAGTAGAATCATGATATAGCCGCTCACTTTTTGAATGAGTGGTAGGTATTTGTGAATCCGTTTGATCTTATTTAACGATCGCGCCCATATTAAGCCAATTAAGAAGAAAGGAATACCTAGACCAATTGAGTAAATAAGAAGTAAAAACATTCCACTCCAAATGGTTGCTGACGTACTTGCTAATGTTAAGATAGCTGCTAACACGAGACCAATACAAGGAGTCCAACCTGCTGCAAAAAGAAAACCTAGTAGAAATGATTTGGAAAAACTAGCTGATGAATTAGGTTTTGCTTCCATTCGTTTATCTGAGAACAAAGCTCGAATAGAGATAAGGCCTGTCATTTGTAAACCAAATAAAATAATAACAATGCCACCTAACCGTTCTAACAGAAAGCGATTCCCAATAAAAAGTTGACCAACCATCGTACTGGCAAGGCCAAACAACATAAATACGAGTGTGAAGCCACCAATAAAACCTAAACTGCGCGACATAATGACTTTTCTAGGTGCAGCTATGGCTCCTCCAGAAACAGTTGATCCCGTTAATTGAGACAAATAAGCGGGCATTAGCGGGAAGATACAAGGTGAAAAAAAAGAAACAAGCCCTGCGAAAAAAGCAATGCTCAAGGTAACGTCCATTCTCGTACAGCTCCTTATCTGTTTGTTTCATTATGTACATGTATATGACTAACGGTAGTGTAACATGTTCAAGCCTAGTGCGGCGAATTGATCCTGAAAAGACAAATGATGTTAACATTTCATAAACGGTATTAGTGAAAAAAGAATTGATTTTCCTAGCTCAATTGTCAAATAAGTAATAAATACCATGTAAAAGAAGGAAACTTTATGCGTAATGCCTATTTTTTCGCTATGATAGGACTATTGGAGTTCTAGAGAAAAAATGACCTAAAGGGGGTCATCAAGCTGATTAAGAAAATAAGCATAGTTGGTGGCATTCTAGCTGGTATGCTGGCTTTGTCATTTATTATTTTTGCAATGGTTATTTTAGCAGGTACGTATCAAATTGATGAAGAGAAACTTGTGATGAATAACTCTAGTGTACTAGTTGATGCTGAAGGTACGGTTATTACGAATTTGTATATGGAAAATAGAGAAGTGATTTTGATTGATGAAATACCAAAACATGTTCAAGAAGCATTTGTAGCAATGGAAGATTCACGCTTTTACGAACATCAAGGAATTGATTTTCGAGCGATTGGACGAGCGTTATACCGAGATATTTTAGCTGGAGCCAAGGTCGAAGGTGGTTCAACCATCACGCAGCAATTGGCAAAAAATATGTTTTTATCGAACGATAAAGCATGGTTACGAAAAACGAACGAAGTCTTAATTGCGATGAACTTGGAGCGTCGCTATAGTAAAGACGAGATTTTACAAATGTATTTAAACCAAATTTATTTTGGACATGGTGCATATGGTATAGAAGCTGCCGCTAACCTCTATTTTAATAAGCCAGCAGCACAGTTAACTGTAGCTGAAGGAGCTTCACTTGTAGCGGTTGTTAATGCACCAAGTACTTTCTCGTTATTTGATAATCCAGAGCGTAATAAAGAACGTCGTAATGTTGTCCTAACCGTTATGGAACAGCAAAATTATTTAAGTGCGGATGAGGCCGAGGCTTACAAAGAAACCGCAATTGCAACAGATCGACAAGAATATGTGCTTGATGAAGCTTTATTTACTTACATTGATATGGTGATGGATGAAGCGCGAGATCGATACAATATTAGTCATCAAGAATTATTAACAGGTGGTTATCGGATTGTTAGTCCGATTGATTTAGATTTTCAGCATAAAACCTATACTGCGATTCGAGATGATTCCTATTTTCCAGACGGAAGCAAAGATGCACAAGCCGCTATGATGTTTATGGATGTTGAAACAGGTGGTGTTCTTGCCGCACAAGGTGGTCGGGATTATGTTCGAAGAGGGTTAAATCGAGTAAATGTGAAGCGTCCTCCTGCTTCGACGTTTAAACCGCTTGCCGTTTATGCTCCAGCAATAGAAAGTGGGATGTACAACCCTTATTCACTTTTAAGAGATGAACAATTAATTTATAAAGATGATGAAACATCAGGGTATGCACCTGGAAACGTAACGGGTGAATACAAAGGTGAATTAACGATGTATGATGCGTTGACGGAGTCAGCAAACGCCCCTGCGGTATGGCTATTAAATGAAATGGGGATTCAAGATTCAATTTCACAGTTACGTAAATTTGGGTTCCAATTGCCTGATCGCCAACTCGCGATTGCACTTGGTGGTTTATCCGAAGGTGTTACACCATATGAGATGACAAAAGCGTATCGAGCTTTTGCTCATGAAGGTCAGATGATTGAACCGCACTTTATTAAAGACTTATATGATCGCGATGGGAAGCGCGTTGGTGGGACCAATCGAGTCGAGACTGAAGTCATTTCAAAACAAACTGCATGGTCAATGACGCGAATGCTCGAGAACGTCATGGTTGCCGGTACGGGTGTATCAGGGGGGACAACAACGTCTCCTGTTGCAGGAAAAACGGGAACACAGGGTTACCCTGGAATTGATGGGGCGATTAGAGACGCCTGGTTTGTCGGATATACACCTGAGGTAATTGGTTCAGTTTGGATGGGGTATGACCAAACGAATGAGAATCAATACTTAACGGGGGGGAGTCGGTATCCAACGCAACTCTTTAAAGAAATGGTTAATAGCCTTCCTGCTTCTTTACAAGCAACAGCATTCCAACAGCCTGAAGGAACCGATGATCTTTCACCTCCAATAGCAATGGAAGATATAGCTGGTTTTAATGCTCATTACTCCCTCGGCGGGAGTGGTTTAATTAGTGTTGAGCTAACATGGGAGGATTTTGATGATGACCGAATTGAATTCCATGTTTATGAGGTTAAAGATGATGTGACGGAACGAGTCGCATCAAATTTAAAAGAACCTTTCTTTAATGAAGGGCGTTACAATCCATTTGCACTGCCAAGCTACCAAATTGTTGCCTATGACCCAGTGACGGAAACGGAAGGCTCAAAGTCTGAAATACTAAAACCACAATTTTCATGGTAAGAAGTAAGGAAGGTTTGGAAACCTTCCTTACACAATTGGAATTAGTTAGTAAGTTGCATCGACAATTAAATACCTATCCATTATACTACTCTATAGGTTTTCAGTACCGTCAATAATTCAGTACTTGCTTACTGAAACAAGTACATTGATTTTAAAATCTATTATGAAAAGTTGGGAATGACGTTATGTGTGGGTTCGTTGGATTTAAAAACACTATCACTAATAATATAGAGCAAAATCAAATCATTAAAAACATGGCTGATCAAATCATTCATCGTGGTCCTGACGATGAAGCGTACTACACGGATCAAGACATTGCTTTAGGCTTCAGACGCCTATCAATTATTGACCTTGATCATGGAAAACAACCGTTATTCAACGAAGATGAATCAATGGTTTTGGTTTTTAACGGTGAGATTTATAATTACCAAGAATTAAGAACAGATTTAATTGAAAAAGGACATCAGTTCACGACAGAATCTGATTCTGAAGTTCTTATTCATGGATATGAAGAATACGGTACGATGTTTTTAGAAAAGCTACGCGGCATGTTTGCTTTCGTTATTTGGGATAAAAAAGAAGATAAATTATTTGGTGCACGTGACATTTTCGGTATTAAGCCGTTTTTTTATTTTAATCAGGAAGATCAATTTATTTTCGGTTCGGAAATCAAAGGATTACTTCCCCATCCACATTTCAAAAAAACGTTTAACGAAGAGTTTTTACCAGAGTACTTAAGCTACGAATATATTCCAACAAACGAAACACTTTTTAAAGATGTTTATTCGCTGCTTCCAGGTCACTATTTTGAATATAAAAAGGGTGAATTTCAAACGCATCCTTATCATACGGTTAATTTTACCCGAGATGATAGCCAGCAAATGGATCAATATGTGGACCAGATTGTCAACACCTTTCGTGATTCAGTAAAGCATCACCAAGTAAGCGATGTAGAAGTTGGGGCTTTTTTGTCCGGAGGAATTGATTCAAGCTATGTACTGAACGAAGTAGCAAAAGAAAGCGATGTAAAATCTTTTTCTGTCGGTTATGAGGAATCGAAGTATAGTGAACTAGGGTCTTCATCCGAGTTTGCAAAAGTAATCGGAGTTCGGAACTATGAAACAAGAGTTTCTGCGGAACAGTTTTTCAATGCAGTACCGAATGTTCAGTATTACATGGATGAGCCTCTGCCAAACCCGTCTGCTATTCCTTTGTATTATTTAGCAGAAGAAGCAAGTAAGCATGTGAAGGTTGTTTTATCAGGGGAAGGTGCGGATGAGTTGTTTGGCGGGTACAACCAGTATAAAGAAGCGGCTGTATTTGAGCGTTATGAGCGTATTCCTTTGGCTTTCCGTAAACTGGCTGGAAAAGTGGCGGAGAAACTTCCAAAAATGAAGGGGCGTCGTTTTCTTCTGCGTGGTGCACAGTCGTTTAAGGAGCGTTACTTCCGCATCGATTATGTCTTCTCGTATGAAGATCGCGCACGTTTGTTAAAAAACAAAGCATTAAATCGTGACTGTAAAGCAATTGTTGGCCCGATCTTTGATCAAGTCAGTCATTTAGATGCCCAATCACAAATGCAGTATTTTGATATCCAAGCATGGTTAAATCACAACATCTTGGTAAAAGCGGATCGGATGAGCATGGCCCATTCATTAGAACTGAGAGTCCCTTTCTTAGATAAGGAAATGTTAAACATTGCGCTGCGTATTCCATCTGAGTATCGCGTTACTAAGGAACAAACAAAGGTTGCTTTACGAAAAGCAGCCATTAGAGAACTGCCAGAGCAAACGGCAAATCGGAGAAAACTTGGTTTTCCATCTCCACTTGCCCAATGGCTAAAAGAGGATGCTTATTTTCAAATGGTCAAAGACCAATTCCAGACAGAAGCAGCGAACCACTTTTTTGAACAAAATGAACTGCTTGTTTTACTTGAAGAGCATCGTCAAGAAGGCCATTCAAATATGCAGAAAATCTGGTCCGTCTATAGTTTCTTAGTCTGGTATGAAATTTACTTTGGCACTAATCCTAGCTGGAACCGCCCAGTAGAAAAAGAGCCGGAACTTGCGTCTGTTTAATAAAAACAAATGACTATTTAAAACCTTGAGAGTGATCCTATTCTCAAGGTTTTTTGATTATGCATAATTTCGAATGGGTTTTTTGTATTGGATGAATAGTTCAAATTCGTGACAATTCCCATAAAGGTGTATACAAGAGGTCTGTGGGTTATTATAGTAGAGTAGATTGTTCATAGATGTAAGCAGAATCAATGATTTTCTCTCATTTATAAAGTAAGATAGATATTGTGAATTTTGGTGTGTTGGAGAGGTGGACGAACAAATGAGTACGGATTTATTTAATGATACGTTTTTAAAAGCATGTAGGGGGGAAGCGCACGATCACGTCCCGGTATGGTACATGAGACAAGCAGGTAGAACACAACCTGAATACTTGAAAATTAAAGAAACTCACTCGCTTTTTGATATTACACATGATCCAGAGCTTTGTGCTTATGTGACAAAACTACCGGTTGATCAATACAACAACGATGCAGCCATTCTTTATAAAGACATTATGACTCCGCTTCCATTCATTGGGGTAGACGTTGAAATTAAATCAGGTGTTGGTCCGGTTATTTATAACCCGATTGAAACGGAAAAGGATGTAGAGGCGTTAGGGGTTCTTAATCCAGAAAAAGATGTAGCACACGTTTTGGAAACAATTAAGCTACTTCGTACGCAGCTTAATGTACCGTTGATTAGCTTTGGCGGAGCTCCTTTTACCCTTGCTAGTTACATGATTGAGGGAGGTCCTTCACGTAACTATCACAAAACGAAAGCATTTATGCATTCAAAACCTGCAGCTTGGCATCGTTTAATGGAAAAACTAGGAGATATGACAATTGCCTATATATCGGCTCAAATTAAAGCAGGTTCTCAGGCAATTCAGCTATTTGATTCATGGGTAGGTACATTAAGCGTAGCAGATTATAATCAGTTTATTAAACCTGTGATGGTACGGATTCTAGAAGAAGTGAAAACAGATGGTGTACCACTCATTCTGCACGGAGTAGGCACACCTCATCTAATGAAAGAGTGGAAAGAAATGCCTGCTGATGTTATTGGGCTTGATTGGAGAACATCAATAGCCGATGCACGAGAAATTGGTATTACTAAAACCGTTCAAGGAAATTTAGATCCTTCTATATTACTCGCTCCGTGGGACGTCATTGAACGAGAAACGCGTAACATTCTAGACGAAGGAATGAAATCAAATCATTTTATTTTTAATTTAGGGCAAGGTGTTTTCCCGGAAGTGAAACCAGCAACATTAAAACGCTTAACGGCATTTATTCATGAGTATTCAGCAGATTATAAGCGCACACAGAAAGGGTAGGTACGAATGAAAAAGAAAATGGGTCTACTTGTAATGGCTTATGGAACTCCTCGTAAGAAGGAAGAGATTGAGCCCTACTATACGCATATCCGACATGGACGTCCACCTTCCAAAGAGGCGTTACAAGATCTAACCGATCGATATGAAGCAATTGGTGGAATCAGTCCGCTCGCCCAGATTACAGAAGAACAGGCGAACGGTTTGGCTCATATTTTAAACGAACAACAGGATGAAATTGAATTTACTCCATACCTTGGACTTAAGCATATCGCTCCTTTTATTGAAGATGCAGTTGCGAAAATGAAACAAGATGGAATGGAGGAAGCAGTTTCCATTGTGCTTGCACCCCATTTCTCAACATTCAGTGTGAAATCGTACAATGGACGGGCTCAGGATGAAGCAGAAAAAGTCGGAGGACTGACGATTTATTCAATTGAAAGCTGGTATAAAGAACCCAAATTCCTTCAATATTGGCAACAGCAAATAGAAGCTGAAATGAAAAAGGTGTCTTCGCTTGATGAGCTATGCGTAATCTTTTCTGCACACAGTCTTCCTGAGAAAATTATTGCGGCAGGTGACCCGTACCCAGAACAGCTTAATGAAACGGCTGCGCTTTTAGCTGATCTAGCGAACGTTCCACATTATGAAGTGGGCTGGCAAAGTGAAGGGAATACTCCTGATCCTTGGTTGGGGCCAGATGTGCAAGACTTAACGAGAGAAGTTTATGCGCAAAAAGGCTATAAAACATTTATGTACTGCCCTGTTGGTTTTGTCGCGGAACATTTAGAAGTCCTTTATGACAATGACTATGAATGTAAGGTTGTCACGGATGAAATAAATGCAACCTATTTAAGACCGCCAATGCCTAATGCAGACCCTCTATTTTTAGCAGCGATGGCAAGTGCAGTATCAAAACGTTTAGCGCATGTGAGTATAAATGACTAACCGTCGTGTTGCGATTATTGGCGCCGGTATCACTGGACTCTCAGCGGCTTTATGGTTAGAGGATCATTCAGACGTAACATACACGGTTTATGAAGCGAACGATCGAGTAGGCGGTAAGGTCGTAACCTATTCAAGTGAAGATCTGGTCGTAGAAGGTGGCGCGGACTCGTATCTAGAACGAAAAGAGAGTATGACGCACTTTATTGAGCGTGTTGGCTTAAAGAGCGAACTTGTTCGTAATGAAGTTGGCCAAGCCTATATTTTAAAAGACGGAGAGCTGCATCCCAACCCAAAACGAACCGTTCTAGGAATTCCGACAGACTTAGAGGAATTTCTGAATACGGAGTTGCTTTCAAAACAGGGGAAAGAGGAAGTGCAAAACGAATACACTAAACCTGCATATAATCGAGGAGATAAAGATGTCTCACTTGGACATTTTTTTGAGTATCGATTCGGTAAAGAGATGGTTCAATCGCTCATTGAGCCTTTGCTAGGTGGTATTTATGGCGGAAATGTATACGAGATGAGTATGGAGGCCACGTTCCCTCATTTTTTAGAATATGAAAAAGAAAAGGGCAGCATTTTACGGGCGGTAGAAAAAGATCCAAGTAAGAATCCGGCCGTAGCAAAACAAGGGATGTTTTTAACGGTAACGTCTGGACTTCAAACTGTATTAGAAGCAGCTGTAAAACAATTAAAAGAGAATACGGTACTTTTAAATGAGCAAGTCAACAACATTTCTCGCCTTAATGATAATAGCTATCAAGTTAAAACGATTAGTGGTCATACTGAAACGTATGATGATGTTCTTATTACACTCACTCCTAAAAAAGCAGCAATGCTTTTAAATAATAACCGCTTAAATCAAGCAGCAGAAAACATGATCTCGACTAGTTGTGCAACGGTAGCCCTTGTTTTTCCGGAGGGATCGATAAAGAACAATTATGAAGGAACAGGTTTTGTAGTTGCTCGGGGTGGAAAAGAGACGATTACAGCCTGTACTTGGACAGATGTTAAGTGGCCACATACGAGTAAAGGAAATCAGACACTATTAAGAGCGTATGTAGGTCGTCCGGATGATTCGGCAATTGTGGATAGAGCTGATAAAGATATTGTGAAAGCTGTGCTTCAAGATTTAAAACAAGTGATGTCATTTGTTGATGGGCCCTCTTCATATAAAGTAACGAGGTGGAAAGAGGCTATGCCGCAATACAAAGTTGGTCACGTCGAGCGTCTGACTCGCTTACGAGAAGTTCTGATTGAAGAATTTCCTCACTTGTATATGGCTGGAGCTGGATTTGAAGGAGTAGGCTTGCCTGATTGTGTCAACCAAGGAGTAGCCTACGCTAAAAAAATAGCTAAAAAAACGACGTGAGCAAATGCCCACGTCGTTTTTTACATCGGTGAATAGTAGTTGTTTCTTAATCGTTCAATGTCTTCAATCACCTGTTCTGAATGAATGAACGATTTCAACTCTTCTTCTGTATATGAACGTTTCTTAATGCTGATCGTAAAAAATATAAATGAAAAAGTCATAACCTTATTCGCCTCCTTTCAAAGAAGGTGCCACTTTAGGTACAGCCTGGCACCTCGTCAATTAATAATAACCATTTGTTATTCAAAGCAGTTAAATCTAAAAAACACATTGTCTTCTCTCCTTCCTAAATTTTCCATTAAAAAACGACACAAAAAAAACGCAGTTTCTCTGCGCGACGATTGGACAGAGAGCGTTCCCCTGCGATCGTTTTCAAGCTAAATAAGACATTAACGAGCGAAAGATGAACAAGATGAGCTGTATAAAGTTAGTGCTAACAAATGTTTTAAAGCATTCATTTTGTTCTTCTCCTCTACTAGATAATTACTTACTTTTAAGAGTATAATCTACGTTCACAAAATTGTAAAGAATTATTTTTAGAAAAAATGAAAAGAAGAGAAAATGGTTCTGTTCAACTGAAAATCAGCGCTGTTTGACTTATTTAGTTTATGCTATAATAGAAAAGATGTGCTATTAAATGAATAGAAAGGGGAATTGGTCTTGAGAAGCGATAATGATGAGATGATTGACATATTTAGCGCGATTCGCCATGATTGGTTGAATGTCCTCCAATTAATCAAAGGGAATTTAGCGTTAGGGAATGAAGAACGAATTGAAGCGGTTATTCAAGAGGCTGTTGAACACTCGGCAAATGAAAGCAAATTGTGTAGTTTGGATATGCCTAATACGATTTTTCTATTGCTTCAGCAGAAATGGAGTTATTCAAAGCAACCTCTTGAGATTGAGGTAGATGGTGAATTGTTTTCTTTACGTAAATATGATCATTCATTAGCTTCTTGTTTCGCTTTGTTTTTGGATCAATACAACCAACTTCAGTCTGAAGTGAATGGTCATTTAACCCTTTCTTTTACGTTCTTTGATTCAAAATGTTTAATTGAAGTAAGTTCTGACTACGATTTAAACAAAGATAAGTTTAATACATGTTGGGCAACACTTCCGTCTGAGATTCAGTTCAAGACGATTGACAGAGAAGGATACGCTGTAACGATATTAATAAATGCTTAGCTTTAAAGAAAGTTAATGAGGTGGAATAAACATGTTTGTAGATAAAGTAACCGTTTATGCAAAAGCGGGTGACGGTGGGAATGGAATGGCCGCTTACCGTCGAGAAAAATATGTACCTGATGGAGGACCAGCGGGTGGTGATGGCGGAAGAGGTGCGAACGTCATCCTTGAAGTAGAAGAAGGATTAAGAACATTAATGGATTTTCGCTATAATCGGCATTTCAAAGGAAAGAGAGGAGAACATGGCATGTCTAAAAACATGCATGGTAAAAACGCCTCTGATTTAATTGTAAAAGTACCACCAGGGACAATTGTTACGGATGAAGCAACGGGTATTATGCTAGCAGACTTGACGGAGCATGGTCAGCGTGCAATTGTTGTTAAAGGTGGACGAGGTGGACGAGGCAACGTTCGCTTCGCAACCCCAGTAAACCCAGCTCCAGATCATGCTGAGAATGGGGAGCCTGGGCAAGAAAGAAATTTAGTTCTAGAACTAAAAGTATTAGCTGATGTAGGCTTAGTAGGCTTTCCATCTGTAGGAAAATCAACGCTACTGTCAATTGTTTCATCGGCGAAGCCTAAAATTGCCGATTATCATTTTACGACGATCACACCTAATCTTGGTGTTGTCGACACACAAGATAATCGAAGCTTCGTTATGGCAGATTTACCAGGTTTAATTGAAGGTGCTCACGAAGGAATTGGGCTTGGGCATCAATTTTTACGGCATATCGAACGGACAAGAGTGATTGTGCATATGATTGATATGTCTGCTCTAGAAGGTAGAGATCCGATTGCGGATTACCATAAAATTAATGAAGAATTGGCCGAATACAATTATCGATTAACGGAAAGACCGCAGATAGTGGTTGCGAATAAAATGGACATGCCTGATTCACAGACTAATTTAGAAAAATTCCAAGAAGCAGTAGGAGAAGATGTGACAATTTTCCCTATTTCTGCTCTAACGAAGGACGGCGTTCGTGAACTTTTGCTAGCCATTGCAGATGAGCTTGAGCATGCGCCCGAATTCCCGTTATACGATGAGGAAAGTGATGAAGAAGCGCGCGTTATTTACAAACATGAAGTCCCAGTTGATCCGTTTATTATCACCAGAGCTGATGATGGAGTCTATGAATTAACAGGTGCAGAACTTGAACGTGTATTTAAAATGACTGATTTCTCACGAGATGAATCTGTTCGACGCTTTGCCCGTAAATTAAGGCATATGGGAGTTGATGCGTCTCTTCGTGAGAGAGGTGCAAAAGATGGCGATTTAGTTCGTATCTTGAAGTATGAATTTGAATTTATTGAATAGCGTAAGGCAGATTATTCTGTCTTACCTGCCATTGTAAACAATCCACCGCCGGTTTTTATAAAGCAAGGGAGGTGCCGCACAATGTCAAAAATACAGTTTTTTCTTGTACGAGAAGATATGCTTACGGATGCGATGCAACGAACACTAGATGCAAAATCCTTATTAGCGAATGGAAAAGCTAAAAAAATTAATGAAGCTGTCCAACAAGTGGGCTTAAGCCGCAGTGCTTTCTACAAATATAAGGACGGAATTTTTCCATTTCACGCTATCGCAAAAGAACGAATCATAACGCTTATGATTAATTTAGAGGATCGCTCGGGAACATTGTCGCAGTTACTGCGTATTGTTGCAGATACAGGAGCAAATATATTAACGATTAATCAAACGATTCCATTACAAGGTCGAGCGAATATTACGTTATCAATCGATACAGCACCGTTAACAATTAACTTACATGAGTTATTTGACCAAATGGAGTCATTAGAAGCTGTAGAAAGTGTAGAAATGGTTGGCTCAGGTTCGTAGAAGGGAATGAAAGGTTTGAAAAAAATTGGTTATTTAGGTCCACGCGGTACATTCACAGAAATAGCAGCGAAACAAGCGTTTCCTGAAGATGAACTTATTCCAATACGATCTATTCCAAAGGTCATTGATCATGCTTTTTCAAAAACCATTGATTATGCTGTTGTACCAATTGAAAATGCGATAGAGGGCACTGTTAACGTCACCCTTGATTACTTAATTCATCAAAAACCAATGCCGATTGTAGCTTCTTTATCTATTGGTATTAATCAACACTTGTTAATGTCGCCTTCAAAAAACGTGGAAACCTATATTCCTCGAAAGATTTTATCGCACCCTCAAGCGATTGCTCAGTGTCATCGCTATTTGCAGATGCATTATCCTGAAGTTGAAATTGAGTATGCAGATTCTACTGGGCAGGCAGCTGCATGGTTAGCGCAGCATTCAAATGAAGACGTTTGCGTAATTGCAAACGAGCAGGCAGCTAAAACATATGGTTTAAGAATAGCAGCCCGAGATATTCAGGATTATGATCACAATCAAACAAGGTTTGTTGTATTATCGGCGAAAACGCAGCAACCGATAACAATAAAAAACGCACGCCATCTGGGTGATAAAACTTCTTTGATGATCACTTTGCCTTCAGATTTTACAGGTGCCCTGCATCAAGTGTTATCAGCGTTTGCTTGGAGAAAGTTAAATCTATCGAAAATTGAGTCAAGACCGACAAAGACTGGCTTGGGTAACTACTTCTTTATAATAGAAGTCGACCAATTAATGGATGATGTGCTCTTACCAGGAGCAATAGCTGAACTTACGGCTTTGGGTTGTCATGTTGAGGTATTAGGCAGTTACCCGTCGTATAGCGATCAATCAGTATCTGCGGCAATAAAACAATAATAAGAAGAGTAGGCATGATGTGCTTACTCTTCTTATTTTAATAAAAATCCTTTTTGATCAAGCTTTTTCATTGCTTGATTAATTTGTTCTTGCTGGTTACTCTCAACCAAATGTAGGTGAATGCCATCCGTTAGTTCGGAAAGCAAACTTGCCTTTGTCTGTTGAAGGTTTTGATAAAATGTATCCACTTCTTGTCGGTTGGTTACATGCATAGCTCCAGTTAACTCTCCGTATATAGGGTGTTCAATAGATACATTCAGAACTTTGAGTCCACAATCAACAAAAATATATAATTCTTCAACAGTTTGTTGAGGTGAATGCTTAACAGCAATAAGTTGTTGCACTTTTACTGATTCTTCTTGATTCAAATAAAGATATCCTTGCGCAGTAGCAAAAATCGGTTCTCCTTTTGCTTTAAGAATAGACATGTCCTGCACAATAACTTGTCTGCTCACCGAAGCTCGTTTTGCTAGTTCACTACCGGTTATCGGGTTATTTTCTTCTACTAACCAACGGATAATTGCCTCTCTTCGTTCTCCAGCTACTAATTTTTTTTGCTTCATTTTTAATCACCTACAACTGTTATCAATTCATTATAACTAATACGGTTTACGTAATAAACTGCTTTTTTAGGAGTAAAGTGAAATTAGTATACCATGCTTCATTCTCTTTGTACGAACAATAATCGGTTTAATCACTTATTTGTTTACATAAAGGGTTCTAACTGTAATAAGGCAAGTTTTTTTAACATAAAGTGTGCTGTGAGAGAAGAACTCATTTCAAAAAGATGCATACATTGTACGAATGCCCAAATTACCTTAGGAGGGATTCTTAAAGTGAGAATTCATATAGTACAAAAGGGAGATACTTTATGGAAGTTAGCAAAGAAGTATGACACTGACCCTGATCAAATTCAGGCAACCAATCCAACAATTGTAAATCCGGAAATGCTTATGCCAGGTATGAAAATAAAAGTACCGACTGCAACGGTAGCAGTTAGAAAAGAGAAAGTCATTGAACCAAAACAAGAAAAAATAAAACCGTTGAATAAACCTGAAGTTAAGCAGCCGCAAGTTAAAACAAAGAATGACGAATGGAATCTAGATGCGCCTCCAAAAAAACAGATGACTCAAGAGATGCAAAAGAACGTAAAAACAACTGATAAAGGTCCATTGCCACCAAAACCACCGTGCCAACCTTGTCAATCAGGAAACATGACAAATAAACAAATGAGTGGCCATCAAATGAACAAGTGGAATCAACAAAACATGACTCAACAAGAAATGTCCCCGAACATGGGAATGATGAATTATCAACAAGAAATGCCCCCGAACATGGGAATGATGAATCATCAACAAGAAATGCCCCCGAACATGGGAATGATGAATCATCAACAAGGAATGTCACCGAACATGGGAATGATGAATCATCAACAAGAAATGCCCCCGAACATGGGAATGATGAATCATCAACAAGAAATGCCCCCAAATATGGGAATGATGAATCATCAACAAGAAATGCCCCCGAACATGGGAATGATGAATCATCAGCAAGAAATGCCCCCGAATATGGGAATGATGAATCATCAGCAAGGAATGTCACCAAACATGGGAATGATGAATCATCAGCAAGGAATGCCCCCGAACATGGGAATGATGAATCATCAGCAAGGAATGACCCCAAACATGGGAATGATGAATTATCAGCAAGAAATGCCCCCGAACATGGGGATGATGAACCATCAGCAAGGAATGTCACCAAACATGGGAATGATGAATCATCAACAAGGAATGTCACCAAACATGAGGATGATGAATCACCAGCAGGGGGGACAAACTGGAAATATACATGCTGAAATGATACCTATGAATGCTTTTATGAAAGAGAATAACCAGTGGATGGCTCAAATGGGGGCGCCTTGGTATGCTGAAACAAGTCATGCTGATTCTGGCAATCAATTCATGGAACAACCCCAAGATATAAATAAACCGTATCCGTATCCATTTAACAGAACTCAACAGTCACCTCAACATCATCAAGCTCCTCTCTGGGCGACAACAAACGCACAGCAAAGAGGTCCTGTTTTTCAAGAATATGAGCCAAAACAATCATTGAATGATTATGATGAGCAGGACGATTAATTTTATCCTCTTTGGACTTAAAGGCAACAACTAACAAAATAGAATCCCCCTAATTGTGCACACTAACAGCAGAAGGGGGATTTTCATTTGAAAAAAATAACGTTATCGTTTTTATGTGCAAGTGTACTTGTATCCGGCTTAACAGGGTGTGGAAACAATGACAATAGTCAAGCCAATATGTACCGGGGTTCTAACGCACAAATGAATTACGATGAGGGTGGTTACTCAGCAAACTATCCTTATTATGGTACTGGTGTTGGTGGCAAAGAATACTATCAAGATAATCGATTCTCAGAAAAAAATGGACGTATGAATAATGCTAGAGCTCATTATAATCATAACCGTACTGAAATGGTTCGTGGAATGACAGGAAACCACCGTTCAGGTATGGTTGATGAGAACGGTATTTTAAATCGAAAAACAGATCACATTCAGCGTGGAATGAATTTTAAAAACCCAACCATGCATAAAAAAGCCACAAAACAATCCATGAATTATCATCATGATTACGATGGAAAACATGTCCAAACGTTAACGCGAGACATTGAAAGCATGGATGGAATAAAAAGTGCTCGAGTAATGATGCATGATAATGACGTGGTAATTGGATATGAAACGGATGGGAACCATAGCGATATGGATCATAAAATCCGTGACCATATGAAGAAAACTGCTGGCGATGGAAAACATGTTATGGTTACAGCTGATAAAAAGATGTATAGTTCAATGCAAAAAATGGATGATCGACTTCGTTCAGGTACAGCATTTAAAGAAATTGAAAATACGTTCTCTGATATGATGAAAGATCTTGGAAACGCTGCGAAACGTCCATTTGAAAAAAGCAGATAACAAAAAAGCTTAAAAGGAGTTAGCTCCTTTTAAGCTTTTTCATGTTACGTGACAACTAAGGTTGCGACCATTTCACTATGTCCAGAACCACAAGGAATGGAGCAAATAATTGTGTACTCACCAGGCTCCAGATTTGCTGTGGTAGATCCAGAACGGTTTAATACTACATCTTCACCAGAATCTGCTTCTCTAATTATGATACCGTGATTTCCGCTTTCATTTTGTAATTCAATCATTGTTTCTCCAGCAGGTACGGAATATTCTTCTTGATCAAAATGCCAATTCATTGCTTGAATGGTGAGGGTTTCTCCAGAGAAATCTTCTGGTTGTTCGGCATCTTGTTGATCGCCCTCGTCGTTACCTCCACAAGCTGCTAGAAAAAGGATAAAAACAATTCCTGTTAATTGAATGATTATTTTTTTCATACCATCACGCTCCTTTTATCAACTATTTCCATTTTACAATGCTTTATACAAGATAAATTAAAAAAGTATGAGCATCGTGTGTCAGTTTATATTTTTACATGGAATAAATTTCTAAAAAGTTGTCGAGGATAAATGCATGACTTGTTTTAAAGGAGATTATCATGCTTAAACAACTAGTAAACCGTCATGGTGTGCCATTTGCTCTCGGGGCCATATCCGTTTTGTTCTTATATGGAAGTTTTTTACTCGTGAATCAGCTAGAGATTATGCAACAAACAGAGGGTCCATCGGCTCCACCTGAGACAGTCGCGCAACAACCAGCACAGACTATTGATGTTTTATTGGAAACGGTTTTTGCTGATGGAAACACAAGAGAAGAACATGTAACAGAGGATTATTATTCATTGGAGGATTTCTGGTATGAGTATGAAGAGTGGCAGTTAGTAGAACATGGCCCTGGTGCTGCACATTTTCGGCAAGAAATACTGGATTTATCCCCTGAGGTGAAAAGAAATGGCTACTTAGGGCTATCAGATCAAATGAATGTAGTGCTATATACAGGTCAAACTGAGGCTATGTCTATTGTAAAGACATTTGATGATATTGATGTTTCAAATTTAACTGCAGCTCAACTTGATCGCTTAAACCAAGGAATGAAGCTAACGAACTTAGCTGAGTTAGAACAAATTTTATTGGAATTAAAATAAAGGAAAACTACCGGAGACGGTAGTTTTTTTAGTGTTCCATTAATGACGATGCGCACACACTATGCTAAAATAGAAATAAATGTTCGCTTTTTTAAGGGCTAAGGAGAAGGAAATATGATTGATTACATAAAAGGTACGCTCATCGAAATTGAGCCAGCTTATCTCGTCGTTGATGTTAATGGAATTGGCTATCAACTTATTTGCGCCAATCCATATCGATTTTCAACTGATCTTTCATTAGAGGTGCAAATTCCTACATACCATTATGTACGTGAAGATATTCAACGACTTTATGGGTTTAAAAATAAAATTGAACGAACCTTATTTGAAAAGCTGTTAGGCGTTTCTGGTATCGGTCCAAAGGGTGCTTTAGCAATTTTAGCGTCTGGTGAGCCAGAACAGGTTGTAAGTGCAATTGAAGCAGAAAATGATTCCTTACTTACCCGTTATCCTGGAATTGGGAAAAAAACGGCACGCCAAATTATTCTTGATCTAAAAGGGAAATTAGAGGAGTTATCACCATCGCTGCTAAATCCAACTAATCCTACGGTTGAAATTGATAAAAAAGATAATCTTCAAGACGCTTTAGAAGCGCTACGCTCGCTAGGGTATGTGGAAAAAGAGCTGAAAAAAGTTGAAAAAGAGTTAAAGTCTGAGACATTAGAGACAGATCAGTATATAAAACGTGCGCTTGCACTTATGTTAAAAACTTAGGAGTGAGTGATAGTGACTTTGGATGATCGGCTTGTTTCGAGTGAAGCAACAAATACGGAGTTAACATCTGAGCAGCAATTAAGACCGGCAACGCTCCATGATTATATAGGACAAAAAAATGTGAAGGATAATTTATCTGTCTTTATGGAGGCGGCAAAACTTCGTGGTGAAGCGTTGGATCATGTTTTATTATATGGTCCTCCTGGTCTTGGGAAAACGACACTCGCATCGATCATTGCAGCTGAAATGGGAGGAGAACTTCGAACAACTTCAGGTCCGGCAATTGAAAGAGCGGGAGATTTAGCAGCGATTTTAACGGCGTTAGAACCAGGGGATGTCTTGTTTATAGATGAAATTCACCGTCTCAATCGAGTTGTAGAAGAAGTGCTTTATCCGGCAATGGAGGATTTTTGCTTGGATATTGTTATTGGAAAAGGCCCAACAGCGCGTTCTGTTCGCTTAGACTTGCCACCATTTACGTTAGTTGGAGCAACAACGAGGGCGGGGATGATTTCTGCGCCATTACGTGATCGTTTTGGCGTACTTTCGAGACTTGAGTACTATAATCCAGAAGATCTAGCTCAAATTGTCCAGCGGTCAGCAAACGTATTTGATACCGTTTTATCAAAAGAAGCTGGGTATGAACTGGCGAGACGATCTAGAGGAACACCTAGAATTGCAAACCGTTTGTTAAAAAGGGTAAGAGATTTTTCACAAGTGAATGGAGAAAGCATAATCTCACTTGAAAGTGCATCAACAGCACTTGAAAAACTTCATGTTGATCCATTAGGGCTCGATCATATTGATGACAAATTGTTAAAAGGGATGATGGTTCAGTTTAAAGGTGGACCGGTTGGCCTTGAGACAATTGCAGCTACAATTGGAGAAGAGCCGGATACAATTGAAGAAGTATATGAGCCGTACCTTTTACAAATTGGCTTTATTCAGCGTACACCTCGTGGAAGAGTTGCTACACCATTGTGTTATGATCATTTTGGTCTGGAGTTTCCAAATGGCTAGAACGTTAATCATTATAGGTGTCATCCTTGTCGCTATAGGAATCATTTGGCATTTCGCAGCACGTTTCTTGCCATTGGGGAAATTACCGGGTGATCTATTTATAAAAAGTGAAAACATGACTTTCTATTTTCCGATTGTAACGTGCATCATATTAAGCATTGTCTTATCCGTTATCCTGTCTTTTTTTAGACGGTAATATGCTTGCGAAACGATTCATTGGGATGTATGCTAATAAAGGTTTGTTGATTAGAATAGTTGGATAAGGTGATAATGTGGAAGTAACTGACTTTGATTTTGATTTACCTGAAGAATTAATCGCGCAAACACCGTTACAAACAAGAACGGATTCGCGCTTGCTTGTCTTAAATAAAGATACAAAAGAAATAACAGACCGCTCATTCTCAGATATTGAACAGCATCTCGTTTCGGGTGATTGCCTCGTTTTAAATGATACGAAAGTGTTGCCTGCCCGATTAATTGGTGAAAAAAAAGATACCGGTGCTGTTATAGAAGTTTTGCTTCTAAAACAAATGGAAGGTGACAAGTGGGAAACACTTGTTAAACCAGCAAAACGGCTTAAGATTGGGACAAGCGTAACATTTGGAGACGGGAAATTAGAAGCGACATGTACAGGTATCAAGCCAGACGGTGGACGAGAGCTTCAATTTCATTATCAAGGTGTGTTTTATGAGCTCATTGATCAATTAGGTACGATGCCACTTCCTCCTTATATTAAGGAGCGACTTGAAGATTCGTCCCGTTATCAAACGGTCTATGCGAATCAACTGGGTTCGGCAGCCGCGCCAACAGCAGGTCTTCATTTTACTCAAGCAATATTAGACCGTATAAAAGCAAAAGGTGTTTCAATAGTCTACTTAACGCTACATGTAGGGCTTGGTACATTTAGGCCAGTGAGTGCAGACAGTGTGGAAGATCATGAGATGCATGCTGAATATTATCAATTGAGCGCTCACTCCGCTGAGACGCTTCAATCGACGAAAGAATCAGGTGGTAAAATTATAGCTGTGGGTACTACTTCAGCACGGACATTAGAAACAATTTATAAAGATCATCACGACTTTGTCGAAGCATCTGGGTGGACATCGATCTTTATTTATCCTGGTTATCACTTTCAAGCTGTGGACGGATTACTAACCAATTTTCACTTACCTAAATCAACACTGGTAATGCTTGTTAGTGCTTTGGTTGGTAAGGAGCCGGTGATGACGGCTTATCATCATGCGATAAAAAACAAGTATCGATTCTTTAGTTTTGGAGACGCAATGTTTATTGAACCGGAAAGAAATGGGGAAGACTAAATTGACTGCAGCGGCAATTACGTATGAACATATAAAAACATGTAAACAGTCTGGCGCTCGTTTGGGAAGAGTCCATACTCCTCACGGGACGTTTGAAACACCAATGTTTATGCCAGTTGGTACAATGGCTACCGTGAAAACAATGAGTCCTGAAGATTTAGAGAAAATGGACGCACAAATAATTTTAAGTAACACCTATCACTTATGGTTACGGCCTGGAGAAGACATCATTGAAGAAGCTGGCGGTCTCCATAAGTTCATGAATTGGAATAAGCCAATTTTAACGGATTCCGGTGGATTTCAGGTGTTTAGCTTAAGTGATTTACGTAAAATTACGGAAGAGGGCGTACATTTTCGTCATCATTTGAGTGGTGAGAAGTTGTTTTTGACGCCTGAGAAAGCGATGCAAATTCAGCATTCACTAGGTTCAGACATTATGATGGCTTTTGATGAGTGTCCTCCTTATCCTGCTGATTTTTCATACATGAAAGATTCAGTTGAGCGCACAAGTCGTTGGGCTGAACGATGCTTAACGGAACATCATCAATCAGGAAAAAATGCTAAGCAAGGGTTATTTGGCATCATTCAAGGCGGAGAACATGAGGAACTTCGTAAACAAAGCGCAAAAGATTTGACATCACTAGATTTCCCCGGTTATGCTGTAGGTGGACTGTCAGTCGGGGAACCGAAAGATGTCATGAATCGTGTGCTTGAATTTACTACCCCACTAATGCCAGCGGATAAACCAAGGTATTTAATGGGTGTTGGTTCACCAGATTCGTTAATTGACGGGGCGATAAGAGGGATCGACATGTTTGATTGTGTCTTGCCGACCCGTATAGCGAGAAATGGTACCTGCATGACAAGTGCTGGAAGATTGGTTGTCCGCAATGCAAAATATGCACGGGATTTCCGTCCCCTTGATGAGAACTGTGATTGCCATGTATGCCGCACTTATTCACGCGCGTATATTAGGCATCTTATAAAATGCGAAGAAACATTTGGGTTCCGTCTAACGACATACCACAATTTGTATTTTCTGCTAACTTTAATGAAACAAGTCCGTCAAGCAATTATGGATGACCGTCTTCTTGATTTTCGTGAACAGTTTTTTGAAGCGTATGGTTTTAATAAAGAAAACGCCAAAAACTTTTAAAGTGAAGCGTTTTATGAAAGAAAGGAGGATAAATGATGGATCAAGGCGCAGCTGGTTTACTTGTTACATTGCTCCCATTTATCGGGATCATTGTACTGTTTTATTTCTTGCTAATTCGTCCACAGCAAAAGCAACAGAAACGTGTGCGTGAAATGCATGCTTCGCTTCAGCGTGGAGATAAGATTGTTACAATTGGTGGTTTGCATGGAGTAATTGATTCAATTGATGAATCTGTTGTTGTTCTTCTTGTAAACGACAATCGCAAATTAACTTACGATCGTTCGGCGATTCGTGAAGTTGTACAATCCGATTAAAAAAAGATGGTGACTCATGTCACCATCTTTTTTTTAAGCAGCATTAGAAAGATTTACACCGATCATACCACCTAGAGCTGCAATACCTCCATACGAGGCAAATAACAAGAGTTGTTTAACTGAAATCGTTTCATTATAACCAAGATAACTAATTGCCAGAACAATAGCTGAGAAGATGAGAGCACATAGAGCGCCGGCTAACCATCCTTTCGTACCGGATTTGCCCCCAGCAATAAATCCTCCAATAAATAACGCAAGTAAAGCGGCTGCAACCATGACCCAACCAACTGAATGTTCGGTTAAAGAAGTGAATTTTAGTAATGTCGCCATCATAGCGCTTGCACATAGAGCAATTCCAATACTAACTCCAGTACCAGTTAATATAGCAGGAAAAAAACGACTTTCCAAAAAAAAACCTCCTTTAAAAGCTTGTTTCTTCTATTCATATGCCTGTACAACGGAAAAATACCAATGGATAAAATGAGTTGACCCGGGCATAGTAGCTAGGAATATGTTTTGATGAAGGGGTGTCTCATGCCAATTGACTTTATTGTTCTGCAAGGTATTTCAGTATATTTATCAATCAAAAGCATGTTCCTTCTTCAAGGTAAATCAAAATTAGGTCAATTAAATGCAACAGAATTTGCTTTTGGTTTCTTCATGGCTAGTTTGATTGCCGTAGCCATTTCAAGTACAGCCTTTTTAAAAATAGCAGTTGTTTATTTATTTGTAGTCTATATGCTAGTAAAAGGTTTTCAAATGATGAGAACAACGATTGCGGACCATTATCTAAATAAGCAGTTGACAAGTAGAGAAGAAATGTGTGATCGCATTCTCCCGTTAATCATTGACGGCAATATCCAACATGAAAATTTAAATGAATTAAAACGAACGGAACTCTGGTTAAGGCAACAATTAAAAAAGTTTGGATACAAAGATATTAAAAAAATTTCCTATTGCTCGTTAAAAGGAACGCAGTCTTTTTTTATAGATTTGTTATAAAATGGGTATTTTTTTCGTGATAGATGTTGATACAGACCTTGTCTTGCTTTCATACAATAGCAAGTATGAACGAGGAAGGAGGTCATTATGTGAGTAAACGAAATCAACAGATCTGCAATGATCATATGGGTAAATGCGTCTATATAACTGAAAACTGCGGTAAACGACATTACGGCAGAATTGTCAATGTTGATCGAGATAATGTCTATATCCAACCATTAGGAAATCGTGGATTTAGTTATGGATACGGGTATGGTGGCTATGGCGGTTACGGCGGATTTGGATATGGTATTGGTTACCCAATTGCGCTTGGGGCGATTGCAGGAATTGCGTTAGCAGGTTTATTTTTCTGGTAGAATAGAGAGCACTTCATTATTACAACATCTTCATTGCTACTTAATGAATGAAGATGTTGTCTTAGAAGTGTTTTATTTGTTTCTGTTTTTAAAGAATGGTATAAGTTGCAATTCTTCTTTTGTTAACAGACGCAGAGCAATCATACCGAATACATAAATCAAGCCTGTTAGCGTGATAGCAAGTAGAGTTTTTGTTGCGTAAGGTAAGAAAAGAAAAAGATGTTGATTGATCTGTTCGCTTAGAATGAGCGTGGCGCCGATTAATAGCGTTAGTTTAATTATCGGGCGTATGTGAATAAAAAAACCTGTTGTTTTTGCTATTGATGCAAAATGAAGCAAGGTAACTAAAACAAAGCCAATTACGATTGCAAGTGCGGCACCCATAATACCAAAGCCAGGGTTAGATGCGAGTGCAAAAATAGCTCCAGTTTTTATTAAAGCTCCTACTAGACTATTCATCATCGATACTTTTGCGTAGTTTAACGCTTGTAAAGCTGCCTGTAAAGGCCCTTGCAAATAGAGAAATAAAGCAAATGGAGCCATGACTTTAAGCATGGTGGCTGCCTCTGGAGCATGATACATTAGGGTCATCAGTTCGCTTGCATATACATACAAGATAACTACACAGATTCCGCCTGAAATAAGGCCCATCCGAAGTGCTTGTTCGAGTCGATGATGAATCAATGATGTTTTATTGTGAGCTAATGCCTCGCTTAAATTTGGTAAGAGCGAGACTGAAAGTGAATAGGTTATAAATGTCGGTAAGGTTAATAAAGGAACAACATATCCGACAAGTAATCCATACTGTTGAGTAGCAACAACGGTCATTGTACCTGCTAGTGCAAGGCTTTGTGCGACTACGATAGGTTCAAAAAATAAGGCTGTGGTTCCAATTAAGCGACTACCGGTTGTTGGCACAGCGATCCCTAGCAAATCAGTTAATGTTTTTCGTTCTCCTTTTATTGCAGAAAAAAAGTTTTTTCTAAAGCGGAATGGTTTCTGAGCTTTAAATAAATAAACCATATAAAATAGTGATGCGAGCTCACCGCAAATAGCTGATAGCATCGCTCCTGCAACAGCATACTCAAGTCCAAGAGGCATAAATGCCGCAGTTAAAACAGCAACAAGCGTGATGCGGACAATTTGCTCAATGACTTGCCCGTAAGCGGTGGGTTTCATATTTTGTTTTCCTTGAAAATAGCCCCTTAAAACAGAAGACAATGCAATTATTGGTACAATAGGGATGACTGCATATAGTGGATAAATCGCGCGGGCATCAGTTAACATTGTATCTGCAATGATGGGAGCTAATAAAATGAGTGTTGTTGTAAAAACAATACTTAGTAGTCCCGTAATCGTGATGGAGACAGCTAAAATTTTCTTAATTCGACCGTGTTCATTACGAGCCTCTGCTTCTGCAACCAGTTTGGCAATGGCAACGGGTAAACCCATTTGTGTTAAAGTTAACAGAAGTAGCATGGTAGGAATGGCCATCATGTAGAGCCCGACGCCTTCAGGACCAAGCATTCTTGCCATAACAATTCGATTTATAAATCCAAGAAGTTTGGTAATAAAGCCTGCTGCAATTAAAATTAGTGTCCCTTTTAAAAACGTTTGTTTACTCATGGCAACCCTGCCTTTTTCATACGATGCTTTGTTTTTTTATTATATGTATGCAAAGTTGGACAGGACATGACAGGCTGTCGTTGAAAAATAGCTTGAATTAATTTTTTTGAAGATAGCAGGAACTGCAATAATTTGTTAGTATATGTATACTTAGTGTTTTCATAGAGAGGGTTGGATCAATGGTTGAAAAGCAGCAATTTGAAATTTGGAAAGACGACGTAATACCCGTTCTTTCCATTAAACTCGAAGAATTCCATGAGCTAGGATACAATCGCGTAACAAAAGAAGATCTCTGGCTGTTTTACATGGATAAGTTGAAAAAAAAGAAAGAGTTTATGCCTTTTTATGCCTTCGTTGATGAATTACTATCGATTCAACCGCAGGGCTATATGACATGGCTAACGGTAAATACATATAAAGAACCAATTGATTGGTTTAAGGAATTCGAAGCGGCAACAAAGTAAATGCACGAACAGCAAGAGATTTTGGGAGGAAATTAATGATGGTGAAAAAAGGCAAGATTGCCCTTTTCTTTTTAATTGTCGTGGTTCTTGCAGCAGGAATTTCTTATTTTGCAAAGCCCGTCGTACAAGATGTAAATCTAGGACTTGATCTTCAAGGTGGATTTGAAGTGCTGTACGAAGTAGAGGCAATAAATGAAGGGGACGTAATTGATGATCAAGCATTGCTTTCAACTACAACAGCATTAAACGAACGAGTAAATACGATTGGGGTTTCAGAACCAACCATTCAAATTGAAGGCGAAAATCGAATTCGTGTTCAACTAGCTGGTGTTGAAGATCAAGAATCTGCAAGAGATATTCTAGCGACGGGTGGGGAATTAACCATCCGTGATGTAGAAGACAACATTTTATTAGACGGAAGTGATTTAACGCAAAACGGGGCGAGTGCATCGCTTGATCCTGATACGAATCGCCCAATGGTGACGTTGACGCTTGATGATGGCGAGCAATTTGGAAACATCACAAGGGAGCTTTCTCAACAACCTATTGGCGAGAATTTACTTGTGATGTGGCTCGATTTTGAAGAAGGGGATAGTTACGCAGAAGAAGCGACTAAGCCCGAACCAAAGTATCTTTCAGCAGCAACTGTTAATCAGCCAATTGTCAGTCGAAACGTCATGATAACAGGTGATTTTACAACGGAAGAAACGCGCTTTTTAGCAGAAATTTTAAATGCGGGATCACTACCAGTTGAATTAAATGAAATCTATTCGACTTCGGTGGGGGCATCGCTTGGTGAACAAGCAATGAACCAAACCATTAATGCTGGTTTAATTGGTGTCGCGTTAATTTTTGCTTACATGATGATCTATTATCGTTTTCCTGGGGTTATCGCTGTAATTACATTAAGCGTGTATACATTTTTAGTGTTAGTTGTCTTTAATGCGTTAAATGCTGTTTTAACATTACCTGGGATTGCAGCATTAATACTTGGAGTAGGTATGGCTGTTGATGCCAATATTATTACGTATGAGCGAATAAGAGAAGAAATAAAAACAGGAAAGTCTATCATGTCAGCATTTAAAGTAGGTGGACGCCGTTCATTTGCTACTATTTTTGACGCAAACATTACGACATTAATTGCTGCCGGAGTGATGTTTTATTTTGGGACAAGCTCTGTTCAAGGTTTTGCAGTCATGTTGATTATTAGCATTCTTGTCTCTTTTTTAACTGCTGTTTGGGGTACGAGAATACTGCTTAGCCTCTGGGTTAACAGTCGATTTTTAAACAAGCGGCCAGGTTGGTTTGGCGTAAAAAGAGGTGAGATAGATGAGCTTTAAGCCCGAAAATTGGAATGTTGATTTAACAAAACACCGAAATAAATTTTTTGTTGGCTCAGGTCTATCCATTATTGTT
Source organism: Shouchella xiaoxiensis (assembly GCF_016907895.1). Lineage (GTDB taxonomy): Bacteria > Bacillota > Bacilli > Bacillales > Bacillaceae_D > Shouchella > Shouchella xiaoxiensis. The sequence goes on from NZ_JAFBCV010000003.1 coordinate 123,299, forward strand.
GGCATTGTTTTGCTGTTCACAATGGGATTAAACTTAGGTGTTGACTTTGAAAGTGGTTCAAATGTAGAAATTCAAACGGATGAGACGCTAACAACTGAGCAAATCATTGCCGATTTTGAAGCAATTGAGATTGACAATGACTATACGCCTTCAGTTACTTTAGGTGGAGAACGAAGCCAAAATGCGAGTGCCCGGTTTGTTGACGAATTTAATCAACAAGAGATCGCAATCATTCAGTCATACTTTAATCAAGAGTATGGGTTCGAGCCGAATATTAGCACCGTCTCTCCTTTGGTTGGGGAAGAGTTAGCACGTAATGCCATCTTGTCCGTCTTAATTGCATCAATCGGTATCGTTATCTATGTGGCACTTCGCTTCCATTTCCTATACGGGATATCAGCGATAATTGGGCTTCTACATGATGCGTTTATCATTATAGCGCTTTTTAGTTTGCTGCAAATAGAAATTAATGTGCCGTTTATTGCTGCTGTATTAACGGTGGTAGGTTATTCGATTAATGATACAATTGTTACGTTTGATCGCATGCGGGAAAATGTGTTAAAAGAAAAAGAAATAACGAGTTCTGAACACTTAGCTCAAATCGTTAATAAAAGCTTACTACAAGTTATTACACGCTCAATTAACACCGTGTTGACGGTATTATTTGCGGCACTTGCATTATTTATTTTTGGCGGGGAAGCAATTCGCTCATTCTCACTAGCACTAGTTATTGGACTGGTTGCTGGAACATATTCTTCTATGTTTCTATGTGCACAGATGTGGCTTGTTTGGGAATGGAAAAGGCAAGTCAAACTTAAAAATAAGCCTCCAAAAGAGCCAGAAGAAGAATATATTTAATAAAAAAAGAAGAAGGTGTTTAAATGAAAGCACAAACCGCCTTTATAGTTGGTGTGATAGCGGCTATCTTAATTGCAGTATTTGCCGTGATGAACGTAGAGTCTGTGCCTGTTAATTTACTTTTTACACAAGCTGAATGGCCACTAATCCTTATTATCTTATTTTCTGTTCTTTTAGGAGCCATTGTTGCAGGGGCGATGTCTGTCATCAAGCTTCATCAGCAAAAATTAGAGATTAAACGCTTGCGAGCGAGTTTAGAAAGTGAAAGAGCAGAGGCACCGGAAACGGGGAGTCGTCTTGATAAAACGAAAAAGAACCAAGTAGAAAAAGGGTAATCTTAGATCATTGTCACCCCTCGAACACTCCTGTATAATAGGATGGTCGAGGGGTGTTTTACATATGTTGCAATCAAAAGCAAGATGGCGTATTTTAGACCAAGATGAAACAGCGGCACAGCAACTAGCCGATGAGTTAAAGCTGTCTATTTTTGTTGCCCGTTTACTTGTGCGTCGAGGAATAAATAACGTTTCGTCTGCTAAACAATTTCTTTTATTAGAAGAACCGGAATTCTTGGATCCATTTCTATTAAAGGGTATGAAAGAAACGATAGACCGAATTAATGACGCGATAAAAAAGAATGAGCGAATATTGGTGTTCGGTGACTATGATGCAGATGGCGTTAGTTCTACATCAGTATTAATGACCGCATTAAGAATGCATAATGCAGATTGCGACTACTATATCCCTAATCGTTTTACCGAAGGATATGGCCCTAATAATCCCGCTTTAAAATGGGCAAAAGAAGAAGGATATAAACTTGTTGTTACGGTCGATACAGGAATTGCAGCATTAGACCAAGCGGCTTACGCTAAGGATATTGACCTTGATTTTATTATTACGGATCATCATGAGCCGCCACCGGTGCTGCCGGCATCGTTTGCTACTATTAATCCGAAGCAGCCAGATTGTCCATATCCATTTAAAGAACTTGCAGGTGTTGGAGTAGCTTTTAAAGTAGCTCACGCCTTATTAGGCAGAGTGCCAGATGAACTGCTTGATTTTGCGGTCATTGGGACCATTGCAGACCTAGTCCCTTTAGTTGGGGAAAATCGATTAATTGCAAAAAAAGGTCTACAAGCATTACAATCAACTAGCCGTCCAGGTTTACGTGCATTGAAAGATGTTTGCGGAATAAAAAAAGGCGTCCTAGATGCTGATCATGTTGGGTTTGGAATGGGACCTAGGTTGAACGCTGCCGGCCGTCTTGATTCGGCTGATCCGGCAGTGGAGCTATTAATGGCTGAGGATTTTGAGGAAGCTAAGGAACTTGCTGACGAAATTGATCGGTTAAACAAAGACAGACAAACCATTGTTAATGAAATGACGGAAGAAGCAATGCAGCTGGTTGAGCAAGGTAACGACCTTCCTCATGTAATCATCGTTGCTCAAGAAGGCTGGAATGCTGGTGTTATTGGCATTGTCGCCTCGCGTCTGGTAGAGCGGTTCTATCGACCAACAATTGTGATGAGTATTGATCCGGAGAGTAGGTTAGCAAAAGGGTCAGCCAGAAGTATTGATGGCTTTGATATGTTTATGGAGCTTTCAAAAAGCCGGGACATCTTACCTCATTTTGGTGGACATCCAATGGCTGCAGGTATGACACTAGCGGCAGAGAATATTGATCTGTTACAAAATAGGCTAAATGAACAAGCAAGTATGATCCTGACTGAAGAAGCGCTTGTTCCTGTTAAAGAAATTGATTTACTTGCTACGGTAGATGATGTCACTCTTGATGTTTTAAGTCAAATCGAAGCACTGGCCCCTTTTGGAGTTGCAAACACTAAGCCAAATGTGCTGATTGAGAATGCTTCTGTCGCTGAACTCAAGCGAATTGGCAGTGACTCGACTCATTTAAAAGTTCAATTTACTGGTGATGAAAATCAGTTAGACGGTATAGCTTTTCGTAAAGGCCATCTGTTCGAAGAAATTACTCCCCAAGCAAAGTTGTCGGCGGTAGGTACACTGTCTATAAATGAGTGGAATGGAAAAGTAAAGCCACAGATTCTAATTGATGATTTAAAGGTAGCACAGTGGCAATTATTTGATTGGAGAAGTATTAAGCCAAACCGTTTGAAAGAGAGACTAGAAGAGTTACCGGAGAACACGATTTCTGTAGCGTTTCAGCCATCAACAAAAGAAAGGCTCAAGCTAAATGATTCAACGGTTGTTTATGATCCGTTGACGTTCCTGCCGGACTTAAGTCATTCCTATTTAGTTATTTTGGATGTACCTAATAATCGCAGCGACTTAGAGGCGCTTTTTCAATCATTAGCCAAACCTCATCGTATCTATGTTGTACTTTCAGAAGCAGAAGAGTCTTTTTTCACGACAAACCCTAATCGTGATCAGTTTAAATGGTACTATGCATTTCTTAAAAAAAGAAAAGAGATCTCTTTTAATGAGTTAAGGAAGCTCGAACAGTTTAAAGGATGGTCGGCGCAAACCACAACGTTCATGAATACTGTATTTACGGAGCTCGGTTTTGTTCATCTGGAAACGAGTACAGTGAAAATTGTCGAACAACCTGAAAAAAAATCGCTTGATCAATCAAGAACATTTAGAAATAAACAGGAACAATCTTGGTTAGAAAATGAATTAGTTTATGCATCATACCAAAACCTAAAAGCATGTTTTGATCAGTTGATGCATGCTTCAGTAAAGAAGGAGTCAATGAGTAATGGATTATAAAAAATATATTACGATCGTAGAAGACTGGCCACAAGAAGGAATTCGATTTAAAGATATCACGACATTAATGCAAGATGGACCGGCATATAAAAAAGCAATTAACGAGCTAACAGACTATGCAAAAACGCGTAATGCTGACGTGATTGTTGGTCCTGAAGCAAGGGGTTTTGTAGTAGGTTGTCCAATTGCTTTTGATCTTGAAATTGGCTTTGTTCCTGTTCGAAAAAAAGGAAAATTGCCTCGAGAAGTAATTGAGTGTGACTATGGCCTTGAATACGGGAAGGATTGTTTGACAATCCATAAAGATAGTATTAAGCCTGGGCAACGTGTTGTTATCACAGATGATTTACTTGCCACTGGAGGAACAATCGAAGCAACAACGAAGCTTGTAGAAGAACTTGGCGGTGAAGTTGTTGGTCTGGCATTCATGATAGAGCTAGCTTATATCAATGGTCGTAAGAAGCTAGATAAGTATGATATTTTTTCTCTAATGACTTATCAATAAAGCTCACTTATAAAAAAGGGGATTGTTTATTTATAAACAGACCTCTTTTTATTATTTCTAAAGGTTCTCCCCTTTACAAGAAAGTTCGAGTAGCGGATAATAGAAAGAAAACTTGTCGAATGAGTAAGGTGATTCCATGACGATTGATCAGGTGCTAGAAAATGCAAGCGCCTATTTGCAGAGAGAAGACATAAGCTTTTTAGAAAGAGCATACGAGTTTGCTGAACAGGCACATAGCGGACAGTACCGCAAGTCTGGTGAACCTTATATTTTACATCCAGTTCAAGTTGCTGGCATTATTGTCGGGCTGGAGCTCGATCCTAACACAATTGCTGCTGCATTTCTTCATGATGTTGTTGAAGATACAGACGCAACGGTTGAAGATCTAGAAAAAGCGTTTAACGCCGAAGTGGCAATGCTTGTAGATGGTGTAACGAAGTTAAAAAAGTTTAAATATAAATCAAAAGAAGAGCAACAGGCTGAAAATCATCGAAAAATGTTGATGGCGATGGCGAAAGATATTCGCGTCTTACTCATTAAGCTTGCAGACCGCCTCCATAATATGCGGACGCTTAAGTTTATGCCACCTCAGAAGCAGCGAGTTACGTCAAATGAAACGCTTGAGATTTTTGCGCCATTAGCTCACCGCTTAGGGATTTCAAAAATAAAATGGGAGCTTGAAGACACAGCGCTTCGTTATTTAGATCCTCAACAGTATTACCGAATCGTAAATTTAATGAAACGGAAACGTGCTGAAAGAGAAGACTATCTTTCTGAAGTTATGGAAAAGATCGAATCTCAGCTTGACGATGTTCATGTTGTAGCAGAATTATCAGGACGACCTAAGCATATTTACAGTATTTATCGGAAGATGGTTATTCAACAAAAGCAATTTAATGAAATCTATGATTTGCTTGCTGTTCGTATTATTGTAAAAAACATTAAAGATTGTTATGCCGTACTTGGTGTTATTCACACATGCTGGCGTCCCATGCCTGGTCGTTTTAAAGACTATATTGCCATGCCAAAGGCTAATATGTATCAGTCTCTTCACACTACAGTTGTAGGACCAAACGGGGATCCTTTAGAGGTTCAGATTCGAACGGATGATATGCATCGTGTGGCAGAATTCGGTGTAGCAGCTCATTGGGCGTACAAAGAAGGCAAAACACTTTCAAATAAGCGCTATTCCTTTGAGGACAAGCTCAGTTGGCTTAGAGACGTAATCGAATCGCAAACCGACACAAATGACGCTCAGGAATTTATGGAATCCATGAAAATGGATTTGTTCTCTGATATGGTCTTTGTTTTTACACCTAAGGGAGATGTTATTGAACTACCGCGTGGCTCTGTTCCACTTGATTTTGCTTACAGGATTCATAGTGAAATTGGGAACCGCTGTATCGGGGCAAAAGTAAACAGTAAGATGGTGCCTCTAGATCACGAGTTGAAAACGGGTGATATTGTTGAAGTCATGACTTCAAAGCACTCTTATGGACCAAGCCATGACTGGTTGAAAATTACAAAATCATCACATGCAAAAAATAAAATTAAGCAGTGGTTTAAAAAAGAAAAGCGTGAAGAAAATGTTGAAAAGGGAAAAGAAACGATTGAAAAAGAGATACGGGCACTCGATTTTGATCCCAAGGACATTTTAACGCAGGAAAACTTAAATGAAGTAACTGCTAAATTTAGCTTTGCTGGTGAAGAAGATATGTATGCTGCTGTGGGCTATGGTGGGATAAGCGGTAAACAAATCGTCAATCGTTTAACTGAAAAGCAGCGCAAGGCAAAGGATCAAGAGCAGGAAAAACAATCGTTAGATGCAGCGCTAAGTGATATTCAAACATTTAGCCCAAACAAGCGCTCCAACTCCATTGGCGTTCATGTAAAAGGGGTAGACAATTTATTAATTCGGTTAGCTCGTTGCTGTACCCCCGTTCCTGGAGATGCGATTGTCGGTTATATTACAAAAGGTCGCGGTGTTTCAATTCATCGAACAGATTGTCCTAATGTTTTAGCAGAAGAGAATACGAGTTCTAGATTGCTTGAAGTAGAGTGGGAAGGTGAATCTAGAGCTGCTAAATCATACAGTGTTGATATTGAAATTACGGCATTTGACCGTAACGGCTTATTAAATGAAGTTCTACACACAATGACGGAAACAAGGACACAAATTAATACCGTTTCTGGACGATCGGATCACAAGCATAAAATAGCCACAATTGAAATGAGTATTTCCATTTCCAATGTGGCTCACCTACAAAAGATTGTCGATAAAATAAAACAGCTTAAAGATATATACTCAGTGCGTCGAGTAACGCATTAATGAAGAAGGTAGATAAAGGTGCGAGTCGTCTTACAACGTGCTAAATGCGCATCAGTCCAGGTAGATAACGAAGTGGTAGGAGAGATCAAAGCTGGGCTTGTTCTACTAGTTGGATTAACCCATAATGATACAAAGGAAGATGTTCTTTTTTGCGCGGAAAAAGTGGCTCATCTCCGAATATTCAGCGACGAGAACGATAAGATGAACTTATCAGTACTGGATATCGGCGGTTCAGTTTTGTCGATTTCACAGTTTACGTTATATGGTGACTGTCGTAAAGGAAGAAGGCCCAATTTCATGGCTGCTGCAAAACCAGATATAGCTAAAGACCTCTATCAATTGTTTAATCGAACACTTGAAGCAAAAGGGATTTCTGTGGAGGAAGGGGTCTTTGGTGCTCACATGGACGTTGAATTAGTGAATGATGGTCCCGTTACGCTAATTATTGAAAGTTAATAAGTGAGTAGTTTTAAACTGACTTCAAGAGGCTGTTGAGATTCTTTTTCTCTCAACAGCCTTTTTCCAGTTTTATGTGCAGTCTCGTTCTAAGTTAGGAGAAGAAGGGCTGATTGTTAGTAGATTGAGCCGTATAGAAGAAACATAGCATATAGCAAATTGAAGCTGCGAGGGCCTAGCTACATCTTTGAGGCATACTTCTGCCTACCGTAAAAATCGATCACTTATCTAAGAAACACCTCTTATTGAATCTTTTTAGAAATGACTAGATAAACCTAACAAAGGTCCTTGACAATTTAGGTAAAAAAGTTAAAATGGATTTGTGAGATCGATTTCATAAAGAGGTGGACGGATGCCAACAATAAAAGATGTTGCGCTACATGCTGGTGTATCCAGATCAACTGTATCACGTGTGATGAATAACCACCCTTACGTTGACGAAGAAAAAAGAAGAGCTGTACGCGTCGCAATGACAGAACTTGGTTATATTCCGAATTCATCTGCTCAGCGGCTTCGTGGAACTGAAACGAGAACGATTGCGGTACTTGTTTCTCGAATCGTAAACCCTTTCTTTAGTGCGATTGTAGATGCGATGGATGAAATAGCAGCCGCGCATTCCTATCGCTTAATTTTGTGTAATACACGAGGTAGTGCAAGTCAAGAACTGCATTTCCTGCAGCTGTTACGTACAAAGCAAGTTGATGGTATTATACTCGCATCAATTGTAAACGAGTGGGCTATTATTTCGCCCTTTACAGAATACGGTCCAATTGTGCTATGCAATGAATATCCTAGTCATGCTGAAGGTGTTGCTATTATTACAATTGATCAAAAACAAGCAATGGTTGATGCGACTACACATTTAATTGAAAAGGGTTACAAACGAATTGCCTACTGCAATGTTCATGATGAACGCTCGCAAACTCTTTTTGACTCGGCTCTAGCAACCGATAGATATTCTGGTTATGTTGAGACGATGAAAAAAGCGGAACTGCCGATTGAATCGAGTTGGCGATTTATTGGCCATTCGGTTGAGGATGGGAAGCGCATATTAAATGAAATAATGAAGTGTGATGATCGTCCAGATGCTATTCTTACGGGCAGTGATGAGATTGCCTCAGGTTTAATTGCCGAAGCGAAGAAAAACAATTTGCGCATACCAATGGATTTAGCGGTAGTAGGGTTTGATAATCAACCATCTGCTTCTTTGCTTGAGCCACAGTTAACAACGGTCCATCAGCCAACGCTTGAAATGGGGAAGGCAGCAATGCTACAAATGTTAGCTGATTTAAAAAGCGATAGCCGTAGCAATGGAACACAGCTTTTAGATGCACCTTTATTAATTCGAAAATCCACGTAAAGACATGCTTTACTAATTTAGAGGGGGAACAGAAATGAACGTAACAATTTGGAATGAATTTAGACATGAGAAAAAGAATGAGAAGGTAGCTGAGATTTATCCCGCTGGAATTCATGGAGCAATCGCGAGTTTTTTGGGTGAAGATCATCAAGTAAAAACGGCAACGTTAGATGAGCCGGAGCATGGCTTAACAAACGATGTATTAGAGCAAACAGACGTTTTAATTTGGTGGGGCCATGTTGCCCATGACGAAGTTTCAGATGAGGTTGTTGCACGTGTACATAAGCGAGTATTAGAGGGAATGGGCTTAATTGTTCTTCATTCGGGACATTTTTCAAAAATCTTTAAGACGTTAATGGGGACAAGCTGCGATTTAAAATGGCGTGAAGCAGATGAAAAAGAGCGTTTATGGGTGGTTAGTCCAAGTCATCCAATTGCTGACGGAATTGACGAGTATTTTGAGTTGGAGAAAGAAGAGATGTATGGGGAGCATTTTGATATTCCTAATCCGGATGAAGTTGTTTTTATGAGTTGGTTCCAAGGTGGAGAAGTCTTCCGCAGTGGATGTACGTTTAATCGTGGGAACGGAAAGATTTTTTACTTCCGTCCTGGTCACGAAACATTTCCTACGTATGAAAATAAGCATGTTCAGCGTGTAATAAAAAATGCGGTCAAATGGGCTGCTCCTTCAAGCAGAGCTGTTCCTGTTTATGGGAAAGCAAAGCCACTTGAGCCAGTACCGGGACAATCTGAATGATTAATTTTAAAATAGGAATAATTGGCGCTGGTGGGATAGCAACTGGTCGACATATCCCTGCTTTTAAAGAGATTGAGGGCGTCTCAGTTTATGGCGTTTTTGATGTTAATCACGTTCGAGCAAAAGAGGTCGCTGCAACGTTTTCGATTGAGTTTGTTGCTGAGTCAGAAGAACAGTTGCTAAGACATGTGGATGCAGTTGTTATTTGTACTCCAAACAAATTTCATCATCAATCGGTGATGAAAGCTTTAGATGCCGGAAAGCATGTTTTTTGTGAAAAGCCGATGGCAATTGCCAGTCACGAAGCAATTGAAATGGAAGAAGCAGCCAAAAAGGCGGAGAAGGTCTTGCAAATAGGCTACCATTATCGCTTTAAAAAGGAGTCACTGGCAGCTAAAAAAGCAATTGTTGCAGGTTCAATTGGTGATCCACTAGTTGTCCGTGTTGAGGCGATGCGACGAAGAAAAGTACCTGGCTGGGGTGTCTTTACAAATAAGGACATTCAGGGTGGCGGTTGTTTAATGGATTATGGATGTCACCTGCTTGATTTAGCACTGTGGTTAATGGATTACCCTGAAATTGAGCTGGTAGAAGGTCAAACGTACGAAATGGTTAGCAGAGATCCCGATCAAGTAAATGAATGGGGGATCTATGACGCTACCACAATTGACGTTGAAGATCATGCGACCGCTTTTATTAAGTTTAAAAATGGTGCGACGATGCTATTTGAGACATCTTGGGCAGCCAATGTCCCTTCTGATAAAGAATCGTTGTCCATCTCTGGAACAAAAGGGGGAATCTCTGTTTTTCCTTATGCCTTAAACAAAGCAGAGCAAGGAATAATGACAACAACCGTTGCGGACTGGATTTCTGGTGAAGAGAATGAAGGCTTAGCGCAAGCGCGACACTTTATTTCTAGTTGTTTAGAAGGAAGAGAACCACTCGTTAAACCGAATGAAGCGAAAATCGTGACGGCTGTAATTGAACAGATCTACCAAAAGAGCAACTGACTTTTACTTGAATGAATTATAACTAATCTGTCAGTTGGTTAGCGAAAAAGGTTTAAACTAAAGGGTCTTTGGTTATTCTAAACAGAAATACGTTTAGAGGAGCTGACTTTTATGCATGTTCAGGATAAACAACTGAGTGTATTAAACCTGCATGAAACAAATAATCAAACTCCGGCTATTCCCCTATTTGAACAAGCAGTTCATGTTGAACTAGGGTTGTCTCAGCGAGAATTGCTTGTATACAAAAAGCAGCAGTCTCGAAATTAACTATTGACTAACAGCTGTGCATTTCGTATAGTTAGAAACAACTTAAATAGGATAGATGAACCAATGACAAGGAATAGTAGTTAAGGGTTATAGATGTAAAGAGAGGGCTGCCAAGGCTGGAAGTAGCCTCATCTACCGAAACGAATGAACACCTTCGAGGCTTTTTTCCTGAACGATTTATTTAGTAGGGATGAACGTAGCTGGCGTTAACAGATAAAGTGGAGGCATTGCCTCAATTTGGGTGGTACCACGGGTTTAACTCTCGTCCCAGATGAAATTATTCATCTGAGGCGGGAGTTTTTTGCATTTAAAAAAGGAGAGATTGTATGTCGATTCAGTTACCAAGAGGAACGCAGGATATTTTGCCAGAAGATGTCGTCATCTGGCAATTAATTGAAAGAATAGCGAAAGAAACGTGCGAGACGTATCATTTTGAAGAAATACGTACCCCTATATTTGAGCACACAGAAGTTTTTACAAGAGGTGTTGGAGATACAACAGATATCGTTCAAAAAGAAATGTATACATTTAAAGACAGGGGAGATAGAAGCTTAACGCTGAGGCCTGAAGGAACAGCTTCAGTGGCAAGATCGTATGTGAATAACAAACTTTTTGGTTCAGCAAATCAACCAACGAAATTGTATTACACGGGACCAATGTTTCGATACGAACGACCTCAAGCTGGGCGGATGCGTCAATTTGTTCAGTTCGGTGTTGAAGCGCTTGGCAGTGCAAGTCCTCAACTGGATGCAGAAGTTTTGGCTTTATTAATCGACATTTGTAAAAAATTAGGGATTGTTAACTTGAAGCTTGTCATCAATTCACTTGGTGATTCAGAAAGCAGAACGTCCCATCGAGAAGCATTAATCAATCATTTTAAACCTGCAATTAGTGAGTTTTGTAGTGATTGTCAAATTCGTCTTGAAAAAAATCCATTAAGAATTCTAGATTGTAAAAAGGACCGGGATCACCCGTTACTTCAAAGCGCACCTTCTATTCTTGAATTCTTAAATGAAGAATCGGATTCTTATTTCCAACAATTGAAAAAGACGCTTGATTTACTTGGGATTCGTTATGAAGTTGATCCGACTTTAGTACGTGGTCTTGATTATTATAACCATACTGCTTTTGAACTAATGAGCACTGCACCTGGATTTGGGGCCATTACAACATTATGTGGTGGTGGACGTTATAATGGTCTGGTTCAAGATTTTGGAGGACCAGAAACGCCAGGTATCGGTTTTGCGTTCAGTATCGAGCGATTCATCCTAGCAATGAAAGCGGAGCAGGTCTCTCTACCTGAACGGGCAAAACTGGATGCATACATTGTTGCACTTGGAGATGAAGCGGCTGCCTATGCACCGAAATTGTTGCATGAGCTTAGGAAAGCAGGTATTCGAGCAGATAAAGACTATTTAGATAAAAAAATGAAAGCACAATTAAAGGCAGCTGATCGATATGGTGCTGCATGTACAGTCATTATCGGTGATGAAGAGATGGAAAAAAGAGAAGCTGTTGTAAAGAATATGGTTACCGGTGAACAAAAACATGTATCATTTAGCCAATTAACAGCGAGTATTAAAGAAAGCATTCAAGGAGGAAACGAAATTGTTTAAACGAACACATTACTGTGGTGAAATTGGAGAGAAACAAATTGGCCAAGCAGTTGAGTTAAAAGGCTGGGTTCAAAGAAGACGTGATTTAGGTCAAGTGATTTTCCTGGACTTGCGTGATCGTTCAGGTGTTGTCCAAGTCGTTTGTAGTCCGGACATTAATAAAGAGGCTTTAGAAGGAGCTGACCGTGTCCGTAATGAATACGTTGTTGCTTTAAAAGGAACGGTTGTTGCTCGTAACGAGGCTGCTGTTAATGAAAAACTTGCGACGGGTAAAATAGAAATTCACATAGAAGAATTTGAACTTCTAAATGCATCTAAGCCGCTTCCTTTCCAAATTGAAGCAAACACAGATGCTTCTGAAGATGTGCGCTTAAAATATCGCTATTTGGACTTGCGCCGTCCTGATATGCAACAAGCATTTAAGCTTAGACACACAGTAATGAAAACAGTGCGTGACTTCTTTGACAATGATGGGTTCTTAGAAATTGAAACACCAATGCTCACAAAAAGCACACCTGAAGGAGCGCGTGATTACTTAGTACCAAGCCGTGTTCATCAAGGTGAGTTTTATGCATTACCGCAATCTCCGCAAATCTTTAAACAATTGCTGATGGTGGCAGGATATGAGAAGTATTTTCAAATTGTACGCTGTTTCCGTGATGAAGATTTACGAGCGGATCGTCAGCCTGAGTTTACTCAGATAGATGTAGAGGCAAGCTTCCTAGATACAGAAGATATTCTAGCGATGGCAGAGAAGCTGATGCAAAAATTAATGAAAGAAACACATGATTTAACGATTGAGGAATCATTTCAACGAATGACTTATGATGATGCGATGAATCGGTACGGGTCTGACAAACCAGATACGCGCTTTGAAATGGAACTTGTTGACCTAACTGAAGTTTTGGTCGACACACAGTTTAAAGTCTTTAAAACGGCGCTTGAATCTGGAGGAATCGTTAAGGGGCTTACGCTTACAGGTGGAGCCAATAAAATGTCTCGAAAAGAGATCGATGCATTAACTGATTTTGTTAAACCATATGGAGCAAAAGGGCTTGCATGGCTTAAAGTTGAAGAAGAAGGATTGAAAGGCCCGATTGCTAAATTTTTTGATGAACAGCAGGCGAGAGAATTACTTACAACAATGAAGGCAGATGTTGGCGATTTACTTTTTTTTGGTGCTGATAAAAAACAAGTGGTGTTTGATTCTTTAGGAGCGCTGCGCTTAAAGTTTGGTAAAGAATTTGATTTGATTGATCAAAGTAAATTTCATTTTCTTTGGGTTACTGATTTTCCTCTTGTTGAGTACGACGATCAAGCAGGTCGATATGTTGCCTTACACCATCCATTTACTCGTCCGAAAGCAGAAGATGAGCACTTGATGGCAACGGACCCTGCTAATGTGCGAGCGGAAGCCTATGATTTGGTTCTAAATGGCTATGAGCTTGGTGGTGGGTCCCAGCGTATTTACGAACGTGATTTACAAGAGAAAATGTTTAGTCTGCTTGGGTTCTCTGAAGAGGCAGCAAGAGAAGAGTTTGGCTTTTTGCTAGATGCATTTGAATACGGCACACCTCCACATGGTGGTATTGCTCTTGGTCTTGACCGGATTGTGATGCTTCTTGCGCAAAAAAATAATTTAAGAGAAGTCATTGCATTTCCAAAAACAGCTAGTGCAAGTGATTTGTTAACGGCAGCACCGAGTAAGGTGAGCCTTGAGCAATTAATTGATTTGAACCTATCTGTATTAGGAAAACGCAGTTGACAGAATTCAATAGACAATTTATAATCGCTTTACTATCAATTTAGTTTAACTGAATAAAACTTATCCAGAGTGGTGGAGGGAACTGACCCGACGAAGCCCGGCAACCTGACAAGATTCATAGTCAAGGTGCTCCTTTCAGCAGAACAATTTGTTCTGAAAGATAAGCGTGGTAGCCCCCTTTTCTTTCGAAAAGGGGGCTTTTTATTTTTGAAGAGAGGGTGTTTATGTTGAAAATTGGATTAATTGGCTTCGGAACAGTAGGAACTGGGATTTATGAAAGGTTAATAAGAACGAGAGGCGACATTGAAAAAGTAACTGGTCAATCGTTTACAATTGAGGCTATTTTAATTAAAGACAAATTAAAGAAACGCCGATATCCTACTGAACAGTTTGTTTCATCTTGGGAAGAGTTTAAGTCATGTGGACCATATGACTTCGTATTTGAGGCGATGAACGGAATTGATTTAGCTAAAATGTATACAGGTGAGTTACTTAGCGAAGGGACAACTGTTATTAGTGCGAACAAAAAGTTGGTTGCAACACATGGTCAAATGCTTGATCAGATAGCAAAGGAAGCTGGTGTTTACTATGGTTGGGATGCGGCCGTTTGCGGGGTTATCCCTATTGTAAATTCATTGAAAAGTGTGTTTTTAACAACTGAAATCTATGCTATTACTGGGGTTTTAAATGGAACAACAAATTATATTCTAACAAAGATGGCTACAGGTCAAACATACGAGGATTCTTTACAGGAAGCTAGGTTGCTCGGCTACGCTGAAGAAGATCCAACAGATGATGTAGATGGTTGGGACGCGGTTTATAAAACATGCTTGTTAGCGAAGAGTTGTTACAATAAGTGGCTCAATATAGAGGATGTAAAGCGATCTGGTATTAGTCAAGTTGAAGCTTGGCATGCTAGTGGAGCTAAGGAATTTGGCTGGTCGCTTAAATTAGTAGGAGAACTCGTTTATGATGGAGAGGATTGTGTTAAGGGCAGTGTTCAACCGACCATTATTGTAAACGACCATGTTTTGTCAACAGTAGACGGGGTTATGAATGGCATATGTCTTGATGGGGAGGCAATTGATCAAATACTAATTGCTGGAGCAGGTGCAGGTAAAGCGCCAACTGCTAACAGTGCGGTTGAAGACTTTGTTTTCCATCAACAACATCATTTGTTTAAACCGAAAAGTTCATTAAGAAAAAAAGAAGAATTAGATAAGCAAACAATTGGGAAGGAATTGTGGTTTGTAGAGGAAGATCAATTGACTCAAGCGCTGCCTTATTTAGAGAAGACAAAAATATTAGATAAGCGAACCGTAAAGGAAGGGACGATCTTTTATGTTGAGTCAATTAGCGAAACCCCTCCCTTTCCGATATACCCATGTTTGAGTAAAGAATTGGAAAGCAAGGTTTCGCAAAAAGAGGCAGTTTTAAAGATCTGATCGAAATTTTGTTTCCGGAACGAGTTTTTTAAATTCTTTAATTAGAGTCTCTGGTTTTGATTTTATCTTAAAAGTGGACACCCCTTGGCTCGTATGCAAATATAGGAAACCTAGAGAATTCTCTGATTGACTTGGAAATCGAAATGAGATATCGAACACTGACGTCAGTGGGAAATAATCATCTTGTACTTGAATACGATCTTCAAATAGTTGAAGTTCAAAAGAAGTTTCGACTACCCTTTTTTCCAGTATACCTATCTCTTGAGTTACTTCAATACAACGTTGTGTGACAAGAGCTTCCAAAATGCAGACCTCCTTTTTAATCAACTTATCATATTTTTGTTGAAAACTCGAATGATTATACTGTTTATTTATTAAAATGAAGGGTAGTTAATAGAGAAGAGGACGTGTGAGTCAAACGTCACAATTTTTAGATAAAGATTGATTTTAACGATTTCATCTGCTATAGTCATCTTAATAACATATCCTGATATGTGCGTATGGTTTGTAATTCTTTGAGCCAACACCTTAAAAAAGGGAGCTTGCCGTTACAGATCTGATTACATGCCTCGGTAGCTGAGGACTTAAAATGATTGGTACAAAGCACCCACCTGCCTGGCAGGTTCAAAGCTTCATTTTCCTACGGCATGATCGGGATATTGTATAGTTTGTGAAGTAACCAGATTTGGTTGCTTTTTTTTATGTGTTTTTTTTAGGAAGTGTGATATGATCACAAAAGTTCACTCAGAAGGAGTTTGATTATACAAATGCTACATCAATTTTCAAGAAATGAGTTAGCGATTGGCCATGACGGTCTTAATCGTTTAAAGCGAAGTACGGTGGCTGTTTTAGGAGTAGGTGGTGTGGGATCATTTTCTGCAGAAGCACTCGCACGTTCAGGTGTCGGTAAAATTGTCTTAGTTGATAAAGATGATGTTGATATTACGAATGTAAATCGTCAAATTCACGCGTTGCTTTCAACGGTTGGAAAACCTAAAGTTGATTTAATGGCAGAGCGTATTCATGATATTAATCCAGACTGTGAAGTGGTTTCATTGAAAATGTTTTATACAGAAGAGACGTATGAATCTTTCTTTAATCACAATTTAGATTTTGTTATTGACGCAAGCGATACCATTTCATATAAAATACATCTAATTAAAGAATGTCGAAAAAGACAAATTCCTTTAATCTCTAGTATG
The DNA here is from genome assembly GCF_016907895.1 of Shouchella xiaoxiensis. Taxonomy (GTDB): domain Bacteria; phylum Bacillota; class Bacilli; order Bacillales; family Bacillaceae_D; genus Shouchella; species Shouchella xiaoxiensis. The sequence goes on from NZ_JAFBCV010000003.1 coordinate 139,617, forward strand.
GGCGTTGCAAATAAGATGGATCCGACGCGCTTAAAGATTACCGATATTTCAAAAACGAGTTATGATCCTATTGCAAAAGTTATTCGTACCCGTTTAAGAAAAGAGGGCATTCACAAAGGTGTAACAGTTGTGTTTTCAGATGAATCGCCTATATTAATACGGGAAGATATTCGCAAAGAAATTGTACCTGAAACTGCGGAGAAAAGTTCAATCCGAAAAGCAAAATTACCTCCTTCTTCTAATGCGTTTGTCCCGTCAGTATCTGGTTTAATTATGGCTGGTCACGTTATTACGACCTTACTTGAAGGAATTGAAGTTAAAAGACAGACGTAAAAAGGACCCTCGAATTAGGGTCCTTTTTACAATCTATTTATCCAGTTTCTCAAGACTTCCATTTGTCTCCATGCGGAAGTCATCCTGGCTGTCGGCATGATCTTCCAAAATAGACATGCGTCTCGCTCGATTCATAATCGTTATAAGTGATTGATAGTCTTCTTCAATCATACTATGCTCTTGTTTATTTCGAGCAACTAGATGCTGCAATTCATTTAGTTTTGAAGTCACTTTTTGCAAATCGTTTCGGAGCTTTTCGTTTTCAACTTGCAAATCGCTGTTCCCCATCTTTTGATTTGATAATTGCTGTAACTGTTCAATGATTGAATCAACCGATATGGTTTCATTCATTGCCTTTTCGCGCTTGAATGAATAGGTTGTTTGCTGACGTGGCCTCTCGAAAGCAGGAAAATAACTTGATGAAAGCATTCGTTTTCTTTCTTTTCGTTCTCTTTTTGCTTGGTCAATATGCTTTAAATGCTTTTGTCGAACGACTGCATTCCAACGGAATCCACAAGCTGCTGACGTACGATTTAAGGCATCGCCTACTTCATCAAATGCTTTTAATTGTGTGCTTCCTTCTTTTATATGTGTGAGTACTGATTCGGCAAGTAATACATCGTCTTCATGTGACCAAGCATCTTGTCTGATTTTCATTGTTCCAACTCCTGCGTATATGTCGTTGGTACTACTTTTGCCAACCTTTTCATTTTTTATACTAGGTTATTAAAAAACGAGACCAGTAATCTTTACTAGAAAAAAGCGCAAATGAGAGTCTCTCATTTGCGCTTTTTATATAAATCACCAAGTGCTTTCTCGAATTTACCGGTTTCATTGGGTTCAAAGTAAATGTGGTTTTTAAAAGCATCTGGTAAGTATTGTTGTTTAACCCAAGCGTCTGGATAATCATGTGGGTACTTATAATCTATTCCTCTTCCTAGGTTTTTGGCGCCTTGATAATGTGCATCTTTTAAATGAAGGGGAATGTCACCTGATCCCCCTTCTCGTAGAGATTGAAGAGCAGCATCAATTGCTTTATTCGCACTGTTGCTTTTTGGTGAAAGTGCTAGTTCTACTACGGCGTTAGCTAATGGTATTCGAGCCTCTGGTAAACCAATTCTTTCAGCTGATTCAATCGCAGCAAGTGTTCTTGAACCTGCTTGAGGATTAGCTAAACCGATATCTTCATAAGCTATAACAAGCATTCGACGATGAATGCTGATGAGATCACCTGCTTCAAGTAGTCGTGCTAAGTAATGAAGGCTTGCATTCACATCGCTTCCACGAATTGATTTTTGAAAGGCAGATAGTACATCATAATGAGCATCTCCATCTTTATCGTGTTGAATGCTCTTTTTTTGTATACTTTGTTCAGCAGTTTTTAAGGAGATGGTTCTTAACCCGTTCTCTTTTTTAGGCGTTGACAATACAGCCAATTCAAGAGCATTTAACGCTGAGCGAACATCCCCACCACATGCAAGGGATAGATGAGTAATGGCTTCTTTGTCGATGGTAACATTTTCATTACCTAAACCATGTTCTTTGTCGTTTAATGCTCTATTTAATGCTGTCTCAATATCAGTAGGCTGAAGTTGCTCAAGTTCAAAAATATGGCAACGACTGCGAATTGCCGGATTAATTGAATGATATGGATTTGCAGTTGTCGCACCAATTAAAAGGAGTAAGCCGCTTTCTAAATGAGGTAGTAAAAAATCTTGCTTTGCTTTATCAAGACGATGTACCTCATCGAGAATAAGGATTAATGAACCGTACATTTTAGCTTCAGCAACGGTTGTTTCCATATCTTTCTTATTGTGAACGGTCGCATTGAGTATGCGAAAATGGTGACCAAGAGAACCAGCAATTGCACTGGCAATGGAAGTTTTTCCAGTACCAGGTGGCCCGTATAAAATCATAGATGAGAGCTGGTCAGCTTCTATCATTCGGCGTAACAGCATTCCTTTTCCGAGCAGCTGGTGTTGCCCAATTACATCATCAATAGAAGTGGGTCTCATCCGAAACGCTAACGGTTTTCGTTTCATATAAATCCTCCCGATTAGATTGTCTTCAAGTAGTGTAGCGTAGTCAAGCAAGCTTGTCCAAATCAGACGATTGGATGTTACCAATCAAATAGGGAAACGTGTTATAATGTCAGGTGACATAAAACATCAGTAAGGTAAGACTTTATAGAATAAAGATTATGAGCAAATCACTTGATAAAAGGGGAGTATCGCTCTTGAAAATTTCGACAAAAGGCCGCTATGGCTTGACGATTATGATGGCATTAGCAAAAAAAACAGGTGAAGGGCCAGTATCCTTAAAATCAATTGCGAAGGAGTATAATCTCTCTGAGCATTATTTAGAACAGTTAATTGCACCACTCCGGAACGCGATGCTTGTAAAGAGTGTACGAGGGGCGTATGGTGGCTATATGCTAGCTAAAGAAGCTGAGACGATCACAGCAGGTGATATTATTCGCGTACTTGAAGGTCCCATTAGTCCGGTTGAAGTATTAGAAGATGAAGAACCTGCAAAACGCGATTTATGGATTAAAATTCGTGATGCTGTTAAAGATGTGTTGGATACAACTACACTTGCCGATCTTGCTAACTTCAAAGAAGAAGGGGAACAAGATTACTATATGTTTTATATTTAATTTTCACTGAAAGGTGTTTGGAAATGGAGCCAATTTATTTAGATCATGCAGCGACCTCGCCTGTAGATAAGCGTGTGTTAGACGAAATGATTCCCTATTTTTCGATGGAGTTTGGGAACCCGTCAAGTACGCATCTTTTTGGAAGGAAAGCTAAGCAAGCTCTTTTTGAAGCAAGAGCTCGTATCGCGCATGTACTTGGGGCTAACGCAAACGAAATCATTTTTACAAGTGGTGGAACAGAAGCAAACAATCTTGCACTTGTTGGTTATGTGCGCGCAAATGCTCATAAAGGTAAGCATCTTATTACAACTGAAATTGAGCATCATGCTATACTTCATACAATTGATCAGCTTGAGCAAGAAGGCTTTTCAGTAACGCGTTTACCAGTTGATTCTGATGGACGAATTTCAATAGCAGACTTGCAAGATGCGCTTACGGATGAAACCATAGTTGTCTCGATTATGTTTGGAAATAATGAAGTCGGCACATTACAGCCAATTGTCGAGATTGGCGAACTAATAGCTGATCATCAAGCTGTTTTTCATACAGATGCAGTTCAAGCTGCTGGAATTCTTTCAATAGACGTAAAAGCTCTGAAGATTGATATGGCATCGATATCTAGTCACAAGCTTAATGGTCCTAAAGGAATTGGCTGTCTTTATTTGCGAGAGAACATTGAAATACAGCCTATGTTTTTTGGCGGTGAGCAAGAAAAACGTAGACGAGCTGGTACAGAAAATGTTCCTGGAGCGGTTGGTTTTGCAAGAGCATTTGAATTAGCAGCAGCTGAATACCAAGATCGAGCGAGTAAATATACTTATTTCCGGAGTCAATTCTTCGCTATAATGAATGAGTACAAAATAAAAGTTACTGAAAATGGATCAGATAAATATAAACTTCCACATATTCTAAATGTTTGTTTTGATGGAGTGAAAACAGAAGCACTCTTAATGCAGTTGGATTTGCTTGGAATTGCTGCATCGGGTGGTTCCGCTTGTACGGCTGGCACGCATTTACCGTCTCATGTCATAGAAGCTATGTATGGGAAAGAGAGCAATAAAGTCGATGAAGCGATTCGATTCAGTTTTGGTCTAGGAAATACAGACGATCAATTAGAGTTCACATTTAACGCAATTGCAAAAGCAGTGAGGGATGCGCACCAACAAAATGCATTTATTGAGTAGTGGTGTGCGAAAGTGAGGAATAAACATGAAAAAACCAGAAGATACCCGTGTCGTTGTGGGGATGTCAGGTGGAGTAGACTCTTCTGTTACAGCTCTTTTATTAAAAGAGCAAGGGTATGAAGTAATCGGGATATTTATGAAAAATTGGGATGACACCAATGACAGTGGTTTTTGCTCAGCCACAGAAGATTATGAAGATGTAGAAAGGGTCTGCCAGCAGTTAGACATTCCTTACTACGCTGTTAATTTTGAAAAAGAGTATTGGGACAAAGTGTTTACGTATTTTCTTGATGAATATAAGGCTGGTCGAACGCCGAATCCTGATGTGATGTGCAATAAAGAGATTAAGTTTAAAGCGTTTCTAAACCATGCTATTTCTCTAGGTGCTGATTATGTTGCAACAGGTCATTATGCTCAGCTAGATTACAAAGATGGTGAATATCAGCTTATTAAAGGAATCGATACGAATAAAGATCAAACGTATTTCTTAAATGCGCTTAGTCAGAAGCAACTTTCAAAAGTATTATTTCCATTAGGACATCTACCTAAATCCGATGTTCGAAAAAAAGCAGCTGAAGCTGGATTAGTAACAGCTACCAAAAAGGACAGTACAGGTATTTGTTTTATTGGTGAGCGTGATTTTAAAGAATTTCTTCAAACGTTTTTACCTGCACAACCGGGAAATATGGAAACAAAAGATGGAGAAGTAAAAGGAACACATGATGGATTAATGTATTATACTCTGGGACAACGTCAAGGACTTGGCATTGGTGGAGCTGGTGAGCCATGGTTTGTTATCGACAAAGACTTAGAGCGCAATGTGTTAATTGTCGGGCAAGGTTATCATCATGCTGGTCTTTATTCTGAAGGGTTACGAGCTGTGGGGATGAACTGGATCTTAACAGACGCTAGAACAGAATCTTTCACATGTAAAGCAAAGTTTCGTTATCGTCAAGACGACCAAGACGTGACTGTTTATCCAAAAGAAGATGGTCAGTCAGCTTATATAGAGTTTCATGAATCCCAGCGTGCCATTACGCCAGGACAAGCGGTTGTATTATATGAAGGAAATCGTTGTATTGGCGGAGGAACGATTGATGAAGTTATTCGGGAAAATGCCTAGTGGTGTTTTCCCTTTTTAATTAAGGAGGAGTTACTAATGGAAAACAAACAGGGCATTCAATTAATGCAAGATGGCAAATATGAAGAAGCCGCAAAAGTGTTTACTGCGTACATTGAAGCGCATCCGAAAGAAACGACAGGGTATATAAATATGGCGAATTTATTAAGTGTACTTGGTGACTTTGAACGTTCTTTGTTATTTAATGAGCGTGCAATTGAATTAGACAGCAAAGCAACGGCGGCTTATTACGGGCGAGGAACGATTTATTATCAACAAGATCAATTTGAGAAGGCCGCTGACTCTTTTCTACTCGCGATCAAGCAAGGAATGGACGAGGCAGATGCTTACTACATGCTTGGTATGAGCTATTATCAGACAGGTTCACTAGCACATGCGCAAGCAAATTTAAGCAGAGCCTATGAACTAAGCCCCAATGATAGTGAAATTAGCTTTCAATACGGACTGTGTTTAGCTCAATTAGAGCAGCTGGACGATGCAGCAGTTTATTTTGAGAAAACGATTGAACTTGACCCATCTCATGCAGATGCTCATTATAATTTAGGGATTATTTTTGCTTCAAAGGAAGATATTGATTCAGCTTTGAATTCATTTCGAACTGCACTATCCTACCAACCAGACCATCTATTAGCAGGAAATGGAATTCGTGTTCTCGAAGATGCTTTAGATAAAGGGTGATTGCAGTGGAAGCAAATAGCTCTATTGGATTCGTTAAAGGAAAAGTGACACATGTTTTGTTTCGGAATGATGACAATGATTATACCGTAGCAACAGTTAAAGTAGATAAGAGTAATGAAGAATTAGAGTCCAATAAAACGACCATTATCGGTCACTTGCCTGAACTTGAGCTAAATGAAACCTATTCGTTTTTTGGACAAGTGACAGATCATCCACGGTTTGGTACTCAGTATCGAGTAGAAACGTTTCGAAGAGACTTGCCGCAGAGCAAAAGTGGAATTAGCAAGTTCTTATCAAGTGATCGATTTCCAGGAATCGGTCAAAAAACGGCAGAAACGATTGTTGAGCAGTTAGGTGAACGCGCTATTTCTGCCATTTTAGAGGACCGACATGTGTTAAAATCGATCCCAAAGCTTTCAAAGGACAAAGCAGACTTGTTATACAATCAGCTGCTTGAACATCAAGGTGCTGAGCAAGTAATAATCCAGTTATCGCAGTATGGCTTTGGAACTGAACTGGCAATGAGTGTCTATCGTTCCTACAAACTCCAGGCCTTAGATGTTATTCGAACAAATCCATACTTACTCATACAGGATGTTGAAGGAATTGGGTTTAGACGAGCTGATCAATTAGGTGCTGCTATTGGACTTACTGGAAGTCATCCTGAACGCTTAAGAGCGGGTTTGTTGTACATTACGAATGAGTTAAGTTTGCAGTCTGGCCATCTATTTTTGTTTCGAGATGAATTAATTAATGAAGCAAAAATCCTCTTATCAAATGCACAAGAACAAATTACTGAAACCGACATTACGGATGCAATTGAACAAATGAATGAAGAAGGGTTACTTGTTACAGAAGAAGACCGTGTTTATTTGAAGTCCTTATTTTATGCTGAAAAAGGGATATCAGCAAACGTTCGTAGGATAAGTTCACAAACGATAAAGCAAGAATTTACTAAAGCGGAAATTGAAAAAACGTTAGGGAAACTTGAAGAAAGTCATCAAGTCACCTATTCCTCCAAGCAGAAAGAAGCGATTGAGACCGCACTTGAATCACCCCTGTTATTACTGACTGGAGGTCCAGGAACAGGTAAAACAACGGTAATCAAAGGAATTGTTGAAGCGTATGCAGCGTTACATGGCCTTTCTCTTAATTTAAATGGGTACTCCAAAACATCTCCTTTTCCTTTAAAGCTGACTGCACCTACCGGTCGAGCTGCCAAACGCATGGCAGAAGCTACTGAGTTGCCTGCAGGAACGATTCACAGCTTGCTCGGCTGGAAAGGAGCAACAAGTGGGTTTGAAAAAGGCGACCATGACCAACTAGAGGGTGAGTTGTTAATTGTCGATGAAATGTCAATGGTTGACGCTTGGATTGCCAACCAATTATTTAAAGCAATACCGAAGGGAATGCAGGTCGTATTAGTAGGTGACGAAAATCAGCTTCCTTCCGTTGGGCCTGGTCAAGTATTAAAGGATTTGTTGGATGCAGAAGTTATACCGACTGTAAGATTAAATGATATTTATCGTCAGGCAGAAGGTTCATCTATTATTGAATTAGCTCATTCCATGAAGGATGGCAATTTACCTGATGATTTTACTGAAAAAAAAGCAGATCGACGCTTTTTCTCATGTAATCAGCACCAGGTTCAAACGGCGGTCCGGCAAATTTGTGAGAATGCGATTAAGAAAGGTTATAGTGCAAAAGAAATCCAAGTACTTGCACCAATGTATCGTGGACAAGCTGGGATAACTATTTTAAATGGTGTGTTGCAAGAGCTGTTTAATCCACCTAAAGAAGAACGGAGAGAATTGCCGTTTGGTGATGTCATTTTTCGAAAAGGAGATATGGTACTTCAGCTTGTAAACAATGCAGAAGACGGTGTTTATAACGGTGACAGGGGCGAGATTGTCGCTATCATTTATGCAAAAGAAACGACTGAAAAAAAAGACCAGCTTGTTGTATCTTTTGATGGACTTGAGGTTATTTATGAAAAGAAGGACTTAAATCATTTAACACATGCCTATTGTTCATCCATCCATAAAGCACAAGGAAGCGAATTTCCGATTGTAGTCATGCCAGTTGTTGCTTCTTATTACCGTATGTTAAGACGAAACTTACTCTATACAGGTATTACAAGAGCGAAGCAATATTTGCTCTTATGCGGGGATATTCAAACGTTTCAAAGAGCTATTCAACAAGCAAATGAAACAAGACAATCCAAATTAAAAGAACGTCTGCAGGCGTGGACAAAATAAACAACGATTGGTAACGTTCTCCGTGGATAGCCTTTAATAGGATTGCACACCTTATAAATGTTCGGAAGGGTGGTGCAACTTTTGCGAACAATGCAAGCGTTAATCGGTCTGCCCATTATAACAACTGCTGATGGGGAAGAGTTGGGTCATGTTATTGATGGCTTAATGGACGGGAATACCGTTGTTGGTTTATTAGTAAAGCCTCATCGACTGCTAGCGCACCATTTATTTCTTCCTGTTGAGCAGATTGCACAATCTGGATCTTCAGCTGTCATGGTAAAGAATTCCACTGTTTTACAAGCTTATTCGGATCGTCATAAGCAGCTATATCCGATTTGTACGAGTCGAAAAAAGCTCAAGGGAAAACCGGTTTTGTCTGATGAAGGGGAATTACTTGGGCTGGCAGAAGATGTATATTTCGAGATGGAATTGGGCACGATCATAGGGTATGAAGTGACAGATGGTTGGTTAGCTGATTTAAAGGAAGGCCGTCAAGTGATAAAAGGTCATGACTTAATCATTAAGAAAGAACGAGCCATTTTGTCTCTCTAAAGGAGGCTCCTATGATGCGCTGTCCAAACTGCCAGCGAAAGGATATCGGTAAAATTGGAACAAACCAGTACTATTGCTGGAATTGCTTTATTGAGATGAACCTTGTTAAAGGTACTTTAATGCTTCATCAAGTCGAAGAAGATGGGTCATTAAGTTCTCTAGATGATTTGTTTGAGGAAGAAGATCGACGTGTAAACATGTAGTGAATTGAGGTGAATTTCTTGCGAAAATCAATCGCACCTTTAATGGTTATTGGCCTTGGCGCTGCTTGGTATTCAATGAATGATCGAAAAACGAAAAAGAAAGTCCATCATTTATTTGAGCCAATTATGGATGCTGAAAAAAAGCTAATGAATGCACGCACGTGGAAGAAAACAAAGAAAAAAGTGAAAAAAATGTTCCATTAAAAAACGGCGAAAGCCGTTTTTTTTGATTAAATCACCTAAACCTGCGCAATCTAAACTGAGGTGGTGTAGAGTGAAACGTGAACGACTACAACAAGATGTATTAAAGTGGGGAAAATGGTTAATTATATTAGTTTTTTTTCTATTGTTGGGGCAATTAGCTGCTTATTTAGAACCAATATGGCTTATTGGAAAAACCTTACTCCTCCCATTAGTCGTTGCTTGTGTGATTGCCTATTTATTGCACCCTATAATTGAAAAGTTAGCGACCTATGGGTTATCAAGAGGTCTAGCAACAGCACTTCTATTTCTTCTATTTATCGCAACAATTGTTCTTATATTAATGATTGGTATTCCCGTGTTTATTCGACAAGTGCACGATGCGATTGATGTGTTACCTGAACAATTAGCTTCAATTAAAGAGACGATTTTTACATATCAAAAACAATTGAGTGGACTTCCTGATCCGATTCAGGTGCATGTTGAAGAATGGACTGAAAAAGTAGAAACTTTTGCGGCAAAATCGCTAGATCAATTAGAACAAATCATTCTTACGGCCATTCAATCGATTATGGTCTGGGTTGTTGTTCCTTTTATTGTTTTTTACTTGTTAAAGGATTACACACTTGTTCAACGTGTTGGATTTTATATTACCCCGAGAAAATGGAGAGAGAAAGTGCTTCTCTATATAAGAGATGTGGATAAAACATTTGGATCGTATATAAGGGGCCAGCTTCTTGTTGCTTTATGCGTTGGTGTCATTTCAACAATCACTTTTTGGGTATTAGGTGTTCCTTACCCAGTTATACTTGGTCTTTTTGTTGGTGCAACTGACTTGATTCCTTATTTTGGTGCAATTATTAGTGCGGTACCTGCCATTGGCGTAGCGCTACTTGACTCAACATCACTTGCGATCTATGTTGCAATTTCCTTATTTATCATTCAACAAGTAGAAGGCAATATTTTATCGCCTTTAATTGTTGGGAGAACTGTTCATCTTCACCCTGTGCTCATTATATTTGCTTTATTAATTGGTGTAGAGGTTGCTGGTGTTATCGGTCTCTTGGTCGCAGTGCCTGTTACTGCAATTATGAAAGTCACTTTAATGCATATTAGGCAATATTTAAAGGGCGAAGTGGAGTATGATTGACATTGCTCTACGTGAGCGCTATAATCGTCGTGAACAGATGATCGTAATAGCATAAAATGAACATACATTGAAGGAATGAGTACACATTAGCCCATTCACAGAGACATGCTTTCTTGGCTGGAAAGAGCATGATTGAAGAAATGTGGAATGCTATTCTGGAGTAGCAATTAAAAGGTTGCCGTGCCCCAGCGTTAAAGGGACTGAAGTGATGATAACAAGGTTACTCGTTATCATAATGAGGGTGGTACCGCGTGAACAGACATCTCGTCCCTTTTTTGAGGGAGGAGTTTTTTTATTTGCATTTATTTACATAAGGAGTGATTTATATGAAGCAATTATCGTCTGCTGAAGTACGTCAAATGTTTATTGACTTCTTTAAAGAAAAGGGCCATTCCGTTGAGCCGAGTGCATCACTCGTCCCATTTGAAGATCCAAGCTTATTGTGGATAAATAGTGGCGTTGCAACGCTAAAGAAGTACTTTGATGGTAGAGTGGTTCCTAAAAATCCTAAGATCGTCATTGCACAAAAATCAATACGCACAAACGATATTGAAAATGTCGGTAAAACGGCGCGCCATCACACGTTCTTTGAGATGCTTGGGAATTTTTCGATTGGTGATTATTTCAAAAAAGAATCGATCGATTTAGCTTGGGAGTTTTTTACGGATAAAAAGTGGATTGGGTTTGATCCTGAGAAACTATCAGTAACGGTTCATCCTGAAGATCACGAGGCTTACGCGCATTGGGCTGAAGTAATTGGTGTTCCAGAGGAAAGAATCATTCGCCTTGAAGGAAACTTCTGGGATATCGGTGAAGGACCAAGTGGACCAAATTCGGAGATCTTCTATGATCGTGGTCCAGAGTATGGAAATGACAGTAATGATCCTGAACTTTATCCAGGTGGAGAAAATGAAAGATATTTAGAGATCTGGAATTTGGTTTTCTCTCAGTTTAATCATAATGCTGATGGCACGTATACGCCACTCCCTAAGAAAAATATTGATACTGGCTTAGGATTAGAAAGAATGGTTTCTGTGATCCAAGGCGCTCGAACAAATTACGATACAGACCTCTTCTTACCGATAATCGCCCAAGTAGAAAACTTTGCTAACACAAAGTATAAACAAAGCGATAGTGAAGAAGACGCTGCCTTTAAAGTCATTGCTGATCACATTCGTACGGTTGCTTTTGCGATTGGTGATGGGGCGTTGCCATCGAATGAGGGTCGTGGGTATGTTTTACGCCGCTTACTACGTCGTGCGGTGCGCTTTGCAAAAACAATTGGAATTGACAAGCCGTTTATGTTTGAGTTAGTTCCCGTTGTTGGAGCAATCATGAAAGATTTCTATCCAGAAGTTGAAAGCAAACAAGACTTTATTCAACGGGTTATTCGTACGGAAGAAGAGCGGTTTCATGAAACACTTAATGACGGGTTGGCAATCTTAAATAATCTTATTGCTCAAGCGCAAACAAATAATGAACAAATGATTGCAGGCACCGATGCGTTCCGCTTATACGATACGTATGGATTTCCAGTTGATCTAACAGAAGAATATGTAGAAGAGCAAGGACTTGTAGTTGACCGTGATGGATTTGAGCGTGAGATGGAAGGTCAAAGAAGTAGAGCACGAGCAGCTCGTCAGGAATCATCTTCAATGGGAGTTCAAGAAGATATTTTTGGTGAGTTAAAGGCGCCAAGCATGTTTGTAGGCTATGAAAAGTCAGAAACGACAGCAACAATTCAAACGCTAATTATTGGCAAAGAATCAGTCCAACAGGTAGGTACAGGACAAACAGCATCAATGTTACTTGATAAAACTCCTTTTTATGCTGAGAGTGGCGGACAAGTTGCTGATCGCGGTACGATAAAAACAGAGACAGGCTATGGTCGTGTGATTGATGTGAAAAAAGCTCCAAACGGTCAACATCTACACACGGTTGAAGTAGAATCTGGGGAGCTAGCAGTAGGGAATCAAGTTGAAGCTCGAATTGAAGTTCGTGAACGGTTAGATATTGTCAAAAATCATACCGCTACACATTTATTACATCAGGCTTTAAAAGATGTGTTAGGCGAACATGTAAATCAAGCTGGTTCATTAGTTAACAGTGAAAGATTACGATTTGACTTTTCTCACTTTGGCCAAGTAACACCCAATGAGTTGAAACAAATTGAACAATTGGTTAACGAAAAGATTTGGTTGGCATTACCGGTAGAAATCTCGACAAAATCATTAGCTGAAGCGAAAGAAATGGGAGCCATGGCTTTATTTGGTGAAAAGTACGGTGATGAAGTCCGCGTCGTTCAAGTAGGTGATTATAGTTTAGAGTTATGTGGTGGGTGCCATGTCCGCAATGCTGCAGAAATAGGATTGTTTAAAGTGGTTTCTGAATCAGGAATTGGTGCAGGTGTTCGTAGAATTGAAGCAGTCACTTCTAAAGGTGCATATGAATTTTTAAATGATCAACTGTCTATTCTTTATGATGCAAAGGACCGCTTAAAAGTGAAGCAATTCAAGGATATACCGCAGCGCATTGACGGTGTTTTAAGTGAGCTTCGAGATGCAAATCGTGAGAATGAATCATTAACCGCTAAACTCGGTCAAGTTGAAGCAGGTCACCTAGGTGATAAAGCTGTAAACTACGGTGATGTAACAGTAGTTGCGACTGTTGTTCAAGCGAAAGATATGGATGCCATCCGCGCAATGGTTGATACACTAAAACAACAATATTTAAAAGCCGTTATTGTGTTAGGTGCTAAAACTGGTGACAAAGTGTCATTTGTTGCAGGTGTGACGAAAGAAGCAATGGCTGAAGGTTATCACGCTGGAAAGCTAATTAAAGAGGTCGCTTCAAGAACTGGCGGTGGTGGTGGCGGTCGTCCAGATATGGCTCAAGCTGGAGGAAAAGACCCGTCTAAGTTAGAAGAAGCCTTAGCATACGTAGACGAGTATGTTAAATCAATTTCCTAATCGAACTAGAATGATGTACAATGAGGGTATTGTAGCTTTTACACGTTGTTTTGCTGACGATAAACGTAAAGAGGTGAGAGCGATTGAGTTCAATGGATAATACAATGCAGTTCAATTTTAATGATGATTCATTTGACGAAGAGGTTCGAGACGTGCTCTTGTCTGTTTTTGATGCTCTTGAAGAAAAGGGGTACAATCCGATTAATCAAATCGTCGGATACCTGCTATCTGGAGACCCAGCCTATATTCCTCGTCACAAAGATGCTAGAACGCTTATTCGAAAGCTGGAAAGAGACGAGCTTATTGAAACGTTAGTAAAATCATATCTCCAAGAACATGGAAAAGGAAAATGATGCGAGTTATTGGTCTTGATGTAGGAACAAAAACGATTGGTGTTGCTCTAAGTGACGCGTTTGGTTGGACAGCCCAAGGGCTTCCAACCATTAAGCGTGAAGAAGAGCAGACACAGTCTGATTACGAATCAATTGCACATCTAATTAAAGAACATGATGTTCAAAAAGTAGTTATTGGTTACCCTAAAAATATGAATGGAACCGTCGGTGAGAGTGGACAGCGTAGTGAGGCTTTTGCAGAGACGTTAAAAACGTATAGCAATGTAGAAACCATTTTGTGGGATGAACGCTTGACGACTGCTGCAGCTCAACGTGTGCTTGTTGATGCTGATGTAAGCCGCAAAAAACGAAAAAAAGTAGTTGATCAAATGGCTGCTGTTTTAATTTTACAAGGTTATTTAGATCGACAAGCTCATTCATAATAAAGGTTAAATTAAAGAATAGAGGGATTTAAGATGACACAAGAAGAAAAAGAACGCTTTGTAATACCAGATGAAGAAGGCACAGAACATTTATTTGATGAACTTTTTCGTTTTACTGTAGACGAAACGGAAAAATCATACATTGTACTAATTCCTGTTGGCGAAGAAGAAGATGAAGAAGAAGAAGTTGAAGTGTTTGCGTTTCGTTATGAAGACCGCGAAGGTGAAGAGAACGATATTGCTTTTTTCCCAGTTGAAACGGATGATGAATGGAGCATGATTGAAGAAATGCTTAATACGTTTTCAGATGAGGAAGACGAATAATACAAATAACCCGTGCAACGTTGCACGGGTTCAAACTTATTTTTATGCTGAAATTTGTCTAATTCTTACACTAATTATTCAGAATGTAGTATAATTGGATGGATAAGGAGGCAATTAATGGGAAAACATACAAAGCAAGATTCCAATGAAATTTACCAAGAGCGCGCATCACAAGCTAGAACGGTGCGTAAGATTGTATTAATCTGCTTATCGGTTATCTTTGCTATAATCTTAATTGGTTTAATTGGCGGTTATACGTATTTATCGAATGCCTTAAAACCTGTTGATGCTGAAGGCGAAGGTAATGATATAGAAGTAACCATTCCTGTAAATACATCGACAACTGGTATTGCCACGATCCTTGAGGAAGAGGGTTTAATTCGTAACGCTTCTTTATTTAGGTACTATACACGCTATAAAAATGAATCGGGATTTCAGGCGGGTACGTATACATTAAATACTGAAATGGATACAGATCAGCTAATTGAGCAATTAAAAGATGGTAGAGTCATAGCGGAAGCTGCTTCAACGATTACCATTCCAGAAGGTTTAACTTTAAATACAGTAACAGAACGTCTGGCTGAATTTACTGGTACATCGCAAGAAGAGGTCTTTGAGTATATTGATAATCAAGACTATGTAACAGGTTTAATTGAAGAATATGAAATGTTAACCGATGAGATATTGAATGAAGATATTCATCATCCGCTTGAAGGGTACTTATTTCCTGCTAGCTATCAGTTTGAAGATGAGCAGCCAAGTATTGAGGCTGTGATAAAAGATATGCTAAATCAAACAGAACGCGTTTACCAGAACAATAAGACGCTTGTTGAAAATAGTGAGTATTCATTTCACGAATTAATGACAATGGGGTCTATTATTGAACGGGAAGCACGTGAATCATTTGATCGTTTTGAAATTGCAGGTGTCTTGCATAATCGATTAAACGAAGGAATGATGCTGCAAGTCGATCCAACCGTTGCCTATGCGCAAGGAGAGCATATCTATATGACTTCATATGCAGACCTAGATATTGATTCGCCATATAATACGTACCGCTACACGGGGTTACCACCAGGTCCGATAGCAACCGTTCGTGAGCAATCATTTGTAGCAGCTGCTGATCCCAATGATACGGAGTACATTTACTTTTATGCTCGTTATAATGGTGATATCATATACAACGAAGATTATGATCAACACCTTGAAGCTCGAAATACGTATCGCCATGAGTGGGAAGAAGCAGCACAAAGTGAGGATACTGAGTAAAACAAGAATGACAATGCAAAGGGGATTGTGAGTCCCCTTTGCATAACGTGAAAAAGGATGACAAGATGATTAATCAAGAAATAATAAAGTATGTTGAAGCACTCACGCCATCGCGCTCTACGATTTTGGCTGAAATGGAACATGTTGCTCAAGTAGAGGGTGTTCCTATTATGGAATTAACAGCCATGAATGCCTTGTTGATCCTCTTAAATTTAAAACAGCCAGCTCACATTGTAGAGATTGGAACGGCAATTGGTTATTCCGCTATTCAAATGGCGGAAGCGCTTCCTTCTGTTCAAATAACAACAATTGAACGAGATGAGTCGAGATACAACCAAGCGTTAGCATACATTAGCCGAGCGAATTTGAGTGATCGAATTACGGTTATCCATGGAGACGCGAAAGAAGCGGTTGAATCTGTTGCGCAATTAAGCAAGATTGATGTATTATTTATTGATGCTGCAAAAGGACAGTACCAGTCTTTTTTTGAATTATATACTCCTTTCTTGGATGAAGCAGGACTCGTTTTAAGTGATAATATCTTATTTCGTGGACTTGTTGCACAAGAAGACTTATCGGATCAACCGAAACGCTATCAAAAATTAGTTGAAAAAATTCAACGGTATAACACATGGCTTTCGGATCATCCACAATATGAAACAAGAATTTTGCCAATTGGTGATGGCCTTGCTTGTAGCATAAAAAAAGACCATGTAACTTGGTTGAAAGAGGAATAATCATGAACTCAAACAGACCTGTTATCATTGGAGTTGCAGGTGGAACCGGATCTGGTAAGACGACGGTTGCAAAAGAAATATTCAACCAGTTTAATCAGTCGTCCATTGTTTTAATTGAACAGGATGCCTATTATAAAAATCAAGACCACTTAGCATTCGAAGAGCGTCTGAAAACAAATTATGACCATCCACTTGCGTTCGATAATGAATTGCTTTATGCTCATTTAATGCAATTAACAGACCGGTCGCCTATCTTTAAGCCAGCTTATGACTATGCAAACCATACGCGAGCGAAAGAAGTGTCAAAAATTGTTCCAAAAGATGTTATTATCCTTGAAGGAATATTGATACTTGAAGACGAACGTTTACGGAGTATGATGGACATAAAAGTATTTGTAGACACGGATGCGGACATTCGAATTATGAGACGAATTCTTCGAGATACTCAAGACCGTGGACGCTCTATAGACTCGGTTATCGAGCAATATACGAAGGTCGTTAGACCAATGCACTTGCAATTTGTGGAACCGACTAAGCGATATGCAGACGTCATCATACCTGAAGGTGGAGAAAACAAAGTAGCAATTGATTTAATGGCAACAAAAATTCGTACCGTTATTGAGCAGCAGTCAACCTAATGAAATGGTAATCTTTCTGCTTTAGAATAATGAACTAGATAATTTTGAGGAGTGAAAAAAGAATGTCAGAAGAGAAAAAACATTATATGACAGAAGAAGGTAAAAAGAAGTTAGAGGATGAGTTGCAGCATTTGATTACAACGCGACGCAAAGAAGTCGTTGAACGTATAAAAGTAGCTCGTAGTTTTGGTGACCTTTCAGAGAACTCTGAATATGATTCTGCAAAGGAAGATCAAGCTTTTGTTGAGGGTCGAATTTCCCAGTTAGAGAAAATGATTCGAAATGCAATCATGATTGAAAATCAAAAAGTGGATGGGAATGTTGTATCACTTGGAAAAACAGTTAGGCTAATGGAACTTCCTGATGGTGATGAAGAAGAATACACAATTGTAGGTTCTGCTGAATCTGACCCAATTGAAGGAAAGATATCAAATGACTCTCCAATGGCACAAAGTTTGATTGGAAAAACAGTCAAAGATCGAGTGACGGTCAACACGCCTGCTGGTGAGATGCAAATTGAAATTCTTGAAATTCGATAGAATCGTAAAGCTTCCTGTGTTTTTAACAGGAAGCTTCTTTTTATAAAGAAAAACGGTACTTCTTATCGGTTGAAGTTTAACTGAAACGAGCTATAATGAAGTCAGGACACGTAGGATAATTGGAGGTAAATATAAGATGAGCCAACGCTATCAAAAACGTAAAAGTAACCGCACTAGTAATCGTATCTTAAATATTGCTATCACCGTTGTTGCAGCATTAATTCTTTTTCTTGGAGGTAGTTTACTTATTAATTTCTTCGGGGGTTCTGAAGATGCAAACGTTCCAGAGCCGGAAACAGGTATAGGTGAGACAGGTGGAGAAGGAGAAACAATTGACGAGGATGAAGAAGCTGCTCCTGATTCAGATGAAGGAACAGAAGATGAGTCAGGTAATACGGAAGATGATGAAGCAACGGAAGAAGACGAAGATGTAGAAGGAACAGAAGAGGAAGAGGGCACGAACGAAGACGAGGAAACTGAAGAAGAGCAATCAGATGGTGCAACCCTTGCTGAAGGGGATATTTTGCAGACGGAGCAAGCCAACCCAACACCAAATGATTTTAGTAGCTCTGGTGAAAACTGGAATGAAATGGTTCAAGCTCTTTATCAAGCAACAGGCCTCAACAGCTCTACATCAGAGCTTATGTGGTTAGGAAATGGTGGGTCCACAACAAGTTCTGTAGGTACATTGCTTGAATATAGTACAGGCCTCTATTATCAGGTTCGACTAGAGTGGGAAGATAACCAAGGTTGGAGAATTGGGCAAGTAACAGAGCATCAATCAAACCCACGCAATTAGTGAATAAAGCAATGCGCACAGCGCATTGCTTTATTCATGAACAGAATGATCCTTAGTACTATAGAGTAGCGAAAAGAAGTACTATGACAATAAAATAAGGTGAAAAAAGTTAATGCATGAAATTCGTCTTTATTCTGTGTATACTAAAATACGAATGCTTATGGAAGAAGGGAAGGTTTTTGATGAAAATCGGTATTATCGGAGCAATGGAAGAAGAGGTAGAGTTTTTAAGAACACAAATTTTAAACCCGGTTGTTACAACTATTGCCGATTGTGAATTTACAGAAGGTACGATTGGAAAAGCTGGAGTCGTTTTAACCCGCTGCGGAATCGGTAAAGCCAATGCGGCATTAGCTACGGCATTGCTTAATGACCGCTATCAACCCGATTATGTAATTAATACTGGTGTTGCGGGTGGTTTAAATAAAACCATGTCCGTCGGAGACCTCGTTATATCAACTGAAGTGCGCTACCATGATGTAGATGCAACGGTATTTGGTTATGAGTACGGGCAAGTGCCTGGGATGGTTCCAGCATTTCTTCCTGAACCACTTTTAATGGCGGCAGCGAAAAAAGCAGCGGAAAAAGTCGGATTTCACACAGAAGAGGGGTTAATTGTCACTGGAGATTCATTTATGGGTGAGGAATCACGTGTGAATGAAGTTAAGACACGTTTTCCAACTGCGTATTGTGCAGAAATGGAGGCAGGTGCGATTGCGCAAGTCTGCCATCAATTTAAGACTCCATTTGTAATTATTCGTGCACTATCTGATGTGGCAGGTCAGGATGCGAAAATGTCCTATGACACATTCTTAGAAAAATCTGCGGTAAATTCAGCAAAGCAAGTCATGTTTATGATTGAAGAATTAGTGGATTAATCTACCTATCCTTCCAAGAAAACAGTGTCATCTCCATTCTTGATCTCTGCTAAGATAGCGTTATGAGGGGGAGATGAAGTGGAACAGAAAGAGAAGGATCTTAAGTGTGCACAACAAGATTACCATGGATTTAGCTTAATATTTTTAGCGGTAAGTTTTTTCTTGACGATTGGGCTTTGGCTCCCTGAACCTTATCAGATTCAGCCGACACTTTGGCTTGCTACTGTGATTGGTGTATCGCTTCTATGTGCATGTAGCTGCCACCTGCTTTCTTACCGGGCAAAAATACAATTAGACAAACTAGAAAATAAATAGCTAAAACGACCTTATCTAGCGGATAAGGTCGTTTATTGCTGTTTTAGGTGCTGTAAGAAGCTATTTAGCACCCGTGCTGTCAGACCCCACACGATGCGATTATTGTATGTATAGAAATACTCTGGCATCTGATAGGTCTTTCTTTCATAAGCTCGTTTATTTGCGATTTGATTGATCGGAAAATTCTCACCAGGTTCAATTGTAATCGTTATATAGCCTGTTGTAGGCTCGGTATGAAGCAAGTAGTCAAGTGGGATTGTAAACCAGTCATCAACCTCTTCTGGATTAGGCTGGATGGTATCAAGTGAGTACACTTCTGCAACAAATGGATAGATTAAACCTTTTCGTGGTGATTCAATTTTTGGCAAAGCTGCGAGAATACTAAGAAGGGAAGGGTCAATTCCCAGTTCCTCAGTGAATTCGCGGATTGCTGCATCTTTAGGCGTCGAATCTGCCTGGTCAATTCGCCCTCCTGGAAAGCAGGTTTCTCCAGGTTGCGCATTTAATGAGAGTGCACGAACTTGAAAAAGAATATGAACCTGATTTTCAATTTGAACGAGCGGAAGAAGGATTGCTGCGTCTTTTTGATGCGATGCTACTGGTTCAGTAGTAAGTCTCTGTTTGATTTCATGGAAGTGCACGACGCAAACCTCCTTTAAAAACTTGTTTGTAAGATGATGTAACACAATTGCTGTCTAGCACGTGGATATCCGATAGAGTAAGAGTAAGGAAAGGATGCAACCTTTGCTTCCGAATTGTTCTTTCTTGTCTCTCTCCCCAATTGAGGCGACCATTAACTGGTCGCCGCTTTTTTTATTTAATAGATTAACGTTAGGAATTCTTCTTTATCTATGTTGCCAAAATAAGCTTTTAAATCAACGTCCTCAAGCGTTTGTGCTAATTCTTTTGCATCGTAGCGTTTACCGATAAACACTTTTTCAAGTTCTGAAACATCCGCAACACCAAAGAAATCACCATAAATCTTACACGCTTCTATCATGCCTTTTTTTACATTTAAGCGTAAATCAATCGAACCAATTGCAAAGCGTTTGGAGCGTTGGATATCAAAAGAAGGAGATTTTCCATAGTTCCAATCCCAATTTTGATAACGTTCTTTTGATAGTGCATGAATTTCGTTCCACTCTTTTTCCGTTAAATCATGTTTTGGAATATTCGTTTCGTTATTGAAGATGTAGCTCAATAGAAGTTGTTTAAATTCATCCATTGTGACTGGATTATTTAAGAATTCGGAGATATTCGCAACACGACTTCTGATTGATTTTATCCCTTTTGATTTGATTTTTTCATCTTTCACTTTAAGGGCAGAAACGACGTTTTCTATCTCAGATTGAAGCATGAGTGTACCGTGAGAAAACATTCTACCTTTTGTTGTGAATTGCGCATTGCCTGAGATTTTTCGTTCGCCTACTTGAATGTCGTTACGGCCACTTAATTGAGCGTCTACACCTAATTGTTTTAATGCTTGAACAACAGGCTCCGTAAATTTTTTGAAATTATGGAACGAGTCACCGTCATCTTTTGTAATAAAGCTAAAGTTTAAATTGCCTAGGTCGTGATAAACAGCTCCACCACCTGAAAGGCGACGTACAACATGAATATGATTTTCTTTAACGTAATCGAGATTAATTTCTTCGAATGTATTTTGGTTTTTCCCTATTATAATGGATGGTTCGTTTATGTAGAAAAGTAAATAGGTTTCTTCAGGATCTAAATTTTTTAGCGCCCATTCTTCAATAGCTAAATTAATCTGTGGATCGGTTATGTTTGCATTGTCAATAAATTTCATAGTAGATAGCCCCTTTCAATTCCATTCTTTTTTAGTATACCTATTTCCCTTCTTTTAATCGACTATTTCGCTTAAACAAATGGTTTAAACTAGATCATAGTGACAATTAAGGCTATGATAGCTCCAAAGGAGTAGACTTACTATGAATGAGGAAGCGAGATTCTATTTTGATTTACATTAATAAATTATTACAAAAAGGGTTACCGTTTTTAACTCCAGTAGCTGTGCTAATGGGCGTGTTAGCTGCCGCTCAGTTAGAAGGGTTTGTGTATTTAGTACCATGGATTTTTGCACTCATGTCATTTGCAAATAGTATTACAATCCATCCTGCTGATTTGAAAGAAGTTGTCCATTTTCCATTGCCGTTTACTTTTGTACTCTTGCTTTTACAAGTTGTTATGCCAGCTATAGCTTACGGAGTCGGTTGGCTGTTATTTAACGATGATTATTTTACGCGAACGGGTTTAGTTCTGGCTTTTTCAATCCCAACTGGCATTGTGTCTTTAATGTGGATCTCTGTTTATGGTGGGAATCGTACGCTAGCACTGTGCGTTATTTTAGTTAACACGTTAGTTGCTCCCGTGTTTATTCCAGCAACATTAGCTGTTTTTTTCGGAGCGGTAATTGATCTAGATACACTCGGAATTTTACTTGGTGTGTTTTGGATGGTTGTTGCGCCTTCCGTGTTAGCGCTTGTAATGCATGTTTATAAACCTAATTGGGTTAGTCCAATTCACAAGATAGGTGCACCGTTTACAAAACTAGGATTGTTATTTGTCATCTGTTTAAATAGCTCTGTCGCCGCTCCATACTTCCGTGCATTTGATTTCGGACTTTTTTCAATTACAGCAACCGTTTTTATCTTAGCTATTATCGGTTATTTTACAGGACTTCTAGTAGGGAAATGGGCTAAGTTTTCAAGAGAAGACCAATTAAGTATGATGTTGTTAACTGGGATGAGAAATATCGGAGTTGGTGCTGCAATTGCAGTAGTGTATTTTCCACCTGCTGTAACGTTGCCGGTCATTGTAGGGACGTTATTTCAACAAGTATTGGCTGCCTTTTTTGGAAAATGGAGATCGGTGAAAAAAAGCTAAAAAGGAGATGCATTTAGCCATCTCCTTGTTGCTTAACCTTTTCCGCGACTGTGCTTGTAGAATTCATGAAAAAGCTTCATCAATGCTCGTTTTTCAATTCTTGATACATAGCTTCTGGAGATATTGAGCTCTTTTGCGATTTCACGCTGCGTGCGCTCCTCCTCTAATTGCAAGCCAAAACGACCAACGATCACTTCTTTTTCACGATCATCAAGTACGTGAATGTACTGATAAATTTGCTTTTTCTCCATCTTAGCTTGTAATAGATCAACAATATCTTCTGCATCTTCTTGAAGAATGTCAATTAAACTAATTTCATTTCCTTCTTTATCAGTCCCAATCGGATCGTGTAAAGAGACATCTTTTTTTACTTTTTTTAAAGCTCTGAGATGCATTAAAATCTCATTCTCTATACAACGGGCAGCATAGGTAGCGAGTTTTGTCCCTTTTCCTTCAGAATAGCTCTCAATTGCTTTAATGAGTCCGATTGTGCCAATCGATATTAAATCCTCCGCATCTTCACGTGTGTTTTCAAATTTCTTGACAATGTGGGCCACAAGCCTTAAATTATGTTCAATTAATAAATTTCGCGCTTCTTTGTCGCCTTCTGCCATTAATTTTAAGTATTTTTTTTCGTCATCCTTGCTTAAAGGTTGAGGAAAAGCATTGTTCTTTACATACGAAACAAAAACAATCACTTCTTTTGCAAAATAAGTGATCGCAGCAAGTATAGCAGACATCATCTTCACCTCCAATTTATACGTATGCGCTGCCGGGCTTGTTTGTGTCTGTACCAAGAAAATACAGATGGTCAGAACCGTTTGATTACTTTCATGCAAGACGAAAATTAGGGGAGGGCTTATGAAGTACTTACAGAATAAACGGATTGCACTAACCGCATCTCGTAAGACAGAGGAGATGCAAGAATTAATTAAGAAGCAAGGAGGAGAAAGCCGGGTTCGGTCGATGCAAGGTACAGTTATTGAAGATTCCGCTGTCATCAAAAAACTCATTTTCGACAGTTTGGATGTTACGATTGATTGGTTTATTTTCACGACTGGTATTGGAATTGAAACCTTCTTACAACATGCTGATGAGCTAGGAGTAAAAGATAAATTTGTGGATAAACTTAGGAAAACCAATGTAGCGGTTAGAGGGTATAAGGCGGTAGCCGTACTTAATAAAGAACAGGTTCCCTTCGAACTCGTTTCAGATGATGGGACAACAAAGCAGTTATTACAGAAATTAGAATCATACAGCTTTAAAGGAAAAAAGGTTGTTGTCCAGCTTTATGGAATTCGATCACCGGAACTGGAATTATTTTTTCGTGAACAACAAGCAGAATTGACAATCTGGTTACCTTATCACCATCATGCTCCAAATCAAGATATAGCAGATCAGTTACTAAACGAGCTTTTAGAAGAGGAATGTTATGATGCAATTTGCTTCACTTCTGCATTGCAAGTAAAGGCATTGTTTGCATGTGCAAAGGCTCGTGGCCTTGAACAAGCTTTAATTTCATGTTTAGAAACTGCTGTCCTTGCGACAGCAGTCGGAAAAGTAACGGCCGAAGCATTAACAGAGTCTGGAGTGTCTCGTGTGTTGTTTCCAGAAAAAGAAAGAATGGGCGCAATGGTCATACACTTAGGAAAATACATTGACCAAAGAAGATGAAAAACGTGTTGTCTGATTTAGACAACACGTTTTTTTATTCTTTTTTAGGAGGTTTATTTGTTTTGTATTTTTTCTTTCTAGCTTTTTTCTCATTTAATTTTTTTTCTGGGCGTTCTTCGTTTTTCTTCTTTTTTCGTTCTTCCTTCAACCGTTTCTTTTCAGCACGTTCTTGCTTGCTTTTAAATTGCCGTAACTCAGCAATTTCACGGAGCAGGCGTCTTTGGTTGACTTCTTTTTTTAAGTGTTCATGACGCAACGCTTTAAACAATGAGATAACCATCAGAAGCATAATAATGGAAAATGGAAAAGCAACGACTATCATTGTATTTTGTAAACCTTGTAAGCCACCACTATACAAAAGAACAGCAGCCGTAGTTGACATCAGGATACCCCATAAAATTTTAATTTTTGTTGGGGGATTAAGTGAACCATTTGTTGACTGACTTCCTAAAACATGGGTTGCTGAATCCGCGGACGTGATGAAAAAGACAGCGACTAAGAAAATGGTAATGTATGAAGTGATCGTACTAAACGGCATCGTCTCTAAAACACCGAATAGGGCTTCCTCTTCAGCTAAGCTCGAAATGGCTGCAATTCCTTGTGACTCAATTGAAATAGCTGTACCACCTAGAAAGGAGAACCAAACGAAGCCAACTATTGGTGGAACGAGTAATACGCCAATGACAAATTCTCTCAGTGTACGTCCGCGTGATACGCGTGCAATAAATGTTCCAACGTAAGGGGACCAAGCCATCCACCATGCCCAGTAAAAAAGAGTCCAGGCATTAATCCATTCGCGGTGTTCTGAGCTATTTGGGGCGATATTAAAGCTTAACTCAGGTAATGATTGAATATACTGTCCGAGTGTATTTGTAAACAAATTGAGTGAGTAAAGTGAGGCGCCAAAAACCATAAAAAACAATAACATTAACATGATTAAAATCATATTCATGCTGCTTAATATACGAATGCCTTTGTCTAAACCAGTGCTTGCGGAAATTAAAAACAAGATGGTAATGACAATAATGATAACAAGTTGCAAACCAAAACTATTCGGGAATTCTGTTAGAAAGGAAATGCCACCGTTCATTTGCGCAGCACCGAAACCCAGAGTCGTAGCAATTCCTGATAATGTAGCCACAATAGCAATAACATCAATTATTTGACCCCAAAATCCTTTAGGGTTAATGAGTGGAGAAAGAGTAGCACTTATTAAGCCAGGCATATCTTTCCGGAAGTTAAAATAAGCAAGACAGATAGCGACAATGGCATAAATCGCCCAACCATGAAAACCCCAGTGTAAGAAGACATACTTTAACGATTCCAATGCAGCTTGACCAGTGTTTTCATCTGCAGTTGGAGCTTCAATTGCATAGTGAGCGATCGGCTCTGCCGCACCAAAAAAGAGAAGTCCTACGCCAAGACCAGCACTGAAAAGAAAAGCAAACCAAGTTAAGTAGCTATACTCAGGCCTGTCGTCTTCTTTTCCTAGACGTAATTTTCCAAACGGACTCACAACAAAAAAACAAGCAGACTAACAAAAAGATTGTTACAACAATTAAGTAATACCAACCAAAAACATCAGCAATGAAATTACGCACTGTAGCAGTTACAGATTCGAGCTGAGAAGGAAACAGTATACCTATTCCAACGAAGATAACTAATATTCCAAGTGTCCAATAAAAAACATTTGTCAGTTTACCGACAGGTTTATTCTCCAATTAAAAATCTCCTTACCTTTATATGTATTAAATGGGCATAAGCAGATTATAAAGATCAAACGTCCCGATGTCTATTTTTATTAAAGAACATAACCGCAAAACAGAAATGGTTTTATAATTAAGAATTGAAAGAATTATTCTAGTAAGAAATCAACTAATAACTAGTAGAATACCGTGTAGTCCACACAAGCGATTCTCGCGAGAGATTCATATTATTTAAGAGCTGCAATTATGCGGTGAAAAAAGAGGAGGGAGTAAAGAATGGATTATTTTGATTGTAATAATATACAAAGGTTTCCAAGGACACCGACTAATGGTGGAGGGTTTTTACGTCCTGGTCAAATTGGTCCAACAGGCCCAACAGGACCAACTGGACCTCCCGGAGGAGTAACCGGAATAACGAGTATACCGGGTCCAACGGGTCCAACGGGTCCAACAGGTCCAACAGGATTAGGGCTTGATAATATAATTCCATTTAGTGAGCTAGTAAGACCTAGCCTTGTTGCAGGAGAATTTGTTTCATTTGATGGATCCATTTATCGGGTGTTGGTGGATGCTCCGATTGGTACACCTGGAACGTCCCCAGAGTTTCAGCTGATCATTGGCAGCGGTACAGGTGACACAGGTATATCAGGTCCAACAGGAGCAACGGGTTTACCGGGCCCGACAGGAGCAACAGGATTGCCAGGTGAAACAGGAGCAACAGGGTTACCGGGCCCAACAGGAGCAACCGGCTTGCCAGGTGAAACAGGAGCAACAGGGTTACCGGGCCCAACAGGAGCAACAGGATTGCCAGGTGAAACAGGAGCAACAGGGTTACCGGGCCCAACAGGAGCAACCGGCTTGCCAGGTGAAACAGGAGCAACGGGATTGCCGGGTGAAACAGGAGCAACCGGATTACCGGGTCCAACGGGAGCAACGGGTTTACCAGGGGTAACAGGTCCAACAGGGCTTGGTCTTGATGGAGTAACTGTATTCGATCCAGCGACTGCTCCAGCACTATTAGCGGGCCAGCTCGTATCGTTTGAGGGAAGCATCTACCGTGTACTTGTAGACGCTCCAACAGGAACTCCAGGTGCATCGCCAGATTTTGAATTAGTCGCAGCAGGAATAGGCATAACTGGTCCAACAGGAGCAACCGGTTTACCAGGGGAAACAGGTCCAACAGGTGCAATTGGTCCGACTGGAGCAACAGGAGTAGGTTTAGAAGGGGTAACCTTGTTTGACCCAGCGACTGCACCAACATTAGTAGCAGGGGATCTTGTTACGTTTGAAGGAAGCATTTACCGTGTACTTGTAGACGCTCCAACAGGAACTCCAGGTGTATCACCAGATTTTGAATTGGTCGCAGCCGGGATTGGCATTACCGGACCAACTGGAGCGACTGGTGTACCAGGGGTAACAGGTGCTACAGGTGCGACCGGTCCAGCTAGTCCAACGGGAGAATCGCTAACAAGCACGTATGCATTTGGAACAAATGGAGGTTCAACGATAGCTGTTTTGTTAGGAGGAACAACCGTACCAGTTCCTAGTAACCAACTTTCATCTGGTATTACTCCAGCTGGAGATGGTTTCACAATCAATACAGCGGGGACGTATAGCATTTCCTATGGCGTTAATTTAACTGCAGGATTATTATTAGGTCTGCGTTTAACAGTTAACGGTACCCCGTTAACGTCTTCGGCTGTATCACCAGGAGTTGCTGTTACAAATTTATCTGGAAACGCTGTGGCAACATTAGCAGCAGGAGATTTGGTAGAGGTTGAATTGTTTGGATTGCTTGGTGCAGCAGTATTAGTAGCTGGGCAAGGTGCAGTTTTGCAAATCGTTCGCATCGCGTAATTCAATCGGAAAAAAAGAAGCTTACCTTATTAGGTGAGCTTTTTACTAATTCAAATTGACGAACGCACGTTCCGTGATTATACTTAGATAAAGGAGGGAAGCATCATGGAACATTTATTAACCAAAGCTGCACGTGATCGGAAACAGGTTGAAATTATCTATGAAGCAAAGAATAAAAAATTATCACAACGTTTGGTAACGGTTTACACTCTAACTACGACGCATCTTTTTTGTTTCTGTCACTTAAAGCAAGCGTTTAGAGCATTTTCAATTGAACAGATCTTATCATGTTCGAATGTACAAGATAATTCTAATAAGAATCGTTTTAGCCTTTAGTGTTGTACTGTGTAGGTAATCCTTGCATTCGGTGTGCCCAATGGTTTGTTGGACCATATCCATTACCAAGGTTTAAGGACCAATAGATAGCGTCTGCAGTAAATTGTTTAGCTTTATGAACAGATTGGTAGATGGATGATCCTTTTGCTAGTTCTGCACAAAGAGCTGCTGAAAAAGTACAGCCTGTACCGTGTGTATGCTTCGTATCGGTACGAGGCGCCTCAAATACTATAATACCTTCACTCGTGCTGTAGAACACGTCTACAGCGTCCCCTGCTAAGCTACCACCCTTAATGATTGCACTTTTTGCTCCGAGTTCTTTTACAATACGTGTCGCTGCTTTTTTCATATCCTCAACTGTCTCAATTTTCATCTCTATTAAATCTTCTGCTTCAGCAATATTTGGTGTAACAATACTTGATACTGCTACAAGTGTATCTCTTAAAGTGGCACGAACATGTTTCTCAAGAAGTGGATCACCATTTTTGGCCATCATAACGGGATCACAAACATAAGTGACTAAATGATGTTCTTCTAGTTTTTCTTTTAATAAAGCCATCATGTCAGGCTGGGCAATCATTCCTGTTTTAATGGCATTAGGGTATATATCACTCATAACAGCGTAAAATTGTTTTTCGATGAATTCAATTGGTAAATCATGAATAGCTTGTACACCGGTCGTATTTTGTGCAACAAGTGAAGTAATTACACTCATGCCATAGACTTCAAGCTCTTGAAATGTTTTTAAATCAGCTTGAATTCCTGCTCCTCCGGTCGGGTCTGTTCCTGCAATTGTTAAAGCTCGATAAACAGAGTTCAAAATAGATGACATCCTTTCAAATAAAAAACAGTCGCCCGTTTATTAAGAGGCGACTGTTCTAACAAAGAATGAACTTCTTTGCTTGTCCACTTCCCTACGCTAGTGTTAACTAGATCAGGTTGAAGAGTTAAAGGTTAAAAAAACCTTCTCTCAGCTTAAACGCACCCCTAGTGGAATATATTAACCTTATGTGAAGCTCCTATTCGTTAACCGCATCTTTCAATTGTTTACCTGGTTTGAAAGCTGGGTTTTTAGTTGCTGCAATTTCAATTTCCTCACCAGTTTGTGGGTTACGGCCTTTTCTAGCAGAACGCTCTCTAACTTCAAAGCTCCCGAAACCTACTAGTTGTACTTTTCCACCATTCACAAGGGAATTAGTGATTCCTTCAAATACAGCGTCCACTGCTTTTGAAGCATCCTTTTTAGAAATTTCTGCTTGCTCTGAAACGGCATTGATTAGATCTGTTTTGTTCATCTGTAAAAACTCCTTTTCTAAACTTAAAATAAGCCTATTATTCCTAAAAGAGAATAATATGTATGCTTTTAATCGCTTATGGAAGCGGGCAGCGGAACTGCCTGCCCTTAATTTACTCATGAATTCTATTGGTGTCAAGCCATACGTCGTATTTTTACGCGTATTCTGGCGAAAGATACACCATATTTACCATTTTTCAATAAGAAAATGCACAATTCCATCAGGTAGTGTCTTTAAACATCACCCTTTTTTTACCCGAATATTACTAATCATGAGTCCTGATAAAGAAATCATAATTGCAATATAAACGACTGGAGATAACGTATCGTTAAATAAAGTCAAGAAAGCTAATATGCACCCTGCCGCTGTAATCGGTAACCCGATAAATTCATTGGGAGAATCGGTAATATTGAAGCGTGCCAAGCGAAGCGCGCCACATAGGATGAATAAGACAACAGCAGTGCCGCCAATGATCGTTAAAGGCATTAGGCTAGCTTGTTGTACAAGAAGGGCAGGAGCTACACCGAACGAAACAAGATCACTAAGAGAATCAAGTTGTTTACCTAACTCTGTTTCAATTCTTAACTTACGAGCAACAAGACCATCAAATCGATCAAATAAAGCAGCAATCGCAATGAATAAAAAACCATACCATATGCTTCCTTGAAAAATAAACATGATAGCAGTAATCCCAAAACCTAAATTAATCAGTGTTAAAATATTGGCTAGCTGTCCTTTTATTTTTTTTCTAGTTAAATCAAGCTGATTTAATAGAAACACGTATGAATCACCTCTTTTCGAGTTTAATTACGTGGTATAATACCAAAGTATACCATACATTCGTATTGAATGATTTAAAAATGGCTAAAGGTGATTAATTTGAAAAGAAAAATGTTTCAACTGTGTATTGAGCTTACAAATCGAAAGTGGAGTTCATTTCTTATTAAACAATTCGCTAAATCAAAAGCGAGTAGACTTTTAATTCCTACGTTCATAAAAACATTCCAGTTAAATATGGATGAATCGTTTTACGATAAAAAAGATTTTAAGAGTTTACACGCGTTGTTCACCCGTCCTTTAAAGACTGACGTACGTCCTGTTGCAGCTGGGCAGAATATTGTGGTCTCTCCAGTAGACGGCGTTTGTGAGGAAAGAGGGATCATTGAAGAGGGAGCTACTTTTAAAGTGAAAGGGCAACTTTATTCGCTTAGCGACATGTTAGGTTCAGAGCATGAAGGAAGAAAATATGAAGAAGGCTACTATGTTATTTTTTACTTAAGTCCGCGTGATTATCATCGAATTCATAGCCCCTTTGAATGCATTGTAAAAGAGTCTAAGCTGTTAGGAAATCGATCCTATCCTGTAAATCAATTAGGTTTACTTTACGGAAAACAACCGCTGTCGTTAAATTATCGTCAAGTTAACTACCTATACCGTAACAACAACGTTACCGCCATGATTGAGGTGGGCGCAATGAATATTAATACGATTGTTCGAACGAAAAAAGAAGCAGATTGGGATAAGGCAGAAGAAGTAGGGCATTTCTCATTCGGTTCCACTGTCATTTTGCTATTTGAAAAAAATTCATTTCATCCTACACTTACGCAGTTAGAGGTGAAAATGGGAGAAGAAATTGGCCACTTTACTTCATAGAAAAAAGACTTGCGAATTCGCAAGTCTTTATTCATTTTTTGCCGGAGAAGATTTTTCATTGTCGTAATAAGGCTTCATCTCATCTCTTACAGAGCTCTTATCCATTGGAACTCCAATACGATAAGCTGACCGGGAGATAAGGAGCGCTGCAACAGGGGTTGTCAAAAAAACAAATAGAATCGTCAACAAGATTTTTCCGATGAACATATTGTGTTCAATAAGAAAATAAATAAATGTTGCTGACATAATCAAAATGACGCTAGCAGTTGCGTTCTTCCCAGTTGCATGTAAACGAGAATAGACATCAGGGAACCGAATGATGCCTAAGCCGGCACCAAAACTAAAGATCGTACCGACGCTTGCAAGGATGACAATTGTCCACTCAATCGCGGTCAAATAAAGTCCCCCTTTCTAAAAACTTCGCTAAAGCAATTGAACCAATAAAAGCAAGGATTGCTATAACGAGCACAACCTCAGTGTACGCAATGGTATCTTGGATAATCATTAAAATCCCCACAAAACCAATGAGCATTAAGCCTAGAGTATCTAGAGCTGCAATTCGATCAGATAAAGTAGGACCAATGAGGACTCGAATGACACAGAGCAGGGCTCCTACGCATTTTGCGACTAAAATCCATGATAAGATCGTCTCAAACATTATCTTCGAGTCACCTCCAGAATGCTTTTTTCAAATGTGTTTTGGACCGAGTCAATAATTCCCTCACGGTCTCTTGCATCAAGGGCATGGACAAAAATGACGTTATTATCCAATGAGAATTCAATGGACAGTGTGCCTGGTGTTAATGTCATCATTACAGCAAATAATGTTTTTTCAGCATCTGTTTCTAATTTTGTTGGAACGGCTACAATACCTGGAGCAACATCCATTTTAGGACTAAATGCAGCTTTCAATACGACGACATTAGCAATTGCAAGTTCCTTAGCAAAGATGAGCATAAGTTTCAACAAAGCAAGCACTCTAGAAAAATAAAATTCATACCCTTTAAAACGAATTAAGACAAGGACTACAAAAAAACCGATTGTAAATCCAATAACAAAATCAACAATTGTGAAGCTGTTCTGAAACAGCATCCACACGATGGCAATTATTACGTTAATTAATAATTGAAAGGCCATGGTATATCTACTCCCCCAGAACAGATTGAATATAAATTGATGGATCTAATAACTCGTTTGCAATAATTTCAGTATAAGCAAAGAACGGTTCAGCGAATATACCCATAATAATTGTCAATACGATAAGAGGCGAGGCGGCAAATAACGTTGATTTAAGTGAAATAGATGCCTGCTCTTTCGTGTACTGAGGAGCTCCCCAGTATACGTTTAAAAAGATCTTAATCATTGAGAAGAGGGTCAGCATTCCAACGAATAAAGCTAGAAATGCTAAGAAATAGCTAGCCTCATCTAATGCAGCTACGATCAATGGGAATTTCCCAAAAAAGCCGCTGAGTGGCGGAATACCAGCAATCGATAGCCCGAGAATTAAAAAGAACCAAGCTAATACAGGATGTGATTTTAATATTCCACCCATTTTCTTTAGATCTGTTGTGCCAGTGACTTTTTCTGTTGCACCTGACATTAAAATGAGCCCAGTTTTAACGATCATGTTGTGAGCAAGGAAGAAGATGGCGCCGGCTAGAGCTAAAGCTGTATTTAGTCCAATTCCCATAATCATATAACCAATCTGGCTAATGATATGAAATGATAGAATCCGTTTAAAGTCAAACTGTGCAACAGCCCCTAATACACCTAGAAGCATTGTCAGTCCACCTAATATTAACATGACTGAATTATGCGTAAAGGCAATATCAAATGTGAACACAAGCGTGTACATCCTTATAATTGCATAGACCCCTACCTTTGTTAGCAAACCTCCAAATAAGGCGCTAATGGCGGTAGGTGGTCCAATGTAAGAATGCGGCAACCAGAAGTAAAGTGGAAACAACGCTCCTTTTGTTGCAAAAACTAGAAACAAGAGAATGGCTACGACATTTAAAGCGCCAGCTTGTTCAAGTTCGGCAACTCGTTCTGCCATATGGGCAAAATTGACGGTTCCAAGGATGCCATAAATATAAGCAATGGCAACTAGGAACAACATGGAAGAGAAAGCATTAATAACTGCATATTTAAATGTTTCTCGAAGTTGAAATTTTGTTCCGCCAATTACCATTAATGCATAAGAAGACAGGAGCATGACCTCAAAGAAGACAAACAAGTTAAAGAGATCACCAGTTAAGAAAGAACCGTTTACTCCCGTTACTAGAAAGAAAAAGAACGGGTAAAAAAAGTACCTTTCACGTTCTGGGTGTACGGTTGAAAACGAATAAAACAAACAAACTGCGGCAATGATGCTTGTTAGAACAACCATGAATGCCGCTAAATTATCAGCAACAACAACAATTCCAAAAGGAGCCTCCCAGCCCCCGAGTTCCAGCATCATCGTTCCTTTTGTATAGACAGTCCAGCCAAGATAAACAGAAATACCAACCATTAATAGTGCAGTAATTGAAGCAACTACTCGTTGTAAAAGGTGTTTCTTAGCAAATAAGATGAGGATTGTCCCAACGATAAAAGGAATGATGATCGGAAGCATTACCATATTACTCATCATCTTCAGCACCTCGCAGTTTCTCTAAGTCCTCAGTGCCGTTTACTCTGTATGTTCGATAGGCTAACACAACTAGGAAAGCTGTGATACCGAAACTAATAACGATTGCCGTTAGAATCATCGCTTGAGGAAGTGGGTCAGTAGCGTTACTCCCTGATAAATGAACAAGAGGAGGCGCACCTTGACGTAGACCAGCCATTGCTAAAAGAAGCATATGGGCACCGTGTGAAATGAGCATGATGCCCAAAATGACTTTTATTAAACTCCTGCATAACAGAAAATACGTTCCTACGGAGAATAAAACGGCAATCGCTAAAAAGATTAAGATTTCCATTCGTTTTCATCCTCCGCTATTGTGACTGTAGCTGCCATGGCCATGCCGACGACAACAAGGTAGATCCCAAAGTCGAAGGGAACGGCAGTTGTTAACTCAACTTCCCCGAAAAAAGGTAAATCAAAGTAATCAAAGTACTGCGAGAACATTTCATCACCAATTAACGGTCCAATTAATCCGATTGCAATCGAAATGAGTAAGCCGGTTGCAAGTATGCCAGGAAACGAGAACCGGATGATTCGATTTGCGACCTGACGATCAAAAATCAAGTAGATCAAGATAAAGGCACTGGCAGTCATTAGCCCACCAATAAAACCTCCACCTGGATTATTGTGGCCGGCAAAAAACAAATAAAATGAGAAAGCAACGAGAAAATAGATGGTGATCGTTATGAGCACCCGTTGCATGACGTCATGGGAACGTGAGAACTTCACACATCTTCGCCTCCCTTAAATCGATGTTTAACCATCATTAATATTGCAAGTCCAACGATTGCTAAGACCAGTACTTCTAAAATCGTATCTAAACCACGGAAATCTACTAGAATTACGTTAACCATGT
This sequence comes from Shouchella xiaoxiensis, assembly GCF_016907895.1. Lineage (GTDB taxonomy): Bacteria > Bacillota > Bacilli > Bacillales > Bacillaceae_D > Shouchella > Shouchella xiaoxiensis. Next base: position 174,165 of record NZ_JAFBCV010000003.1, read on the forward strand.
TTTCTCCACCAGCTAACTTATAGGAGTTTTCGATAAAGAATTCAGAGATAGGAGTGAAATTTGCTTCTGTTCGCAATGCGAACGCAGAAACACTTATTAAAAACACAAGAATACCAACTGCAATGGAAATACTGATATGCAGTGATTTACGGACTCTTGAGCCAATCTCTTTCGTTACTTCTGGTAAGTGTCTAAATGCTAATAGAAGTAAAACAACCGTAACAGTCTCGATCAGTAACTGAGTTAAGGCTAAATCCTGTGCACTGAAAACAGCGAACAATAATGCCATAAGGAAACCAACTACACCAATCGTAATAATGAGCTGAATCCGTCCCTTCATGAACAATAAAGCAATTGTACTAAGTATTAGTAGGAACGTAATGGCATACAGATAGACTGGTGTTTCTTCTGTTGCTGTAAAAGATAGGGTGAAGCTGTTAGAGCGCACAAATGCATAGGCGAGTAGTGCAACAATGAAGACAAGCATATACGCAAAATAATCACGCAGACGACCTGTCATTTGCAATTTTGTAATCCATTCTGAACTACTTGATAAGCCATCAAGACTTTTATCGTAGACACGATTAAATGGATCACGAGAATGTTGCATAATCGCAATGCTTTTCCACTTAGGATAAGTCAAGTATAAAGTGGAGCCAATTCCAATAACACCTAGAGACATTAGTAATTCTGTGTTAATTCCATGCCACAAGGTCATGTCAATTGACAATTCTTCTACTGGGACATGCGGCAGAATGCTTGCGACAGCAGGTTCAATAACCGATGTAACAAGCAAGTTTGGAAATAAACCAAACAAAATGACGAGTGATCCTAGAATAACAGGGCTAATTAACATACCGAGTGGTGCTTCGTGAACAGTACGGTTAAACTGTTCTTTTTGAAAACGGCCAAAGAATGTTTTGAAAAACAAAATGGCGCAATAGAGGAATGTAAAAATACTAGCAATCCAAGCAATTGCTAACATGACATAGCCCCATGTCTCGACCCCCGCAAAATTCATTGACGTCACAGTCAACATTTCCGTAAAAAACATTTCTTTACTAATAAAGCCGTTGAACGGCGGTATACCAGCCATTGAAGCAAGACCGACAAGAGAGATCGTAAATGTAATCGGCATGATGGCCATTAATCCGCCAAGCTTGTTTATATCGCGTGTTCCGGTTTCATGGTCAATAATGCCTACAGCCATGAAAAGACTTCCTTTAAAAGTGGCGTGATTAATTAAATGAATGACAGCAGTGGCAATTGCAGCACCGTATAGAGCACTCTCACTTAGGCTATTTGCATTAAAAGCAGAAGAGCCGACACCAAGTAAAGTCATTAACAAGCCGAGCTGGCTAATGGTTGAAAAGGCTAAAATCCCTTTTAAATCTCGTTGTCTTACGGCAGAAACAGAGCCCCAAATAAGCGTTGTTAATCCAGTAATAACGATAATCCAGAACCATTCAGGTGCACCTGCGAAAATCGGTGTTGTTCGAGCAACTAAATAGATGCCCGCTTTAACCATTGTGGCTGAATGAAGGTAAGCACTGACAGGAGTTGGGGCTTCCATTGCATCAGGTAACCAGAAGTGAAACGGGAACTGAGCTGATTTTGTAAAGGCTCCAATTAAGACCAGAATCATTGCTGGAATAAAGAAAGGGCTTTGCATAATAATGTCAGCTTGTCCAATCAATGATTGAATGCTAAACGTCCCTGTTTCGACATAAAGTAGAATAAATCCAGCCATCATTGCAAATCCGCCAAAAACTGTGATTAGCATGGATTTTCTTGCTCCAAAAATCGACCCTTTATTCGTAAACCAATAACTGATTAGCAAGGCAGAAGACAAGCTTGTAACTTCCCAGAAAATATAAAGTACAATTAAGTTATCTGAGAGCACAATGCCTAGCATGGCACCCATGAACATTAACAGGTACACATAGAAATTCGAGAGCTTTTCCTTTGTTTTATCCAAATAAAAAATGGAATACAGGACGACTAAAGCACCAATTCCAGTAATTAATAAGGCAAACAGTAGGCCTAATCCATCTAAATATGCGTTAAAATGAATGTCGAGTGATGGCACCCATGCCATTTCTTCCATGACTGCTCCACCATTTGCTGTATCCGAAGTCCGGGAAACAAAATAAGCAAATAATGCTGATGGCACTAGTAGAACAAACCAGCCAGTGTGGATACGTTTCGTAAATGGGTAAATGAGCGGAATAACGATAGCAATAAGAAATGGCAATATAATTGCTAAGTGTAGGCTTGACATGTTTAACCTCCTTTTCGATACATTGTCAACATAATCTCCGCAATTATAGCGTAAAAAACAGGGGTTTGTACATTTTTTTACTTGACAAAACAATGACCTTAAAATGGTTTTAAATAGGATGAAACAGATAAAAAATAAGAAAAAAAGTTTGAAAATCAGTATAAGAATCATAAAAAAACGCCACCTTTAGTAGTAAGGAGGCGTTTTATTATTCGCACTGTAACGAAAGCTTATGTATGTTTAACGATTTTCTTCGTTTTATTTGCAGCTTGTTGGCTCGTATATGATTCAGTTCATTTATATTCTAGAACCAATCCAAAGCAAGGCGTTTCCATTCAGGACACTGATCCGAATCACTTTGCTCCTCGAGAGTACCTTAAGTTAATTCCTAAGAAAGAAGTAATAGAATAAAAAGAGACTATCGATTGCAATCGATAGTCTCTTTTACTTGAGGGTGTTAGCAAGGTGCGAATACGGGTTTTAAGAAGATAATTTAATGTGATCCGTTAATGAACGTTTAAAAAGCTCACTATAAATTAAATCAACAAAATCTTGATTTAATTCTAATTCAATTGCCTTTTGATACGTTTCAATTAAAAGCTCGTCCGACAAATTTTCCATAGTACCTGCTAAAAGCAGGCCCACCTCCTCATGAAGCGCGTATTACGCATCCTTGTAACATAGTGATATTAAAAATATCCTAACACGCCAGCGGTAATAGAACAACCGTTCGTTTTATCCACAATGATCCGTGTATAACCTGTGAATGATTTGTTGATTATTGTAATAAATCCTTAATTGTATGCGTTTTAAACGGTGTACAACGTTATCCACAGGGGTGGCGATGCGCTGAATTTGTCGAAAAGTTTATCGATTTATAAAGAAAAGAAGAGATCATCTTTTATTTGAAATCTCATTGTAGGAAAGGTATAGTTGATGTTTGACTAGAAGTTTTTATATAGAGGAAAAGGGGTGCTGACGTGTTCAGCCGTTTATTGCCAAATCAATATGTGAAAAGCATTTATGATATTGACTTATTTTCTTTAAAGGATAGAGGAATTCGAGCTGTTATTACTGACCTTGATAACACACTAGTGGAATGGCATCGTGCAGAAGCTACTCCAGAAGTGAAAGAATGGTTTGCAAAGTTAGAAGAAACAGGACTGAATGTAACGATTGTATCAAATAATAGTGAAAAACGAGTAAAAGAGTTTTGTGACCCGGAAGAAAAAGTGTTTATCCATAGTGCGAAAAAACCACGGCGTAAAGCATTTAAAAGGGCTTGTAAACAAATGGGTGTCCGAACAGATGAAGCCGTCGTTATCGGTGATCAAATCTTCACCGATGTTCTTGGGGGCAATCGAGCTGGCTTGTACACGATTTTGGTTGTGCCTGTAACAAAAACGGATGACTGGATGACGAAGCTAAATCGTCGGATGGAACGATTTGTTTTACGATGGATGAAGAAAAAAGGTCATATAAACTGGGAGGATTAAGAATGTCAGATCATGTTGAGGAGTGGTTTTGCTCCGGCTGTGGAATACAAATTCAAACAGAAGATCCTGATAAAATTGGATTTGCACCTCCTGCTGCGTTAAAAAGGGAGACGGTTATTTGTAAACGATGTTTTCGTTTAAAACACTACAATGAAATTCAATCCGTATCAATTGAAGACGATGAATTTATGGAGATGTTTCAGTCTTTACACAAAAAAGATGCACTAATTGTAAAGATTGTAGATATAGTTGATATATATGGCAGCTGGATTTCAAGTGTTCAGCGATTTGCTGGGAAAAATCCTGTTTTGCTCGTTGCAAATAAAATTGATTTATTACCTAAGTCAACCAATCGCGGAAAATTACGCAACTGGATGAAAAAAACAGCGAGTGAAGAAGGATTAAAACCTCTCGATGTGTTAGTAATGAGCACTGTATCGAATGAAGGCGTTGAGCAAGTCATGAATCAAATTGATACGCTAAGAAAGGGCAAAGATGTCTATATAGTTGGTTGTACAAATGTTGGGAAATCCTCTTTTATTAATCGGATTCTTAAACTCCATGGGCATCAAGGAGACCAGCTAATTACGACTTCTCATTTTCCTGGTACAACGCTTAATTTAATTGATATTCCATTAGAAGATGGTCGTTCATTAGTTGATACCCCTGGCTTAATGAACCGTCATCAGGCTGCCCATCGACTTAAAAAGAAAAGCTTGAAAGTAATTACACCAAATAAGGAACTTAAGCCAACTGTGTATCAATTAAAAGCTGAGCAAACACTTTTTTTGGGTGGGTTAGCTAGATTGGATTTTGTCTCAGGAAAACCGGCTTCTTTCATTGCCTATGTGGCGAATAGTTTACGTATTCACAGGACGAAATTAGAAAACGCTTCGCAATTGTATAAAGATCATGCAGGGGAACTCCTTGCTCCTCCTTATATAAGCGAAGGAGAAGAGATTCCGCAATTAAAAAAACATACATTTAAAGTCAGTGCTGAACCAACTGATGTGGTTTTTTCTGGACTAGGTTGGATTACGATACAAGGCGATGGTATAACAATAGAAGCTCATGTACCAGAGGAAGTAGCAGTAAGTACTAGACCATCCATACTTTCATGATTGAGAGGTGTGAACCATGCGGCACTATGCGTTAATTGGACAACCTGTTAGTCATAGCAAAAGCCCTCAAATGCATGTTTCTGCATATAAGGAGCTTGGCCTAAAAGCGAACTATACGGCTTATGACGTAAGTGAAACAGACTTATCGACTGTAATAAATCGAATGAGAAATGGCGAAATTGATGGGATGAATGTTACGATTCCTCATAAAGTAGCCATTATAAATTACCTCGATGCTATTGATAATGACGCACGTATAATTGGTGCTGTTAACACTGTTGTAAGAAAAGAGAATCAACTAATTGGATTCAATACAGACGCACCTGGTTTTATTCAATCGTTAAAACAAGCTAAAAATGGAGCGCCTTTTCAAAAGAAAAAGGCACTCGTTCTTGGAGCTGGGGGCGCAGCTCGAGCAATTATTTATGCAATGAGTGAAGAGGGCGTGCAAGTGACGTTAACGAATCGGACGATGAGTAAAGCAACCGCGCTGGCAAATGACTTCTCTCAGTATGGTATTATCGTTCAGGACCTCTCAATGACGGAGGAGCGTCTAGGGGATTATGATATTGTTGTCAATACGACTTCGGTGGGGATGTATCCACATGTTGACGAGCTGCCTCTGAAACTGGAAAATTTAAGCCCAGACGCACTTGTCTGTGATTTGATTTATAATCCTATGGAAACGGCCATTTTAAAAGAGGCTAAGAAGCGGGGAAATCCTATTCTAAATGGGCTAGGGATGTTTGTGAATCAAGCTGCTTTTTCCATTAGACATTGGACGGGATTAATGCCTAATTCATCGTTAATGGCAGAAGCGGTTAAAAAAGAATTTCTTTAAATGGAGGAAACAAGACGATGTTAACAAATAAACAAAAACGATTTTTACGCTCTGAATCGCATGCCATTCAACCTATTTTTCAAGTAGGTAAAGGTGGCGTAAATGAAAATATGCTTGTCCAATTAAATGAGGCGCTTGAAGCGAGAGAGTTAATTAAAGTCAGTGTCCTACAAAACTGTATGGAAGACAAGGATGCTGTCGCTGAAGAAGTCGTTAATGCTACCCATGCCTATCTCGTACAAGTCATTGGCAACATTATCATTCTTTATAAGCCTTCTAAGGAAAAGTCTAAAATTGTCCTCCCACGAACATAATCAAGAAAAACGTATTGGTTTATTTGGAGGAACGTTCGATCCACCTCATCTAGGTCATATGCTGATCGCTCAAGAAGCTCTGTCCGAGTTAAAGCTTGATGAAATCTGGTTCATCCCTGTTTCCACTCCGCCACACAAAGAAAGACAAGGTTTAACTAGTGGTGAAAATCGATTCCGAATGGTCACGGCAGCTACTCAAAACGAAAATCGCTTTAAAGTAAGTGATATTGAGTTAAAGAGAAAAGGGAAATCCTTCACGATTGATACAGTTAAGCAGCTGAAGGAAATGCATCAAAACCATCATTTTTATTTTTTAATCGGTGGTGATATGGTTGACATGCTTGATCAGTGGTATCAAATTGATGAGCTAAAGAAACTCGTAACCTTTGTTGCCTTTAACAGACCTGGAGCAGCTGCCATCAAAAAAAAGGAAGTTGAGTTTATTCCATTTATTGATGTAAATATCTCTTCTACAATTATTCGAAAACGAGTTTTTGAAAATAAACCGATCCGATACTTTGTCTCAGCGGAAGTGGAACAAGTGATCAAGGAGTATGGTTTGTATGAATTTAACGGCTAAGGAAGCTTTAGAAACTGTTCGCCCGCATTTAACAGAAAAACGATTTGTGCACACACTCGGCGTTCGAGAGACTGCCGTATTATTAGCAAAAAGATACGGTGCTGATCAGAAAAAAGCTGAGATGGCTGCGATTTTACATGATATTTGTAAGTACCACGATCTTGAACCAATGATTGAAACCGTAACGAATAAATTAGAAGAAGCACATTGGGCAGAATATGGGCAAGAGTTATTGCATGCTCCATGTGGTGCTTATTATGTACGTCATAATTTAGGAATTACTGACAAAGACGTATTGATGGCGATTCGATCGCATACGACTGGTAGGTCAAATATGAGTCTGTTAGAAAAAGTGGTTTTTTTAGCAGATTATATCGAGCCGAATCGACATTTTGAGGGAGTTCAACGTGCAAGGGAACTGGCTGAAAAAAGCTTGGACCAAGCATGTTTATTTGCCTTAACAAATACGATCATCTACTTACTTAATAAACAGCAAGCAATTCATCCAGAAACAATTGCTGCTTATAATTCTTATGTATTGAAAGGAGATAAAACTTTTGAATAAACATTTAAAAATGGTTGTTGAAGCAATTGACGATAAAAGAGGTTTACAAATAACGGCATTAAATATGGAGGGAATTTCGCCGATTGCTGACTACTTTGTTATCTGTCACGGTAACTCAGAAAAACAAGTACAAGCGATAGCTCATGAACTAAAAAAAGTTGTTCAAAAAGATGGTTTAGAAATAAAACGATTAGAAGGGTATGATCAAGCGCGCTGGGTTTTATTGGATGTCGGGGATGTTGTTGTTCATATCTTTCATAAAGATGAGCGTCTCTATTATAACTTGGAGAAACTATGGGGAGATGCGTCTATTGTTGATTTAGACGAGGTTGTGACACAATGATGAAACCTGGAATGTCAGTTAATCTGCAAGTGGCGCGTGAGGCTTCTTTTGGTTTTTTTTTAACAGATGGTCAAGTCGATGTTCTTTTGCATGAAAGAGATGTAACGAATCGACCAGAAATTAACGATACAATCGAAGTTTTTCTTTATCACGACCATCAAAATCGCTTAAGTGCTACAATGAAGGCGCCAATAATAAAAAATGATGAAATGGGTTGGCTCCGGGTCGTGGGAGTTCGACCGACACATGGCGTGTTTGTGTTTAATGGCATTTCAAGAGATTTATTTGTCTCAATGGATGAACTACCGATGGACCGTCAAGAATGGCCAGCTGAAGGAGATTACTTATATTGCTCTTTAACATGGGACAAAAAAGGCCGTCTAATGGGAAGGTTAGTCAAAGGATCACCCATCACTGACCAAGCCATAGGAGCTAATCAAGAGTGGTTAAATCGAGATGTAGAAGGAACGATCTATCATTTTCTTGATGAAGGGGCTGCTCTTTTGATTAAGGATGGGCCCATTGCATTTTTGCATCAGGATGAAGCGAATGGAATTCCTCGTTTAGGTCAGCTTGTAAAAGGGAAAGTTCAATTCGTTCGAGAAGACGGACGTGTTAATATTACGCAGCGTCTCTTAAGGACAGATCAACAGGCGGCTGATGCAGAGCAATTACTCGCGTTCCTTGATGAACGTACAAATGAAGCAATGCCATATACAGATAAATCTTCAGCAGAAGATATTAAAGCTCGGTTTGGCATGAGTAAAGCGGCATTTAAGCGTGCTCTTGGTAAGCTGTTAAAAGCTGGGTTAGTTGAACAGCGAGATGGATTTACCTATAAGGTGAAAAAATAGTGAGTTACACTCATTTTGCTCAATTGTATGATCAGTTGATGGATCATGTTGATTATAATCAATGGCTAAATTATATGAAACAAACGCTGAAGAGAGAAAACCTTTCTGGCCTGAGTGTATTAGATCTTGGTTGTGGTACAGGTGAGCTGTTAGTAAGGTTAAAACAAGCAGGTGTTCATGTAACAGGCGTTGACTTATCGGAGGACATGTTAGCCATTGCCCAAAAGAAATTGACCGCTTCTGGCTTTAATTGTCAGCTCTTGCAAGGAGATATGAGTGAACTTGCAGCTATTGGTTCATTCGATGTCGTTTCCATTTTTTGTGATTCTTTAAACTATTTGAGTAATGAGAATGAGGTAAAAAAAACATTTGCAAATTGTTTTAACCTTATAAACGATGGCGGCTGGCTTCTGTTTGATGTCCATTCACCGTATAAAATTAATCAGTTTATTGATGCTACTTTTGCTGAGGCGGATGATGAGATCTCCTATATATGGAACTCTTTTCAAGGTGAAGAGCCATTAAGTATAGAGCATGAATTGACTTTCTTTGTGAAGCAAAAAAATGGCTCATATGACCGGTTGGAAGAGTTGCATAAAGAGCGCTCATACGCTGTGCACCAATATGAAACATGGCTTAAACAAGCAGGGTTTTTAACTATACAAGTAACAGCTGATTTTTCGATGAATCAGCCTTCCGAAACAAGCGAACGACTTTTTTTTGCTTGTCGAAAAAAAGAAGCAGGACTTTAACGCATACAGCTAGAATTTAAAAGACAGGGGAAACTCCCCTGTCTTTTACTTATAAGAAAATTCTTCTGATAACTTCTTTTTTTCGGTAGCATATTTGTGATGTGTTGCTCGAAACAACTCATTTAGCTGATCTCCGACGATACGCTCTAATACCTCAATTCCTACTCCGGTTATGCCTCCTGGTACGCATACTCTTTCTTGTAATGTAGGCAATGTGTAATGACCTTGTTCCAGCAATTTCCCTAATCCAATAAGCATCGAAGTCGTTAATTCCGTTGCGTCCTCTGCAGATATCTCTGTTTCATTGACAGCCCCTTCAATAAAGCGTTGCGCAAGAAAAGAAAAGAAAGCGGGTCCACAGCTGACAATATCTGACGAAACACGGGTGATGTTTTCTTCAATAAGAAGCGGACTTGCAATTGTTGAAACAAAATTTATCAGAGCAGCACGATCTGAAGTTTGACATGTCTCACTAAAGCTAATAAGCATGGAGCCTGATTGTGCTCGATTAAGAATGCTTGGTATAACACGACATGTTTTACAAGGTAACGTTGTTTCAAGGTCATTAATTGAAACTGGACTTGTGATCGAGATGGCTAATTGATCTTTTGAAACAAGAGGAGCAATTGTTTGGAAAAGTTCGGGCATCTCTTTTGGTTTCACACATAAAAACAGCCAATCGCTACTAGACACGAGTTCTTCCATGCTTGCAGCTTGATTAATTGTGGGAAAGGCATTTTTTATAGACTTCGCTTTTTCAGTCGATCTATTTATAATGTGAATGTCTTCTGGATTTACTGTTTTTGCTTCTATTAACGTTTCAATAAGCATGCTCCCCATACTCCCCGTACCAATAAAACCTACTTTCATGTTTGTTACCCTCCTCATAGAACCGCCTTATCAGAAAACATATGCACGCTTGCTTGTTTACTATTCACATTATTATTAGGAGGACTTTATGAAACAATTGTTTAATCGTCCCTTATACCGGTACGGTGTAATCGCAATTGGTTGTATTAGTTTAATTAGTTTAATCTATCTTTTCACTGAAGGGAGTAATGACTCTACTTTTGAAGACGATTGGCATGCATTAGGTCTAACTGATAATGAGCCAGAGGTTGAAGAAATAGAGACAGTCCCAGCCGAAGTAGTTGTTGATGTAAAAGGAGCCGTTGCACACCCAGGAGTGTACACATTACCAGCAGAGAGTCGAGTCTATGAGGTAATTGAAAAAGCAGGAGGGTTTTTAGTAGAGGCAAACCAAGATGCGGTAAACCTGGCATTACGAATTTCTGATGAACTCATTGTTTTTGTACCAAAAGAAGGTGAAGAGACTGAGGCACTTCCGTTAGAAATAAATCAATCTAGTCATTCAAACGATCAAGAGGACAAAGTTGATTTAAACAGTGCAACAGAAGTTGAATTGCAAACACTGTCAGGAATAGGACCATCTAAAGCGGCTTCAATTATTTCGCACCGAGATGAGCACGGACCATTTTCTACGATTGAAGATTTAATGGAAGTTAGTGGAATAGGGGAGAAATCATTTGAGTCCCTAAAAGAATCGATCATTGTAAAATAATCATTTTCAATTGACGGAATGAACTATGCGTCCTACAATTTACATAGTTTTTATAAAGAAGGAGAGAAATAATGGAGCGAATTTCTTGGGATTTGTATTTTATGGCCCAAAGCCAATTGCTATCACTTAGAAGTACATGCCCTCGTCTAAAAGTAGGGGCAACGATCGTACGCGAAAAAAGAATCATTGCAGGGGGATATAACGGATCCGTTTCCGGCTCAGATCATTGTCTTGATCAAGGGTGTTATGTCATTGATAATCACTGTGTACGAACAGTACATGCAGAGGTTAATGCCTTGTTGCAATGTGCAAAATTCGGCGTTCCTACTCAAGGTGCAGAGATTTATATCACTCATTTCCCTTGCGTTCATTGTGCGAAATCCCTTATACAAGCGGGTATATCAAAAGTGCACTATGCCAAAGATTATAAAAACCATCCGTACGCTGAATCTCTTTTTAAAGAGGCTCAGATTGAGTGTATTGAAGTTGAACTTGATCAGTCTGTTTTTGATACGCAGTTCCATGATAAATTGGCTTTTACTTCAACTTTATTACAGGAGCTTGAACGGTTAGGTGCGAGTGATCATGAACTTGAAGCTTACGCTCAAAAAACGAAAGAGCTGTTTTTTTCAAGTGAAGAAACGTGAATAAGCTTTTTATCGCATTGCTGTCAACTTGTGCGGCAATTGTTCTCTTCAGTGGCAAAAACAATGAAGTTGGTTTTTATTTTATAGCAGTAGCGGTCATTCTAGTTCTTTTATCTTGGAGAAAAAATTTTAGAATGACTTGCTTCTCCCTCTTTTTTCCATTCGTTTTATTTTCCTCTGTTTCATTTATACATCATTCATTAAATCAAACCGATCTAGATTACTCCCAATCACAGTTAGCATTTACTATTCAAGATCGTTTTCATGCAAATGGTAATTTTTTGCGTAATACGATTGAGACGAACACAGGTGAACGATTAGTATTACATATCTATCTTACAGATCAAGACCAGTTGGAAATAGCGAAAACGCTGCCCGGACAGCGGTGTATTGCAAGTGGGAATTTAAAAGAGCCAGCATCCTCGCGAAATTTCGATGCGTTTGATTATAAACAGTATTTACATCATCAACGAATTCACTGGATTTTTGAAGTGAAACATGTCGCATCGTTCCAATGCATGGATAACCATTCATTAACCATTATGGAAGCATTAAAGCAATTTAGAGCAAATTCCATTGACAAAATACTAGAAATAGTACCGAAAGAAGTGTCTGGGATCGTTTTGTCATTAACGTATGGTGAAAGAAGTTATCTAGACCCCCAGGTTTCCGAAGCGTATGCAAAGCTTGGTATCATTCATTTATTAGCAATCTCCGGCTTGCATGTAGGAATTGTAACAGCCTGTGTGTTTTTTCTTCTAATTCGAATAGGGGTGCCGAGGGAGTATGCCATTAGTAGCTTACTTCTATTCCTACCTATTTTTGCTGTTTTAAGTGGTGCTGCTCCTCCTGTTATACGTGCGTCTACAATGGCCTTTGTTTATTTCCTCTTCCAACTTTTACGAATTCCAATTCACCCATTTTACGGATTTTCGTTTATTTTCTTCGGCTATCTTATGATTGATCCTTATAAACTGTTTCAGCTTGGTTTTCAACTGTCATTTCTTGTTTCATTTTCTCTCATTCTTTGTAAAGATGAAATGATGAAAAAAGCGAACCATTATTTCACTCGTTTAGCTGTAGTAACAACGATTGCGCAACTCATCGGTCTACCATTAATCTTGTATCATTTTTATGAATGGTCTCCGGTTAGTTTGTTAATTAATTTAATGTATATTCCTTTTATTTCTTTATGTATTTTGCCGATTTGTTTTCTAATTGTCTTAACGGTTCCTATTTTTCCGCTAATTACAACGTACCTTACCTCGCTTTTATCTACGATTATCGTTCCAGTGCATTCAGTAATTTTATATCTAAGTGATCATGTAATCGTTTGGACAATTGGCAAACCTGCGATTATACTTATCGTCGCAATGTATATAAGTATTGTATGTATAGGCTTGCAGTGGGAACGAGGTAAAGCGTTATATAAAGCAGGTATAAGCTTTGGGATCATTCTATTCATTGCAACATACAGTCCATATTTAAAGAATGAAACGGTTGTAACGATGATTGATGTTGGACAAGGAGACGCCTTTTTAATTGAATTACCACGTAGAAAACAGGTCTATCTCATTGATACTGGAGGATTTATACATTTTCACCAAGAAGAATGGGAAGAAAGAAATCAACAATTCGATACAGGGCGCGACATTATTGTCCCCTTTTTAAAAGCAAAAGGGATTGATTCACTTACTGGGCTTATTTTAACTCACGGCGATTATGATCACATTGGTGGAGCGAAAGCCGTAATTGAATCAATAAATACGCAAGTTGTTTATTATCCAGCAGTTGAAATTGAGAAAGAAATTGAGTTAGACCTTATTCAGACTATAAAGAAAATGGGTGGAGAGTTTAAAATGATTAAGGCAGGAGATCGTATTCACAACGATTTCTATGTCATCCATCCTTCTAGTCAGCGAACGTGGACGAGCAATGATGGATCAATTGTTCTTTACTTCGTTGCAGAAGGAAAAACGTTTCTATTAACAGGGGATTTGGAAAAGGAGGGTGAAAATCATCTTCTTACATTGTATCCGACTTTGCAGGCGGATGTTTTAAAAGTAGGACATCATGGAAGCGTAACATCGACAAATGAAGCTTTCCTCGGACAAGTGCAGCCCAAAATGGCATTAATTTCAGCTGGTGTTAACAATCGCTTCGGTCATCCTCACCCTGATGTAATTGCTAGGTTAGAAGAACAAGGCGTTTTGGTTCTTAGAACAGATCAACATGGTGCTGTAGAAATTATAATTAAAAATGGCAAAATTAATATACGCAAGGTTATTGAATAAAAAAAGCAGGCATGTGCCTGCCTTTTTTATGTACTTGTCCTAAAGAAAACTTGCCACGTCAACGATGTTAGCGATGATAAAGATAAGAGCAAAAAAACCAAACGAGGCGATAAAGCCCACGGCTGAAGGAACAATATCATTGGAGTTGTCTTGGACTTCTTTTTCAAATTTATTCATTTCGCACCTCCTATATAAAATCAGTATACGTGATTTCAGCATAAATGAAAAGGCTCTCTTAACAGGATTACCCAGTCTATAAGTAGTATATCCTTGTTTCATAAAAAAGGACAAAACTTTTAAGAAGAACACCTTTTTCAATTTTGCATACTATACCATATGAAAACAAGAGCCCGCTTTTAATGGGAAGCCTAGGGTCTTCGTTAAAAGCGTTTATTATAGATAAAAGAGAGAGGCTCAGTCTCTCTCTTGCTCATTTAATAAGAAGGCACTAAAATAAAGCTATAACGCATGGTTAGGAGTTAGTATATGAGTTTAGCAACAATTTCAAAAAAGTTGACGCCAGAATCATTGAAGCCTATCTATTATTTATATGGAACAGAAGCTTATTTGGTCAATCAATTTTTAATGAATGTTCATAATGCCTTGTTTACAGGAGAAGATGGTGAACTAAATGATGTCCGTCACCTTTTAGCGGACACGCCATTAACGGATATTATAGAAGAAGCTGAGACTTTCCCTTTTTTTTCTGCAAAAAAAATGGTTGTTATACAGGATTTTTATTTAGCGACTAGCCAGAAGTCAAGTTCTAAAATAGAGCATGATTTAACGATTTTAGAAGCATACTTAGATCAGCCATCCGAACAAACCGTTTTGATCATCGTATCTCCATACGAAAAATTGGACGAGCGTAAACGTATAACAAAGCGATTAAAAAAAGAAGTTGAAACAATTGATATCAATCCACTAATGGAATCAGATCTTTATAAGTGGATTGATGGATATTTAAAAAACAATAGTTTCGTAATGGATTCTGATGCCAAACAAGAACTGTATGAACGAATTGGGTCTAATTTAATGTTGATTTATCAAGAATTAGCAAAATGTATGCTTTATAAAGGCGATTCGAAGCACATTACGAAAGAAGATATTGTAACAATGGTTTCGGAAACAATTGAACAGAGTGTGTTTGCTGTTGTTGAATTCACAGCAGCTGGACAGGCTGGACAAGCCCTTGAAACCTATCATCGTTTACTACGTCAAAAGGAAGAACCGCTTGCAATTCTCGCACTATTAACAAGGCAATTTCGGATATTCCACCAAGTAAAACTGAGACAAGAAAAGGGTTATTCTCAAAAAGAAATCGCTTCTCAATTGAAATTACATCCATATGTTGTCAAGCTCGCTTCGCAACGTTTAAGGTCTTTTGGAAAAGACACATTAAAAAAAGCGTTAGTTGCTTGTAATGAAACGGATTTCTCGATTAAAACAGGTAAGGTCGAAAAAGAAAGAGCTGTTGAATTACTGCTTATACAATTAAGTCAAGCAACGTAAAAAAGCCGATCCGTAAAACGGATCGGCTTTTTTAAATGTAAAAAGATCACGGGCGGTCACCCATGATCTATAGGAAAGTCTTATATTATGCAGACAAACCGTTTAATTTTTTTGCAAGACGAGATTTTTGGCGTGATGCAGCATTTTTATGGATAAGACCCTTTGTAGCAGCTTTATCAAGCTTTTTCGTCGCTTCAACAAATGCAGCATTTGCTTCTTCTGCATTACCAGCATCTGCTGCAGTTTCAAAATTCTTAACAGCAGTACGTAGGGCTGATTTTTGAGCAGCGTTTTGCGCACGACGCTTGTCATTTGTTTTAACACGTTTAATCGCTGATTTAATATTTGGCATAATTTTCACCTCCGTCATAAACGGCCTATGCGAAGGCCATCTCTAAAGCACTGTTAGAGCAGTACAACACTCTGCATTTTATCAAAACTAATCACCTATTGCAATACAAACTGTTGAACTCATTTTAAACCGTGAATGTTTTTGTGGTGGAGAGGGACACTAATAGCACTTAATTTAGAAGGAGAGAGTTAGATGGGACAGTTAAATATGGAGCCATTCCAAGTTCGAACGGATTTGGCACTGGAAGCACATGAGATGGTTGTTGAAAAGCAGCGGGAAGAAAATCAAGATGAACCTTCGAAGGTGTCAGATGTTGTTGTTGAATCAGAAACCATTCGAAATGTAAAAGTAACGAAAGTAGAAATTGGAGAAGAGGGAGCAGAACGAATTCAAAAAAGAGCAGGTCAGTATTTAACGTTCGAGGCTCAAGGAATCAGACAAAAAGACACAGATCTACAGGCGGATTTAGAACATGTATTTGCAAGTGAGTTTTCTGCTTTTTTAGAGCGCTCTGGAATAAAAAAAACAGACACTTGTTTAGTTGTAGGACTTGGAAATTGGAACGTAACACCTGACGCTCTTGGTCCACTTACTGTGGAAGAACTTCTTGTAACAAAACATTTGTTTGCACTCGCACCTGAAGAAGTAGAGGACGGGTATCGCTCGGTAAGCGCCCTTACTCCTGGTGTAATGGGTGTAACTGGAATCGAAACAAGCGATGTTGTCTTTGGAGTAATTGAAAAAACAAAACCAGATTTTGTCATTGTCATTGATGCCTTAGCTTCTCGCTCAATTGAACGTGTAAATACGACGATTCAAATTGCCGATACGGGCATTCATCCAGGCAGTGGTGTAGGCAATAACCGGAAAGCCATGAATAAAGAAACGTTAGGTGTTCCGGTTATTGCAATTGGTATTCCGACAGTCGTTGATGCTGTAACGATTACGTCAGATGCAATTGATTTTGTCTTAAAGCATTTAGGGAAAGAGATGCGAGAAGGAGATAAGCCCTCCCGTAGATTAGCGCCCGCAGGAATGACTTTTGGAGAAAAACGGACATTAACAGAGGAAGATTTACCGGATAAAAGTGGGAGAAAGGCGATACTTGGAATGGTTGGTGGACTCGAAGATAATGAAAAGCGCCAGTTAATTCAAGAAGTATTAGCGCCTTTAGGCCATAATTTAATGGTTACCCCAAAAGAAATCGATGTGTTTATTGAAGATATGGCTCATGTTGTCGCTGGTGGATTGAATGCTGCGTTACACAATAAAGTGGATCAAAGTAACGTAGGCGCTTATACTCGGTAAAAAAGGTTGATCTTTTGATCAGCTTTTTTCTAGTCTAAATTTAATCGTTCATGCATATGTTCTTTTTAATGGACAAGCTTTTTGCTAATCCTTTAAGAAGATGTAAAGGGGATGTGCGTGATGAAAAATTGGAAAAACCGCGCTTTACTTTTAGGCATTAGTTTAGTGTTTGGTTTAATTATGGGCGTGCAATTAATGAGTGAATATGCTGGTTTGAATGAACCAAAACCATTGCAAATACAAGAATCGACTGTAGAAAAACAGCATGAGGTACCGGTTGTTGATCAGACAGAGCTTGCCGAAAAAGAACCATTAACAACTGCTAGGGAAACAAAAGGAATGTCTAATTTTTTTTCTGATCTAGGTTCGACGTTTGCTACTGGAGTAGAAAATACGACGAGATCTGGTTTGGAGAAGGTTGTAGGAGCTGTACGGAACGGGATTAACAAAGAAAATGAACGTCATCCGCAAGAGAATAAAAGCTCTTATTGATGCAATGTGTTTGCCTTGCTATAATAGGACATAGTGTATATGTACGTATTTTAGGGGTGAAATCAAACGAATGAACAATGAACAAAGACTAGAACGCCAATCAAGGATTAGGAACTTCTCGATAATCGCCCATATTGATCATGGAAAATCAACGTTAGCTGATCGGATCTTGGAACGAACAGGAGCGTTAACGGACCGAGAAATGAAAGATCAAACGCTTGATGCAATGGACTTAGAGCGAGAGCGTGGAATTACAATTAAACTAAATGCTGTTCAGTTAACATATAAGGCTAAAGATGGAATAGAATACATTTTTCATCTTATTGATACACCTGGCCACGTCGACTTTACATACGAAGTATCAAGGAGTCTTGCGGCTTGTGAAGGTGCTCTATTAATCGTAGATAGCGCACAGGGAATCGAAGCGCAGACGCTAGCGAATGTTTATTTAGCACTCGACAACGATTTGGAAATTTTGCCTGTTATTAACAAAATTGACTTACCGAGTGCTGAACCAGAACGAGTGAAGAAAGAAGTAGAAGATGTAATTGGTCTTGATGCTTCAGACGCTGTCCTTGCTTCGGCAAAAAACGGCATTGGAATCGAAGAAATTTTAGAGCAAGTTGTTGAAAAAGTTCCAGCACCTACAGGAGATCCAAAAGCTCCATTAAAGGCGCTTATATTTGATTCTCTTTATGACCCGTATCGAGGCGTAATTGCCTATATTCGTATAGTAGAGGGTACGGTTCGACCGGGACAAAAAATACGAATGATGCAGACAGGTAAAGAATTTGAAGTAAGTGAAGTAGGTGTTTTTACTCCAAAAGCGGTGAAGTGCGATGAGTTAACGGTCGGCGACGTAGGCTTTTTGACTGCTGCGATTAAAAACGTCGGTGACACACGAGTCGGTGACACGATTACTAACGCAGTTGATCCAGCGCCAGAAGCGTTGCCAGGCTATCGAAAAATGAATCCAATGGTGTATTGTGGATTATATCCAATTGATACAAATGATTACAATGATTTAAGAGAGGCGTTAGAGCGGTTAGAGCTAAATGACGCTTCATTGCAGTATGAACCAGAAACATCTCAAGCGCTTGGCTTTGGTTTCCGTTGTGGATTCCTTGGATTACTACACATGGAAATTATTCAAGAACGGATTGAGAGAGAGTTTGGAATTACGTTGATTACCACGGCACCATCCGTTATTTATCATGTAACATTAACGGACGGTGAAACCGAGAAAATTGACAATCCCTCAAATATGCCTGATCCGCAAAGAATTGAACATGTCGAAGAACCATACGTAAAAGCAACTGTAATGGTACCAAATGATTATGTAGGCGCTGTAATGGATCTTTGTCAGAAAAAACGCGGAGTTTTTAAGGACATGCAGTATTTAGATGATGTTCGTGTTCAAATTGTTTACGAACTGCCCCTTTCGGAAATCGTCTATGATTTCTTTGACCAACTAAAATCAAGTACGAAGGGCTATGCTAGCTTTGATTATGTGTTAATTGGCTATCTACAATCGAAACTTGTTAAAATGGATATCTTATTAAATGGTGAAAAAGTCGATGCGTTGTCCGTTATTGTGCATCGTGATTCTGCTTATGAACGCGGGAAAATTATTGTTGAAAAACTGAAGGAGCTTATTCCTCGCCAGCAATTTGAAGTCCCGATTCAAGCAAGTATCGGAACAAAAATTATTGCGCGGTCTACCATAAAAGCGATGCGTAAAAACGTTCTAGCTAAATGTTATGGTGGGGATATCTCTAGAAAACGAAAATTACTAGAGAAGCAAAAAGAAGGTAAAAAACGGATGAAGTCTGTCGGAAACGTGGAAGTACCACAGGAAGCTTTCATGGCTGTTTTGCGTATGGACGATAATTAATGTAGAAATTATAGTTGGAAAGCCACCTCTAAATAGGTTGGCTTTTTTACTGTAAGGGGGAAGAAACGATGAGTACGTCAATCTATGTTCATATCCCTTTTTGTGAGCATATTTGTCATTATTGTGATTTTAATAAGGTCTTCTTAGAGAACCAACCAGTGGAGGACTATATTGATGCGTTGATAAAAGAAATAAGCGTCTCCAAGCAAGCAAAAAATAAAGTGGCAATTGAGACGATCTATATTGGCGGTGGGACACCTACAGCGCTAACCGCAGCGCAACTGGATCGATTGTTTGTAGCGATGCACAACTTGCTCAACTTGCAGCATGTCAGTGAGTGGACGGTTGAGGTTAATCCAGATAGCGCAGATGTTGAAAAACTGCAAGTGTTAAAAAAGCATCGAGTAAACCGACTTAGTTTTGGAGTTCAAACCTTTTCGCAGCCGTTGCTAACAGAAATAGGCAGGACACATTCTCCTGAGAGCGTGTTTAGCGCAATAAAAACAGCTCGAGATCTTGGTTTTACTAATCTATCAGTTGATTTAATGCTCGGTTTGCCTAATCAAACGGTTCAAGATTTTGAGCAATCTCTTCAGACCGCTTTGCAATTAGATATTGAGCATATTTCTGCATATATGTTGAAGGTAGAAAAACAAACGGTGTTTTTTAATCGTTATAAAAAAGGGACACTGCGCTTGCCACCTGAAGAAGATGATGTAGCTATGTACGAACTATTGAAGGCTAAAACTGCGGAACAAGGCCTTAATCAATACGAAATAAGCAACTTTGGGAAAGCGGGTTATGAAAGCAAGCACAATCTAGTGTACTGGAAAAACGAAAGTTATGCTGGTTTTGGAGCGGGCTCTTCAGGATATGAAGAAGGCATTCGCTACCAAAACATTAACCCGATTCAGAAATACATTGATTCCATTAATGATTCGGGCAGGGCAAGGTTAAGAGAACATCTCGTAACAACTGCAGAAAAGCTTGAGGAAGCTGTTTTCTTAGGGTTAAGAATTAGAAAAGGTCTTTCAAAAGAGGCTTTTAAAATGAAGTATGGATACGAGCTGGAAGAACTATTCTTAGAATCGATTGAAGAAGGTTTGAGAAAAGGCTTGATTGTGAACACAAATAAGAGCTTGGCCTTAACTGAAGAAGGGTTGTTACTCGGGAATGAGGCGTTTGAACTTTTTGTAGCTGTTTTGGAGGATGATGTCTTTGCTGAGACGACTTAAAAACAAGACTTTTCTAATTGACAAAACACCCTCTATTTGATAGTGTATCTATAGTATTAGCACTCGACGCCATTGAGTGCTAACAGGAGGTGCTGGAATGTTAACTGAGAGACAACTTTTGATTTTACATGCCATCGTTGACGATTATGTTCGTTCCGCTGAGCCTGTTGGTTCGCGTAGCATCTCTAAACGAAGTGACATTCCGTTTAGTCCAGCCACGATCCGAAATGAGATGGCTGATTTAGAGGAATTAGGCTTTTTAGAAAAACCACATAGTTCAGCTGGGCGAGTACCGTCACAGAAGGGCTACCGTTATTATGTGGACCATTTGTTATCTCCACATCGATTAACCGTTACAGAACGCGCAAGGTTATCCCGTTTAACAGACGCAAGCCTAAGAGCAATGGAGGAAGTGTTTCAAGAATCAGCACGTATATTATCTGAAATGACAAGTTATGTTTCCATCGTCTTAGGTCCTGAATCGTTAAATGAGAAATTGAAAAAAATTCAAATTATCCCAATGGATCATCAAAAAGCGGTTGTTATTATTGTCAGCGAAACCGGGCACGTTGAAAATCACCTTGTTCATATCGATAAGGAAGTGACTCCTGCTGATTTAGAACGCACGGTAAATTTATTAAACGAGCGGTTAACAGGTATACCATTGGTGCAATTGCAACAAAAGATTCAAATTGAACTTAGCTCTTTGTTTAGAGAACACATAACAAATTATGAACATGTTCTTTCAATTTTTGGTCCTTCGATGTTGCCTGGTACAAGTGAGAAACTTTTCTTTGCAGGTCGTTCAAATTTAATGGGGCAGCCGGAGTTTCAAGATGTCGGTAAAATGCGTTTAGTTTATAAAACACTTGAAGAAGAGAGTATTTTGCATCAATGGTTAAGAACACAACAAACGGATGGTTTGCAAGTCTCAATTGGTCAGGAGAACCAGCTTGAAGCATTCGAAGCCTGTAGTATCGTAACTGCATCTTATGCAATTAATGGTCAACATGTAGGAACGCTTGGAGTGATTGGACCGACACGCATGGAGTATCGCCGAATGATCAAAGTAGTTGATTCTCTGTCGAAAGATTTGTCTAAGCTATTATCAGGTTTGCATGAATAGGCGTATTTGTAGCAGATTAATCTGCTACTATACATATAAAAGATCAAAATAAACTAGTTCTAACAGTTGCATTATCTTCACGCTTATTGGTAAGCTGTCCAAGGATATGTAACGAAATGACTATTATTTAGTTAAGGCATACTAGGAGGTGAACAATCGTGGCAGAAGAAAAGAAAGACGAAACGATTTTAGAAGAAGATACGAAACAACAAGCTGATTCTGAACTTCATGTTGAAGAGATTGATGCTAATGAGACAACTTCAACTGACAGCGATGAAATAAACGAGCCAGAGGTTGATCACCTTGAAATAGAATTAGTTGAGACAAAAGAGCGATTAGCGCGTGTGCGAGCTGATTATGAAAATTTTCGTCGTCGTACAAAGGATGAGAAGGAAGCGCAAGCAAAATATCGTGCGCAAAGCTTTATAGAAAAACTACTTCCAGCGCTTGATAATTTTGAACGAGCTCTGTCAGTCGAGCCTCAAAACGAAGAAGCAAAACAGCTTCTGCAAGGGATGGAAATGGTAAATCGTCAAATACAAGAAGCTTTAGCGAACGAAGGGGTAGAAGTGATTCCAACTAAGGGAGAGATGTTTGATCCCCACCTTCACCAAGCTGTTATGCAAGTAGAGGAAGATGGTTATGAAAGCAACCAAATTGTTGATGAGCTTCAAAAAGGGTATCAATTAAAAGACCGTGTGATACGGCACTCTATGGTTAAAGTGAATTCATAGTATTAGGAGGAAAAACGAATGAGTAAAATTATTGGAATTGATTTAGGAACAACGAATTCATGTGTTGCAGTTATGGAGGGTGGAGAAGCGACAGTTATCCCTAATCCCGAAGGAAATCGCACAACTCCATCCGTTGTTGCTTTTAAAGATGGAGAGCGCCTTGTAGGAGAAGTTGCTAAGCGTCAAGCAATTACAAACCCAAATACCGTTATCTCCATTAAACGTCATATGGGTACCGATTATAAAGTTGAAGTAGAAGGAAAAAGCTATTCCCCACAAGAAATTTCTGCGATTATTTTACAAAAACTTAAAGCAGATGCTGAAGCATATTTAGGTGAGACGGTAACAAAAGCCGTTATTACAGTACCAGCTTATTTCAACGATTCTCAACGTCAGGCAACAAAAGACGCTGGGAAAATTGCTGGACTTGAAGTTGATCGTATTGTAAACGAGCCTACAGCAGCAGCGCTTGCGTATGGTTTAGAAAAAGAAGAAGATCAGACAATTCTAGTATATGACCTTGGCGGTGGTACGTTTGACGTATCGATCCTTGAACTTGGCGATGGCTTTTTTGAGGTAAAGGCAACATCTGGAGATAATAAACTTGGTGGCGATGATTTTGATGATGTGATCATGGACTACCTTGTTGCTGAATTCAAAAAAGAAAACGGCATTGACTTATCTAAAGACAAAATGGCGATGCAGCGCCTTAAAGATGCTGCTGAAAAAGCGAAAAAAGACCTTTCAGGCGTAACGCAAACACAGATTTCATTACCATTTATTACAGCTGATTCTACAGGTCCTAAGCACCTTGAGATTAATTTAACTCGTGCTAAATTTGATGATATTTCTTCAGATCTAGTAGAGCGGACACTAGCTCCAACAAGACGCGCATTATCTGACTCTGGTTTGTCAGCTTCTGAAATTGATAAAGTAGTACTTGTTGGGGGTTCAACTCGTATTCCAGCTGTTCAAGAAGCAATTAAACGCCTAACAGGGAAAGATTCTCATAAAGGTGTAAATCCGGATGAAGTTGTTGCGTTAGGTGCAGCTATTCAAGCGGGTGTACTAACTGGGGATGTAAAAGATGTAGTTCTTCTTGATGTAACACCATTATCACTTGGAATTGAAACAATGGGTGGCGTGTTTACAAAGCTAATCGAGCGCAATACAACGATTCCTACGTCTAAATCCCAAACTTTCTCAACGGCTGCAGATAACCAGCCATCCGTTGATATTCATGTTCTTCAAGGAGAGCGTGAAATGGCCGCTGATAATAAAACACTGGGTCGTTTCCAACTAAGTGACATTCCTCCAGCGCCACGTGGGGTTCCACAGATCGAAGTCACGTTTGATTTAGATGCAAACGGAATTGTAAATGTAAAAGCAAAAGACTTGGGTACGAATAAAGAACAGTCTATTACAATTACTTCTTCATCTGGTTTATCGGACGATGAAATTGAAAAAATGGTTCAAGATGCGGAAGAAAATGCAGAAGCAGATAAAAAACGTCGTGAGCAGGTTGAATTACGCAATGAAGCCGATCAACTCGTTTTCTCTACAGAAAAAACACTTAAAGATTTAGGTGAAAATGTAGAACAAGAAGAAAAAGATAAAGCAGAAGCGGCTAAAGATAAGCTTAAAGCTGCTCTTGAAACGGATAATGAAGAAGAAATTAAGTCTGCTAAAGACGAACTTCAAGAAATCGTTACGGCTTTAACGACGAAAATGTATGAGCAAGCCGCTCAAGCCGCTCAAGCGAACCAAGAAGGTGGAAGCGAAGGCGCTGAACAACAAGATGATAACGTTGTTGATGCAGATTACGAAGAAGTTAACGAAGAAGAAAAGAAATAATCTAGAATGAAGGAAAAGTCAAAGTCAGCGTTATGGCTTTGGCTTTTTTTCTGAGTGTGTTCATGGCGGTTGCAAGCCACACGTAACTGGTGGTAAGATGAACGTTATGTGAGAAAACGTGAGGTGGCATGAATGGCCACTTTCAGTCGGGAGGAAAAACGTGAGTAAAAGAGATTTTTATGAAGTTCTTGGGGTTAGTCAAGGAGCTTCTGAAGAGGAAGTAAAAAAAGCGTACCGAAAATTAGCACGTAAATACCACCCAGATGTAAACAAAGAAGAGGGTGCAGAAACAAAGTTCAAAGAAGTGAAAGAAGCGTACGATACATTAAGTGACCCGCAGAAGAAGTCACACTATGATCAGTTTGGTCACACAGATCCAAATCAAGGGTTTGGTGGTGCAGGCGGTGCAGGTGACTTTGGTGGCTTTAGTGATATCTTTGATATGTTCTTCGGTGGAAATGGAGGCGGACGTAGCAATCCGAATGCGCCTCGCCAAGGAAATGATTTACAATATACGATGACGCTCGAATTTAAAGAAGCTGTTTTTGGGAAAGAGACAGAAATTGAAATTCCCCGCGAAGAGACGTGTGATACTTGTGAAGGTTCTGGGGCTAAAGCGGGCACGAAGCCCGAAACATGCTCTCATTGTAAAGGATCAGGTCAATTAAACGTTGAGCAAAATACACCATTTGGTCGTGTCGTGAACAGACGAGTATGTAATCACTGTGAAGGTACAGGAAAAACAATCAAGCATAAATGCGGAACATGTCACGGTAAAGGAAAAGTGAAGAAACGCAAGAAAATTAGCGTAAAAGTACCTGCTGGTATTGATAACGGACAGCAGTTAAGAGTCTCAAACCAAGGTGAAGCAGGGGTTAATGGTGGTCCAGCTGGAGATCTATATGTTGTTTTCCAAGTGAAATCACACGAATTTTTCGAGCGTGAGGGAGAAGATATTTATTGTGAAGTTCCATTAACCTTCCCTCAGGTTGCACTTGGTGATGAAATTGAAGTGCCCACACTAACAGGTAAAGTAAAGCTGAAAATTCCAGCTGGAACGCAAACGGGAACAAACTTTAGACTTCGTGGCAAGGGCGTTCCAAACGTTCATGGTCGAGGTCAAGGAGATCAACATGTTCAAATTCGTGTTGTCACTCCAAAACAATTAAATGAAAATGAAAAAGAATTAATGCGCGAATTTGCCGGGATGGGTGGCGGTCGTCCAGAAGAGCAAACAGACGGTTTTTTTGAGAAATTGCGACGTGCTTTTAAAGGAGATTAATTGATAGTGGAGAGAACGATCTACGTTCTCTTCACTTCTTTTGCAGATAAATAAATTTTAGAATGATAAAGGATGATACGTAATGAAATGGGCAGAATTTCGTGTTCATACGACTCAAGAAGCGATTGAACCAGTCTCAAATGTGCTGCATGAATCTGGTGCTGCTGGTGTGGCTATTGAAGATCCGCATGATTTGGTTCAAGATTGGGGCGACAAGTTTGGAGAAATGTATGACTTGTCTCCTGATGATTATCCTGAAGAGGGTGTATATGTAAAAGCGTACTTTCCAATGAATGATTCATTTAGCGCGACAATGGACCTTGTAAAAGACCGCATCCTACAATTAACTCAATGTGAAATCAATCTTGGACAAGCAACAATGGAATATGTTGAAGTGGATGATGAAGACTGGGCGAACGCTTGGAAAAAATATTACCACCCTGTTCAAGTGACGGAACGCGTTATCATTGTGCCGACTTGGGAAGACTATCAGGCACAAGAGAATGACATAATCATTGAATTAGATCCTGGAATGGCTTTCGGGACAGGAACGCATCCAACAACAATTCTTTCGATTCGTGCGCTAGAACAAACGGTAGAAGCTAATGATCGTGTTATTGATGTTGGAACGGGTTCTGGTGTACTAGCATTAGCAGCTTGGAAATTTGGGGCGCAAACGATTACTGCGTATGACCTTGACCAAGTTGCGGTTACTAGTGCAAAAGAAAATCTTGTTTTGAATCAAGCTGACCATGCTATTGAAGTGAAGCAAAACAATTTGCTAGAAGGTGTTCAGGAAAATGTTGCTGACGTTATTGTGGCGAATATTTTGGCTGAGGTCATTGTCTCATTTGCGGATGAAGCTTTCAAAGTTGTTAAACCTGGAGGCTCGTATATAACTTCAGGCATTATTACGAGAAAAAAGGCAGACGTCATCGATGCTTTAGAATCAGCTGGTTTTATTGTTGATGAAGTGACAGAGTTAAACGATTGGGTCGCAATAAAGGCTCGTAAACCGGTGTAAGAGAGGTGTATAATGCAACGGTATTTCTTAACAAATGATCAAATGAGCGCTACTCTTGTTGAAATTACAGGTGATGATGCTTCTCATATTGCTAAAGTGATGCGAATGGAAGCTGGTTCAACTGTCATTTGTGTAAATGAAAATGAGCGAGTAGTGAAAGTTACCTTGACAGATATATCACAGGGAAAAGTGACTGGTCACATCATTGAAGAAATGGAAGAGGCACTTGTTGAGATGCCTGTAAAGGTATCCATTGCGCAAGGTCTTCCTAAAGGTGATAAACTCGAACAAATTGTCCAAAAAACTACTGAGCTCGGCGCTTCGTCGATTCTTCCTTTCACCGCAAAGCGATCTATTGTAAAATGGGATCAAAAGAAAGTGTCAAAAAAAATTGAACGACTACAAAAAATTGCCAAGGAAGCTGCAGAGCAATCACACCGATCAATCGTTCCAGAGGTTGTCCCTCCTTTAACAGTGACTCAGCTTACACAATCAATTGGTACTTACGATTTATGTATCGTTTGTGATGAAGAAGAAGCTAAACATGGACAGAAATCAAACTTAAAGCAAGCATTTGAACGATTAAATCAAGAAATGAAGGTATTGGTCATTATCGGACCTGAAGGTGGATTAACAAGGGAAGAGACTGCCATATTTCAAAATGAGGGTGCCATTTCATGCAGTATTGGACCTCGAATCGTTCGAACCGAAACAGCCAGTTCCTATGTATTGGCTGCGTTATCGTATCAATTAGAAATTTGAGGTGAGTGAATGTCAACCGTTGCGTTTCACACTCTAGGTTGTAAAGTAAATCATTATGAAACTGAAGCTATATGGCAACTATTTAAGCAAGCAGGTTATGAGAAAGTTGACTATGAACAAACATCTGATGTTTATGTCATTAATACGTGTACGGTAACGAATACAGGTGATAAGAAGAGTCGTCAAGTTATACGGCGAGCAATCCGCAAAAATCCTGACGCAGTTATTTGTGTAACGGGTTGCTATGCTCAAACATCTCCTGCTGAAATATTAGCTATTCCTGGTGTTGATATTGTAGTTGGGACACAAGACCGAACAAAGATGATTGGTTATATTGAACAATATAAGCAGGAACGCCAACCGATAAACGGTGTTGGCAACATTATGAAATCACGTGTTTACGAAGAATTGGATGTTCCTTCATTTACAGATCGCACAAGAGCATCATTAAAAATTCAAGAAGGATGCAATAACTTTTGTACGTTTTGCATTATTCCGTGGGCGCGTGGCTTAATGCGATCTCGTGATCCAGAAGAAGTGGTGAAACAAGCGAACCAACTTGTGCATGCTGGATACAAAGAAATCGTTTTAACGGGCATTCATACCGGTGGTTATGGTGAAGATTTAAAAGACTATAGTTTAGCTCGTTTACTTGAAGATCTAGAGCAAGTGCAAGGATTGAAGCGCATCCGTATTTCATCAATTGAAGCAAGTCAATTAACGGATGATGTGATTGCGGTAATCGGCAAGTCATCTAAAGTAGTTCGTCATATGCATATTCCTTTGCAATCTGGCTCTGATACCGTTTTAAAGCGTATGCGTCGTAAATATACAATGGACGCTTATGCAGAACGCATTACGAAGCTAAAGCAAGTTCTGCCACGATTAGCAATCACTTCGGATGTAATTGTTGGTTTTCCTGGTGAAACGGAAGAAGAGTTTCAAGAAACATACGATTTTATCGCTAAGCATCAGTTTAGTGAGCTTCACGTTTTCCCTTATTCAATGAGAACGGGTACTCCCGCGGCGCGTATGACTGACCAAATAAACGAAGACGTTAAAAATAAGCGAGTACATAGACTAATTGAGTTGTCAAACCAACTGGCTAAAGAGTATGCGTCAAGCTTTGAGGGTGAAGTTCTTGAGGTCATTCCGGAAGAACTGGACAAAGAGAGTCCTGAAAGTGGTCAATATGTTGGTTATACAGACAATTATTTAAAAGTGAAGTTGTCTGCTGATGATTCCTTGATTGGAAAAATTGTTAAGGTGAAAATAACGGAAGCCGGTTACCCGTTTAATCGAGGTGAGTTTGTTCGTGTTCTTGAAGATCAAGAGCAGACTGTATAAAAGTTAACCTGAAAATCCTTGTGTCCTCTGATTGAGTGACTACAAGGATTTTTTGCGAGCTTTGAATGATCCTTTTTTCTTATAATTGACGATCAATAATGACAATTATCTATTTCGGAATGCTTCAACTATAATGAAATCATTAAAGATGGAAGAGGGTTATAATCATGAGTAAAAGCTCAAAAGAACAATTTGGTGCCTTTGCAGAAGCGTATGTGACGAGTAAAAATCACGCAAAAGGTGACGATTTAAGCTTGTTAGAACAATTAATAGAAAAAGAGACGTATCAAGCGGCCGTTGATATTGCGACTGGTGGAGGACACGTAGCTAAGAAATTAGCCACATATGTAAAGGATGTTGTAGCTGTAGATCTAACACCGGAGATGCTAACGGTTGCAAAAAAACAAATAGATGATGCAGGGTTGTTAAACGTTCAATATATTGAAGCAGCAGCAGAGAACCTTCCTTTCGCAGATGAACAGTTTGATCTAGCTGTAAATCGGATTGCAGCTCATCATTTCATGGATGTTCCAAAGTTTTTAACGGAAACCTATAGAATACTTCAAAAAGGTGCTCGATTTTATTTATTAGATAACGTTGCTTTGGAGAATAGAGTTTATGACAAAGCTTATAATGAACTTGAAAAGAAAAGGGACTCTAGTCATGTCAGAGCGTATAAAAAATCTGAATGGCTTTCAATGATGGAAGAGGGAGGATTTACGATTACCTTCTTGCGTACATTTAAGAAGACATTTGATTACCAAGATTGGACAGATCGAGTGCAATTCACAGAGAAAGAAAAACAAGAATTAGCAGAATGGATCATTGAACAACCACTTGATGTAAAAAGAGCGCTAGATGTTCATGAAGTTGATAATGACGTTATACGTTTTAGCGGTCAATCGATTTTGTTAGAGGCAGTTAAGAAATAAATAAAGCTAAGAGGACACTTAACCTATCTACGACTCGTGTTACGAACTGTTTCATGTTATTATGGACGGGACATAACAACTATTGAAAGGGTGAGTGAAATGACTGAATCAGTCGCACACCTCATTGACCACACGTTATTAAAAGCAGATGCAACAAAATTACAAATTCTTCAACTATGTGAAGAGGCGATACGTCACGAATTTGCTTCTGTCTGTATTCATCCTTATTGGGTGAAAACCGCCGCTCAACGTTTAGAGAATGCAGATCAAGTAAAGGTATGCTCGGTTATTGGCTTTCCTCTAGGGCAAAATACAACAAAAGTAAAAACCGAAGAAACAATAGATGCGATTCGTAACGGTGCCACTGAAATTGACATGGTGATTAACATTGCTGCATTGAAAGAAAATGAAGATCAAATTGTTCAAGCAGATATTGAAGCAGTTGTAAAAGCAGCGGAAAACAAAGCGATTACAAAGGTTATCATTGAATCTTGTCTATTAACAAATGAAGAAATAGAGCGTGCTAGTCGCTTAGCAGCGCAGGCAGGAGCAGATTTCGTTAAAACGTCAACTGGATTCTCCACAGGTGGAGCGACAGTTGAAGCCGTTGCATTAATGCGGAAAACGGTTGGCGATAAGTTAGGAGTAAAAGCTTCAGGGGGAGTTAGGAGCCTCAGTGATGTACAAGCGATGGTTAAAGCAGGTGCAACACGTATTGGTGCTAGTTCTGGTGTAGCTATAGTCCAAGGTGAGCAAGGAGAACAAGACTATTAAATGAATCTGAAAAACCAGTCGCGATTACGCGACTGGTTTTCTCTTTAAAAGAGGGTATTTATAAATTGTTTCTCTTCTTTGGAGAGTGATATGTCTACACTTTTAGCATTATCTAAAAGTTGTTCCGCTCGTTTAGCTCCAGGGATGAGTACATCAATCTCCGGTCTTTCTAGATACCAAGCTAGAACAATGTGAGCAATATCAACATTGTGTTTTTGTGCAATGGGGCGTAATTCATTTACCTTATCGATATTTCGTTGAAACGTAGTCCCTTGGAAATGCTTCTGGTCATTACGTAAGTCGCCATCTGGAAAAGTAGTGTCTTTCGTATACTTTCCTGCTAATAGTCCTGACACCAAGGGGAAATAAGGGATGAAGGAAATGTTGTTTTCGCGCATGTATGGGAAAAGTTCTTCTTCAGCGCTGCGATCTAACAAGTGGTATTCTCCTTGATAAACATCAACATGCCCACTATGGTTTGCCTGTTTTAATTGTTCTAAGCTAAAGTTAGAAACACCAATTGAACGTATCTTTCCAGCTTTTTTTAATTCAACTAAAGCATCAATCGCTTCATCCTTACGTGTATCTTCATCTGGGAAGTGAATGTAAAATAAGTCGATGTAATCGGTCTGCAATCGATGTAATGCCTCATGAACAGACTGAGTGAGAAAGGCAGGAGAATTATCAATTCCATATGAATCTCCTGATTTTCTATGTGCTGCTTTAGTAGCAATGACAACTTCGTTACGATTAAATTCCCTGACAACTTCTCCAATTAATTGTTCAGAGCGCCCTTCGCCATAAATAAAAGCTGTATCAAGGAAATTCACGCCATTTTGCAGGCTTTTTCTAACTAATTCTTTCCCCACATTTTCATCTAAATTAGGGTAGAGGTTGTGACCACCAACTGCATTTGTACCTAATCCAATTGGAAATACAGTCAAATCTGATTGACCAAGTTTTGCTGTCTTCATCTAATCTCCTCCTTGTTCACGTTCATTATTATTAAATTCCCTTGACAACACAATTAAAACATTGTTTTTACTTAAATCTTTTTACTTGAGCGATTCTTTCCACGAACCTGGCAAACAAGTAAGCAAAAGGCAGAACGAGTAATGAGCACACAATATTATAAATCGTGCTTGCATGCGCTAGTTGCATGCTTGCTGTATCAGCTAATAGCGAGACAAAGTGAGCTAAAAAGGCAATGAGAGGGTAGAACAATAGAGCGCCGAGTAAATTCAACCAAATGTGTGCATGGGCAACAAGTCGTGCAGATTTACCAGCTCCAATACTGGCAATATAAGCGGTTAAACATGTGCCGATATTTGCTCCAAGCATGATTGCTACGCCAGATTCCATCGTTAATCCTTGGCCTTCGATAAAGCCCATCGCCATTCCGATGGTTGCAGTACTTGATTGTATAATGGTTGTAACAATTGCCCCGACGGTAATCCCAGTAAGATGGTGGTGATTTGTCCATTCAAAAAATTGGTGCGTCAGCGGAAATGAACTTAAAGGAGCGGCAAGTGATTCAAATCCATTCATAGCTAAAAAAATACAGCCTATTCCAAAAGAAACACAGCCTATTTTATAAAGCAGTGATTTTGAAAAAGCAAGACAAACAAGACCAACTACAAGCAAAGGGATAGCGAGATCTGTCATCTTAAATGCAACTAATTCAAGCGTGAAACAAGAGCCGATGTTGGCACCGAGAATAACACCAATCGTTTGTCTGAATTGGATTAATCCTGCAGCAACTAAGCCAACAAGAAGAACCGTTACAACTGAACTGCTTTGAAATAAAGCCGTGATAAAAATACCAACAATCAGCCCTTTAAGTGGAGATGACGTTGCTTTTAATAAAAGGGCTTGCGCTTTGCTTGTACCAGTTTGAATTAATCCAGCACGCAATATATAAATTCCGAATAAAAATAATGCTATAAAAACTGCAAGCAATGAAAACAATTCTTTGGCCAAGTTTACCACCTCGTCCTACACTATATGGAGCTATGCAACTAGGCATTCCAATTTTTCTCTTTGATAGGTGAGGTTCTTTTTAACAAATAGTTGACCGAAGTCATTTGCTGTATTATAATTTACACAGACGTGCCATAAGCACGTATTGAGTTTGGTTGTTTTCGGAGGGAGGGAAATAGAATGGCAGAAACTCGTGTTCGCAAAAACGAATCGATTGATGCTGCACTTCGTCGCTTTAAGAGATCGCTCTCTAAAGAAGGAACGTTAGCTGAGGTTAAAAAACGTAAGCACTTCGAAAAGCCAAGTGTGAAGCGTAAAAAGAAATCTGAAGCGGCTAGAAAACGCAAGTTCTAATTATTGAGAGGGTGGTTTTACTTGACTCTTCTTGAGAGGTTAAACCTAGATATGAAGACAGCCATGCGCAATAAAGAGAAAGATAAACTTTCTGTTATTCGCTTAGTAAAGTCTTCATTACAAAATGAGCAGATTAAGCTCGGGCGTGAACTTACTGAAGATGAGAGCATTACCGTTCTTAATCGAGAAGTTAAGCAGCGCAAAGAATCCCTCCATGAATTTAAACAAGCGAATCGTGAAGATTTGGCTTCGAAGCAAGAAAGTGATCTTTCTGTGCTCGAAGGATATATGCCACAGCAACTGACGGAAGAAGAAGTTGAAGCAATTGTTAAAGAAACGATTACTGAGACAAGCGCTTCGTCAAAAGCTGATATGGGTAAAGTAATGAGTGCGATTATGCCAAAAGTAAAAGGCAAGGCCGATGGTGGTCTTGTTAATCAGTTGGTCATGAAGCATTTGTCAAATTAAGAAAAATGATAAAACCTCTGCCTCGGCAGAGGTTTTTTGCCGTTTTATTTGGATTTCGTGATCTGGCGTGATACTATTTTAATGAAAGGTGAAACTTATTTTATAAGTAACCGTATATACAATTAGCTACCATTATCTGAAAAGGAGGGAGGGACGAAAAAAGTGGGTAAATGGATAAAAATAGCATTTTTAGCTTATTTGCTTGCCTTTTTACTTATACCTTTTCAAGTATTTGCAAATCAATCGACGAGCGCGAGTGAAACCATTTATGTGATACCTGTTGAGCAAACGGTCGAGCGAGGATTAGAAGCTTTTTTAGAACGTTCATTTAAAGAAGCTGAAGAAGAAAATGCTGATCACATTATCCTTGATATTGACACACCTGGTGGTGCTGTAGATGCCGCTGGATATATTGCTAATATTATCAATCGCACAGATATTCCAGTTACTGCTTTTATAAACAGTGAGGCAATATCAGCTGGTGCGTATATTGCCTTAAATGCGGACCAAATTATTATGGTGCCGAATGGACAAATAGGATCTGCAGGTGTCATTGATGGCTCGGGAAATGCTGCTGATGAAAAGGTGCAATCATTGTGGATAAGCAGAATGACGACTGCGGCGACTGAAAACGGACCGGATGGCGGGCGGGATCCTGCTTATGCTGAAGCAATGGCAAATGCTTCTTTTGATGTGGATGGTTTTCCATCAGGTTATTTGACTTTAAATGCAGAACAAGCGAAGGAAGTAGGCTACGCTGAATCGATTGAATCAAACTTAAATGACGTAATTTCGTTTTTAGGCTTTGATCCATCATCCGTAAATGTTGTTGATTCAGAAGTAAGTATTGCTGAACATATTGCACGATTTGTGACGAATCCAATTGTTATACCAATCTTACTTTCTGTTGGTAGTCTGGGTCTTATTTTAGAATTGTATTCTCCTGGCTTTGGAATTCCAGGCATTATGGGGATCTCTGCGCTTCTACTCTTCTTCTTCGGGCATATGGTTGCAGGCTTCGCTGGCTGGGAGTCGCTTATATTAGTTGTTGTTGGAGTGATATTGCTAGGAATTGAAATGATTGCTCCTGGGTTTGGGATATTTGGGCTTCTTGGTATCGGTTTAATTATTGCAGGTTTATTTATGGCATCGTTCTCTACAACAGTTATGGTCTTTTCTGTGGGGATAGCGCTATTTTTAACAATTGCAGCAGCAATTATTTTGTTTGTCTTCTTTGGAGATAAGGGACCTTGGAAACGCCTTGTTCTGCAAGCCCAAACAACAAGCGATGAAGGGTATGTAACAAATGAAACAGAAGTTGATTTAATTGGGCAAACTGGAAAGGCTTTAAGTATCCTTCGACCAGCCGGAGTTGCTTTAATTAACGATAAGCGTCTTGACGTTGTTTCTGAAGGAAGCTATATTGAACAAGGAAGAATGGTCAAGGTTGTCTATACATCCGGTTCAAGGATTGTTGTTAGGGAGCTTGAGCAAACTTAAATTTTGAAAAGGGAGGAAAAGTAAATGGACGATAATACGGTAATATTTACACTTATTATTATCGCAGCGGTAATTATATTACTCGCTATTTTATTCACATTTGTTCCAGTCGCTCTATGGATATCTGCAATTGCAGCTGGAGTGAAAATCGGGATTTTTGAAT
The DNA here is from genome assembly GCF_016907895.1 of Shouchella xiaoxiensis. GTDB lineage: Bacteria > Bacillota > Bacilli > Bacillales > Bacillaceae_D > Shouchella > Shouchella xiaoxiensis. Next base: position 208,928 of record NZ_JAFBCV010000003.1, read on the forward strand.
TAGTAGGGATGAGGTTAAGACGGGTTGTTCCTGCTCGCGTTGTTAACCCGCTTATTAAAGCGGTTAAAGCTGGGATTGACTTGGATACATCAAGACTAGAGGGTCATTATTTAGCTGGAGGTAACGTTGACCGAGTTGTAAACGCCCTTATCGCAGCACAGCGAGCGAACATTGAATTGACGTTTGAACGCGCAGCGGCAATTGATTTAGCTGGTCGTGACGTTCTTGAAGCTGTACAAATGAGTGTTAATCCTAAAGTAATCGAAACACCTTTTATTGCTGGTGTGGCGATGGACGGGATTGAAGTAAAAGCAAAAGCAAGAATTACGGTTCGTGCAAACATTGATCGCCTTGTTGGGGGTGCCGGTGAAGACACGGTAATTGCCCGAGTTGGTGAAGGGATTGTATCGACAATTGGTTCACAAAAGGATCATAAAAAAGTTCTAGAGAATCCAGATATGATTTCTCAAACTGTATTATCTAAAGGCCTCGATTCAGGAACTGCTTTTGAAATTCTTTCAATCGATATTGCGGATATTGATATTGGTAAGAACATTGGAGCTGAACTTCAAACGGATCAAGCTGAAGCAGATAAGAAAATTGCTCAAGCGAAAGCAGAAGAACGTCGTGCAATGGCTGTAGCGCAAGAACAAGAAATGAAAGCTCGCGTTGAGGAAATGCGCGCTAAAGTTGTTGAAGCGGAAGCTGAAGTACCGATGGCATTATCAGAAGCTTTACGTAATGGTCATATGGGTGTGATGGATTATATGAATTACCAGAACGTAATGGCTGATACGGATATGAGAGATTCGATTAGCAAAGCGTCTGGTGGAGATGATAACCAATACCCGGATAATGACCCACGTAACCGCAATAACAAATAAGCTAGTCGCTAGGGGGTTAGCTCATGTCAGATTTACTTTCGTTTTTACTTGCTAACCCACTTCTTCTAATCGTTGTAATTGGATTGTTGATTAGTACATTCTCTCGGATGGCTCAATCTAAACAACCAGAAAGTGACTCTGAGGGGCCAGCGGAACAAAGGCAGCCTCAACAGCAGCGATCGAATCCTCAGCACCGAAATCGTCCTGTTGAAGCAAAACCTCAACAAAAAACAGCTGATGAGATTAAGTGGGAAGATTATTTTCCAACGGAAGCAGCACCACCTAATCAAACGCAGTCAACAGCACAAAATAAACAAAGCTCTGCTAATGGCGATCAAAGACAACAGGAGTTATATGAGCGCCAAAAGCAAGCTCGCGCAAAAGCGCGAGAGATAAAAGAGCAAGTTGATCTAAGTGCAATCTCAGACTTAACTGTAGAGAGAGATCGCTCGATTGATGGTCTTGATATGGACTTCAAGAATTTATCTGGGAAAAAAGCGATGCAGGCTGTTGTCTGGTCTGAAGTGCTTGGCCCGCCAAAGGGTCGGTCAGCTATTGGGAAATATCGTTCGAATAGGCGTTAGATTAAACGTTTAAAAAGCCGTAGTGCATGATGCACTACGGCTTTTTTTGTGCTAATTTCGACGTTGATTTCATAGGCTTAATAGGAGAGGGGGCCATTGAATGAATAAAATAGCAAACAGAATGAAGAGATGGATGACCAATCAGTTGCAATTGCCTGCTGATGTGGTGATGGACCTACCTCGTATTACAATGATAGGTCAACTGCATATTTATATAGAAAACCATCAAGGTGTGCTTCGTTTTTCGTCAAACGAATTAAGGTTGTTATTAAAGCACGGTCAGTTGTTAATTAAAGGAGAAGGCTTTATCCTAAAGACCATTTTACCCGAAGAGCTTCTACTTGAGGGAAAGATTAATCAGGTTTTATTTATTAATGAAAACGAGAATACGTAAAGGAGGGATTTACTTTGCGCAATGAGATGTCTAAATCTTTCAAAGGAAATGTAACAGTAGAGGCTGAGGGGAATTACCCAGAACAATTTGTTAATAAATGCGTGAAAGAAGGAGTGCAGATTTGGAATGTAGCCAAACTGGCAGACGGTGTTTTACAGTTTGATATCGCGTTAACTGATATCCCTAAAATGAGAAAGTTATTTAGGCAATCTGGTATGAAAATTCGTTTTAAGCAAAGGCGGGGCATTCCTTTTCTCATTAACCGTATGAAAATACGGGTTGGATTTGCTGTAGGAATGTTATTATTCATTGGAATCATTCTGTTTGCTTCAAACATGGTCTGGGGTCATACCATAAAAGGGGCAACCCCGCATGTTGAACAGAAGCTAAATGAAGTTATACAGGAAATTGGAATTGAAAAAGGTGCACTTGCTTTTCGGTTACCGAAACCGGACGAGATTCAAAGGATAGTAACGGATCGAATTTCAGAAGCTACATGGATTGGTGTGCGCAAAAAAGGGACGACCTATGAGTTTGAAGTTGTTGAGCAAGTAAGGCAGACTGAACCCGAGCGATTAAGCCCGAGACACTTAGTTGCTTCAAAAAAAGCGGTAATCCGCAAAATGTTTGTGGAAGATGGCAAAGCAGTTACAAGAACGAATGAAGTTGTAAACGAGGGTGATTTACTTGTATCGGGTTTTATCGGAGTGGAGGGAGAGGAACAAACAATTGCCGCAAAAGCTTCGATAATCGGGGAAATATGGTATACTTCAACTATATCTATGCCAATGGAGCAAACTTTTACAGCTTTGACTGGAGAGCAGAAAAATAAACGAATGATTACGTTTGGTGATGTTGAAATCCCTTATTGGAATTTTACCAAGCCAGATTATGCTGCTTATGAAACGTTCGAGAAAGAAACAAATCTTTCGCTTTTTGGCTATCGTTTGCCATTTCAATTCTCAATACTTGAACAGCGTGAAACATTTGCTTTCAAGCGTGCGTATACAAAAGAAGAGGCAATCGATGTGTTGAAGAAGCAAGCTAGAGAAGAATTAAAAGGAAAGCTGCCCGACGAAGCAGAAATAAAAACGGAACATATTTTGCAAGAAGTTGTTGAAAATGATACAGTTTCAATAAAGATACATTACCAAGTACTAGAAGAAATAGCTCAAGAAAAACCAATTATTCAAGGAGACTGAGGCGATTGTCTGAAACATCATTGATTCAACTTAGTTCGAAAGATGCTCGCATCACGCAAGCTCTTTACGGACCGAATGACCAACATTTAAAACGATTAGAAGAAGAGTTAGCCATTCAGTTAGTGACGCGAGGGGAAGACATATTGATTACGGGGGAAAAAGCTCAAATCGATAAGGCTGCCCGTGTTTTAAATACGCTTGCTCAAGTTGTAGAACAACATGTTCAAATAGCAGAGCGTGATGTTGTTTACGCTGTTCAATTAGAAAAAGAAGACAAGTTAGACGATTTAAATGATCTTTATGATGAGAAAGTTGCTACAACAATTAAAGGAAAGTTGATCAAAGCTAAAACCCTCGGTCAAAGACACTATATTACATTGATTAAAAAGAATGACATGGTCTTTGGTGTAGGGCCAGCAGGAACGGGAAAAACCTACTTGGCTGTTGTTATGGCTGTAACCGCATTAAAAGAAGGACATGTTCAGAGGATTGTTTTAACAAGACCGGCGGTTGAAGCTGGGGAAAGCCTTGGTTTTTTACCAGGCGACTTAAAAGAGAAAGTTGATCCATATCTGAGACCAATTTATGATGCACTTCACGATGTATTAGGCGTTGAACATACATCACGCTTGATGGAGCGTGGCACAATTGAGGTGGCGCCATTAGCATACATGCGTGGTCGTACATTAGATGATGCCTTCGTCATTTTGGATGAAGCTCAGAACACGACCGAAGAACAGATCAAAATGTTTGTTACTAGATTGGGATTTGGCTCAAAAATGGTCATTAATGGAGATTTAACTCAAGTTGATTTACCTAAAGGGAAACGATCGGGCTTGCAAAGTGCTGTAAGGCGATTAAATCATGTTCGGGGAATCGGTATTGTTTACTTACAATCCACCGACGTTGTCCGTCACGTGCTTGTCCAACGGATATTACAAGCGTATGAAGCAGAGGAAAAGGAGCAATAGGGCTGTTGTGAAATTAAGGTGAGGTGACCACGTTTGTCAGCAAATAAACCCAAAATATCAGCCACCCGTACATGGTGGCGAAAAATTAAACAACAACCTTATATAAGAGCAGTGATTCTCTCTGTCATTGCTCTGTTTATGTATGGATTGATGCTTGACAATGTTATACCTGAACAACTAACCGTTAACCTGTCTGAACCTGCTGAAAGAGATATTCGTGCACCAATTACGGTGGAAGACCGTGCAGCAACATTACAGAGGCAAGAAGAAGCCGTTAATAGCATCGAATCACAAACGAAGCACAATACAAGTTATGAAGAAGATCGTGTTCAACAAGTTAATGATATCTTTAGCGTAATTGATCAAGCTCGAAGTGGTAATGACTCTTCAGACGAAGAAAATGAAGAAGATGTGTTGTCGATTGACGAAAAAATAGAATTGGTACGAGAAGATTACTCTGCGACTACAAATGCTGACCTATCTGACGAATCGATTGAAGCTCTTTTGAATGCTTCTGATTTTCAATTTCAGTCAGGATTGGATACAGCAATAAATTCTGTTCACGAAGCAATGAGTCAACAAATTCGAGTAGGGCAGCTTCAAGATGCAAAACGTGAAGCACGAGAACAGGTTGAAGAGGTTAGCTCATTAGCACAGGATGTACGAAATGCGGTTATCGATATTATTGATTTAGCCATTGTATTTAATGTAACCATTGACCCTGATGCAACTCAACGTTTGAAGCAAGAAGCGGCGGACTCAGTAGAGCCAGTTTTAATACGTGAAGGAGAACTTATTGTTAAAGCAGGGGAAATTGTAACTCACCAAATGTATGAGCAATTGCGATTGGTTGGATTGTTAGACGATACTGCAATTGTCTACCCGTACATTGGATTAGCCTTATTTGTGGCGTTGTTAACCGGTATGCTAAGCTACTTTTTAAATGACTCGAATACTACTGTTGCCACGAATAATTCGCATTTATTAATGTTTTCAATCGTATTTATGGTTATCTTAATACTTATGAAGTTGTACAGTTATTTAGAAGGGATGTTAAATATACCTGGAATTGGCTATGCAGTTCCGGCTGCAGCTGGTGCCATGCTACTAACTTTATTACTCCAACCGAAAATTGCGATTGTAACTAGTTTTTTATTTGCAGTAATTGGATCTGTTTTTTATAGTTATGATTCATCAAGTATCTTCACATTTACGTATGGATTTTATATTTTGGTGAGTTGCTTAACAGCCATTTACTTCTTAAACAGCACAAATAAAGCAACAAGAATTTTGCGAGCCGGTTTTTATGTAACGTGTGCAAATGTGTTAGCGGTGTTAGCACTGTTGTTAATGAAAAGCATTCAGTTAAACGGTGTTGAGCTAGGTTGGCATTTCACAGCTGCATTTCTATCAGCATTCATAGCGTCAGTATTGACAATCGGCTTGTTACCTTTTATTGAAACAGGCTTTGGTGTTCTATCAGTGACCCGATTAATTGAATTGTCTAATCCAAACCACCCTTTATTACGAAAGATTTTGACTGAAGCACCCGGTACATATCACCATAGTGTTGTTGTTGGAAATTTAGCAGAAGCAGCTTGTGAAGTTCTTGGTGAGAATGGACTGCTTGCACGAGTTGGTTCGTATTATCATGATTTAGGAAAAACAAGGAGACCTCATTTTTTCATAGAAAATCAAATGCGCGGAGAAAATCCTCATGATAAGATTTCTCCTCAGTTAAGTAAAACGATTATTATTTCCCATCCACAAGATGGCGGCGACCTTTTGAGACAGCATAAAATGCCTAAAGAAATTGTTGATATTGCGGAACAACATCACGGGACTAGTCTGCTAAAGTTTTTTTATCATAAAGCAAATCAACATAGTGAACAAGATTTACCAGAATCACATTTTCGTTATCCGGGTCCGAAACCACAAACTAAAGTAACATCAATCATTTCGATCGCGGATAGTGTGGAAGCGGCCGTTCGCTCCATGCAAAAGCCGACGCCTGATAAAATTGCCACTCTGGTTGATAAAATTATTAAGGATAAGCTAGAGGATGGGCAGTTTGATGAATCTGATTTAACGTTAAGAGAATTGAATGAAATAAAACTTTCTATGTGTGAAACTTTAAATGGAACGTTTCACCAGCGAATCGAATACCCAGAAGAAGTGACTAAGGGAGACAAACGATGATTGAAGTAGACTTAATTGATGAAACAAATACTTTGTCTAAAGAACAACTAACAATTGTTCAACATCTGATTGAACATGCATATAAAGTAGAAAGGTTAACGCGTGTCAGTGAACTTTCCGTTACGTTTGTTGATGAAAAGACCATCCACGAGTTAAACCGTGAACATCGTAATATCGATCGTTCTACAGATGTGTTATCATTTGCTCTGAATGACGGCGAGGAAGACGTAGCTTTTCATGACGATCAAATGCCAGATTTATTAGGTGACATTGTCATTTCTGTGAAACATATTCATGATCAAGCAAAGGACTATGGTCATTCTTTTGAACGTGAATTAGGCTTTTTGACCATACACGGCTTTTTGCATTTACTAGGTTATGATCATCAGGATGAAGAAGAAGAAAGGCAGATGTTTACTAAACAAGAGGAGATTTTAGAATCCTATGGCCTTGGAAGATCGCAATCGTAGAGGAATATCGCGTCTTTTTCGATCATTTGCTTATGCGTTTTCAGGAATTATGTATGTTGTCAAAAATGAACAGAATATGCAAATCCATTTATTTGGAGCAGTAGTCGTTTTTATTGCTGCTTGGTTTTTTTCAATTAGTTCTTTTGAGTGGATTATTTTATTAATCGTTGTAGGTGGTGTATTGACTGCCGAGACATTTAACACGGCAATTGAACGAACGGTAGATCTGGTCACAGAAGAATTTCATCCAATGGCTAAACGTGCAAAAGATATTTCGGCAGCGAGCGTATTTGTATTTTGTATTTTTGCATTTATTATTGGCTTGTGGATTTTCGTGCCCTATCTACTTGAATATATGACATAAAGGAGAGCGGTAGAGTGAATCAGATCGAACTGATTACTGAGGCAATTAATGCAAGGTCACAAGCATATGTACCTTACTCTAATTTTCAAGTGGGAGCCGCATTGTTGTTAGAGGATGGTACAGTTATTCAAGGCGCAAATATTGAAAATGCTGCGTACAGTTTGGCAAACTGTGCGGAGCGTACCGCTCTATTTCGAGCGTACCATCCAGGTCATAAGCCGTTTAAAGCAATGGCAATTGCAGCAGACACTCCTGGCCCTGTTTCACCATGTGGAGCGTGCAGGCAGGTATTAGCTGAATTGTGTGACCCTGATATGCCAGTTTTTTTAAGTAATACAACAGGAAAATGGAAAAAAACAACGGTGCAAGAACTGTTGCCAGGTTTTTTTAAAGCGGAGGATATGAATGAATCAAGAAAAGAAATTTAAGTCAGGTTTTGTCTCAATCATTGGTAGACCGAATGTTGGAAAGTCAACGTTGTTAAATCGAGTGATTGGCCAGAAGATTGCAATTATGTCGGACAAGCCGCAAACAACGCGAAATAAAGTACAAGGTGTACTGACAACAAATGAGTCACAAGTGGTCTTTATTGACACACCAGGTATTCATAAACCTAAACATCGTCTAGGTGATTTTATGATGAAGGTTGCTAAAAATACACTGCGTGAAGTAGATTTAATTCTTTATGTGGTTGAAGCTGATGCGAAATTTGGTCCGGGAGAACAGTTCATTATAGACCGTTTGAATGAAACAAAAACACCCGTTTTTTTAATCATAAACAAAATTGATAAAGTACACTCAGATAAGTTGTTAGAAGTTATCGACCAATACAAGGATCGATTTGAGTTTAATGAAATTGTACCGGTTTCCGCTTTAGATGGAAACAATGTGCCGAAATTAATGGAGCAAATTGTAGAACAGTTGGACGAAGGACCACAATACTATCCTAGTGATCAGGTTACAGACCACCCTGAACGTTTTATTGTGGCAGAGCTTGTTCGTGAAAAAGTTCTACATTTAACAAAAGAAGAGATCCCCCATTCAATTGCAGTTGTAATTGAACAAATGAAAAAGCGCGATAATGGAATGGTTTATGTCGGAGCAACGATTATAGTGGAGCGGTCTTCTCAAAAAGGAATTATTATTGGTAAAAGAGGAGCTTTGTTAAAAGAAGTTGGTCAGAGAGCGCGCACGGATATTGAGGCTCTGCTAGGTTCAAAAGTGTTTTTAGAATTATGGGTAAAGGTCCAAAAAGACTGGCGGAACCGTCCGTCGCAATTAAAGGATTATGGATTTAATGAGGAAGAATATTAATCAAAAAACAATGGATCAAACTGGGCGTTTGACCATTGTTTTTTTGTTGTAACTGACTTATGATTTAAAAAAGGAATTTTGGAGAAAAAACAAATGTCAAGCTCAATTAATTAGCAATATTTCCATCGGATGAACGTTCGTTCTTTAGGTCATGATACATCATAAGAAATAGAGAAGGGTGGCGAATAAATTGCTTGTTCTATCTTGGAAAGTGTTTTCACAAACTGGAAATATTGAAACGTATCTGCTTCATAAGGAATTGGAGCGAGACAATGATTCTGAGGAATTAGAAGCTATCCAATTTGATGAACGAACGGATCAAACGCTAACTTAATTAGTTGATGCAGACAATAAGGATGAAGTATGCTAAAAAAACAAGAAGCAATTGTCCTTAAAACAATTGACTATGGAGAAACGAACAAAATTGTAACTTTATTTACGAGAGATCAAGGAAAGATAGCTGTTTTAGCAAAAGGTGCAAAAAAACCAAACAGTCAATACAGAGCAGTTACCCAACCGTTTGTTGTAGCACAATTTTTATTTTATCAAGGCAGTGGACTACCGTCGTTAAGTCAAGGAGAAACGATTTATACGTTTAAAGAAATTCAGCTAGATATCGTAAAAACGGCTTACGCTTCTTATATTGTTGAATTGGTGGATAAACTGACTGAAGAAAAAAAATCTTATTTTTTGGTTTATGACTGGCTTGTTTTAGCGATGCATCAACTAAATAACGGGCAAGATCCTGAAATGATTGCTCGAATATTTGATTTAAAAATGCTAGGGATTGCAGGAGCAAAACCGCAGCTTGACTGTTGTGCCTCATGTGGATCACAGGAGCGTGATCCGGTAGCATTCTCTGTAACCTATGCAGGTTTTCTATGTAATCTTTGTCGAATAAAAGATGAGAGGGCGTTCCCGTTGACGCTCTCTGTGGCCAAACTCATACGAGCTCTCTATTATTTAGATTTTAATAAATTTGGTACGATTACGGTAAAAGATGCAACTAAACAGCAGTTAAATCATATGTTGACATTCTATTACGATGAATATGTTGGTATCCAACTTAAGTCAAAACGCTTTTTAAAACAATTGATGAAAATGGACCAGAATTTATTTAAGCTTGACAATGATACACTAGAGCAATAAAATTAGCTAATATGACTATGCTAATATATGTGTTGACGGAAGAGTAAACAATTACACGATTGTTTTAAGCGACTCTAGGGTGGTGTGAGCTAGAGATACAATCAATTGTTTATGGCGCTTCTTGAGCATTTTAAGGAAAAGCGATTAAGCAGTTGACATGCTTAATAAGTAGGGTGGAACCGCGGGTTACTCTCGTCCCTACGCCATTGAGGCGTAGAGGCGAGAGTTTTTTGTTGTCTACTCACAAACAGGAGGTAAGCAAATGAATGTACAAACAATGATTTTAACGCTCCAATCTTTTTGGTCAGATCAAAAATGCATTATTTTAAATGCGTATGATACGGAAAAAGGAGCAGGGACAATGAGTCCTCATACGCTGTTACGCACAATTGGGCCTGAGCCTTGGAATGTTGCTTACGTAGAACCTTCAAGACGACCAGCGGATGGTCGTTATGGAGAAAATCCAAATCGACTATATCAGCATCATCAATTTCAAGTCATTATGAAACCATCACCAAATAATATTCAAGAATTGTATCTTGATAGCCTTCGTGCTTTAGGAATTGATCCCTTGAAACATGATATTCGTTTCGTAGAGGACAATTGGGAAAATCCAACGCTTGGTTGTGCTGGCCTAGGTTGGGAAGTTTGGCTTGATGGGATGGAGATTACTCAATTTACTTATTTTCAACAAGTCGGAGGTATGGAAGCCAATCCCGTTTCAGCCGAAATTACCTATGGTTTAGAGCGACTAGCGACGTACATTCAAGGCAAAGAAAATGTATTTGATTTAGAGTGGGTTGAAGGTTTTACGTATGGAGATATATTTCTACAGCCAGAGTTTGAACATTCTACGTATACATTTGAAGTATCAGATACTGATATGTTGTTCTCTTTATTTGCCACATATGAGAAAGAAGCTGGGAGAGCGCTTGAAAAACAACTTGTATTTCCTGCATACGATTATATATTAAAGTGTTCGCATACGTTTAATTTACTGGATGCAAGAGGTGCGATTTCAGTTACAGAACGCACTGGTTATATTGGACGGGTCCGTACATTAGCTAGAAAAGCTGCCAAACACTATTACGAAGCGCGTGAAAAATTAGGTTTTCCGATGTTAAAAAAGGAGGTACAGTCAAATGACAACTAAACCTTTCTTACTTGAAATTGGGCTTGAGGAACTTCCTGCAAGATTCGTTACACCAGCAATTGAGCAGCTCGAAGAAAAAATGACGATGTGGTTGAAAGAAAACGGTTTAGCTTATCAGTCGATTCATACGTACTCAACTCCTCGTCGACTAGCATTACTTATAAAAGGGCTGGCTGATAAACAAGCGGACGTAACAGGTGAAGCAAAAGGTCCTGCAAAGAAAATTGCACTTGATGAACAAGGGAACTGGACGAAAGCAGCGATTGGTTTTGCGCGAGGTCAAAAAGTAGAGTTGGATCAGTTAAAGCTAAAAGAATTAAACGGAACAGAATATGTTTTTGCAGAAACGTTTGTTAAAGGAGAGACAACAGTTGCTTTGCTTCCGCAATTAGAGCAACTTATTCGTCAGCTGACTTTTGCGAAGAAAATGAGATGGAATTCGTATGATTTGCGTTTTGCTCGCCCAATTCGCTGGTTGGTAGCAATCTATGACAAGGACGTTGTGCCTTTTTCAATTACAGAAGTGTCTACAAGTGATCAAACAAGAGGCCATCGTTTTTTAGGTGAAGCAATAACAGTCACAAATCCGCTTGATTATGAAAAACTGCTTTTAGAACAATATGTCATCGTGGATGCAGGCAAACGAAAAGAAGCAATTGTGAACCAAATTAAAGATATTGAACGGGATAATCAGTGGGTCATTCCAATAGAAGACCAGTTGCTTGAAGAAGTAACAAATTTAGTTGAATACCCAACTGCTTTGTCTGGATCATTTGAAACGAAATATTTGCAACTACCAAAAGAAGTCTTGATTACAACCATGCGTGAACATCAACGTTATTTCCCAGTTGAAACGAAAGAAGGCGAGCTACAAGCCTATTTTGTAACGGTTCGAAACGGAAATGAAGCAAATATTGATACGGTCTCAAAAGGAAATGAAAAAGTCTTAAGAGGTCGGTTAGCTGACGCGGCATTCTTCTATAGTGAAGATCAAAAGGCCAATCTCTCTGAGTTAAACAAAAAACTCGATGCAATTGTCTTTCATGAATCGATTGGAACAACGGGAGAGAAAGTCATTCGTACAAAAGAATTAGCTACTTGGTTAGCAAGCCAGGTAAGTGATGATGAAGCCTTAAAACAAACAGTTGAACGTGCGGCTTCTTTTGCAAAGTTTGATCTCGTAACGCATATGGTTGGCGAGTTCCCTGAATTACAAGGACGAATGGGGCAAGACTACGCTGAAAAAGCGGGCGAGTCTAAGGAAGTTGCTCGAGCTATTTATGAACAATATTTACCGAGATTTGCTAAAGACCGTACGCCCGACTCTATATCTGGAGCAATTTTATCAATTGCTGATAAATTAGATACAGTAGTCGCCTGTTTTGCAATAGGTTTAATTCCAACTGGTTCTCAAGATCCTTACGCGCTACGTCGTCAAGCAACTGGAATTATTCAAGTTTTATTAGATAAAAATGTTAACTTAACGCTAGAGGAGTTAATAGAGTTTAGTCTGGACCTTATAAGCAAAAAAGGATTTATGACGGCTGATGTCGAATCTACGAAGGAAGAACTCATACGGTTTTTTACAGGCCGTTTGAAATTCTTAATGACGGACCTTGGCTACCGCTATGATGTAGTTGATGCTGTCCTTGCATCACCGCTCGTAGATACACATTCCATGTTTGCAAAAGCCGCAGAATTAAATGATCAAATTAATACAGGGAACTTTAAAGGAGTCACAGAATCTCTAAGTCGTGTGACTAATCTCGCTAAAAAAGCTGAAACAAGCACCGTAGTATCTGAAGAATGGTTTGAAAATGATGCGGAAGCAAAGCTGTTGTCAACCACCGTCAAGGTCGAATTAGGCTTGGCAAAGGCATGGGCGGAAAAAGACGCAGCTAAAGCATATGAACTATTAGCGTCATGCCGTCCTGTTATTGATACTTTCTTTGAAGAAACGATGGTTATGACAGACGATGAAATGGTTCGAAATAATCGTTTGGCGCTATTGAGAAGGTTGGCAGTTTCAATTCAGTCTTATGCAGACTTCCAACAAATTGTGTTTGCGTCGTAAAAGAGGCCTGGCTAAAGAGAGGTGAGTCTAATCGAACTTTCAAAAAGGCAACATCTAATAATTGATATTGTGAAAGAAAATGGCCCCATAACAGGTGAACATATTGCTGAACACCTTTCTTTAACTAGGGCAACGCTTCGCCCAGACTTGGCCATTTTAACAATGGCTGGATTTTTAGATGCGCGTCCGCGCGTAGGGTATTTTTATACAGGTAAATCAGATGCAACTGTTTTATCTGATGAAATCCAAAAAATTAAAGTACACCATTATCAATCAAGACCGATCCTTGTGGAGCAGTCCACCTCTGTGTATGAAGCAATTTGTACGATGTTTTTAGAGGACTGCGGTACATTGTTCATTGTTGATAAGCAGTCAACACTTGTCGGAGTAGTCTCTAGAAAAGACTTACTCCGTGCAAGCATGGGTGGGCAATCAATTGATACAGTCCCAGTAAGTATTATCATGACACGAATGCCGAATATAACGATGTGTGAAAAAGATGATTCAATTATTGAAGTTGCACAGAAGTTGATCTCAAGACAAATTGATGGTCTGCCAATAGTAAAAAAAGTCGAGAATGGGTCTGGATACGAAGTAATTGGAAGAATTACGAAAACCAATATGACTTCACTGTTAGTCGACTTGTCTTCAAATGATATAAATTAATATTAAGGAACGGGGGAGTGTTTATGACTGCTCAATCAGAACGGCTCGTTGTGTACATTGTGTCTGACTCTGTTGGTGAAACGGCTGAATTAGTTGTTAAAGCAGCTGTAAGTCAATTTAATGGATCAAATGTAGAATTGCGCCGCATTCCATACGTGGAAGATAAAGGGACAATACTTGAAGTTGTTCAAATTGCTAAAAAAGCAAAAGCGCTAATTGCTTTTACATTAGTCGTTCCTGAGATAAAAGAGTATCTTATTGAATGTGCTAATGAAGCAAATGTTGAAACAGTTGACATTATTGGTCCAGTGCTTGGGAAAATTAATCAGTTGACTAATGAAAAACCACGCTATGAACCTGGACTTATTTATCGATTAGATGAAGACTACTTTCGTAAAGTTGAAGCGATTGAATTCGCTGTTAAGTACGACGATGGCAGAGATCCTCGAGGAATTATTTTGGCGGATATCGTTTTAATTGGTGTATCAAGGACCTCAAAAACCCCTTTGTCACAATACTTAGCTCATAAACGTTTAAAAGTGGCGAATGTCCCATTAGTACCAGAAGTAGAGCCTCCCGAGGAATTGTTTAAAGTATCCTCAAAAAAATGCATCGGTTTAAAGATTAGCCCTGAAAAATTAAATAGTATTCGAGCTGAACGACTTAAGGCATTAGGCTTAAAATCAGAAGCGAATTATGCAAATATTAATCGGATAAAAGAAGAGCTACAGTATGCCCAAGAAGTAATGGATCGCGTTAATTGTCCGGTAATTGATGTCTCAAATAAAGCGGTTGAGGAAACGGCTAACTTAATTTCCAATATGTTTCAGAATCATTAAGGATAAATGGAAACTGTTTACTGTTCAAAATAAGACTTATAAGATATAATTGCCTATTGGAGCATGTATATTATTTGTTTGACAGTTTTTAAGTATAAAAAGCACTGAGAACAAATAAATTTAAAAAGTCAAGACTTTTTCTCGTTTTTTTGGTAATGATAGAAATGAAGGCTGTAAATAAGTAGATGTTTCGACAAGTTCTTATTTTTTTCGTCAAGTTTGAAGGAGAACGAGTAAAGAATGTTGAATAATAGCTTATGAGTTCAATGATTTATGTTGATGCTGATTCATGCCCAGTTAAGGAAGAAATTATTTCTCTTTCTCGTAAATACAAAAAAGATATGGTCTTTGTTTTTTCTTATGCTCATAATATGAATTTGCCTGAAGATGTGAAAACAGCTGTAGTAGACACTGACAAAGAGGCTGCAGATTTATACTTATTGCAGCATGTTAAACGAGATGACATTTGTATTACACAAGACCATGCTCTAGCCTCCCTTCTTATTATAAAAGGAGTAAGTGCATTGTCCCCGAGAGGACACATTTTTACTGAGGAAGAAATGAATGGGCTGCTGCAGTCTCGTTATGCATCTCAAAAAGCAAGAAGGGCTGGAAAAAAAACAAAAGGGCCAACTAAGTTTACTGAAGAGGACCGTATTACATTTTATCGTGCGCTTGAAAACAAACTCGCGCAACAGGAATTTAGTTAGGAGAGTTGTGGTGATTCTTAATCGTGGCTTTTAAGATTCCTGATGAAAAACTAATTGAGGTTCGAGATGCAAGTGATATTGTAGAAGTAATAGGGGAGTACGTCCAGCTAAAGAAACAAGGAAGACAGTATGGAGGATTGTGCCCATTTCATGATGAAAAATCACCATCTTTCTCAGTTTCGGAAGAGAAACAAGTCTATCATTGTTTCGGCTGCGGAGCAGGTGGAAACGTCTTTACTTTTTTACAGGAATTAGAGGGATGGTCTTTTTCAAAAACCGTTACTCATCTTGCAAAACGTTCGCAAATTGATTTGCCGAATCTTCCGGCTGTAGCTGAGGAGGGAAAAGACTCTAAGTCAGCAAAAGCAATGAAAGCTGGACATGAGTTAGCAGCTTCTACTTACCATAGTATTTTGTTATTAACTGAAGAAGGTGCACCCGGCCGAGTTTATGCGGAAGAGAGGTTGTTTTCGCAAGATCAATTAGAACATTTCAGAATTGGCTTTGCTCTTGACCAGTGGGGGACACTCGCTCAAATCCTGGAAAATAAAGGGTTTAATCTTGAGGAGATGGAAGCCTCAGGGTTAGTGGCTAAACGAAAAACGGAAGGCTATTATGATTTATTTCGTAATCGACTAATGTTTCCGATTACGGATAACAGTGGAAACGTTATTGCTTTTGGGGGAAGAATAATTGGTGAAGGGCAACCTAAGTATTTAAATAGTCCTGAAACGCCAATTTTTCAAAAAGCAAAGACGTTGTTTCATATGCATGAGGCTAGACCAAGCATTCGAAAGAAAAATAAAGCTTTTTTATTCGAGGGTGCGTTTGACGTTATGGCAGCTTGGAAAGCAGGTTTGCCCAATTCTGTAGCGACCTTAGGAACAGCTTTAAGTCAAGATCATGCAAGGCTGTTAAGAAGAAATACAGAAGACGTTGTGCTCTGTTTTGATGGGGATAAGGCTGGAAGAGAAGCTGTTCGTAAAGCAATTCCTATTTTACAAGAAGCAGGCTGCAATGTACAAGTTGGCTTGCTACCAGAAGGTTATGATCCTGATGATTTTATAAAACAATATGGGAATCAGGCATTTCAAAAACTAGTAGAAAATGATTGTTTATCCGTACTATCCTTTCGTATGCATGATGCAAAACAAGGAAAAAACATGCAGAATGAAGGAGAACGGTTACGCTATATTGAAGAAATGATTCAGGAGTTAGCGCAGCTTGAGCAATCAGTTGAACGAGAACACTATGTTCGGCAACTTTCTGAGGAGTTTCAACTATCTATAGATGTACTCTATCAAGAAATTCAACGAAAAGAGCAACAAGTACAGAAGGAAGCTTGGAAACATCAGCAACCAAAAGTACAGGCAGCGTCACAAACTAAGAGACGAGATCAATCATCCCGCCCTTTAGCGGCTCATCTCAAAGCGGAACAATTGTTGCTAGCTTATATGTTGCAAGATGGTGAAATGATCTGGCGTGTTTCTGAACGATTAACAAACGGGTTTAATCATGATGAACATCAAGCTTTATATGCTTATTTGCTTTCATTTGTTTCGCGCAGCCCTAAAAAGGGAATGAAAGAGTTTGTTGAAAGCTTAGAAGACATGAAGCTAGCAAAGCTTGCTGCTTACCTTTTGATGCAACCTTTAAAAGAAGAGTGCACAGAAGATGAATTAAATGATTATATTGTTCGAATTGAGGATTATCCAAAGTGGGCTTCAATTAAAGAACAACAGCAGGCGGCTCGGTTAGAACAAGATCCAATACGAGCTGCACAGAAGCAAATGGAGCTCATACGTTTAAAAAAAGAAATGCAGAGTAAGTAGGAATTGGTTAATTTCGGAAGGAGGGGATCGAGTGGCTGATAAACCGTTACGTCCAGTAACTGAAGGTGATATGACCATCGATCAAGTAAAAGAACAATTGGTGGAACTAGGCAAAAAACGTGGTACGCTTACGTATGCCGAAATTACAGAGAAAATGGCTACGTTTGAACAAGATTCCGACCAAATGGATGAATTTTATGAATACCTTGGCGAGCAAGGTGTGGAACTGTTGAATGAAACGGATGATGAAGTTCCATCTATGCAACAAGTAGAAAAGAACGAAGAAGAATTTGATTTAAATGATCTTAGTGTCCCTCCTGGAATTAAAATAAATGATCCTGTTCGTATGTATTTAAAAGAAATTGGTCGCGTACCACTTTTATCTGCTGAAGAAGAAGTTGAATTGGCTAAACGCATTGAACAAGGTGATGAGGAAGCGAAAAAGAGACTTGCTGAAGCAAACCTCCGCCTTGTTGTTTCAATTGCAAAACGGTATGTTGGCCGAGGTATGTTATTTCTTGACCTTATTCAAGAAGGTAATATGGGGCTTATCAAAGCCGTTGAAAAATTTGATTATGACAAAGGCTTTAAATTCAGCACGTATGCAACTTGGTGGATTCGTCAAGCGATTACACGTGCAATTGCCGATCAAGCTAGAACGATTCGAATTCCTGTTCACATGGTCGAAACAATTAATAAGTTGATTCGAGTTCAGCGTCAATTATTACAAGACTACGGACGCGAACCTACGCCAGAAGAAGTTGGGAATGAAATGGATTTAACGCCTGAGAAAGTGCGTGAAATCTTAAAGATTGCGCAAGAACCTGTATCGCTTGAAACACCTATTGGCGAAGAGGATGATTCGCATCTCGGAGATTTCATTGAAGACCAAGAAGCGTTAGCACCTTCTGATGCAGCAGCCTATGAATTATTAAAAGAACAGCTTGAAGATGTACTTGATACGTTAACGGATCGCGAAGAGAATGTATTACGACTTCGATTCGGATTGGACGATGGAAGAACAAGAACACTTGAAGAAGTTGGTAAAGTGTTTGGTGTTACGCGTGAACGTATTCGTCAGATTGAAGCGAAAGCTCTTCGTAAACTTCGTCATCCTAGTAGAAGCAAGCGTCTTAAAGATTTTCTCGATTAAGTATGTATACACCGATCTGCCTACATGAGATCACTTATGTAAGGTAGGTTGGTGTATCTTACTTTCTATTTTACTGTTTCTACAAAAGGAATGCAAATTATTGTTGAGAATTTTCTCATAAATTTATGGAGTGATGCCTTCCGTTAATTTTTGAGAAAAATAAAGGGAAGCCTTTTCATAACGGTGTATTTGCAGTAAAATGTAAGAGATTCGTGCTTTTTTACATAGTAGTAGACAGATCGAACACGAAAGGAGAGCACTGATATGAAAGGACGTCCTTTAATTCCATTTGCTTTTATAGCACTTCTTGGAATCGTTTTAATGGTTGTATTTTCGGCGATCGGCCAACAAGAACGTGCCGGTAGAGATGAAGAAGGAGAAGAAGCTCCTGAAGCACCTGAGATTACTGATGCGATTGAATATGGACAAGGTATTGTCGAGCAATCATGTATTAGCTGTCATGCGAACGATTTAGGTGGAACAGATATTGCTCCAGCAATTAATAATCTTAGTGGTCAATTATCAGAAGATGAAATCGTTGACATCGTAACAAATGGACAAGGTGGTATGCCAGAGTTCGGCAGCAGTTTGCATCCTGATGAAATTGATGCGATAGCAGAATATCTATTATCATTATCAGAATAAGAGCGGGGGAGCTTCCCTTGCTTTTTTTCTATTGGAGGAGAACAGGCGTTGAATGCAAATCAACTGTCTACTCGTTTAGAACGAGTAGCGGATTATTTAAAAGGGTTTCAAACAATTGCAGACATTGGTTCAGATCATGCTTATTTACCATGTTATTTAGCTTTAAATAATAAAATGGTTAAGGCAATTGCTGGTGAAGTAAATGATGGGCCGTATCAATCGGCTCAAGCGCAAGTGGTTAAATCTGGTTTGTCTGAGCAAGTACAGGTTCGTAAAGGAAATGGATTGGCTGTAATAGGCGATCAAGATCAAATTGAGGCAGTTGCAGTCGCTGGAATGGGTGGACCATTAATTGCATCTATATTGGAAGACGGCAAGGAGAAACTTAATGGAATAAAACGACTTGTTTTGCAGCCAAATATTGCAGCCCATACAATTCGTATATGGCTTGTTAAGAATGGATTTACTTTAGTAGACGAGATTATGATTAAGGAAGACGATAAAATATATGAAATTCTTGTAGCTGAGCCAGTAGTGCACCCTCCCACATACACCGCGGCAGACGTTCTTTTAGGTCCGATTTTAAGAGACAAACAAGGCTCGGCATTTAAAGAGAAGTGGGAAAGGGAGGTTCATAGCTGGGAGCAAGTGTTGAATCAACTACAAAAGGGTAAAGCATCTAAGGAGAAAGAGATAAAGCACCAAGAATTGATGCAAAAGATTTCGCTTGTGAAAGGAGTTTTATCATGAATAAGCAATCCATCCATGCACAAACATTTATTAATGAGTTCGAGCAGTGGGCACCTAAACGATTTGCAGTAGAAGGCGATAAAAATGGATTAATGGTTGGGTCTTTAAATAAACAAATTGGTAAAGTAATGGTTGCTTTAGATGTACTAGAAGAAACGATGGATGAGGCAATTGAGAAAGACGTTGATTTTATAGTAGCCCATCATCCCTTACTATTTCGTCCGTTAAAACAAATTGATCTTGAAACACCTTTGGGCAGAATTATAAAAAAAGCAATTGAACACAACATTACAATCTACGCTGCACACACTAATTTAGATGTTGCAAACGGTGGGGTAAATGATCTACTTGCAAAACAATTAAAGCTTACTGACTCCAATGTTCTTGTCGAAACACATCAGGAATTAATGAATAAATTCGTCGCTTATGTTCCTAAGTCCCACGCCGATAAAATTCGCTTAGAACTTGGCAAAGTGGGGGCTGGATTCATTGGGGACTATAGCCATTGCTCATTTTCGGTACAAGGTACTGGTAGTTTTCGTCCAACAAATGAAGCTGATCCCTATATCGGAGAAGCAGGAAAGCAAGAGTTTGTAGATGAGGAACGAATTGAAACCATTATACCAACAAGATTAAGCAAAACGGTTATAGCCGCTTTTATTAGTGCTCACCCATATGAAGAACCTGCTTATGATCTATATCCTTTAGATCAACCGAAAGAAATGCTAGGTCTTGGTCGGATAGGCACCGTACATCAACAACAATCGCTCAAATCATACGTCGATTTTGTTAAAACTCAATTAAACGTGCCCCAGGTTCGTGTTGTTGGAAACCTAGAAAAGACGATCAAAAAAGTGGCAGTTTTAGGCGGTGATGGGAACAAGTATGTGTTAAATGCAAAACGAGCGGGCGCTGATGTTCTAATAACAGGAGATTTGTATTATCATGTTGCCCAAGATGCTTTGATGGAAGGGATGACGATCATTGATGCTGGTCATCATATTGAATCGATTATGAAGCTTGGCGTTGCTAAAGAGATGGAGAACCGTTTATTGAAAAATGGTTATGAGATTGAGGTAGTAGCTTCTGAGCTAAGTACGGAACCTTTTAAATTTCTATAAAAAAACCCGGTGCATGCACCGGGTTTTTTTATATTATTTTTTTACGCGTACTTTTGGGAGGATTTTATCAATCGGAACTTTCTTCGTTGTATCCCATGTTTCATCATTTTCTGGCACGTAATTCTCGATAAAGGTAATAACTTCTTTAGTAATAGGAGTTGGCGTAGATGCGCCTGAAGTTACGCCGACCTTAGTGGCGTTTTTAATCCAATCTAGTTGAAGTTCTGATAGGTCACCAATTCGATAAGCTGGCGTGCCGGCAATTTGCTGCGATACTTGCGCGAGTCTATTTGAATTATTACTCTTAGGGTCACCAACAACAATTACAACGTCACACTCAGATGCTTGTTCAGCAACTGCCTCTTGTCTCACTTGAGTAGCTAGACAGATTTCATTGTGAACTTCTGCTTTAGGATAAAGTTCCATAGCTCGCTTCATAATATCTGAAACATCCCACTGGCTCATTGTTGTCTGGTTTGTAATAATAATATCTCGATCATCTAATTTTAATTGCTCAAGATCATCCATCGTTTCAACTAAATGAACGGCATCAGGAGCAACTCCCATTGCACCCTCTGGTTCCGGATGGCCTTGTTTCCCTACATAGATAAATTGATGTCCCTCTGAAGCTTTTTCGCGAATTAAGTCGTGAGTCCGCGTCACGTCAGGGCAAGTTGCATCGATACATGTTAGCCCTTTTTCTTTTGCTAAGCGACGAACCTCTGGAGAGACGCCATGCGCTGTAAAGATAACTGTTCCGTGTGTAACTTCTTTAAGGATATCTAAGCGATTTGGTCCATCAAGAGAGATGATTCCATCTTCCTCAAATGCATCTGTAACATGTTGATTGTGAACAATTTGACCAAGTATATAAAGTGGCCGTGGCAAGTCCAAGTTCTGAGCTGCTTGTCGTGCCATCACCATTGCGTCCACTACGCCATAACAATATCCTCTTGGAGAGATTTTTAATACGTCCATTTAAATGGCCTCCTATTAAAAAAACAGGCTTTCATTAAGGTGAAAGCCTTGTTTAATTACTTCAAATTCTATTGTAAAGGAGATTGGTGTAGCTGACAATCAAGACGCGTTATTAATTTGCAGCTTCGAGTAAATTTGTGTCGATAAATTCATAAGCCTTCTCTTCAGAGTAGTCTTCGACGATGACAAGCTCACTAACAAGCATCTGTCGTGCTTTTTGTAAATGGTGACGATCTTGAATGTGCAAACCATTTGACCGTTCCGCTTGTTTTTTAGAAAGAGAGGAGACCAAATGAGCTGCATCAATAATACTACCGCTTTTAAGTAAATTTTCTGTGTCGCGTGAAAACTGGCTTGTCGATGGCGGAATTTCTGGTCCATTTTTAAGTGCTACGGCAACGTTCTCAATTTCAGCGGAGGAGATCACTTTTCTGAGTCCAGATTGATCAATACGTGTTTCTGGAAGCATAAGTGTGACATCAACTAATGGAAAGTGCAAAATGAAATATGAATGTGTTTCACCTAGCACGTTTTTCTCCTCAATATCTTGAATCGTTCCTGCACCATGGTACGGGTAAACAACGTTGTCTCCTACTTTAAACATGGACATTCCTCCAATCAAATGATAGTAACAATCATAACACAATTGAACGCAAATTTCAAATTATACTACTGTATGTGGAAGCTTGTCAACACATTTAATTAGTTTTCACACATATAGTTTCGGAACAGACATACCCGTTCGGGCTGGTTCCTTATTTGGTTTTGGTAAAGTTGAAATTGTAGTCGGGGTAGGTATCTCAGTCGCTAACTCGTTGGTTTGAACAGTCTTTTCCTCTTTTATTTGATCCGTATTAGATACTGCTTGTGTAGATTGATTAAAAGAAGAGGGTTTAGGTGATTTCATTGAGCGCATCATTTTCCATAATGTCGGTACATTTTTAACGAAAGGGCCGTATTGTTGAACCATTGGAGCAACTTGTTGAGTAATGCCCATTACTCGCTGCGTATGATTTAGTATAGTCGTTAGATTAAGTCCACCACCGCTTAATCCGCCACCTCCAAATGAACCTGACGCGAAGCCACTTCCACCAAGTAATCTTGCAAGCAGTCCACCACCTGCTCGACTAGTAGCCATATTAGCAACTTGCCCAGGCATAAAAGAAGAGGCTCCAGCTTGCATCATCGGAGCGGATGATCCAAGTAAGCGGCTTGAACCGGAGATCATGGGTTGCATAGGGATCGGGCTAGATGGTGGTCCTAAATAGGGCTGCATGTTCATTCTCCTTCCGTAAGCTTCTTATAAATAATATATGCGTCCTTTCAAACAATTGTGCGTAAAGAGGCGATGGACGTAGGTGTATGCTTATGATAAAATGAACTATTGCATAAAGGAATTGGAAAGTAGGAATAGAAAATGAATGCAGAAAATTTTACTAGACTAGGGATTAAAGAGCGCCTTCAACATGCTTTAGTTGATATGAATATAACAAAGCCAACGGAAATACAGGAGCGATTAATTCCAGCAATTTTAAATAAAAAAGACGTAATTGGGCAATCTCAGACTGGTACAGGTAAGACTTTTGCTTTTCTTTTGCCAATTATTGAGCAGTTGGACTTAACCAATCAATCTGTTCAAGCTATTATTACAGCGCCGACACGAGAACTGTGTAGCCAGTTGTTTGATGAATTAAAGAAATTGATCGTCCATTATGAGAATGAAGTGGATGCCCAGTTATTTGTTGGGGGTACAGATCGCCAAAAACAAATTCAAAAACTTGGACAGGCACAGCCGCATATTATTATTGGCACACCTGGTAGAATTAAAGATTTGATTCAAAATCAAGCGCTTCATCCACATACTGCAACAACCTTTGTGGTTGATGAAACGGATCAAATGCTTGATATGGGCTTTATCGAAGAAGTTGATGGAATTGCTTCAAGCATGGCTGATGATCTACAAATGCTAGTCTTTTCGGCAACGGTACCCGAGAATTTACAGCCGTTTTTGCGAAAATATATGAATAACCCAAGGCATGTTCATGTGCAACCTGAGAAATTGGCTGCTGAAAAGGTAACACATCAGCTGATTCCGGTTCGCCATAAAGAAAAGATGACTGTTTTAAAAGAAACGGTAGCAGGAATAACGCCATATTTAGCGATTATTTTTGCGAATACGAAAGAACAAGTTGATCAAATAGCGGATGAATTAGCTGGAGAAGGTCTCTTAATTGATCGACTACACGGTGGGTTGCCGCCGCGTGAACGTAAGAAAGTAATGAAGAAAGTAGAAGATTTATCAGTGCAGTTTTTAGTTGCGACTGATTTGGCAGCAAGAGGGATTGATATAAAAGGGGTAACTCATATCATTAATTACGAGTTCCCAGATGATCTTGATTTTTACATTCACCGTGTTGGGCGAACAGCGAGGGCTGGGGCTGATGGCAAAGCGTTATCGCTTTATGAGCTTTCGGATGAGGCTGCTTGTGCAAAGCTTGTTAAACGAGGTATTCGTTTTACTTTTGTTGAACGGAAGCAAGGAGAATGGATTGAAGTAAAAGCTCCGCTTGGCGCTGCCCGAATGAAGCAAAAGCAAGAGAAGCCAGAAGGACAAATCAATTCTTCTGGAAAACAAACAGAACAAGAAAAACGAACTGGTGGGAAAGCCAAAGCTAAACCGAAGAAAGTTAAGCCTGCTTACCGACGGAAAGCAAGAACGGCTAATGAAAAGCGTCAGAGAAGAGATTCAAAAGCGCGATCCAAGAAAAATAAATAAAGGAGTGTAACATGTGACATTAAGGATTGGTTCTCACGTTTCAATGAGCGGAAAAAAAATGTTGCTACAATCAAGTGAAGAAGCAGCTTCTTATGGTGCAAACACGTTTATGATTTATACGGGTGCGCCGCAAAATACGCGACGTAAAGCGATTGAAGATCTAAACATTGAAGCAGGACAGGCGCACATGAGGGAGCACGGTATTTCTAATATCGTAGTGCACGCTCCCTATATTATTAATATCGCTAATACAGAAAAGCCCGCAACATTTCAACTTGGGGTAGACTTTCTGCGTTCAGAAATTGAACGAACAGAAGCACTTGGAGCAAAACAAATCGTCCTACATCCTGGTGCCCATGTTGGTGCTGGGGTAGATGCTGGCATCAATAAAATTATTGAAGGCTTAAACGAAGTACTTACGGAAAACCGTGATGTGCAAATTGCCCTTGAAACCATGGCTGGAAAAGGAACAGAATGTGGTCGGTCTTTTGAAGAAATTGCTAGAATTATTGAAGGTGTCACAAACAACGACCGTTTATCCGTCTGCTTTGATACATGCCATACGCATGACGCAGGTTATGATATTGTGAACGATTTTGACGGGGTTTTATCAGAATTTGATAAGATTGTTGGTATTGACCGCATTAAAGTGCTTCATATTAATGATTCTAAAAATGAACGATCTGCTAAAAAAGACCGTCATGAGAACATCGGACATGGATTCATCGGATTAAAAACGCTCGATTACATTGTTCATCATGACCAATTAAAAGAGGTCCCAAAAATTTTAGAAACGCCTTTTATTGGTGAGGATAAAAAGGATAAAAAACCTCCTTATCGCCATGAAATAGCTTTACTTCGTCGCGAAATTAGTACACCAATTGAAAAATAAAAATAAGCTAGACCACGGTTTATGAAACTTGTGGTTTAGCTTATTGTACTTTCGCTGATTTTTAGCTCAATCTTTACAATAAATGGCTATATTGTTGAAAAAGGTCTTCAACAATTGTTGCTACTTGAGGATCTGTCTCACGTTTTAATCGCTGCACAATTTGTTCAATTTGTGCTTTATTACCAACATCTATTTTTTGTGCGTGAACAATTTTTAATATTTGCGTCGCTTGTTCATGAGATAGGGTGTATCCTTGTTTCTGTGCCAATTGTAGGAAATCGTGTTCATTAATAGAATTTACCTTTTGATTGATGAGCTGTTGCATGATGAAGTTCATGATGACACCGCCCCTTTAATAAAAGTCACGATTATTGTATGAGTTGAAATAAATTAGTAGAACAAAAAAAGGAAAAGGCGTACTTTTCTAGAATAAGTAAAAGAAAGAAAAAAGATGTCTTTAAAGAATGCTGATTATTGAAAAGGGGAGGGGCCACTAGTGGTGAACCAAAGCAATAGTCAAGTTGAGGGCCCTAAAGGGAGTATACATATGTTACAAAAAGAAATGAATAGTGAGCGTTCATCATATTCCAACACAAATATGTCCATGTTTTCATTGATTAAAGAACTGGACCTACCATACATAAAGGTTGATAATTCATTAAAGCAATTGCATTGGAGTGACTCATTTAGCTACATAATGGATGTAAACGAAGCTGATTTTGGTCAGTATACATTAGCAGAACTAGCTGCCACTGATTTATTGATTGAGTTCATTTATGGACAATTGAATCTAAGCAAAAAATATAAACAAATTATAAAAAATGTGTATGAGCATGAAGAAGAAGTCATTCATGTAACAATCTTTCCTAAAACGGAAGATAACGGCATCTTTTTTTATGTTATCTTGGAAGATCTTTCTCTGCAGCTAAAGTATGAAGAACTTCTAACGTTTCAACATCAAATGCAAACAGTATCTCATATCGCCGCAGGTGTTGCCCACGAATTAAGAAATCCATTATCCGTAATAAAAGGGTTTTTACAACTGTCTCATTTAACCTGTGACTTTCAAAAGTATTACAACACAATTATTTCAGAATTGAATCGAATGAATATTATTATTGAGGATTTTTTATCTGTATCCAGAAAAAAGAATACTCGTAAATGGCAGTCACCCGCCAATTTAATACAGTCTTTAACCGAACTAATGAAAGCAGAGTGTTTGTTGCATAGCGTGGAGCTTCAAGTTCAATTTGACAAAACACCGTCAATTTGTCACATAAATGAATCCATGTTCAAACAAGTTATGTTAAATTTGTTGAGAAATGCCATTGAAGCTTTTGATGAGGAAACGTCGTACCGTTATTTAAAAGTACATAGCAAAGAGATAGGCGAATTTGTCCATATTGAATTAATTGATAATGGTAAAGGGATGCCTAAGGAAGTGTTAAATCAGCTTGGACGACCTTTTTTTACTACTAAAGATAAAGGAACGGGAGTTGGGATTCCTTTATGTAAAAAAATAGTTGAGGACCACGGTGGTCAATTCGAAGTTTCTAGTGAGACGAATGTTGGCACAAATGTAAAAATTATATTCCCTTTACTTCTATAAAAGGGAATTGTTTCATCTATTACCATCTCTTTAAATGAGCCAATAAATGATGATACGTATGCTGATCATTTCATATTATGTTGAAATGACGAGCATTTCAAAGCATGAAGGATTAAGAAGCCGAAATAGCGGCTTTTTTTATACTAATGATCAAAATGTACGCTTTGTTACGAATTGATTAAGTCCCTTTTTTAAACTACGCTACTCCCGTTCAATAGAATGATGGGAGTGATAAACATCCGTAAAGTTAAGAAAATAATTGTTGCCATGTTCATAGTTACAGTATTCATTAGTACTGTTTTAATTATAAAAGAATATCAAGAAATGAAGCGAGATTTACAAGCTACACATGAAGAATTAGATGACTTATACAAATCTATGAGAAATGATATTGAGACGATCCCAGTAGCAACAACGGCGTTCGAATTTGATGAGAATCATCAAGTCTGGGCCGATTCGATGAATGTTGCAATTGATCTTCATTTAGACAGTAATGGCTATTTTAAAAAAGAATGGGGTCTTTATTTAGGTCATCTGGCTTCTGATAAAGAAATAAACCCGTATTTAGTTTATGAATTGCTAAAAGTGGAGAGTGGAGAAACATTTGATACGGATGCAATTGGTCCAGATACCCAATATGGGAACGCTTATGGAATGGCACAGTTTATGACGAATACGGCCCCATGGATTGCTGAGAAAGCAGGGGTTGAATATGAAAAGGAACTGTTGTTTGACCCATATTACGCAATCCAGCTATCAATTGAATACCTAGATTTTCTGTATGGAGAATACGGGAATTGGAGTGAAGCCTTAACGGCTTACAATAGAGGAATGGGTGGCCTACAGCAGTATATCAATCAAAACGGTCATGCAAACAGTGAATATGCATCAACTATAAAAGAAAAAGCAGCTCAACATCAGAATGCAGCATTTGCTTATGACGTTGATTAAAGAGCAACCGAAAGGTTGCTTTTTTGCGTTCATTTGAATTAATTCTAGACAATTCTACAAAAAGCGTTATAATAGATAAAGTATTAAATCGGAATGATTCTTAAAAGGGAGCGTGACGAAGAAGTGAATTCGGACGCACTTGTACAGTTAAACAATATTGTGTTCTCATATGGCAAAAGGCCTGTCTTAAGTAATGTTTCTTTAGTTATCGAAAAAGGTGATTTTCTAGGCATTGTTGGGCCAAACGGCTCGGGAAAATCGACATTAATCAAACTTTTACTAAACTTATTAGAGCCGGTGGAAGGGCAAGTTAGCTTGTTCGGTCAATCTTCTTCTAAGTTTAATCAATGGGATCGAATTGGCTATGTTTCGCAAAAGGCAAACAGCTTTAGTAGTGGTTTTCCTGCTACTGTGTATGAAGTAGTCTCAATGGGTCTGTACGGAAAGGTTGGCTTGTTCCGTTTCTTAAGAAAGCGTCATAAAGAAATGATCTTTCGAGCAGTTGAACAAGTTGGAATGACCGATTATTTGTATGAAAATATAGGTGAATTGTCGGGCGGGCAACAGCAACGCGTTTTTATTGCGCGTGCATTAGTGAGCAACCCAGAGTTACTCATTTTAGATGAGCCAACTGTAGGAGTTGACGCAAAAAGTGTAGAGTCTTTTTATGGACTATTACATGATTTAAATACGAATCACGGGAAAACGCTTTTGCTTATAAGTCATGATATTGGGGCAATGACTGATCATGTAAACAAAGTTGCTTGTTTAAATAAAACGATTCATTTTCACGGTTATTCAAGTGAATTTGCCGAGAAAAAAGATAAACTCGATTTCTACGGACATGATGTGCATTTACTCACACATAGTCATGAAGGAGTAGCGCATGATTAATGCTTTTTTAACTTATGATTTTCTACAGTATGCGCTATTCACTGGAGTGATGATCGGCCTGATCGCTCCTTTACTTGGCGTTTTTTTGGTTGTAAGAAGAATGTCATTAATAGCCGATGCACTTTCTCATATCACGCTATCAGGAATTGCTTTTAGCTTGTTGTTAGGGAGCTATATACCCTTTATGCAAGGCGTTAATCCACTTTATATGGGGATGGCATTTTCAGTTAGTGGTTCATTATTTATGGAGAAATTAAGACAAGTATATGTTCACTATAAAGAAATTGCCATACCAATTATCATGTCGGCCGGGATTGGGCTTGGAGTTGTATTCATTTCTATGGCAAATGGGTTTAATAACGATTTACTCAACTATTTATTTGGCTCAGTTATTGCTGTTAATCAAAGTGATTTTATTACGATTGCCATCATAACGGTCGTTGTCCTATTTGTTTTATTTTTCTTTTACAAAGAGTTGTTTTTCTTATCGTTTGATGAAGAGCAAGCTCGTGTTTCGGGAATAAATCGCAAGCTTGTCCATGTTGTTTTTATGGTGATGGTTGCTTTAGTTATAGCTGCTTCGATGCGAGTTGTAGGAATTCTTCTTGTCTCAGCTTTAATGACTCTCCCAGTAGCCAGTGCAATGCGTTTTGCAAAAGGATTTAAACAATTGTTTTTATATGCCGTTATTTTTGGGGAAATTGCTGTTATTGGCGGCTTAATGATTGCCTTTCAATTAAGTTTGGCCCCCGGAGGAGTCATTGTTGTTCTCTCCGTTATCTTGTTGTTGCTATCAATTTTGTTTGGACGGAATAGTGGTAAAAGAGGCAGGTTTCCTTTGAAAAAGAAAAGCCAATTCTCTAGTCAGAAGTAGAGAAATTCGTTACACTAAACAGAAGACGATTAAAAAAGGGTTGATTAAATGGATCTTGCACATGCACTTAATCGGTTAAAAGAAGAAGGATATAAGTATACGGGTAAGCGCGAGGATATGCTTCGTTTATTCGCATCGGATTCACGTTATTTATCAGCCAAAGACGTTTTAGAATCGATGCAACATGCTCACCCTTCGCTTAGTTTCGATACTATCTACAGGAATTTATCTCTTTTCTCAGAACTTCATTTGCTTGAAACGACAGAGTTAGATGGTGAAAAAAAGTTTCGTTTTAGCTGTAAAACAAATGAGCATCATCACCATTTAATTTGCTTAGATTGTGGTAAGACGGAGCATTTTCATAATTGCCCAATGGATGAGTCATTAGCTCAGCGATTCCCGCATTTTCAAGTTACTGGACACAAGTTTGAAATATATGGCATGTGTCAACAATGCCAACAATAAACACCGTCAACTGACGGTGTTTATTTTGCTTCTTCTAGCTTATAAAAGGGAAATAGCGCGCCTTGTTATTTGACATCTAAGTATGAAATAGATGATTTTGCAAACCCTATTTTTAAGGGGGAGATTATATGGCACCAATTGTACACTGTCATGTAGCAAATTGCGCTCATTGGTCAAATGGCAACAAATGTGGAGCTGACGAGATTCTTGTTCAAACAGATGCTCATGAAGATTATAGCACTGAATTAAGTAACGAGCTAAGCAGTGATGAACCAGAGTATGCAGGGGAAAGTACGGAAACGTGCTGTCATACATTTAAGCCTAAACACTAAAAACCAATCTGTCTGTAAAGAAACAGACAGGTTGGTTTTTGCTTATTTTTAAATGGATGGCATATCCGAACAATCCTCTATCCATTTTTCAATCCATTGTTCAGCCTCACTCCAGTGAGTAACTCGTATAACATTAGAAGGAATTGACATTCTGTTGTATGGCGTATCAAATAAAAGGACTGGGATGGAACATTCTTCAGCAATTGCAACAGCATTATCATGTTTGTCTTCAAAAAAGACATCAAGACGATGTTTTTTAACTGCATCAATTTTGTCATGTTTTCCAACCAATTCAATGTCAGTGTAGGGTAATGCTTGATTAGTAAACCATGACGTTGTGACTTCGGTTAAATGTGAGCGTCTTGCTGTGATGTAAATTAAATCATGGGTTTTACTCCACTTGTGCAAAACACGTTCTGCATCAAGTGCCAACTCTGCTTGAGCGTAAATAATTGGTTCTTTGTGCTCCATCCAATCCCAAAATTCTTTATCAGTAATTTGTAGGATTTTTGTTAAATCATATTCCGTTAAATCCTCTAATTGAAGAATTTGGTTAAAGTCTTTATTAATATATGGAATAAATGTAGCTGGGTCTGTAATAGTCCCATCAATGTCTAGTCCAAAACGTTTTTTCATATTAAGCCACCTCTGATTTAGAAATACTTTCATGGATTAGATTGATTTTGCTTGAGACACTAAAGATAATCCTTAATTAGAAAGAAGGAAATGAAGTGTCAAATAAAGAAAATCATGATCCCAAATACCGTTTACTTGATGAAAATGATCCTTCTTTGACGTTTTTAAATACGCATGTAGAAGGACATGATGGTGAAAAAGGAACTGAGTATATTTATAATGCCAAAGCGAAAGATTCCTATGAGGAAGAGATTGCTAATGAATTTGCGGCCGATGAATCTCATTGGCATAGGGACAATGAACAAGATGATATACATGGCAAAGGAATAGGTACAATGGCGCTTGTTCTTTCCATTACATCTTTGTTCTTTGTACCACTTCTATTAGGTCCTGCTGGCGTTATTTGCGGTTTCATTGCTTTGCGTAAAGGGGCAAGGGCACTAGGTCTTTGGTCAATGGCTGTAGGTGTTGTTTCGGTTGCATCGACTCTTATTTTCTCGCCATTCCTGCAATAAAAAGAAGCCGGCTCGCTTTACGAGAGCCGGCTTTTTGATCCAACTAATTTAACTGAGCTTCACGTTGTTTTGCATAGTGCTCTTCAGCAAGTTTATCGATTTCTTTTTTAAGTTCCTCAACCATTGTTTCTTCAGGCACTTTACGTACAATCTCGCCTTTCATAAACAATAATCCTTCTCCGCGAGCACCAGCAATACCGATGTCTGCTTCACGCGCTTCACCTGGTCCATTAACTGCGCATCCTAGAACGGCTACTTTAATTGGTGCCTTTATTGTTGCAATGTAGTCTTCCACTTCATTTGCAATACTGATTAAATCAATTTCAATACGTCCACATGTAGGGCAAGAAATAAGTGTTGCAGCATTTGCGGCTAGACCAAATGATTTTAACAACTCTCGCGCCACTTTTACTTCTTCTACTGGATCTGCCGATAAAGAAATCCGTAGAGTATTCCCAATTCCCATGTTTAGCAAAACGCCGATGCCAGCTGCGCTTTTTACAGTTCCGGCAAATAACGTTCCTGACTCCGTAATGCCAAGGTGTAAAGGATAATCAAACGCTTTACTTGCTTTGTCGTATGCTTCTACTGCTAAGTGAACATCTGAAGCTTTCATCGAGACAATAATGTCGTGAAAGTCAAGATCTTCTAAGATTTTGATATGGTGGAGGGCACTTTCTACCATAGCATCGGCTGTAGGATAACCATATTTTTCAAGCAAATGACGCTCAAGCGAACCAGCATTTACACCAATTCGAATAGGTATTCCTTTTGCTTTAGCCGCTTGAACAACAGCCTCCACATTTTCACGCTTCCCAATGTTCCCAGGATTAATGCGGATTTTATCTGCACCGCCTTCAATGGCTTTTAGTGCAAATTTATAGTTGAAGTGAATATCAACAACGAGAGGAATGTTTATTCTTTTTTTAATTTCTGAAATGGCTTCCGCAGCTCGCATATCAGGGCAAGCAACACGTACAATTTGACAGCCAGCTTCTTCTAATCGACTGATCTCTGCTACAGTTGCTTCAATATCATGTGTTTTTGTAGTTGCCATACTTTGAATAATTACTTCATCGTTCCCACCAATTGTTAAGTTACCAACTTTAACTGGGCGCGTATTTTTTCGGTGAACTCTTTCGGCCATAGACCATATCGCTCCTTTGAGGGGCATTTGCCCGTCTTTTTCTCCAATGGAGACACAAGTTTATTCTATCAATGATATACGGAATCTGGCAAGGAAATTCACTTATTACTGATAAAGTGGGAAAAGATAGCTTTTTCCTATTTGCAGGGCATTTGGGTTTACATCATTATTTAATCGTTTAAAATCCATTAAAATCTGATCAATCGAGACGTTAACCTGACCACTGTGCAGTCGTTCGACAATGGATAAGACTGTCTGACCTGGTTCAATGATCACTTCCTGATGAGGTTCATCTACCGCAGAAGTATCTGTTACTAAATCAGGTTGTAACGAAGAAGGAGGAGGAACGTCATCTTCGATAAGGGTTCCCCCAGTTAAGTCATGTCGTATTCCTAATATGACAATAAGGAGCAGAATTGGATAAACGATTCTTTTCAACCATAACCCTCCCTAAATATTAATTGATGTCTTTACAATAAGATTCTTTCTGACTGTTTAAATGTCCTGCTTACATATGAATTAGACGTTTTACTTATTTCTTCCAAATTATCGTGCATTAATACATATCTTTAAACAACTTTCTAAGTCTTTAGACCCTTCTCGAATATTGGAGGAAACGGTACCTTTTAAAGAGAGGATTTACTACTACATAAAAAAGGGAGTTAATCATTTGAATATGAAACGTAAGCTAATTCACTTGCTACTTGTATCATCTTTGCTTATTGGATTTTTAATGCCATCAGTAGCATTAGCGGACGCTGTGCCAGGTGATGTTTTTATTACACTAGGGGAAGATTTAACATCTGAACAAAAAGATGAATTGTTAAATCGCATGGAAGTTTCTTCTGATGTGGAGACATTAGTTGTGACAAATGAAGAAGAACATACGTATCTCGGCGATTATATAAGCGCTAGACAAATAGGGAATAGAGCGTTATCCTCATCAAAAATAACAATTGGAGAAAGCGGGACCGGCATTCATGTAAAGTCAGATAGAATTAACTGGGTAACAAACGAGATGTACGCAAACGCCCTTATTACAGCAGGTGTAAAAGACGCTGATGTATACGTGACAGCCCCATTTGATGTATCTGGTACAGCGGCACTTACAGGATTAATTAAAGCCTATGAATCAGCTGCTGATATAGCAATACCAGAAGAACAAAAAGAAGTAGCCAACGAAGAAATGGTGCGAACAGCAGAATTAGCAGAAACGATTGGAAATAAAGAAGCCAATGAATTAATCATTCGTATAAAAGAAGAGATTGCAACGACTTCCATCGAATCAACTGAGGAAATGAGAACACTCATTGTACAAATTGCTGAAGATCTAAATATAACGATTACGGAAAACCAAATGAATGAATTAACTGCACTATTTATGAAAATGAAAGATCTAAATATAGATTGGAATGTGGTTAGCGATCAATTAGATAAAGCACGTGAAAATCTCACGGATTTTATGAAGAGCGATGAGGCAAAATCTTTCTTAGATGGAATAATTGATGCCTTAAAAGGTTTTTTTAATTCCATTCGTAACTTATTTAGTTCATAATAGAGGGGAGATATCCTCTCTTTTTTGTTTTGCTTTGAAACCTAATAGGGGATAATAACGTAAAGTAAGAAAAAGTCACATGATTGGAGGGTGCAACGATGATCGATTGGTTAGATTCAGCAACGATAGGCTTTCTTGTTGTTGCCTTAGGGACATTGTTTTTAATAGGGGAGCTACTGGTTCGAGCTAAAGGTTTATTCGGAATATTAGGTATTGGGTTAATTAGTGTCTATTTTCTCCATCATTTAAGTGGTGATGCAAGTACATGGGTCATTATCTTTTACTTAATTGGCCTAGCGTTAATTATTTTTGATGGGAACGTAACGTCTGACGGGACAATCGCAGCAATTGGTATTTTATTTATGATTGTTGGGTTAGCTGTTCCTGCGCCTGATATGGTCTATAGTATTTTAGTAGGGATGGCAACGGTTGTTGGTGCATTTGCATCGCTTCTGTTCTTAAAGGTATTTCCGCATCGGAATATGTGGTCAAAGATGACATTGAAGGATTCATTAACGTCAGAGGCCGGCTATAATTCGATGAACCAAGGGTATAAAACGCTTGTTGGTAAGCAGGGAAAAGCATTAACACCTTTCCGACCAGCTGGAACTGTTGAGATTGATGGAGAGCCTTATAGTGCCACAAGTGGAAGCCAATGGGTAAAAGAAGGAGCTATTGTTGAAGTTGTTTCCGTTGATGGAACGCGAATTTTAATTAAAGAAATTAAAGAAACGTCGAATGATCAC
The DNA here is from genome assembly GCF_016907895.1 of Shouchella xiaoxiensis. Taxonomy (GTDB): domain Bacteria; phylum Bacillota; class Bacilli; order Bacillales; family Bacillaceae_D; genus Shouchella; species Shouchella xiaoxiensis. Next base: position 243,772 of record NZ_JAFBCV010000003.1, read on the forward strand.
AGTGAAACCGATGACGGAAGTGATGAAAAAAACACGTAATTTTTTTACAACCGACCTCTAATTAGGTCGGTTTTTTATTTTGAAAATGATTTACATTACGTTTACATAGAAAACCTAGTAGTAAAAAGAGCGCTTCCGGATGTACATAAATTGCAGTAGAAAAGCGTTGATTTATCGTACGCATATTCGTATCTATAATAGTTTTGTAAAAAAAGTGTAAAGATATAAGAAAGTATGTTTACAAATACTTCACGTTCGTTTAATAATAGACACGGAACATCATTGTTGAGGTTTGTCGAATGACAACTAAAAAATGAGTTGAATGAAGGGATGAGATGAGTGGGAGAGTTTCAAACATTGCTGTTTACGTTCCTGGGGGGGATCGGAATATTCCTGTTCTCCGTAAAGTATATGGGGGATGGGCTTCAAAAAACAGCAGGTGACCGTTTAAGGGATTTATTAGATAAATACACGACAAATCCTTTTATGGGTCTGATTTCTGGTATTGTTGTGACGATCTTATTGCAAAGTAGTACAGCAACTACAGTTTTAACCATTGGATTAGTTAACGCTGGATTCATGAAGTTAAGACAAGCTATCGCTGTTATTATGGGGGCAAATATTGGTACAACTACGACTGCTTTTATCATTGGTTTACCAATTAAAGAGTATAGTTTACCAATAATGGCTGTCGGTGCATTTTTAATTTTCTTCTTTAAAAAGAAAAAAGTGAACGCTATTGGTCAAGTTGCTTTTGGATTTGGTGGACTGTTTTATGGTCTTGATCTAATGGGGACAAGCTTACGTCCTTTAAGCGGTTGGGAACCATTTGTTAATTTCACAGCTAGCATGAGTGACAACCCGTTGTTAGGAATAGTTGTCGGCGTAATATTAGCTGTAGCTCTGCAAAGTTCATCAGCAGCAATAGGGCTTGTTCAACAGCTTTATGAGCAAGGTGCAATGGATTTACAGGCTGCCTTACCCGTTCTAATCGGTGATAATATCGGTACAACATTAACAGCTGTACTAGTAGCAATCGGAGCGACTGTTGCCGCTAGAAGAGCTGCACTAACACATGTTATTTTTAACGTAATAGGTGCAGTCTTAGTCATGATTGCTTTCCCGTTGTTTGTAAGTTTTGTTGAATTTTTAGCAGGTCAATTTGGCTTAAATCCAAGACTGCAAATAGCTTCCGCACACGGTGTTTACAACGTAGCAAACGTCATAATACAGTTTCCGTTTATTTTTGTGCTTGCTTATATTGTGACGAAACTAGTCCCTGGTGACGAGTTAGATTTAGATTATAAGCCAAAGCACTTAGACCCAATTTTTATCGGAAACTCTCCTGCAATTGCTCTTGGACAAGCAAAACAAGAAGTAATACACATGGCAGATTATTCGAAACGAGGACTTAAGCAAGCTATACGTTATATGGAATCAGGCGAAAAGAAAGATGCGGATTTGGCGCTCCAGTATGAACAAGCGATTAACAACTTGGACAGAGAAATAACCGATTACTTGGTTAAAGTATCATCGCGGTCATTATCTGCCTCTGATTCAAATTTACACTCCACTTTATTAAACGCTGTCCGAGATATTGAGCGGATTGGTGATCATATGGAGAATATCGTTGAATTAAAAGATTATCAAAAAGCCAATAAAGTAACGTTATCCGATGTTGCCCTTAATGATTTAAACGAAATGTTTAATTTAACATATGCAACATTAGAAGAGGCAATGGAATCGTTGGAAAAAGATGATCTAGATAAAGCTCATGATGTTCTTAAACATGAAGAATTGATTGATAAGATGGAGCGTAAATTAAGAAAGCAGCATATAAAACGGATGAATGACGGTGAATGCTCAGGAGCTGCCGGAATCATTTTTGTTGATATTATCTCCAATCTAGAACGAATCGGAGATCATTCCGTTAATATTGCTGAAGCTGTAATTGATGAACATTAAAAAAGATCGGGCTTTTGCCCGATCTTTTTTAAAAAGTATTGCACATTGGAAAAATCCATGGTATTATAACTCTTGTCCTTAAAGAAAAATAAACGATCCACAGTAGCTCAGTGGTAGAGCTATCGGCTGTTAACCGATCGGTCGCAGGTTCGAGTCCTGCCTGTGGAGCCATTATGGCGGTGTAGCTCAGCTGGCTAGAGCGTACGGTTCATACCCGTGAGGTCGGGGGTTCGATCCCCTCCGCCGCTACCATATTTATTTTGTTAGATACATACATACAACTTGGCGGTTGTGGCGAAGTGGTTAACGCACCGGATTGTGATTCCGGCATTCGTGGGTTCAATTCCCATCAGCCGCCCCATTAAATGGACCCTTAGCTCAGTTGGTTAGAGCACTCGGCTCATAACCGATTGGTCGTAGGTTCGAGTCCTACAGGGTCCACCACTCGGAGGAATACCCAAGTTCGGCTGAAGGGATCGGTCTTGAAAACCGACAGGCGGGTCAAACCGCGCGGGGGTTCGAATCCCTCTTCCTCCTTTTATAAAAAAACACTTCTTCTGGAAGTGTTTTTTTATGTTTATGTATAAGTACAATGGGAATAGAAAAGATAAATGAGAAAGTAAAGCATATTCTTTGCGATGCGCTTTCTTTAATGGTAATCTAATTGAGAATACAGTTATGAAATTTAAAGGAGGAACTATACTATGGCTTACAAATTACCTGAACTACCTTATGCTGCAAATGCATTAGCACCACACATTGATGAGGAAACAATGAACATTCATCATGGTAAACACCACAACACATATGTTACGAATTTAAATGCTGCACTTGAAGGACACGATGATTTGGCTAGCAAAGATATTGACGAGCTAGTAGCAAACTTAGATTCAGTTCCTGAGAACATTCGTACTGCTGTACGCAATAACGGTGGGGGGCATGCAAACCACTCGTTATTCTGGCAACTTTTAAGTCCGGATGGTGGCGGAGAACCAACTGGTGCTCTTGCAGATGAAATTAAATCTACATTTGGAAGTCTTGAGGATTTTAAAACGAAGTTTGCGGATGCAGCAAAAGGTCGTTTTGGATCAGGATGGGCTTGGCTTGTTGTAAATAATGGCTCTTTAGAAATTACAAGCACTGCTAATCAAGATTCTCCTTTAACAGATGGTAAAACGCCTGTTTTAGGTTTAGATGTTTGGGAGCATGCTTATTATTTAAACTATCAAAACCGTCGCCCTGACTATATTGCTGCATTCTGGAATGTAGTAAATTGGGACGAAGCAACTAAACGTTTCGAAGCAGCTAAATAAATATTAAAATGAACCGTAAAGCATTTTGCTTTGCGGTTTTTTTGTATACTTTTTGTTTATCCTGACATCCTATTTATGAAAGAGGTGTTTATATGGGAAATAATAAAGAAAAGAAACACAACAACCAATTTAAAGAAAATGCCAACCATGGTGAAGTGAGAAACGGTCGTCTAAGCCAATTTAAAAACCATAGTCTTAATGGGCATGAGCCTAATGAATACGTAACGGATAAAGTGGAGAATGAAGAAGAGAATTTGAATACTTAACTTCTGGAGCTACGATGGCAATCGTAGCTTTTTCACATTTTATATTAAGGATTAAATGCATATGCCGAATTCAAACAGACACACTACTAACAAGGTGGTGAGGTCTTGCCAAAACAGTGGTTTGATAAAGTATTTGGCCATGTCGATGCAACAAAAGATTTAAAGCTGTTACTATCCATTGGCGGCCTATACGCGCTTAGTGTGGCTCTTTCTAATACATTCGTAAATATTTTTTTATGGAAGCAGTCTGGACAATTTCTTGATTTAGCGTTGTACAATTTAATGTCCGTTATTTTTCAACCCCTTGCTTTCTTATTAGCTGGTAAGTTAACAAAACGGATTGACCGTGTATACGTCTTGAGGATGGGCGTCATCATGATGTCTTTGTTTTATATAACCGTTTTAATTGTGGGGTCTAATGCAGCTTCCTATTTATTAGTGCTGGGAGCGCTACTGGGGATAGGTACAGGCTGTTATTGGCTTGCTTTTAATGTCCTTACTTTTGAGGTTACTGAGCCTGAGACACGAGATTTTTTTAATGGTTTTTTAGGCTTATTAACTTCGTTTGCAGGGATGACGGGGCCTTTTTTAGCAGGAATTATTATTACGAAAATGACAGGTTTTCAAGGGTATTTTTTAATCTTTGGATTTTCGTTGTTTTTATTTTTAGTAGCAGTTTGTTTAACCTGGTTGCTTGGAAAACGCCATGCAAAAGGCAAATTCCAACTTATACATGTATTAAAAGAACGTAAACGAAATAAAAACTGGCGAAGGATTTTGTGGGCTCATGTCACCCAAGGTTTGCGTGAAGGTACCTTTGTATTTGTCATTGTCGTATGGGTTTATGTAGTAACAAATAATGAGCTTGCATTAGGTACATTTGGTTTAGTGACATCGGGAATTCAATTTATCTGTTATTACTTAACAGCACGTTTATTAAAACCTCTATACCGAAAAAAAGCGATTTTAGTGGGCGGGTTACTTTTATACGGGGCAATTTTTTTGCTCTTAATAAACCTTAGCTTTGCAAAGCTAATTACGTATGGTGTTTTTATCTCAATTGCTTATCCACTCTTGCTCATCCCTTATGTTTCATTAACTTACGATGTCATTGGAAAAGCAAATCGTTCTGGTGAACTCCGGGTGGAATATATTGTTGTGCGAGAATGTTTTTTAAATATAGGTCGGATTTCGTCCATTCTTTTCTTTATTGCAGCAATTACACTCTTCAATGAAGAAAAAGTCATTCCAATTGTCTTACTTGTAGTCGGTTCTGGTCATCTTTGGATTTATTTTTTTGTTCGTACCATACGTTTAAGAAAAGAAGATCAAGAAGTAATCCCGTCTGTTCATTTGACAGAAGGGGATGGTGGACCTGATAAAACTGTGTAAAATTGTTACAGCCTTTGACAGTGTTCGCGCGCTGTTTTATAATTATCTATAGATTATACCTGCCGTGTTCGTAAGCGTTTCTATGTTTTGAACCTTGAATGGAAATAAGGGAGTTTTATATGAATAGCTTGACGTCAAGCTGGATTTTGCCAGACTTCGAACAGCTAACTGCGGACACCCACCTACTTAGTGTAGGTTCATAAAACATTCATTGCAACGGCACAAGCGGGTAATGACCTTATGAACAAAAGACATCCGCTTTAACCGGGGTGTCTTTTTTTATGAAAAGCGTACATACACAGATGTGGGGGGATGAATTTGGTTGATTCTAAAAATCAAAAAAGTCAACAATTATCGTTGCGTTTAAATATACTATTTGTTTTCGTTTTCATACTTTTTTCCGCTCTGATCTTGCGCTTAGGCGTTGTTCAAATTGTTAATGGAGAAGATTATGAAGAAGAATTAACTCATGTGTCAAATCAAACAGCATTAATTGATGCGCCACGTGGAAAAATGTTTGATGCTTACAATAACGTTGTGGTTGATAATTCTTTGGAAATTTCAGTAACGTACACGAATCCAGGTAGCCACAAAACATCGGAAATGATTGAGCTAGCAGAGCTGCTATCTGAATACATTGAAGTTGATACAGAGAATTTACGAACAAGGGATTTACAAGAATATTACTATACGATTTTAAAACCGGAAGAACGTAAAGCGCTTATTGAAGACATTGAGTATGATGAAGACGATGAAACAACAGAGTATCAACGAATGATTGCGCAGATATCAGAAGAAATGGTTTCAGGTTATTCTGCTGAAGAGGAACAGGTTATTGCCATTTTCTCTCATATGTTAAGAGGGTCAAGTGGCTCGCCGCAACGCATAAAACAATCAATTACGACTGAAGAAGCCCATCTGCTTTCAGAGCATTTAGATAGACTGCCTTATATTGATTTGCAAAGAGATTCTAGCCGTGAGTATGTGTATGGAAACACGCTTAAATCTTTATTTGGAAGAGTGGGATCAATTCCATCTGAGACGGTTGACCAGTACTTAACAAAAGGTTATAAGCGCTCTGATTTAATAGGTGTTAGTAATCTTGAAGGCAATTATGAAGAAGTGTTGCGTGGTCAAAAAGCAGAAATATCAAGAACAAGAACACGTGAAGGCGCTGGACCGATGGAACAGGAGGTTGAAGAAAAACCAGGGAGCCGAGGAAATGACCTCGTTCTTAGTATTGATATGGAATACCAGCAACTAGCAGATGAAATACTGGAAACTCATGTGACGAGAAATCGCGGTATCTTTGAGCGTGATGCAAGTGCTTATGCAGTTGTGATGAACCCAAAGACTGGTGATGTGTTGGCAATGAGTGGCTATCAAGATATTGTTGGGGGAAATACAGATTTTAACCCGCTAGGCACAGTTAATAATGTATACGAAACAGGATCAGCCATCAAAGCTGCTTCGGTCTTAGTTGGGTTGGAAACTGGAGTTGTTAACCCTGGAACAGTGGTCAATGACCGACCATTGGAATTCCGAGGCACTCCTACTAAACGTTCAGTTGTAAATATGGGCCGTGTTGATATGGGTGCGGCTATGGAGCGTTCCTCAAATATTTATATGTTTGAAATTGCCATGCGTATGGCGAATTATGAATACGATAATTCCTTAACAAAAGGTCAGCGTACTTTATTTACTGAGGCGAAAGCAAATGAAGTTCTAGATAAGACTCGATATTATTTTAATCAATTTGGATTAGGTACAGAAACGGGCATTGATTTGCCACGAGAAGAAACAGGACTTTCACCGTTAACTGTCGTAGAGCCAGGTAATTCCCTTGACTTTATGATAGGTCAGTATGATACGTATTCAACGATGCAGCTTGCTCAATATATAAGCACAATCGCAAATGACGGTGTTCGAATGCGACCACGCTTAGTGCAAGAAATTCTTGAACCTACTACAAATGGGGAAGAAAAGATTGTCATACAATCAAACCCTCCAGAAGTATTAAATAAAATCGATATGAGCGAAGAACATATTAACTTTGTGCAGAGTACGTTACGTCGTGTTGTTACTGGACAAAGAGGTACGGCACGAAACATCAAAACAGACGTACCAATTGCTGCAAAAACAGGTACCTCACAATCCAAAATTACGATTGGAGAGGGCGATAATCGCAGACAAGTAGATGTTAACAACCTGAGCTTTGTAGGCTACGCTCCGTATGACGACCCTGAAATTGCTTTTGCCGTTATTACTCCCAGTGCTGCGCGAGTCCCGACTGGGCAAGCTACAAGCAAAATATCTGAATTAATTAGTCAAGAACTAGTCAACAGTTATTTTGAACTAAAAGAAAATCGTTCTGGTCCTCAGTCGGTTGATTCGGTTATCGATGAGGTTGACTTGTTTGATGAATAAAAAAAGGATGTGTGAGTTTATACTCACACATCCTTTTACTTTTTTATAAAATAATTGTAGAATTTTAAAGGAAAATAAAAAAATACGTCGAATCAATCAGTATTAGAAAAAAGCGTCGACCACTTCTCCTAAGCTCATATCGCTAGTTAGTGTCCCAGTTGTTTGTGGACGCAAGCTATTGGAAAGACCGCGATTTTCAACTTCCTCAAAAAATGCATAAGCACTGTCGACAATTCCAGTTGCTTCAAGCATTTCACCAACATCTATGCTCGTCATCCCAGCATTCACTTGGATAATGGTTTGGTAAATCGTTTCTTGATTTTCTTCGTTGTCTTCAGTTTCTTCAGGTGTTTCTTCGTTTTCGTTTTCAATTATCGCTCTCGCTTCGGCAAGTTCCTGCTCTCGTTCATCCCATATCTCCTGCGTTTCAACACTGTAACCTGCATTTTGAAGGGCTTCTTGCATTTCTTCTTCTGACAAATTAACTTCCTCTGACGACACAGGCGTTTGATCACTTGCAAAATAAGTAATTCCAAGCGCAAGTGACGCTAAAATAAGTCCTCCTGCAAAGCTGCGCATTGTTTTAGGCGTCATTTGCGACCTTCTTTCGATCGGCAATCGATTCGGTATAAGGCGCAAGTAAACGTTCAACCTCATACTCCTCAAGCTTTGTTTCAAAGGCAATTCCTTCAGTTGAGTAACCTCGTTTATGCAAATCAAGGATTTCTCTTAATAGTTTTTGATGAGAGGAAGTTCTGTTTTGATTAGAGGCCTCTTGAGCAGCAATTTCTGCATCAAGTTCCATATTACGTACTTGGTTTTTTACATTATGCAATTCCTGCATAAATGAAATTGAAAGATGTTCTAATTGATCTTCTATTTTTGAAGATTTGTCTTCTTTGAAAAAAGAAAGAACGAGCAGAACAATAGCTGTCCCAAGTAAAAGTGCTAACGTCCATTCCATTTAAGTAGTACCTCCTAAGTAAGCAGTCGTTTTTCCATTCCATTATACATGAAATAATGAGAGAGAAAGCTAGATTTATAAAATTTCTAACTGGATGCGGTTTTTTTTGACACATTTGGACATGAAAACAAGAAAGGACTTACGTATTTTAAAAAGAAGGTGTCAATCCCTTGGCGTAGCTTCTGTTTATATCTCTACAAAATCATACAATTTGCACTTCTTGTTAGAAAGGAATGAAGAGAGTATGCTAAATATAGATTAATAACACCAAGTGTCAGGCAAAAAAAATAAACAGTTATTGAAGCTTTGCGTTTTATCATATTGAATTAAAGGAGAGAAGCTGCTCATGCAAATCAGTCAACTTATCACAGAAGGATTAAATTCGAATTATTCTGACCCATCTTTTTTCGTAGACATTCATATGCGTCTACGCACGTTAGATCATCCCGCAAATTTATCTAAGATTGGTTTATGGCATGAAGGGGTAACTTCGTGGATTGGAGATCCATATTGGATTGTAAACGCAGCTTTCTCAAAAACCGCCTCTACAGTCATCAGTCAGGCTTACCATAAATTATGGAATATTAAGATGACCATTCATGACAAACAAACAGAGGATCGCTTAGGTTTTATAAGAAACATTACGCTTAAAAACGAATCGTCAATGGTTCGACCGATAAAATTGATCGTACATCAAGTGTCTCTTTCGAATGAAAAGGGGGTTGTTTTTTATTCTCCTAATGAAAAGTCATTGATACATCACACACAAGATATGTTTTCTTTGCATTCAGTAAGCATGCCATTAGCCTATCATATCCAACATGGTGCTGGTGATATGAAGCGCAACTGGAATGATCATGAAGGAAAGCTGTTTTTCTCTCCTTTTTCAGCAACAAGTGTTGAAAGTGTCATCGCATGTTCCAGCACTCTTGAGCCGAATCTTGTTTATAAAGCTCAAGCTTGGCAGTTAGTCGGTAAGCATTTATCGGAATTAAAACTGGCTAATGAACGTTTGATGGAGTAGTCATGCACAAATTGAGATAATTAAAGCTTGATTTTACCAACACCTTTTGCTATTCTATTTAAGTATGTAAGACGAGTTTGGAGGGATAGCAGATGCGTGTTCAAGTAACACTTGCTTGTACGGAATCAGGTGATCGTACGTATATCACATCAAAAAACAAGCGCACAAACCCAGAGCGTATTGAACTTAAAAAATATAGCCCGCGTTTAAAGCGCCACACACTTCATCGTGAAACGAAATAAGCAGCCGGATTTCCGCTGCTTATTTTTTTGTGAATAGTGTTTGATGGAGGTGTTTTAGCTTGGCTACCAAACGAGATATTAGAACCAACATATTATCGTCGCTTCGTGACATGACGCGAGCTGATTATGAGAAGCGATCGCTTCAATTAACGAATGCATTGATTCAAACAGATTATTGGAAAAAGGCGAAGGTAATAGGGTTAACCGTTTCCCGTTTTCCTGAAGTAAACACAACAGACTTAATTAACACATCACTAAGGAGTCAGAAATTAGTTGCTTTACCAAGAACGAATATGTCTGACAAAACCATGCATTTTTACTACGTAACCTCTTTCCAGCAGTTGGAAAAAAGATCGTTTGGTTTGTATGAACCTCTAGCTGACAAAAGTCGAATGGTTCAGCCTAGTGAGCTTAATTTAATCGTTGTTCCAGGAGTCTCTTTTACATATGACGGAAAACGTCTCGGGCTTGGTGGCGGTTTTTATGACCGGTATTTAACCAAGACCAACTCTTTAACCGTTGCGCTTTGCTTTTCTGAACAAATTGTCACAGATCTTCCTACAGAAAAGCACGATAAAAGGATGAATCACGTTTTAACCGAAGGAGCAATTCAATGATGCTTCTTTTTTGGTTTGTAATTATAGGATTGATTTGTGTCCTTTTAGTAAGGGCAAATAAATTGACGAGATCCGGAGCGATTGCAGCTTACTTTGTTGGCTTATTTACCGTGTTGGGCGTTGGAAGCAATGGTTTGCTACTGTTTCTTTTATTTTTTGGAAGTTCTATAGTATGGAGTCGATTAAAAGATGCCAATCGAGACGAAGCAATTGTTGAGAAAAGCGGTGCAAGGGATGCAGCTCAGGTCATTGCAAACGGTGGTGTCGCTGCTTTCTGTTCTTTTCTTATGTTTGTTTTTCCGACATTTGCTTTGGTGGGACTCGTTGGTTTTGTAGGTAGTCTCGCCGCTGCGACAGCGGATACCTGGTCTTCCGAATTAGGTAAATTTAGTAAGGATAAGCCTGTTCATTTATTTACCCGAAAGAGGGTTGATGCAGGTGTTTCGGGGGCTGTTTCAAGTCTTGGGTTGGCTGCAGCGATTGCGGGTAGTTTTATTATTGCTGCCGGGGCCGTTTTTTTGTGGTGGAATTTAACTGGTTCAAGTCATATGTGGTTGCTTCTTTTTACAGTTATTGGATTCATTGCGCATTTAGTTGATTCTGCTTTAGGAGCATCTGTTCAAAGCTTATACCAGTGCCCAAGCTGTGGTCTTATGACCGAAAAAACGTTTCACTGTCAAAAAACCACTCGAGTAAAAGGTTTTTCATTTGTTACCAATGACGTTGTTAATTTATGCTGTACAGGAGCAGGCGCCCTATTAAGTATCGTTGCTTTACAATTCTTTGGTTAGGAGGAATGCTTTATGCATCGTTTTGAGCGCTATTCACGGCAATTATTGTTTCCGGGCATTGGTGAAGCAGGACAAGAACGTTTAGTAAACAGTAAAGTATTAATAGTTGGAGTAGGTGCGCTCGGCACAGTGATTGCAAATCATTTATCACGTTCAGGTGTTGGTTTAATTCGACTCGTTGACCGGGATTATGTGGAGATGAGCAATTTACAGCGGCAGATGCTGTTTACGGAAAAAGATGTCGAACAGCTGTTACCAAAAGCGATTGCTGCAAAACAGGCTTTAAGAAACATTAATTCCTCAATTGAGGTCCAAGCTTTCGTTGAAGACGTGACTGTGCAAAATATTGAGCAGTTGATGGATGGAATTGATGTGGTTGTTGACGGAACGGATAACTTTCAAACAAGATTCTTACTAAACGATGCCTGTTTTAAAAAAGGCATTCCATTTAGTTACGGTGGAGCTGTTAGTGCAAGAGGGATGAATGCATTTCTTGTACCAGGAAAGACGCCGTGCTTCCGCTGCTTTATTGAAAGTGGTGGATCAACAGGAGAAACATGTGATACGGTAGGCGTTCTGTCCCCTGTTGTTGATATGGTAGCATCAATGCAAGCGATGGAGACGATTAAATATTTAGTTGGAGCATTCGACAAAAACCGTCGTTCTCTTTCTACTTTTGATAGTTGGTCAAATTATCGTCATGATATTCAATTTCAACAAGCAAAACCAGAGTGTCCTACTTGTCAAACAAAAGAGTATCCTAGTTTACGTGTTCAGAAAGAAGCTGAAGTGACGTTATGTGGACGAAATACCATTCAAATTTCAGCGAACAAACCTTTGGAACTTGATCCAATAGCCGAGCGTTTGAATAAAGTTGCTGAGATTAAAAAAACGCCATTTTTAGTTCGAGCAAGGCTTAACGAGGAAGAAACAGTTGTAGTTTTTCCAGATGGACGTATTTTAGTTCAAGGTACGGAAGATTTGGGACGAGCTAGATCTATTTTTAGCAAGTATATTGGCAACTAGTTTTGTTCATTGATTAAGGATAAAATGATTTCTTTTTCGGTATAGTAAGGAATGGGGGGTGATCGCATGCGTCAACTGATAGCGATTGGATCTGTTTTACTAACGTTGGCTAGCATTTACAAATTCCGGTACAAGCTAATGAACCTTTTCTTAAGACAACCGATGCTGCGACAGTTTGCTATAATGACCGTCCTTCGATTCCCTTTCATCCGTCAGAGAATCATGGGCAGTTTGTTTACGTTTCCAAGCCAACCACCAACTAAAAGTTCAGTCTGATGGTTTAAGCTCTGACATGTGTCAGAGCTTAAAGGCGTTGTACGTTTCATTTTCGGTAAAAATTGCTATAATCAGCTTATAGACAGGGGGAGAGCGTTTGAATCCATTAGAACACCGTTATTTATATTGGAAAATTATCGAGCACTATGCTGTAACGAAACAATCTCGGTTGCTCGCTCTTCATGATACACAAGCATGGTTTGAAGATGATTCAGTTAAACCACGAAGAGTTATGCGCATCGTCCTTTCTGAAGTTGACTGGTCAAATCGATTAAGAAGAGATATAAGCCATGCAAAACTACAGTTCGAATCGATTCATAAACAGCTGGGTGTATGGGACATACAAGGAGAAAATGTTTACATAATGAGCCAGCCTCCTGTTGATTCTTGGGTAGAAGTGATGGAATCAACTTCAATTGGAAAACGAAAAGGGCAGATGAAAAGTATTGCTTTGCATTCAAATCCAGATGTTTATTACGAAACGGCCAGTGCAGAACTTCCATCTGATCAAATACCTTTGTTCTCACTTGAACATACTGACGTAGAAATGGAAGAAAAGATTGACTCGATCCGTTCATCAATAAGTAAAGTCAATAAAGGCAGACAGAAAAAGGACGAACGGACGTTATTCTATGGGAAACCGCGGATGATCTACGTCTTATTGCTTGCAATTCTTGCAATGTACACGGTCCTTGAACTAAACGGTGGAAGTACAAATATCCAAGTATTGATTGATTACGGGGCAAAGTACAATCCGCTAATGGTCGAAGGTGAGTGGTGGAGACTCGTTACATCCATGTTCTTGCATATTGGTTTAATTCATCTATTGTTCAACGGAATGGCTCTTTATTTTCTTGGAACAGCAGTAGAGCAACTTTTTGGTTCTATAAGGTTTTTATTTATTTATTTTATTGCCGGAATTTCTGGATCGATTGTTAGCTTTGCTTTTAACGATTCAGTTTCAGCAGGGGCATCTGGAGCACTATTTGGTTTATTCGGAGCACTGCTATATTTTGGTTTAAAACAGCCAGCGTTGTTTTATCGGACGCTTGGTCGTAATATTATTTTTTTATTAGGTTTTAACCTTATACTAGGTTTTGTTGTACCTGGAATTGATAATGGTGCCCATATTGGTGGACTCATTGGTGGCTTTTTGGCTGCTGTTATGGTTCGAATGCCTAAAGAGGAAAAAAAGACACCATTCATTTGGTCCTTTTTATCAATAGTCAGCATTGTTGTATTAACTGCCACGCTGCTTTGGTTTGGCCAGGAGCATTCTTCTAAGTCTGCCGAACTAGCAGTACTAGAAGCAAATCGGTTATTTGAAGAAGGGCAGTATGATGAAGCCAAACCAATTATTGAAGAGGGATTAGAGCTTGATTCTGAACAGCCTGAGCTTTTATTTATGAAATCTTACCTTGAGTTACAAGAAGAAAACATTGATGAGGCGAAACGTTTACTTGAGCGAGCAACGGAAAATCGCGCTGAATTTCCTGAAGCTTGGTATAACTTAGCTTTAATCCATCTTGATTTAGGAGAAACAAATGAAGCCGCTGAAGCGATTCAACAGGCGATTGAAGCTGCAGAAAATTTAAATGTTCCAGAAATGGATCAATATTATGAAATTCAAGACGAAATTGAGCAACAGCTAGAATAATCCTTGTGCCTGCGTGAAAACGCAGGCTTTTTCTATACATAGATTTTATTTCTAAAGAGCAATCTATGAGGGAAGGTAAAGGAGTAGATTCAATGCCAGACGAAAAGCACATCATTCATTCTTATGAGCAAAGCTTAACATACTTAAAAGAAGAACTAGCTGTTGAAGAAAATTTTGATATTATTTGTCTTGAAATGAACCATGCCAATCGAAAAATGGCCTTATTTTTAGTTGATGGGTTCGGAAAAGACATTGCGTTAACCCAAATTCAACGGGAGTTATCGCATACAACGGAGGAAGAGCTGGAGGACCATTATCACTCGTTAATGCAAAGTCGCATTCCTTACGCAGAAGTTGAGAGTGAAAAGGATTTAGACATTGTCATTGACCAAGTGTTAGCGGGACCAGCAGCATTAATTGTTGAAGGTCTGGACTATTGTATATTAATTGATACAAGGGAATACCCTGTCCGTGGACCAGAGGAGCCTGATACAGAAAAAGTCGTCCGTGGTTCTCGAGATGGTTTGGTCGAAACGCTTGTAATGAGTGCTGCATTAATTAGAAGAAGAGTCCGGGATCGAACCCTGCGTGTAGAATTTATGCAGGCAGGACGAAGGTCTAAAACAGATATGGCTTTAATGTACATTGGCGACATTGCTGACAAAGAGTATGTCCAGCAGATTCGGGAGTCAATTGATGCAATCGATACAGATGGGTTACCAATGGCGGACAAGACGATTGAGGAGTTTATTTTTAAGGAAGGGAATAATCCTTACCCGCTTGTCCGTTATTCGGAAAGACCCGATGTTTGTGCAACACATCTTTTTGAAGGTCATGTGCTGTTGCTTGTAGATGGATCGCCGAGCGCGATGATTACGCCTATTACATTTTGGAATCTCTTACAGCATGCGGAAGAATACCGGCAAAAGCCAATAATCGGTGCATTGCTACGACTCGTTCGCTTTGCCGCTGTGTTCGTTTCGTTATTCTTACTGCCTATTTGGTATTTACTAGCGACAAATCAAGAGCTTGTACCAGAAGCATTTCATTTTATTGGAACACAGGAAGATGGCAGTATTCCATTATTCGTTCAGTTTATGATTGCTGAAGCTGGAATAGAAATGCTGAGGATGGCATCGATTCACACCCCGAATGCTGTTGCAGAAGCATTAGGGCTTGTAGCTGCTTTGTTAATTGGGGACATTGCGATTGAGGTCGGAATGTTCTCTCCAGAAGTCATATTATATTTGGCTATTGCCGCAGTTGGGACGTTTGCCACCCCAAGCTATGAGCTTTCACTAGCAAATCGATTCATGCGAATCATCTTCTTAATTGCAACAGCAAGTTTTGGAGTAGCGGGCTTTGTTCTTTCTACGACGATTTGGTTAATCTTACTCGTTCGTTTAAAAGGGTTACACGTTCCATATATGTGGCCATTTATCCCGTTTAATGTTAAAGCTCTTCGTGATGTTTTTTTAAGAATACCAATGCCACTAAAAAACCGCAGACCTGCTATTATCCATCCGCAAGATCCGGATCGGTAGCAGGTCTACCTTTTTCTATTTAATAAGCTTCTATGTCTTGTTTATGAACATCGTCAACTACATAAGGATTTTCAGAATAAATAGCCTGATCCTTATCGGCAATCACCAGACCAAATGGCGTATTACCAGTTGGAGTGACGATCGTGTAGGGAACATTGTGTGTGCTTATTAAACGAACATAGTTTGAGTAAGCACTGTAACCGAGCTCGGCATTTAAAAACACGTGAAGATTTGAATGTTTTTTAAGTAGTTGTTCAACCTCTTGATAGGTTTTTGCTGATCGAACTTGATTTTTTGTCAGTGCTAAATAAACGCGTTCTAGAATTGTTGTTAGGAATAGTTTTCTCTCTCCAGGTTTTGTTTCTGGTGATCCATAAATTGCATTCTCTAGTATTTCGTTAACGTCCCTTGCCATATTGCTTACACCTCATTTATTTTCTAAAGTTTAGCTTGGATGTTCCCTTCTTATCATGGCAAACCTGTCCTGAAATCACAAATAAAAACATATACTTAATGGTAACAATCTTTAAGACAGGGGTTGAGTATATGTGGATTTGGTTCATCATCGTCTTTTTTGTCTGTGCATTAGGAGTGACATTGGGTGGAATCATTGCATCAATGCGGACCATTCCACCGATTATTGCTCTTGTAACACTTGCTTGTTCCTTTTTATTTTTTTCCTATATAGGGATGTTTCTTGCAATAATTGGTCCATTTGGCTGGTTCGGATTCCGATTGTTAGACATTATTATCGCCATTTGTTCGTTTTTACTCATTGTTGCCATTCTCCGTTCCTATCATCCTGCTTTTGGTTATCAATTCTTTTTTAAACCTCTTGGACTTATATTGAGTATCCTGTTTTTTTTAATGGGGTTTCAATGGGGGATGTTTAATTATGGTACTCTATTTACACTTTTAATGGCTTTTTTCTTCTCAGGTGCAGTATTTTTCGGTATTTTACTGTATAATTCAATATTGATTTGGGTTAAAAATGTCTATCTTGTCGCATTTTTACCGCTCGTTACATTTCTCTTTATAACAGTTGTGAAACTGTTATAATAAGCTTGAGGTGAGGAAATGAAAACGGTTGTCGATTTGAGGCAGCTCCTCAAACAGTATGGTTCATTTATCTATACAAGGGATCGCAAACTTGATCTTCAATTAATGCTAGAAGAAGTTAAAGAACTTTATCAGTATGGTATGATTTCAATTGAAGAGTATCAAAAAGCAGTTCTCGTCATTAGACACGAAGAACAACTGATACAGTGAACGGGGGATTTAATAAGATGGAACAAGATTTATTTGCAGGAATCGATATTGGAGGGACTTCCGTCAAACTTGCTTTTTTAACTCGTGCAGGTGAAATGATTAAGAAATGGGAGATCCCTACAGATCGTCAAGATAACGGAGCACGAATTGTTGATGATATTACATTAAGTATTTCAAAGGAGCTTCCGTCTGAAAGTTCTTTATTAGGAGCCGGTGTGGGAGCCCCTGGTTTTATTGAAATGGAAACGGGATTCATCTATCATGCTGTAAACATTGGATGGCGGGACTATCCATTAAAAGATGAGCTTGAGAAAGCGCTTGGAGTTGTTGTCCGAATTGATAACGATGCCAACTTAGCCGCGCTTGGTGAGAAATGGAAAGGTGCTGGAGATGGCACAAACGAAGAGCTTTTTGTTACGCTAGGAACGGGAGTAGGTGGCGGAATAATAACTCGAGGTCAAATACTTCATGGCGAGAACGGTATGGGGGGAGAAATTGGCCACATTACTTCTATACGTGAAGGTGGCGCGCCATGTAACTGTGGTAAATTTGGCTGTCTTGAAACAGTTTCATCTGCTACAGGGATAGTCAGGCTTGCTAAAGAAAAAAGAACAGAAAATCAATCAAGTCTTTTAAATCAATTAGAAGAAAATGAACTTACCACAAAAGCGATTTTTGAAGCAGCAGAAAAAGGTGACACAGTTGCTCGCGCTGTTATTAAAGAAGCTGTAGAACATTTGGGTTATGCAATTGCTAATTTAGCCAATGCCCTGAACCCAGCAAAAATTATAATCGGTGGCGGCGTTTCTAAAGCCGGTGATTCACTTCTCGTCCCACTTAGAGAAGTATTTAACCAATATGCGCTAGAGCGTGTTGCTGAATCCGCGGAAATTAAGCAAGCACATTTAGGAAATGATGCAGGAATTTACGGTGCCGTATGGTTAGCCATCCAAGCACAAAAAGAAGAGATTACTAGGTAGAAATAAAAGGGGTCAGCAAACAAATGGTTGAGTATCGAATTGAACGAGATTTATTAGGGGAAAAACAAGTACCTAAGGATGCTTATTATGGAATTCAATCTTTACGAGCAAAAGATAATTTTCCAATCACGGGCTATCCACCTCATCCGGAATTAATCCGCGCATTTGGCTTTGTAAAAAAAGCTGCGGCGCTTGCCAATCGCGATGTAGGTGTCCTGCGTCCTCATATTGCTGAAGCGATAATTAAAGCAAGTGAAGATGTAATTACTGGACAACTAAACCAACATTTCATTGTTGATTCCATTCAGGGCGGGGCAGGAACATCATTTAACATGAACGCAAATGAGGTTATTGCCAATCGTGCGATTGAAATACTAGGCGGCGAAAAAGGCGATTATTTAAAAGTAAGCCCTAATACGCACGTCAATATGGCACAATCAACAAATGATGCATTTCCAACGGCGATTCACATTGCAGCTGTAAGTATGACTCAAGGGCTTACAGATGAATTACGTGCTCTGATTCGTGAAATGGAAGCTAAATCAGTTGAATTTGATAGCGTCTTAAAAATGGGTCGAACGCATTTACAAGATGCCGTTCCGATCCGTCTTGGCCAAGAATTCGGGTCGTATCGAAAAGTATTAGTTCGTGATTTGAAACGGATAAGTCGTTCTGCCGATCACTTGCATGAAATTAATATGGGTGCAACTGCGGTTGGAACAGGATTAAATGCTAAGCCTGAGTATATTGAGAAAGTAGCAGAGCACTTGGCAGACATTACAGAACTTCCGTTTAAAACCGCAGAAGATCTTGTGGATGCAACACAAAACACAGATGCATACACGGAACTCTCAAGTTCATTAAAGATATTAGCGATTAATTTGTCTAAGATAGCCAATGATTTGCGCTTGATGAGCTCAGGTCCAAGAACGGGCTTAAATGAAATTAACCTTCCGCCGAGACAACCAGGTTCGTCTATTATGCCTGGAAAAGTAAATCCGGTTATGTGTGAAGTGATTAACCAGCTATCATTTCAAGTAATCGGGAATGATCATACGATTAGCTTAGCATCTGAAGCAGGGCAGCTAGAGTTAAATGTAATGGAGCCCGTTCTTGTCTTTAATTTGTTACAATCTCTGACCATTCTTGAAAACGGAATGCGTGTGTTTAGAGAATTCGCGATTTCTGGAATTACAGCAAATATTGAGCGCTGTCGTGAACTCGTTGAGAACAGCGTTGGGATCGTGACGGCAATCAATCCTCATGTAGGGTATGAAGTGGCTACACGGATTGCAAAAGAAGCTCTTGAAACAGAACGTCCGATTAGGGAAATCTGTCTTGAGCGTGGAATTTTGACAGAAGAAGAATTAAATGAAATACTGGATCCAAAGGAAATGACGAAGCCAGGAATTGCAGGTTCTCGTTTCTTACCGCTTTAACAAGATCGGCTAGCCCTTTAATTTCGGACGAGCTTTATGCAATACTATATATGGATTGACTAGGGGTGCCCGCAGAAGGTGGGCTGAGAATTAGAACATGTTTCTTTTACCCTTTTAACCTGATCTGGGTGATACCAGCGGAGGGAAGTCGCGCGCAATATGTCGAACATATTGGCCACAACCCTTGGTTGTGGTCTTTTTTATGATTAAAAGGAGTGTTGAAGATGAGAGATTTCGAACTATATGTCATAACAGGTGAAGAATTTCATCCTGAAAGAGATGTTGTAGAAGTAATGGAAGAGGCGATTCAAGGAGGTGCAGATATCATACAACTTCGTGATAAAACAAGTGACAAAAAAACAGTGTTTGAAAAGGCGAAAAAATTAAAAGCTCTCTGTGCTTCTTATGATATTCCATTTATCGTAAATGATCACATTGACGTTGCCTTAGCTGTTGAAGCAGATGGTGTGCATGTAGGTCAGGAGGACTTACCTTTAACAGAAGTGAGGAAATTGGTGGGACCAGATAAGATCATTGGTGTTTCTTCTCATTGTTTATCCGAGGCGATTACAGCTGAAAAAGAAGGTGCTGATTACATTGGTGTTGGCCCGATATTTGCAACCAAGAGTAAAGTCGATGTAGTTGACCCAGTTACCACTTCTTATATTCAAGAGGTGAAAGCAGCGATCTCAATTCCGTTCGTAGCAATTGGCGGCATTAAGAAACACAATCTACAAGAGGTTGTAGATGCAGGTGCTGAACGGGTATGTGTGATTACAGAAATTGTTGCTGCAGAAGATGTAAAGCAGGCAACGATTGATTTCAAGCAAGTCTTGATTGAGGCAAAACAATGATTTTACATGTGAATGGCAAAGAGCATACCGTTTCGAGCGTGACGCTGGACGAATTAATTGTAGAATTTGAGTTAACGAAGCAACTAGTTGTTACTGAAGTAGATGGTGTGATCGTTGACCGTGAGCACTGGGATTCATTGACGTTAAAAGATGGGATGAAAATTGAGCTTGTACATTTTGTAGGAGGAGGTTGAGCGACATGAATAAGAAACCACTCATTATAGGTGGAAAAAAGTTAGCGTCCCGATTTTTCCTTGGAACCGGTAGATACCCTAATCCCTTTATCCAAAATGAAGCCATTCGTGTTTCTGAAGCAGAGGTGTTAACTTTTGCGATTAGAAGAGTTAATTTAGAAGCTCCTACTGAAGACTCGATTCTACAACATTTAGACGGGCGAGAACTCCAGTATTTACCGAATACATCAGGAGCGACTAATGCAGAAGAGGCCATTCGGATTGCGCGTTTGGCTCGTGCAGCAGGCTTAAGTAATTGGATAAAAATTGAAATAAGTGCTTCCGAAAAAACGTTGCTCCCAGATCCAATTGAAACACTCAAAGCCACTGAGGCTTTAACGAAAGAAGGATTTGTCGTGCTTCCATATACTTCAGATGATCCTATCTTATGCAAACGTCTTGAGGAAGCTGGTGCTGCCGCCGTAATGCCTGGAGCGGCACCAATCGGTACAGGCCTTGGAATTTTAAACCCGTATAATCTCGGACTTATTGTTGAGGAAGCAAATGTACCAATCATTGTGGATGCAGGGTTAGGTGCAGCCAGTGATGTAGCGCTCGCAATGGAGTTAGGTGTTGATGGAATCTTAATGAATACACCAGTTGCCAAAGCAAAGGATCCAGTGAAAATGGCTGAAGCAATGAAGTTGGCAATTGAAGCTGGGCGGATGTCTTATGAGGCTGGAAGAATTTCAAAAAAACGTTTTGCAACAGCAAGTTCTCAGTATGAGTCGCTTGTATCCCCTTTACAAAAGGAGTAATTTAAATGAAGCAAACCGTTGTTTTAGGCGGAGGTGTCATTGGCTTATCAATTGCCTTGAAGCTAGCCCTTGAAGGGATTGAGGTAACGCTTTTAGAAAAACAAACTTGTGGAGGACAAGCTTCAGGTGCGGCTGCGGGAATGCTTGCTCCTTTCTCAGAGATTGGTGAAGATCCTGATGATTTTTTTGAGTTGTGTTTAGCGGGATTGCGTGAATTTAAAAGCTGGCAGCAATTGGTTAATGACATCTCTGGTATGGATTTTGATTATAGTGAAGTTGGTAGTTTGCATTGTGTCTATCATGAGGCTGATTTGCTGTCGCTCGAGACGAGAAAAGCGTGGCAAGAAAAGTATGGTGCAGAAATGACGATCTTATACCAAGATCAGTTGGCAGAGCAAGAGCCACTTCTTTCAAAAGATATCATTGGTGCACTATATAATTCTGAAGAAGCGCATGTTTATGCGCCCGATTACGTAAAAGCCCTTGAACAAGCATGCATTAAGAAAGGTGTTATTATTTTTGAAGAGCTTGGTGATGTATCGCTTGCTGAATTAGAAGGAACGATTACCTTGGTTGCGGAAACAGGCCAGACTTTTTCTGCACAAACGTTAATTGTTGCCACAGGTGCGTGGGCACACTTACAAGCAGACCGTTTTCATGTTAAGCTCCCTCTTTACCCTATACGAGGACAGATCTGTGCCTATCAATTTGAAGAGCAGAGGCTCAATCACATCATTTACACTAGCCAAGGATATTTAGTACCAAAAGCAAATCGAACGATTGTCAATGGTGCATCTGAAGACATTGCTGGTTATCGAACGGATGTCACGGAAAAGGGCATACAGCGTTTATTAAATTGGAATAAGCGAATGATGCCGATGCTTGAAGAGGTGGAACCTTTTCATACATGGGCAGGCCTAAGACCTGCAACTCAAGATGGCTTCCCATTTATTGGCCGATTAACGGACTACCCGAATGTATACTTCGCTTGTGGACATTACCGTAATGGGATATTATTAAGTGCGATTAC
Organism: Shouchella xiaoxiensis; assembly: GCF_016907895.1. GTDB lineage: Bacteria > Bacillota > Bacilli > Bacillales > Bacillaceae_D > Shouchella > Shouchella xiaoxiensis. The sequence continues at coordinate 265,839 of NZ_JAFBCV010000003.1, forward strand.
AGCAGAAGTGGTTAAGCAAGAACTCTTAGGTCAAGAACTAGCCATTTCATTAGAATCGTTCCGACCTGAACGATTTACGTAGAGAAGAGGTGATACGATGACGATTCCTGTTGTTTTAAGCATTGCCGGGTCTGATTCAGGTGGTGGAGCAGGCATTCAAGCTGATCTAAAAACGTGTCAAGAATTAGGCGTGTTTGCAACGAGCGCCATTACCGCGATCACAGCGCAAAATACCGTTGGTGTCCATCAAGTGAAGGCAATTGAACCTGAAATGGTTTATGCGCAAGCTGATGCGGTCTTAGCCGATATAGGAGCAAATGTAATTAAAACAGGGATGCTAGTCGGCGAAGGTCAGATTAAGGTCGTTAGTCAATTAATCGATAAATATACACCTGCTGAAGTGGTGGTAGACCCAGTTATTTCATCGACAAGTGGAACACAATTATTAACAAATGAAGGGTTAGCAGTTCTAAGAAAGCAGCTTCTGCCAAAGACAACCTTGTTGACACCTAATTTGCCTGAAGCGGCACTTCTATTAAATCAAAAAGAGCCTAAAACAATTGCAGAAATGAAGGAATTCGCGATACAATTGCATCAGTTAGGTCCAAGAGCCATTGTCTTAAAAGGTGGTCACCTCGAAGGTGATGCGGTTGATTTGTTTTACGATGGAAGGGAATTTATTCCGTTTTCTGCGGCGCGTATTAAAGCGACTCATACACACGGGACAGGCTGTACGTTCGCAGCAGCTATTGCGGCTGAACTTGCTAAGGGATCAAATCGAGTAAATGCCGTTCGCGTCGCCAAAGCATTTATAACGAAGGCAATTAAGTATGGCTTTGAGTTAGGGGAAGGAAAAGGGCCAACAAATCATGCTGCTTATCGCCAGCAATTAGACAAGGAGTAATTAGGTGAAAAAGCATTGGGTTGTGTTAATCTTACCGGCGATACTTATGGTGTTTATTGCAATTGCGGGTATCTATTATTTAAACCAAGACGAAGTATTGACAAACGAGCAATTAAAGAACGAAATTATAGTTACTGCTGAGAGAGTGGAAGATGGAATCATTGAAGTTTCATGGAATTGGCCGAAAATGCCTTCTGAAGGAATTTATGGCACGGACTATATCGGTCTATCCTTCTCTAACCCGCTTGATTTAGTAGCTGGTGAAGTAAGTCTACCAGTTGAGCCGGAACAGCGTTTTGACGGAGTGCTGGTGGAGGATGGAGTTGTATTCGAAATTCCTACTACGATGGATGAGCATCAGCCTGTAGGAACGAGAGGCACTATTCGCCAGCAAATACCAGCCGAATTGATTGATGATGCATCAATTACATTGTTACATACATGGACGAACCATGAGGATTTATTAATAGAAGATGCTGTTTTTCAAAACCCAACTTTTGGAGAAGCTGAAAATGTTCAATACTGGACAAGCACATATGAATTGAGTGATCTTCTTGAGAATTAGTGGAATGTCGTTTCAGGCAGGCGTTTTTTTTACAGCTAAGGGCTTTTTATCCTGTGCATTTCACGATGGAAACGGAAAATTAAACTCTTGGGTTAAGCCTTTAAATGGAAAGACTCTTCTACAAGCATTTATGCTCTCGCTTACTACAACACCATTCTGGTTTAAAAGCTTGTTACTTTCAGTAGTAGCGTTTGTGCTCGTTCCAAAGATTTTACCTATTGGTTGGAACGGGCTACCTTATTATGCGTTGATTTATTTACTATTTGGAACACACTTTATCTTTCCAAGCACTCTAAAGCAATACCACGGTGCTGAGCACAAGATTTTCAGTATGAAAGGTCGTATCAATAAACATCGATTAAGCAGAATTCGCAAAGCATCCATTCGCAACCGTGGATGTTCAACAAGCTTAGTTGTTGTCTATTTTCTGAGCGCGATAGTCATCCTACTGGGCTACTGGATATTCTTCCCTTTTTCAAAGAGTTTGGCGATTGCCTCGTATGGAGCTGTGCTAGTAGTAGCGATCTACCATTTGTTTCATCGGAGCGCAAAAATGGCATGGGTTGAGCGGCTAATTCTCCCTCTGTCCTATTGGTTACAGACAAAGCTAACAACAAAAGAACCTGAGCGCAAGCATCTATTGTGTGCAATTGAATCGTATCAAAAATTGGGCTACCAAGTGTTTTCAGACGCATTAATTGATCGAAAAATTGAGAGAAGGAGGCGAAAAAAAATGGCTATTGCAGATGTGACGATTATTCCTGTGGGAACTGGTACGCCAAGTGTAAGCTCCTATGTTGTTGAAGTGCATAAGCGCTTGCAAAAACTTGAGACCGAGTATTCACTTAAGTATCAGCTAACACCAATGAGTACCTTAATTGAGGCAGAAGTACCTACATTGTATAAAGTATTAGAAGAACTTCACAAAGTGCCGTTTGAGCATGGAGCGGAAAGAGTAGCATTAAATATTCGCATTGATGACCGAAGAGATCAATCGTCTTCTTTGGAGAAAAAACTAAAAACGGTTAATGACCAATTAAAAGACAGTCGCAATTAATTATTGCGACTGTCTTTTTGTTTAACAGAATTTTTAAACCTACAGTAGAATGGTGTTAAAAAGATGTCATGAAAGCAAAAATTAAGAATAAAAGATGAAATCGATTAACAGGTACTAAGCTTGGCCTTGTAACAAAAAGGTCTCGTAGACTGTCCATGATTCATTATCAAGTTGATACAGTAACTGAACACGGTCAATCGTTTCTTGATGTGAAATATCCGTCATTTTGAGCTGTCCAACAATATCAGCATGCTCAGATTGAGGTAGCTTTTGGGCAATTGTTACATGTGGAATGAAAATAGAGTGTGCTCGATCAGTTGGAAATGGAGGTTCATATAGCTTCATGTTCAGCGCGCTTAATTCCGCATTTTCTCGAATCTTATAAAAAATCGTTGTTGATTGTGGGTAGAATGTATCCACTTTGTAAACATCAATTGATATTGGAGGCGTTTGCCGAGCGAGCTCACGCAGGGCTTCTACTAATTTTGATAATTCACCTTTGTCTTCTAATGAGAAGCGTTCTTTTACAGTTATGTGAGGAGCAATATTCGCATAATGAGAGTCATAACGGCGGCGGTAGCCGTTAGCTAAATCTTGAAATGATTTAGATGGGAAAAGCACAATGCCGTAATTCATTTATAAAACCTCCCTAATTCTATTTAAAGTGGCAATAAAGTTTTTAATGTACGCGGTATTTCTTTTTGCCAATAAGTCCAAGTATGATCACCCGCAAACTCATCGTACGAGTAAGTGAAGTTGTGTTTTTGTATTTCTTTGTTTAATTCCCGATTTGGGGATAAAAAATCTTCTTTCGAACCCGTTGTAGTAGTGACTTCTGTCTCATTCTCACCTATAATATGATAAAGTGTCAACGTTTCATTTTTTGAATAATTTTTTACCGATTTTAACACAGTCTCATTTACATAAGGTGAATACATGACGATGTTTTTAAATAAGCTTGGGTACTCAAGTGCGGTTAAAAAAGAAATCGTTGCTGCAAGAGAATCACCAGCAAGGATACGTGCTTCCGCTAAAGGTTCTGTTGCAAGTTGTTCATCTAAAAAAGGAAGCAGTTCACAAGCAAGAAAACGACGGTAAGAAGCAGCTTGTTCACCATCGGGGTGGTACCATTTTCTTCGAGTACTTACGCTTGGGTACGGCACACCAACAATAATTAGTTCTTCTATTTCAATATCTTCAATAAGTTTATCTGCTTGACGAGGTATTCGACCTAATCGGAAAAAATCCTGTCCATCTTGACAAATTAACAAGCGATAAGACTTTAGTGGCGTGTAATTCGCTGGTTTATATACAGAAAGTGTAATCGATTGATTTAAATATGTACTTTCAATTATCAGCTCAGATAAGCTTCCTTCCATCTTTGTCATTTCCAACTTCCTTTCAATAAAATCTCTTTAAACTAGTTTACCATATTTACGCGAGATCTAGATAGATTCATCAACTTAATAATCATATGATAAAATAGATGATTATGGATAGCCTAATGGATAGTTTACGAAACCAATTCATTTTGGAGGGATATAGAGTGAGACGACATAAGCCTAGATGGGTCTATTACAAGGATGTGTTTCGGTCTAAATTTCAAGCGGGGTGCTTAAAAGCAAAGCTTGAAGACAATTGGCATCATAAGTATGAAGTAGGTCCGTTAGTAGAAGTAAAGCGTCTAAAAACAAACAGATACGTTGTTCGCTATACGTATGATGAAGTTATGTAATGAGTACACCAACGATAGAAATAGAATTGCAATTGTGTCAAGAACTACTCAAGGGAGGTAGTGGCCATGGGTGAAAGCAGTATTCGTCTATTAAGAATACAAAGAGGGTTTAGTTTGGAAGAAGTGGCTAATCAAGTAGGAATATCCGCTGGTTTTTTATCACAAATTGAATCAGGTAAACGACAGGTTAGCGCCTCTGTTTGCCGAGATATTGCTTCTTTCTTTAATGTAAAACGAGATGAATTATTTGAAGCAACGCGTTTTAAGGCGATTTGGAAAGAATAAAACAACAAGACAGGTGTCGATCCTGTCTTGTTGTTGTTTTTATTTATTTAGGTGCAATCATATCACCAGGTACGACATATTCATCGAATTGCTCTTCAGTTAATAATCCACTATCAATTGCCGCTTCTTTTAACGTCGTATTTTCAGCATGTGCTTTTTTGGCTATCTTAGCTGCGTTCTCATAACCAATATGAGGATTTAAAGCTGTTACGAGCATCAGGGATTCGTTTAAGAGTTGAGCCATTTTTTCTTCATCTGCCTCAAGACCTACTAAACATTTATCATGGAAATTAGTTAAACCGTCTGCTAATAAACGCATTGATTGAATAACGTTATAGATAATGACGGGTTTAAAGACGTTAAGCTGAAAATGTCCTTGTGTTGCAGCAAATCCAACCGCGGCGTCATTTCCGATAATTTGCGCTGTGACCATTGTCAATGCTTCACTCTGAGTCGGATTCACCTTACCTGGCATAATTGAGCTGCCAGGCTCATTTGCTGGAATGATGACTTCACCGATTCCACAACGAGGTCCACTTGCAAGAAGGCGGATGTCGTTGGCGATTTTAAAGGCATCGGCAGCAAGCGCTTTAAGAGCTCCGTGGAAGTGAACAAGCTCATCATGACTTGTTAAGCCATGGAAGTGATTTTCTGATGCTTTATAAGAAAGACCAATTTGCTTACTCAACTGTGCTGATACGGCTTCGCTAAAGCCAATTGGAGCGTTTAACCCAGTTCCGACAGCTGTACCACCGATTGTAAGCGAGCGAACATGCTCAAGTGATTCGGTAATCATTTTTTCACATGTAACAAGCATATGCTTCCAACCGCTGATTTCTTGACCAAATGTTAGTGGCGTTGCATCTTGTAAATGTGTACGACCAATTTTAACAAGGTCTTGGAATTGCTCTTCTTTTGCTGCAAGCGTGTTCTTAAATTGGACAACCGCTGGGAGAAGCTTTTCTTCTGCAAAAATAACAGTCGCAACATGCATAGCAGTTGGGAAAGTATCATTGGAGCTTTGTGAATGGTTGACATCATCATTAGGGTGGACTTTAACGTCTGTTTCCCCTTTATCTTCGAGAAAACGGTTTGCAAGGAAAGCAAGAACTTCATTCATATTCATATTTGATTGAGTACCGCTACCTGTTTGCCATACTACAAGTGGAAAATGGTCATTCAACTCACCAGCGATGACTTTATCGGCTGCATATGTAATTGCCTCAACCTTACGAGAATCAAGACCTTTTAGCTTGCCGTTTACAATTGCAGCAGCTTTTTTTAATTCAGCAAATGCCCGAACGACTTCTGTAGGAATTTGTTCGGTTCCAATTTTAAAATTTTCGAGGCTGCGCTGTGTTTGAGCACCCCAATAGCGATCAACTGGTACCTGAATTTCTCCTATTGTGTCTCTCTCTGTACGCGTTTCCATTTTTCATCATCCTTTTCGAAACAAATTCATGACGCATCTCTATCATATCAGAAACAGGCCTTAAACTTAATGAAAACGAAAAAAAAGAACCGACTTTTGTCGATTCTAAGCAAACAGCTTTTTATAAACAGCGTAGCCTTCTTTTTCAAGCTCCTCTTTCGGGATAAATCGAAGTGCAGCAGAGTTAATACAGTACCGAAGTCCATTTGGACCTGGTCCGTCAGGGAAGACGTGGCCGAGGTGGGAATCGGACTCATTGCTACGTACTTCAGTACGAACCATAAAGTGACTTCGATCTTCTTTTTCAATCACTTCTTTTTCCTCAATCGGCTTCGTGAAGCTTGGCCATCCACAGCCAGCATCGTATTTATCGTTTGAAGAAAACAATGGTTTTCCAGAAACAATGTCAACATAAATTCCATCTTCTTCAAGCTGGTAAAATTCATTTTTAAAAGGAGGTTCTGTCCCATTTTCCTGTGTCACGTGATACTGCATCGGTGTTAATTTCTTCTTAAGATCATCTTGTTTTTCGCTCATCTCATTGCCCCCAATGTTTATCAATAAAGTCTGCTCTGCCTGAACCTTTTCGGTAAAGATTATAGTGAAAGGCATTCTTTTTATAATAATCTTGATGATACGTTTCGGCTGGATAAAATGGTTTTGCTTCTAAAAGTAAGGTGGCGATTGGCTTTGAGAATTTTTCGCTCTCAGCAAGCTCCTTTTTGGACTGTTCCGCTAGTAACCGCTGTTCGTCATTATGGTAAAAGATAGCGGTACGATAAGAGTTTCCTCGATCGTGGAACTGACCACCTGGATCTGTAGGGTCAATTTGTTGCCAGTACAACTCAAGTAATTTTTCATAAGAAAAACGCTCAGGATCATACGTAATTTCAACGGCTTCAAAATGCCCCGTTGTTTCACTACATACTTCTTTATACGTTGGGTTTTCTGTATGCCCTCCAGTATAGCCTGATACAACTGATTCAATCCCGTCATAGGAATCGAATGGTTTTACCATACACCAGAAGCAACCTCCTGCAAACGTCGCTTTTTGTAATTGACTCATTTGTCACACTCCAATCATTGAAGGGTTTATACAGTATAACATAACCAGATTGGTGCTTCCTATGATCTGCTCATAGTCAACTTTTCTTTTTTAGATCGCTGTGCTAAGATGTCTTGTGGTGCTGTGCACTGGGTGGGCGAGGGATTAAGAAGTAAGAGAAGAGTTGTTAATGAATTTAGAACGAGTGTTTTCATTAAAAGCACATCAAACAACGATTAAACAAGAGGTGTCAGCAGGAACGATTGCATTTTTAACATCTGTCTATATAGTTGCTATTAATTCAACGATCCTTGCAGACGCGGGTGTTCCGATTGCGGGTGCAGCGCTTGCGACGATTATTACTTGTTTTCTCGGCTGTTTGTTAATGGGTTTTTGGAGCAATGCTCCTATTTTGTTGATACCTGGGATGGGTATTAATGCGATGTTTACGTATACGTTTGTTCAAGGGTCTGGGTTGATGTGGCAAGAAGCTTTGGCTGTTGTATTTACTGCTGGCGTTTTATTCATGGTTATTGCATTTACTCCAATTGCAGCAAGTCTGACTAAAGCTATTCCCGATACACTTAAGGCAGGTATTACAGCTGGTATTGGCTTATTTTTAACCTTCATTGGTTTACAAAAAGGTGGGTTAATTGAAAGCAATTCGGACACGTTTGTTCAATTAGCTAATTTGACTGAGCCCATGCCTTTAGCAACCTTATTAACATTACTTGTAGCAGTCGTTTTATTTGTAAAGCAAATACCAGGTCATTTTTTATGGACAATTATAATTGGTTTTATAATCGGAGTTGTGTTAAATGTAACAACTGCAGCTAGTGCGATTACATTTTCGCTAGGTGACGCAACAGCTGTGATTGGACAATTATCATTTAGCGCCATCCTGACGATTCCATTCTGGACTTCTGTTTTTGCTTTAACGATGGTGCTTACCTTTGAGAATATTGGTTTAATCTCTGGATACACGAAAACGTTAAATCAACCTGAAAAGGCAACAAGAGCGCTTCAGGCTAATGCTGTTTCTGCGATGAGTGCTGGCTTCTTTGGAACAAGCCCAACGGTTTCTACTGCTGAAACAGCGGCAGGGATTGCTGCAGGAGGGCGCACAGGGCTTACGACAGTTACAACAGGTCTCTTATTTGGTCTGACGATTATTGCTCTTCCTTTTTTAGGTGCAATACCTGATAGTGCGATTGCGCCAATCCTACTTATTGTAGGTGGTTTGATGTTTAAAGAAGTGGCCCAGTTATCATTTGATTCATTTGCTGGCTGGTTTTCCGCATACATGATTATCGCAGGTATACCATTGAGCTACTCCATTGCCGATGGAATAGCAGCTGGATTTGTTGCCTACCCAATCTTGATGCTGGCAATGGGCAAGGCAAAAGACGTTTCAAAAACAATGTATGCGATCGGTGGATTATTTTTTGTTCATCTTCTATTTGTTCTATTTTAGTTTTAGGTAATGCGGCATGAACAAAAGTATATCAACAAGATGACATCTCATCTTCATTAGAAAAACAGTCGACAAAAGGTCGACTGTTTTTCTTTTTAAATGAATAGTAAAGCAGCAAGTTTATAAGCAAAATGAAAACCGAAAATTAAAAGGCAGATCCCTGCGCCAATATTAATTATTGGAAATAGTGTTGTACTTAAAAATCGTCCGCTGAAACTTGCTAAAAAAGCAAGACAAACGTTCCAAATAAGAATTCCTAAAAATAAAAACGCCGTCATGGTGAGGAAAGTAGCGGTGGAGTTATTAGTAGATAAATTAGCGAGGGTAGAACCATAAATACCGAACCAAAACATGAGATTGATTGGATTAATAAGAGCAATTGTTAATCCAGTAAAATAAGATGAAAAAAGATGGCTGTTTCTATTTTCAGTCGTCATCTGAATGACAGGACGGTGGCGATGATTAATTGTTTGAAAACCAATATAAAGTAAAAAGCTTGACCCAAAAAAGTACAACACAAGCTGAACTGTATCGATCATGATGAAGTGAGCCAAACCAAAATAGATTAAAATCATAAAGAAGAAATCGGCAGTAATACCGCCTATACCAACAGATAGGGCACTAAAGAAACCATAAGATAACCCTCGTTTCATAATTTCTAGACAGATTGGTCCTACTGGTACGGCAAGTGAAAGACCTAAAATTATTGCTGAAAGAGCTTCAATCATCAAAAATCCTCCCATCCATCGTACAAGTCTCTTACTACATAATGATGTATGGATGAAAAGTAGACATGCTTTTTATGTAGTTAAATGTCTAAGGAGCAGGAGGCGTTCATAGGATTAAATGGAAGAGGAGGAATCAAATGAGACAATCTCGTTTGTTAACAACTGCTGAAATGAAATCAAATGAAGTGCCGAAATGGGTGAATGAGTCTTATCGTCAGTATGAACAAGTTGTAACAAAACCAACATTTCCTTGTTTTTTTGGACAAAAGGGAGAGAGGAAAGGGGAGTTACGCTATTCGTATATTGACCATAATGACTGGTCTAGTTTGCCACAAACGCTAGAAGAATTTCTGCTTTTGATGAATCAAATGCCCCTTGTGCGCAGGGGATTGTTTGTATTTGTTGAGCCAGAGGAAAAAGAACAGAATTTGGACTATTACCGTCGTTACTTTTGGGATATTTTGCAATACTGTAACCAAAATGACGAGAAGGGGTGGCCAGAACATACACCTGAAGACCCGGACCATCATTTATGGTCTTACTGTTTTGCAGGAAGATCGATGTTTGCGTTTGCCAATGCTCCAGCGTATAAACAACGCATTACACGTGATTTAGGTCAGAGTTTAATATTAGGCTTTCAACCAAGAGAAATTTTCCAAGGCTTAGAAGGGACGGAACCGAAAGGCATTAATTCACGTGAAGCCGTTCGTAAACGCGTCGAAGCATGGGATCAAATTCCTAAGCATCCCGATATTAGTCACTACGGCGATAAAGATCACCGTGAATGGAAACAATTTTTTATTGGAGATGATTGTGAACCAGTGCAAGGTGGGTGTCCTTTTCGCGCTCGTAATCGCTAGGTCCTGTTCGATTTTAAGAACGGTTCATGGTAGACTATGTCTATCATATACAGAAAATAGGGATTAGATGTCATTTCGAATTGGATACCGTACGATAAAAACGGCTGTAGGCGTAATTATTGCCTTAAGCGTTGCGGAAGCATTAGCGCTTGATTTTGCTTCATCTGCAGCAATTATAACCATTCTCTGCATTTCTGTTACAAGAAAAAACTCATTGCTTGTATCATGGGCTCGTTTTATTGCGTGCATGATTGGGTTAGGGATGAGTGCAGTACTGTTCGAAGCGATTGGCTATCATCCATTTAGTTTAGGACTATTTATTCTGTTGTTTATTCCCGTCATGTTAATCGTTCGGGCTACTGATGGCATCGTGACTAGTTCAGTCATCGTCCTACATCTATACGTTGTAGGAGAAGCATCGCTCGCTTTTTTTTGGAATGAATTACAACTTATCTTAATAGGAATTGGAACAGCTCTGTTAATGAATCTATATATGCCGTCAAAAGATAAAGAGCTACGGTCAAAACGCTTATTAATTGAGAAAAAGCTTGTGATTATTTTACGTGAGCTATCCGCTTATATTCAACATGGAGAGAGTCAATGGGATGGAAAAGAGCTTTCAGAGGCTGATGCGCTTTTAAAAGAAAGTAAACAGCAAGCGATGCAATCGATGAATAATCATCTGTTGCGTGAGGAGGATCATTTCTATCATTATTTCGGAATGCGTGAGCGTCAATTAGATATAATTGAACGAATTATGCCCCATTTAACACGAATTACGGGATCTTTCTCGCAGAGAGAGGAAGTTGCTAATTTCTTGAATGAATTAAGTAAAGCTGTTAGTCCTACAAACTCGGTCCCTTATTTTTTGTTACGCTTAGAAGAAATGCGTAAAGCGTTCAGAGAAATGCCGTTGCCAAAATCTCGTGAAGAATTTGAAACAAGGTCCTCGTTAATGTATGTTGTTTTTGAATTAGAGCAATATTTGTTAACGAAAGAAGCTTTATGGACACATAAATCGGATAAGAGAAGACTATTTCGTAAACCCTAAAGTGATCAATGAAAGGAGATGCTTTGGGTGAAATGGTCTTTTTTATGTTTCCTACTACTTTTATTAAATCCAGTCACTCTCCCGGCTGAAGAATTTGAAATAGAAAAAGCTAGCGTAATTGTTAATATTCATACAAATACGCTCGCGTTAATAGAAGCGAATCACATTTCAGAAATTCATCCTGTCGCCACTGGAAAAAAAGGTGAAGAAACGCCAGTTGGTCATTTTCATGTATTGGTAAAGGCAAAACAGCCTTATTATCGAAAGAAGAATATTCAAGGAGGAGACAAAGATAATCCATTAGGAACAAGGTGGATTGGATTTGATGCAAATGGAACAGAGGGAAGAACCTTTGGTTTGCACGGAACAAACCGTCCTAGTTCAATTGGTTATCATGCTTCTCTTGGTTGCATCCGATTAGCGAACACGTCGGTTGAGCGTCTCTATGAGAAACTTGAAATTGGCAGCGCTGTAGTGATTGTCAACGAAGCAAAATCATTTAAAGTGATTGCTCAGAATTATGGCTTGATAAAGGAGAGTAAATAAAAAAGCAAGCATATGCCTGCTTTTAAAACATTCCCAGACCTGCGGCGCCACCTAAAATGCCTCCAAGAACAAGGGTTCCAATCATAATATACACAATGACACGTTGAAATTTACGTGGCATACAAATTCCCCCTACTAATAATCTATCCATAGTTTAACTGATTATAAACCTAGCTAGCAAGAGGTGTTTTATGAATTCACTCCGTTTCGATCATATTGCTTATGCCATTGAATCAAGAGAACAGGTGAAACTATTTACAAAAAGGTTTAATATTATTGATTCAGAAGAAGAAAGAATTGAGAATCAAGGGGTCGATGTTATTTTTTTATATTCAAACGCTTTTACAATTGAGTTGATTCAACCACTTGCAGCCAATCAGTCCTTGATTCGCTTTATAAAGAAGCATCGGACCCCTTGCTTTCATCATCTAGCTTATTCGGTTCCTCATTTAGTAAGAGCTCGGAATCTTTTTCAAGCTAATGGTTTCGAGTTTACGCATACCATAGAGCGAGGAAGTCATAATCGGCTCATAAGTTTTATAAAACCAAGCTATACAAACGGCATACTTATTGAACTATGTGAGGCGAATAACGTGAATCAAATGAAAACATGCGATATGATTGAAAAGAATCTAATACATAATGGAGTGAATGAAAGTGACGAGTCGATTAGTAGAGGAATTTATTGAGCTTGTACAAGTAAGCTCAGAAACAAAGCATGAAGCAGAAATTGCAGAATTGTTAACGCAAAAATTTACAGAGCTTGGTCTCGAAGTACAAGAGGATGATGCAAAAGAAAAAACGGGCCATGGTGCTGGGAATTTGATTTGTACGCTTCCTGCTACAAAGGAAGGTCTCGATCCGATCTATTTTACTTCTCACATGGACACGGTCGTTCCTGGAAATCAAATAAAGCCTATTATAGAGGCTGGTTACATAAAAACGGATGGAACAACCATATTAGGTGCAGATGATAAAGCAGGTATTGCCGCAATGCTTGAGGCGATAAAAGTATTAAAAGAAGAACAGATTGATCATGGACAAGTCCAGTTTGTGATTACAGTTGGAGAAGAATCAGGATTAGTTGGCGCGAAAGCTTTAGAAAAAGAAAGTGTTAAGGCTGTCTACGGATATGCGTTAGATAGTGATGGTGAAGTTGGCGGCATGATTACAGCTGCTCCATCTCAAGCAAAGCTTATTGCAAAAATCTTTGGTAAGACCGCACATGCCGGCGTTGAACCAGAAAAAGGGATTTCGGCGATTTCAGTTGCATCGAAAGCTATTTCGAAGATGCCTTTAGGTAGAATAGACAATGAGACAACTGCGAACATTGGACGATTTGAGGGAGGTACACAAACAAATATTGTCTGTGATTACGTTGAAATTACAGCAGAGGCCCGCTCCTTAGTAAAAGAAAAACTGGATCGACAAGTAGCAGCAATGACAAAGGGCTTTGAGCTGGCAGCAGAAGAAATGGGCACCTCATGTGAAGTGGAGGTAAGACATGCTTATCCGGGCTATAAAGAGTCAGACCAGGCTCAAGTCGTACAAGTTGCCAAGAGAGCGATTGAAAGCTGCGGATTAAAAACTTCCATTAAATCAAGCGGTGGTGGAAGTGATGCCAACGTTATTTCTGGATTTGGCATACCGACAATTAATTTGTCGGTTGGTTATGAAAAAATTCATACAACAAATGAACGAATTTCAATCGATTCACTTGAAAAAGTAGCAACAGTTGTTGTTGCAATTATAAAGACAGCTACTAATAAATCATAAGTCAGTAAAAAAAGCTTTGCACCTCCACTTAGAGTGCAAAGCTTTTTAGTTATCAACTGGAAGGGATCCTTTTGTTTTAGTATAATACATGTACAATCCATTTCACATTTTTAAACTGGGGGACAACCTGTTGATTGATATTGAACGAACGCAAAAAAATCATTTAAATCAAACCAATTTCGTACCTAAAAAAACAGTAGGTACAAAAGCATTTAAATCGTCTTTTAATCAAGCGATGCACGTTCACTCAAAACAAACTTTTTCAGACAGAATTGAAGATTTACTTGAAGATGGAAAGCGACTAGCTCAGAGCAGAACAGCGGGTGACTTAAAAAACTATCGTGCTAAAGTGCGCGCTTGTCTTGATTATTTAGTAAATGAGGGTTTAGAGTTAGAGCGGACAACAAGTATGGCTAGTGGAAGGTTTAAGCATCATCAATTAGTAAAAACAATTGATTATGAGTTAGAAGCTTTAACTAAAGATGTCTTTAATCAACAGAAGACGGAGTTTGATTTATTAAAAAGAATTGGGGAATTACAGGGTTTAATTATTCAATTTTATGTATAAGGAGTTTTAAATTGGATACATACATTTATCGCTATCATACGAATTTGCCTATAAGTCAGGAGGAGGCGTGGCAATTTTTTTCAGAGCCGAAAAATATGGAAATCATTCAAACAATTCCTCCTGTGCGCGTAGCTGTCACTAGTAAGAACATAAAAGTTACGGTTCCTTTGACGTGTGGACTTATGTCAATTAATACGGAAATACTTGACATAAGTGCACCAGACTATTTTGTTGACCGCATGGAGAAGCCACCTTATCCGTTTACGTTTTGGGAACATCGTCATCAGTTTCAACGAAATGGAAACCATACGGAAATGATCGATCAAGTTTCATTTCAAGCAAAATGGTTTCCATCCATTCTATCTTCTGGACTAACACAAATGTTCAAAACGAGAGAGAAGAAACTTCTTTCGTATTTTTCCTCTTAATAGGGTGGTTGGTGAAGATATTTGCTAATGAGAGCAAGTATGGAACGCCTTGTTAAAATCCCAGAAAATGACTGGTTTTGATCAACCACACATAAAAACGGATGATTAATTGATAAAGATAATGCTTTTGAAAATGGAGCGTCTGGTTTAATGCATGGGACATCTTTCATCATGCAGTCACTTACAGTTAATGTTGACAAGCGATCTAGCTCAAAATCTTCTTCACCTAATAATGAATCGAGAATTAATGATTTACTAATCATGCCACGTAAATGAAAAGTCGAATCAAGAACAGGAATTGCTGTATAGCCTGATTTAATTAAGACTAAGAGGGCGTGTTGTAAGGGATTATTCATTTGAACATGAGCAACTTTATCAGCAGAAATAATAAGCGGTGCAATTTCATTATCGGTTAAAAGTCTGTCTTTTAATGAATTCATACATGTATCACTTCTTTGTATTAGATTTTCTTAAACCTTCTCTTTTAATGGTAAACGCTTTTTGTATCACCCGTCAAGAAAAGAGGAGACGAAAATAAAAACGTTTAAATTGGTCAATACTATCATTTACTGCAGAAAAATGTTGAAATGGAGCTGGGTGACCAATGCATTCAAAACAAACTGTTAAGTATGTTTGTGAAGAGTTTACATCAGGGTATACGTACTATTTTAAACAAGAGTATATTACGCATGACAAATGGTCTAATCTAGATTCAGTAGCTTGGTCTAGTCTAAAACCAATCAGTCGAATGACGTTTATTAAACGACAAAGAGAAGGATATGTTTGTGAGTTTGTTAAACGAAAATCCGCAACAATTATGCGCATGGATTCAGTAAAAGAAAGACGGAAGGAAGTCAACGATTGACTCACTTCCGTCTTTTTATTCGTTAATAAGGTGTTGTAACGTTTTGTTTACGTCAATCTCTCCATAACCATAATAAACATTAAATTCACCATCGCCAAGTTGCTTGGCATTTCCAAGAATTAAATTACCAACCTCTTCATTTGTCAGACTTGGATTAACAGAGCGTAATAAAGCTGCTAAACCAGCAACATGAGGTGAGGCCATTGAAGTCCCTGAAAGCATAACATACTGATCATCAACATACGTACTAGGGATATGTTCTCCAGGAGCGGCAACATCAACATGATCGCCATAATTTGAGAAAAAGGAACGATTCTGATCTTCATTAACGGATGCTACAGTAATCACTTGCGGGTACGCGGCAGGGTACATTAAATCGCCTGTATTCTCATTGCCGGAAGCTCCTATAAGAACAACATCTTTTTCATAAGCATATTCAATGGCATCGTACAAAACATCGGAGTGATAATAATCACCAAGGCTCATGTTAATAACATCTGCTCCATTATCAACGGCCCAATAGATGCCACGTGCAACAGCGTAGGAAGAGCCTTCACCATTATCATCTAATACTTTAATGGGCATAATATTACTTTGCCAAGAAACGCCGGCAATACCTTCAACATTGTTTGTAATAGCGGCTGCAATGCCAGCAACATGCGTTCCATGTCCATTGCCATCAGCGTAATCTTCTGTATCAGTTATAGCATTATATCCATTTGTTAATTTATCTTTAAGATCAATATGATTTGAGTCGACACCAGAATCAATAATGGCAATCGTTACGTCTGCGCCATTGGCCACGTTCCACCCATCTTCAACTTGAATTTGTTCTAAGTTCCATTGATAGGATTTAAAAAACTCATCATTTGGCTCAACCTTTGCTTGGGAAATCACGGCTTGATTTGCAAAAGCAAAATTGGGTTCAGCATACAACACGGCGTTATCCTGTCTTAAGGCATTGACAAGCTCATCTTCGTGCACGCCTTCTTTGCCAATTACAATAAACGGGCGATTCCAGCTGATTACTTCGTATTGATGTTTCGCTGCCCACTCCTGAATATTTGTTGATGAATGAAGTTTAGCAACTACTTGATGCTTGTATACTTTTTGATCCAATTTCTTTGGTTCAGATTGAACAACAATATTCCAATTCAGTCCTGGTACAGAAACAGTTTCAGCTTGATCTGGTAATTCATTCATCGCTGAAAACTGAACATTTGGATGTGAGCCGGAAACAAAAAACGTTCCATTACTATCGGCAATGGCAGCGAAGTCAGCTAAGTATGATTGAATAAATCGTAAATCGACATCACCTATCAATTGGTGTTGATTGTCCAATTTTTTTCCCACAAAAAGATGATTTTCACCATTTACCTGATAAGGATTGGAATAAAGAATCCCGTCATATTGATTTGAGAACGAGATATCTTCAGAAGAAACGGTTTGAAGAGTACCTAGACCATCAATTATCCGATTGTCTTTATCTCGAATGGCAATTCCTTTAATGTATGGGTGTTCATTTAATTCTTCTGCAATATCAGCAGTTAATGTTTCAACATCGACATCACCCCATTTTTCCATCTGTCCTGTCAAAGAGGCAATAAGTAAGGAAGTTGTTCTAGCGATATCTTCAGCCATTAAATGATCCATTGAAGCATTTGTTACACGATCGGTCGTAAGTGTTTTTAATTGTTCTGTGCTGTACGGTTTACTTGGTCCTAGGGAAACCATAGCCACTATTAGCAGGAGACTAAGGCCAATTGCCCATTTAATTCCTTGTTTCATTAAAATCGTATTCTCCTTTCGTTAAAGAAATTAGATCTTGCTCAACTTGCGGGTAGGTCCATATTGATGGAAACACAAGTTTTAAATCCTGTTCTGCTAACATCGATAAAGAATCGGTAATGGCATTATAAGTTTGCTCACCCTTAATGCCGACGTGACCAATCGCAATCGGATGGTCATAAAAAGGCGCTTCTTCTGCAAAATTAATTAACTGTTTTTTTACATGTGAATAAGACGAAAGTGTGTCGTCTAAAAAGGTTGAGCGTGGAAAACAGGGTACATTGTGATCGCTCGCAATTTCTGGCATGACAGAGTCAGGAGTAGTTTTACTATCGATTAAGTAAAGGTTATGATCTTTAGCAAATTTAACGATTAAAGTAACAATTCTTCGATCCTCCATCACTTTTGATCCCATATGATTATTTAGTCCTTTTGCTTGAGGAACGAGAGTTAAAGCACGATGAAGACGGTCGTTTATTTGTTCATCACTTAAGTCTGTTGTAATTGCATCAGGTCCAAGCCACGATTTTTTTCCTTTCTTAGGCTCAAGTGGTAAATGAATAATGACTTCAAGCCCATTCTCACTTGCAATAGCTGCTTGTTCTGTTGATTGATCTAGAAAAGGCATAATCGCTACTGTTATAGGAAAATTTCCTTGTAAAAAAGATTGAGCTCCTTTTACATCGTTACCAAAATCATCAATAACAATTGCGACTTGTTTTTCAGCGGCGTAACAAACAGAATTAGGTAGAAGAAGGCATAATGTTAGAACGATTACAGCTTGCTTTACCAAATGCTTTACCATTATGATTTGCCTCCTTTTTACGTAGTTTGTCTCAACTATTGACTAGATCATGTAAGGTAGATAAAGGAAAAACCGGGTAGATCGATTCGCTCGATCTACCCGGTTTTTATTTTCGAATATTAAAAGCAGCATTAAGTTGCCCACGCAACATGCGCTCTCGTACTTCTTGTTTTCGTATGGCTTTTTGTTCCATTTTGCGAATTTCAAATGTTTGCATACCGTCTTCCATTTTATTGGCGATATCAACAAGCCGCTCAACATCTAAAAAAGAATATTTACGGGTTCCGCCTTTTGAACGTTCAGGAAATAGAAGCTTTCTTTCTTCATAATAACGTATTTTACGCTCAGTAAGACCTGTTAATTCACTGACAACACCAATCGTAATTACTTTTTTATCTTTATAAGACAAGCCACTCCACCTCGCTAATAAGTAAAAGCCACGTTGGTTAATGTGTAATAATATATCACAATTCACAGAGATGTGTGAATCATTTTGTTAGAAAATCTAACATTCTTCATCGACTTCTCTATTTGAGAAAAAGAATTGAACGTTAATGGGATTGTGTATAAAATGAAAATGAAGCGTGGGAGGGTGAAAAATGAGAAAGCACCGATGGGTAGTAGGATTAATAGCCAGCCTCATTATTGTGGCAATGGGGTTTATTATTCAAGTTGAACATGGACCAGGGGAAGAGGAACGAGTTATTATTGATTATACATTAAACCAATATAGCGCAATTGCCTGCTTTGATACGGCTGGTTTTACAAATAATATTGATGAGACAACATATGGAGAAGTTGATGACCATAGTGTATTTTTACCTGAATCATCTTGTACAGCCGTAGAACTACAATCTCAAAGAGGTCCTTTATGGTTTGCTTGGTTCATGTAGGTTTGAAATGGCGCTAATTAGGAAATCTTCCTTATAAGAGAAGGAGTGATATAAGTGACCAGAAAAAGAGAAGACGAAAAAAGAGCTTGGAAAGAAACGAAAGATAATGATTTATTAGAGTCGCCTCATGACGAATTACCATTAGATGAAATAAAAAAAGAAAAAGAGGAAGAACAGGATAAAAAAGCAACAAAAGATCAATCAAGTACGATGGATAAGCACAAACCTTAGAGCTCAGTTATGGGCTCTTTTTTTGATTTTTAGTTGGCACTAATAACACACTATGGTAACATGTATAATTAATTCTGAAGTTAGAGATAAGAGAGTGGGGCTGGGGAGAGAATGAAGGTTGCAAAGTTTGGAGGATCGTCGGTTGCTAGCGCTGAACAGATAAAAAAAGTCGCGGCAATCATTAAAGAGGACAAAGATCGTAAAATTGTTGTAGTTTCAGCACCAGGAAAACGACATAAAAATGATGAAAAAACAACAGATTTATTAATTAAATTAGGCGAAGCCTCTATTGAGAATAAAAATAGTGAATTAGAATTAGCTGCCGTACTAACACGCTATGAGGAAATTGCGACTGAGCTTGAGCTAGATGAGGCAATCCTTCAGGAAATTGAAGATGATTTACGTACGAAACTACATTCTACATATGAAAACGATGGCAGATTTTTAGATACACTGAAAGCAAGTGGGGAAGACAATAATGCCAAGTTGGTAGCTGCTTATTTAAACAGTACTGGACAGGATGCCGTTTACATCAATCCAAAGGACGCAGGTTTACTCGTTAGTGATGAGGCTGGTAATGCTCAGGTCTTGCCTGAAGCCTATGATTATCTTTATCGCTTACGAGAACGCAAAGAAGTCGTCGTATTTCCTGGCTTTTTTGGGTATTCAAAAAATGGAATTTTAGTGACATTTCCTAGAGGTGGATCGGATATCACGGGTGCTATATTAGCTGCTGCTGTACAAGCAGAACTTTATGAAAACTTTACGGATGTTGATTCGGTTTATGCTGCTAATCCAGCAATCGTCAAAAATCCAGTTGAGATTAAACGCATGACCTATCGAGAAATGAGAGAATTGTCTTATGCAGGATTTTCCGTTTTTCACGATGAAGCATTAATACCTGCATTTCGCAACAAAATACCTGTTTGTGTAAAAAATACGAATAACCCTAAAAGTAGTGGGACTCTTATTGTTGCGGAAAGAGAGTATTCTTTAAACCCGGTGATCGGGATTGCGGCTGATGAAGGATTTGCAACGATTTACGTTCGAAAATATTTAATGAATAGAGAGGTTGGTTTTGGTCGGAGGCTATTAGAAATTCTTGAGGATGTATCAATATCGTATGAACACATTCCATCTGGAATTGATGATACAAGCGTCATTATTCGACAAGCACAATTAACTCCTGCTCTTGAGCAACGAATCATTGAGCGCATCTCCCAAGAGCTCGAGGTAGATGATGTGCATATTGAACATGACTTCTCTATGGTGATGTTGGTAGGAGAAGGTATGAACAATACAGTCGGAGTAACGGCTCGAGCAGCAACAGCTCTTGCCAATCAACAAGTAAATATTGAAATGATCAATCAAGGTTCTTCAGAAACAAGTCTTGTATTTGGAATTCATCAGAAAGATACGGATCGTGCCGTGCAAGTGTTATATAACGAGTTTTTTGGTCCAGAAGATAAGCACTAAGGCTAAAAACAGCAAATCCAGTGGATTTGCTGTTTTTATGATGATTTATTTTGTTTTAATAGCTCTTTTATTTCCGTCAATTGTTCTTGTAAATCGATCAGTTCTTTTTTTGTAGCGACAGCATCTAAACTCTCTTTCTTTTCTTCCTCGTTCGCTTTATCAACATTGTTCACGATTACCCCAATAAATAAGTTGAAAATAATAAAGGTCCCAATTAACACAAATGAGACAAAATAAATCCAAATCCATTGATTATGCTGCATAAGAGGACGCATAATCCCACTTGACCATGAATCAAGCGTAACGATTTGAAACAGTGTTAAAATCGTTCGCTGTAAATTACCAAAGTATTCAGGTGAGACTTGATTGAAAAGCATCGTCCCAATAACGGCAAATATGTATAGAAATATGCTCATAAGAACCAAAATATTCGCTAATGAAGGTATGGTCATGATAAGTGCATCAACAAGTCGTCGTAGAGAAGGCATGACAGAAATGGCTCGAAGTACACGCAGTACTCTTAATACCCGAAGAACGGTTACAAAATGACCACCCGTAAATAAGTGTCCAGCAAGAATGATAATGGTGTCAAACCAATTCCAACCTTGTTTGAAAAAGGTTGAGAAAGACGAAGCGGCTAAGCGTAAAATAATTTCAATTGTAAATAACCAAAGCAAAATGCGATCTGCATAGTGAAAAAACGCTTTGTTTGGTTCATATATTTCTTGGTATGTTTCAACTCCTACGAGAATGGCATTAAATAAAATTAAACTGATAACAGTAGCTTGAAATGCTTTATGATGAACCAGTTTTGCAATCGTTTCTTTGAACAAAAACAAAATCCCCCTTGTCTATTCTCTGTTTATCTTATCAAGAAAGGCTGACAAGGGGAAGTAGCGGTTATTCCTTTTTTGCAGGGTCATAAGCAAAACGTTGAGCCAGTTCTCTTGAACGATGAATCGCTTTGTGGATCGCCTCTTTAAAAGTCCGGTCAACCCCATTATGTTTTAAAAAGTGTATAGCTGCTTCAGTTGTTCCATTTGGACTCATTATTTCTTCGTAAAGTACTTTCGGTGACTTTTCAGTTTGCCGCAAACGAATAGCAGCACCGAACATGGTTTGCGTCACAAATGAACGTGCTTCATCAGCTGGGAAATTCTCTTCCATTGCTGCTTCAATCATAGCTTCGGCAACTAGATAGAAGTACGCAGGGCCGCTGCCGGCAATCCCCGTTGTAACATTCATCTGTTCATCGGTCACAATTTGAACAGAGCCGATTGATGAGAAGAGCTCCGTTGCAATATGGAGCTGAGCGCCTGTTGCCGATGAACCGAGAGCTAACGCTGTTGCTGAAGCGTGGACTTTAGCAGACGTATTAGGCATGGCGCGAATGATGGAGGTGTTTTCTGGTAGCCATCTTTCAAGTGTGGCAAGCGTAACGCCTGCGACAACAGAGATAACAAGTTGATTTTGTTGTAGATAAGGAGTAATACATTGAATGGCATCGTATAGATGGTGTGGCTTAACAGCTAATAGGATGACTTGTTTATTTTTAAGGGTTTCTTCATAATCCGTTGACGTAGTAACCTGATACGTTTCCTCAAGATGGATTAGTTTTGACTCGTCACTCAGGTTTGTTACAGAAATGTTTGGGTTTAATGTGCCTGCACAAAGACCTCCAATAATGGCCTCTGCCATTGAACCTGCGCCAATGCATGCAATCGCTTGTGTCACTTATGAACGCCTCCTTTATTATTTAATTTGTCCATTACCGCTAATGCAGTATTTAGTCGTTGTGAGCGCTTTTAGGCCCATTGGACCCCTAGCATGAAGTTTTTGCGTACTTATACCTATTTCGGCACCAAACCCAAATTCAAAGCCATCAGTAAATCGAGTTGAAGCATTGTGGTAAACGCAAGCTGAATCAACTTGCGTAAAAAACACCTCTTTTTCCTCGTTGTCATTCGTTATAATGGCATCAGAGTGTTTCGTACCGAATGTGTTGATATGACTAATTGCTTCAATAGTTGAAGAAACACAGCGAATCGCTAAAGTTAAATCTAAATATTCTGTTGACCAATCTGTGTCCGTTGCGCTCCCTATACTAGCATGAAGTGATTGTGCAAACGAATCGCCAAGAAGGGTTACACCTTCTTTTAGTAATGCTTCTGCGAGAGATGACAGATGACGTTTAGCAAAATCTTCGTGTACAACAAGTGTTTCACAGGCATTGCATACAGAAGGACGCTGGGTTTTGGCGTTAAGAACGATTGATTTTGTTAAGTGTAAATCCGCTGATTTTGCCACATAGATGTGACAGTTTCCGACGCCTGTTTCAATAACGGGGATAGTTGCTTCTTCCACGACTTTTTGTATTAAAGCTGCGCCCCCGCGGGGGATAAGCACATCAATCAACCCTTTTAACTTGATAAATTGAGTGGCTTCAGCTTTGGATGTATTCTCTAGAAGATTAATGCAGTTTGGATCAATCGTTGTTTGCTCAAATGCTTTTTTTAACGTGTGAACAAGCGCTTTATTGGACTCGACAGCACTTGAACTACCCCTAAGCACAATTGCGTTACTTGTTTTAAGCGCGAGTGCACATGCATCGACAGTGACATTTGGTCGTGCCTCATAGATCATGCCAACTACACCAAATGGGACAATTCGTTCTTCAATTACTAATCCATTCGGCCGGTGGATAACTGCCGATAGATCACCAATTTCATCAGGCAAGTGAATAAGTTGCAGGACAGAATCTGCTAATTGCTCAAGACGATCAGCTGTTAGTCTTAAGCGATCTAGTAATTGTTCGTTCATATTGTTTTGTTTCGCACGTTGAATATCTTTCTCATTCGCTTCAAGTATGGATGTGGCGTTCATTTGTAAGGAATAAGCGATTTTTTTTAATAAATCATTTTTTTCGCTTGTTGTAGCGAGTGCAATTGTTGGTGCTGCCTGTTTTGCAAGTGTAGCTAATTGTTTTGCTGTTTTCATACGATCACTCCTTTATATAGTCACCAAAAAATTGCGGTTAATTATGGCCTTTGTAAGTTTCTCCTTTGATTGAGTGGTAAGTAACGTCTGTAACTCTTCATCAGAGCAGGAGACTTTTCCACGTCCAATTAATAAATGATTCTCATAAACATCGATGATATCACCAGCTGAAAAGGGCCCTTTTGCGGAAACAACGCCAGCTGGCAATAAGCTTTTGTTCTGCTTTAATAAGGCGAGTGCAGCACCTGAATCTACTTGAACATGACCAACTGGATGACTATGATATAAAATCCATTGTTTCGTAAGTGACATCGTTTTTTTACTAAAATGACCAACATATGTACCATTACCTTTTCCAAGTAGAACATCGCTGAATGAATGTTTGCCTAAGCCTGTTCCTATGAATGCACTTACGCCGGCGTCATTCGCTGTTTTCGCTGCAATTAATTTTGATCTCATACCACCTGTGCCTACACGAGATACGCTCTCATCGATTTCGGTTAAAAGGTGGTCTGACACAGTGTCAATGTAATGATATTTTTTAGCGTGCTTATGGTGAAAGGGGTTCTGATCATATACACCATTAATGTCCGTCAACAGACAAAGCATGTCAGCATGAAGCATGCCGCTAACTAATGCGGATAACAAATCATTATCACCAAAGGTTAATTCATCAACAGAAGTCGTATCATTTTCATTAATAATTGGGATAACGCGACGTTTTAACAGTTCAGTAAGCGTCTCAGATATATGTTTAAATCGAGTAGCATCTCGAAAATCAGCTCGAGTCACTAACAGCTGGGCAGTCACATATTGATGTTGTCTGAATGCTTCTGTATAAGCCTGCATGAGAATGCTCTGACCAACAGCTGCTGAAGCCTGCTTTTGCTGGATCGTTCGAGGGCGTTGGGCATACCCCATCGAGGAGTAGCCAGCCGCCACAGCACCTGACGTTACAAGAACAACTTGATAATTTTCGTCCATGAGATGTGTCATTTCTTCAACGAAATGAACTAAACGTGAGTGATCTAAATGACCCGTTTTCGACGTTAAACTGCTACTACCAATTTTTATAACAAGTAATCCTTTAGCCATAAACACCACCCCCTAAAAAATAAAAAACCTCTTCCGTCCTTCAAAAAAAGGACGGAAGAGGTTCCGCGGTACCACCTTTGTTGGCAACAAATAACTGCCCACTTAATCATTCAATAACGTTGAATGAAACGCTGGTTTTTGCCAGAGCTAAAGGAGTAGGGTTCAAAAGTAGAGGGATGGTCGATTCTTCCAGCCGATGGAATCAACTCTCTTAGCATGTGCTACTTTTTACTTGCTCCTGTCATCGCATACATGTATAAATGGAATTTAGGTGATTATACAAGAGCCATTATATGAAAGTCAACAGAAACTTATTCATGCATACTGCATAAATGATTACATTTTTAGGAGAGTGAAAGTATGAAAGTTGTCTGGATAACAGGTGCTTCGAGTGGGCTTGGAGCAGAGATTGCCAAGCAAGCCCTTGAAAAAGGCTATACGGTTGTTTCACTAGCCCGTTCTTATAATCAAGATTGGTCAAGCGCCAACAAAAGCATTCAAGTCTATTTTGATTTGACGAAGCCCAATGAGTGGAATTCAATTATTACACGCCTGTGCCAAGAGAATTTAAGTCCCGATGTACTCATTAACAACGCGGGATCTGGGTTGTTTAAGAATGGCTGGGAATTGAGTGATGTAGAGGTTGAGCAGATGCTAGCTGTTAATGTGACGGGATTGATTCAATTTTCTAATCGAATTAGTCAACTTATGATAAAAAAACAAGCAGGACATATCATCCAGGTTGGCTCGCAAGCTGGAAAGCTTGCGACAGCTAAAGCAAGTGTCTATGCTGCAACAAAA
This sequence comes from Shouchella xiaoxiensis, assembly GCF_016907895.1. Taxonomy (GTDB): domain Bacteria; phylum Bacillota; class Bacilli; order Bacillales; family Bacillaceae_D; genus Shouchella; species Shouchella xiaoxiensis. Next base: position 291,244 of record NZ_JAFBCV010000003.1, read on the forward strand.
CACGCCGTAATCGGCTATTCAAATGGCTTACGCCTAGAGCTAATGCCCCATCGTGTTTCTGTTTCTGTCGTCAATCCCGGCCCAATAAAAACGCCTTTTTTAGCGACTGCTGATCCAAGTGGCAACTATGAAAAAGCAATCGGTCGCTGGCTCCTCAATCCAGAAAATGTAGCGAAAAAAGTGATCTTATTAATGGAGAAGCCTAAGCGGGAAATAAACGTCCCGTGGTGGATGAATCTAGCAACAAAAGCACATAGTCTTTCTCCGAATTTGTTCGAACGTTTGGCGTATTCTTTTCTTGCAAAAAAATAAACCTAAGCCAGACCTTTGGCTCAGGTTAAAGCGTTATTGTCGATCATTAAGAGATTCAAGCATGTAGAAAACGGCTAATATAAGTTCACTAAATACCCTAAATAGTATTGGTCCAACAATCAGTATGAGTAAACCCGTTAGGACAGGGATGACGGTACCAAATGAGAACAAATAGATGCTTGCCACGATACATAAACCAATCGCTAGCCAGTAAAGCCAGTGGAGAATAGCTGGGGTAAACATCCGTTCAAGTCTGAAAAAATGAATCATTATTATCGCTCCTTTTTTAATTAGAATGCATCGAAAGAGACAGTTTTACTCACCAAGCGTCCAGTTCATTTAAAAAGAAGCACTTTTGAGTTTTTGGATGAATACCATAGCTTAGGAGTGAAGAAATGTAAGAAACGTCCTTACATTTCAGAAGGGGCTGGTGGAATCGATGTGTGGCATTACAGGGTGGATAGACTGGCAGAGAGACCTGCGCACAGAAAAAAATCAAATTGAATCAATGGCCAAGACTTTAAACCGTCGAGGTCCTGATGCGCTTGAAACATGGGCTGTTGAACGAGCAACGTTTGGCCATGCTCGCCTAATTGTTGTCGATCCAGAAGGTGGCAAGCAACCTATGTCTCGAGAGGTTGATCATACCCACTATACAATCGTATACAATGGTGAGTTATACAATACTGAAGATATACGCAAAGAATTACTTTCCTTTGGACATCATTTTATTGGCCACTCCGATACTGAAGTTTTATTGAAATCTTTTATTCAGTGGAAAGAGCGCTGTCTAGATAAATTGAATGGCATTTTTGCATTTGCAATTTGGAATCATAAAGAACAATCATTGTTTATGGCTCGAGATCGTTTAGGCGTTAAGCCGCTATTTTATACTGCACGAAACGGTTTTTTATTATTTGGTTCAGAATTAAAAAGTTTGCTTGCACACAGAGATGTTGAGCCAATTATAGATCGTAGCGGATTAGCGGACATTATGGGGCTTGCTCCATCAAGAACACCGGGGCATGGTATTTTTAAACATATTAACGAATTAAAGCCCGCGCATTTTCTAGTTTTTAATCGAGAAGGATTAAAGCTTAAACGCTATTGGCAGTTAAAAAGCGATTTTCATTATGACCATGAACAGCAAACGGCCTCATACATTCGGGAACTTTTAGAAGACATTGTTGAACGTCAGCTTTTTGCAGACGTTCCAGTTGGTATGTTTCTTTCAGGTGGAATTGATTCAAGCGCGTTAACCGCCATTGCTGCTAAGAAGTATAAGGAGCAAGGAAAAGGACCAATTGCCTCTTATTCGATTGATTACGAAGAAAATGACAAGTATTTCAAAGCAAGTGCGTTCCAACCCAATGCTGATGCTGAATGGATTAAAAAAGTATCGGCTCATTGTTCAACAGAGCATAAAGATTGTGTGATTCAAAATCAGCGATTAGCCGAACTGCTTAAAGAATCTGTCTTAGTGCGTGATACACCAGGAATGGCAGATGTGGATTCATCTTTATTGTGGTTTTGCAAAAAGATAAAGCAAGACGTAACGGTGGGTCTGTCTGGAGAATGTGCGGATGAGATTTTTGGTGGATATCCATGGTTTCATAAGCCCGAAGTAATGAATATTGATGGCTTTCCATGGATGCGATCAATAAATGAACGAGTGAATCTATTAACACCAGACTGGCAGAAGCGTTTAGATTTAAAAAGCTACGTTTACGATCGATACAAAGAAACAATCAATGAAACCCCTCGCTTTGACGGAGATTCAAAAGAGGAAGCGCGCAGGAGAGAAATTTCTTATTTGAATATGGTTTGGTTTATGACGAATTTATTAGACCGTAAAGACCGAATGAGCATGGGGGCCTCCCTTGAAGTTCGTGTACCGTTTTCCGATCATCGTTTAGTTGAATATGTCTGGAATATTCCGTGGCAAATGAAAACATACGGTGGAAGAGAAAAAGGGATTATGCGCAAAGCATTAGAAGGTTTGCTCCCTAATGACGTTCTTTACAGAAAGAAAAGTCCTTATCCAAAAACGCATCACCCCGTTTATACGAAAGCCGTAACAGATGAGATGTTAGCAATTACAAAGCAAAAAGACGCTCCTTTATTTGATTTTATTAGTCGTGACCGTTTAAAAGAAATCGTTGAAACAGGTGGGTTTGATACAGGGGCGCCGTATTTCGGTCAACTTATGGCGGGACCACAATTGCTAGCTCACTTTGTGCAAATGGATTTCTGGTTAAAGCATTATCAAATTAAAATTGAAGAATCTTAATAAAAGAAGGACCTGTCATGACGACAGGTCCTAGTTCTTTTTGTGTTTATTAGGTCTGGTTCATTCTTCTTCTCCAACGCGTAAATCCAGCATAAACGAAAAGCAAGAAGAGAGCGTAAATAACACCAATAAACAGAAGGTTAATTGGATTTCTTAATACTGCATCACCTACGGTAGCGAATAGAATCATTGACGGGATCTTCCCTAATGAAGAGGCCACAATATAATGGGATGCTGGTACACGGCTTAATGCGGCATAGGCGTTCACAAGAATGGAGGGGACAATCGGAATTAAACGAGTAATAAAAATCGTCATAAAAGCATTCTGTTCAAATAAAAGCGTTATTTTAGCGGTCATTCGATAGCGGTTAATTACTGTTTGTCCAAAATCCTGATAGGCATAACGAAGGAGAATAAACATAAGTATGGATGCAAGAGACGAGCCGATCCACGTAATGAGACTTCCTAAAACAGGACCGAAAGCTGCTCCTATTAAGCCACCGATAATGGGATAAGGTATAATAGGGAAAAGCGCTAATAATGTTGCTACACTCGCTGTTAGTGCAAAGGATTGACTGCCAACATTTTGAAGCCAATTTACCAAGGAATCACTAAAAATAAATACACAAACTGCGGCGATGATAAAACCCGCCAGGACAATTATTTTTTTAACCATCGTTCACCTCAACAAAAACATTCTTTCAATTACTATTGTAGCAAATGAAGGAGGATAATGAATGAATGAAGAATTCTTTTTTTGAACAAGTTTATTCCACTGTAAGGCTAATTCCGGCTGGTGAGGTTGCTTCATATGGACAAATTGCACAAGCTCTTGATGCACCACGCCACGCGAGAGTGGTTGGCTGGGCAATGAGGAAAGCTCCAGCAGATATTCCAAGTCATCGCGTTGTTAAAAAAGGTGGAGAATTACCTGATCAGGCTGTTTTTTCAGGAATCTCACAAAAGCAGCGGCTTGAGGCTGAAGGGGTTCAATTTTCTAGTGAAGGCAAGGTAAATATGGAGGAACATAGCTGGACTGGTTATTAGTTTAGCTTTTTTTATAAAGGGTAAAAGATAGGGGATATCTTTACGAAATTAGGGTGGGGAAAATTGAAAAAAATAATTGTTATCGGTGCTGGTCCAGGTGGACTAGCAACAGCCATGCTTCTTGCTGGAAAAGGCTACAATGTTAAAGTTGTTGAAAAACAACCTTTTGTAGGAGGGCGAACATCAAGTTTTAATCAAGACGGTTTTACGTTTGACCGTGGACCTACATTTTTTAGCATGCCTCATATATTAGAAGAACTATTTGCCTCTGTAGGAAGAAATATGGCGGATTATCTCGACCTTCGTGAAATTAATCCGATGTACGAGCTTCGATTTGATGATGTCATCTTTACACCTCCAAGAGACACGGAAGAGGCGTATCAGAAAATTGAACAATTATTTCCTGGGAATGGAAATGGATATTTGAGATTTATGACTGAAACGCGTAAGAAAATGGCGATGCTCATGCCACTACTGCAAAACAAGCATGACTCACTATTTGATTATGGACGATTACGAGCATTAAGGGCTTTACCAAGTCTTTCTCTTGGTAAAAGTTTATATGATGAATTAAGCAAATACTTTACGGATGAGCGCTTGAAACTCTCCTTTACTTTTCAATCTAAGTATTTAGGTATGTCACCATGGGACTGTCCGGGAGCATTTAGCATTCTTTCATTCATGGAGCATGAATATGGTGTTTTTCACCCAATTGGTGGCGTAAATCAAATTACTAAGGCTTTGGCGAGAGCATTTACAGAATTAGGAGGCACGATTGAGCTATCAAAAGGCGTAAAAAAAATTTTGATTGATCAAGGAAAAGCATACGGTGTTGAGTATGAGAATGGCGAAAAAGAATTGTTGGATGATTTAATTATCAACGCTGACTTTGCTTATGCAATGAGTGAGTTAGTTGAAGATGGGAAGCTAAAAAAATATAGTAAGAAAAAATTAGAAACAAAGAAATATTCATGTTCAACATTTATGATCTATGCAAATGTCGATAAAGTCTATGATCTCCCTCATCACTCTATTTTATTTTCAAAAGATTATAAGCGGAATGTCGAGGAAATTACGGGATCAAAACAGCTTTCAGATGACCCTTCAATTTATATCCATAACCCAATTGTCACTGACAAATCGTTAGCACCAGAAGGGAAATCACCACTTTATTTATTAGCTCCAGTCCCTAATAATATGAGTGACATCGATTGGGACGAGCAGAAAGAAACGTTTGTTGAACTCGTATTAGATCAAATTGAAAAAAAATCAGGATTTAAGGATTTAAGAAACCATATTGAAACGTATTCTGTCGTTAGTCCGGTAAACTGGGAACAAGATTTTAATGTCTATAAAGGAGCGACGTTCAATTTGTCTCATAATCTTGGTCAAATGATGTATTTTAGACCACATAACAAATTCGAAGAAATTAAGAACTGTTGGTTAACGGGTGGAGGAACTCATCCTGGTAGTGGCTTACCGACGATTTTAGAATCAGCACGAATTACAGCAAATGGTCTTATGAAGGCAGATAAAAAGGGGATTATTGTGTCATGAAGTCCGTTGTAGTTGGAAGTGGGATTGGTGGACTTGTAGCAGCTCTTTATTTGAGTCAAGCCGGAGATAATGTAACAGTTATCGAGAAAAATGATTACTTTGGTGGGCGACTAACTTATCACCATCATGGTGAGTTTAAAGTTGATCAAGGTCCAACAATTGTTTTACTACCGCATATGATTAAATCCATTCTACTTGAAGCAGGTATGGATATAAGTAAACTAGAGATTGAGCGGGTTGATCCTCTTTATAGGATGTCGTTTTCAGATGGCAAGGAGTTTTGGAAATACCAAGATCCATCTCAGCAAAAAGAAGAGATTGAGCGTGTATTTCCTGGTGAGGGATCATCTTTTGATCAGTTTATGGAAGCAATGGAGCTTAATTTTAGAAAAGGCAAGGCGACTTTTCTTGATAAAAGCTTTACCAACAAAAAAGATTTTTTTACATTTGGAAACTTAAAAACATTAGTTGAATTGAAAGCCTATCGCTCAATGGAAAACAGTATTGAATCTTTTTTTAAAAACAAGCAATTACAAAATGCATATAAGTTACAATCGCTTTATATAGGTGGAAATCCGTCTACTTCCTCTGCGCTCTATTCCCTTGTCTCATATAGTGAACATGCACATGGAATCTGGTACGTAAAAGGGGGGTACGCTCGCTTAACGGAGTTGATTGTTGAAGAGTTGCAAGACAGAAACGTAAAGTTAATAAAAAACGTAGAGATTACAGAGGTCATTGGCAAAAACGGTTCTTGTCATAAAGTTAAGGCACTAGACCAAGAATTTACCGCTGACCGTTTTATCATGAATAATGACTTTCCACTTGCTGAAGCTCTAGTAACCAATAAACCGCCGAAGAAAAAATACGTTAGTTCTTCTGGTTGTCTGCTTTTATACATTGGATTGAAAAAAATCTATCAAGATAGCCCGGTACATCAGTTTGTCATGTCAGATCAATTCAATCAACATATGAATCAAGTTTTCAAAGAACGACGTTTACCGACACTTCCGTCGATTTATGCGTTTCACCCATCCGTTATTGATGATACGCTTGCACCAGACAAAAAAGGGTTATTGTACGTACTTGTTCCTGTGCCAGCATCTCTTGAAAATTCAAGTGAGTTAGAACCGTTTATTGAGCTAGTTTTGGATCAGTTGGAAAATCGAGCATTCACCGATTTACGTAAACAGATTGAATGGATGGATGTACGGACGCCGGAAGATGCAAAAAGAGATGGATTATTTCAAGGTGGTAGTTTTGGTTTAGCGCCAACGCTTGGTCAATCAGGTGTGTTTCGACCACAATTACAGCCTTTTTCATATAAAAACATGTATGCGGTCGGTGCTTCAACACATCCTGGTGGAGGAATCCCGATTGTTATGCAAGGTGTTAAATTATTTGCAGATCATTTAAACCTGCAGCCGAATGAAGACAACGTACAGCAGAGTGGAGGGTAATCGATGATAACGATAACGGTTGAGGAAGCATATCAAACATGTCATATCTTAATTAAACAGCACTCAAAAACGTTTGCTAAAGCATTTAGCCCGCTTCCACGAAAAAAACGCAATGCTGTTTGGGCTATTTATGCATTTTGTCGAAAAGTAGATGATATTGTTGATGAAGGGCAATCACCTGAAGAAGAGCTTGCTCAATTTGAAGCAACGTTTTCCCAGTTTTTAAATGGAACGTTGCCATTAATTGATCCTGAATGGGTTGCTCTTAATGATGTGTTTAACACATTTGAAATGGACGAGCAGCCATTCCATGAAATGATTGCCGGACAAAGAATGGATCTATACAAAAAAAGGTACGCAACACTTGCTGAAGTTGAGAATTATTCCTATCATGTAGCAAGCACAGTCGGACTAATGTTATTGCCCGTGTTAGCCCCTACTACCCATAAAGAGCTGAAGCCTAGTGGCATAGCGCTTGGAAAAGCGATGCAATTAACGAACATTTTGCGTGATATTGGCGAGGATTTAGATCGAGATCGAATTTACATTCCGAAACAATTGCTTGATGACTATCACATTACAGAAGAAGAATTGTTTGCAAAAAACGTTGAACCACGGTTTGTGCAAATGTGGGAACAGCTTGCTTGCCGTGCTGAAGAACTCTATAAAGAAGCATTTAAAGACATGCACTTATACCCTTTTGATTCTCGCTTATCCGTACACGGGGCTGGTCTGATGTATCGCGCGATCTTAAAAGCCGTTAGATTAAACAAGCATGATGTGTTTACAAATCGTTCATTTGTTCCAAAAGAAGAAAAAGAACTTATTATTGCAGAATTGAAACCATAAATAAAAAGCCTCCTAGGAGGCTTTTTATTTATGGTTATTGATTAGATTCGCCACGTTGATTCCGCTCTGCACAACCATTGGCGAGCCACCCCCTGGGTGGGTGGAACCACCTGCAAAATAAAGGTTTTGAAAATCTTTTGTCTTAGATGAAGGCCGATTAAATGCTTGCATAGTAGTATGAGAACTAAATCCATATAATCCGCCAAAGTAGGCCTGAAATTCTGCTTCAATGTCTTTGGGGGAAACGACCTTGTCTTCTATTAAATAAGGTCTAATAAGCACCCCTCGTTGCTCAAGAATACTGTATACCTTTTCTTTCATTTGTTCTTTATCAAGCGTGCGATTCTCATTCGTTAGTGAAGGGGCATTAACAAGAATAAATAAGTTATCTCCGCCTGTATGAGAAACGGCCGAATCATCGTTGACAGATGAATTACAAATGTAAATAGTTGGATCTTCAGGGTATTTCTTTTCGTCAAATAGTTGATAAAACTCATACTCATAGGATTGACTAAAATACACTTGATGATGAAAAGAGGCCGCTGTTTTTTGCGATGTCGCTGCTAAAATGACAAAGGCTGAACTTGTCGGTTCTTTAACTAATTGATCAAGCGTGAAAGAAGGTCTGTTTTGTTTCTCAACAAGCTTTGGATAAACGGTTGTATAATCCCCGTTTAAAATAAATTGATCATAGCTTTTCTCTTGATTATTGGCACAAACTAATGAAGTCACCTCGTTATTCGCTGTTTTCAGTTTTTTGACCGTTTTGTTGAAATAAAACTGGACACCTAGCTCCTTTGCGCGCCTATGCATTGCTTCAGCGATGGTAGGGTTTCCTCCTTTGACATAATAGACGCCTTGGACAAATTCCAAATAGCCAATCATTGAGAACGTTGCTGGGGTTTTATAAGGAGAAGATCCGATATAAGTAGCATAGCGGTTTAACATCTGGACAATGCGCTCATCTTTAAAAAAGGAGGAATGAAACTGTGACATTTTCGTAAAGGGTTTGACAGACGCAAAAGCAAGGGCTAACCGTAATGACGTATACTCTTTTAGAGAAGAAAATGATCTCGTGAAAAATTGATTTGATGAATGGTTGTAAAGCTGTGTTACTGCAGTAATGTAGCGGTCGTAATCAGATGAATGTATGTTGAAACGTTCAAGTTCTTGAAGCATCTTTGCACGATTGCTTGATGCAAGAAACTGCGAACCGTCCGGAAAGATATTGTTTGTATGATCTACGATTTGCTCAAATTGGACGTAATCGTTCGGGTCAGCACCACTACGTTCAAATACAGATTGGAACACTTGAGGCATTGTAATGGTATTCGGACCGAAATCAAAACGAGCGCCGCCAACGTGATAGCGTTTCATTTTTCCACCTGGATAGGAATGCGTTTCATACACATCGACTTTGTTACCAGCAGCAGCAAGCAAAACCGCTGCTGCTAATCCCCCTAACCCTGCCCCAATAATTGCAATTGTTTTCATTGATAATGTCGTCCTTTCCAGACAAATCCGTTTTTCCGAGAAGAACGGATAGAATTTAACAGAACAAGTAATAAACTGATACTAGCTAATGGAATAAGAAAGCAATGCCAAAGCTTTTGTCTCGAATGAATATCAATCCATAAGGAAATAAATACAGTTAGACAATAGGGAAGGATTAGTTGAAAAGTCGCTGTAACGAAACCAGCTATTGCCATAAAAAATGGAGCAATAAAAAAGAATGAATAGAAGAGGATGACAAGACCTGCAAGAAGGTATGAACGGCCAATTCCTGGAAAACTGTTTTTCGTAAACCCTTCCCATACTTCACGGTTTGTTTCATACATGAAACAAGAAGCAACCTTTGTATTGTTAAGTAAAAGTCCTCTTTCACCGGCCTTTTTCACATTTCTCATTAAATGCACGTCTTCCGTCAAAGAATTAAAAACGCTACTATGACCGCCTGCTGCATTGTAGGCATTTCGCGAGAAAAACATAAATGATCCGTGCGCGGCGGAAGCACTACTAAAACGTGTGAAATTCGCTAGGAAGAGCGGTAAGTGAACGTAAATTAAAAACGATTGCATCGGAATGAGCAACGTACTTAACCAAGTCTTGACTGGGAAATGTGGAAAACCGGAAATGAGTCCAGCCTTTTTGGCTGATGCAATCGCAAGAAGATGCTTGACAGTGTTTGGAGCAATGCGAATATCAGCATCTAAGAAAAATAAATAGTCTCCACTTGCATGCTCACTTAGTTGATGACAAGCATGTACTTTTCCGACCCAGCCTTCAGGTAAATCTACACCTTTAAGAATTGTAGCTTGCTTTAATGATCGACAATGGTTAACAAGCAGCTCGTAGGTTCCGTCAGTCGAATGGTCATCTAAAAAAAGATATTCAACCGCTGGATAGGTTTGTTTTTTTAAGTTATCGACGAGTGAAGCAACATTTGATGCTTCGTTTCTTAATGGAATGAGGATTGAAATCTTTTCTTTATGAGCGGATGTTGTATATTTGTGAAGCGACGGGAGAAAAAAAGAGTTAACAACAACCCAAATGAACAACAAACCTAAGCAAGTTATTAAGAGCGTCATCATTTGTTTTTCTGCTCTTTCTTTTTAGATAAGAATTGAAACCAGTCACTTACACTTCTGTTCCCGTTAAGAAGTGGTCGATATGTATGGAAATCTTGATCAATGAGCTGCTGTCGTTGTTCATCAAGCTGCTGCGTTAGCGTTGTTTCCAATATATTTGTAATGGATCGTTTATCATCGTTGGCGTAGGTATTTCTTACTGATTTGCCAAGATGAATATAGAGCCGAGGTCGCTGTTCAGCCAAGAATAAATAAGAAAAGGTAACTGGGGCAAGCTGAAGCTCATGAGAACTATTTTTGCAAATCCAGCCAACGCCTGAATGAAAATGTAAAGGCCGTTTTTCAAGCGGCGTTTCTTCTCCTTGAGGAAAAATCCAAACCGCATTGTTTTTTTTAAGCAGTTCAGTGGTATACGACAAAGACTGAATGACGTCTTTCGGTTTTCTGGTGTTAATGGAGTAGGCTCCTAGAAATTTAAAAAACGGGTAATTTTGTAACCCGTTTTCGTTCATCATGACAAATTCTTGATGCTTAATTTGGTGTTTGGATAAAAGAACTGCGATCATGCCATCCCACCAACTGCTATGGTTGGCCATAAGCAACAATGGTTTAGATTGATCATACTCTTCGTCAACTCGGATTGAAATAGAAGAGAAGGAGCGCTTAAATAACCAAAAAGTCGTATAGGTGTGAAATAAGGATAGGAACCACTTTTTTTTCTTTGCTTTAATCATTGTTACCTCCTGCTTGAGTAATAGAGAAAAAGCAGTATTGTCATACAGGTAATGGTTAGAATGGGTGCACCAATTATTCCATTAATGAGCGCAATAATCGAAAACATAACGATCATAAGAACGTAAAGTAAGATCATTCGTGGCTGCCAATAATGATGTAGATTCGCATTTGCTTTCTTCAATGAGATACCAATCCAAAGAATAAAATGGAGGGCAAGAGCAATAAAGAACCAGCCAATGAAATTCGACATTGGAATTCCATAATAGAGCCCATCGCCGTCCCAGACCCAATAATGTTTTATATTAGCAGCAACTGGATCAAGAATTAAGTCCATCACAACGGCGGCGATGGCTCCAAGCAAGCTATAACTTAAAACACGCAAAAATGGGTGACGTATCCGCATCGTTACTGGTTTAGCAAGAGCGTGCGTTGTTGCAATAACCATCAACCATGCTGTACCAATTGTAAACGGTATATCAGCTATGTATAGTCCAAAATCAGGGTTATAGAAATAATGACCGAAAAACAAACCGTATTGAACACCAAGCCACTCAATTGTAATTGTACTTATAATGACAAATAGACTAAATAACAGACCAAATAAGTGATATTGGCGATAAAAGTAAAGGCCTCCTAGTGCTCCAGCTGCGATTAAGAAAACAGCATTAGCCCATTCTAACCAAGAAGGTAAGAGGTCAAACCCAACTAAAAAAACCCCACATATGTACCAGATAATAAAAAAGCGAAAAATAAAGCGATCTATTGTCAACAAAACCCCTCCAAACAAATTATATACTTAGTTTACACTCTCCAATGTTTATTGAGAAGTAAGACACATACGGCTTTCTTATTCCCTGTTATCTCATGGTCAAATCCTCTAGGGATTCGTTAGCGCTGTCAAACGTTTATAACGATTCTAACTAGGGAATAAGATGATTTGACAAGGTAGATTCGACTTGATTACAATACGAACTGATAAGCAGGAAGCTTATGACTTTAAGGAGTGAATGATTGAATGTTTAAAAAACTATTTGGTAAAAAAGAGGTCGAGCCTGAAACGATCGCTTCACCCATCAATGGAAAAATCGTTGCAATAGAGAATGTACCTGATCCAACGTTTGGTCAGAAAATGATTGGCGATGGCTTAGCTATTGATCCAACGGACGGTCATGTGGTCGCTCCGGTAAGCGGTAAAATTGTCCAAGTGTTCCCGACAAAGCATGCATTTGGAATTGAAACTACGAGTGGTGCAGAGTTACTTATTCACATAGGACTTGAAACGGTTGCGATGAACGGTGAGGGTTTTACTGCCCATGTGAAGGAAGGCGATCATATTAAAGTTGGTGACCCGATTATCGATTTTGACCTTGACTTAGTAAAAGAAAAGGCTGCACATTCGATTACACCAATTGTTATAACAAACCACGATTCTTTTTCACTTGAAAAGCAAGGTGAAGGAGACGCAAAAACAGAAGCAGGAATTACTCCGTTATTTGTTGTTAAAGCTAAGTAAAAAAGGAAGGAGCATACAATTGCTCCTTCCTTTTTTTGTTTCATTTTTTGTGCTTTTTTTTATAGCGTTCTTCTGATGAACCTGTTACACTACCTTTTGATTGCATTGGTTTTATTTGTATTTGAGATCTGAAATTTAAAAAGCATAAAGAGGTGAATGACCATGTTGACAGCGGTAATCATTTTTGTAGCCCAATTAATTTATGTCCCTATCTTAACATTGCGAACAATCATGATGGTAAAAGGGTTAAAACAAAAAGCAGCAGCAATGGGAATGCTTGAAGGTATTATTTACGTAGTAGCTTTGGGAATTGTATTTAATGACTTGTCAAACTATTACAATATGGCTGCATATGCACTTGGTTTCGGTATTGGACTCTATATCGGCGCTTTGATTGAGGAAAAGTTAGCGATCGGCTATGTAAGTATAGAAGTAAATATTCCAGAGAAAAACGATAAATTAATTGAACGTTTGCGAGAACTAGGCTTTAGTGTTTCGAGTTCTTTTGTAGAAGGGATGAATTCAAGCCGTTGTCAGCTTGATTGTACGGCGAGAAGAGATCGGGAAAAAGAATTTATTACGATCGTATCAAAATTTGAGCCCGCAGCATTCATTGTATCTTTTGAACCTCGTAACTTTAAAGGTGGGTATATTACAAAGGCAATGCGTACAAGACGTGAGAAATATTTAAAGAAAAAACAAAAAGCAGAAATGTCTTCAAGCGAACAATAAATCCAAGCTCTCTTTCTTGACAGACTTTCTTTTTTTTTGGATGATATAGCTAATTCTCAAACAGAGGAGGAAATTGAATGGCTCATATCAACGCTGTCTATTATGTGACTGAAACAACTAGTAATATTGAAGAAAAAGCTGAAAAGATGGCAACTGGCTTAACGGCCAAACCATGGCAAGAAATGCCCGAATCTGAAAAACAAGAAAGCCTTGCTTATAAAGGAAGAGTGCTTTCTATTACGGAAAATGAAGCTTATGGAAACGGTTTTTTTGTAACCATTTCTTTTCCAGTTGCGTATGAAGTTCCTGATTTTCCTTCTATTTTAACAACAACATATGGGCGACTTTCATACGAACCGAATGTAAAGCTTATTGACTTACAGTTTTCAACCGATTTATTGAATCTTTTTCCTGGACCACAGTTTGGCATAGAGGGAATACGTCAGCTAGTCGAAACGGATGAACGGCCGCTAGCTATGAGTGTGGCAAAAGGAGCAATTGGACGTTCGGTAGATTCGTTCCATGAACAAATGTTAGCTCATTGTTATGGTGGAATTGATATCATTCAAGATGATGAAAGGCTATTTGAACATGATTGGACGCCACTAGAACAACGAATTCCGGTTGGTTTAGCAGCAATTGCAGAGGCGGCAGAAGAAACGGGTAGAACACCACTTTATGTTGTTAATGTAACAGGAAAAACATTCGAATTGAAAGAGCGTGCGAAAGAGGCGATAGGCTTAGGGGCACCTGCTTTATTGTTAAATGTATATGCTTATGGAATCGACGTCTTGCAAGGACTGCGGGAAGATCCTGAAATAGATGTACCAATCTTTGCTCATTCTTCACTTGCTGGAATGATGATTCGTTCAAAACAGCATGGTATATCTTCACGTCTCCTGTTAGGAAAGCTCTTAAGAATGGCAGGCGCTGATGCCGTCTTGTTTCCTTCACCTTACGCCAGAATTGGTATTAATGCGGAAGAAGCTCAACATGTGAGGGACCAACTGATTCAACCAGCGGAAATAAAGCCAAGCTTCCCGATCCCATCTGCGGGGATTGATTTTAGCACAATTAAACAAGTTAAAAAAGACTTCGGTAAGGATGTCATTATTAATTTAGGTGGAAGTGTGCACCGCTACAGTGGTGGGGTTGAAGCTGGAGGGAAAGCGTTTATCCAGTCTATTTTAGAAACGTAAAAGGAAGCGGCGATTAGCCGCTTCCTTTTCTAATTACATACCCGACATATTCAATGAATCTCTAAACAAGAATACTAGAGTTGCAACGATGAAACAGTATAGTGCAAAATAAATGAGCTTACTTTTTCTAACTAAGTTAATAAAAAAGACGATTCCAATCCAAGAGGCAATAAATGTAATAACAAAGGATAGGCTTAATTCTAGCATTCCTGTATGCTCAAGTAATGCACCAGAAATTAAGTCATCAATTGCCAGAACGGAAGAACCAAGGATAACTGGAATTGAGAGTAGAAAAGAAAAGCGGACAGCTGTTTCTTTTGAAAGCCCAGCAAACATGCCGACAATTAGCGTTGTTCCTGAACGGGATAAACCTGGAATCAACGCGAGACATTGACCGAGTCCAATGACAATGGAATCTGTGAACGTCATTTCTTTTTCTGTTCGGTTTCCTAGTTTAACAAAACGTTCTATAATAATGAGGAACAAACCCGTAATTGCTAACGCTAATGCAATAAACGTCGGTGTTTTAAATGTGTCGCTTATGTAGTCTTCAAACAAAATACCCGCTACTCCTGTAATGGCCGTTGCAACAACTAAGTAGATAGCAAAAAAGAACATTGACTTATTTTGCGTAGATCGATTCGTAAAATAGGCAAAGAATCCTCGAATGATCTCAATTAAATCGCGACGGTAGTAAAGGATAACGGCTAAAACAGAAGCTAAGTGTAACAGAATTTCAAAACTAAATCCGGCAAATGACATGTCAAACATAGCTTGGACAATAATCAAGTGAGCGGAACTTGAAATGGGCAAGAACTCAGTAATACCTTGCACTAGCCCTAAAATAATCGCTTCAAATAAACTCATTTTTGAATTCCCTTCTCCGTTTAATGAACACTCGATTAGTTTAGCAAACTTTTTGGAAATCGAAAAGAGGTGAAATTATGTTAAAAAAACGTTATTTGACGATTTTGGTTTTGTCAGTCGCTTTAGTTATCACAGGGATCGTGCTTTACCAAAATCAAGGATCAACGAAGCCTCTAGCTGAGGGGGACGAGTTACCAAATATGGAACTTGAACTATATGGAGCTGGCCAAAAATCTCTGCATGATTTTAAAGGACAAATGGTTGTGTTAAATGTATGGGCATCATGGTGTGAACCATGCATAAGGGAAATGCCGGAGCTGATGGACTTTGCTGAAGAAACAGCTAATGATTCTGTTGAAGTAATTACAGTCAATATGCAAAATAGAGAGTATCGGGCAAGTGACGCAACTGATTTTATTGAAGAGCAGCAGCTAACATTACCTGTTTTTTTGGACAGTGAAGGTGAGTTCTTAGCCGAAATCGACCCGTATCGATTGCCGCTGACGTACATTTTAGATGAAAATCTAACTGTAAAAGAAATTGTTATTGGTGAAGTTGATGCAGACATGTTGCACAATAAAATAAGTGACTATCAATGAAACTTGTTATTTGATTCGTTTTAGATAATTAGGTCTAGTTGATCGAGCGTTCGTTGATTGAAGCCATTCCGAGACATATTCGTGTGTAAGTGCTGTTTGTTTAAGCAAGTATAAGATCTCTTGTTTTGAACCATTTAAGATAACCGAATTTGTTTTAAAGATTTGTTTCAAGCTAATCACCTCGATTATTCAGTCTGTTACAGGTTTATGCTTAATATACTTAAGACATGCTTTAAGGAGAGAAAAATGGCTAATTTCGAAGAGAAAACACTTGAATCAAAAATGATTTATAAGGGGAAAGTCATCCAACTTGAGCTTGAACAAGTGGAGCTTCCTGATGGGAAGCAATCAACGAGAGAGTTAGTGAGACACCCAGGTGCGGTGGCAGTGATTGCTACTACAGAAGAAGGGAAAATTATTCTGGTTGAGCAGTATCGTAAAGCATTAGAAAAATCGATTGTGGAAATTCCTGCCGGTAAAATGGAAAAGGGAGAAGATCCTAAACAAACAGCGTGGAGAGAACTTTACGAAGAAACGGGTTATCAAGCAGGCTCATTAGAACTTCTGACATCTTTCTATACATCTCCAGGGTTTGCTGATGAAATTATCTATATTTATGAAGCAAGTGAGTTGAAAAAAGGCGAACAGCAGCTGGATGACGATGAGTTTGTAACGAATTTAGAGCTCTCATTTGAGGAATGTGAACAACTTGTTAAGGAAGAACGTATCCATGATGCGAAAACAGCTTACGCACTTATGTATCTTAAGTTAAAAACAGTTTAGAGTAAGAAAATGGCATAGTTTGTCCGCCCTCTTCATATCGTGTTAGAAAAGAGGAGGACAGGCTATGAAATCTAATCGACTGTATCAACGAATCGTTGCTCATATACTTGATTATAAATCAATCTATCTCTTTGTTTGTATTCTATTTCTAATGGGTGTCATATTTGGCGCGATTTTGGTTAATAGCCTTAGTCTGACCCAACGTCATGATCTCTTTATGTATTTGAGCCAGTTTTTTCATGAAATGAAAAATGGCTATATCGAGACGTCCCCAGGTGAGTTGTTCTTACATAGCTTTACGCATTATGGTAAGTATATTGGGTTAATGTGGATTCTTGGCATCTCAATGATTGGATTGCCGATTATTTTCGTTCTCTTATTTATGAAGGGTGTCATTGTTGGTTTTACAGTAGGCTTCTTAGTTAATCAAATGGGTGCGCAAGGTTTTTTTCTCGCATTCGTATCTGTATTACCCCAAAATTTTATTTTAGTACCTGCTTTTATAGTTGTCGGCACCTTGAGCGTCTCTTTTAGCCTGAGGTTGTTAAGACAAACGTTTACAAAAGGGTATAATGAACCTGTATTTCCACATTTTCTAAGATATACGGTGATGATTTTGATTATTGGTTCTGCCGTTACCTTCGCTGCGGTTATTGAAGCATACATCGCTCCCGTACTTATGAAATGGATTATCAGTGCTTTTTAGAATGATTATTACTTAATAATTGATTTTCATTTTCAGTTTATAATAATTATTAATTGACAACCGTTCTTTCTCATCCTATAATAACATTAAACTTGATCGCTTTTAAATGGAGGGGGACGTTATGGAAAATCGATTAGAGCGCATTAAAAAGCAGTTACATGCTCAAAGTTACAAACTAACGCCTCAGCGCGAAGCGACAGTATTGGTTCTATTAGAGCATGAAGAAGATCATCTAAGTGCTGAAGATGTCTATTTACTTGTAAAAGAAAAAGCACCTGAGATTGGTTTAGCAACCGTGTATCGTACATTAGAATTGTTAACTGAACTAAAGGTAGTTGATAAAATTAATTTTGGTGATGGCGTTTCACGCTTTGATTTGAGACAAGAAGGAGCGAATCACTTTCATCATCACCTCGTTTGTATTGAGTGTGGGGCTGTTGACGAAATACAAGAAGACCTTCTTGGCGATGTTGAAGCGATTGTAGAAAGAGATTTTACTTTTAAAATTAAAGACCATCGACTTACGTTCCATGGTGTATGTTACCGATGTCAAGATCACAGCGTTACGTCTGAATCGAATTCAGATGAGCGACTAACTGAAAAAGTATAGTGACCGCCAATTGATTGGCGGTTTTTTTTATGTATAGACTCCACTTAATTAGGCATAGATTAGAATAAAGCAAAAAGGGAGTTGGATTATGAAGCTAGTATTGCACACGTTCAGAGCAAGTCTATTGTTTATCGCATGCACAATGATCTTCTACTATGGTATCCTATGGGTGACTGCTGAATTTAGTGATTTTAATAAGTATGATGAACCAGAAGGAAAAGCAATTAAGGTTTCGACTACACATATTGAAGGCGATGGAATCGATGTGCTAGATCGGATGAAGCTGTTTTATTTAATAGGTGAATAAGTGAGGAGAGACCAAGTGTAAATGGAACTAGATCACGATGTGCGTGAATTTATTCATTTTATAAAAGTAGAAAAAGGATTATCCGCAAATACAGTAGATTCATATACGAGAGATCTTACGCAGTACATGCGCGCTTTAAAAGAAAAACAGCTAGTCTCGTTAAAAGAGGTTAACCCTATGATGATTCAAGAATACCTCTACTCATTAAAGAAATCTGGGAAATCAGCCGCAACAAGAGCTCGTGTTTTAACGACGTTGCGCTCATTGCACCAATTTTTGTATCGTGAAAATTGGACAACCACTGACCCTACCGCTTTAATTGAGTCTCCAAAACAGGAGAAGAAGCTACCTGATTATTTAACGATTGAAGAAGTGGATCGCTTGTTTCATTTACCTGACTTATCAACAGCACTTGGTTTAAGGAATAAAGCGATGCTTGAAATACTTTACGCGTCTGGAATGCGCGTAACGGAGTTAGTAACGCTTGAAGAGGATCAGCTCCATTTAACGATGGGCTTTATTAGGGTTATCGGTAAAGGAAATAAAGAACGTATCGTTCCTCTTGGTAAACAAGCGGTTACAGCGATGAGTGCCTATTTAGAAAGTGGCAGACAGCAGTTATTAAAGAAGAACAAACATACATACTTATTTGTCAACCATTATGGAAAGCCACTCACTAGACAAGGCTTCTGGAAAATTTTAAAGCAGCTTGCAAGGGAAGCACAAATTAGCAAGTCGTTTAGTCCACACACGCTCAGGCACTCCTTTGCAACGCATTTATTGGAAAATGGAGCAGATTTGCGTTCTGTACAAGAAATGCTTGGTCATGCTGATATTTCCACAACTCAAATTTATACGCATGTAACAAAAACACGTATGAAGGATGTTTATTCAAAATATCATCCGCGGGCGTAAAAAGCTTTAAGAAAAAGATTGAAAATGAAGGAGTAATTTGTATGTCACGATTATTTGATCGAGTATTTGTCATTGTAATGGATTCAGTAGGGATTGGAGCTGCTCCAGATGCAAAAGAATTTGGAGATGAAGGCACAAATACGCTAGGTTCCATTGCCGATGCTTTTAATGGCTTAGAAGTTCCGCAACTTGAAAGCTTAGGATTGGGTCATATCGCGCCTCTAAAAGGTGTCGCTGATCATCAAGCACCACTTGCGAGTTATGGCATTATGCAGGAAGCCTCAGTCGGAAAAGATACGATGACAGGACATTGGGAACTAATGGGATTATTAATTGAGGAGCCTTTCAGCGTATTTCCACATGGTTTTCCTGATGAATTATTAGATGAACTTAAGCAGATGACAGGAAGAGGGATTCTAGGGAATAAAGTAGCTTCAGGTACTGAGATTCTTGATGAATTAGGTCAGAAGCATGTGGAAACTGGAGACTTAATAGTCTATACGTCTGCAGATTCAGTTCTGCAAATCGCGGCGCATGAAGAGATCGTTCCAATTGAGGAGCTTTATCAAATCTGTGAGAAAGCTCGTGAGTTGACACTGGATCCCAAATATATGGTGGGTAGAATTATCGCAAGGCCATTTATCGGAGAAGAAAGTGGCTGGAAACGCACTGCAAATAGGCATGATTACGCGTTAAAGCCTTTTGGCAAGACGGTGATGAATGAACTTGAAGATGCTGGGTTTGCCTCAATTGCATTAGGGAAGATTTCTGATATTTATGATGGTGAAGGAGTCACTCAATCAATACGAACGGTTTCAAATGATGATGGGATGGAAAAATTAGTAGAGCAATTACAAGAAGACTTCACAGGTCTTTGTTTCTTAAACCTAGTCGATTTTGATGCATTGTATGGCCATCGTCGTGATGTCAAAGGATACGGAGATGCTATTATACGCTTTGACAAACAATTACCAGAAATTATTGATCAAATTGGGGAACGAGATTTGCTTGTTATTACAGCAGATCATGGGAATGATCCAACCCACTCTGGGACTGATCATACAAGAGAGCTTGTTCCATTGATCGTTTATAGTAAGTCTCTTCAATCCGTGGACCTTGGAACGAGAATGACTTTCGCAGATGTTGGGGCGACGATTGCTGATAATTTTGCTGTGAAGATGCCTGATCATGGTTTAAGCTTTTTAAACGAACTAAAGAAGAAATAGAGTGATTACTGATTAATTACGGGAGCGTGCTGCACGATGAGAATGGTTGATATTATTGAGAAAAAAAGAGATGGAAAAGAACTTAACAAAAATGAAATCTGGTGGTTTGTAGAACAGTATACTGACGGGAAAATCCCTGATTATCAAGCGTCGGCTTTGGCAATGGCTATTTATTTTCAAGATATGAACCAAGCCGAGCGAGCTGAACTCACGCTAGCGATGGCTCATTCAGGTGATCAAATTGATTTATCCTCAATCGCAGGTATTAAAGCGGACAAGCATTCAACTGGTGGTGTGGGTGATAAAACAACCATTGCGCTTGCACCACTGGTTGCCGCTGCGGGCGTCCCTGTTGCGAAAATGTCAGGTAGAGGACTTGGTCATACAGGTGGAACAATTGATAAACTAGAAGCGATTCCAGGCTTTTCATGTGATATGTCAACAGACGAGTTTATTGATCATGTCAATAAAAATTTAATAGCTGTAGCAGGGCAAACAGGAAATTTAACGCCAGCCGACAAGAAGTTATATGCACTTAGAGATGTGACTGGTACAGTAAATTCCACTGCTTTAATCGCTAGTTCGATTATGAGTAAAAAAATAGCGTCTGGGGCAGATGCGATCGTTCTTGATGTCAAAACAGGATCCGGTGCTTTTATGAAGACACTTGATGATTCGGTTGAGCTTGCTCAGGCAATGGTTGAAATTGGTACAAAAGTTGGTAGAAAAACAATGGCCGTTATATCTGATATGAATCAGCCACTAGGGCTTGCTGTAGGGAACGCGCTTGAGATTAAAGAGGCTGTTGATATTCTTAAAGGAGAAGGTCCAGCAGATGTAAGAGAACTATGCTTAGTTCTTGGAAGTCATATGGTTTATTTAGCTAAGAAAGCTGATTCAGTTAAAGCTGCCCGCGCAAAACTAGAGGAAATTATAGATAGTGGACAAGCCGTTGATGTATTAAAAACGTTCATTCAAACACAGGGTGGGGATGCAGCCATTGTCGATGATGAGTCTCTTTATCCTACTGCTAAATTTCAAATTGAAGTGAAGGCAGAAGAAGAAGGTTACATCAGTGAGATTGCCGCTAATCAATTAGGTGTGGCTGCAATGCAGCTCGGCGCAGGAAGAGCGACAAAAGAAGATGAGATCGATTTAGCTGTCGGTCTCGTGCTTGAGAAAAAAATGGGTGATCAAGTTAGAAAAGGAGACACGCTCGTTACCTTACATGCAAATCGCGAAGATGTAAGCGAAGTACAGCAACTAGTGTTAGATTCCTATAAACTTGTGAAAGAAGAAGTCGCTAAACCAACGCTTATTTATAAAGAGATTTATCCTGTATAAAAAAACCCGCCAATTTTGGCGGGTTTTTTTGTGTATAAAGATCATTCTTTTGAATAGACTCAATCAAACGAGATATCGTAGGGGGTGTTATCACCTTTGTTCATTAAGCGAATGGTGGTTGGCTTAAGCTCTAAAAAGATAAAGGAAGGGTCTTCTGGGCCTTTAAAGTAATGACTGAGTGAATCGCTCCAATACTTTTCTTTAAGCTGGATATCATCTTTAATTACGGCTTTACCTTGGAACTCAATAAACGCATCTTCATAGCCTTCACCAGTATAGCCAAGCAACACATGAACATTAGGATTTGCCTCAATTTCTTCTGCTTTATACGTATCTTTATATGTTGGTGAGAAGAGGGTAAAGCCATCATGGTAAAAGCTCATGTAGCGAGCATGGGGTTTGTTGCCTTTAACCGTTGCTAGCGAGCCAATTTTATGATCCTTCATCACTTTAAGTATTTGTTCCTTCACGTGGTTGTCCATTTTTAATCACTACCTTTTCATTGGAATTTAAACCTAGTATTCCTCTATTGTCGAAAATAAAACATATAAAAAAGGTTTAATAACAGATGTGAACGTCTATACACTCCATGTAAGTAGATTGATAGAAGGAGTGTTTTACAAATGGCAGATATCGTATATACATCAAGCGCAACGGCAAAAGGTGGACGTGAAGGTTCAGTTAAGTCAGATGATGCAAACGTAGATTTGAACTTGGTCAAACCAGGTTCTAAGAAAGAGGGAACGAATCCTGAACAGTTATTTGCGGCAGGGTATGCTTCCTGTTTTGATGGCGCTTTAAATTTAATGGCGTCAAATGCAAAAAAAGAAATCGAATCCACTACAACAGCGCATGTTTCTTTAGTGAAGGACCCTTCAGACGGTGGCTTTCAAATTGGAGCAGAGCTTGAAGTAGTCGTGAAAGGTGTGTCTGAGGAAGAAGCTCAGGAGCTCGTAGAGAAGGCACATGAATTTTGCCCCTATTCAAAAGCGACGCGCGGGAATATTCAAGTTAAATTAACGGCAAAAGCAGAATAACTGAGGAGGCTGACCATTGTCACTAACAAATGAGATTAAGCGATTTAAGCAAATTCATTGTGAAGATGGCTGTTTGTCAATTTATTTACGTACATCAATTACAAGCGTAGATCAACAAAAAGGCGAATGGAAAATCCGGTTAAAGAATGGGCTGAAAAAGCTAGAAGAATACTTGGAAGTTAGCGACAATGGGCCGCAGTTAGCTGCCTTTAAACGATTAAAAAAAGAAGCAGAAAACCAAATAAAAGAACTAGCAACAAACATGCCTATAAGCGTTGTTTTTATTGGCTCTTCAAGCGGTGAATGTCACCTAAAAAAACTTCAGGTCCCTGTTGAAAATGACTTTAGGTGGGAACAAAATCCCGTAGTTGATCAACTTGAGCATCTAACAACGAAATACCCGTTGTCTGGCATTGTGATGATCAAGAAGACGGATGTACATCTTGTTGAAACAAGCTTAGGGGAAGTCATGGAGGAAAAGCAGTTTAGTTGGGATGTTGATACGGAAGACTGGAAAGAATATGTTGGTGCTAAACCACAGGCGGAAGCTGGTGCGGCATTACATCGTGAGCAATATGCAGATCGGTTTGACGCAAATCAGCAGAGGTGGTTTAAGAAGATCGCGCAAAAAATAGAAAAAAATGCAAAACAACGTAATTGGGATTCCATACATCTTACTGGTTCACCAGATCAAACCTCTGAATTCTCCCGGCAGTTTGCTATAAGAAAAGTCAACATCATGAAGAAAAATTTAACAAAGTTGAAGCCTCATGAAATTATAAAAGAAGTAAATGAATCAACTGTTTAACAAAAAAAGTTTGTGCTCTTTGCACAAACTTTTTTTTCGTGTCTCGAAAGAAACGTTTTGACAGATAAAGATCTTGATCGATATAATGAGAGGATTAGTATAGTTGAATAGCCAATGAAAAGAAGGTTTTGGAATGGACGAAACAAGAGAAGAAATTCCTCAATTTAATAAGAAGCCTCTTATTGCCGTTTTGTTAATCGGGGCATTTGTTGCCATATTAAATCAAACGTTACTTACTACTGCGCTCCCGCACTTAATGACTGATTTAGAGATTAATGAAAATGAGGCGCAATGGGTAACAACTATTTTTATGCTAGTTAATGGAATAATGATTCCAATAACGGCTTTTTTAATTGAAAAATTTACGGCACGATCGCTCTTTCTCACGGCAATGATTATGTTTGGGATTGGTACACTTATTTGTGCTATCTCTCCATCATTCAGTATGCTTCTCATTGGTCGGGTTGTTCAAGCGTCAGGTGCAGGTATTATGATGCCATTAATGCAGACCGTTTTTCTGTTAATCTTTCCAAAAGAAAAAAGAGGGACAGCCATGGGGATGGTTGGTTTAGTCATTTCATTTGCCCCTGCAATTGGTCCGACCTTGTCTGGTTGGCTCGTTGAATCGTATCATTGGAGCATTCTTTTCTGGATCCTTATGCCCATCGTAGTGTTCGATATTATTGCTGCTATCTTTGTCATGAGAAATGTGACAACGTTACGTCATCCTAAATTAGACAGCCTGTCGATTATTCTCTCAACACTTGGTTTTGGAGGATTACTATTTGCTTTTTCTAATGCAGGTCAGGCGAGCTGGGGAAGCCCACTTGTTTTTATTCCACTACTAATTGGTGTATTATCACTGTTCCTATTTATTAAGCGTCAGTTGCGCTTACCACAACCAGTATTAGAGTTTCGTGTATTTACATACCCTGTTTTTTCATTGACAACTGTAATTGGAATGTTGGTCTTCGTTTCGCTCGTTGGACCAGCAACGATCCTGCCAATTTTTATGCAAAATATGCAAGGGTATAGTGCTTTTGAGACAGGTTTAACCATTTTGCCTGGCGCGGTTCTAATGGGGATTATGTCTCCAATAACTGGACGAATTTTTGATAAAATAGGAGCCAGAAGCTTAGCGATTATTGGCTTAACGCTCATTTTTGTTTCTTCGCTTTTATATACAAACTTAACAACAGACACGAGTCTCACTTATTTAACAATTGTTTATGCGGTTCGAATGTTTGGTTTATCCCTTGTTCTAATGCCAGTCACAACAGCGGGATTAAATGTCCTACCAAGAGAATTAATTCCACATGGGACAGCAATGAACAACACAATGCGTCAAGTATCAGGGTCCATTGGCACAGCAATCTTGGTGTCTGTGATGACGGCTTCTACTTCCACAGAAAACAGCGAAGCTATGATTCAAGGTGTAAACAATTCATTTATCGTCGCGACTTGTGTTGCTTTTGTTAGTTTAATACTTGCTTTTTTTATAAAGAAAAATGTAACAAGGTAAGTGTCCTTTATGTTTTGTTTTCTACTAACAGGGTATATGATATGTAGAAACAGATAAAGGAGAGATAGCATGAAAGAGTACACGGTTACACCTAATAAAGATGCTACAACTTGGTTTTTAAAAGTCGAAAACGTTGCTCCTTTTGAGGAGTTTGATAAACAGTCTTCTGCAATTGAGGCTGGCATGAAAATAGCTGAAACAAATCAACCTAGCCGACTCATTATTTTTGATGAGCAAAATCAAAAACAAGAAATAAAAACGTTTTAAGCAAACAGGCCATTGAGGCCTGTTTTTTTAGTATAAAGGCTTAATTCATCCATATACTAAAAGCACTTATGGTAAAAGTGAGGCTTTTAGAATGAAACGTTTAACCTATGTTTTTTTATCGTGTTGTTTAATACTTCCTGTTCTTGGTTGTTCTTATACACAGCCTGAGAGCAGTCAGGCACTTCATCGAAAAAATGGTGAACCAAACGCAGCGCAAGGAATGGACCATCACAGACAGTATGAAAAGGACTCCATATATGCACGATCGTCCATCTCATCAGGTGCTGAAGGGAGATTACAATCCAAAGGCATGAAGCATCATAAACATGTTGTTGCGCTTACTTTCAATGACGGGCCAATTCAAAATGAGACAGATACATTGTTAGACTTATTAAAAGAATTACATGTGAAAGCAACATTTTTTGTAGTTGGCAACCAAATTGAAGGAAATGAATCAACGATTAAGCGTATGGTAGCTGATGGTCATCGGATTGGAAATCATTCCTTCACTCATCAGAATTTAACCGAATTAACGATTAGTGAGATAAAAGAGGAAATTTCTAAAACAGATGATTTGTTAGCTAAAGCAGTCGGTATTCGTACGGATATGGTGCGTGCCCCATATGGGTTGATTCCGATTAAGGCAAAGAAATGGTTAGCGAATAATCACTATCATCTTATAGGCTGGGATGCTGATTATGCTAGTCGTGAAGAAATTGATAGACTTGAGAATGGAACGATTATGCTTTTCCATGAAGGGAAGCATGACTCTATAGCAGACATTCAAACAAAAATTGAAACGCTAAAAAGCGAAGGATACACGTTTGTAACAGTTCCAGAGCTTTTTCAAACAAATGGCTTGAAATGAAGCGTACATGACGTACGCTTTTTTATTTTTATGTATAGATCAATGTGTAAATGGTAAGAATAGCGAATAGTTTTTTACATAATGGAACAATGGAGGATAAGCAGATGAAAAGAAAGCTTCTTTTAATAGTTTTAATGATCTCTTTACTAATTGGATTAATAGTGAAACCAGCGTATGCGACCGAGGGAACAGAGGTAAACCTAGCAGAAAAAGCACTGTCTGCGATAGTCATTGAACGAGATACTGGAGAAGTACTCTATGAAAAAAATAGCAACAAAGCGCTCCCTCCAGCAAGTATGACCAAAATCATGACCATGTTATTAATTATGGAAGCGATTGACGAAGGAAAATTAAAGTATGAAGACATGGTAACCGTTAGTGAGTATGCAGCGTCAATGGGTGGTTCGCAAGTCTTCCTAGAACCTGGCGAACAAATGAGTGTAGACGATTTATTAAAAGCAATTGCAGTTGCATCTGGTAATGATGCTGCTGTTGCAATGGCGGAGCATATTGGTGGTTCTGAAGAAGAATTTGTGAAATTGATGAACGATAAGGCAGCAGAACTTAATTTGGAGAATACCACTTTTCAAAACACAAATGGCTTACCGGTAGCCAATCACTTTACTTCCGCACATGACCTTGCTGTGATAGCAAAAGAATTGCTTAAGTATGAAAATATCACTTCTTACACAGGCATCTATGAGGACTATTTACGGAAAGGGACGGATAAAGAGTTCTGGCTTGTTAATACGAATAAATTAGTCCGCTTTTATCCGGGGGTAGATGGATTAAAAACGGGATTTACCCAAGAGGCTAAATATGGTCTAACGGCGACTGCTAACAAAAATGGAATGCGCGTGATTGCCGTAGTGATGGGTGCACCAACACCAAAAGATCGTAATGCAGATATTTCTTCATTACTTGATTATGCTTACGCCCATTACTCAACAAACAAGCTTTATGAAAGAGGCGATATTCTTGGCGAAGCGCACGTAACGAAAGGTCAAGAAAAGACTGTACAAGCAGTTGTTCCAGAACAAGTTTCGGTGCTTATTAAAAAAGGCGAGAATGTTGATGAAGCAGAAGTAACTATCCAATTGAATAAAGACTTACAGGCACCTGTTCAAAAAGGCGATGTTGTTGGACATCTTTTAGTAGAAAAACAAGGTGAAACTTTAATCAAAACAGACCTAACCGCTGCTGAAACAATTGAAACCGCATCTTGGTGGGAGTTATTTAAGCGATCTTTGTCTACTTTTGCTGGAAAATAAATGATAAAAAGAAGTTTGCACTTTTTACCACTAGTTTTGTCATATGCAAGGATTTTTCTTAGTAAAGATGGAATCTAAGCGATAGAAAAATTAGACGGAGGTGCCTTCATGAGTTTACAGATGGAATTGGAACAAAGAGGTCATGTACTTTTAATTCGTTTAGAAGGTGAATTGGATCATCATGCAGCAAAAGAATTAAGAGCAAGAGTGGAAGCATTAATTGCTCACACAACACACATCGTATTGAACCTTGAAAAATTATCGTTTATGGATAGTTCAGGATTAGGTGTGATACTAGGCCGCTATAAGCAAGTGAAAGCAAATGGTGGAGAGATGATTGTTTGTGCGATATCGCCATCAGTGGAGAGACTGTTCGAGATGTCAGGCTTATTCAAAATTATTCGTTTTGAAGAAAATGAAAGCTTTGCTCTGCAAAATTTGGGGGTGGCATAAACAATGACTAATAAAATGGAACTAGCTTTTAGTGCAAAAAGTGAGAATGAATCGTTTGCTCGTGTTACAGTCGGCGCATTTATCGCTCAGCTTGATCCAACAATGGAAGAGTTGACCGAAATTAAGACAATTGTATCCGAAGCTGTAACAAACTCAATTATTCATGGTTATGAAAATGATTCAAGTGGACAAGTTTTTATTTCAGCAGCGATACGAGAAAATGAAATTGAATTAATTATCCGAGACGAAGGCATTGGAATCTCTGATGTTGATGAAGCAAGGCAGCCATTGTATACATCAAAACCAGAGCTGGAGCGTTCGGGAATGGGTTTCACAATTATGGAGAATTTTAGTCAGGATATGAAGATTGTTTCAGAACCGTTAATTGGGACAACCGTTTATGTAAAAAAGCAGCTTACTACAACAAAGGCCGTGTGCAGATGAGGGGTCTTACTGATGAGCGCAGAGCTGAAAAAAAACAATAAAAAAACATTGACTGATGGCGAGGTTAAGGACTTAATTCTTAAAAGTCAGCAAGGTGATACTGAGGCTCGCGATCTAATCGTAAATAAAAACACTCGTTTGGTCTGGTCTGTTGTCCAGCGCTTTATGAACCGTGGTTATGAAGCGGAAGATTTGTTCCAGATAGGCTGTATTGGCTTAATAAAATCGGTTGATAAATTTGACTTGTCGTACGATGTGAAATTCTCGACTTATGCAGTCCCTATGATTATTGGGGAGATTCAGCGATTTTTAAGAGATGACGGCACTGTAAAAGTGAGTCGTTCTATTAAAGAGCTGAGTAATAAAATACGTAAAACAAAAGATGAATTAACAAAAGAGTTAAGACGAACACCAACTGTAAATGAAATTGCATTGCATCTTGATGTATCGCCCGAGGAAGTCGTATTTGCCAGTGATGCAAACAGAAGTTTAACATCCATTCATGAGACGGTCTATGAAAATGACGGAGATCCAATTACGTTATTGGACCAGATTGCCGATCATACACAAATTAAGTGGTTCGATAAAATCGCTTTAAAGGAAGCAATTCGTGATTTAGGGGAACGTGAGCGATTAATTGTCTATCTTCGTTATTACAAAGATCAAACCCAATCAGAAGTGGCTACTCGACTCGGCATTTCGCAGGTGCAAGTATCACGTTTAGAAAAGAAAATTTTAGAGCAAATGAAAGAAACAATGTCTGAAACTCAATAGCTATTGCCGTTTTAAAAAGACTTTTCAACTTGAAAAGTCTTTTTTTGTTTAAACACGCATTGAACAAAATGAAATGCACCATACTACAAGAGATGAATGATCTTGGGGGCTATCATGACAAATGAGCGAAAGGCTTTATTATACAAAGAAAATATCACATTATATAAGCCGAAAAATAGAGTCTTAAAAAATGGATTTCTTTCGTTTCTTTCTGGTGGTTTTATATGTTTTCTTGGACAACTTATTTTTAAGGGCTATCAGCATTATTTTCTATTAAGTGATCAAAGAGCAACCAGCTTTATGATAATAACGTTGATCGGATTAGCTGCTCTGGCCACGGTTTTAGGCTTATTTAAAAAAGGTGCCCAGCTTTTTGGAGCTGGATTGCTTGTACCTATTACAGGTTTCGTGAATGCGATGACGTCTACAGCTTTGGAGTACCGAACAGAAGGCATCTTAATTGGAGTTGGTTCTAATTTGTTTCGGTTAGTTGGTCCTATTCTTATGGTCGGCATAGGAGCAGCATATATCGTTAGCTTTTCGCGCTTGTTTATTCAGATGCTGCTTCATTAAGAAAGGAGGATTACTATGGGGCTTATGCATCGGGTCTTGCACTTCTCAGAGCCCGTTTACGTAGAATCAAGCGGTACTGCAGTAGGTCCTAAAGAGGGTAGAGGACCTCTTGGCCGATCATTCGATTACCATTATGACGATTTAAGATGTGGTGAAAAAAGTTGGGAGCTTGCAGAGCAGGCATTAATGCGTATGGCCGTTAAACAATGTTTGGAAAAAAAGCATATCACAGCGGATGCGATTGATTTATTTATTGCAGGTGATTTAAACAATCAAACAACCGTATCAAGTTATGTCGCAACTGAACTGAAGCTTCCTTTTTTAGGAAGTTACTCAGCCTGTGCAACGTCAATCGAAACCCTCTTGTTAGGTTCAGTTTGGATAAATGGTGGTTTTGCTGATCGTGTTCTTTGTGCAGCAAGCAGCCACTACGGAGTTTGTGAAAAGCAGTTTCGCTATCCAACTGAATTTGCTTTTCAAAAGCAAGAGAACGCTCAAACAACGGTTACAGGTGCAGGTGCTCTTGTTTTAAGTAAACGAAAAAGCCCTATTCAAGTAACAGGCGCAACCATTGGACGTGTAGTAGATTTCGGTCTTTCCAATCCACATCAGCTAGGGGCAGCTATGGCTCCTGCCGCAGCTGAGACAACAATGGCCTTCCTAAATAAAACAGACCAGTCAGTCAATGACTTTGACTTAATTGTAACTGGTGATTTAGGCAAATCCGGTAGTGAGATATTCCGGAAATTGCTCAGAGAACAAGATGTGTTATTGAGCAAGGGCTACGAGGATTGCGGCGTCATGATTTATGGGAACGACCAAAAAGCTTTCGCAGGTGGAAGTGGCGCTGGATGTTCAGCCTCTGTCATATTTGGTCACATTATGAATGAAATGCTAGCAGGTTCACTAAAAAAAGTAATGGTTATCGCAACTGGAGCTTTGCTAAGTTCCATTACCGTACAACAAAAGAAGACAATTCCAGCAATTGCACATGCCATTGTATTAGAAAGGAGAAAGCTGTAATGGACCTTTTATACGCTTTTTTAATCGGTGGTGCCATTTGTTTATTTGGGCAATTGTTGCTTGATATCGTGAAATTAACTCCTATTTCAATGCTGATTGTTTTGGTTCTTGTTGGTGTCGTGTTAGATGGCTTTGGGCTGTATGAACATTTAATTGCGCTTGCTGGAGCAGGTGCAACCGTTCCATTGACGGGATTTGGTTATTCTCTTGTGCATGGCGCAATGGAAGGTGGAACGAATGGTCTCTTTTTTATTACCGATGGTGTTTTTGAGATCGCATCAATAACTATTGTTTTTTCTATATTATTTAGCGTTGGAGCGGCAGTGCTTTTTAAACCAAAGGGGGTTGCTTAAGTGCATCAAGTAATTTTTGTGACAGATGGAGACTTAGCAACGAAAAAAGTACTTGAATTAGTTGCATCAGAATTAGATTGTCGTGTTATAAGTGCTTCTTATGGAAATCCATCGACGATTGATAAAGAAGAGCTGGCAGCTTGTATTTTAAGAGCCCCTCATGTTCCAATTCTAATCATGTTTGATGATTGTGGGATTCGAGAAAAAGGGCCAGGTGAAGAGGCAATGACCTTTCTTGCGCATCATAACGAGATTAACGTTATTGGAGCTGTGGCAGTTGCTTCTCAAACACATGCACGGGAATGGACCCATGTTGACCTGTGTATTGACCGGTTTGGTGAAAGAACAGCATATGGTGTTGATAAAGAAGGCTTGCAAGAACTTGAAATCGGGAGAATTAATGGAGATACTGTTTCAATCCTTGACGAGTTAAATATCCCTTTTGTCGTTGGTATTGGTGATATTGGTAAGATGGCTCGATTCGATGATGTGAAAAGAGGGGCACCAATAACAAAAAAAGCAATAGCGAGTATTCTTGAAAGGAGTGGCTATCTTGAAAGATCCTTCGAAACCGATGACATTTAGCAAAAATCTTGCAGAAAATGAAGCGATTTTAACAGAACGTTTAGGCTTGGAAAAATCGTTTGATGTTGGCGTCCGTAAACTTAAGATTTTTAATAAAGAAATTCAGATCTACTATTTAACTGGTCTTGTAGATAATTTATATATCATCGAAATACTGCGCGAATTGATGGAAACTGAAAGTCGCCTTCGAAGAGCGGAAGACCCTTTTTTAGCCGTTAAAAATCATATTGCCCATATTCAAGTAGAAGAAACCGACTCTATGGACAATGCTATTACCCAAGTACTATCAGGGTTAATTTTTGTCCTGGTAGATGGTACAGCAAGAGCACTTATTGCCGATGTCCGATCTTATCCAGGTCGTGGACCAGAGGAACCAGATACCGAGCGTGTTGTACGCGGTTCTCGAGATGGATACACGGAGAATATTATCTTTAATACGGGATTAACAAGAAGGCGAATTCGTGATGAACGATTACGGCAAGAAATTATGCAAGTGGGCGTTCGTTCAAAGACGGATGTTTGTGTTTGTTATATTGAAGGAATTGCAGACCCAGGTCTTGTTGATATTGTAAAAAAAGAACTTTCATCAATAAATGTCGATGGCTTAACGATGGCTGATAAGGTTGTGGAAGAATACATTGTTAAACAAGGCGTTAATCCTTTTCCGCTTGTTCGCTACACAGAAAGACCAGATGTTGCTGCGACACATATCTTTGAAGGGCATATTGTTCTTATTATTGATACCTCTCCTTCGGTTGTTATTACACCAACAACACTATTTCATCATGTTCAACACGCTGAAGAATATAGGCAAGCAGCAGCTGTGGGAACATTTTTACGATGGATGCGTTTTGTAGGGATTTTATTTTCTTTGTTAATTGTTCCATTTTGGCTTTTGCTTGCTAATCACCAAGAGTTACTTCCTCCAGCACTTGATTTTGTTGGAGTAAATGAGAATAAAAATATTCCGATTGCCCTTCAAATTGTTTTTGCCGAAGCGGGGATTGAATTATTAAGGATGGCAGCCATACATACCCCTTCACCACTTGCAACTGCTTTAGGTTTAGTTGCTGCTTTATTAATTGGGGAAATGGCGATTGAAGTTGGCTATTTTACAGCAGAAGTCATCTTATATGTTGCCCTTGGGTCGATTGGTATGTTTGCCACGCCAAGTTATGAGCTTGGGGTTGCTCTCCGAATGGCTAGGTATGTTTTAATTTTGGCTGTTGCC
Source organism: Shouchella xiaoxiensis (assembly GCF_016907895.1). GTDB lineage: Bacteria > Bacillota > Bacilli > Bacillales > Bacillaceae_D > Shouchella > Shouchella xiaoxiensis. The sequence continues at coordinate 324,092 of NZ_JAFBCV010000003.1, forward strand.
TTTTTTGGACCGCTTGGCTTTGTTCTATCGCTGACGCTCTTGTTTTTCTCTCTTGTTAAATTAGCACCACTTAACAAACCATATATGTGGCCATTCCTTCCATTTGATCCACCGGCACTGTATCAGATCCTTGTACGGACAAGCGTACCAACTGTGAGGTGGCGACCAAGTATTGTCCATCCAATTGATAAAATTAAACAAGCACCTAAGAATCAATAGTGGTCAAATCAGCTAGTTTTTGATACACTAATTGAAAAATGTGAAAAAGTAGCTGAATGGCTTCGCCACAAGCTACTTTTTTTCAGCTGTAGATTGAAGGAGTGAGCAACGTGTTTTTTCACGGGACCATGAGAGTAAATGGAGACGGTCATTTAGAAATTGGTGGAGTTGACACGGTCAACCTAGCGACCAATTACCAAACACCTTTATTTGTGTACGACGTTGCTTTAATTAAAGAGAGAGCCGATGCATTCAAGACAGCCTTTGAGGAAGCTGGCGTAGCCCATCAAGTGGCGTATGCGAGTAAAGCCTTTAGTTGCGTAGCAATGTATCAACTTGCTCAGAACCTTGGGTTGAGTATTGATGTTGTTTCAGGTGGAGAACTACATACTGCACTAAAGGCGGGCGTTGCTCCAGAAAAAATTCATTTTCACGGTAACAATAAAAGTAAGGAAGAGCTAAATATGGCCGTCTCAGAAAAGATTGGCTGTGTAGTTGTAGATAACTTTTATGAACTTGACTTATTAGAAGAAATTGCTTCAGCGAGGCAAATAACGGTACCTGTTCTTCTGCGTCTAACTCCTGGAGTAGAAGCACATACGCATGAATTCATTACAACAGGTCAAGAAGATTCCAAATTTGGATTTGACTTAGCGAATGGACAGGCAACAATCGGATTAAAGCAAGCACTCGATAGTGACCATTTACATGTGCTTGGTGTCCACAGTCATATTGGGTCACAAATTTTTGAAACAGAGGGCTTTGTTTTAGCGATCGAAAAAGTCTTTAATTATGTCGAACAATGGAATGAAGCATTTAACTTTAAGCCACTTGTTCTGAACTTTGGCGGTGGTTTTGGCATTCGTTATGTGGAAGGGGACAAGCCTTTACAACCAAAAACGTACGTCAATGAAATTATTAAAGAGACAAAAAAACATGTTGCTCGTTTAAAGATTGATGAACCAGAGATTTGGATTGAACCAGGTAGATCCCTTGTTGGGGATGCAGGAACAACGTTGTACACGATTGGTTCAACAAAAGATATTCCGAATGTAAGACGGTACTTGTCTGTGGATGGCGGAATGAGCGACAATCTTAGACCTGCGCTATATGATGCAAAGTATGAAGGCATTTTAGCCAATCGAGCTACTGACATAGCAACAGATGAATTCGCGGTTGCGGGTAAATGTTGTGAAAGTGGAGATATGCTCGTTTGGGACTTGCCGCTGCCCGAAGTAAAGCATGGAGATTTGCTTGCAATGTTTTGTACGGGAGCCTACGGTTATTCAATGGCAAATAACTACAATCGAATTCCGAGGCCGGCAGTTGTTTTTGTCGAAAATGGCGAAACTCAGTTAGTGATTAAGCGTGAAACGTATGATGATTTAACTCGATTAGACCTGCCTTACAAAATGAAGGAAACAGTCTCATTTGAGAATTAATCTCGTTTTGTGTACAATGGGAAAAGCGTGAAAGCGCGATACTTAGTGAGAGTGAGGTTTTTAAAATGAAAAAAGGTAGCATTCAGTTTGAAAACGGAGAAAAATTGATTATTGAATTTTACGATGACGCTGCACCAGGTCATGTTGAAAATTTCGAAACACTAGCGAACAAAGGTTTCTACGATGGGTTAACATTCCATCGAGTAATCCCAGGTTTTGTTGCACAAGGTGGAGATCCTAACGGGAATGGAACTGGTGGCCCTGGTTACACAATTAAATGTGAAACAGCTGGCAACCCTCATAAACACGTTGCTGGATCTCTTTCAATGGCTCATGCAGGCAAAGATACAGGTGGAAGCCAGTTCTTCGTAGTGCATGAACCACAACCACATTTAGATGGAGTTCACACTGTTTTTGGACAAGTAGTTGAAGGACTTGACAGCGTGTATCGCATTAATCAAGGTGATGTGATGCAAGAAGTCAAGGTTTGGGAAGAATAATTGAAAATGAAGCTCAAGAAGAGGATGCTCTTCTTGAGCTTTTATTATATGATTTTTTACTTTATTGAAGGTGCTTGGTTTAGTAATGTAAGAAAGGCTTGAACTTGCGGAAGGTTCGCATACTTCATATGACAATGAACCCACGTATCACGCTCAAGGAAAGCGTCATCAACTTCAATCGGAATGAATAGACATTCCTCTGTAGAGATATCATTGGTTGCAATCTCTGGTAAAATACAGGCACCAATTCCGTTGTACATTAATTGTTTGCACGTCTCGATTTGATCGACTTTTATCGTTTGGGTCGGTGAAGGGAAGCTTGTTGTTTGAAACCATGTTTCTAATTGAGAATGAAATGCCTGATCACTTTGAAATTCAATTAATGTTTGCGTAGATGGGCTATTTTTTTTGGTGACATAATACAGTTTCTCAGAAAATAACTTCGTTAATGAATCGGTATCATCAACTTCTCCACGTAAAATGGAGAGATGAACATGATGTCTTTCTTTATACATCGCTGAACTTAATCCGGTTTGAAGGTCAATTCGAACATTTGGATACGTTTCCATATAAGAACGAAGTAATTGAGGTAAATAATATTGCGCAATGACTGAAGATACTGCTAGTGACAAGGTCCCGCGAACGGTTCCAGTTAATTCACTCAAACGATCTTGCAGTTGCCGTTCATCAGAGAGGCGCTTTTTAGAGTACGCAATTAATTCTTCACCAACAGGAGTAGGAATTAATGATTTATGTGTTCGAATAAACAAAGGTTCTCCCCATCGTTCCTCAATTTGTTTCAAGCGCTGACTAATTGCCGGTTGTGATATGTATAGATCTCGCGAAGCTCCGCGAATTGTGCCTGCTTTACTTAATGTAACAATTAAGGCATCTTCATCTAAACGCATACGATCATCCTCTTTTCCCTTAGGTGTCTACTTGTAGTGTAAATTTTTTTAGGATATTTGACAATGTGTATAACTTAAAGAAAAAGGGTAAAGCACTTAAAAGGATGTGAGAGCAATGGATGAGGGTTTAAAAAAACGAATCGATCATAATGAAATTAGTTCAGAGCCGAATTGGCGGGAGGACTCATTAACGGCTTATCAATCACTTGATAATGCGATGTATGCCGTTGTTTTTTTCTATATTGACGAAAAAGAACGTTTAGAATTAAGGATTAGAAGAGTAGCGTTTGAAAAAGAGCCAACTGGTATTGGCACCACAGATATTTACCAATGGTTATATGAAACAGGTAAGGAAATTGTCGGGCAACTAAAAGGTAGAAAAACGCTTTTAATTGAGTCCAAGGACGTTGAGAACGGCTTATTACAAGTGGACTGGACAGAATTAACGGAGTTACCTAAGGATGAAGAGGAGACGCCTTGATGGCTCTTCTTTTTTTTGAATTCTAAACTGTGAAAATGAAATGAATATTGCCGAGTCTTTTTGAATTGTGGTAATCTAAAAAGGAGAGCGAATTCTATAAGAATTTGGAGGTGTACATAAGCTTCAAAGTGAAAGCGCTTTATCTAAAGTATGCATTAGAAATTAAATCAGCAGCGGAGGGATGAAATGGCAACAGAACAAAGCTACTATCCTGGTCTTGATGGTGTAATTGCAGCAGAAACAGATTTGTCTTTTCTTGATACAGAACAAGGAGAAATTGTTATTCATGGGTACGACTTAATCGAGTTATCAAAAACAAATGGGTATTTAGACATTGTTCACTTGCTTTTAAAGGGAACATTACCTAAAGATGAAGAGCGTCAAGCTCTAGCGCAGCAACTAAGTGAGTCCTATGATATTCCTGAGGTGGTGTTAGATGTATTTAAACTACTGCCTACATCCACTCACCCAATGGATGCTTTAAGAACGGGAATCTCTGTTTTAGGTGGATTTGATCATGATTTAGGTAATCGAAATCCAGAAGCAAATCGACAAAGAGGGTACCAATTGCTCGCCAAACTACCAACGATTGTAGCGAATAGTTATCGTATCCTTGAAGGTAAAGAAGTCTTACGTCCAAAAGAAACGCTTTCTTACAGTGCTAATTTTCTTTATATGATTACCGGCAAGGAACCATCAGCTCTAGAAGAGCGCGTATTCGATCAATCGCTCGTACTCTATTCTGAACATGAAATGCCAAATTCGACTTTCACTGCTCGAGTGATTGCCTCGACATTATCAGATATGTATGGCGCGTTGACCGGTGCTGTTGCCTCATTAAAAGGGCATTTACATGGAGGTGCAAATGAAGCGGTAATGTATATGCTGCTTGATGCAAATACGCCTGAAGAGTTTGAAACCTTACTTGCTAATAAATTAAAACAAAAAGAAAAAATCATGGGATTTGGTCATCGCGTCTATATGAAAAAAATGGACCCGCGCGCCTTAATTATGAAAGAAGCATTAGCTGAACTATCTGAGGCAGCTGGTGATGATCGATTGCTACGCATGTGTGAAGCTGGTGAAGCCCTTATTCAAAGAGAAAAAGGACTCTACCCAAATCTAGATTACTATGCAGCTCCTGTTTATTGGATGCTTGGTATACCCATCGGTTTATACACACCGATCTTCTTTTCTTCAAGAACAGTTGGATTAAGCGCCCATGTAATTGAACAGCATGAAAACAATAAATTATTTAGACCTCGTGTGAGATATACAGGTCCTAGACATACACAAAAATCATAACGAGTTGATGGAGGAATTGAAATGTTGAAAACGGATACAAGACAAACGGATCAATTACTAGAAGAAATTGCCGATTATGTTCTGGAAAAAGAAATTACCAGTGAAGAAGCGATGACAACGGCTGCGCATGTCTTAATTGATACACTTGGCTGTGGAATATTAGCATTACGCTACCCGGAATGTACAAAAATGCTCGGACCAGTTGTGCCAGGTACAGTTGTTCCAAATGGTAGCAAAGTTCCAGGTACATCCTATGTGCTTGATCCTGTCCGTGGGGCATTTAATATTGGAACAATGATTCGGTGGTTGGATTACAACGATACGTGGTTAGCAGCTGAATGGGGTCATCCATCAGACAACTTAGGTGGTATTTTAGCAACGGCTGATTACTTAAGCCGCAAAAACATCTCAGAAGGAAAAGCTCCTTTAACCATTAAAGATGTATTAACGGCAATGGTTAAAGCGCATGAAATTCAAGGTGTGTTGGCTTTAGACAATAGCTTCAACCGAGTTGGTTTAGACCATGTGCTCCTTGTAAAAGTTGCTTCAACCGCAGTAGTAGCAGGTATGCTTGGTGGCACTCGTGACGAAATTATTAATGCCGTATCTCATGCCTGGATAGACAATTCGGCATTGCGCACTTATCGTCATGCACCGAACACAGGGTCAAGAAAATCATGGGCTGCTGGTGATGCGACAAGTAGAGCAGTATTTTTAGCCATGACAGCACTAAAAGGTGAAATGGGCTACAAAACAGCGATGACAGCACCAGGTTGGGGCTTTCAAGATGTGTTATTTAATAAAAAAGAAGTGACGCTTGCGCGTGAACTTGATGCCTACGTCATGGAAAACATTCTTTTTAAAGTTTCTTATCCTGCAGAATTCCATGCACAAACGGCAGCTGAGTGTGCTGTAACATTGCATGAATCAATCATTGATCGTCTTGATGAGATTGATCGCATTGAACTAACAACGCATGAGTCAGCCATTCGCATTATTGATAAAAAAGGACCTCTTTACAATCCAGCAGATCGAGATCACTGCTTACAGTACATCACTGCTATAGGTCTTTTAAAAGGCGATATTGTAGCTGATGATTATGAAGATGAAATGGCTAATGATCCTCGAGTTGATCGACTGCGAGATGCAATGGTTGTTAGCGAAAATGAGCAGTATACAAAAGATTATCTTGATCCGAACAAGCGCTCAATCGCCAATGCGGTTCAAATTTTCTTCAAAGACGGCTCCTCAACAGACAAAGTAGAAGTTGAGTATCCGCTTGGTCATCGTTTCCGTCGAGAAGAAGCAGTCCCTGCGATTCAAGAGAAATTCGCCGCCAATATTGCAATCCATTACGCAGCAAAACAAGAGAAGGCGATTTTAGATACAACATCTGATTATAAGAAGCTTGAACAGCTAAGCGTTCCAGCGTTTACTGACTTGTTCTCGCTTTAAAAAAGGAGGGAAACCATATGCCATGGATTGTAAATGAAGCATTGTCACAAGAAGAATTGGCGCAATCATTTCAAGCAATGATGCTTGAAAAAGGCATTTTGCAAATTCCAGGTGCACATGATGCAATGGCTGGACTAGTTGCCAAGCAATCGGGTTTTAAGAGTCTTTATTTATCTGGAGCAGCGTTTACAGCAAGCCTCGGTCTTCCTGATCTAGGTATTGTAAATTCACTTGAAGTGGCTGGGAGAGCGCGGGAAATTATCCGCGCGACCAATCTGCCTTTGCTTGTCGACATTGATACTGGTTTTGGCGGCGTGATGAATGTAGCACGTACTGCTGTTGAAATGGTTGAGGCAAGAGTGGCGGCTGTACAGATTGAAGATCAAGATTTACCGAAGAAATGTGGACATTTAAATGGGAAAAAACTGGTTTCAACGGATGAAATGGTCCAAAAAATTACGGCTTTAAAAAAAGCTGCACCTTCACTAATTGTCGTAGCTCGAACAGATGCACGAGGCGTTGAAGGATTAAATGAGGCAATTGCAAGAGCAAATGCGTATGTAGAAGCAGGAGCCGATGCCATTTTTCCAGAAGCTTTGCAGGGTGAAGAAGAATTTAAGGCGTTCTCCGATGCGGTTGATGTGCCACTTCTCGCCAATATGACGGAGTTTGGAAAAACACCTTATTACCATGCTTCTGAATTCGAACAAATGGGCTATGACATGGTCATTTATCCTGTTACCTCTCTTCGAGTAGCAGCCAAAGCTTATGAACGCGTGTTCCAAGATATTTTAGAAAACGGGACACAAAAAGGAAGTTTGGAGCAGATGCAAAAAAGAAGCGAGCTCTATCAAACAATCTCTTATGATGAATTTGAAGCGCTTGATCAATCTGTTGCAAAAACAGTACTAACAAAAAATCAGTAGATCTATTCAACGATCCTGCGCATATCCTGCGCAGGATCTTCAACAAAAGGAGGTAGCGTATGAAGATTGGTTTTATTGGACTTGGGAATATGGGTAAGCCGATGGCATTAAACTTAATTAAGTCAGGCTACGAGTTAACTGGGTTTGATATTCAGAGATCATCAACCGATGTCATTGTTGAAGCTGGTGGTAAGCGGGCTGACACAATAGATGAAGTCATCTTAGCTGCAGAACTCATTTTAACGAGCCTACCTTCATCTGAAGCTTGTGAGCAGGTCTACCTTGGTGAAAATGGACTTCTTGCAAAAGTGCCACAAGACGTAATTTTAGTTGATACGAGTACTGTTGCTCCGGATCTTGAAAATCGAATTGGCGCAGAAGCGGATAAAAAAGACATTTCTTTTCTTGCTGCTCCGGTAAGTGGCGGTGTTGTTGGAGCCGAGAATCGAACATTAACGTTCATGGTTGGAGGACCTAAAGAAATCTTGGAACTCGTTCAACCTCATCTAGCAATTATGGGCAGCAACATTTTTCACATTAGTGAACAATATGATAGTGGCACAAATGCTAAGCTTATTAATAACTTATTAATTGGCTTTTATACAGCAGGAGTCGCTGAAGCGCTTACATTAGCGGAGAAGAGTGGTCTCAACCTCGATTTTCTCTATAATGTATTAAACGTCAGCTATGGACAGAGTCGAATTTATGAGCGAAATTACAAATCGTTTATGGCAAAAAATGATTATGAACCAGGCTTTTCTTTGAAATTACTTAATAAAGATTTGAGATTTGCAATGGAGCTCGCTGAAGGGCATGGGATTCAGCTGCCAATTAGTCAAGCTCTTGTCGATTTGTACGCAGACGCTGAACGTGCAGGGCTAGGTGATAAAGATATGTCTGTATTAGTTAAACGAATTGGAGAACAAACCATTACGTTTAAACCAGAAGGGACGTACGATAAATGACAACAACAACAAAAGTAGTGAAAAACTGGATCAACGGTGCATGGATTGATTCGTCAGCTAGTGAAACCGAAACAGTACCAAACCCAGCAACAGGAGAAACGATTGCATTGGTACCATTATCAACGAAAGAGGATGTAAATACTGCTGTTATTGCGGCGAAACGAGCGTATGAATCGTGGAAAACAGTACCGGTTCCCGAGCGAAGCCGCTATATGTTTTCGTACTTAGAGAAATTAAAAACCCATCGTGAGGAGCTCGCTCAGCTATTAACGCAGGAAAATGGCAAGACGATTAAAGACGCGCGCGGAGAAGTACAGCGTGGAATCGAATGTGTGGAGCTTGCGACCTCAACACCATCAATGATGATGGGAGATGCTCTCCCGAATATTGCTGGCGGAATTGATGGCTCAATATGGCGCTATCCACTAGGAGTAGTTGCTGGTATTACGCCATTTAATTTCCCGATGATGGTCCCACTCTGGATGTTCCCACTGGCAATTGCTGCCGGTAATACGTTTGTGTTAAAAACATCAGAACGTACGCCTCTGCTTGCTGAGCGCTTAGTTGAGTTAATGCATGACACTGGTTTGCCAGATGGAGTGCTTAACTTAGTAAATGGTGGTAAGGATGTCGTTAATGGTTTACTTGAACATCCGGATGTTCAGGCAATTTCCTTTGTTGGCTCAGAGCCGGTTGCACGCCATGTTTATCAAACAGGCACAGCTCATGGCAAACGTGTTCAAGCGCTAGCAGGTGCAAAGAATCATGCTGTTGTCCTTGCGGATTGTGAAATGGAAAAAACCGTTCAAGGTGTAATTGGTGCTGCCTTTGCATCAAGTGGAGAGCGCTGCATGGCTTGTTCAGTTGTAGCTGTTGAAGAATCCTGTGCGGACGAATTTTTAGAAGTATTAACAAATGAAACACGTAAGTTAACTGTTGGAAACGGAATAAACGATGATCACTTCGTCGGACCCCTTATCCGACAATCGCATAAGGATCGCGTCGTTAAATACATTGAAGCTGGGGTCGAGCAGGGAGCCGAACTGCTTATTGATGGTAGAAATCCAGACGTAACTGAAGACGGCTACTATTTAGGTGCAACCTTGTTTGATCAAGTAACACCTGAAATGACTATTTGGCAAGAAGAACTCTTTGCACCAGTACTTAGTGTGGTGCGTATTAAAGACTTGGACGAAGGGATCGCTTTAACGAACTCTTCACGTTTTGCTAATGGAGCTGTAATCTATACATCTAGTGGCAAAGCTGCGCAATACTTTAGAAATTCAATCGATGCGGGAATGATAGGTGTAAACGTCAATGTCCCCGCACCAATGGCTTTCTTCTCATTCGCGGGAAATAAAGCGTCGTTCTTTGGTGATTTAGGGACAAATGGAAAAGATGGGATTCAGTTTTACACACGTAAAAAAGTCGTAACGGAACGCTGGTTTAACTAAAAGCAGCTGTCACACAAAGCACCGAATGAAAAAATGCGAAAGGATGATCAATCATCCTTTCGCATTTTTAATTGACGCGTGCTTAAAACAAAAAGACACGATTGCTAACATGGTTGGCACTAAAAAGTTAATCCTCTATTTGATGTATTAAACAACGCTTTACTTGATTGGTCAATCGCAAAGAAGGCTGTCCCATCATAACTACCTTGTGGGATAGCCTTCTTTCATGATTATAGTTCACGAAAGAATGAAAGTGCCAAATCATCGGGTACGTCTTCAATTGATTTGTATTGATAGGCAGGTTCACGTGTTTTATCAATTAGCACCGAACGAACCCCTTCGTAAAAATCTTCACACTGGAGAAAGTGCATTGCAAGGATTTTATCTGTCTCATAGGTTTCTTCAAGTGTTGAGGACTGTGACTGTTTTAAATGAGCCAACGTTACTTTTAATGACAAAGGTGATTTCTTCCGGAGCAATTGCGCTGTATCTCTTGCAAACTCGTCTTTTTCTGCTTCAAGTGAAGCAATTATCAAATCAATTGTCTTATTAGAGAAGTGATGATCAATTTTTTGTTGAAGAGCAGCGAGTTCACTAGCAGGTGGTTCTTGAATAAAGGCTTGTAAAAACAAATGAACAGACTGATTACGGTTTTCATTGTCTGCTAGCCAATTATGGCTTAAAAACTGATCTCTTAAAGTAGAAAATGATTCACTGGGAATAAAATAGTCGGCGCATCCCATAAAAATAGCATCTGCACCAGTTAAAGTTGTTGCCGTTAAGGCTGCATATCTCCCAGTATATCCTGGTGTTTGGCTAAGAAAATAACAGGCACCTACATCAGGAAAGAAGCCTATATTCATTTCAGGCATGGCCCACTTCGTTTTCTCAGTAACAACTCGATGACTTGCACCATAAGACAAGCCAACACCACCGCCCATGACAATGCCGTCCATTAAAACGAGGATAGGTTTTGGATATGTAGCAATTAATAAATCTAATTCATACTCTATGTTGAAAAATTGTTTCGCTTCTTGAAAGCCATTTTCACGTTCTCGTGTTTGATAGAGTGATTTTATATCTCCACCCGCACAAAAAGCTCGTTCTCCTGCACCTTCGAGCAGAATAACTTGAATAGCATCCTCATTTTTCCATTTCTTTAATAATTGAAGCATGTGAGTGACCATGTCATAAGATAGTGAATTAAGTGCTTTTTCTCTTGCTAGAGTTATAATTCCTACACCTTGATCATTTGTTTCGAACTGAAGATTTTCTGTCATTCGATTCACCTCATCAGCATACTAGTAATCGCTTTCTTTTTTATTTTGACGTATTTCCTACGAAAATGCAAAATGTTTCTACTTGAAATAAGGAATGGTTTTCGATATAATGAATTCTTAATCGAAAGTAGACTTCTTTTTTCTGCCTCAAGGAATTATTTCCTTTAACCACAGAACGATCCTCACTTACAATAAAACGTCCCTAAACGTTAAGCAGGAAGAAGACTTTTTGTCGATGCAATTCACACTGGCACGGCTTCGGAGCCGTAAGGACGAATGAGAGGTAGGGCTTTCGTTGTCTTGTAAACAAGAAATTCCATAGAGTTTGCTTTCGCATCTCTCTTCTAACGGAACAAGAAGAATCTTATAAGAGAAACCACCTTTCTAATTCAATTAGGAAGGTTTTTTAATTGGTTAAAACGATTAAGACAATTGAACTGTAGCTAAAGTTAATTACTTGCAATCTCACAATCTCAATGATAGGCTATACATAATCAATACAATTAACTGAATACAAAAAACTTCGGGGCCGGGTGTAATTCCCGACCGGCGGTGATAAAGGGAAACCTTTTTAGTCCGTGACCCGCAACCTTTGTTGCGGTGGATCTGGTGTAAATCCAGAGCCGACAGTTAAAGTCTGGATGGGAGAAGTTGTGAACACATTTTTAAAACGATTACAGTTTTAATTATTTGTGTTGCGAAAAAACGTGGAAATACGACGTTTATTTAGTCTACCCTGAAGCCTTAATTGACTTCAGGTTTTTTGTGTTCCTTCGTGGAGAGTGAAGATATGTTTACAGGAATTGTAGAGGAAAAAGGAACATTGGCTGTTATTAAACAAAACGGGCAGTCTCTTACGCTTAAAGTAAATGCTTCACACGTTTTAACAGATGTAGCAAATGGGGACAGTCTTTCTGTTAATGGGGTATGTTTAACCGTCACGTCATTTTCAAGAACCGATTTCGAAGTTGACGTGATGCCAGAGACCTTCGAAGCAACCACTTTAAAAGATTTAAAGCGTGGTTCAGAGGTAAATTTAGAACGAGCAATGGCAGCCCATTCAAGATTTGGAGGTCATATCGTTTCTGGTCATATTGATGGGGTTGGCACCATTCGAAGACGTGAAAAAAGGGAGAACGCGGTTTATTTTGATATTGAAGCAACGAAGGATATCTTACGCTTTATTGTGCAAAAAGGGTCTGTTGCAATAGACGGTATTAGTTTGACGGTATTTTCCGTTTCAGATGACACTTTTACGATTTCACTTATCCCACATACGCTTCAGGAGACTGTTATGGGCTCAAAAGTTAGTGGAGATCAAGTAAATATAGAGTGCGACATGATTGGCAAATACGTAGAGAAAATGCTGCAGCCTCAACAACAAGAGGCAAAGTCTTCTACGAGCTTAACGCAGTTATTACAAGAAAATGGATTTTATTAGGAGTGATGGCGATGTTTGATTCAATTGAAGAAGCAATTGAAGTCCTAAAGACGGGTGGGACGATCATCGTCTGTGATGATGAAGATAGAGAAAATGAAGGTGATTTCCTCGCTTTAGCAGAGTTCACCACAGCGCAAACAATTAATTTCATGGCAACTCATGCCAGAGGATTAATCTGTGCCCCGGTGACGGAGGAGAGGGCTGAAGAGCTCAAGCTAAATCAGATGGTTAGTCAAAACACAGATTCACATGGAACAGCTTTTACGGTTAGTGTTGATCATCTGTCAACGACAACGGGTATTTCGGCACATGAGCGAGCGCTAACGGTTAGAGCGTTGGTTGATGATTCTGTTTCAGCAGCTGACTTTAAACGCCCAGGTCACATTTTTCCGCTTGTTGCTAAACGCGGGGGCGTATTAAAGCGAACTGGACACACAGAGGCGGCTGTTGATTTTGCGATGCTTGCTGGGGCAAAACCAGCTGGCGTTATATGTGAAGTAATGAATGAAGATGGCTCAATGGCGCGCGTTCCCGAACTTCGTCAAATAGCAGATCAACATAGCTTGCCGATGGTCACCATAAAAGATTTAATTGCATACCGTCGTAAAACAGAAAGCTTTATTACTCGTGAAACAGATATTCATATGCCAACTAAATATGGTGAGTTTAAAGCAATCGGTTACACGAATTCACTTGATGATAAAGAAAGCGTTGCGTTAATAAAAGGAGATCTCACAACTGATGAACCGGTACTTGTTCGAGTTCATTCTGAATGTTTAACGGGGGATGTTTTTGGGTCAAAGCGCTGTGATTGTGGTCCTCAACTTCATGCGGCTTTAAGACAAATTGAAGAAGCTGGTCGTGGAATGTTGCTTTATATGAAACAAGAGGGCCGAGGAATCGGGTTAATTAACAAGTTAAAAGCATACAAACTGCAAGAAGAAGGTTTTGACACAGTAGAGGCAAATGAGAAGCTTGGATTTCCAGCAGATCTAAGAGATTACGGAATTGGCGCTCAGATTTTACGAGATCTAGGGGTTAAAGAGATGAAGCTGATGACGAATAATCCAAGGAAGATAGCTGGGCTTGAAGGATATGGATTATCCATCGTCGAGCGCGTTCCACTACAGCTTGAAGCTTTGGACGAGAATACAAACTATTTGCATACAAAAAAAGAAAAATTAGGTCATATGCTTAATTTATAGGGGGATAAAAAGAATGGGACACACATACGAAGGCCATTTAGTTGCAACAGGGTTAAAAGTAGGGATTGTAGTTGGTAGATTTAATGATTTTATTACGAGCAAATTATTAGAGGGTGCAAAAGATGCCCTTCATCGACATGGGATGGAAGAAAGCGATGTGGATGTGGCTTGGGTTCCGGGAGCTTTTGAAATCCCATTTGCAGCTAAGAAGATGGCACAATCAAATAAATACGATGCGGTCATTACGCTAGGAACGGTTATTCGTGGATCTACACCTCATTTTGATTATGTATGCAGTGAAGTAGCCAAAGGCGTTTCTTCAATCAGTTTAAATCAAGATATTCCTGTTATATTTGGTGTCTTAACGACTGATTCCATTGAACAAGCGATAGAGCGTGCTGGAACAAAAGCAGGAAATAAAGGGTGGGAAGCAGCAACTGCAGCAATTGAAATGAGTCGATTAAATCAAGCATTCACAAAGTAATGGATTGAATTCTCTCGCCGTAGCGAGAGAATTTTTTTATGTAATATCTGGTTTACGAAAATTGTCACATGATAGGATTGTTTATCGATAACTTTAAGCTACAATAAAGAATGGTCATCATAGAGAGAAAGTAGGGGAGAGTTATCTATAGAGATACGTTAAATGCGCTGAGTGACCTAGCTTTAAAGAAAAAGAAATTGTTAGGTGCAAGTAAATCAGCGTTTTTATTTTCAGCAATGCTTGCAGGTGCCTACGTTGGCATCGCCGTTGTACTTGTTTATATTATTGGAGATCCAATTGTTCAAAGCTTTCCTGCGCTAACACCATTAGTTATGGGTTTAGCTTTTGGAGTTGCTTTGCTACTTGTTATATATGCGGGTTCTGATTTATTTACAGGAAGTGTATTGTATTATACCATTTCTACTTTAAATAAAAAGACAACGATAAAAGATACGTTAGTGAACTGGAGCTGGACATACGGAGGCAACCTCTTAGGTGCTTTGTTTATTGCCATTCTTATTTATTTAGCAGGTATTTTTAATGGGATCACTGAAAATCATTATTTATTTTATATGGCTGAAGAGAAAATGACCGGCGGGGCAATGGAACTATTTTTCAAAGGTATTTTTTGTAACTGGCTTGTTTGTTTAGCGATTTGGACACCAATGCGCTTAAAAAATGAGATGGCAAAATTGTTTGTTGTTTTTATCATTATTTTTGCTTTCTTTGCATCTGGTTATGAACATAGTGTTGCTAACATGGGATTGTTTCATTTAGCACTCTTGCACAATCCAGGAATTGAAACGATTTCGATGGCAGGCTATTTTGCTAATATGATTCCTGTGACGGTAGGTAATATTATTGGTGGAAGTGTATTTGTCGGAATGGCCTATTATTATATTTCAAAGAAAAGTGAACTTGATTCACTAACAAATGATTAATAGCAGAAGAGGAAGAGTGAGAAATCATTCTTCCTCTTCAATTTTAGGTTTTTGATGTCTAAGAATGTGCTTGTGAATGATGTTAGGGTTTTTTAGAGGACTTTGTGATTTCCACCTATCTCCTGCTCTTACTTGGCATAGTTTAATTAAGTGCGAATCGGTCAATGGCAGATCATAATCGCTAAAAGGCTCATCCAAATTCTTTAAGCGAATGTGAAGATCAATTAATAGCTTTGAAGTATTTATTCCTAGATGTTCAAGTTGAACGTGTTCTAGCGGAATTCTCTTTAAAAGACGATTGAGCAGAATATGTGCACCTTTTTTGTTTCCACGCCTCTCGTGATAGAGAGCGACTGCGAGTTGAATGAGCGTGACCCAATAAGAATGACGATGGTCTGCCGCTCTCTTTTTCCATTCTGTTTCTAAGACCTCGTGACATTCAAAATAATCTCGTTCTGCGTGGAAAAAGTATAAGTAATCTAAGTAGGCTTGAGCGTACATAAAATCGTCTCCTTCGTATTTGCTGAAGACAGCTTCGTCGTAATGGTTTATGGTATAATCGGTACAAGAAATGATGGTGAAATAATGACACATACATATAATGTAAGAACAGATTCATTTGAAGGGCCGCTGGATTTGCTGCTTCACTTAATCTCTCAGGCGGAAGTTGACATTTATGATATTCCTGTTGCCATTATAACAGATCAATATTTACAATATATTCATGCGATGCAGGAATTTGAATTAGATGTAGCAAGCGAGTACTTAGTGATGGCCGCGACATTGCTACAAATAAAAAGTCAAATGCTATTACCAAAGCCAGATGAATTATTTGAGCAGGAAGAAGATTGGCTTGAAGAGGACCCGCGTGATGAACTAGTGGAACAATTAATTGAATACAAAGCATTTAAAGAAGCTGCCATTCATCTAAAAGAAAAAGAAGCGTCTAGAAGCTTACTTCATACACGTCCACCTGATGATTTAGATGGGTTCTTAACGGATGAAGAAGAACGTAAGCTACAAGTGAAGAACGTCAGTTTATTAGATATGTTAGGTGCTTTTCAGAAGATGATGCAGCGGAATGCTTGGAATGCACCGAAGATGAAAACGATTCAAACAGATGAACAATCGGTTGAAGTCCGAATGAATGAATTGCTTGATCAACTTGAACAGACAGCGGGCCGGTCAAGCTTTGAAAAGTTGATAATAGGAGGTAATCGTTCACAAATGATTGTGACGTTTTTAGCTGTGCTTGAGCTAATAAAAACGCGGGCCATTCACTGTGTACAAGAAACAAGTTTTGAAGACATTGAGATTTTTATATGGGACGGGGATAGGCATGGACCAAAGTAAGCTAGCAAAAGCAGAGGGCTTGCTTTTTATTTCTGGTGATGAAGGAATCTCACCAGCTGAGATCGCGGCTTTAATTGAAGTAGAGGAATCAGAAGTTATTGAAATACTGAATGAGTTGAAAGAGCGTATGCTTGCTGAAGATCGTGGCATTCAACTAACGAGGCTCGCTAATCGATTTCGATTGACAACAAAAGAAGTGCATGCTGATATGTATAAGGAGCTCGCTTCATCTCCTATTCACGGGGGACTATCAAGGGCTGCGCTGGAAACTTTAGCGATTGTCGCTTATAAACAACCGATTACACGAGTTGAAATTGAAGAAGTACGAGGTGTAAAAGCGGAAAAGGCGCTTCAATCTCTTGTTGCAAAATTATTAATTGAAGAATGTGGGCGCGTCTCTGGAAGTGGTCGGGCTATTTTATATGGAACTACGTCTTACTTCCTCGATCACTTCGGGTTGGAAAACCTTGATGAATTGCCTAAACTAGCAGAACTAGATCTTTCGCAAGATACGGATGAAGAAACGGACCTATTTTTTGAGAAGTTAAGCACAGAATCTGAAGGAGATTTATAAGAAATGACTGACAAGGCGTTATACAGATGTACACCGATGACTCAGGAAGCAGCAGCTTGTATTTGTAAATGGGTATATGCTCCTCCTTATCAGATGTATTCGCTAGATTGTAGTAAAGAAACGCTTGAAGAGTTATTAGACGGTTCTTATCACGCAATTTATTTACAAGATGAATTGATTGGTTTTTATTGTACTGGTTTGGCTGCGCAGGTTCCGAGCGGCAGAGCTTCAGGACATTATCACAAGAAAATGGTCGACGTTGGCCTAGGAATGAAGCCAAATCGAACAGGTCAGCACCAAGGTTATCCATTCGTTTCATTTATTCTAGCCAAGGTAAGGGAGCAAGAAGAAGTTGCTGAATTAAGGCTGACTGTTGCCAACTGGAATAAAAGAGCAATCACTCTTTATAAACAATTTAAGTTTGAAGAACAGATTCAATTTTCAACAAAAGATACAACCTTTATCATTATGGAAACCTGCTAATAAGCAGGTTTTTTTGTTTATAAGGAGTTGTTTATAGACACGTGCCCAAGCAAGTGTGCATATAGCTGAACTGAATGCAGTATAAAAGGGGCTGGATAAATGAGAACCCATCAGGAAGCAGTGCAAGAGTGGAAAACGGAATTAGAACGTTTATGGAAAGAACAGCAAAAAGAAGTTGTAATGGCGGTTGGTGAGGAACAGACAAGGGGGTTCCGCCAATCATTGGAACGTCTTAATGAAGCGTTAATTCGAAATCAAGATGACGTAGATCTGCATGCATCAAATGCGTACAACTCATGGGTTGATTTAGCTAACGAACGAGAGCACCGTAAGTTACGATCAACAGCTGGATTGCATCAATTACCAGAGCTCCCTTATGCTTATGATGCGTTGGAGCCTTATATTGATGAGAAGACTATGCGTATTCATCACGATAAACACCATTTAAGTTATGTGGAAGGATTAAATAAAGCGGAAAAAGAAATGGAGAAAGCGCGTAATACAAAGGCCTATGAGCTTCTAAAACATTGGGAACGAGAAGCGTCTTTTCATGGGGCTGGTCACTATTTGCACACGTTGTTTTGGTTCACAATGACGCCAAATGGCGGAGGAAGACCGAAAGGAAGCTTATTGCAGCAGCTAGTGCTTGATTTTGGCTCATTCGAGCAAATGAAAGAGCATTTCTCTAAAGCGGCAGAGCAGGTTGAAGGCGGAGGCTGGGCATTGCTTGTATGGGCACCAAGAGCACATAAATTAGAAATCTTACAAGCGGAAAAACATCAAAACCTTTCTCAGCAAGATCAAATTCCATTAGTTGCAATTGACGTCTGGGAACATGCCTATTATCTAAAGCATCAAAATGAAAGGAAGAACTACATTCAAGCTTGGTGGAATGTCGTTAATTGGGCTCAGGTAGAGAAACGGTTTAATGACGCCATGAAGCTAAAATGGGAAAAGTATTAAAAAAACGCGCTAGGCGCGTTTTTTTAATACTTAAAGAATAGGTGAGAGCAGTCGCGAAATGGACTCTTTGAATCGTATACGTTTACTCCTATTTTCATATAATTCTGGAGTGAGCAACGTCGAGACGGCAATGTCCTCATTAAAATCGTTAATGAGCTGCTGGGCAATCTTTGGATCGTAAATAAATGCATTGACTTCAAAATTAAGTTTAAAGCTTCGTTGATCAATATTTGCTGTGCCGACGGAGCAAACTTCCTCATCAACAATTAAAACTTTATTATGAATAAAACCATTCTCATAAATATAAACGGTAGCGCCTGTTTTCAACATCTCCCCAATGTGTGAAGTAGTAGCCCAGTAAACAAACATGTGGTCCGGCTTATTTGGAATCATTATTTTTACTTCAATTCCAGTTTGAGAGGCTACTTGTAGAGCATCTAGTAGCGTTTGATCAGGAATAAAATAAGGCGTTTGAATTAAGATCGATTTTTTTGCATCCATGATCATTTTTAGATAACCGTTTTTTATTTGCTCGAATTCAGAGTCAGGTCCACTCGAAACAATTTGAATGGGTGATTCGCCCCGTGCTTCAACTTCAGGAAAATAACGACTATGGTACGAAATATGGTACTCTTTGGCAGCTTGGTTCCAATCAAGAATGAAACGAGTTTGAATCGCGGCAAGGGCAGGACCTTCAATCCGTAAATGGGTGTCACGCCAATAACCAAACTTTTTTTTCTTACCAAGGTACTCATCACCAACATTAAACCCACCAATGTAGCCACATTTGCCATCGATGTTAACAAGCTTGCGGTGATTCCTGAAATTTAAGCGAAGATTGACGATCGTAAACCGAGAAGGGAAGAAGATACCAATTTCACCACCGGCGGCTCGAAAATCTTTTAAATAACGCTTTCTTAGAGAGCGGGAGCCTAGGTCATCATACAATAAGCGGACTTTTACGCCTTGTTTTGCTTTTTCTGTTAAAGCATCAATGATCTTCTTTCCAATCCCATCGTAGCGGAAAATGTAATACTGGATATGGATAAAGGTTTCCGCTCGGTTGATATCGTCTAAAAGCTTGGAAAACTTTTCTTCACCATCCGTGTAAATATCAATCTGATTTTGCTTCGTTAAAATGGCATCATTGTTCATTAAGTGCATGTAGATTAAATCACGATTCTCGTCAACGGTTTTGCTGTTAAAGCGAAAGGAGGGATCGAGTAAATCATTTTGCTGATCTTTAATTAAATGATCCAACCCAACCTTTTTGATGCCTTCCCATTGAAACATTTTTCTACGAGTTAATGTTTGACCGAGTAAGATATAAATAATAAAGCCAACTAACGGGATAAAAAATAAAATAAGCAGCCATGCCCATGTTGCCTGCGCGTCCTTACGTTCAATAAAAATCAAAATAGCAGCCAGCAGTAAGTTTACAATAAGGAGTGCGGCAAATAAGTACGATGGCATTGCAAATTCAATCATCATGTCATCAACCTGCTACTTTCTTGTTCATTCTAGAAACGTCCTGATCGAAAAATGGCCCAGATGATCCATAAAAACATAAGAGACGTTATGGTTAAACCAATTTCAATTGCTGGAATTTGGAGAAGAATGGTTGGTTCAGCAGTTAATGAACCACCAATAATGACACCAGCCATAATAATGCTAAAGGATAGAAGCACAACAGAAAAAGCCAACTTATTGCTAATGCGATCGACTTTTTTAATTAGATCTTTCATTTCTTTTATTGATACGGATACTCTCAATTTACCTTTTCGTACATCTTCTAACGTTTTACTAACATCTTTAGGTAAAAGGCGGAGTGTATGGAAGCTATCCGATACTTCATTCTGAACTTTTTTAGCAAATCGCCTTGGATCATAACGTTCTTTAATTAACATTTTTCCAAAAGGCTCAACAATATCAATGATCGCTACGTTTGGTGCCATTGTTGAAACAATTGATTCAATTGCTAGTAGTGCTTTTCCAAGCATTGTTAAATCAGGTGGAATCAAGCAATCGTGGTCATTGGCAACTGCGAATAGATCTTGAACCGCTTCTGCTATAGAAATTTCAGACATTGGCACGTTATAGTATTTTAATCGTAAATGATCAAGGTCATCTCTTAATCGATCTCGATTCACTTGTTCATGAACGATATTCATCGAAAAGAGAGCATCCATAACGCGATCTGTATGACGACTTTTTAATCCTTGAACCAGTAAAGCTAGACTGTGACGCATATCGTCTGAAAGACGACCAACCATTCCAAAATCGATTAATATAATATCGTTGTTTTTGGTCACGAATATATTTCCTGGGTGCGGATCTCCATGAAAAAAGCCGTTTACAAAAATTTGTTCAAACATACCTGTTGCGAATCGTTCAGCGACTAATTCTTGGTCAAAACCTTTTTCATATGTAGCTTCCGTAATTTTTGTTCCATCAACATAGGACATGGTTAACACTTTTATGGACGAGTATGCTGAGTAAATTACAGGTGTATACATATGGTGCGTGTTATTTGCTTGTCGTTTAATTCGCTCAGCGTATTTTGCTTCGTTTTTATAATTGATTTCTTCTTTTAATGCTGAAGCAAATTCATGGAATAAGTCAATTAGGCGAAATCGTTTTACCCAGGCAATACGTTCCTCTGCTAGTTCAAGTAAATCTTCAATTATAGCTAAATCAGTCTCAATTATATGACCAATATTAGGTCGCCTGATTTTAACAACAACCGATTCACCGGTAGGAAGTTCCGCTTGGTGGACTTGGCCAATGGAAGCTGCAGCGAGTGGTTCTGGATTAAATGAGTGAAATAATTGATCGATTGGTGCATTTAACTCTTCTTCTAATATGATCTTAGCTTCTTCGTAAGAAAAGCTGGGAACATTGTCTTGAAGCTCTTCTAACTCGGAAAGCACGTGCTGAGGAAACAAATCAGCACGTGTGCTTGCGAGTTGACCCATTTTAATAAAAGTAGGGCCGAGTTCCTCTAATAATAAGCGAATTCGCTTTGCTACTGATAAATCAGAGTCTTTTTTAGCTTTGTTTTTAGATCCTTTTTTTCGTCTATCAAGCAAACCTAAATCTCGGACAATTTGGCCAAAGCCGTAATGATAAAGAGCTGTGATAATATCTTGGTATCTAGATAGGTAACGCATTCTTTTTTTTAGCATTGGCTCTGTCCTTTCTAGCCACTCTTTATTGCTCTTTTACTGATTTTTTTCGCTAAGTGTTTTCTCTAAAATGGCTATGCGCGCTTTTAAGGCATCTACTTCAGATTTTGTCGGGACATCTTGGGAAACAAGAAATTGTTTAATTCGCTCATTGACCATACTTTCAATCTCTTTTTGCGCTTTTTGACCTTTTGCTACTAGGTCGTCAACTAATTGGTTCGACTCGGAACGTTTTACTTCCCCACGTTGCACAAGATCATTAACTGTTCTTTCAATCTGTTCTTTGCTCGCTGATGCTACTCCAACACCTAACGAGTATGCATTGTTTAATAAATCCTTCATGGCCATCTTAACATCCTCCTCTAAGGCTTTGCGCTCAGCTTAGCGTCCTCATTTACTATTGTAAACAATAATGCTAATGGAACACAATTTATATGTCATTCTTACCCTCTTTACGAGGTGCTTAATCAAAAAGTTTCACTCGGTGTGGTTGCTTCATAGGTTTGTAAAAATAATGGTTTTCCTTCGATCCATTCAGCATATAAAACGGTTCGATGTGATGAGATTCCTCTGCTACTTAATTGATTTTGTAACCATTCTTCTGTTTTTTGAATACGTTTAAGCGATTTTTTAATAACCTCGCCATCCATTATAAGCGCGAGGGGTAGTTCTTGTTCTTCTGATTGGATCATTAGGTCTTTATTTGTTGGCGAATGAAATGCTTGTTTACGTTGAATGTTGACTGAGCCATTTGTTTCTAAAATACCATATTCTACCTCGCGAATCGTGAAGACACCTTTTTCCCGTAATAAATGTTGAAGTTGATTTAAATCCAGTTTATTTTTTTTAAGTTCTTCAAACTGAATGCGGCCTTTTGCAATAACGACTGAAGGTGTTCCTTCTAATAGTCCTCTTGTAATACGAAACTTCTGCGTCAGCATTTCAATTGTATAGATAAGCGAACCCCAGATAAAAATCGCATAAAGAACATAGCGCAAGCTAATATCCTCATCGTATATGGCGTTTCCCAAAAGTTCTCCAACTACTAAAGCGGAAATAAAGTCAAACGGTGTTAATTGCGTAATCTGGTTTTTCCCTAGCACTTTTGAAAGAAGCAACAGAGCAAAAAATCCAATAATTAACTCTGTTGTTAATGAAATGTAGCTTTGCATTGTAGATCAGTCCTAATGGAAGAATAAATATAGTGCTCTATTCATTTAAGTGTTTGTTAAAACAGGGTACTTATCCGTAAAGAATATGACAATAATTTCATGTGTAGAAAACCTCAATAATACCATCCTATTTGTAACTGCAAAGATTGGAATTGGAGGTATGTATATGGTTAAACGTCTATTTGTATTGAGCATCATCTTTTTTGTGGTTACAGGGTGTACGGCACAAGAAGATGAAAAAGGGACAGCATTTAAACTACAAGAAGCAGCTGGACATGGACAGGAGGCTTCAGACAGGGCTAAAGATGAACTGATTGCCATGGATGAAGTATTAAGCGTACGAGGAATTCAGTATCACGAAGATCTGGTAATGGCTGTTCACGTGAAGCAATTGGATCGATTTCGATTAAAAGCCGTTCGCAAAGAAGCATTTAATCGAATTAAAGCACTGTATCCGGATTCTACAATTCACATCTCAACAGATAAAAAAATTTATAAAGAGCTTGAAGATGCTGAAGAACAAATAAAAGACAAGCATTTAACTGAAGACGAACTGAAGAAAAAAATAAAGGTAATTGAAAAACATCTTAAAGGATAGGAGGAAAAGGCATGTCAAAAAATAAACCAACTCCAGAGCAAAAAGAGTATCAAACATTAGCGAGTTCATATGAGAAAAAAAGACCTGTTTTAAAAAATAGCATCATTGCTTTTTTAATTGGTGGTTCAATCTGTTTCATCGGACAATGTTTACAAGTGTTCTTTTATACGTACTTTGACTTTACAGAAAAAACGGCTGGAAACCCGACAGTAGCGGTTCTTATCTTCATAGCTACGTTACTGACAGGGCTTGGCTTCTATGATCGCATCGCTCAAGTTGCTGGAGCAGGAACTGCTGTGCCTGTCACCGGTTTTGCCAATTCCATTGCATCAGCTGCCATTGAACATCGAACAGAAGGTTATGTCCTTGGTGTAGGAGGCAATATGTTTAAACTTGCTGGTTCAGTTATTGTATTCGGGACAGTAGCCGCCTTTGTTATTGCGCTTATAAAAACGATACTGCTAAAGGGTGGTGTGATCTAATATGTTAACAGGAAATCAAAGTTGGGTTTTTGAGAATAGTCCAGCGATTGTTTCTACAGGAACAGTTGGAGGACCATTCGAAGCAAATGGGGCGATTCCAGAAGCGTTTGATCTGCTGCATGATGACCTTTGGATCGGGGAGCGCTCGTACGAAAAAGCACAATCCATTTTAATAGAAGGTGCCATTACCACAGCATTGAAGAAAGCATCGGTAAAAAAAGAAGATGTTAGCTTTATGTTAGCTGGAGATTTAGTTAATCAGCTCACCCCTTCGAGTTTTGCAGGAAGATCATTGGAAATCCCTTATTTAGGCATGTTTGGAGCTTGTTCAACGTCAATGGAAGGACTCGCAATCGGGGCATTTATTATGAATGGTCACGGAGCAAAACATATTGTTTCTGTCGCATCAAGTCACAATGCAGCAACAGAAAAGCAGTTTCGTTATCCGACTGAATATGGTGGACAAAAGCCACCAACCGCACAATGGACAGTAACTGCAGCTGGTGCCTGTCTTCTTGCAAGAACCGGTGAGGGACCCTTTGTAACGGGAGCGACACTTGGAAAAATTGTCGATATGGGTATTTCCGATCCATTTAATATGGGAGCGGCCATGGCTCCAGCAGCTGCAGCTACGATTGAAACTCATTTTAAAGACTTTAATCGCGGGCCAGATGATTATGATTTAATTGTAACTGGAGATTTGGGTCAAATTGGGTTACCAATCTGTAGGGAATTACTTAAGAAAAAAGGATATGAACTCGGTCATGATGTTTTTCAAGATTGCGGATTAATGATTTATAAAGAAAGTCAGCCTGTACTGGCAGGAGCAAGTGGTCCTGGCTGTTCAGCTGTTGTCACATATGGCCATCTACTTGAAAAGATGAAAAAAGGAGAATTAAAAAGACTACTTGTTGTTGCAACGGGTGCACTTTTATCACCTCTTTCTTTTCAACAAAAAGATTCCATTCCTTGTATTGCTCATGCGGTTGTCATTGAGTCAACTAAGGGGGTATCGCAATGATTTTTTTATGGGCCTTTATTATTGGCGGGTTTATTTGTGTAATAGGGCAACTGTTAATGGATGTTGGCAAGCTTACTCCAGCTCATACAATGTCAACTCTTGTTGTCAGCGGGGCGATCTTAGCAGGGTTCGGTTTATATGAACCACTCGTTGATTTCGCAGGAGCAGGCGCTACGGTTCCTATAACAAGCTTTGGTAACTCACTCGTACAAGGGGCAATGGATGAGGCGAACCGCGTTGGTTTAATCGGTATTATCACAGGAATATTTGAAATAACAAGTGCGGGGATTTCTGCAGCAATTATTTTTGGTTTTATAGCATCCCTTGTATTTAAACCAAAAGGGTAAGAAAGGAGCCAGTTCATTCAAATGTTGAACTGGCTTTTTTCATTTGCGTTTATTCTAGAAAGCTTGTCATATCTAAAGCTTGTTCGCATAAAGTTTATATAAACCGTGCGGGAGTTGAAGGGTGCGATGAAAAGAAAATGGGTTTTAGTAGGATTAATTAGTTTTTTAATTGCGATGAGTTCACAATCTGCGTTTGCAAAAGAAGTGGTCTCCTTTCCGGTATCCGGACAGGCTGCGGTTTTAATGGAACAGGAGTCAGGTAGGGTTCTTTATGGTAAAAATGAACACCAGCCTTTAAAAATTGCCAGTATCACAAAGATCATGACAGCGATTATCGCTATAGAATCAGGCAAAATGGATGAAAACCTGGTTGTTTCCAAGAATGCGGAAGGAACGGAAGGGTCTTCATTGTATTTAGTTGCTGGAGAAAAATTACTGCTCGAAGATCTTGTTTATGGCTTAATGCTGCGAAGTGGGAACGATGCAGCAATGGCAATTGCGGAACATGTCGGGGGAAGTACAGAAGGTTTTGTTTATTTAATGAATGAAAAAGCAGAAGAGATTGGCATGACAAATAGCCTCTTTCGTAACCCGCATGGGCTAGATACGCATCCTGATCATTTATCAAGTGCGTACGATATGGCACTTCTGACTCAGTATGCGATGGAAAATGACACGTACCGAAAAATCGCCTCAACTAAAGTTCATCGTTCTCAAGGCGAGAACGTTCGCGTTTTTCATAACAAAAACAGGCTCTTGACCGAAAAATATTCCTACTCTACAGGAGGAAAAACAGGCTATACGAAGCTTGCTAAACGAACATTAGTCTCAACGGCCTCTAAAGACGGTTTAGATCTCATTACGGTGACGTTAAATGATCCAAATGATTGGGACGATCATATGAATCTCTTTAACTGGGGGTTTGATCAATTCATTTTAGAAACGCTAGCAAAAAAAGGGGAGTTAAAAAGTCGGACGGATGATTTCTATCAAGGAAAACTAATGGTTCCTTATGATTTAAAATATCCACTGTCAGCTGAAGAAAAGAATCATGTTACGCCATCGATTGAGTTAGTAGAACCGCCAAAGAATGGAGAGTTGACCGAGCAACAAGTGAAGGAGCCAGTTGGAAAACTGTCTTTTGAAATCGACAATCAAGTGATCGAGAGTACGCCACTTTACTACAAAGAGGAGGTAAAAGAAGAGCCTTCATTTTGGGATAAAATGAAGCAAATGATCTCCTTTATAGGAGGAGTGAGCCCTTCATGATTAATCTTATCTGGGCAGGTATGTTGTTAATTGGGCTTGTGTTTGCAGCAGTAAACGGGACGATGTCAGAGGTAACAGCTGGTGTGTTTGATGGCGCAAAAGAAGCAGTTGCGATTTGTATTGGCTTAATTAGTGTTTTAACGTTTTGGCTTGGATTAATGAAAGTAGCTGAAGTTGCTGGGCTTTTAAAAGGGTTAGCAAAACTCGTTCATCCCCTTGCTCGTAGGATTTTTCCAGAGGTCCCAAAAGATCATCCGGCAATGGGGTATATTTTATCGAACCTCACAGCAAATGTGTTTGGGTTAGGTAACGCGGCAACGCCAATGGGAATAAAAGCTATGGAAGAGTTAAAGCGATTAAATGGCGGAAAAGATGAAGCGAGTCGATCAATGGTGACCTTGCTAGCTTTAAATACCGCATGTTTAACCCTTGTTCCCACAACGGTTATCTCCATTCGCATGTCTTATGATTCAAGCGCACCAACAGATATTGTCAGTACGACAATTTTTGCTTCTGGGTGTGCGATGCTTGGGGCCATCTGTATAGATCGGTTCTTTTACTTCCTCAGGTCGAGAAAGGAGCGTAAGTAAAAGTGGCTGTTTTAACGATGCTTTCAGTTTGGATGATTCCTTTGTTAATTGGAATTGTCATCCTCATAGCAACTTTGAAAAAAGTACCGACTTATGAAGTGTTTGTTTCAGGAGCAAAAGAAGGGTTTGGAATGGCGACCTCCATTATTCCATACCTTGTTGGAATGCTCGTTGCTATCTACGTTTTTCGTTCATCAGGTGCTATGGAAGCACTTGTATCGAGCCTCGCTCCACTGCTTTCTTGGATAGGAATGCCAGCAGAAGTGGTGCCACTTGCGATATTAAGACCAATATCGGGCACAGGTGCTCTTGGTTTAATGACTGATTTGACGGCCGTTCATGGACCAGATTCCTATATTGGAAGGTTGGCTGCTACGCTGCAAGGCAGCACAGATACCACTTTCTATATATTAACCGTTTATTTTGGTGCTGTCGGAATTAAGAAGATGGGGGATGCATTAAAGGTCGGACTTCTTGCTGATTTAGTTGGAATTATTGCAGCCGTTGTTATTGTTGGTTTGGTGTTTGGAACAATTTAAAAGTAGAGAAAAAAAGCGTAATGAAGTCTAAATAGACTTCATTACGCTTTTTTTCTTTGGACGGTGAGGATGCTTTTCGTCTGCCTACTTGTATCAAACAAGAAAACTCGTTATGATGGCAATGAGGTGAGTAAGATGGAAAGATTGCAGAAAGTCATTGCTCAAGCAGGCGTGGCTTCACGAAGAAAAGCAGAAACGTATATTACAGCCGGTCGTGTAAAAGTAAATGGAAAAAAAGTAACGGAGTTAGGGTATAAAGTCAATCCTGAAAAAGATCGTGTTGAAGTGGATGACGTCCCTTTGTATAAAGAAGAGCCCGTGTATTATTTACTTTATAAACCAACAGGAGTTGTCTCGACATCAAATGATGAAAAAGGACGAAAAATCGTAACCGATTTTATTGAAAGCAAACAACGAATCTATCCTATCGGCCGTCTGGATTATGATACATCAGGCGTTCTTTTACTGACGAATGATGGTGATTTTGCTAACGTGTTAATGCATCCCCGTTATAAAGTTGAAAAAGAATATATTGCTAAGGTCGAAGGCATTCCTGACCGACGGGAATTAAAAAAGCTTGAAGACGGCATTTTGTTAGAAGATGGAAAAACGGCTCCAGCAAAAGTGAAGATTATGTCAGCGGATCGAAAGAAAAACACGGCAATCGTTAGGCTTATCATTCATGAAGGGAAAAACCATCAAGTAAGAAGAATGCTGGAAAAGTTAGGTCATCCAGTAATGAAATTAAAGCGTGAGCGCTATGGTTTTTTGACGCTTGGACAATTACAGCCAGGTGGACATCGTGTGCTAAAACCATTTGAAGTTAAACAATTAAAAGAGATGGCTGTCACGAAACCGTCATAAATAAGAACAAGTTTAATTTGCGATGCGCGTTATAATGAAATGGCGCGAAAACGTTCACATAGTTAAGCGAGGGGGAGCATCCGTTGAGCAAAAAACGAAGAACGATCACCCGTCTTTCCATTTTGTTAGTTATTGCGGGTGCAATCGGATATACTTTTTGGGCAAATTACAACTCAAACAATGGCGTTGTTCGAGCTGGTGATTCAGCCGTTAACTTTACACTTCAGGAATTAAACGATGAGCGCTTTGAGCTTGCACAGCAAGAAGGTAAAGGGGTATTGATTAATTTCTGGGGTACGTTTTGTGAGCCATGCGAGCGAGAAATGCCTCACATTGAAAACACGTATCAAGAGTATGAAGACAAAGTTGAAACCATTGCTATTAATGTAAACGAAGCACCATTAACAGTCGATTCATTTGTCAGACGTCATCAGCTTTCATTTCCAATAGCGATTGATCAAAGGCAAGAAGTGACAAGGGCTTACGGAATTGGTCCATTACCTGCTACTGTTTTAGTCGATGAACATGGACAAGTTCAACGGTATCATCAAGGTGAATTAACGGAAGACATGGTAAGAGAATTCTATGAAAGCATTGTACCGGAGAGTTAAAGGTTCAGAGGAGGTATTCGCATGGAGGATGCGAAAAAAGTTTGTGAGTGTGGACACATTAACAAAGAAGGAACCGAGATGTGTGCTGCTTGCGGTAAACCTTTAACAGAGCAGGCTGAAAAAGAAGGCGTTAATATGCGCTATGAAGGAGCCGCTATCCGTTCGCAAAAGAAAAAAAGAACGGTATTAGATCAAATCTGGGCATTCTTTTCTTCAGTAAAAGTTGGAATATGGATCATTGTTATCCTTTTATTTGCATCAGCAATTGGTACTTTGTTTCCTCAAGATAATCTTCGTCCAGGAGTAGAGGAAGCGTCTACGTTCTATGAAACAACCTATGGCTCACTAGGTCTCCTTTATTACAATTTAGGTTTACACGAGTTATATAGTTCCTGGTGGTACATAGCATTAATTGTTGCATTAGCTATATCTATTATCGTTGCAAGTTTTGACCGTGGTATTCCTCTATATAAAGCTCTAAAAGCGCAAAGAGTGACACGGCACAAGCACTTTATGACGCGGCAAAGGCTTGTTTCAAAAACAACATCTCTTGAACAATCGGATGTTGAAGTGGAAAAAGTAACAAAAGCTCTTAAAGCAAAGCGATATTCAATTCGGACAGAAAACGGAAATGTTTTAGCCGAGAAAAATCGGTTTGCCCGCTGGGGTCCTTATGTAAACCATGTTGGTCTTATTTTATTTTTAGCTGGTTGTTTATTGCGTTATATTCCTGGTATGTATCTTGATACTACGATGTGGGTTCGAGAAGGTGAGCGAGCGCCTATCCCACAAACGGATTCCGAATATTTATTAGAAAATCACGCTTTCTCAATTAAACTTTATGACGAAAATGATGAGCGTTTTCAGGAGGCATTCGCTACCCAAGCTGGGGCAGTACCAGAATCGTTTGAAACAGAGGCAACTCTGTACAAGCGATCGGGTATTATTGGGGATGGAGAAGTCGAAGCTGTTAAAGAAAAGACCATTTCAGTGAACGACCCACTTACATTCGATTCAATCTCCCTATATCAAACGGATTATCGAATAAATGAACTTCATGAAATGACCTTTACATTAGAAAACAAAGAAACGGCTGAAACGTATGGAGAATTAACAATTAATTTAATTGATCCTGACATTCATTATGACCTAGGTGATGGCTATTCGGTTTCAATTGTTGAGTATTATCCAAACTTCTATATTAATTCAAATGGAGAGCCGTCGACGCGAAATAGCATTCCAGAGAACCCGAGCTTCGTGTTCTCAATGGTGACGCCAGATACGCCTCAAGGCGAGACAAGTTTAATTGGAATCCAACAAAATATTGAACCGCATGGTGATAATGAATACAAAATGACGTTTGTTGGTGTTGATTTAACAAATGTGAGCATTCTTACCGTACGTAAAGATCATACAATGCCTTTACTGATTGCTGGTGGCTCTATTTTTATTATCGGTCTAGTCCAAGGTTCTTACTGGGCCCACAGACGGGTATGGATCCAAAAATCTGGTCAAGAGGTTTGGATTGCTGGTCATACAAATCGAAACTGGATGTCGTTTAGTAAGGAGATAAATGAAAGTTTATCTGAAACAAACTTGCTTTCTCCTGTTGATAAAGAAGAGGGAAAAGCGAAGCAGGACTCTAAAGGTGCTTAGAGGAACAGGGGGACAGGATGCTTAGTTTAAGTTTTAATTTATTACTTTTTGCTTTTTTTGCATATTTAACAGCTACTGTCTTCTTTGCGTTTTCATTATCAAAACAACGCAAAGAAGAAAGCTCTTCTCATACTAAATCGAGCAAGTGGGGTATCTCCTTTGTATTACTTGGTCTTGTTCTTTCACTTGGCTATTTCTTTGCAAGATGGTCTGTTTCAGGACATGCTCCAGTAAGCAATATGTTTGAGTACATGACAACGCTTGGTATTGCAATGGCGCTTGCATTTACGATCATCTATTTTATTTATCCAAGTCGTGCAGATGTCACTGGCTTGTTTACGATGCCTACAGTGATGCTTTTGATTGTCTATGCATCCACTTTTTCAACAGCGGTCGCGCCACTTGTGCCGTCGTTACAAATGCCATTGATGTTGAAGCTACATATTATTACAACAGCAATCGGCCAAGGGTTGCTAGCAATTGGGTTTGCTGCAGGTCTGGCGTTTTTAATTCGAAGTATTGATATAAAAGAGAATAGCTGGAAACCTCGTGTTTTGGAAATTATCATGTACGGTTTAATTTGTGTCGTTGCGAACGCTATTTTAACGCATGGATTTTCAGCAGCAGGTTACGAAGCACAGTTTAATTATGTCGATCAAAATGGACAAGAATCTCAAGTGCCAATGACGTACAATTTACCAGCGCTTGTTGGACCAAATGAGTGGGTTAACATAACGGAAGATAAAATGGATCCACTCATATCCATGCCTGCAATTATTGAAGCAGGTGACTTAAACACGTTAATTTGGTCGTTTGCACTTGGTCTCGTCCTTTACTGGTTGCTTCGACTCGTGATTCGAAAACGATTGACTCACTTAATTCAACCTTTATTAAAAGGGACAAGTCCATCTACGCTGGATGAATTTAGTTATCGTGCAATTGCCATTGGTTTTCCAATTTTTGCGCTAGGTGGTCTTGTATTTGCCATGATTTGGGCAGAAATTGCCTGGTCTAGATTTTGGGGCTGGGATCCTAAAGAAGTATGGGCGCTTATTACGTTTTTATTCTATGCTGCCTACCTTCACTTAAGGCTGAAGATGGAATGGCATGGCGAAAAGTCAGCTTGGTTATGTGTAATTGGTTTTGCGATCATCATGTTTAATTTAGTTATTGTTAACTTGTTTATTGTTGGTCTGCATTCTTATGCATAATTATTTGGCGGAATTGTTACAGGTTTCCTGTAGCAGTTCTGCTTTTTTGATTTTGAGAGACATTATAATTAGAAACTCATTTTTAATACATGGTACACTTATTAAGAAACCGATCTATATTTTCTAGATCGCTTGTTTATAATGATGAAGAGAATGATTGATTGAACAAGGAGGCTATTATGGATTATCAACCAACATTATTAGTAGTAGATGACGAGGATCGGATCCGTCGTCTTTTGAAAATGTATTTAGAGCGGGAAGAGTACAAGATTGAAGAAGCGAGCAATGGAGAAGAAGCATTGGAAAAAGCCTTACAGGAAGAATATGATTTAATTTTACTCGATGTGATGATGCCAGGTATGGATGGAATTGAGATGTGCCAAGAGTTACGTAAAACCAAGGCGACGCCTGTCATGATGCTAACGGCAAAAGGGGAAGAGGCTAATCGAGTTCAAGGATTTGAAGTGGGTGCAGATGATTACATTGTCAAACCGTTTAGCCCGCGAGAAGTCGTTTTACGAGTAAAAGCGTTATTAAGACGAGCTTCTGCGACAAAGTTTTTACAAACAGATACACAAACCAAAGATGTGCTTGTATTTGGTCCGTTAATGATTGATAACGATGCCCATCGTGTAAGTGTTGACAATCAAGAAATTGGCTTAACACCTAAAGAATATGAGCTGCTATTTTATTTAGCCCAATCTCCAGATAAAGTTTTCTCAAGGGAACAGTTATTAAAAGACGTCTGGAATTACGAGTTTTTTGGTGATTTACGGACAGTGGATACACATATCAAGCGTTTAAGAGAAAAGCTTAACCGTGTTTCCCCTGAAGTATCGGCAATCATTTCAACTGTTTGGGGCGTTGGCTATAAGTTTGAGGCGACGCGTGGCTAATGTTATGGCAAAGCGTAGTAGGAAAACTTTGGTTAACCATTCTTTTGCTTGTTACAGTTGTATTAACCGTGTTAATGGTCATGTTGCTTCGATTTACAGAGGACTCCAACCTGGAAGAGGCTGAAGGTCGTTTAAACAGTTATGCCAATATGGCCATTTCAATTTATGAAAGCCATTCGGATTTTGAAGGTACGTTTGACTATTTACAAACCATTAGCAATGAGTTTTCAATAAACATAATGGTTGTAGAAAATGGTGAAAAGATTTGGAGTGCAACCGATGACGCGGTTGGAGAGATGGACCCACAAGAATTGGTAAGCGGTTGGCCTACTGACGGCTTACAACAAGGAGAAAGAACAATAAAAGAGGATAGCTATCCGCTAAATGGTTCTGAGTCCGAAGAAACGGAAGTAATGATTGTTGGCGCTCCATTAGGGCAAGGTGACGATACAAGTGCCATTTTTCTCTATCAACCGTTAGCTGCTGTGGAAGAAGCCTCAGAAGAAACAAGAAGATTAATTTACCTGTCTGCAGGTATTGCATTGGTTTTAACAACAATATTCGCGTTCTTTTTGTCATCACGAATTACAGCGCCACTTCGCAAAATGCGTCAAGCTGCTTTAGAAGTAGCGCAAGGTAAGTTTCATACAAAAGTACCTATTTTAACACAGGATGAAATTGGTCAGCTTGCGATTGCTTTTAATCGGATGCGTAGAGAATTAAATCGGAATATATCTGAGTTAAATCAAGAAAAAGAGCAGCTTTCACGAATTTTAGCAAGTATGGCTGATGGTGTGTTTACACTTGATCGTAATGCCGTTGTTTTGCTTACGAATCCTCAAGCAGAGCAGTTCTTGGACATGCTATCTTATGAAGAAGGCCAAGCAAAGCAAACAGGAAACCATCTTCCCCTAGCATTACAGCCCCTATTTGAAAGAGTTGTTCATTCTGAAACAGAAGAGCTTCAGGAGCAGTCGGTGCAGGGAAGAAGCATGGCGATCTTAATGGCGCCTCTATACGAAGAAAATCATGTGCGTGGGGCAGTTGCAGTCGTTCGCGATGTTACAGAAGAAAGAAGACATGACAAATTGCGTAAAGATTTTATTGCAAATGTGTCACATGAATTACGTACACCGATTTCAATGCTACAAGGCTACAGTGAAGCCATTGTAGATGGTGTTACATCTAGTGATGAAGAACGAAAAGAAGTTGCTCAAATTATCTATGATGAATCATTGCGAATGGGACGGTTGGTTAACGAATTATTAGATTTGGCAAGAATGGAAGCAGGATTTATTGATTTAAATAAAGAGACAGTTGAAGTTGATTCCTATCTTGAAAGAATCGTTCGTAAGTTCGCAAACTATCAAAAGGAAAAGCTGTTACGAATTGAGCTAGTTGGTGCGGAACCCCAGCAAATTGCTAACTTTGATCCGGACAGAATTGAGCAAGTGTTAACCAATTTAATTCACAATGCGATTCGTCATACGGACGCTAATGGCACCGTCCAAGTAAGGTATGAAAGGGAAGCCAATTACGATGTGTTCTCCGTTATTGATACAGGTAGTGGCATTCCTGAGGAAGATCTACCATATGTGTTCGAGCGATTTTATAAAGCGGATAAAGCTAGAACGAGACAACGTGGAGGCACAGGCTTAGGATTAGCAATTGCAAAAAATATCATAGAAGCTCATACTGGTATGATCACAGTTCAAAGTAAGCTTGGTGAAGGAACAACATTCAGGTTCTTAATTCCTCGAATGAGTGTACTCTCTGACGAATCTTCACGATAAATCTTGTTTCATAGGAAACATTCACTTACATGATGGTTATAGCACAATTGAATAGAAGCTCTTACGGATGCATGAAAATGCTTAATAGGGAAAGCTAGTGAAAATCTAGCGCGGACCCGCCACTGTAATTACGTTTGTTGTAAAAGTCAGGTAACCTGCCGTAATGGAATAGAGCGTTTTTTCTTTCGAGGACTGAAGAAAAACTGTTTGACAAAAAGATTTTATTAAACAGCACACTTTATGGTCTACGTGTGCTGTTTTTCTTATGAATCCAGTGGTGTTTTGAATACGTTAGGGGAATGGAGCTATGATCGGTCAATCAAGGAGAATAAGAGGAATTCTACCATATGGCATATCCATTCTACTTGTGTTACTTATCGTTCTTTTTGCAATTCGGTATGGTAGCGTCATGATTCCTTTAGAAACGGTTGTTTTGACGCTTTTACAAGAAGGGTTTGGTGTGCCATTAGGAGTCGAGCTAGAGGCATCGCATGTTCAAATTATTCTGCATGTTCGTCTTCCACGAATAGTGTTGGCACTATTGGTTGGTGCCGCTCTTGCCTTAGCTGGTGCTGCGTTTCAAGGTTTACTTAGAAATCCGCTAGCTGATCCTTTTACATTAGGTGTTTCATCTGGTTCAGCACTAGGTGCGGTGACAGTGTTGTTTTTTCACCTTTCATTTTTAGGTACATTAACTTTGCCATTTGTATCTATTTTAAGTGGGTTTGCTACTTTGCTCTTCGTTATTGCTTTTACTAGGCTTGTCCAGCGTTCGCTGGCAAATGAAACGATTATTTTAACCGGTATCATTATAAGTTCATTTTTAGGAGCTTGGTTGTCATTATTGGTGGCATTTTCACAAGAGGATTTAAGGCAAATTATTAGTTGGCTGATGGGGAGTGTGGGCATGAGAGGTTGGTCCCATGTATGGATCATGCTTCCGTTCTTTGTCATAGGTGTCACACTTCTTCTAACAACTAGGAGAGAATTGAATGCTTTTATTTATGGAGAAGAGACTGCTCAGCAACTAGGTGTTTCTGTTACATTAAAAAAGTTTATTATCCTAGTTGGGGCCACTTGCCTAACAGGTGCTGCAGTAGCTGTATCAGGAACAATAGGTTTTGTTGGTTTAGTTGTGCCTCACATGGTGCGCTCGCTTTGGGGCGGAGATCATCGACATTTGCTCCCTCTTTCAGCGATACTCGGTGCTGGATTTTTGGTAGTAGCTGATTTAACGGCGAGAACAATTGTTTCTCCAGCTGAAGTTCCAATTGGTGTTGTAACCGCATTGGTCGGGTCGCCTTTATTTAGCTGGATGTTGTACCGACAATATCGGACGAAAAAAGGGTGAGATGATGTATGATTAAGGCAGAAAATCTTTCTGTGAAAAAAGGCGATCAATGGATCCTAAAAAATGTATCTTTTGCCGCAGAAAAAGGAGACTTTATTGGAATACTTGGCGCAAATGGCAGTGGAAAAACAACACTTTTAAAGGCATTGACAGGAACCATCAAAAGCAATAATGGCAGCGTCACAATAACTGGTGAGCGTTTAAATGAAATGTCTTTTAAAGCAAGGGCAAAGAAAATGGCTGTCCTTTCTCAAGCGAGTGATGTAACATTTCAAGCAACGGTAGTAGATACGATCATGCTAGGACGTTATGCGCATTTACGGGGTCTGTTTATGCAAGAAAGCCAGCAAGACCGGCAAATTGTCGATCAGGTAATGAAAGATACGAAAACGATTCATTTAAAAAACCGCGATTTGCTTTCTTTAAGTGGTGGGGAACGCCAGCGAGTTTGGCTTGCTCGAGCACTTGCACAAGAGCCTGATTGTTTGTTTTTGGATGAGCCAACAAATCATCTGGATTTAGCTCATCAAGTCTCTCTTCTAGATCACCTCCGCCTGTTGGTTGATGAGAAGCAAATAACCGTTATATGTATTTTACATGATGTAAATATGGCTAGCTTTTATTGCAACAAAGTGGTTCTGTTAAATGAGGGTCAGGTACAAAGGTCGGGTTTAACGCAGACAATCTTAAATGAAGCTGAGCTACAGAAATTGTATGGAACAACATTTTATAGCTGGCTGGAACCTAGCACAGCATGTAAACAATTTTCGATTAAACCTGGTTGGCTTTTAAATAATAAGGAGGGGAAGCAATGAAGATTTATACAAAGGGTGGCGACAAGGGGGAAACGAGCGTTCTTGGCGCTCGTGTAAAAAAAACGGATGTCCGCATAGACGCAATCGGTGCGATTGACGAATTGAATAGTTCACTAGGTATGAGCATTTCCATCGCAAGAACAGAAGGTCTTGATCAATTAGCTGCTGAACTTGTTGTTTTGTCGCACCAATTATTTGATTTAGGTGCGGATCTTGCAAATATAAACAACACGATCCCCTTAAAAATTGTTCCAGCTTATACCGAAGCAATTGAACATAGAATTGATGTGTATACAGAGCTCGTTGGGCCATTAACCCGCTTTATTTTACCTGGTGGAAGCCATACCGCAGGAGCTTTGCATCGCTGTCGAACAGACACAAGAAGAGCAGAGAGAATTCTTTCAAGTGTTCCAAACGTCCCGCAAGCAATTGGCCCATACATCAATCGTCTATCAGATTATTTTTTTACAGTAGCGAGGCTAGCGAATAAGGAATTAGACGTTGATGATGTTTTTTATGAAGGAAGAAAGACAGTAGAATGAATATCGTGAGTCACTTGCTCATATAGATCCCAAGTAGCGTTTGGATAAAGTCGAGGGGGATTATATGACGAGTTTGATTGACTTCATGAGACGAATTTCAATTGTTTTGTTGCTTGGCTTTGCGATCGGTATTTTGTTTTTTAGTGCGAAATTTCTTGTAACAGAAGATGTTGAGGACTACATGAGTTTAGCAACACATGACTATTCGAGTACACTTACTAAGGCGGAACTTCCTTTAACAATATATGAATAGCCAAGGAAACCCATCCCTTGCACATCGCAAATGATGGGTTTCCTTTGTTCTTTTTAAAGATCGATTACATTGGCTAGGGCAATTTCGTCAAAGGTAAGAAGTTCATCTACAACAGCTTGCTCTACATGCTTATCGACCTTGACCATCATGATGGCTTCTCCACCAATAGATTTACGACCGACCTGCATCGTTGCAATATTGACATCGTGCTTTGCTAATAGTTGGCCCATTTTTCCAATGACTCCAGGACGATCATAGTGCTGAATGTAAAGGATATGTCCTTCTGCCACAATGTCAATTGGAAAATCATTGATAGAAACGATTCGAGGACCATACTCTTTAATAAAAGTTGCTTTCATTTCAAGTTTGCGTCCCTCGCCATGAACAATCGCTTGAATTAAATTAGAGTAACCGAAATTTTGCGTCAACTGCTTTTCTCCAAACGTTATTCCACGTTCTTTAGCAATTAACGATGCGTTTACATCATTGACGGGGGCGTCAACTCTTGGGTGTAAGAAACCTGATATTAAACTTCTCGTCAGTACACTAGTGTCATTTTTTGTAACCGTTCCACTGTAGTATACATCAATTTCTTGTACTGGGAGTCTCATTAATTGTGACAGCAATGAACCCATTGTTTTTGCTAAGTCATAATGAGGTTTGATTTTTTCGTATACTTCTTTCGAGAGTGAAGGAAGATTAATTGAATTTCTGGCAGGCTCACCATTTAAAAACTGCAACACTTCTTCAGAAACTTGCGCAGCTACGTTTAATTGTGCTTCTTTCGTAGATGCTGCGATATGTGGAGTAGCAATCACATGAGGGTGATCAACTAGCGCGCGATCCGTAGCAGGTTCTTCGCTGAATACATCCAGTGCAGCTCCGGCAACATGACCATTGTTAAGAAAATGCTTTAATGCATCTTCATCAATAATTCCCCCACGTGCACAATTGATAAGGTAAACACCTGGCTTTGTTAATGGGATGGAATCGATATTTAGTAAACCTTTTGTTTCTTTCGTTAAAGGGGTATGAACCGTTATAATATCTGATTGTTGGAGAACTTCTTCTAAGTCTCCTTGATCAATTCCTAATTTTTCAGCACGGGTAGTCGTTAAAAAAGGATCATAGACAAGTACATTCATTTCAAAGGCTTTTGCTCGTTGTGCTAATTGAGTTCCAATTCGCCCAAACCCAACGATCCCTAATGTTTTCCCAAATAATTCTACACCTTGATAAGCTTTGCGATCCCATTCACCTAATTTTACTGAAGCATTCGCTTGGGGAATCTTACGGACCAACGAACTAATCATTGCGAAGGTATGTTCAGCTGTTGAAATCGTATTACCGTCTGGCGCATTGATCACAACCACACCGTGTTTGGTAGCGGCATTTAGATCAACATTATCAATACCAACACCTGCTCGGGCAACGATTTTTAATCGAGTCATCTGCTCAAGCACCTTTTTTGTTACGGTCGTGGCACTACGGATAATTAAGGCGTCATAAATCGATAAATCACCCGCATTTTCAAGAGTTGCCTTTGTTACATGTACGGTTTCAGAATTGAGTAACGGTCGA
Source organism: Shouchella xiaoxiensis (assembly GCF_016907895.1). Lineage (GTDB taxonomy): Bacteria > Bacillota > Bacilli > Bacillales > Bacillaceae_D > Shouchella > Shouchella xiaoxiensis. The sequence goes on from NZ_JAFBCV010000003.1 coordinate 363,247, forward strand.
AGTCCTTCTTCGCTCATTTGATCAGCGACCAACACATTAAATCGTTCTCTTGTCAATTTCATCACCACTCCATTATTTAATCTATTTATAAAAAAAAGCCCCTCACAGCTAAATAGCCGTGAGGGGCGAGTTACTCGCGGTACCACCCTCGTTTAAATGCATGTTATGCAAATCACTTGTATTTATAACGGAAATAAACCGGATCACATCTACTCGTTTCAATGTGTCTGCTTAGAAGGGCTATCAAAGAAGGCCTCACTGATTTGCACCAACCATCAGCTCTCTGTATCAGCCACGCTCTTTTCATGTCTTCCTCAACGCATCTCTATTCATTGATTTGTTAGATAATTTATCATAAGGTAAGGATGGAAGTCAATAGCTAAAGTTCGTATTTAAAGAAAAAAATAGAACATCTTATTAATGAAATCAATAAAAAAATATTGAGATCCAGCCTATTTATGCTTTTATATATACATTTATTCGTATTTTAATGGATCGCCATTAAAAGGCTCATCTGCATATTTAATTGAATCAGTTGGACATCCGTTTTTTGCATCAATCACATCATCAATAAACAGTTGTGGAATTTCGATGACTCCTTGATTGTTATCGAGATAGACAAAAGCAAGGCCTTCATCATTGTAATCATACACATCTGGTGCAACGGCACCGCAGGCACCACAAGCTATGCAAGTATCTATATCAACTATGGTGTAACATCGTTTCATCATTTGCTCCTATTAATTAGTCCGACCTATATCAATGGGATAATTGTAGACCTTGCAATTAAATATAGCAATGGAAAGGGACAAAAAAAAAGATGTTTGATACAATATTTTTAATGAAAGGAGTGACGTGTTCTGCATTTAGAATTACTCTTGCTTACGATGTATCGTCTAAAAGGGGAACGATCAATTTCTGGTGCCTACCATCTCTTACATGGAAAACGATCGGCACAAACAGTACAGGATGCTGCTCTTTTTCAAGTACAGCCTTTATTTGGCATATGTAAAGAAATGACAGGGCCAACATTAAATCAACTGACGCAAACCATACAGGCAAGTGCTTATGTGAAAGAAGATGAGGGCACTTTTCAATTTACTGAATCGGGTCTTGCTTATCTCAAGCAATGGCTTCATACACATGACTACATCAAAAAAATTAATGGATGGAAATATGCATTAGTTGCCCCTTTATTTTGGCAGCGTATCGCATTACTTGTTCAAACCCTTGCTAATTTACATGCAAATGAACGATTTATTCCTGTCATAAATGATTCACATATACAACAATCTATCAAACAAATGCTGCCTCATCACAGAAATGAGCGAAGAGCATTGCAAATACAGTTATATAAGGAAGTAAAAGATTTGCTAGGTCAACAAGATCCTCTGCATGCATCAATGTTCGTCAGGCAATTATCACGACCGCAGCGATTCGGCTTGTCAAAACCACAGCTAGCGTATGAATACGACATGTCGCTTGAACAAGTGCAACTACGACATACGAGTACATTGCATCACATGCTGACAATTGCTTCATTAAGCGAGGGATATCCACTCATTAAACAGTTAGCAAAACAAGAACAACATGTTGAAGGAACGGTTTCTGCCCAAAAAACAGCTGCGCTGTTGCCACATTTTCAAACTGTTGAACAGTTAGCTCAAAAAAGATCTTTAAAGCAATCAACCATTGAAGATCATCTTGTTGAGCTGGCCTTACTTAATTCTATGTTTCGAATTGAACCGTATGTATCAGATGAAGTGAGGGTTGCAATTGAAACGATACATGAACAGGAAAAAACATTGAAACTAAAAGTTATTCACGATAAATTAGTAGGAAAAGCTAGTTATTTTGAAATTCGACTTGTATTAGCAAGAAAGGGACTTCAATCAAATGTTAGAACATGATCTGTATCGGCTGTTTGGTTTTCGATCATTTAAAGCGGGACAAAAAGAAATTATTCAAACCTTACTCGATCAAAATGATGTGTTTGCGATGCTTCCAACAGGAAGAGGCAAGTCACTCTGTTATCAATTACCGGCTCTACTGACCGAGGGTTTAACCATCGTGATTTCCCCACTATTATCACTTATGGAAGACCAAGTTCAACAATTGAAGCGTCAAGGAATTAAGCAAGTTGCTTCTCTGAATAGTTTTTCTACTTGGGATGAAAGACGAGAACTTTTGGATCAATTACACATGTATAAAATCCTCTACACCTCACCAGAAATGCTCCAATCTAAAGAATTACTTAATAGGCTTATACCAATAAGAATTGCTTACTTAGTTGTTGACGAAGCTCATTGTGTTTCATACTGGGGACATGATTTTCGAGCGGATTATTTACGAATTAAAAATGTTAAAGAGTTGCTTTCAAATCCTCCCTGCCTTGCTATAACAGCTACGGCTTCAGCCTTTGTCCGGGAAGATGTCATGACTCAATTAGCATTAACCAAGCCTGTAAGCTTTATAGAAAGCGTGAATCGCTCAAATATTTCATTATTTGTTGAAGAGGTTTCAATCGCAAAGCAAAAAGTAGAAAGACTTTGTGAAGTGTTGGAAAAAGCAAAAGTGCCGGGCTTAATTTATGTACAAACTAGAGCGCATGCAGAGTCGTTATTTCTGCAATTACGAGAGCGTATACCGATGTTGAAAAGCAGTTACTATCACGGAGGAATGCCATCTGAGGAGCGAATGCTCATTCAGCAGCAATTCATTGAAGGGCAACTAGATGTTGTTATAGCAACTAGCGCATTTGGAATGGGGTTAAATAAAAGCGATATCCGTTTTGTTGTTCACTTACATTATCCACTTGATATGGCATCATATGTTCAAGAGATTGGGCGGGCAGGGAGAGATAATGAGCAAAGTATAGCTTTAGTTCTTATTTCACCGGAGGATTACGCCTATGCACAGTTCTTTGTTCAACGAAATGAACGTTCGGAAGAAGAGTGGATTGCTGTAATGAACGAGTTAAGTAAACAAGCTGTTGATGAGCAAACCATTGTAAAGCGATTAGAAGAGCTACAGATCGAACAGGGGCGCACGTTCTTATACTTGATGGAACTGTGGGGGATTAAGTGGAACACTTTACGAGAAGAAGCGAAGATCAAGAATTTAGCAACTAAACTTTACCGTTATTTTAAAGACAGACAAGAGGAAAGATTAGAGCGCTTAAAGCCCGTTGTCACTTACATTAATCAAGCTGAAAGCTGTAGAAGAGCGACCATGCTTCGTTTTTTTGATGAAGAACCTGTTTTACAAGGTCAATGCTGTGATCGATGCGGGTTGACGCTTAATGCATTTCAAAGAGACGAAGATGCGAAACACGATAAGCGATTTGAATGGCAAGAAGAGCTGAACATCTTATTCGGTCTCACAGAAAAATGAGCTACCTAATGAGTGAGAAGAGGAATGAATTTAACGACATTTCTGACCGTGATTTATATTTAAGTATGTACTCATCACAATTTATCCTCTTAATCGCAAGTGTCGTTATTCTGGTAACGTTCAGCTCATCGCCAATACGTTTTTTATTAAGCATTGAACTCCATTGGCTTTCCGGACTTTGGCAAGGGTTGTTATTTGCCTTGAGCGCATTGCTCATCAATGCAGCCCTTTATCAGTTGCTTCCTAGAACATTTTTAGATGATGGCGGACTAAATGAACGTGTATTTAAGCATATGGGATTTGTACATATTGTTCTTTTTTGTCTCGTTGTCGCTGTTGTAGAAGAGTGGTTGTTTCGGGCAGTCTTACAGCAACTATTTGGTCTTCCTATAGCCAGTTTATTATTTGCTCTTGTTCATTTTCGTTATTTGAGAAAGCCGGTTTTATTTAGTTACGTTCTTTTCATTAGTGTGGCGCTTGGGCTTTTGTACGAACGAACGAATAATTTAGCTGCAGTAATAATTGCCCATTTTTTGAGTAATACCGTACTTGCGCTTATTATGAGGTATAAGACGGCAAAGACCAAGCCATAAGAAGGAGGCGTATGAAGTGAACGAACCATTAGGAAGTAGAAAAGAGACACATTCAAATAAAAAGGAACTTCCAGCACGTGCCAACTATCATAAAAACAAGCGAACACGAAACAAAAATCGTCGACTGCTATCGCTGCCTCAATTTTTGTTTGGACTTTTTTTCTTATTAGTGGGGACGGCTTTAGTTATGGCTGGAGTAATTCTGTTCTAATTATATAAGCAGTTGTATATCCTTCTAGTGGAGGAGGTATGCCAAGCCATGAATGGAATTTATTCAATGAAGGCCATATCGATAGAATTAGTCAAACGAAAAGAAACCTGGGACAAACTTGAAAAAGAAAAAGCATTTTACCTGTGGGTCTCTCTCACTGTAAGCTTTCTATTAATAGGTCTTATCAGCATTGGTGCTACCGTGCGCTCGCTACCTCACGAAGAACTATTCGCCTCTCCTATACGAGTTGGGTGCATTCTTGTTTTAACTGCAGCTATTACACGAATGATCCATTTAACCAAAAAAGCAGAGAAGAAAGAAAAAGAATTTGAGGAATTAAGATTAGAATTTATAGATAGAAGTGACGAATTTTTTTCTAATGTGCTTTCCCAGAATGAAAAAGAAGCTTATTTGAAAGAAATGAATGATCAACATAACATCAATTTATCGTATTATCACTAATTAAAAGAGACGACGAAAAGTACTCCTTTTCGTCGTCTCTTTTAATCTATAATCGGTTTGCTTTAATTCTTAGTTGTTCTAAATGCTCGCGTAAAAGCTGTTCTTCTTTTTCAGTAAGGTCTGTTTCATACAGAAGGAGAGGATTTTTACGACTTGTTCGTCCAAACAGGTAATCTGTAGAAACGTGAAAGACATCAGCTATCCGGTTTAATGTATCTGTATCAGGAGTGCGATTTCCATTTTCATAACCAGAAATGGATACTTTCGTTACGCTTATCATTTGACCAAGCTGTTCTTGTGTAAGCTTATGTTCTAGTCGAAGCGCTTTTAATCGTTCCGGAACTATCGCCATATCGACAATCCTTTCATATAGTCTAAAATCTATTATAGGTTAACAAATCGCTAACGTAAATTCTGTTAACTAAATAGAAACAAAGGATTTACAGATTAATTTGCTAAATGTATAATAATGTTAACCGCTAGTTAATGAAAAGAAGAGGTGAACATATGTTACGAGCCAAATTAAAAAAAGTCCGTTTGGAAAACCATATGACTCTTGAACAAGTAGCGAAAGAAATACATGTAAGTACACCGTTTTATTGGCAAATAGAGAACGGCAAAAGAGGACTCTCTTATGAATTAGCCGTTAAAATTGCTCATGTGTTTTCAATGAAACCTGATGAATTGTTTCTAGATGAATACGCATCGAATTTATCTCAATAAAGATCAGTTTGTACCATAATCGGTTGATTATGGTTTTTTAGTGTGAGCGAATAACAAAAATGTATAAAATTTTTATAAAATAAGAAAAAAGGATATGAATTCCAATCTAAACGTTTTATAATCAAAGAAATGCATTTTCCATTATTAAACAAATGAATCGCTTTATTTTCTTTGTTATTTGGGGGTCAAGTAATGAAAGATGAGATTGCAAAAAGAGTTCAACGCTTAAGAAAAGATGCGGCAATGACTCAAATGGAATTATCGAGAGGAATTTGTACACAAGCACAAATTAGTAACATTGAAAAAGGGCATTTAAATCCATCAAGTTTGACCTTATTTCAGATTTCCCAGAAGCTTAATGTTGATATGAATTATTTTTTTGTTCACTCAGATGCGAATCAATTTACTCAACTAGAAAATAGGATGAATGCAATACGCGCTTGTGTTCATGCTGGAGATTATCCTGAAGTTCGGTTGAGGTTACGTCAAGAATTCAATTTAGACAAGGATGCTCTAGACCAAAGTAAACCGTTTGTATTATGGCATGAAGGGTTAAGTCTTTTTCATTTAGATAAAAATATAGACCAAGCTTTAAATAAGCTCGAGGAAGCGCTAGAACGAAGTAAAGATGAAGAAAAAATTGCTAAAGAAATTGAATTGAAGATTAGAGAAGATATTTCTGCACTTCTACTTGAGGTAAGTAAAGTAGAAGAAGCATATTCAAGCTATTTACATTTGAATCATTTAATTGATAGTAGATCAAATCATCAAACAAACGAACGGATGAGAATACGAACCTATTTAGGCTTAGCACGTTGCACGTATAAAATGGCTCATTTTCACGATGCAATCATTTTTAGCGAGCGTGGTGTGGCAGTAAGTGTGGGAAATCAATTGATTGCTCATTTAGGGGATCTGCTCGAGACACATGGAAATAGCTTAATTCAGCTAAAAAAAACGGATGAAGGGGTTAACAAATTAAATAAGGCAAAGGTTTTATTTGAGTTAGAAAATAAACAAAAGAAGTTGAAAGTAGTAAAAAAGATATTAGACAAAATTGAGCGGCATGCGAATAGCTAGTCTTTGAAACTGATACCCTATATGCTATACTTAACAAGTAATCATTATAAAACTGTTGTGTACTAGGAGTGAACCTATATGGATATGAGCATTTCTCAATTAATTGCGATTTTAGGTATTGGAATTACAGCTGTTGTACTTGCTGTTGTCATGGCTCTTTTACTACTAAAAATGTCCCAGAATTCTGATTGAGACAATATGACGAGCGGTATTCCACATGGGATACCTTTTTTACTTCATCCAAGAGGAGGACTATATGTTTGATAAATTGTTCGAAAAGTTAGATTCTCATTATCCTGAAATGATTGAATTGCGAAGAGATTTTCATTCAGAGCCTGAACTTGCATTTGAAGAAGTCATTACACCTAAGAAGGTAGCTACATACCTTTCTAATTTGGGGATTGAAGTAAGAGAGGGTGTTGGGGGAAGAGGAGTTGTTGGTACGTTAAGAGGAGAAAAACCAGGGAAGACCGTTGCTCTCCGTGCTGATTTTGATGCACTCCCAATTCAAGAAGAAACAGGGTTATCTTTTTCCTCTAAAGTGGCTGGAAAAATGCACGCATGTGGACACGATGGTCATACGGCAACTTTACTCGTTTTAGCAAAAGTCTTAACAAAGCTTAAACAAGAAATTGAAGGCACGATCGTTTTTATTCATCAGTTTGCAGAAGAGCAAGCTCCAGGTGGCGCCATTGCAATGATTGAAGATGGGTGTTTAGATGGAGTGGATATGATTTACGGTACTCATTTATGGAGCCCATTGCAGTATGGAGACATTGGATATAGTTATGGTCGTATGATGGCCGCTGCTGATCGGTTTGTTATTCAGGTTCAAGGACGCGGAGGACATGGGGCAATGCCACATGAAACGGTTGACGCGGTCATGGTCGGTTCTTCTATCGCCTTGATGTTACAACAACTTGTAAGTCGAAACACCAATCCAATGGAACCGGCTGTTTTAACAATTGCTTCTTTTCATGCTGGTGGAGCGTTTAATGTGATTAGCGACACGGCGAAACTAGAAGGAACGGTTCGAACTTTTAGTGAATCTGTTCAGAATCAATTGATTTTACGTATGGAAGAAACAATTAAAGGTGTATGTGCTGCGCACGGCGCTGATTATGAATTTAACTATATAAAAGGGTATCCAGCCGTCATTAATAATGAAGAGGCTGTGCATCAATTTGTTCAATCAGCTAAAGCAATTCATCCGCCAGAACGTGTTTTAGAAATAGAGCCTGTAATGGGTGGAGAAGATTTTTCATATTATTTACAAAAAATACCGGGGGTGTTTTTCTTTACGGGGGCAGGTAATAAAGAACAGGGGATTATTTATCCACATCATCATCCCAAATTTGATATTGATGAAAGATCGATGCTTCTTGCAGCAAAGCAACTTGGGGCAGCATGTCTTTCTTACTTAGTGTCAAAAAAAGAATCAGAGGTCGTTTAATCGCTTATACTGAAAAACAGTCATTTGACTGTTTTTTTTATTCTCTATTGTTTAAACACAAATATGTAGTGGGTATGATATGATACGTCTATATCTTGAGGGTTTAAAGGAGCAAGCAATGAAAAAACGTTTTGGAGTAATTGGAGCTTTTTTAGTTGCAAGTACGCTGATTATTCATATGATTCGACAAGCACGAGAGAATAACGTTAAGATTCATAAGTGGACTAGATCGGGGTACCCACCACATGTACCGCCGCTCTCCCTTTTCTTTATCTCGGATGTACATAAAAGGAAAATTTCTAATGACTTATTAAGTTCAATAAACGATAAATGTGATTTAGTTATTATTGGCGGAGATTTTACTGAACCAGGTGTGCCTAAGCTAAGAACAGAAGAAAACCTTGCTAAATTGATTCAGCTTGGCCCTGTTTTATTCGTGAATGGAAACAATGATGATGAAGTTGACCAAGATTGGCTACATCAGTTACTGGACAGTCCTCAAGTCTACAACTTAAATGATCGAGCATTTACTTTAAAACAAGGTAACAAAACAATACGCTTTTTAGGGCTAGCACAGCGCTATTATTCACAAGAGCAAATAGATAGGCTGTTTGCCGAAGATTGTGCTGACTTTACAGTTGTTATATGCCATTACCCAGATGTAAGTCGCTTTCTAAACGGGAAAGAAATCAATATGATGCTCTCTGGTCACACACATGGTGGCCAAATACGCCTTGGTCGGTTTGGTTTACGTTCTCACGGCGGAGTGACTAAAGAGGAAGGTTATGACAAACTTGTGAGCAATGGTTACGGGACGACGCGAGTTTCGTTACGTTTAGGCGCAAAGCCAGAAACGCACTGGATTACACTATCTTCTGAGTAAGTCAAGTTCGGTTGGGAGTCATGGGGATATGAGCATTAAAGAAGGGAAATATACGATAAAGGCAGTTTCGAAAAAGCTTGGTATAAGGCCGGGAACATTACGCGCATGGGAGAGGCGATATCAAGTTGTTGAGCCTGTTCGCAATGAGAGTGGTCATCGGTTATACACTGAGCACCATGTAGCTATTTTGCAAGGGTTGCTAGCAAAAGTAAATGAAGGCTTTACCATAAAACAAGCCGTTGATTTAATGGAGACAGAAAATCATGTGCAACAATCTATTACCACAGAATCCCATTATTATTATTGTAAGCAGTTCGTAGAAGATCTGGTTACAGCCTTATTTGAATTTGATGAAGTGAGGGCACAAATGCTTCTGAATCAAGCATATAGTTTGTATTCGATCGACCGAGTAACCATTGAAATGATGTTGCTTGCGCAAACGTATGCTACTGAGAAAACGCGTGAGGATTGTTTCACGAGTGTTAACCACTCTTTTTTTACGCATTTTGTAGAAACAAAGATATCGGCAATTATGCAGACGCTACCGATTGACTCAGCAAAGTCTAAAGCATTGCTATTTTGTTCAGAAACGGAAGATGATTCATTGACCTTACGTATTTTTTCCTATTATTTAAAGCGAAAAGGAATGAATGTTCTCTGTTTTGGGGCAGGTATTTCTGAGGAGAATGTTGAATTATTGGTAGAGCAATGGAAACCTACCTTTATTGTTCTGTCTTGTATGGATCAGAAACATATAGATAAGACATTAAACCGTATGGAATATTACCGTAGGGAGCATTTAACGATTACGACTGGTTTTTTAGGAGACAGTTTTTTAACTCTCTCAGAAGAAGAAAAGAAACGTTTAGCACCGTATTATATCGGGAAATCTAGAGCTGATTGGGAACAGTGGCTAGAAAGATTGCATGGTGAATAAGAGACAAGCCTTTTTTCAAAAAGGAAATCGCTTTTCGTATGAACCATCTTTGACGTAAGCACATAACGTATCGTATAGATACAAGTGACGTGAGAGAACCAGTGGGGCATAAAGGAGGGGTTGGTATGCGCTTAGAGCGTTTAGCGATTGATAAGTTCAAGGTTTTTTTAACCTTTGACGATATGGACGAGAGAGGCATTACAAAAGAAGATCTTTGGCAGGATGTCCCGAAGGTCCATGATTTGTTTAGAGATATGATGCTTGAAGCAGACGACGAGTTAGGTTTTAAAGTGGATGGACCGATTGCTGTTGAAGTCTTTGCGATGCCTGCACAAGGCATGGTTTTTATCGTCACAAAAGGGACCCATTCAGATGATTTTGATACAGATGACTACGAAGATGGGTTTATTGAAATGCAGCTAACCCTGGATGAAATTGATGAGGTTTTTTATGAGTTTGCATCGTTTGAAGATGTCATTGGGTTAGTATCTCGTTTATATACAATTGATATTAGCGGTGGAGAGCTGTACTCCTATCAAGGTCGTTTCTTTATTAAATTCTCTGAAGAAGAATTAGAAGATACAAATGAAGAGGCTTTGATTGCAATCTTATCAGAGTTTGGCAATCCCTCAACTACTTCATTTTATCGCCTCTATGAGTATGGAAAAGTTCTTATTCAGAAAAAAGCCGTTCAAACTCTGTACAAAACATTCTATAAGGACTAGTAGCTTGTATTATACAAGCTACTTTTTTTAATGGTTTTAAAAACCCCTGGCTCTGCCGGGGGTTCCAGAGAGCTTCTAGCGTGGTCATAAAAAAAGCCTCACGACGTGATAAGATG
>NZ_JAFBCV010000004.1 GCF_016907895.1 Shouchella xiaoxiensis
AGCAAAGCATTCATTATGCTTTGCTCTTTTTTGCTTGCTTGGCCGTTCGTTCCCATTGTTTGAGGGATGGAAACGGATCAAAAGACCACTCTGTTATGCCATTGTCACGATACATTCCGTAATGTAAGTGAGGTGGGAACTTTCCTTGTGTTCCGGGCTTTCCGTATCCAGATGATCCGCAGTAGCCTATAATTTGACCAGCCTCCACGATCGTACCTTTCTCAATTCCCTTTTCAAACCCATTTAGATGAGCATAGTAATGATAAATATTATCTAAATCACGTATTCCTACACGCCAACCTCCATATGGATTCCAGCCAATTGTTTCTACTATACCGTGAGAGCTTGACTGGATCGGTACGTTGTAATTAGCGAAGAGGTCAGTACCTTCATGAATCCGTCTGCCGCCCCAGCCGCGGCGATCACCCCATGTACTTTTGTAGCTGTAGTTATGGTTAAGAGGCATCACAAAAGCGTGGTTGTGTAAATCTAATCGTTGGTGTTGTTTATAAATTAATGCATGACCAGACACGATTGTAACGCTTTGCTCACGTTGATAAAAATGCCAAAGTGCTATGCGGAAATCTTCCTCTGTAAATCCATATGACTCAAGATAGCGAGCTAAAGTATAGAGCACGTCTTCATCGTCCGATAAAAGCGCTTTGCCATCGCCATTCCCATCTAATCCAATTCCTTCAAACAAGCTAATTGTAGTAGGATCGACATCATCTTTATTCGGATTTAACGGACCAACCCACTCTTCCTGTGCATAATAAATGGAAATAAAACCTTCTGCATCTGGTCGATCACGCCGTGCTTTCCGTAATCCACGTTCATAAGAATCTACCGCTGCTAAATAATACCAAGGAACATTCGTGACTGTTTCCATCTTTTTGTATAATGCTAGTCGTTCCTGATAAGGATTGACGTCAGCTGCTTCAGCTGTAAGAGGAGGTAACGACGATAAGTAAAGGAATAGGGCTAATAACAAGCAGATTATTCGTCGTAAAGTGAACATATCATACAGACTCCTTTCTAAAGCTTTTTGTTAGGTTTCGTAAAAACAATAAAAATCATGTCTAAAAATGCTTACCAAATTTGTCTAAAAAGAAGGTTGGTCAACACTTTAAAACATGGTACGATTAGACAGACATCATTAATTATGAAAATTCCCAAAGAAGGGATGCTGGTTATGACAAAAAAAGATGAGTATCAACGAAAGCCTGAATGGTTAAAAATTAAATTAAATACAAATGAATCCTACACGGGTTTAAAGAAAATGATGCGCGAAAAAAAATTACATACGGTTTGTGAAGAAGCTAGGTGTCCGAATATTCATGAATGCTGGGCTGTTAGAAAAACAGCTACGTTTATGATTTTAGGAGATATTTGTACACGAGGCTGCCGTTTTTGTGCGGTAAAGACCGGTTTGCCAACAGAATTGGATTTAGAGGAGCCGGAACGTGTTGCGGATTCTGTTGAAATGATGGGCTTAAAACATGTGGTTATAACGGCAGTCGCTAGGGATGATTTAAAAGATGGGGGCTCGTTTGTATTTGCTGAAACAGTCCGAGCGATTAGACGAAAAAACCCCTTCTGTACGATTGAAGTCCTTCCCTCAGATATGTTAGGGAATGAAGCAAGCTTACAAACTTTGATGGATGCTCGTCCTAATATTATGAATCATAATATTGAAACAGTCCGTCGATTAACGCCAAAAGTACGAGCCAGAGCAAAGTACGATCGCACGCTTGAATTCTTGCGACGAGCAAAAGAGATGCATGCAGACATACCAACCAAATCAAGTATCATGATTGGACTTGGTGAAACGAAAGAAGAAATTATTGAAACGATGGATGATTTGCGGGCTCATGATGTGGATATTTTAACGATTGGACAATATTTGCAACCGACAAAAAAACATTTAAACGTAATTAAATACTATCACCCTGATGAATTTGCTGAATTAAAGGAAATTGCGTTAAAAAAAGGATTTAGTCATTGTGAAGCAGGTCCACTTGTTCGCTCTTCTTATCATGCAGATGAACAAGTAAACCAAGCTCAAGTAAATTTAGAAGCAAAAAAAGTGCAAAATCAAGAGGTATAAAACGAACGGACATGCAGAGCATGTCCGTTAATTTCCTTGTCGTAACTCCTCTTGTTTTTTCCGCATAATATCCATATCTTTATCCATTTCAATATCGACATTTCCTTGAGGTCGTGTTTTCATCTCTTCAATTGTTTCCTTAATCATCCAAGCGTACTCTTTGCTACCAGCAGTTACGTTTTCATAACGTGCAATTTCTTTAATATGAGATGGATCATTTGAGACGTAGACTTCGTAAAAGCTAGGAATCGACGCCATAACAGACCGTTTTACCTGATCGGCAACTAAGTTTTCGGGTTGACCATCATCTTGTTGTTCATATACAGCAAGCGCATATTTATCAGTAATCAAAACGGCGGCTTCATTAATGGAGCGATTGTCGACAAGCATGCGAGAGATACCCTCTGCAAGCATATCGCGGTTAACAACAAGAGCACCGGCATGATCGTTATTTTGTTGCATTTCTTCGTAAGTATGACGTGAATAACCATAGCCACGAGCCATTTGATTGGAATCATACTCTGTGCCGCGAGGTGTTTGACGAGCTTCATTTGTTTGATACATGCCATCATTGCTTTGCTGGTTACATGCCGTTACTAACAGTAAAAATAGCAATAAGCTTAACCTTTTTTTCATGTAATAATCCTCCATTCTCTTGTAAAAGCTTTTTAGTAGCATGCCACGATTTAGTTGGCTTAGAGGTAACAAATTATGGTTAGTTGCTTTATAATGAAGATGAGAAAATGTGGGAAGAAATATGTTAAAATAAATGGATAATGAGTTAATTAGAGGTGGATACATGATTAGCATTTGCGGTGTCGATTATGAAATTTTACAAAATGAAAAAGAGGGTTGGGACGAAGAAGCGTTCAAAGCTCGTTATAGTGATGTACTAAATAAATATGATTATGTCGTTGGCGATTGGGGCTACAATCAATTGCGTCTCCGTGGTTTCTTTGATGATAAAAATAAAAAATCAACATTTGATAAGAAGATCAGTACGTTGCCAGATTATTTATATGAGTATTGTAATTTTGGCTGTGCGTATTTTGTTTTAGGTCGCATAAAAAAACAAGCAAAAGAAGAGTAAAAGCGGGATTTCGCTTTTACTCATCATGTGTAGGGTGATGATTTGGGTATTTTCTTGGCAGGCCAGCGTGTTGTTTCTTATCGAGATAATTAAACGCGCTATATTCTCGCTGACCCTCTTCCCATTCCGTTTGTTTATTTACAACAGGAGTATCCTTATTGAATGGTGAGCCATAAGGACCTTCAGGAGTTGCTTCAGGAACAATATAGTTATGGCCTGCCTCGACATTCTCAAAGTCTGTATAGCGTTTCTTAGTCATTTCGTCACCCCCGCTACTAGCTTGTCCAAAACAGAAGATATAATGAGGAAGACGAAGGAGTGAGTCAGTTGTATTTTATTGATCAAAACCGTATTGAACAAGAGCTGCTATATATAGAGAAACTCGTTGATTTACAAGAAACACATACGTTTTCAACTGCTCCGATTGATCAGTTAGCTTTAGAAAGAATAGCGTCGGTCTTAATTGAATCAATTATTGATGTGGGAAACCAAATGATTGACGGATTTATTATGCGAGATCCAGGTGGATATGAGGATATAATTGACATCATGCTTGATGAGAGAGTTATTTCTTCAGAGGATGCTATTCATCTAAAAGCGTTAATTCGGGTTCGAAAAGAACTTTCTTACAATTACAGAGAGCTAGACTACGAACGATTAGCGAAACAATTACGAGCGAGTCATAACAGTGTAAAGGCCTTTCCAATACAAATTAGAGCTTATTTGCAAAATGAGTTAGGGGTAATTACTGCGTTTATTCCCGATTCTGAGACTGAAAGAAAGTAGAAAAAACAATGAAGGCATACAAAAGTTACTTATTTGACTTAGATGGTACGATTTACCACGGAAATAAAGCGATTTCCAGTGCAATCCAGTTTTTAAATCAATTGGAGTTAAAAAACATTCCCTATGGCTTTGTGACGAACAACTCCACGCAAACCCCAGATCAGGTTGCGAAGAAATTAACTAACTTAGGAGTAAAAGTGGAAGCGCGGCAAGTTGTAACGTCCAGTATTGCTACGGCAGCGTATGTACGCAAGCATTATAGAGATGTCTCTGTTTTTGTTATTGGCGAGGTCGGTCTTCAGGAAGCGTTCTCACAGTATAGGCAAGATTCAATTCGCCCGAACCTTGTTGTGGTAGGATTAGACCGAAAAATAACCCACGATAAGATGAGCGTAGCAGCGAGATGTATCGTGAATGGTGCTACTTTTATTGCAACGAACCCTGATCGAATGATTACACAGGAAAATGGACTCGTTTGCGGCAACGGGGCAATTGCACAAGCCATTGCATACGCTGCAAATACAGAACCTGTTGTTATTGGAAAACCAAGTGCAGAAATTCTTCATACGGCTGTTAATCAGTTGGGTTTTAATGCGCTAGAGACCGTTTTTGTTGGGGATAATTACGAAACGGATATTTTAGCTGGTATTCGCGCTAAGATGGACACGATTCATGTTCAGACAGGTGTTACCGTATCTTGTCAATCATTTGATGAACAGCCTACATATAGTATTCCTTCGCTAATTAATTGGAGCTTGTTGTAAAGAAGCACACGTCGATTATTATTCGACGTGTGCTTTTCTATGTGCAAGTCTACTTGATGCAGCTGCCGCAATCGCGCCTACAATATCATCTAAGAACGTATTGCAAATGCCACTTGATTTATCATTTAGTCGCTGAAGGATTCCGGGTTTTAGTTTATCGATATAGCCATAATTAGTAAATCCGATTGATCCGTAAACATTGACAATCGATAAAGCAATAATTTCATCTACTCCGTAAAGTCCTTCATCTCGTTCTAAAATGCTTTGCAACGGTTCATCCAGTGCTTTTTTTTCCGTCAATATATCTAATTGAATGCCAGTAATCACGGCGTTTTGTACTTCGCGTTTTGATAAAACACGATCTACATTTGCTAGACAGGTTTCTAACGTTAAGCCTGGGTGATAGTGTGCTTGCAATTCGTATACGAGCGCTGCGATGTCAGAAAGCAACACGCCTCGGTCCGTTAATAAAGCACGGGCTGTCTGTTCAACTTCATCCAAGTGTAATTCCCCCTCATAAAAAACAACTTCAGAGCATTCTTATTTCTAGTCTACGTGTGTGCACACATTTTATGCGGTTGGGTCATAGACTAGATAAAAGGATAGACGTCTGAGGAGGGGAAAACGTGCTCGAACGAAATGTGTATGATCAATATAAACTTTACTGTGAAGAGCGGTTTTCTATTGGTGACTATGAAGGTTTTATTGCGAATAACCAAGCCTATTTAATTGTACCGAAGGATGAGATGCAAACCGAAGAGAGCGTGATGGTCGCATTCGCCACCTTTATGCGTCAGACTGGCGACGAATCTGTTTTGGAATTAATTTTAAACAATACGAACCAGAATTCAACTTTAGTGGATGGACAGGAGGTCTATCTTTTTCGCTTACCTAATTGGGGGGAAGATAGGGGAATTCGCATCCAATCATCTTGGGATCTCGGTAATCAATTGCATACTTGGCATCAAAAAGGACAGCAAGGATTCGATCAATGGAGAAAAGCCACTATTTCTCCATGGCCTACATTGTGGTCAACAAGGCTTGAACAGCTAGAGGGATGGTATCAACAAGTCAATTCACAGGGGCCTAAAACAGGAACAGATGAAGCTTTTTTATATACGTACCCTTATTTTATGGGCATAACAGAAAATGCAATTCAGTATGCTGTTGATACGCAACTGGATGTGCCAATGGAGCCTCGAGATGTAGGCACCATTTGCCATCGTCGTTTTAGTGAAAAAAGCTGGATGCGCATTTCTGAAAATGGTCAAATTATTAAACCGCCTACCTCATTCTTGTTTGACCACCCCGCTCGTGACCTAGCAGAATGGATGCGGAGTAAACGGCTAGAACAAAATTCACGGAATGAACTATCAACGTTTTTAGAAGGGTATGAACAAACACAAATATTATCAGCATATACATGGCAACTCATGTTTTCTAGGTTGTTGTTCCCCTTACATTACTTTGAAATTCTTGAAAATTATTATCGTGCACAATTGCCACATGAACAAACTCTGTTTACTGAACAGTTTCAAGCATTTTTGGATGTAGAAAAAACAAATACGACTTTTCTAGGAGAATTTGCTGAAGAGGCAAAGTTAAGTAGAAACCGGTCTTTCCCAGAGTTAGATTGGTTAATTGGTCAAAAGCTTTGAAAAAAGTCTTGATATGAAAAAGAATACACTCTATAATGTCCATTATATATATACAGTTGTTTTTTTAAAGAGGACACGGGGTGATAAAGTGGAGGAGAGAGAAATTCAAGTAGGTTTATTAGGTTTAGGAACAGTTGGAACAGGTGTCGCATCTATTATCAAGCATCACCAAGAAACCTTATCTCATCAAATTGGCAGAAAAATTGTTATCAAACGAGCACTTGTAAAAGATAAAAAAAAAGTGCGAGAAAGCTGGTTGTCTAATCTTGAATTAACGGAAAATGCCAATGATATTATTGAAGATCCTTCGATTGAGGCTGTAATTGAAGTAATGGGTGGAATAGAAGAAACTCGTTTGCTGGTCGAGCGAGCTTTAAAAGAAAAAAAACATGTCATTACTGCAAATAAGGACTTAATGGCTGAACACGGATCAACATTATTACAAATGGCTAATGAGCAAAAGTGCGATCTCTTTTACGAGGCAAGTGTAGCTGGAGGCATACCCATTATACGAACGATATCTGAAGGACTTTCAGCAGATAAGTTAACGAAAATAATGGGGATTGTGAATGGAACAACGAACTACATGTTAACAAAAATGAGTGCAAATAACCGAACTTTTGATGATGTTTTACTGGAAGCGCAGGAACTTGGGTATGCAGAAGCAGATCCAACTGCCGATGTGGATGGAATTGATGCCGCAAGAAAAATGGCTATTCTTTCCTCGCTTGCTTTTTCCTCACCCGTACAAATAGAAGATGTTTCTGTCAAAGGTATTCGGCAAGTATCCGATGTTGACTTAGCTTTCTGTCAACAGCTCGGTTATACTATGAAGCTAATTGGGGTGGCGCAAAAAGATGAAGGTCAGATTGAAGTTCGGGTTGAGCCTACCTTGTTGCCAAACGCTCATCCATTAGCAAATGTGCATAACGAGTTTAATGCCGTTCTTGTTCACGGCGAGGCTGTTGGCGAAACGATGTTTTATGGACCAGGCGCAGGCTCACTTCCTACTGCTACAGCCGTTGTAAGTGATTTAGTAGCTGTAATGAAAAATATGCAGCGACGAGTGAATGGTTATTCTTATCAAACACCGCTATTTCAATCAACATTTAAAACAGAAGATGAAATTCAATCTCAGTACTTTATTCGTTTGCATGTTTACGATCGAGCAGGCACATTTGCAGCGGTAACGAATCTTTTTGCACAACATGACGTTAGTTTTGAAAAATTACTACAGCTGCCTCTAGAGAATCAGACTGAACTTGCAGAGATTGTTCTCGTTACTCACAGCTCAAGCGTAGCCATTATAAAAAAATTATTGATCGCTTTAAATCAACTTAGTGCAGTTGATAAAGTTGCAAGTTATTATCGCGTTGAAGGAGGAGAGTAGATGAATCAATGGAAAGGGTTGCTTGAACAATACAGCTCGTATTTGCCAATGACAGAACAAACACCTGCGTTATCGTTAGGAGAAGGAAATACCCCACTCATTCGTCTGGATACTCTTTCAGCCGAATGGGGAATTCAGTTGCATATAAAATATGAAGGTGCAAACCCAACAGGATCTTTTAAAGATCGCGGAATGGTTATGGCTGTTGCAAAAGCGAAAGAAGCAGGTGCAACAACGATTATCTGTGCCTCAACGGGAAATACGGCAGCGTCAGCGGCGGCATATGGTGCTCGAGCAAATCTTCGAGTCGTGGTTGTAATGCCTAAAGGAAAAATCGCTCAAGGTAAACTGGCTCAGGCAGCGATGTATGGGGCTGAAATGATTGAGATTGAAGGCAACTTTGATCATGCTCTCGCTCTTGTTCGAGAACTAAGTGAGTCAAAAGAAATTGCCCTTGTTAATTCTGTTAATCCTTATCGTCTTGAAGGTCAGAAAACGGCAGCTTTTGAGATTTGTCAACAGCTTGGAAAAGCACCAGAAATACTAGCTATTCCAGTCGGAAATGCAGGGAATATCTCCGCTTATTGGAAAGGATTTAAAGAATTTAATCATGCATCACAAACAGGTCTGCCACAATTACATGGATTTCAAGCTGCTGGTGCGGCACCTATCGTGCACAACAAAGTAATTGACTTCCCAGAAACGATTGCTAGTGCAATTCGAATTGGTAACCCTGCAAGTTGGGAAAAGGCTGTTGTTGCTTTAAATGAATCCAACGGGGTCATTGATAAAGTTAGTGATGAAGAAATACTAGCTGCATACAAAGAACTTGCTTCAAAAGAAGGCGTGTTTGCTGAACCTGGATCTTGTGCCGCAATCGCGGGTGTTAAAAAACAAGTACAATCCGGGAAGATTAAACAGAAAGCGCAAGTTGTAGCGATTTTAACAGGAAACGGTCTAAAAGATCCAACAACCGCTTTGGATGTATCAAATGTTAAACCGCTTGCATTTGAACTATCAAAAGAAGCCTTGCACACATACTTAGTTCAACAGGAAGCGCTGGTGTAAATGATGTTTTCGATAACGGTTCCAGCTAGCACGGCAAATTTAGGGCCAGGCTTCGATTCAATTGGACTGGCGCTTAACAAATACCTGTATTTAGAAGGATCTCAAGCGGAGCAATGGGTGTTTGAGTGCGATTCGCCAGGGTTAACAAACCTCAAGCCGACAAATTTAATCACAGAAGCTGCTTCATTTGCCAGTAAGCATTTTGGGAGTTCGCTTCCTCCTTGTCATGTAAAAATGGAAAATGAAATCCCTCTTGCAAAAGGCTTTGGTTCTAGTGCAGCGGCGACTGTTGCAGGTATTGAATTAGCAAGTTATTTTTGTAGGTCAGCTGTGTCAAAAGCGGACAAAGCCCGGATTGCTTCATTGTGGGAAGGTCATCCAGATAATGTGGCAGCATCCATTTACGGAGGACTTGTCATTGGTGCGCACAGGCAGGATGATACAGATATTATTCATATTGAAAATCCCGAGGTTGAAATGGTTGCAGTCATCCCAAGTGAGACGTTGGCAACAAAAAAAGCACGGGCGTTGTTACCAAAGAAATTGGATTTTAGTGTAGCTGTTGAAGCAAGCGCGTTGGCAAATGTCGTGACAGCTGCTTGTGTAATGAATAATTGGAAATTAGCAGGTAAATTAATGATGGAGGATCAATTTCATCAACCTTATAGAAACACCGTTGTTCCAGAGATGGATAAGCTATTTCAATTTGCTAAAGAAGATAGTCAGATTTTCGGAGCTGCATTAAGTGGAGCAGGTCCAATTTTATTGTGTTTTGTTGAACCAGGAGCTACAGCTAGCGTCGCTTACAAAGTCAATGATGCATTTCCTACTCATATTGCTGAAGAAATAAAACCCGCATTACTTGGTTCAGCAATTTCAGTCGCACAAGCATAGTCTTTCTTATTGATGGCATACTAATCGTCAAAAAGGGAGGAAGAATGGATGCTACAAATTAGTGAGTTAAAAGATGGTCAAACAGTGTTTATTATTTATAGCAATCCCCATACACCAACAGTCTCTACAATTCAGGAAGGGTATATTTCAATTGATGCGTTGGGAGCATCTGTTGTCGTGTATGACTATTATCATACGCTTGAAGATGATGATGCGGTGTTTGCTTCCTACGAAGAAGCTGAGAATGTGTACAATCAATACATTATGTAAAAAGAAAAAGACAGTCTCTCATGCTTAAGAGACTGTCTTTTTAATCATAAAAAAGCAACAAAGGAAGAAGCCTTTGTTGCTGAATAAATGGTGTTTAAAAAACTTGCTCGATCTCCGAAACGCCAGGAACTTCTTCAAGAAGTGCGCGCTCAATACCGGCTTTTAGCGTAATTGTTGAACTTGGGCAAGAACCGCAAGCGCCTAAAAGGCGTACTTTAACAATTCCATCCTCAACATCAACAAGCTCCACGTCTCCACCATCACGTAGTAGGAACGGACGAAGTTTATCTAATACTTCCTGAACTTGTTCAATCATATCCGTGCTTGTTTCCATTAGAAATCACTCCTTTCTTTCTTATACTCCATTATAATAGGCGAATTAAAAAAAATCCATGCATCTGCTGTATTAAATTTTTCGTTGCCTAGTTAAACAGTGTTCGTGTACTCTAAAAAGAAGAAGAGGAGGGTCTTTATGGCTACAATCCAATTTACAATTTATGGTGCAGAGCAAAAGTGCGCATCATGTGTCCATTTGCCAAGTGCTCGGGAAACAATGGAATGGCTAGAGGCTGCATTAGTAAGAAAATATCCAGAAAAGCCAATGACGTTTCACTACGTCGATATTGAGGAACCGATTACGGAAGAAGAGCAGAAGTTCGCTGAGGCAATCTTAAACGACGAGTATTTTTATCCGCTTGTCATTCTAAATGGCGACGTTGTTGCAGAAGGAAATCCAAACTTAAAAATGGTTTCCCAGAAAGTCGATGAGCTGTTTGCTAATTCTTAAAGAAGTTGAAGAAAAGAACCGAGAAGTATAAAAAATTCCTAGCAATAGATAATTACAGATGAAAGAGATTTTGTGTAGATAAACATTTATTCCGAGTTCATTCATTTTGGTTAAAGGTTAGGTGGAGATTGAATAAAACATTCTAGCAGATTAATCATTGGTTGTTTTATCCTTCTAACGCTTGGAGCTTGTCAAAATAATCATTTATTCCTCGAACCTAGCGAGGCTATTTCAGTAATGCAAGCATCAACTGGTGAGGAGATTGCTGTCATTAAAGATGCTGATTTTATTAAAAATCTTGCAAATGAATTAAATCAAGCTGACACAGCAAGTGTATCGAATCTAGACTTGCCCTCACCTGACTATTCGATTGCCTTTCTAAGTAACGATGAAGTCATTCAAGAGTTAGGCTATTACGAAGAAGATAGAAGCTTTGGAGGGGTTATTGGTCGCTATTTGGATCCAGTGGAAGGCATTCATTTAGCTGTATTACTAGAGTTACCAATTGACTAAAAAAAGCGCTTTAGGTCCATTACCTAAAGCGCTTTTCATTATCGAATTAACCTGAGTGGTATTTGTACATCCAGAGAACACCGCTTTTTAACATGCGAGCTACACGACCTGTTAGAGGGCGTTCACCCATCATACCAAAACCATGCTTTTTGCCGAGTGATCCAAGCACGCCTTTTAATTTAATACGAGGCATTTGTTCGGGTAAAGCTTCGTCTTTCCATTGTAATTTCAAGATCGTCACAATCTGCTCGGCTTGGCCTTCAGCAAGCTGGGCGCTAGGCGCTTGTGGTAAGCTCGCACAATCACCAACAACAAAGATGTCCGGCTGATTTGGAATAAAGTGCTGTGGCGTTAAGACAACTCTACCAGAGCGGTCTTTTTCGACATCCAGTTCGCGAACGACATCAACTGGCTGTACACCAGCTGTCCAGATAACAGCATCGCTTTCAATCCGTTCGTCATGATTGTATAAGGCCCCTGGCTCGACCTTAGTAATGTTTGAATTATTACTCACGTCAACTCCGTGTTCAACAAACCAGTTTTGCACATAGGAGCTAAGCTTCTTGGGAAATTGAGACATGACAGAATCGCCACGATCAAACAAGCGAATCGTTAAATCAGGACGACTTTCACGAAGCTCACTTGCAAGCTCAACCCCACTTAATCCAGCGCCAACTATGGAGACTATGCCTTCTGGTCGTACATTATTAAGTGCTTCATACGTACGACGAGTTGCACCCATTGTTTGAATGCTGTGCGTATACTGATCGGCTCCTGGAACGCCGTGGTATTTATCTGTACAGCCGAGACCGATCACTAATTTGTCAAACTGCAGTGATTCGCCATTAGCAAGTTCAATAAAATGATCTTTTGGATGAATTGCGGTTACTGTTGAATATTTTATTTGCAAACGACCATCTTCTGGAAAAGATACGCGCAGATGGTGATCAGATGCTGTTCCGGCTGCAAGTGCATAGTATTCTGTTTTTAAACAATGGTATGGCAGTTGGTCGACTAATATGATTTCCCAATCTTTAGGAAGATCATTTGGAAGCAATCGCTGCAAAACGCGCATGCCTCCGTATCCTGCTCCTAGTACAACGAGTTTCTTCATGGAAAGCGGTCTCCTTTTGTATGAAATAGCTTCAAAACTTGTTTCAATGAGAGCCATGACTTTTTTTACAAGCCCTAAGCGAGTAGGCTCATTTTTAAATGCGTGCATGGTATAAGCCATATGGCTATTAACAATATGGGAAAAATGAATCGTTTGTTCCCGAGACAATTCCAGTTCTGCTTCCCTTAATAGCAGCGTCCAATGTTCGAGCAGAATAGGTGCATTCTCAGCAACTTGCTTCCATATCTGCGCCGTTAAAGCAGGGTGAATGTCGTAATCCTTCAACAGAAATAAGAATGTAGCACGAATCTGAGATAAGATTGAAAACGAATGAGCTGGGATCGTAGCCCGGAACTGTGGTAAATCAGTTAAGCGTTCTTCTGCAAGCGCATGCAAAACAGATTCTTTAGTCGGGAAGTGATTAAAAAAAGTTCCTTTGGCCACTTTTGCTTTTGTCGTAATTTCTTGGACGGTCGTGGATTGAAATCCCTTTTCATAGAATAAAGTAACAGCTGCAGCTAAAATGGCTGTTCGAGTTCGAGATTTTTTTTGGATAATTGTCATTACATTCGGCCACAAGAGAAGCGGTGGCAAGTTCACCTCGCTTTATTGCATCCAACCACTCAAAAATGACCCTGGTCAGTTTTGATTATACCGATTGCTAAGACATTCGACAACCCGTATTTCGACGTTTCTTTTTAAAAGAGTAATCGAACAGATTGACTTTACGATAGTGACAAAGTAGCATAACAATTGAGGTGACGCATATGAGACCATTAATCGAATTCTGTCTTAGTAATTTAGCAAACGGTTCTCATGATGCCATGGAGGAATTTCAGAGAGACCCGAATGTTGACACAGTTGAGTATGGCTGTTTGAGCCATTGTGGCTTATGTAATCAAGAACATTTTGCACTTGTTTTAGGCAAAGCCATTACTGGTGATACGCCAAAAGAGCTAGTCATTAACAGCTATACTTATATAGATGAAAACGAAGAGTTTTAGCAAAAAAAGATCGTGGCACAAGAAGGAGTGCGACTTATGGACTTTTTACCCTTTAGTCATACATGGCCTTATGAACAGCAAGGCAAGGATATCTATGTTGAACAATGCCCCTATTGTGGAGAAGAACATGTGCTTACACATATGAAGGCTCGAGAGTTAAAGCTAGCAAAAGAACAGTTTAAAGTGCGTCTTGTTATGCCATGTTGTCATCGTGTAATGACGATAGTAGAGGCAGATTCAGACTATTTTTGGGCGAATGAACCCTTAAGAAAGTGAGTATAAAATGAATTTCACAAAAATGCATGGTTTAGGAAACAGTTACATTTATATAAACATGTTTGAAGAAAACATACCCGAAGAGAAGCTGGCTGAAACAGCGATTCATTTGGCAGATCCAAATCGAGGTATTGGCGCGGACGGAATGATTTTAATTATGCCTTCATCATCGTGCGCTGTCAAAATGCGTGTATTTAATAATGATGGTTCAGAAGCAAAGAATTGTGGAAACGGTTTGCGCTGTGTCGCGAAATATAGCTTTGACAAAGGGCTTGTCCATCAAAGTCAATTTTCGATTGAAACACTAGGTGGACCTGTTCAAGCAACTGTTTATCCAGACGAGCAAGGAATGGTACAAAACGTAACAATTAACATGGGGCAGCCACAGTTAAAACGAAGTCAGATTCCAATGGTTGGAACACAAAGACATGATCAGGTTGTCGGTGAACAACTGGACATTAGCGGTGAAATGGTTGAAATAACGGCTGTTTCAATGGGTAACCCTCATGCCGTTCAATTTGTAGAGTCGATTGAGAATGCTCCAATAATGGCACATGGACCTTTGCTGGAGAAGCATGAAGCATTTCCGGACTGGGTAAACGTCGAGTGGGTTGAAGTTGTAAGCCCGTCGGAGCTTCATTTTCGCGTGTGGGAAAGAGGGACTGGCGTGACGCAAGCATGTGGAACGGGCGCATGCGCTGCTGTTGTTGCTAGTGTTTTAAATGGATATAGCGAGCAAGATGTAGAAGTAACGGTTCATTTATTAGGTGGCGATTTGACGGTTACTTGGTTGAGTGAAGGAAATGTAATAATGACTGGTCCGGCGGAATATATATGCACAGGTGCGGTATACACGCACTCTTAAAAAAAGGAAAAAGAGAACCTGCTTGATCAAGCAGGTTCTCTTTTTTTTTAATACTCTTTAATGATGTTGTAAAACGTGTCGCGCTCAACCGGTTTTTTGCCAGCGCTTTTGATCATATGAATTAATTCTTTACGCGTAATTCCAGCCGAAGTAAGGGCTCCAACAGAGTGAGAGATACGCTCTTCAATCAGTGTGCCGTGAATATCACTTGAACCGAACGTCAGCGCCATTTGTGTCAATTGAACACCAATGTTAATCCAGTAGGCTTTAATATGCGGGAAGTTATCAAGCATCAAGCGACTAACTGCGATTGTACGCATATCATCATAAGCTGATGTACGACGATTTAAGCCGGCTTTAATATTCTTAGGCTGCATTGCCAGTGGAATAAAAACCATAAATCCGTTTGTGCGGTCTTGTAATTCCCGAACACGCTGCATATGGATTAAGCGTTCTTCGCTTGATTCAACAGAACCGTAAAGCATGGTGGAGTGAGTCCGAAGACCTAAGTTATGTGCAGTTTCATGGGCCTCAAGCCATTGATCGGTTGAAGCTTTTTCAGGACTCATAATGGCGCGATAGCGCTCAGTAAGTATTTCAGCTCCACCACCAGTTAATGTCGATAAGCCAGCATCCATTAACGTTTGGATAACTTCTTTCATTGAGATACCGGCAAGACGTGAGAAGAACTCAATTTCAGCACCAGTATATGCTTTGACAGTAACCTGGGGATAATGTTTCTTTAATGTTCGAACGATATTGACGTAGTAGTCAAATCCAACTTCATTGTTATGACCACCAACAATATGAAACTCGCGAATATTGTCGTTCCAACGGTCAGAAACATACTTTAACAATGCCTCTTCATCCATTGTATATGCGCCTTCTTCACCGGGCTTTCGTTTAAACCCGCAAAACCCACAATTCGCTTCACACACATTTGTAGGGTTAATATAGAGGTTTTCAATAAAGTAAACGTTCTGACCATTTTTTCGTTCGTTTACTAGATTGGCAAGTTGTGCAACACCTAGTAAGTCAGGGGTTTCATATAAAGTTAGCCCATCTTCAATTGACAAGCGTTCTCCGTGTAACACTTTCTCTTTAACACCTTGAAGCTTCGTGTCAGTAAGTAACACACTCATCTTCGTAGTCCTCCTTTGGAACATCGCTATCTATACGAGAAACGAAATCTATTTTTCTAGCTCCCGTTTATTATACTACTAGATATTTCAGAAAGAAAGGAACGACATCTGTTATGTTGCGATTCAAAATGTGAATATCTTCTTATTGCACCTGCTGTAAAATGCAGGTAATATACATAATAGTGAATAGATATTACTAAGGGGGCAAAGGAATGATTCCATACAACGAGAAGCATGTAGAAAAATTAGAGTTTCTACGGGAAAAAATGCTTCAAGCTGCAAATAAGCATGGCTTAACTCACCCCCTTGTTTTGACATATAGCAAAGAAATTGATCTTCTTCATAACGACTTAATGAAGCTCGAGAAGCGATATCGTACACGATGAGAAGCTGATGACTTGAGATGAACGTAAAAAGGATTTATACTGATTAAAGATTGAACTTAGGGAGGTATGAACATGATTACTCTAACGGATGCAGCGGTAGCTCAAATTCTTTCAATGAAAGAAGGCGAGGACGATGATTCACTTATGCTTCGAATTGGCGTAAAAGGAGGAGGCTGTTCGGGTCTTTCTTACGGTATGGGTTTTGACAACGAAAAGAGCGAGGAAGACACGCTTATCCATGTAAATGGTATGGATGTTTTAGTTGATAAGGAAAGCGAGCCAATTGTAAAAGGGCTTGTGATTGATTATAAGCAAAACATGATGGGCGGCGGATTCACAATTGATAATCCGAACGCAATTGCCAACTGTGGCTGCGGATCTTCATTTCGCACAGCCGTCAATGCAGGTACTCCTGAAAATTGTTAACAAAAAGAACCGACTCGAGTCGGTTCTTTTTTTAGTTTGAAGGATCAACATACGTATTAAAACGTTTTTCCAAATAGCGCTGAAACCATGAGAGAATCGAGCAAATCGCCCAATAGATGAGTGCTGCAACAACGAGCACGGTAAAATAATTAAATTCTCTCCCACCGATAATTCTTGCTTGGTACATCAATTCAGGCAAAGCAATCGTTGAGGCAATCGATGTTGATTTAACTAAGCTCAAAAACACGTTGCTCAGCGGTGGTAAAGCAATTCTCGTTGCTTGTGGGAGGATAACAAAGCGCATTGTCTGCCATTTTTTTAAGCCTAGAGAAGACGCAGCTTCCTGTTGTCCAATAGGAACAGAAGATAGCGCTGATCGATTGACCTCTGCGACATAAGCAGCTGTGTTTAAACTAAAGCCAATGATTGCCGCTGTAACTGCACTAAAGCTCAAGCCAATTTCCGGTAAGGCTGCATACAGTAAAAAAAGCAGAACAAGAATCGGTACTCCACGATTAAATGAAATGAACAGCATACAAGGCCAACGCAGATAGATTCGTGAAGACATTCTTCCAAGAGCTAAAAAAAGACCAAGAATTAAAGCGAGTCCCATGCTAATAAAAGCTACTAAAAGCGTATATTGAAGACCCTTTAGGATAAAGGGGAACGATTCAATTGCCAAAGACAGATCAAATGAACTCATTCATTATCCTCCTTACTCAAAATCAATATCAGGAAGTTCAGTAACATCATGACCATCGAAAAACTCTTCTGAAAGCGCTGTGGCAGTCCCATCTTCGAGTAGTTTTTCAAGGGCGTCGTTGATCGCATCTACTAGAAGCGGCTCATCTTTCGCAAACATAAAGCCCTGTTCAGTCGGATCATAAAACAAAGTTGGATGAATTTGGACATCTATTTCTGGCATCGAATCAACTGTAATTGACTGGAGGTAATAATCATTTAAAACGAGGTCGCCTCGTCCATTCTCTACAGAACGTAAATAAACATCATTTGTTACGTTCTCAAAATAAGTCGGAATCGCTCCAAATTCTTCTGCTTTTTGCATATAGGTTGTGTTCATTGCCCCAAGCGCAATTTTTCCTTCAAGATCTTCCATTGTCTCAATGCCTGATAAGTCTTCAGTACGCACAATTGCACTTCCGTATGAGAACTTGTATGGGGTAGAGAAATCAAAATTCTTTTGTCTTTCCTCTGTAATGGCCAAGCTGTTAGCAGCTAGATGCACTCTTCCACTGTTTAACGCCTGTGTCATTGTTTCAACACCGATTTCTTCAAACTCAACCTCGACGCCAATTTGGTCAGCTACAGCTCGAACAAGTTCTACTTCATACCCAGTTAGACCGTTCTCTTCTGAATGATAGGAAGTAGGAAATAAGGTTCCTGCTGTCGCGACAGTCATCGAACCAGAATCTTGTATATCGTTCCATGCTTGATTTTGATCGCTTTCTTCAATAGGTTCATCCCCGTCCGCGCAAGCTGTTAATAAAAGCGCAGAGCTTAATGTAAATAGACTTAGCTGTTTTTTCATTAGGTGCAGTTGCCTCCTTAACTATGTACAAAAAATAAATTCCATTTGTAAGTATGCATTTAATCGGAAAAACAATCAAGCTTATAAACTTTTTCTTCCATATATATAGACTATCCTCAAATATAGTTTTGTCGCAAAGGATGCGACGAAATTGTATTTTCCTTTTATTGAAGGGCACCCTAAACAACGTTACCATACGATTAACGTTATATACGTAGGAAAAGGAGGAAAGCAGGATGGCTGAAAAAAAGAGCGTCCGCTCTCGTGTACAAAAATTTGGTAGTAATTTAAGCAGCATGATCATGCCTAACATTGGTGCGTTTATTGCTTGGGGGATATTAACGGCTATTGCCGTTCCAACAGGACTTGACCTGTTTCAAAACTTTGTTGATCCAATGATTTTATACTTGCTTCCATTATTGATTGCTTTTACAGGCGGAAGAATGATTCACGATTTTCGTGGAGGTGTAGTTGGGGCAACTGCTGTAATGGGTGTTATTGTCGCTGCTGATATACCAATGTTCATTGGGGCTATGATTATGGGTCCTCTTGGAGGATATGCGGTTAAGAAATTTGATCAATTCATGGATGGAAGAATTCCACAAGGATTCGAAATGCTTGTAAACAATTTCTCAGCAGGGATTATTGGTGCTGTTTTGGCGCTATTTGGTTCAGTTGCAGTTGGTCCTCTTGTTGCAGGCTTTACAAACGTTTTAGAACTTGGTGTTGATGCAATTATAAGTATCGGGGCATTACCATTAGTTTCCTTATTTATAGAACCTGCGAAAATTTTATTTCTAAATAATGCCATAAATCATGGTGTTATAGGGCCGATCGCTGCAGGTCAAGCAGCAGAAACTGGGAAGTCTATCCTTTATTTACTGGAAGCGAATCCTGGTCCAGGTATGGGGATACTATTAGCGTTTATGATTTTTGGTAAAGGAGCTGCTAGAGGCTCATCTTACGGAGCTGGAATTATTCACTTTTTTGGAGGAATCCATGAAATTTACTTTCCGTATGTACTAATGAAACCTCTCTTAATTATTGCTGCTATCTTTGGTGGTATGGGTGGAATTTTTACCCTAACCATTTTTGAAGCGGGGCTTGTAAGTGTACCTTCGCCTGGAAGTGTTATTTCAATTTTATTACTTACGGCATCGGGTAGTTATGTAGGTGTTATACTTAGTATTCTTGTTGCCACAGCAATCTCATTTGCTATAGCTTCTTTAATCTTAAAATTTGACCGAAAAGGTGAAGAAGAAAACCTTGAAGAAGCTCAAGCTAAGATGCAGGATATGAAAGGAAAGAAATCATCAGCTATTGCTACAGTAAACAATCCTGAAGCAGGACAAAACGCATATGCAAATGTCTCAACCATTATCTTTGCTTGCGATGCAGGCATGGGTTCAAGTGCAATGGGCGCTTCAATTATGAAGGATCGCGTGAAAAAAGCTGGAGTTGAAGATGTTTCTGTATCAAACACATCAATTAGTAACATCCCTGATAACGCCGATCTTGTCATTACACACAAAGATTTAACAGATCGTGCGAAGCAAAAACGTCCAAATGCCATTCATGTATCTGTAGATAATTTTATGAATAGCCCGCGCTATAATGAAATTATTGAGGAACTTCAATCTGCTAAAGCTGAACCAACAGAAACGGAAGAGCACGCTAAAGCTGAGAATGTAGAAAAAATCATCTTTGCATGTGATGCTGGAATGGGTTCAAGCGCAATGGGAGCCTCACTTTTAAAAGACAAGTTTAAAAAAGCAGGTATTACGGGTATATCTGTAACGAATACCGCAATTAGTTCAATTCCTTCTGACGCAGATATTGTGATTACCCATAAGGATTTAACGGATCGTGCCAAACAAAAGCTTCCAAATGCCGAACATATTTCCGTTGAGAATTTTATGAACAGCCCTCGTTATCAAGAATTGATTGAGCGGTTAAAATAAATGATAGCATCCCCGATTTCGGGGGTGCTCTCTGTTTTATGTGTAAGGGGATCTGTCTATGTTCATAACGGCAAGAGAACGTATAGTGCTAACAATCTTATTAGATAATGAGCAAGGATTACTTGCAAGAGAGTTAGCAAAAGCTGCTTCAGTAAGTGTAAGAACGATTCAAAGAGACTTACGCAGTTTGGATCGGTTGCTTTCTTCATATGATCTAACATTGGTGCGTGCCCCGTTGCTTACCCTTAAAGGAACTGAAGCGGCAAAACGCCACTTACGTCTGGATATTGCAGAACAAAGACATCAAGATTTTACGAGTGAAGAGCGGATTAGCCTGCTAATCGCACAGCTACTTGATTCAAAAGAGCCGATCAAGTTATATACACTGGCGAGGGAATTAAATGTAACTTCAGCAACCGTAGGAGCCGATCTGACGAAAGCGGAAGAATGGCTTCACTCTTTTGGGATTGAATTAATTCGAAAACGGGGATATGGAATTGAAGTTCATGGAACAGAGACGGCGATCCGCCGCGCAATGTCCAGTATACTGTCTGAGCACTTAACAGAGGAAACGTTTTATCAAGCGGTCTATTCAGGTGAAATGGAAAAAGAAGTGGCAAATCGGTTGCTTCATTTCGTTGATTTACAAACCATTCGCTTGGTTCAATTGACGCTTGCTAAATTAAAGCAAGATAAATTTCCGCAGATAACCGATCAATCCTATATTGCTCTTGTGGTTCATGTCACACTTGCAATAGAGCGTATAAAAAAAGGCGAGCAAATTCAAATGGATCAAGACCAGCTACATGTGCTTGAGCTTGAAGAAATCTTGCCAGTTGCTCAAAGCGTGGCGCATGCTCTTGAAGCACAGTTTGCCATTACAATTCCAAGAGAAGAAGTGGGCTATCTCATCATGCATTTACGTGGTGCTCGCACATTAAACCCTTTTGGCGAAAAAGCCGGAAATGCTGAATTGACGTTTCGTTTAAGAAATCTTATTTCGGGGATGGAACAGCAACTTGAGGTTCGGTTCAATGAACCGTCTTTTTTTCAAGGTCTACTTGCTCATTTAACACCGGCTCTTTATCGGGTTAATCAAGAGATGAAGATTTACAACCCTCTACTAGAGCGAATTCAATTGGAATACCCTAGTTTGTTTGCTGCAACAAAAAAACAAGCAAATATAGCATTTGCACCAATTGTATTACCAGACGAAGAAATTGGTTTTTTGACGTTGCATTTTGGAGCCGTTTTAACACGACAAAGTAGTCCTGCTTCGTTGTCAGCACTAGTCGTGTGTTCGAGCGGTATTGGCTCAGCAAAGATGCTTTCCAGTCGAATAAAGCAAGAATTTGCAGAAGTAACATCAATTACGATTGCCTCATTATTTGAGCTTGATCAGTATGATCCTGAGACATTTGATTTGTTTATTTCTACCGTTAACTTTGATAAAAGTAAAGGCGCAATCCATGTAAGTCCTGTTTTAACACAAGCAGAAGTGACTCTGATTCGCTCTTTTATTGAGTCGCAATCAAAGAATCATATGTCAATGACGGCTCCAACTCTCATAAGAGAACATGATGAGTGTGTTGCGTTTCATGAAATAACTGCTATGAGCCGATTTATTCAAGCATTGCTTGAATCTGTCATTGAGATTAAAAGCACCAATCTTCAGGAAGGCGTTCTAGAAGTGTGCGGCCTTTTGGAAGCGTCGGGAGCGATTACCCACGCGGAGCACGTTTACCATGCATTGCTTGCGAGGGAAAAGCTGGGAGGGTTAGCAATACCGGGAGCTGAGCTAGCTTTGTATCACACAAGAACGAGTGATGTGATGAGGCCAATTTTCACGGTTGTTTCACTTACAAACAAAACAACCGTAGCCTCGATGGCGAGTGGAGAAGAAGAAATTTCACGTGTTCTCGTCATGTTAGCACCGGTTGATTTAAGTGAAGATAAGCTAGAATTCATGAGTTTCTTAAGTATCTTACTGATTGAATCAGAAGAACAAACGAATCTTTTTAAATCAGGATCTATAGAAACAATACAACAAGTTCTTGATCAAAGATGCCGGGAGTTTTTAGCCGCATATATTTCAAAAGGAGTGGAAGCAGAATGAGCATTTTAAAAGAAGAAAATATTAAGCTAAATGTACAAGTTGCAACAAAAGAGGAAGCGATTAGACAAGCAGGTGAACTGTTAGCACAACAAGGCTATATCAGTGAGCAATATATTGATAAAATGTTTGAACGTGAAGACGTAACTTCTACCTATATGGGGAATCTGCTGGCGATTCCTCATGGTACTGAAGATGCCCGTGATCAAGTAAAATCATCTGGATTATCCATTCAGCTATTAGAAAATGAGTTGAATTGGGATGGAAACCCTGTCCAACTCGTTATAGGAATTGCTGGTAAAGGAAATGAGCATTTAGAAATCCTTTCTAAGATAGCAATCGCTTGTTCAGAGGAAGAGAACGTACGTCAATTAGTAAAAGCTAAAACGGCGAAAGAAGTAGTAGACTTCTTTTCCGAGGTAGCTGAGTAATGAGGGCTGTTCATTTTGGCGCTGGAAATATTGGAAGAGGATTTATTGGAGCTGTACTTTCAGAGGCCGGTTATGACGTTCTTTTTTCTGATGTAAATGAAGCGGTTATTCAAGCATTAAATGATCGACGTGAGTACACGGTCACAACAGCTGCTGAAGAAAAGCAACAGTTTACTGTCACTAATGTAAGTGGAGTAAACAGTCAAACAAATGAGACTAAGCTTATTGAGGCAATCGCTGAAGCGGATGTTATTACAACAGCAGTCGGCCCGACAATTCTGCCATTGATCGCGAAAACCATTGCAAAAGGCTTAAGTGCACGCAGCTCAGATACGTTCGTAAATGTTATTGCGTGTGAAAATGCAATTCGAGCTACATCGCAGTTAAAGAAATTAATCTTTGAACAGCTCTCCGCTGAAGAACAAACAAAAGTCGAGACGATTACGGGCTTCGCGGATGCTGCGGTTGATCGAATTGTCCCAAATGTTCAATCAGATGATGTGCTAGCTGTAACAGTAGAACCGTTTTTTGAATGGGTAGTAGAACAGCCTTCCCTTAAAGGCACGAATGTCTCGCTAGGACAGGCCAAACTCGTTGAAGATCTTAACCCATTTATTGAACGGAAGTTATTTACGGTTAATACAGGACACGCAGTTGCAGCGTATGCTGGTTTTCAAGCTGGAAAGAAAACAATTAAAGAATCACTGCGAGACTCATATATCAAACACCGTGTTCGAGGAGCTTTAAACGAAACGAAAACAATCCTAGTAGACGTATATGGATTTGACGCGGACGAGCATGAGGCGTATATTGATAAAATTATTTCTCGATTTGAAAATCCCTATTTGGAAGACCTGGTGGAGCGGGTTGGTCGAGGTCCAATTCGTAAACTAGGCGCGCAAGATAGACTTGTTAAACCAGCAAAACAATTAGCAGAGAAAGGCTTTCACCCCGAAGCGTTAATTGAATCGATTTATGACGCGCTTCACTTTTATGTTGAAGGTGATCAAGAAAGTGAGACGTTAAAGCAACTTATCGAAGAGCACGGAATCATAGGAGCTTTTCAAGAAGTAAGTGGTGTTGAAGGAGATCATCCACTTATAAAGATGCTAGAAAAAAGATTATAAGTCAAAAAACGTTGGTTACTTAAGAACCAACGTTTTTTTATCTAAAATAAGCTTGTAGAGTGACCTGGGAATACACGTGCTTTAGGGTCGATGTAAACTTTTGCATTATTAACAGCTGTAGGTGCTTCACCGAACCCAGTTGCGATTAATTTTACTTTGCCGTCGTACGTGCTTACATCTCCAGCGGCGTAAACACCGGGAATATTCGTTTCCATCTTCGAATTTACTTGGATTGCATTTTTTAAGATATCCAAATTCCATTCTTTTATTGGGCCAAGCGTCGATACGAAGCCAAATGTCACAACAACATCGTCCACTTCAATGGTTTCCTTTTCATCTCCTTTTACCTTTTGGAACGTGATAGAGGAAACAGCATGTTCATCTCCATGAAGTTCGGTTGTTTCATATGGCGTCAAGACTCGAACGGTTGAATTGTTTAACAGTTCAACACTATGCTCATGTGCTCTGAAAGCATCTCTCCTGTGAACAAGCGTCACTTCTTTTGCAATCGGTTCAAGCATGAGTGCCCAGTCAACTGCAGAATCGCCTCCCCCAATTACAACAACTCGCTTCCCTGTGAATGCGGATAAATCACGAATGAAGTAGTGAATATTTTTGTCTTCATAAAAATCCGCTTTTTCAACTTGGAGTTTACGAGGAGCAAAAGCACCAGCACCGGCAGTAATAAGGACTGCTTTGGAATAATGCGTTTGTTTATCCGTAGTTAGTGTAAACGATTCGTCCTCTTCTTTTGTTAACGTCTGTACAGCTTCTTCTAATACGAGTGTAGGATTGAATTGTTGAGCTTGCGCTGCCAATTGGTCCACCAAATCCTGTGCTTTTACTTTTGGAAAACCGGCTACATCATAAATATATTTATCAGGGTAAAGAGCAGAAAGTTGTCCACCTAATTGGGGCATACTTTCAATAACCTTTACTTTCATTTGACGCATACCTGCATAAAACGCGGCAAAAAGTCCAGATGGGCCGCCGCCAATAATAGTTAAATCGTATAAATCCTTATGTTCGTGCAAGATTGCTACACCCCCGAGAGTATTGAGATCCTTTCTCATTATACATGGAGGACGAAACAAATACAAAGACCTTGAAACAGGAAATTTTTTTGCAGATTGGAGTTGAATTTTGATGAAAAAACAACTATCATTAGAGTGTTAGATCATATGACGATTTTTTGAACGAGAACGTGAAATAAATCACAAACATAAGCAGCTGTTTAAACTAAACTAAGATAATTGGAAGTGATTAGAGTGAACAAAGCAAAGATTGTTATTGTAGGCGCTGGATATGGTGGTATGAATACTGCCGTCACGCTTTCAAAGAAGATGGGCCATAATGAAGCCTCAATTACATTGGTCAATAAGCATGATTACCACTATCAAACAACCTGGTTGCACGAACCAGCAGCAGGAACGATGGATCCAGATCGCACTCGTGTAAAGATTTCTGATGTGCTTAACACAAATAAAGTGAATTTCGTTCAAGATGAAGTATTAGAAATTAAAACAGAAGACAAGAAAGTCATTTTAAAAGAGGGCGAATTGGAGTACGATTATTTAGTTGTTTCTTTAGGTGCAACAGCAGAAACATTCGGTATTCCAGGCGTACATGAACATGCATTCACAAAATGGACGCTTAATGGCGCTCGTCAAGTAAAAGACCATATTGATGCTCAATTTGCAAATTATAACAATACCGATGATCAGCATGAAGGACTATTAACGTTTATCGTAGCAGGTGCCGGATTCACTGGTATTGAATTTATTGGCGAATTATCTGAGCGAATCCCAGAACTATGCAAAACGTATGATGTTCCGCGTGAAAAAGTACGCCTATTTGTAGTTGAAGCGGCACCAAGTGCTTTGCCAGGATTTGACCCTGAGCTTGTAGAATACGGCATGAATTTATTGGAAAGCCGTGGAGTAGAGTTTAAGATTAACACACCAATTAAAGAAGTAACGTCAACTGGAGTTATTGTTGGTGAAGGCGAAGAAATTAAATCTGAAACAATCGTTTGGGCAACTGGAGTTCGAGGAAATCCAGTTATTGAAAAATCCGGCTTTGAAGCCAATCGTGGTCGTGTAAAGGTAGATCCAGATTTACGTGCACCAGGATATGACGACGTATTTGTTATTGGTGACTGTGCGTTAATTATTAATGAAGAAATTAATCGCCCGTATCCTCCAACCGCTCAAATTGCTATGCAAATGGCAAAAACATGTGCCAACAATATTGTAACGCTAAACAAAGGCGGCTCTGGACTAGAAAGCTTTAAGCCAGATATTAAAGGAACAGTTGCTTCATTAGGCGGAAAAGAAGCAATTGGGGTAGTTGGTTCCAAAAAGATCTATGGTGGAACAGCGAACTTTATGAAAAAAATGATTGATAACCGCGCTCTATTTGTTTTAGGTGGACCAATGCTTGCGTTGAAAAAAGGGAAATTCCCTTTGTAAGCAAGAGCGTTAATCAATGAGCAGCAGGGTGAAACCCTGCTGCTTCTTTTTATGAAAAGCAAGCAGTTGACTTAAGGAAGCGCTTTTTCGTAAACTAATGAATGAGTGGGAGGCATAGACATGGAAGATTTACATATTCTACAATTAGTTGTTTCGATTCTATTGTTTTTTATTTTATTTGCAGGCATTGGTTTTCTGTTAAACATGGTACTACGCTTAACGTGGATCATGGCAGTCATTTATCCCATTGTTGTGTTGTTTATAGTAAACCAAGAACCATATGGTCGTTTTTTTACAGAACCAGGTCAAGCGTTCTCGCTTTTATTTGAGCGTGTTGCGTCCTTGCACTTTGCTGATATCGTCATTTTAATTAGTGGTTTTCTTGGAGCAATTGCTGCGGGAATCATTATGAAGCTTTTGCGAAAAGCTGGTTATCAAATGTTTTAACAGACTTTTAATAAGGTCTGTTTTTTTTGCATATTGTCTCTCTTAATGGAAAAGCTGTAAGAGAGGAGTGTGACAGGTCAATGCATTTGAATCATAAGATGAAGTGGTTATTTCGTGTAGGAATGAGTTTATTATTTATTGGGGCTGTGCTAGCAACCATTCACGTTTTCACAAATTTAACGTTTTCTCATTTTTATTCAACTGATAATGGTGTTAAGCGTATTACGACTTATGAGAAAGAAATTCCTGGAATTACGATATCAACTTATTCACTTATGGAGCAAGAAATAGATCCAACAGAATTTGAACGTGTTTCAGTTATAGCGACTGGCTATACAGCAGGTATAGAATCTACTGGAAAAGGACCTGGAGACCCAGCTTACGGCATTACATTCTCAGGACTACCGGTATTGCGTGACGCATACTCGACTGTAGCGGCCGATCCAAACGTATTTCCAATTGGCACCGTTTTATTTATACCAGAGTATGGCTATGGTGTAGTCGCCGACACGGGGTCTCTCATTAAAGGAAATAAAATTGATTTGTATTACGAAACGGTGGAAGATGTTTTTAATGAGTGGGGCAAAAAAGAAGTAGAAGTTTATGTAATTCAAGAAGGAAACGGTACTCTAACTCAAGAACAGCTTGATGAATTTAATGCAGCCAACCAAATACATGGATTTAGAGAAAGTAGACGAACATGAAGAGACGGACAGGTCATGAATTGCCCTGTCCGTCTTTTTATATGTTTTTATCCAATTAAAGGATAAAGCGATAAGGAAAGAATGATTCCTAGAAGAGCTCCAAAAAACACCTCTATTGGTTGATGACCAAGTAATTCTTTTAATTTTTGTTCGTTTTCTTTTTTAGGCCATGTTTTCACTTCTTCAACTAACCGATTAAAATCCATCACGAGCTGATTTAAAACAGTGGCATGGTAACCAGCGTGTCGACGTACACCAGTTGCATCAAACATTACAATGATTCCAAGTACGGCTGAAACAGCAAACAATGATGAATCAAGACCATGTTCAATCGCAACAGCTGTTGAAAGTGCGGTCACGGCTGCTGAGTGTGAACTAGGCATCCCACCCGTACTAGTGAATAGGGTTAAATCAATTTTTTTAGTAGCAAAAAAAGCGAGAGGAATCTTTATCAATTGCGCAAGAATGATCGCTATAAATGCCGCCCAGAGCGGGAAGTTTTGCAAAATCTCCATGGTTTCTTCCTTTCGCTAATCGTCGTTTGTCGTTTCCTCAGTATAACATATGAAGAATGAGATTTCCTTCTAAGGCCTTTACATTTTGGAACGTATTTTAAGCCGTGCTATACTAGGTTTGAAGGGAGATGTAAGAATGTTTAGTGTAAATTCGAATTGGACAAGCAATAACGAAGATGATGTGTTACTAGTAGGGATTGGGAACGGTACAACGTTTACAGAAGATGTTAGCAAGTTGGATCAAGCTTTAAATGGTCAATTAATGGAATTAAGAAAACAAGGATCGTTAGGTAAGAAGAGAGGAGAGCTTACTTCTTTCTATACGTTAAATCTTATTTCAACTAAAAAAGTGTATGTCCTCCATCTAGGAGATAAAGAAACACTTACTCGTGACGAATTGAGAACGGGACTTGGAAAAGCTGGTTTACTTTTAAAAAAGGAAAAAATGGAGCGCGCAGGTATTCTGTTAGATAGTTTTGCTTCAAGTTCAATCTCAAAAGAAGAGGCTGCCTTTGCAGTTGGTGAAGCATTTGCTTTAGCGTCATACGATAAACAGACGTATAAGGAAAAAAGCAATGAGCCGATAAAAATGGTAGAAGCCATTCGTTTCTATTCGGTAGAAGAAGGGCTCACACAATCAGCACAACGTGGGTATACATATGGAAATGGGACGAATACAGCTCGTAAACTTGTGAACATACCAGGGAACATGTTAACACCAACTGATTTGGCTGAAGAAGCAAAGACAATAGCTGATAGCTATGGATTTGAATTTAGTGTTCTTGAACGAGAGGACATGGAAAAACTAGGAATGGGTGCTCTATTGGCAGTTGCTCAAGGCAGCGATCAGCCACCAAAAATGATTGTTATGCGTTACGAAGGCAATCCAGCCAGTGATGATCTAACCGCATTTGTTGGAAAAGGGTTAACGTTTGATTCTGGTGGTTATTCGTTAAAACCACCTGCAAACATGCATGAAATGAAAGGTGACATGGGTGGGGCTGCAGCCGTTCTTGGAGCCATGCAAATTATCGGTGAAGAACAACCGAAGCAAAATGTCCTTTGCGTTATTCCATCAAGTGAGAACTTAATTAATGGTTCAGCAATGAAACCTGGTGACGTCTTACGAGCAATGAGTGGAAAAACAATTGAAGTTCGAAATACGGACGCTGAGGGTCGGTTAATTCTAGCTGACGGCGTTGCTTATGCCAAGCAACTTGGCGCTTCACGTTTAATAGATGTTGCTACGTTAACAGGAGCATGTATTGTTGCACTTGGTCAAGAAACAACGGGAGCAGTGACAAATAATAAGGATTTAATGGAAGCTGTTCGTGTGGCTGGTGAGAACGTAGGAGAACCAATTTGGCAGTTTCCAAGTAGTAAAGCGTATAAAGATTTGTTAAAAACGAGCGATGTAGCTGATCTGAACAATGCACCTGGCCGCGCTGGAGGAAGCATTACAGCAGGTTTGTTTATTGGTGAATTTGCGGAGGACACTCCTTGGGTTCATTTAGATATTGCTGGAACGTCATCAACAAGTAAACAAACAGCAATAGGGCCTGCCGGTGCTACGGGTATAATGGCTCGAACACTTGCAGAATATATTTCAAACCGCGCTTAATAGGGACGTAAAAAGATAATACTTGTACGCTCGGTTGCATAAAGTTATAATGAAGGATAATAAATAATGAACCTGGCCAAACAGAATGTTTCTGTATAAGGAAGGGGAACAAAATGATTGATACTGCTTATGTTGAAATAAAATGTGCACGTGAGCTTTATGCGTTAAATCGCAAATATCGCGTCTTTATTAACGACCACTTTGTTGGGGCTTTAAAACGTAGACAAAAAATGACGATCGAAGTTCCAGCAGGTACGCATAAGCTATTTGCAACGAATGATGCCTCCATCACAGAACCAATCGAGTTATCTGTACAAGTAGGTGACACGATTTCGTACCAGTTAAAAGGTTGTCGTGATAAATCACTTTCTTTTACTCAAATTGCATTTTAATGAAAAACGTAGAGAGCGATCGCTCTCTACGTTTTTTTGTTGACATCGCCCAAAAACGATGATAAATTAGTGTAACATTTTAGTGATTTAGCAAACTAAAGGATTGATTTGATGAATGCCGTTATTGTTGCAGTTGTATTAATGATTGTTTTAAGTTTATTAAGAGTTCATGTCGTGCTTGCTATGACGATTTCAGCCATCGTAGGTGGGCTGATTGGAGGCTTAGCTTTTCCAGACACAATTACTATTTTTACAGAAGGTCTTGGCGAAAATGCGGAAATTGCGTTCAGCTATGCGCTACTTGGTGCGTTTGCCGTTGCATTATCACAAACAGGGTTGCCTGATTTTCTCGTTGAGAAATTACAAAAACGAATTCAAAAAAATGGTGAATCAGAACGAGACACATTAACACGAATGTTGTTGTTTATCATGTTATTTGTTGTGGCGTGTATGTCGCAAAACCTTGTACCTATTCACATTGCATTTATCCCTATACTTATACCGCCTATTTTATCGATATTAAATAAATTGCAAGTGGACCGTCGATTGATCGCTTGTATCTTAACGTTCGGTCTTACAGCTCCTTACATGCTTCTACCTTATGGGTTCGGTCAGCTTTTTCATAAAGTTATCGCTGAAAATATGGCAGCGAGTGGCTTGGAGATCGACATGGGCTTGATCCCACAGGCCATGCTAATTCCAACAATAAGTTCATTTATTGGTTTGTTAATTGCCGTGTTTGTGACGTACCGCCAGAAACGTTTATATAAAGATAAAGGTGTTAGCCAGAAAAACGATACGCAAGAAAAAAGCTACACAACCTGGTCAATTGTTGTAGCGAGTTTAGCCGTTATTGCTACGGTTACAGTTCAAACAATATACAATGACTCAATGATACCTGCAGCTTTATCGGGACTATTTGTTTTACTCCTTTCCGGAACCGTCAAGTTAAAACAATCTGATGAAGTCATTACGGATGGAATAAAAATGATGGCTTTTATCGGCTTTGTCATGCTAGCAGCGGCAGGTTTTGCAGAAGTCGTTCGAGCCACTGGAGATGTGGAGCAATTAGTTACAAGCGTTTCTACATTAATTAGTGATAATCAATTTGCTGCAGTCGTATTAATGATGTCTGTTGGTTTATTAATCACGTTAGGAATAGGTTCCTCATTTGCCACAGTTCCGATTATCGCCACATTATTTGTACCTCTTGGTTTAGAAGTTGGCTTGTCAACATTGGCGATTATAGCGATAATTGGTTCTGCTGGCGCGATTGGCGATGCAGGAGCACCTGCCTCGGATTCGACTTTAGGGCCTACAGCTGGGTTAAATGCCGATGGTCAACATGATCACATTTGGGATTCATGTGTTCCAACATTTTTGCATTTAACCGTTCCATTATTTATTTTTGGCTGTGTAGCTGCACTAATTCTTTAAAACAATAAAAGGAGTTTCGTCCATTGGGACGAAACTCCTTTTTTATACTTACTTCACCGCGTCTTTAAGCTGTTTACCTGCTTTAAATGCTGGTGTTTTTGTTGCCGCAATATCAATTTCCTCACCGGTTTGAGGGTTGCGTCCTTTACGAGCTGCGCGTTCACGAACTTCAAAATTACCAAACCCAATTAACTGGACGGTTTCACCTTTACCCAATGACTCTGTAATTAAATCAAACATGCTATTGACGGCTGTCGTTGCATCTTTTTTTGAAAGCTGAGCTCTTTCGGCTAGTGAATTGATTAATTCTGTTTTATTCATATTAACACTCCTTGGAAAACGATTAAGTAAGTTCTGCTACCATCATCTCCAATCCACATTATTTTATACATTAAGTAGTCATTTTCTTTTTCATTTGGTGAATTGTTGCGTTTACTTCTGCTCCTATTATTAAAATGATGCCTGTGATAAAGAACCAAAACATCAAAATAATAATTCCTGCAAGTGGACCGTACGTACTTTCAAAATTACCAAAGTTACTCACATAAATTGAAAATAAGAAGGAGATGAG
The DNA here is from genome assembly GCF_016907895.1 of Shouchella xiaoxiensis. Classification (GTDB taxonomy): domain Bacteria; phylum Bacillota; class Bacilli; order Bacillales; family Bacillaceae_D; genus Shouchella; species Shouchella xiaoxiensis. The sequence continues at coordinate 31,880 of NZ_JAFBCV010000004.1, forward strand.
CTGCCAGCCAATTGTAGCTACAATGGCCCCTGGCAGTGCATGACGAAATTGAATTTTTTCATTTGGCGAAATCCAATAGAGCACCATTAATGATGCAATCATAACAACAAATGCAACAACCCATCTAAGGTTGCTCACAACAGATACAACCTCTGAAGGAATACGTAAGAAGTTCTCTAATCCATCTAATATAACATTACCAAAAACAGGTAAAGCAAGGGTCACAATAATTAAAATAACCATTGCAATCGTTAATAAGACTGCCGTTCCTCTTAGTTTTAGAAAATGCCGTGTTTCTTCGATGTTGTATGCACGGTTAACAGAACGAATAAAAGAATTAATAGCATTTGATGCAGACCAAAGTGTTCCTAAAAACCCGATTGACAAGAGACCAATTTGAGGTGTACCTATCGTATTCAAAACAATGTTTGTAAAGGCATCACCTATTTCACCGGGAAAAAATTGAGAAATCATCATAGAAACTTCTTCCGTGTCTATATCAAACAACGAAACTCCAGCTAAAACAAAAATCATTAAAGGAAAAATAGCTAAAATAAAATAAAAAGCCAACGTGGCTGCAAGATCTGGAATGGGATCAGCTTTAATTTGATCAATTAATTTTTTTGAAAATAAACGGATAGTACGTATCGACATTAATGCCCCCCTGATAATCTGCCATAACTTATAACTTGTACCCATAAAAAAAAATGATAAACCTAACCTTCGACAGGACAAACGGCTATCCTTTATACTTAATGTAAGTAAACAAAGGAGATGATTAGATGCCATCAGTTGAGAGTTTTGAACTTGATCACACGATTGTAAAAGCACCATACGTACGTCATTGCGGGACGCATAAAATTGGTAGCGACGGTGAAGTAAATAAGTTTGATATTCGTTTTTGTCAACCAAACAAAGAAGCGTTAAAGCCTGAAGTGATTCATACACTAGAGCACTTACTCGCAATCAACATTCGTCGCTTCTCTGAAGAGTACGATCACTTTGATGTGATTGATATCTCACCAATGGGCTGTCAAACAGGGTACTATTTAATTATGAGTGGAACCCCAGCAGTGAGTGAGATTATTGATGTATTAGAAAAGACTATGGAGTATTCGCTTTCTACGGAAGATGTTCCTGCGGCTACAGAAAAAGAGTGTGGCCAGGCGATTTTACATGATCTAGAAGGTACAAAAGCACGGATGAGAAAATGGTTAGCCGAAGATAAAGAAAACTTAAAGCAAGTATTTTAAGAAAAGTCGCAGGCATACCATGCTTGCGACTTTTTCTATTCAAGCCAGGTCGAGGTTGGCTTAACATTTGCTTTAAGAATCTGTTCAAAGTGATGCAAGGCGACATCATTGTCTCGATTGGTAAAGCTTGCAATAGCATCCTGAGGGATACAAAGGTCATATTCTAATGTATAAGCATCATTCGCTGTAAACTGAACACACATATTCCCAACAATTCCTGTTAAAAACAATGTGTGTATTTGTAAATGTTCGAGCAGTAGATGAAGCGGTGTATCAAAAAAACCTGAGTATTTTGGTTTAATAATAGAATAATCAGTGGGTAGGGGTTTTAGCTGCTTGGCAATTGGTGCGCCAAGCGCGTCACTTGAAGCAATATCGTCTACTAATTGAGTGAAATCAGACTGCCATTTTCCATAGTTATCATTAATGTATAGGACAGGCGCTTTATGTTTATGCATAAGTTCCTTTAACTGTAGAATCTTTTTAGTAATTTGTTCTGCTTGAGGATAAAGCTGTTCCCCATGTTCAAAAGAAAAGGGATTAATCATATCAATAATTAATAAAGCACTATGTTCTTGTAACATGTGAGTTTACCTCGTTCCTTGGTCCCTTCTTTTTACAAAGCCAATGTAGGAGATCCTATGTTATGATTAGGATGGACAAAAAAGCAATACTCATTCGAGCTTGAAGTCATTGTATGGAGGAGCGCATTAGTATGATTGATCAAAAATCAGTCGAGATTTTACAAATTATCGAAGCAAATGGACGTCTTGATTCAGAGAAAATCGCTAAACTTGTTGATTTATCTGTGGAGGAAGTAAATCAATCCATTAAAGAACTCGAACAAAAAAATGTGATTCTTAGTTACTCTGCCGTCATTGATTGGGCTAAACTGCCAGTACAAGAAGCGGTTACCGCTACGATTGATGTAAAAGTAGCGCCAAAACGAGGCGTAGGGTTTGACGAGGTAGCTGAACGGATCTATCGTTTTCCAGAAGTACGAGCGCTTTACTTAATGTCGGGTGCCTATGACTTATCCGTTGTTGTAGAAGGAAAAACGATGCAAGAAACAGCGCGCTTCGTTTCCGAACGTTTGTCAACCATTGATTCAGTTTTATCGACAACCACTCATTTTCAATTAAAAACATATAAACATGACGGTGTTATTTTTAAAGAACCAGATACGGATAAGAGAATTGTGGTGAGTCCATAGTGGAACAAACAGCAAACAAACAAACTAGATTATCGCAGCGTGTCCGTTCCATTCAACCATCCGGCATCCGCCGTTTTTTTGATTTAGCATCAAAAATGGACAACGTTATCTCACTTGGTGTGGGTGAACCAGACTTTGTTACACCTTGGAACGTTAGAGAAGCGAGTATTTCGTCGCTAGAACGTGGAATGACTGCTTATACGGCTAATGCTGGTCTCTTAGAGCTTCGGGTCGCTATTTCGGACTATATGAACAATCGATTTCAAGTTGATTATAATCCCGACAATGAAGTGCTCGTGACGGTCGGTGCCAGTGAAGCCATCGATCTAGGCATGCGTTCAATTATTAATCCGGGTGATGAAGTGATTATTGTTGAACCTACGTTTGTATCGTATGCACCACTGGTGTCTATGGCAGGAGGAGTCCCCGTTGCTGTCGGTACAACAGCAGCATCCCACTTTGAAGTATTGCCAGAAGATATTGAGGCAGCGATAACGGATAAAACAAAAGCAATTATGATTTGTTATCCAAACAATCCAACTGGTGCTACAATTAGTCGGGCAAAACTAGAACAAATCGCTACAATTGTTAAAACGCATGATTTAATTGTTTTCTCAGATGAAATTTATGCGGAATTATCCTATGAAAAAGATCATGTATGCTTTTCCTCATTGCCTGCTATGAAGGAACAAACCATTGTCATTAATGGGTTTTCCAAAGCTTTCGCTATGACAGGGTGGCGACTTGGCTTTGTTCTTGCTCCGCCTGACCTATTAGATGCGATGTTGAAAATTCATCAGTATAGCTTGATGTGTGCACCAACCATGGCTCAATACGGGGCACTAGAAGCGATGAGAAACGGAATGGAAGATATTGAAAAAATGACGTTGTCCTATCAACAGCGACGAAATTTTTTCGTTAAAACGGCAAAAGAAATTGGTTTACCTTGCCATAAGCCAGACGGAGCGTTTTATGCTTTCCCATCTATCGCTCATACTGGTTGGACGTCAGAGGAATTTGCAGAAAAGCTACTAATAGAAGAGCGAGTGGCAGTGGTGCCTGGCTCGGTTTTTGGTAAAGGTGGAGAAGGTCATATCCGCTGTTCTTATGCGACTTCTCTTGTTAATTTAGAAGAGGCGCTTAAACGAATTGGTCGTTTTCTTGAGGCGCATGATATAAGAGGGAATTAAAAAGAAAGGGGACCGCGCTTCTGGTCTCCCTTATTTCATTGAAAGAAGGTGTTAACATGAAAACAATTAAACAAGAAAATCCGCTTATTCATTGCATGACAAATATGGTTGTTACAAATTTTACTGCAAATGGCTTGTTAGCAATAGGTGCTTCGCCAGTAATGGCTTATTCTAAAGAGGAAACAGCTGATATGGCAAGCGCTGCAGACGGATTGTTGTTAAACATTGGTACGCCGTCAGAAGCCGTTATTGAATCGATGATTATTGCTGGAAGAGCAGCAAATGCACAGGGCACCCCAGTTATTTTAGACCCCGTTGGTGCGGGAGCAACTCCCTTTCGAAATCACATCATTCGTAAGATCCTGGATGAAGTAAATGTCGCTCTAATTCGTGGTAACGCAGGCGAAATTGCCGCTATTTTAGGAGAGGTTGGAACGGTAAAAGGTGTAGATGCGCAAATTAAAACAGATCCGATTCAACTTGCAATAAAAGCCGCAAAACAGTTAAACTGTGTTATTGTTGTGACTGGTGCAACAGACGTCATTTCAGATGGGATGAGAACAGTCACAGTAAAAAATGGACATCCATGGTTAACACGAGTAGTTGGAACGGGTTGTTTACTAGGTGGTGTGATTTGCGCGTACAGTGCGGTTAAGTCAGAGTCTTTAATTGATGCGGCTACCGAAGCGCTTGTTTTCTATGGAGTGGCGGCGGAACGTGCATTTACAAAAACACAAACACAAGGAATTGCTTCATTTCAAATTCAATTTATTAATGAACTTAGTCAGTTGACCGAGGATGAAGCGGCTCTTTTCAAACAGGTCGAAGAGATCGAACTAGAGGAGAAGGAAAAATGATTACTCATTTTACAATGGGAACATGGCCAAATGAAATTGAAGCTAATTTAAGTAAAGCAGGCATACAAACACCAACTCCCATTCAAAAGACGGCAATACCAGCAGCATTAGAAGGAAAAAATATCTTGCTACGCTCGCAAACAGGCTCAGGAAAAACATTAGCGTACACACTTCCATTGCTAGCCTCAATTGATTCTGAAAAGTTAACGACACAAGCGTTAATTATTGCGCCTTCGCAAGAGTTAGCTGTGCAGATTGAGCAAGTCATTAAAGAAACCATTGCGAATACAGGCATAACGTGTCAGACATTTATTGGCGGTGCAAATATTAACCGTCAGATTGAAAAGTTAAAAAAGAAAAAACCCCATATTGCTGTTGGAACCCCAGGAAGAGTTTTAGAGCTGGTTAAAACAAAAAAAATAAAATTGGCAGATGTTGGTTTTTACGTAATAGATGAAGTCGATCGACTTGTTCTTGAAGATAAGTCTTGGTCCGAAGTAGAAGAATTAGGAAAACGTATTGGTTATTCAGCTCAATTTATGTTCGCTTCGGCTACTGCCCCAGATAAATTAGAAACGAAGTTAGCATCCTTCGTTAAAGACATTGTCCGAATTGAAGCAGATGGTTCTGTTGTACCTGCTCAAGTGGAACATGTTTTCGTCATGATTGAAGCACGAGATCGAATTGATATGGTTCGTCGTCTTATTCACGCAGAAGGAATTAAAAAAGGAATTGTGTTTGTCAATCAGCTGGACAAGTTAACGGAGGCGGTTGAAAAGTTGCGTTACCGTAAAATCGATGCAGTTGGATTGTCTTCTGAGAGCTCTAAGCAAGAACGAGAATTAGCCATACAAGCAATGAAGTCAAATGAAGCATCTATTCTTGTGGCGACAGATGTAGCAGCTAGAGGTCTTGATTTAGCCGATGTCACTCACATCATTCAACTAGAAACGCCTAATGAAGCCGCTAGTTATTTACATCGAGCAGGTCGGACAGGGCGTATGAATCAATCTGGTAAAGTCATTTCATTATTTGAACGACGAGAGCTTTATAAAAAAGAAAAATACGAAAACCACTTATCGATATCCATTGAACCAGTTGAATTAGCAAAAGGGAGATTAATTTCGAAACAATATTAGGATCTGTCTTTGCGCAAATGGAGAACGTATGGTAAAATCAAAAGGTTAAAACATGTTTAGGAGTTGTGATGAATGTCCAATTATGAAGAAGGAAGCATTATTGAAGGAAAAGTAACCGGAATTAAGCCTTTCGGTGCTTTCGTTGCTATCGATGAGAAAAAACAAGGCTTGGTACACATTTCTGAAGTCGCTCACGGCTATGTTAAAGACATTGCTGATGTATTAACAGTAGGAGATGAAGTAAAAGTAAAAGTGATGTCAGTTGATGAGTCGTCTGGAAAGATTTCTTTATCAATCCGTGCAACTCAAGAAGCACCTGCTCGTCCACAAAGCAAGCCACGTCCTACTGGTGGAGCTGGCGTTGGTCGTAAGCCGCAAGCACCTCAACAAAAGCAACAAGGCTTTAATACGCTTGAAGATAAGCTAAAAGAATGGTTAAAGCAATCGAATGAAATTCAAGCAGATTTAAATAAGCGCGCGAAGAAGTAAATAAAAAAGCAGCTAGTGTTGACTAGCTGCTTTTTTGTTATCGTTGAGGTTCAACCTCATGATCTCTACCTAATTCTTCTTTTGGTTTTAACAAAATTGAAATGGCGTATAAGCCTGCTAATCCTACTAGTGCATAAATAAGGCGAGACATAGCAGCAGCTTGGCCGTTAAAGATAAATGCTACTAAATCAAATCGGAAAAAGCCAATAAGACCCCAGTTAATTGCTCCGATAATTGCAAGTACTAATGCTGTTTTTTGAATCCCACTCATTTGTTTCACCTCCATCTTCTTTGTGCACATAGATTTATGTGCTATGTATAGGGTGGAGTTTGATGAGCTTGATTATGCACAAATGGGCTTGGCAATTAACGGTCATGAATGAGCGGTGTTTTTGCTTTCTATATTAAAAACAGCTACGATTGAAAAGATAAACAAAAAGGAGGCTCCTTCTATGGACGCTTTTACATTTTACAATCCAACAAAATTAATATTTGGTCAAGAAAAAACAAAGGAACTGGCCGATGAGCTAGTTGTTTATGACAGAAAAGTTCTGCTCGTGTACGGTGGGGGCAGCATTAAAAAGAATGGTCTTTATGACACGGTTATGGAACAGTTGGAATATGCAGGGTGTTCCGTTGTTGAACTCGCAGGAGTTGAGCCGAATCCGCGTTTAACAACTGTACAAAAAGGAATTGACCTTTGCCGAGAACATAATATTGGTTTTATCCTTGCAGTTGGTGGAGGCAGTGTCATTGATGCGACGAAGGCAATTGCCGTTGGCGCACGTTTTGACGGTGATATATGGGATGTCATTATGAAAAAAGTGCTACCAGATGACGCACTGCCTTTCGGAACGATCTTAACCTTAGCTGCAACAGGTTCAGAAATGAATTCAGGGTCCGTTATTACAAACTGGGAAACGCATCATAAAGTAGGATGGGGATCAATCTTTAGTTTTCCAAACTTCTCAATTCTTGATCCAATCAACACCGTTTCAGTACCACAAGACCAAACGGTTTACGGTATTGTTGACATGATGACACATGTTCTGGAAGCCTACTTCCACCCTGCTGAAAACACACCTCTACAAGATCGCATTTGTGAATCAATTCTACAAACGGTAATGGAATGTGGACCTGAATTGATTAATGATCTAGAAGATATTAACTTACGTGAAACGATATTATATAGTGGAACAATGGCACTGAATGGGATTACACAAATGGGAGCCCGTGGTGATTGGGGTACGCATAATTTAGAACATGCCGTATCAGCAGTTTCAGATATACCTCATGCTGGTGGTTTAGCTATCCTATTTCCTCATTGGATGCGACATAGTGTGGATGTTAATCCAGAGCGAGGAGCTCAGCTTGCGCAACGTGTATTTGGCGTAAGTCGTGAAGGAAAAGAAGATCGTGAAGTGGCACTTGAAGGAATTGAAAAACTGTCCTCTTTCTGGACAAGCATTGGCGCACCATCAAAGCTTTCTGATTACAGTATTGATGAAACGCAAATTGATCAGATTGCAGATATTGCAACGGAAAATGGCGTATTTGGGAACTACCATAAAATAGGTAGACCTGAAGTGATGGAAATTCTAACACAAGCGTTGTAAAAAAGAGAATGAAAAGTGGCCAAATCGGCCACTTTTTTTGACTTGTTTTCTTTAATTCTTCATTCTGTAACAAGCTTTTTCCGTGTATAATGAACGGGAAGGAGAGTGAACGATTTTGGCAAAAACACGTGTAGGAATAATATTCGGCGGTAAATCAGCTGAGCATGAAGTATCGCTTCAATCAGCAAAAAATATCGTTGATGCAATTGATAAAGAACGATTTGAGGTCACGTTGATTGGAATTGACAAACAAGGTCAATGGCATTTAAACCAAGCTTCAAACTTTCTCTTACATGCAAACAATCCAGCATTAATTGAATTAAATAAATCGAATCAAGGGATTTCTCTAGTACCTGGTAAAGAAGTAAATCAATTTGTCCCAATAAGTGCAGAAAGTTCATTAGGACAGCTCGATGTTATTTTTCCTATTGTTCATGGGACTCTGGGAGAAGATGGCTCACTGCAAGGGATGATGCGCCTGGCAAACCTTCCATTTGTAGGTTCAAATGTTCTTGGTTCGGCAGTTAGTATGGATAAAGACATCGCTAAAAAACTTCTAAAAGCAGAAGGGTTAAATGTAGCCAGTGGTGTTAGCTATACACGTGCTCAAAAGAAAACCATTGATTTCGAACAAATTACTGAAAAATTAGGGTTGCCATTATTCATTAAACCGGCAAACCAAGGATCATCTGTTGGGGTAAGCAAAGCAACAGATGAAAAAGAGTTCGAAGAAGCAGTGGTAGAAGCGTTTCACTACGATCATAAAATCTTAATTGAAGCAGCTGTTCAAGGGAGAGAAATTGAGTGTGCCGTGCTTGGAAACGATGAACCAAAAGCAAGTACATGTGGCGAAATATTGCCTCAGGATGGTTTCTACTCATATGATGCGAAATATATTAGTGAAGACGGGGCTAAATTAGCCATTCCAGCAGATCTATCAGAAGAGATAAACATTGAAGTACAAGAGATCGCAAAAAAAGCATTTAAAGCGCTAAACTGTGAAGGTTTAGCCAGAGTAGATGTTTTTGTAACGACTGCCGGTGAGATTATCATTAATGAAGTGAATACACTTCCAGGCTTTACGCAGATTAGCATGTATCCTAAGCTATGGGAAGCAAGTGGTGTAACGTACCAAGAATTAATAACGACACTAATTGAATTAGCAATTAAACGTCATGAACGTGATAAAGAATTAAAAAGCTCTGTTTTTGACCGCGATTAACTTGTGTTTTGAGCCTCTGTTCGGTACATTTAATACGTACCGATTTTAAGGAGGCTCTTTTTTTATGACACAGATACAATTTGATTATAGTAAAGCTCTTTCTTTCTTTGGAGAGCATGAGGTTTCATATCTACAGGATCAGATAACGGTAGCGCATGATTCCCTTCATAATAAAACTGGAGCAGGCAGCGAATATTTAGGCTGGATTGACCTTCCAGTAGAATACGATAAAGCAGAATTTGATCGTATAAAAAAAGCCGCAGAGAAAATAAGAAACGATTCAGATGTCTTACTTGTAGCAGGGATAGGTGGATCCTATTTAGGTGCTCGAGCGGCAATTGAAGCGTTAAACCATTCTTTCTTTAATGATTTGCCTAAGGAAAAAAGAAATGCGCCACAAGTTCTTTTTGTTGGTCAGAATATAAGCTCTACGTATATTCGGGATGTAATGGACCTTCTAGAAGGTAAAGATGTTTCCATTAACGTTATCTCCAAATCAGGAACCACAACGGAACCAGCAATTGCTTTCCGCGTTTTTCGTGATTTCCTTGAAAAGAAATACGGTAAGGAAGAAGCGCGCAAGCGGATTTACGCCACAACGGATAAAGCACGCGGAGCATTAAAAACATTAGCTAATGAAGAAGGATATGAGTCTTTCATTATTCCAGATGATGTAGGGGGACGTTTTTCTGTGTTAACAGCAGTTGGACTGCTTCCAATTGCCGTAAGTGGATTAAATATTGATGAGATGATGGACGGTGCTGCAGACGCTCGTCTTGCCTTCTCAAACCCTGATTTAAAGGAAAATGCTGCTTATCAATACGCGGCAGTTCGTAATGTTCTTTATAACAAAGGGAAAACGATTGAGTTAATGGTGAATTATGAGCCGAAACTTCATTACGTGTCCGAGTGGTGGAAGCAGCTGTTTGGAGAAAGTGAAGGTAAAGACCAAAAAGGAATTTATCCTGCATCGGTAGACTTTTCAACTGATTTACATTCAATGGGTCAATATGTTCAAGATGGACGACGTGATTTGTTTGAAACGGTTTTACACGTTGAAGAAGTAGAGAAGCAAGTGACGCTGGAAAAAGCGGAAAGTGACCTTGATGGATTAAATTACCTTGCAGGAGAAACGATGGACTTTGTAAACAAGCAGGCGTTTAAAGGGACAATGCTTGCTCATACAGATGGTGGTGTACCGAACCTTATCGTTTCTGTTCCTAAATTAAGTGCATACCATTTCGGTTATCTTGTTTACTTTTTTGAGAAAGCCGTTGCGATTAGCGGTTACCTTCTCGGGGTAAACCCGTTTGATCAGCCTGGTGTGGAAGCATACAAAACAAATATGTTTGCGTTACTTAGTAAACCTGGATTTGAAGAAGAGAAAGAAAAGCTAGAAAAACGACTGTAATTTAGTTGAAGCGCGGGCATTTAGCTCGTGCTTTTTTATGTATAAGTTTTAAATGTGCTCACAAAATAACCTTATAAAGGGGTGTTATTTGTGATTGAATTGGAATCTTCAATAGAAGGGCTTACTGTTAAAGCAAGAGAATTAGAATCATTACTACAGCCGCTTGGCTATTCAATGGGTGGAAATTGGGAATACGATCACGGGTGTTATGACTATAAGATATCGGAAGAAGGTGGTTATACATTTTTACGGCTCCCATTTCGAGTTATTGAAGGAGAAATTGGAAGTCATGACGCAGTATTTGAGCTCAATAGGCCCTATTTGCTTCATCATGTTTACCAAGATAAAAACGATGATGAACGAATAGGTGGATACATTCCAGCAGCAGTCGATGGTTTAATTAATCAATTCCAAAAACCAATTGATAAAGACGCTGATGTTGACGAAAAGTATAAAGTTATTGGACAGAGCTTACTTAATGAGCTGGAACAAACGTTAAAAGGATAGTTTCATCTTGCAGCCTTCCTTGCTTCTTGTTAAAGTGGAGTCTTGGAGGGGTGCTTATGACGGAAGCAATCATATTAACTATAGCGGTATTTTTAGGATGGCTACTACTTGATTTTGTTAAGACGAAAGCTGTTACAAAAGAGGTTTTTATTCAATCTGCATTTGTTGGCGTTGTGGCAGGTATAATTTGGTATTTTCTAGGATTGATTCTCTCTTAATTGGTTTTTTCTTAGGACTTTATATGCTACAAACGCACAAAAGAAAACGCAAAGGCTACATAGTAATGTCAGCTTGATAAAAATGGTACCAAAGAGAATTAATGAGGCAATCATCATCGTGATTGCAGTGACAATTAATAAATAAAAAGATTCGACAACTGGATTCATCATAATCCCTCCTTTTTCTTCTTCATTCCACATCTAATGAAAAGAAAAACCTTTTATTTTGCGTAAAAGTATATTAAACTGAACGTATACATATTATGTTAGTCGGGGGCCTTAGCTCAGCTGGGAGAGCGCAACGCTGGCAGGACGGTATTAGCCTCGGTACCCCAAACGTTAATAAATACGATAGCTTAGCGAAGACTTAAACGGTGACTTAGCCGTAGCGTCTCGCTCATATAAACGATAATCTGAACGCCTTCTATCCGGTGACTTACCGATGATAGGGGGCGTTTTTGCGTTGCAATCAGTTAACGCGGATAAACGAAAGGGACGTACGAAGAAGAACGTCCGATCTGGCGTCATAGCGCGGAAGACAACTACGAACCTAATCGATGTATTTGAGCGATTTATACACGCGAAGAAAGCCGCCGGACGTGCGCAAGGGACTTTAGAGTCGTATAAGAGCCGTCTAAGCATCGTTCGCTCTTATGAAGCGGTAACAGGCGAGAAAATGGACATGCAGAAGCTTACAGCCGAAGATTTCCAAGATTTTATTGTTTACATGCTAGAGGATCATATTAAATTTGATAAACACCGATTCAAGAAGAAAGAGCATCAAACGTTGGGACTTTCTCCGCGGACAGCTAATGACGTCATTAAGAATCTGCGGCAGGTTTACGCCTATGCAATGGACTACGAGCTTATTGACAGTTCCCCACTTGATAAGGTCGACGCGGTTAAATACACAGAAAAGCGAATTGAAATAATGTCGCCGGATGAGGTTAGGCATTTCTTTTCTTCGCTTGACCAGCGGAACTTTTCGGAGTTTAGAGATTACGTTCTATCGACGTTTCTGCTCGATTCAATGTGTCGCATTAATGAGGCGGTGAACCTTCGCGAGCAAGACTTTGATTTTTCGCAGAACTTCGTTAGGATAAGCGCGGAGTTTGCTAAGAATCGGAAGTCTCGCGTTGTTCCGTTTCAGAGACGTACTGGCAAGATGCTGCGCGAGTTGATCGAAGAGAATCGAGAATTTAATACGGAATATGTATTCGTGGCGAATTACGGTGAGCGCTTAACAACGAACCATTTTCGGACTCAGTTAAGACGTTACGCGGAAAAAGCAGGCATGAAGCGGTATTTTTATCCTCACTTATTTAGGCACACGGGAGCGACTTGGTACTTAGAGGCAGAAGGGGATATAAGAAGACTACAGATGATATTAGGACATGCGGATTTAAGAATGACCGAAAGATACACACATTTAACTGGAAGAAGCATCGCGAAGTCTCATGAAAGACATTCGCCAATGAATCAAGTAATAGGAAAAATGAACAAGCCAAGAAAAAGATAATTAAACAAAAAAAGAGGCGCACCCTTAATGCTAGTTGCTGGAACAACTGGCGGGCACACACTCTCTACTCTTTCTTTTATTGTATCAATTTTTCAAAAATAGGTCAATAGAAGTTTATTAAGTGATGCCATTTTTAAGTAAGCGCCCTCACTCGGAGGGGAAACGAATGTACATTGATAAATTACGGCAATATGCAACCCACGCGGACGTAGCGACTCTAAACGGCACCATCTACGCAACTTTAGATGATCCAACGTTACCATTAAACGCGACGGACCACGCTCTTATTCGTCTTCTCGGCGGTCATTCCTGCCGCGTGCCCGGTGTTAGTTGGCTACGGACGGACACAATGGCGGGTTTAATAGCGAAGTCGGAGCGGACGGTCAGACGTTCACTCGCGCGGCTAGAAAAGTGCGGCGTCATCGATCGTCTTAAGGTCGGCAAGCTCGCGGTTGTCCGCTTTCTGTCCGCAGAAGTGTCCGCGCCGGAAATCGCTGAAAGTAGCGCTGCGGCGGGCGATGAACCGTCGTTTGAACCCGCCGAAGCAAATTTAAGCACCGAAGCACAAAAAAGAGTTAGTAAAGACGTAGCGCGCGAGGGGAATGCTATCGATTTGCCAGCCGAATTTGCGCCTGATTACGTTTCAGAGGCGGTCATAAAGACGTTAGCCCCGTTCTTTGGCGCGGAGAAGATAAGCAAGGTACATCAACGTATTCAGCTTGCCTATGAAAAAGCGAATCTACTGGCGCCGCTGCGGGAGTATGACGGGCTTGTTTGTCGAACGCTTAAGACGGTGGTGTTTGCGCTGAAAACGAAGCGGATCAAGGGCGATTTGTATGCGTACGTCTACGGGACATTCCGGCAGGTATTGACGGAGCAAAAAAGGCGAGAGGTGGCGGCAGATCAACCGTTTATGGATTGGTTACGTTAAAGCGTCCTAGTTTCGTCCTTTTGCCGTCTGTAATCGTCTGTAAAATTTATGATAATTTTGTATTATTTTATGTTAGGATAAAATCATAAGGGGGCTATATTCATGCAAACTATTTTTGTAATTCTATTTATTTCCTTTTTTGTACTCTCTGTTCTTGCATACAAAAATCCTGAGAAATTTAAAGTCAGTAAAAAAGGAGCTATGCTACGTTTTGGCGTGCCCACCATTGTGTTATTCCTCGCGGTTGGTCTAACTGGTGGCGGTAATAGCGACGATCCGGCAGAGGCATCCGCGGAAAATGAAGTAGAGCCGGCGGTGGAAGAAGAGGAAGAGGACGAACCTGTAATAGAAGAAACCGAAGAAGTCGACGAGCAAAAAGATATAGAAGAAGAACCTTTGACCCCTCTAGAAATCGCGACAAATACGGCTAATGACGTCCTTAAAGACGGTATGCTCGCAAATATCGAGGTCAATAATTACCCTGAGAACGATTCGAAAGTGGTTTTACTTACTATTAATGGTAGCGATAATCTAACAAAGAACATGATTTATAAGGGAATGCTGATTGATTCTGAAAAAATAGCTGAGGCATTTAAGAATAGCGAGATTGAAATACATGATCTTATGATGTCATGGCAGATGCCACTAGTTGATACGTACGGAAATGAAGAAGACGGAGAGGTCTTGCGTATTAATCTATCCGGCGAAACGCTTGATATGTTAAATTTTGATAATTTCTTATATGATAACCTCCCATCAGTTGCAGATACTTATTGGGAGCATCCTACATTCAGTAATTAAAAAGAGCCTCGCGATTGCGGGGCTTTAGCTATGTATTCTTTTCTCTTTCTCTTACATAGTCCTGTAATACCTTAATGACTAGGTTATTTAAGCTGCGATTATCCTCTTTAGCCATCTTGGTAAGCTTATTTTTTAGGTCTATGTCAAACGTGATGTTAGTTCTTGCTTTATCAGGACCAATTGCCAACAAAAACACCTCCCAAAATAAATATATCATAAAATTTAAATTTAGTGTAGACAAAGTGATACCACCATGGTATCTTAATATCAACAAGAAAATACAACTTTCACTAAGGAGTGTTAAAAATGGCAGTTTTATCACTAGGACCAAAACCGGCACCAATTCCGTTTGACGAGTACGAGATCGTATCTTTCGAGGATGGTTCGCCATCAATCGTAATCGCTACATACGAAATAACAGACGTAATCAGCGTCAAGGTTTACGACGACGAAGATGCGGAGCTTTGCTTCGGACCTCATACGGTGCCCTTCGCATGGACGCCGCAGATGCGGGCGGTAATCGACGATATTGACGCTTACGAGGCGATTGAGCTACTTTCGATCCTCGCGGTCGATGCGGAGCCAACGTCGTGAGCCGCGGGGAATGGCGCAAAGTCACCGCCTTTCAGAACTACGCAGGCGAGCCGTACCTAGTGTTCACATATGACGCGTGGTTTAACGAAGGCGAGAGCGTTGTGTATTTCGTTTCCGACTGGCACCGCGAGCTAATACAAGCTGATATTACGGCGAAGTGGCGTAATGACATATTCGAGGTAGGCGGTGAGGTCGTTATTGCAACCGTGGACCCGGCGACGTTTTCGGATGCTGAATTTTACGAATTGCGGCGGAAATTGCTAGAGACGTCCTTACTCCGCTTCCTATACGAAATGGCTCTGCGCGACCCCGAACTTAATTACGGATTGGAGGCGCTTCTCGATGAAAAGCCTTGACGCGCGGATAGCTTACTATTTGCGGAAGACGAACGAGAACTTTACGGATGTGGTGCGGCAGGACAGAACGCAGAAGAAGCGCAGGAACGCGCGGTTGGTGGCGTACAAGACGGAACTTAGTAAACGATGCACAGAACATAAAAATGGAGGGTTCTATAATGCCTAAATTAACCAAAGTGAAAGTTCAAACGGTTCTTATTGAGTGGAATGGGGCTGTATGTGTTGATATTTATGACGGGTATCTTTCTGAGGAATCAAAAGTAGTTTATTGGGTAGAGGATAACGGTTTGATGCTCAATACTTATCTTGTAAACGAAATGAACGGTACTTACCAAACCGACTCTGATACCGACATTCACTTGGCAACTATTTCAGATCCGACTAAATTTAATCTAAATGATGCTACTAGTTGGCATCGGAAGCTTAATTCAGCATCCTTGTTTGATTTCATCGTAGCTGAGCGTGGTGAGATAGGTGGTAACGATTTGCGTCTATCCGGATTTCTTAAAATGGATACTAAAGGTTCTAGACTAAGAGGAGTTGTTTGAAATGAGAAACTTCTACCGGGAGCTTGAAAACTTGAAAACGCAACTTGAAGAGGATTTCAACTACTATAACACGCGTCAAAGTATGATAGATAAGCGCATCAAGCTTCTGCAAGATCGTAACCACATCGCTCAGAACGCCGAGGAGTTAGAAATGATGCTTAAGGCGCGTCGCGAAGTAAAGGAGCGAGTCGTTCAGCTTCTACCGCTTAGGGATATGTTCAAACATGAGTGGGACGAGGTTAAGGACAGGCTAAAGCGCGCGGAAGAGAATAGAGTACGCATACAAAACGATTTAAGAAAGGCGAGACTGCTTGAAAAAGAAATTGTATAGGCAAATCGACGACTTCTCCGGGTGGGGAGGTCTTTTTTTATGCTTGAAGTGTCCGAAAACAATAAGTCACCGGACATAATTAGTATAAGCGAAAAGTTTTATTAAAAGTGTGCGAAAAGGCAAAGTCACATCGTATATATAAGTATAAGGAAAAATTCTCAAAAAAAAGTGAACCACGAAGCCAAGTCACATAGCATAACTAGTATAGGTATTTTCTTCGTAAGTACACGAATCTAAGTTGACTGTCGTAGTATTAAATGAATCTGCGAAAAAAAATTTTTGTGAAAAATGACCCAAAAGCCCAAGTCACATAGCATAACTAGTATAGACTTTTTTAGTGAAAATCAGATTTGTCCCAAATGGGACGAGAAGTGCACGTTTTTAATTCGGAGGTTGTAGTAATTATTAGATGATTTTAGTGAATAAGTGTCCGAAAACAATAAGTCACCGGACATAATTTAGTATAGTTTTTAATTTTTGGTGTGCGATATCGATTTGGCATACGTCAAAATTATATAAGGGGGTTAATTAGTGTTAAGTTGTGCGAAACCAGAATTCTAGTTGTTTATATAAATATAAGAAATATTTTTATCATACTTTTGTCCCGAAAACCAAATATTTGTCCCAATTGCTAATGTATCAATCCAATACAGTAAGTATAGGGAACTTCTTTTGAACAAAAAAACGAGAGGATGATTGCTGTGGTTAACAATTATGAAAAAGTAGAGGTTGCTAAGCTAAAGGTTTCTGATTTTCAAGTTTGGTCAGAGATGGACGCAGGCACTTACGAACAGTTTGAGGCGGATATTAACGAACACGGACAACACAACCCTATCATTGTTGATGAGGAATATGTGGTTTTGGATGGGCACCACCGCCTAAGAGCATTGAAAAAGCTAAACATACAATTTGCAATCGTAAATGTTCAGTTCGATCTATCGGAAGATGAGAAACTTGAAATAGCATATAGAGCTAATTCAGCGAGGAGGAATATCACGCAAGCAGAAAGGAAAGCGCAAGCTTTTAAGTTACGTAAGGACCATAAGCTACCGTATAGGAAGATAGCGGAACATGTAGGAGTCGGTAAAAGTACGATAGAAAGATGGTTAAACGAAACAAGTGATAGTAAGCCTGACAAAAAGAAAGCTCCTTCTAAGGGTGAAGAAAAACTCGCGCAAGCACAAGATGAGAATCTAGCGCTTAGAAAGGAGATTCAAACATTGAAAGAACAAAAGAGAATCCAAGAACGGACCATCGAACGGCTTGAAATGGACCTACTTTCTGCAAGATTGTTCGCAGGAGGAAGCGACAACGGGCTAAGAGTGTTTGCGCAGTTTGTGGGCGAGAGAGAAGAAGCGTCAGCCACGGAGATAAGAAGATCGCTTCGAAAGGCGCAGGGGAAAGCTCATCCGGACAATCCCGATTCTACTTGGTTATCGCAACGCTATAACGCATCGCGGGAATTATTCGAGCAACTATACAAGGAGGTGTCCTAGTGGAGGGGAGTCATAAAGTATACGTAAAAACTGAGCCGATGGACGATTCCTTTTTTATTAAGCTACCGTCTAATCTTGCTCACTACGTTTATATAAGCGGCTACAAAGCCGAAATGAATTATCTATACGCGCTAATTGTCGATCATTTCAGCGTAGAAAAAGGCTTCGCCTATCCATCGCAACTAAGGTTGGCGCGGCTATACGGCAAGGACCTAAAAACCTTACGGAATCACCTTCGAAAGCTGCGCGAGGTTAAGTTGATTGATTACGAGGAGGAGGCGCCAACAAAAGTTTATGTCCCGCTTGTCCCACTTACGCAAGAGGAATTGTGGGCGCAGGCTCCCGAAGCTGAACGAAGATATAAAGATGTGGTTAAAAAAGAGTCGGACGAGCGTATGCGGGGCGCCGAAAATTGGGCAAGGAGTAAGTGGTACCGGTAAATTTTCCCGGTATGTATGAGGAAATTTTCCTTATGACGTCGGAACTTTTTCCCGGTTAACTATATTTAGTAACTAGATTTAATAAACAAGATTTAAAGTAATTGCAAAGGCAATTCGGGAAGAAGACCACTTCCCTCAGCTTGCGTCAAGAAGAACACTTTCCTTAGCCATAGAAACCGCGAAAATCTTTAAATATAAGAGAAAGAGCGAACGCGATAAAAGAATGTAACGCCACCGCTCGCCTGTCCCGCTTGGGACGCCAACTTTTACTCACGAAAGGGGAACTCGCATGTACAACGCTGAGAAAACACGTAAACGCATCGATCGCCCGACCCGAGGCGAAAAAGCGCTACAGGACGCCGTTAGAAAATTTTGGGACGCTCACTACACGAAACCTACGGGTACAGACGCCCGGAACGAATTGGTTGCGGAATTCCTAGCCATGCAGCCAGTAGATTCGGTCGCGTTGGACAAGCCGTTTATCGTTCATCCTGCTACGCGTAAGAAAGTAAAACAGGCGTCCGTCACACTAATGGAAGTTCTCGGCGATTTTATCATGCGACCGCTGACGTCTACGGAGAAAGCCGAAGAGTATCCGGTCTGGTCGCAAGAAATGGAAGTCGCCCGAACGAAGCGACGCAAGGAAAACGAGAGGCACATTTACTTTCAAGGATGGGAGGACGGACTCACCGAAGGAAAGCAGATTCCGCGCTTTGTAGTAACGGAAGATCAAATCAAACAGGAGGAACCGCGCATCGATCCGCCAACGGTCAAGGAGTTCCGATCTAGCTTGCGGCATGTGAAAATGTACGCTGGTCACTATGCGGCTGATTGGGCGGAAGAACGCGGGCTAAAACCGTTGAAGGTAGTCGGTAAGATTAAGCGATTAGACCTCGCAAGAGTCCGAGAATGTGACGTCTGTGGCGGCGCCTTTTACGCTCATGACTTACGTATGATTAGCTGCGATTGCCAGCCGGCGAGTACGTCAAAAAACCTGTCGCAATGCCAGTTAGACGCGAAGAAAATGCCCGATTTAAGGACAGAGAAAACCATAAGTTAATGTAGGGATGATTACTGGCGCGCGGTAATTATCTAACTATGAATATTTTATTTAACCATTATGTAAGGAAAGGGAGGGAAGGAAATGAATAGAGAGATATTTAGAGCACTTCGATTAAAAGAGGGACTAACACAAAAAGAATTTGCCTCTATTTTAGGAGTGTCTACCTCGTCGGTTGAAGCTATTGAGACAGGACGTAGAAATATAAGTGATAAGGTGCGCGCGAAGTTAGCACAGGAATATCCATTAGATGAATCTTATTTTACTTATTTCGATCAATACGAAAAACTACAAAGTAACCCATTTTAATTATATGTCAATTGAAGGGAGATTGCAAGAGGTGACTATTGAGTGATAACGAGTTTTACAAATTAGCCCGCACGGGTTGCGCGAACCATAACAACGCAGATAATACGTGCTACGTACTCGACGCGCCGTGTCAGCCGATGCGCTGTATTTACTTTCAAAACGCTGTTCTCGAAATGGACGAAGCACTAAAACGTCGCTACTGGACGCAAAGAGGCGCGGTCTATGACGACGTTAAAACCTGCGCTGCCTGTTCGGACACTTTCGAACGTAAATCGAATCGGCAGAAATATTGCCCGGATTGCGCTGCGGATCGTAAACGTACGAGAAGTCGCGAAGGTATGGCGAAAAACAGACGTAACAGTTAATCTTTCGAAGCGTAAATGCGTGATCTCGCCTTGTTTTAAGCACGATACAGCAACGTTTGATTAGCGCGGAACCAAATACCTTAGTAAGCCGTTTTATGGCGTCAAACTATTAACAAACGGAGGCGGTATCTATGCGGGAAGCAAAGTTAAAGTTCGAGATAAAAGTGGCGGGAGTCGGCGTCTATCAGTCGGTATATGAGCTAGTGTGCGCGGAGACAGGCGAGCAGTTGGCGTTTGAAGTAATGGAGCATCCGCGAAAGACTCATTCCGGGGTAACGGCAAGCGTCAAAAGTCGCGTAGAGGCGAAGCTGGCGGAATTAAATTACATGCTAAGAGAGGAGGCGGAATAATGGATATCAACAAATTTGGTCTAATCTTATCACAGATTATTGTAGGTGTTTGTACTTTATTGATACTAACAATTGGTGTTGGGTTAGCATTTCAATACATCATTAAACCATTATTTAATTTATAGGAGGCAATCAGGTGAGAAATAAAAAATGGAAAAAGAAATATAAAGAACCTCATGTGTGGCATGAGCAATTTACATGGAGAGGCGATCCAGTCGCTTTAGAAGCACTCGAACATATCAAAGGAATCGGTTATGGAACTAGAGGAGGATTTAACTAATGGGATTATTTACGACGGCTAAGAATTTCCTAAGTGGTATTGAGGAGAAGCGGCAATCCTTATTCAATAGGCAAGGAGCAATTAAAACGAAAATTGAAGAGCTGAAACAAGAGAAAGAAGATTTATTGGCGTCTTTCGATCCTGAGAAACCTTACGATCCTAAACCAATACAGAAGCTAGAAAGTTCAATAGAAACCGCCCAACTAGAATTAGATGCGTTAGCTTCTTACAAAAATAAATCTAGTGATGGTGACTATGATTCGCGAGTTGAAGAAATAGAAAAGATACGACAAGAGTTAAAAAACAGCTCGGCTACCAACAAAGAGGCATCCGTTAAAGCGCTAGATAAGATTGAAGAAGCCAAAAAGACGTTTTTAGAAGCACAGAAAAATTATTATGACATTAAGGCGAGGAATGATGCTGAGGTAATGGAGGCTCAGGATTTGATAAAGATTCTATCCTCACCTTTCAATCAGCGGGTCGATTATCTTAGACGTGAGCAAGAACGTCTCGGACATGAGCTATATAAAATTACTCCTTCTATAGGCGGTAAAGCTTCTAATCAGTCTGAAATTGACTCAGTACAGAACGAACTAAATTTAATACGTCGTGAAATTGTAAAGCTAGAGGATCATAAAGCCACGAAGTATTCGGGTGGTGTGGACAGTCTTAAGACATTTAGAAATGAAAATGGCGCAACCATCTACTTTATACATGACAAAGAGCAATTGGATGCGGCAGAAAAAGGACAAATAAAACAATAATTGGAGGCGTTTTTATGGAAAAACAAGTATTTATGTTAAGTAGTCATGATGAACAGGGTAGGACATACGACGAAAATCGAATTTATAGCTTCTCAAACGAAGAAGCTGACCAGCTCGTTACTAGCGGTAAAGCTGCGAATATTGATTTCCCGTATCTATCCGCTTATAAATCCGATGCAGAGCAGGCGGTTAAGCGTTACAAGGCGAAGCGCGACGAGATTAAGACGTCAGAGCGCTACGATTCTAACGAGAGTGAGCGCCAATACCAGTTGAAATCCGTGAGACAAGAGCTAGACGACTATATTTCAGCTAAAAAAGAGGAATATGCGGTCGAATTAGAGGCTAATTATCGCATTGAGGCGGGAAAGGCTTTCAGTGTAGACGTTTCACCTGATGCGCAGAGCTTCGTTGATTCTGTAAAGGCTCAGTTTGCAAGTGGTATAAACAGCGACGACCTATCACATATACTCATTGCTCGACTAAAATCGGCGTCAGACGAAGAGAAGCACGCTTTTGCCTTATCTTATCCGAGTATTAAGACATACATTCCCAAAGAGTATCAACCATATCTAGAACCGTTTGCTAAGTATGCTAATAGTGCTGGAAAAGCAATTCTTAATTGCAAGATTTTGCGTGAACTACCTACATCGTTCAGTCCTTTCCGCGCATACGAGACTATGAAGACGGTAGAAAACTATGGCAAGTAACGAGTTTGAGAGCAAGGTAAACTCAAAAGTACAGAAATCGCGAGAAGACTCGTATAGCGGCGTTGACCCATCATTCAAACTTTTTGGTAATCCGGGTCCGGGGCGTGCAAAACCAATTCCAATAGATCGAGCGAACGATGGCGCTCAACTATATAGGAAATTGAAACAAGAAGGCAAAATAAAGCACACAAAGGGGCTTGATTATGGAAATTAAATTGACTTTTAAAGAGAATGAAGGACCGAATGCGACATACCACCACAATATTTCTACTGAAATTAAGATAGGAGAGAATGTTACAACTACAGCCTACACTAATAAGTCTTATATTGATCTTGCTGAAATCTCGCTTCAATCCGGGTTTTATAGGCTGGCTGCTGGAAGACTGAAAGACGTTAGTGTCGTTATTATTGAAGCAGAAGGCTTCGAGACACCCGAAAGCATCCAACAGTATTTAAATGATAAATATTCAGTTCATAAGGAAATTAAAGAGGTTACGTTTAAGGCTCGCTAATACAGCGGGCTTTTTTATTTTTATCATAAAGGTCAAAGTTAATCAAAGTCAAAGGAGAGGTAAAAATGAACACAAAAAGAGACTTAGAGCTAATCATTGAAAATCACTATCTTGCTGTCAGACGTCATGTATACCGCGAGGGGTCCGCACCCAACCCGGACATTAAGAAGATCGCGACGGAAGCCGCTGAACGCGTAAGAGTTGGCGAACAGAAACTAAAGAAACTTCGTTTGCCAGTCGGAGAGCGATACCACTTCAGTCGTCTACGTAAAGGGTTCGAGTTGTTAGCGAAAAGTTTAGAAATTGCGGCAAAGGGCACAAACAACGCTAAAGCCGCGGAGCTATCGAAGGAAGCAGACGGGATGATGTCACTTTACGCTATTACCGTTTTAGGCAAGGCGGTGCGCGATATTGAATCACGAAATATTAGTTAAGATTGGCGGGGACATATCGGGACTCAGCAAGGGGATCAGCGAAGCGCAGTCGCAACTAAAGACGTTCTCTTCCGATGCCGAGGCGGGATTTAAAGCGATTGGGACCGCGGGAAAGGTCGTTACCGGTGCTGGAGTGGCGCTGGCTGGTGGACTTGGCTTCGCTGTTAAAACTTCGATGGATTTCCAGACGGAAATGGCGAGGGTAGGCGCTTTGTCGGGAGCGACCGACGACGAGCTTAGGCAGTTGACCGAGACCGCAAAAGAGATGGGTCGCACAACTTCCTTCACATCTACACAAAGCGCAGAGGCACTTTCCTTTCTCAGTATGGCGGGCTATTCTGCTTCGGAATCGATGGATGCCCTTTCTGGACTCCTTAATACCGCTGCGGCTGGTCAGATGGACTTAGGCGAAACTGCCGATATAACATCGAACATCCTGCAATCATTCGGTATCGCTGCGAAGGACACCGGAAAGGTAGCGGACGTATTGACGGCTGCTTTTACGAGTAGTAACGTCACGCTCACCGATATTGGCGAAACTCTTAAGTATGTAGGACCGAACGCTGCTGCGGCGGGCTACTCGCTCGAAGAAATGGCGGCGGCTACTGGTCTTTTGGGTAAGCATTGCCCGGTCGTGGGGAAACTCGCGGCATAAACTATCGCGTGAACTGCTGGAAGGCTACGGCGCAAGCTACGCTAATCAGCATCCAAGCCGACTAGGAATAGGCGGAAGGTTCAGAGACTAGACGGAGTATTCCAGACCGGAAGAAACGTCCAAGAGCGCGCGATACCCTAACGTGAAGCCGAGGGTAATGATATAGTCCGACTCTTATCGAAAGGTAAGGAGCGATTTAAACGGTCGCTCATAAGAAAAAGAATGCTGGTATACAGGCAAGTATGGCGGGTACCTCGTTACGTGGGATGATCGAAAGGTTCTCCGGTCCAGTTCCCGCGGCTTCGAAACTCATGAAAGAGCTAGGAATTGAAGTAGTCAACGCGGATGGCTCTATGAAGTCCCTTGCGGATATAGTCGAGAACGTAACCGCTGCTACTGACGGAATGGGTCAGGCTCAGAAACTAGCGGCTATTAAAACGCTCGTTGGTTCCCGTGCTTCCGCGTCATTCTTGGCGTTAATGGACGTCGGACCGGAGACGATGCGTGAGTTTACTGAGGAACTAGAAAACAGTGGGGGAGTAGCGGAGGAGATCGCAAACAAACAGCTCGATAACCTCGGAGGCTCGTTCTTGTACCTTAAGTCTGCGATAGAGGGCGCGGCTATCTCCATCGGTGACACGTTATCACCAGTTGTCCGAGCGGTTGCGGATTTATTGACAGGCTTAGTAACCTTGTTCAACAACCTTAGCGATTCAACTAAATCTGTTATTACGTGGATTGCTGCCGGAGTGGCGGCTTTTTTGTTGTTGGTCGGTCCATTGATGATTCTAGTCGGGATGATTCCGTCAATAGTGGGTGGATTCTCGGCAATTGGCTTACTGTTTACGAAGGTAACTGCGGCGGTTGCGGCGGCAGGAGGGTCGTTCGCGGTCATTAAAGCTATCATCGCGACACTGTTCGGTCCAATAACGCTCATTATCGGCGCCATAGCCGGTCTAATTGCGATCTTCGTCTATCTGTATAAGACTAACGAAGAATTTCGCGATAAGGTGCAAGGGGCTTGGAATAGCGTAGTTGAGTCGATCACAACCGCGTTGACAGCGATATGGGACATCATAACGCAGGTCTTCGGTCAGATAATGGCAATCATATCGCCAGTAATAGAATACATTAAAGAAGACTTCGCAGGTGCCGGATCGGTTATTGTTGACGTCTTTGGCGGTGCCTTTACTTTTATAAGCGAATTGATTACAACCGTTATTGATTACGTAAGCGGGGTAATCATGGCGGGCTTAACTTTTGTACAAGACTTTCTTACTACTCATGGAGAAACGATTACTGCAACTTTAATTGGAGCTTACGAAATAATTAAAGCAGGTGTAATGGCTGCGATCGAGTTTATTTGGTTTATAATCCAAGCGGTTTTAACTACAATTACTAACTTATGGGATGAACACGGAGAGACAGTGATAAATTTCGTTACTTCCGCGTGGGAAACTATTCAGAACGTAGTTGAAACAGTAATCGAGACCGTTCGAGGTGTCATTGATTCCGTTACGAGCGCTATATCTGAGATATGGGATAAACATGGCGAGACAATTATGGCTATCGTTACATGGGCTTTTGAGTCAGTTAAAGATATTATTGCAACTGCGCTCGAAGTGATCCAAACAAAGATAAGCGGAGTTCTTAACATCATAAAAGGTATATTTGAAGTTGTTTGGCCTATCATTTCTGGAATAGTTCAAATAGCTTGGGGACTAATTGAAATGTACGTTCAAACGGCTATTGATATTGTAAAAGGTATCATTGATGCTGCTATGTCCTTAATCAAGGGAGATTGGGAAGGCGCTTGGGAAGCTATAAGCGGAATCGCGCAAGATATATGGAATAATATTGAGGGCTTTTTCGAGAAGATCGATCTATACGAGATAGGTGCGAACATCATTCAAGGCTTAATTGATGGGATCGGAAGCATGGTTGGCTCAGTCGTTGAAACGGTTAAAGGCGTAGGCGAATCGATGGTAGGCGGTATTAAAAGCGTTCTTAGGATTAATTCGCCATCACGTACATTTCGCGACGATATAGGTCAGTGGATTCCCAAAGGATTAGCGGACGGCATAGACGGAGCAACAAGAGATGTCCGGCGTTCAATTGACGCCATGGTAGGTTTGATGCCGACTGAGATCGATCCACCGCGTTTATCTCCGGTAAGCATTGCACCGCCAAGTGTCAGCGGAGTAAGTGGAGGGTACAACGGATCAATGGGCGGAGGTTCACGCTACCACAGCGAGGGGGACACGACGATTAACGTTACTGTAGAATATAGCGGAGGCGAACGATATAACCGCCAGCAAGCCGAGGAAATTGGGCGAATTGCATCCGAACATATTGCGCGAGAGAAGCGTCATGTTTTGCAAGGACGAGGATAATTGTTGCGTGAGTATTGCACGCTATATAACGGGGCGATTCTGTCCCGTTCTTACATACGTATTACCAACGGAATAAAGCCGAGGATTCGGTGTACTTTATTCGCGACATATAATGAAGGAACTCGACATAGGTGTCGGTTATTATCGGACTATTACAGCCACATATTTCGTAAGTATTCTCGCCTATTATTCGTTCATATTACGTCATATATTCGTGCGATATAATGCAACATATAAACGAGGTCTAGCGGTAGCTGATTGAGAGTATTACCGGGCGAGGCGCCTCGACGCGTGACCCTCCGAACACTTCAGGGGGTCGTGATTTCGACGCCAAATGAGCGCTTTGTTTATGCATGATTTTATACATCGCTTGCGTCAACGGTAAAAGATACGAGGTTGATGTGGCGCGGGTTTAACGACTGCATAAAACGCGTAAACACAACACAACGGAACCTAAGCGAAGAACGTTGGTATGACTAGGGTTCAAGAAGTACCAAGTTTACATAATGCAGGTTATCGGAACCTAATTCTGTATAAACATGTATATTATATTCATTGAATTTGAGGCGAAAAACTCTCGGGCGGGGTCGAACGTATGGGGGGGGAGGGGTACGCGCCAGCTCGTTTGCCTGACGTATCTACCTTACGAGCAAAAATTTTTCACTTTGGGGGTTATACCGTTCGCACTCCGCCATATCGTAAACGCGTCGGGCTCCACCGTACCTTTCGCGCCTAGCTACACACGCCAAAAGTCGGAAACCTCCGCATCTTCTTCGATGGTACGCACCGTCCGCATGATCTTACGCGTAACTGACGCCCCGGGAACGTAGTCTTTATCATTCGCGGCTATCCCGATCGTGTTACGTCCTACACCGCTTTCCTCCGCAAACTCCACCGTACTAATACTATTTTTATCGAGCCATTTGCCGAATCTACTCCGCGGTTTCCCTAATCCAAACATCCTAACGCCTCCTATTGTATGACCTGCTATGTAAATTGTACATATCAGCTAATTAAACATAGCCTTGACCGCGACGCACGAATATATACGCATGATGCACGATTTTTTGTGCATAGTGGACAAGCGCCTCCGCATAAACGTAATTATCAGACGTCAAGGAGGCTATAAAATGACAAACAAAACCGATTCACCTTACCGCCCGACCGTACGATACGCGCCGATCTACAAAGAGTATGTAAACGACCTGTTCCACGCCACCACGCTCGACCGATCACAGATAATCCGCGCAGCCTTATTCACCGCGGCGCATTCCCCGGAGTTCCTAGCGCAGCTTAAACCGCATCTTAAGCGAGACGTCCCTATGCCCTCCCCTCGTTGGAACCGCGCAGATACCGTACTATGGCGGGAACAAAGCCCGCAACTAGAAAAAGAAAGTAAGCGCGGAGAGGGGGACGTCAACGATGAAAGTAATCATCGCGCAAGAGTCGCAGAAGGAAACGGAGTCGCCGCCGCAGACAATCGGGCGCAAGAAGCCGCTGAACCGAAGCAGGGACGCATTAGGTCGCTTTTCCGCGGAGGAATCACGCTCAAGCTGTGAGGTAAGACCGCGGGAACTCAAACTCGTAAAGGTGCGTGGGAGTTACGGTAGCTACGTCGTTAAGACGCGTTGGCTGACCGATGAACAGTGGTCGATTGTGATACTCGCCGCGCTCACGCTTGCTTTCGTGTGGTTGTGACCTAACCGCTACCCCATCGAAAAATGTACGTAGCGTTCCGCTCCTAACTATTGCAACGCAACGCTACAACGTGCTATAATCTCTAGGAATCGGATAGGTAGGCACGTCTCATATCGTGATTATGGCGGGGCTTATCGTAGACTTAACGTTGACTTACCGGGGTTTATTACGGTTACATAGTCGGGGGCCTTAGCTCAGCTGGGAGAGCGCAACGCTGGCAGCGTTGAGGTCAGGGGTTCGAGCCCCCTAGGCTCCATATAAAAAGCATGCTCAATTGAGCATGCTTTTTTTGTGCTTAAGTGCCCATACGTTGTTCGTAATTAAAGCCAAGAACTGCATAAATTTAACCATCTCTGGAATAGTAACAATAGACATAAAACCAAGAGGTGACTTGATGAGGTCAGTAACAATGCTACAGTTATTTCCGCTGATTCTTTTATCAAGCGGTTTAATGAATCATGTTATTATGATGCCGATTGTTCTTCAGTATGGTGAAAGAGATTCATGGATTGGCGTGCTCTTATCAGCGGCATATTTGCTTATTTGGGTTCCGCTTATTGTCTTTGTAAGCAGGCGGACAAAACAACAACGGATTACTGATTATGTGCAAGGTAGAACAGGCAAACTTGGTTCAGCTTTATTTAAAGCATTTTTATTTTTTTATCTCGCTGTTTTTGCATATGTGACGTTATTTAATACGATTACTTGGACCACTAGTACATACATGCAGTTAACCCCAAATGCGATCATCGCTTTACCTTATCTTATTTTATGTGGTCTCGCTGCATATTACGGAATACGTTCGATTGTGTTTACTGCAGGTATATTGTTACCAATTGTTATTGCTTTAGGTTTTCTAGTTGGGATTGGCAACTATCATATTAAAGATTATTCCTTGCTATTACCTTTATTTGAAAAAGGCTATGGTGATATGTTCGTTGCATCTTTTCTTGTGATGTGCGGGTTTGCAGAATTGATTTTTATTTTATTTATCCAACACCATGCACGAACGAAATTAAAGACAGGTTATTTGTTTGTTTTAGCTTTTTTGCTCTTTGGGTTAGCGTTAGGTCCACTAGTTGGAGCAATTACTATTTTTGGGATTGAAGAGGCCGAGCGATTAAAATATCCTGCTTTCTCTCAATGGAGAGTATTAGAACTCGGTCAGTATTTAACTCGATTGGATTTTTTCTCTATTTTTCAATGGTTGGCTGGTGCCTTTACACGACAAGCAATAGGTTTATATATTGCGGTTGATTTACTTGGTGCTAAAACAAAAAAAAGCCGACTTGTTCTCATCCTTTCTTTAACTTTCTTGTTGTGGCTTACAATTTTTATTCCCCTTGATGAGCCGACGTTTATTGTCTATTTAAGCCGATTCTACATGCCTTTTTCGTTGTTCTCTGCCGTGCTGATTATACTGTGGCTGTTTCTAGTTAGTTTGAAAAAAAGGAAGAAACATAAGCGAATTGAGAGAGGAAAACAAACTCATGAAGCCACACACTAAATTTCGAATTGAAGACTTTAAACGCGTATTTGGACACAGTGATGATGTTAAGTTTGAGACTTATTACTTCGATAAAGACAAGAAAGAGAAATTAGAGATCATCTATTGTCGTTCGATTGTTGATGTGAAATCGTTAAGGAAAGATGTCGTTTCTGTCCTGCATGAGATGGTCGAGGAACAAGGGTATGCTATTTTACAACAAGCAAATCAATTAGGACGAGCTCAATTAGAAGATGTATCACCAGAGAGCAGTTGGGATGAGTTAGCGAAAAGAATCTTTTCAGGAGAAGTTTTTTTCTTAATTGAAACGTATAACTGTCTCTATTCTGTTTTGCTCGCTCAATTTCCAAAAAGACGTCCAGAAGAGTCAAATACAGAAATATCGTTTCGCGGACCACGTGATGGATTTACAGAAGACGTAGAAGAGAACATTGCGTTAGTTCGAAAACGTTTAAGAACAAAAGCATTAATTAATGAAAGTTTCACGGTTGGCAAACGTGGACAAACTCAATTGTCATTGCTTTATATGAAAGATGTGGCAAGACCTGAGATTATTAACGAAGCACGAACTCGCATTAAACAGATTGATACTGATTCTGTCTTAAGTTTGGCTGAAATTGAAGAAAGAATGTCAAATACAAAATTTACTTTTTTTCCTTTAACTGTTTTTTCGAGTCGACCTGATTTTGTTGCAGCCTGCCTAGAGAACGGACGCTTTGTTGTTATTACCGATGGCTCTCCTGGTGCAGTCATTGCTCCTGTTAATTTAATGTTTGTGTTGAAAACGGCTGAAGACTTACATAACTCCTTTCTCGCTGTCGTTTTTCAACGCTTATTAAGAGTTTTAGGGCTGGTGTTTGCATTATTTTTGCCAGGGTTTTGGATCGCTCTAAACACGTTCCATGTTGACCAGCTCCCATTGCCTTTTTTGGCAACTATTTTTGTGTCGCGGTTAGGCTTGCCGATCTCTTCCACAATTGAGATTTTCCTAATGCTTGTTTTGTTTGAACTTTTCCGAGAAGCAGGAACAACCTTACCGAAATCGGTTGGACAAACACTTGCTGTTGTAGGTGGACTGATTATTGGTGATGCAGCAATTCGAGCTGGTTTAACATCACCTACGATGCTCGTAGTTGTTGGTTTGACCGTTGTCTCGACCTTTGCAATTACAAGTCAAGTTTTATCTGGAACAATTTCGATTATGCGCATCTATGTACTGATCCTTTCTGCATTTCTAGGTATGTTTGGATTTTGTATTGGAGTCATTTCAGTTATTCTCTACTTAGCTAGTCTAGAATCGTTTGGCTTGCCTTATTTATCCCCGCTATCTCCTTTTAGCAAAAAGGATTTTGTGTCTGGTCTTCTGGCAAAACCGTGGATGTGGCGTAAACGGCGACCAAAAACACTTCATACGGTTGATTCAACTAGGAGGAGAGACGAATGGTGAAAAAAGCAATCTTTATAGTAACCGTTTGTTTTTGTCTAAGCGGGTGTTGGGATACGGTTGATTTGCAAGATATGCAATATATAACGGCAATCGCGATTGATTATAATGAAAAAGAAAAGCAGTTTGAAATACATGGTCAGAGCATCAATTTTGGCAATTTATCAGTGAACAGTGCTGAAGGACAAAATGGAAACGCTAATGCATGGGTTGGCATATCACGTGGAGAAACGGTATTATCTGCGTTGAGTAACTTGGTTCCAAGAACAAATCAACAATTAAATTGGGGACATGTACATGCTATCGTCTACAGTCAGACAGCGTTAGCACATAATCCCTTAATTGAAATGAACGAGGGGTTGTATCGCTTCCAGCAAGTTCGGATGACGCCATGGGTTTTTGGTACAACTGAAAATTTGACTGAAGTATTAATGGTCACAAATATCTTTGGAGATTCAATTCATACTGAGTTATTTAATCCGCAAGCGGTTTTTCATGAGCGTTCCTTTATTGAACCGATCACCTTACATGAGCTAATGAGAGAATACCCCGAGGCAGGTAGGTCGGTTAAGCTACCTAATTTATCAATACTAGAAAAAAACTGGAAGAGTAATCAAGGCGAAACAAACACGTCACTTTTTGCAGACGGTGCTTTTGTAATAAAAGGTGGGAAGGAACCAATCTTGTTTTCTGACGAGCAACTAATCGGTTTACGCTGGTTAAATCATGCGACAGTTAATGCTCCTCTTGTACTAAAAGAGAATGAGAACACCATCGCTGCGCTAAATATCGTGCGACCAATTGCTACGGTTACCTCAGAGTTGGATGGCGATATTCCCGCATTTCGAATTCGAATTGATGCCAACGCCGATATTGAAGATTTTCCACCGGATCCTTCATTAGGTGCTTCAAAAACAATTAATGAATTAAAAGCGTTATCAGAAGAGACAATTAAGCAAGAAGTGAAAAGAACGTTCTTACTGGGAATTGAGCAAGGAAAAGACATCTATGATTTAGAAAATGTGTTTTATCGCCAACATGTTCAATCGTATAATACCATGCGGGATTCATTTACTTTAGACGAAAATACACCGCTTAGCATTGAGGTTACAATAAAGATTGAGCATACAGGTGAATATGAATTCTACCGCGATCGTGTGCCAGAAAGCGAGCAACGAAGATAAAAACAAGGCTGCGTTTGTTAACGCAGCCTTGTTTTTTATTTTGCTAGAAATGCTTCCGTTAAAGGAGGAACAACTTGTTTTTTGCGTGAAACAACCCCTGGCAAAGAGGCAGTATGTTGATCCAACTGAACGGAAAAGGCTTGTTCGAATGATGCTGTTTCTTTACCTAAAACTAGAGCTACAGAGTTGTTTTCGATAATATCTGTAATAACGAAAACGAATAAGTCGAGCTCTTTAGCAGCATTAATCGCTAGGATCGATTGTTCAAGCTCACTTTTTCGAACAAGGATATCATTGATATCAACCGTGTTGACTTGTGCGATTTCAACGGCGTAATCGTTCATTGAAAATTCTTTTGCATCAATTGACAGAAGTTGTTCTGACGTTTTTGTTGAAACATCCGCCCCTGCTTTAAGCATGTCCAAACCGTAGGAGGAAGCATCGACATTCGCAATTTTAGCAAGTTCTTCAGCTACTTCCTTGTCTTCAGCTGTACATGTTGGAGATTTAAATAAAAGAGAGTCGGAGATAATAGCAGATAACATTAAACCGGCTACTGATTGCGGGATGCTTATTTGATTTTCTTTGTAGATCTTATAAATGATTGTTGCTGTACATCCAACGGGTTCTGCACGGTAATAGACTGGGTCAGACGTTTCGAAATTAGCAATACGATGATGATCAATTACTTCTCTAACGTGAACTTCTTCAATATCGCTAACGCTTTGCTGACGTTCATTGTGGTCAACTAAAATAACGTTCTCCGTTTCATTAGAGACTGTTTCAACGAAGCGTGGTGCCTCTGTTTGAAAAGTTTGCAATGCAAATAAAGTTTCTCCGTTTACTTCTCCTAAACGAACGGGTTCAACATCGTGACCAAGTTGACTTTTTAAATCAGCATAAGCGATGGCAGAGCAAATCGTATCTGTATCAGGATTTTTGTGACCGAAAATAAGAGTTTTAGACATAAAGGCAGTCTCCTTTAGCATAGTGTGATTGTCCACCACATCATAACATGTTTTATGAATACGGTCGAAAACATTGAAATTGACATATTGCTCTAAAGTCCGTTTCATTCGAACCGATTGAAGCTTTGCATTAATGAATAAAAAGCGTATAATGAGAGAAGTGTGTGATTAGAGACAAGCCTAAGTTCATCGTTTAGCCATAACTTCGTGACAAGGAAGCGACAGTTCTTCCAAGTAACTATGTATTGGATTCGTTATGATAAACTTAACTGTAATAATAAATAACAACTAATTAAATAGATAGGGGGGAAGAGGGGATCTATGAGAACGGTAAAAATAGAAAAAAACATCCAAAATACCTCTCTTGCTGCGCCTAAACAGGCATTTTCACAAGTATTATCAGAGACGCTTAAGACTGGGATTATTAAATCGAATTTATTAGCGATGATGGCAGGGCTTAGTCTGGCTTTATATATTACAGGCACTTCATTCAGCGAAAAAATTCCTGAAATTTTCTTTGCAGTTCTTGGGTCTGCTTTAGTTATCGGTGCTGCAGGTGCATTTAACAATTTATATGACAGAGATATTGATGCAATAATGGATCGAACTAAGAATAGACCGACGGTAACAGGAAGAATGCAACCATTTAATGCACTAATGCTAGGTATTTCGCTTTCAATAGTAGGGATCATACTATTGCTTTTAGCTACGCCGCTTGCCGCGTTATTTGGTTTTCTCGGCTTGTTTTTGTATGTAGTACCTTATACAATGTGGTCGAAAAGAAGAACAATTTACAACACTGAGATTGGCAGTATCAGTGGAGCTGTACCACCACTGATTGGTTGGTCAGCTATCTCTGCAGAAATGTTTCATCCAGCAGTTGTTGGATTGTTTGTAGTCATGGTTATTTGGCAAATGCCACACTTCTATGCAATTGCAATTCGTCGACACGATGAATACAAGGCAGCGAGCGTACCGATGCTTCCTGTTGTTAAAGGATTTAAACGGACGTTTGTGCAAACAAATATTTATTTAGTTGCGCTTGTATTAGCCAGTTTCTTGTTTATTTCGTTTAGCTGGGTAATTACGCTTGTGGCGTTTTTATTGGCATTAGCATGGTTAGTTGTGAGCATTGTCGGACATAAACGAATGGAGCCAAAAAAGTGGGCCACGTTAATGTTTGTCTTTTCATTAAATCATTTGGTGATTTTATTTACAGCGATTATCGGTTATTCGTTACTCGCCCCATTGTTTTAAAAAGATAGTGCCTTGTTTTTATTCAAGGCACTATCTTTTGTTTAATCTAAGGAAAGAAGGTGATTACGATGGATGATACGAGCTGGATCTATATCGTTATACCGACAGTAATGGCTTTTTTAATGGGAACTGTAGCACTCGTTATCCGAATGAGGGCGTCCAAAAAACCAACATCAGCAAAACGAATTATGATTCCTCCTCTAGCAATGTCTACGGGATTTCTTATGTTTCTCTATGAACCTACGCGGCCCTCGGCTTTTCATGTGATGGAAGCGTTAGCAGCAGGTTTGCTTTTTTCAATCCTATTAATTTACACATCTAAATTTGAAGTGAAAAATGGAGATATTTATTTAAAGCGCTCCAAAGCATTCGCATTTATATTGATTGGCCTTTTACTTGTTCGTATCGTTTTGCGGTTGCTTGTTGGACAAGACATTAATCCAGTTGAGCTTTCAGGTATGTTTTTCTTATTAGCATTCGGTATGTTATTGCCGTGGCGAGTAGCGATGCTTGTGAAATATACGAAGATGAAACAAGATACGTATAAATCCTCTATAACACCTTCTAAATAGCATTTTTGCTACTTTAACTGTATAATAGAGGTAATAATCTAAGGAGAGGGGGATTTATAAAATGGGTTCAGATGGATTTTTTAGTGAGTATTATTCAATCTTTCAAGGAATACACCAGGGTTCTTGGGCAATTTTAGCAATCTTTTTTCTTATTGCCTATTTGCTTTATAGAAGCAGAAAAGTCAAAGCAGGTACGATTTTACATATGATTGCTAGACTCTTTTACGTCCTCATGCTCGTTTCAGGAATAGGAATGCTAGCTGCCTTAAATTTTGATTTATTTTATGTAACAAAAGGTTTAATTGCCATTTTAATGCTCGCATTCATGGAAGTCGCTGCTGGTAAAGCGAAGCGAAATGAGAATAGTCTAGGCTCGTTATTTATCGTTTTGCTTTTGCTTGTTGTCGTTGTGCTGATGGGATTCGGTGTAATTCAGTTCTAACAAAAAGAAGCATGCACTGCATGCTTCTTTTTGTTTGCAAAAAACGGGTGTTAACTGGTTATTATGGTGAAAGAGGTGCGAGTTGTGGAAGAGTATACTAGTGTCTTAATGCTTTTGTTGCTTATAGGCTCGTTCATTCCTTTAATTGAGTATATGATAACCGTTCCCGTGGGTATTTTACTATTGGGACAACCCGTTGTACCGGTTGTTATCGTTTCAATCATTGGAAATAGTCTAGGAGTAGCAGCAGTTGTATTTTTAGGTTCAAAAGTGAAACAGGCTAGGCAGAAACGTAGAGGTCAAGAGAAGCGTCCATCAAAAGATAACAAGCGGAAAGAACGGACGAAATATTTTTTAAATAAATACGGAATGCCGGGTGTAGGTATTCTTGGATCTATTTTAGTAAGTAGCCATTTGTCTGCGGCAACAGCAGTTGCCTTAGGCGTCTCAAAAGGAAGGGTTCTCTTTTGGACGATTGCTGGCGTAGTTATTTGGTCGGTCATATTAGGCATTATTGCTGTTTATGCATCACATTGGTTTGAGCCATTCTTCGGCACGACTGAATAAGTTCTGAAAACAGCCTTCTCAGTCAAAGGCTGTTTTTTGGTTAGGCTTCCTCGTACTAAGTTAGTAAAGGTCATGAAAATTTCACGTCAAAGGGCCATAAACCACTTGTTAAACTAAAAATAAGAAGTAAAATAAGGCTAGTATTATGTGAGGGGGAGTATCGTGAATAAGAGCACGAAACCACTATATATCGGTAGCGCATGCTTAGTGTTATTTGTTCTACTTGCATTTACTCTCCAGCTGTATGTTGTTGAACGCTTTGATCTTTTCATGTTGGAAGCGGCGATGAGTATCAGAGCTGGATGGGTAACGGTTATTATGGAATGGTTTGCATTTATCGGTTCAAGTGAAGCTGTTGTTGTGTTAACTGTCATTGTTTTTATTGGGTTATTTATTATAAAAGCGCCTTGGCGAGACTTTTTCTTTTTAGGAACAATAATGGCGGCTACGGCCGTGTTTAATACAACATTAAAATATACGATTGCTCGAGTTAGGCCCGAAGATTTTATGATGATTGAGCTGACAACATATAGCTTTCCAAGCGGTCATTCAATGGGCGCCCTTTCGTTATATGGAGCTTTGGTTTTTCTGCTTTGGGAGCGAATACCTTCTGGGGCATTACGAGTGATGATGTTAAGTCTTGCTATAGTCATTATTCTTGTCATGGGCTTCTCACGGGTTTACTTAGGCGTTCATTATGCAACGGATATTATGGGTGGATTTTTAATGAGTGGGGCAATTATTGCTTTTACTTATTGGTTTTTTTACGGGAGAAAACAGCAAGTTTAACCGGCAACAGGGTTCTTGTAGTTTTTTTTTATTAGGGCAAGAATGGTACTTATAAACGATAATGAATATTGGTCTTGAATCAGTGAAGGTTTTCGTTTATAAGTTTGACGAGTCTTTTGACGGATAAACGAAAAAAGCAGTCTGTTCATTCGAACAGACTGCTTTTTTCTGTGTTATACTAAGCGATATATAAAGATAAAAGAGGGACTGCTTGTGGAATCATTTCAACCACTGTGGCTGCTTTTCATAAGTTTAGCTATTGTGCTGATTGTCGTTTTTTATGTGAAACAAAGCCGGCGGAAACGCTTTGACGTTAGAAAAATAACGTTACGTGACATCGACCGAATGGACGGCATTGAGTTTGAGGATTACATCGCGGTAGCATTTGCGTCTGCTGGTTTTCAAACGTATCAAACGTTAAAGAGTAGAGATTTTGGAGCTGACCTTTATATTATAAATGATGAAGAAAAGCGAGTAATTGTCCAAGTGAAGCGGTACAACGCTAAATTAGGCTTATCATGTGTTCAAGAAGCCTATGCTGCACAGGTATTTTATGGAGCTGATCAATCGATGGTCATTACTTCAGCAGAAGGTGTAACCGATTCATGCTGGCAACTCGCCTCCAAAACAAACACAAGCTTTCTGCTACGCGCGGATCTTGAGGAGCTGACAATTCATTTACGTAAAGGCAGGTTAGAAGAAGCGTATTGGTTACTGGCAAGCCCTCATCACGCAGAGAGTGAAAAATCAACACCTGCTTTAACGCTTGTTGATCAAACGAAAAGTCGCATCCAGGCAGGTGACTTTTATTATAAATAAAAAAGGCAATCCTTGAGTGGATCGCCTTTTCTTTAAAAGTAGATTTCTAATTCGTTTACAATTCGCTTAATGCATTGATCATCGTTAATCAAATCATATTCTCTTATATCTAGTCTTAGGACGGGACAAGCATCAAACGAATCAATCCAGTCCTGATAGCGCTGGTGCATCTCTTGCCAATATGAAAGAGGTGTTTGTTTCTCCATTTCTCTACCGCGTGATTGGATACGGGAAAGAATTGTATCTAAATCTCCTTCAAGATAGACAAGAACATTCGGTTTTGGAAAGTAAGGATTCATCACCATCGCTTCGAATAAACTCGTATATGTTTCGTAGTCTATTTCCGTCATTGTTCCTTTATCGGCATGCATCTTCGCAAAGATTCCTGTGTCTTCGTAAATGGAGCGATCTTGAATAAAGCCGCCTCCGACCTCCACCATATGCTTTTGCTCTTTAAAGCGTTCAGCCAGAAAGTAAATTTGTAAATGAAAACTCCACCGTTCAAAATCGGAGTAAAACTTATCGAGATAGGGGTTATTATCAACTTTTTCGAATGAAGTTTTAAATTGTAGTGCTTCTGCAAGTTTTCTAGTCATCGTCGTTTTACCGACACCAACCGTTCCTGCGACGGTAATAATTGAGTTAGTTGGAATAATTGCTGACATAAGACGAATCTCCTTAGTTTAAATATGAGGATATGTACGGCTGTACCTGATCAATGATAAAGTTCAAGTCAGCTTGATTATCAATTACATTTAAATGGTCCGTTTCAATTGTGATGACTG
Organism: Shouchella xiaoxiensis; assembly: GCF_016907895.1. Lineage (GTDB taxonomy): Bacteria > Bacillota > Bacilli > Bacillales > Bacillaceae_D > Shouchella > Shouchella xiaoxiensis. The sequence continues at coordinate 69,872 of NZ_JAFBCV010000004.1, forward strand.
TCGTGTGCGTTTTTAACGTATTCATTGCCTCATCGTAATCACTAGCCAGCTGAGCAATATAATCACGATCAATTTTCAATTCAAATGCTCGACCTCGATGTTGAATGCGCTCCATTAATGTATCTACACTTGCTTTCAAATAAATTATGACACTTGCTTGTGGCAATGATTCATTTAAGATCTGATAAATTCGCTCATACTGCTTCCATTTTTTTAATTGGAGCGTTCTTCTTGCAAACAAAACGTTTTTCGTTAAATGGTAATCCGAAACAACGGGTCTTCCTTGCAAAAGCAGTGGATGTATATCTTCTAATTGTTTCACACGGTTGCAGAGAAAAAACATTTCCGTTTGAAAACTCCATGCATCCATATCCTCATAAAATTTTTCAAGATAAGGGTTTTCTTCTACAATTTCAAGTAAACAATCAACTTGAAAATGCTTTGCAATTGCTTTTGTTAAGGTGGTTTTTCCAACCCCAATAACACCTTCTATACAAATAAATGGTGTGGTCATACTTGATTCACTCCTTTTGCAACAGACCTACTTAACAGATAAGAAAATAATTAGTAAGGTAATCCCTGAGTTAGTGTATCATGATTTATCGAAAAAGCGGACTAGAAAGTGAAATAGGTCGAAATGTGTTAAACTACTAAAAAAGAATGTTCAATAGTGAAGGGAGCATACCAAGCGCTTATGGCACATGACTTTAATAAAGTAATCGGACGTAAAGGCACGGACAGTATGAAGTGGGATGCAACGAAAGAACGATTTGGAAAAGATGACTTAATTCCTCTGTGGGTTGCGGATATGGATTTTAAAGCTCCAGAAGAAGTGATTCAAGCATTGAAGGAAAAGGTCGAGCATGGTGTTTATGGCTACCCAGCTCCATCAGCAGACATAAATGATACCATTGTGAACTGGATCTCCAATCAATATAATTGGAAAATTGAACCAGTTGATATTGTTCATGTAACAGGAGTCGTTCCAGCGATTAATCATTTGATCAAAGCGTTCACAGAAGAAAATGATGAAGTGATTATACAAACACCAGTTTACTATCCTTTTTATGATGTTATTGAGAAAAGCAATCGACGTGTCGTTAAAAATCCGCTACGGTTTGATGGCGAACAATATACAATGGATTTCCAAGGGTTAGAGGCCATTATTACAGAAAAAACGAAAATATTATTGCTGTGTAACCCGCATAATCCTGGTGGTCGTGTCTGGTCAAAAGATGAGTTGTATCAGCTTGCGGAGATTTGTGAGAAGCACAATTTGTATGTGATTTCGGATGAAATTCATGCTGATTTATTGTTTGATGGCTATACGCATACACCATTTGCAAATGTGTTACAATCCTTGGAAAAAAGAGTGTTCACGACGATGGCCGCTACAAAAACCTTTAATCTAGCTGGAGTTCAAGGTGCATACGTTGTAATAAAGGACGCCAAACTCAGACTTGATTATCGAAAAACATTAGCTTTAACATTTATGAATAGCGCAAATATGTTTTCACAGATTGCCACTAAAGCAGCATATGAACATGGTTTGCCATGGTTATCGGAATTAATGGACTATGTACAAGGGAATTACCAATTTGTTGAGGATTACTTAGTCACTCACATGCCAGAAATCAAGCCGATTAAACCGCAAGGAACGTATTTACTTTGGCTTAATTTTGAAAAGCTTGGCTTCACTGCAGATGAGCGGAAACGCTGGTTAACAGAAGAGGCAAGAGTCGCATTAAATCATGGGCCCATCTTTGGCGAAGAAGGGGAACATTTCGAGCGAATGAATTTGGCTACTCCTCGAACAACATTGGCAGAAGCGATGGACAGAATCCATGATGCATATAAAAAGATCAATGTTGATGCAGGAATGAAGCAATAAAGAGCGAATTATAAGGTAGAGAATGTATCAGTTAAAAGGGGCCGTGAAACCATGAGTAAACCTTCTAATTGTGTATCTAAGAAATTAGAGCAAGACTTCGCACGACAGTTAAATAGAGAGTTGTCTACTGAAGAAAAAGCGTTGCTGCAATGGATGGAGCAACAAACTTATGCAGGCATTAGAAGGAGTAGGGTGTCATGAAAACATTTAAATTACACGCTTTACAAGTCATTGACGGCCAACAAGGACAAATGAAACAACACTTGATTCCGCTTAAAGACGGATTAATTATTAACATGGAGAATGATGAGCATACATGGTTTGTAGATGCGGTTATTTCAAAGGAAGATGCCATTCAGTTTGAAAATGAACAAGAGGCAGATCGCCATATGCTAGTAAGTGTTGTTATTACTAGTAAAAACAATCATCCAGCAGTTATGATTACATCAATTGAGTCGATCACAGAATTAGCCGAGGGCAAAAGCGTCGTTTTAAAAGGGAAAATCGTTTCTGGTCGTGATGATGTTCTTGAAGACGTATTTGAAGATATTTTAGAAGAAGGTATTAATCGAGAAGTGGTTTTAGATGAATTTAAGCGACGTGTGGAAAAATTAGAAGCCTACTCTGATAAGACAATTGCAGAAGTGTATGATACTTATAAAAAAGATAAGAATTATCAACTCCTATAAAATAAGCACATGAAGGCAAAAGCCCTTCATGTGTTTTTTCTTGTTTTTACTGCTTGCATAGCGTTGACATAATTGCCAATACTACATTTATCTAAAGCGTAAAAAGGGGCACATTCGTCGTGGCAAATGTCAAAAAAACATGGGGACTCATTTCCCTATCTTCCGTTCCGCTTGTTATGACTTTGGGTAATTCCATGCTCATTCCCGTATTACCGACAATCGGTAAAGAGTTAGAAATTAGTTCATTTATGGTCAGTTTACTTATCACCGCTTATTCAGTTGTAGCAATTGTTTTTATTCCAATCGCTGGTTACTTGTCAGATCATATAGGAAGAAAACAAGTCATTGTTCCGAGTTTAATCATTGCAGGAGTAGGCGGATTCATTGCAGGTGTTGCCTCATGGAAGATGGCTGATCCTTATTGGGTCATCCTGATAGGTCGATTGTTGCAAGGGATTGGCGCGGCAGGTGCAGCACCTATTGTCATGCCTTTTGTAGGGGATTTGTTTAAAGACAAACAGCAGGTAAGTGAAGGGCTCGGTCTGATTGAAACATCAAATACGTTTGGAAAAGTGTTAAGTCCTATTTTCGGTGCGCTACTCGCATCATTTATTTGGTTTATGCCTTTTTTTGCATTTCCAGTGTTTTGTACGTTAGCTATTTTGCTAGTGATCTTTCTTGTTGAAACCCCTGAGAAAATGAAAAAGCCAAAAAATTTCAGACAGTTTTTAAAGTCGATTAAGAAGATTTTTAAGCGAGAGGGACGCTGGCTATACACTGTATTTATTGCTGGTGGAGTATGTATGTATATTTTATTTGGTGTGCTTTTTTATTTATCGACATTTTTAGAGGAGTCACATCATATCCACGGAATTCGAAAAGGGGTTATTCTTGCTTTTCCTTTACTTGCACTATGTCTTAGTTCATTTGGAGCTGGTAAATTAATTGGGCAAGATCAGTCGAAAATGCGGTGGGTAACCATCGCTGGTTTATCGTTACTCGCGATTTCTGTATTTATTGTCTCATTCAATAAGGAATTGTATATGATGCTCACAGCATTATTTGCAGCTGGAATTGGCATTGGTGCAACGTTACCAAGCCTTGATGCCTTTGTGACAGAAGGAATTCCAGCAGAACAAAGAGGCTCGATTTCTTCTTTTTATAATAGTACCCGTTTTATCGGTGTAGCGGTTGGTCCTCCTTTATTTGCTTTGTTTATGAAAGGAAGTCATTTATATACGTTTGTTGGAAATGCATTGCTCATCCTTGTAACAATTGTTCTTGTTTTTTGGGGGATTCGGCCGCAAAAAAAAGCGGTCAGAACGTGGTGGTAATAGACGGATTTTGTTTTATTGGGCTATACTTTAAGGAAGTAAATGAAAGGGTGAGTTTAAATGAAACACTTTCTTGATGTGAATGGCAATGATGTTAAGCTCGTGCTTGGCAATGAGCAGCCCTTTACAAATAAACCCGATCACGTCCTTGTACTGACTAGACACAAGTCCCAGTGGGTTCTTACCGATCATCAAGAGCGTGGATTTGAGTTTCCTGGTGGAAAGGTTGAACGTGACGAGACCGTGGAAGATGCTGCTATGAGAGAGGTACGGGAAGAGACTGGCGGCATCGTAAAAAAACTCGTCTATCTTGGTCAATATCAAGTAACAGATTCAGGAAAAACGTTCTGGAAGACCATTTATTTTTCTATTCTCGATGAAGTCGAAGAAAGAAGCCATTATTACGAAACAGATGGTCCAGTTTATATGCAGGAGCTACCGGTTGGTTTAAAAGCGGATGACCGATTTAGTTTTATTATGAAGGATGAAGTTGTAACTAGCGCCATTCAATTTGCGATTGAGCAAGGGCTCATGTCATAAAAAACGCCCATTCAAAATGGGCGTTTTTTATGGGTGGAACCGAGTCATTCGTTTTTCTGCATATTCTACAGCCAAGTACATAAACGTCGCGAGAATAGCGATCACAAATAGGCTCATAAAAACGAGATTAAAATTAAACACTTGGAAGCCATAGATAATTAAATAGCCAAGACCTTGTTTAGAAACAAGGAATTCACCAACAATAACACCAACCCAGGCTAAACCTACATTCATTTTTAACGTTGAAACGATAACGGGTATGGATGCAGGATAGATAACTTGGCGGAAAATTTGTTTTTTATTCGCAGAAAAGGTTCGCATAACTTTAATATAGTTTTCATCAACTTCTTTAAAAGCCGTATGAACAACCATTGTTGTGATGATGACAGATACAAGCATGCCCATTGCAATAATGGAGCCCATATTCGGACCAATACCGACAATTAAAATCGGACCGATGGCAACTTTAGGCATTGAATTAAGAATAACTAAAAAGGGATCAACTATTTTTGCAAGGGTGGTTGACCACCACAGTAAAGCTGCTAAACATGTGCCGACAATGGTTCCTAAGAGGAAGCCTAATACCGTTTCAAACATCGTAACTGAAGCATGTAACCATAAAGTTCCTGCCATAATATGTTCGTACAACAGCGATAAGACCCGTGTTGGCATACTAAATAAAAGAGGATCAATCCAAGTCATTCTTGCTGCTAATTCCCAGAAGCTAAAAAACAATATGAGAATTGTAATTTGAACTAGTCGAACCGACCTTTTCTCTTTGCGTTTTGACTGTAAATAAGATTGATACAAATCAGTTGGTTTCAAAACGTTCCAACTCCTTCCAAATTAATTGGAATTGGTTTTGAAACTCTGGATGTTGTCTGCTATCAAATGGAGATAATGCTCGAATTGCTTGCGGTACTGTAAATAATTGTGCGACTCGACCAGGACGAGAAGTAAATAAGACAATTCGATCACTCATGGCGATTGCTTCGCTAATGTCATGTGTGACTAAAATGGCTGTTTTCTTTTCCATTTTTAACGTATTTGAAACAAGATCCTCCAGTTTAAGCTTTGTCTGCTGATCTAAAGCAGAGAAAGGTTCGTCTAATAACATGAGAGAGGGTTCTGTTGCTAACGTTCGCACGAGAGCGACCCGTTGGCGCATGCCTCCAGATAGTGCTTGAGGACGTTCTTGTCGTTTGTCGCTTAAACCGAATCGATCTAACCAACGCAGTGCTTTTTTATTCGATATTTCATTATGGATACCTAGGATGCGTTGTCCGAGAGTAATGTTATCCTCTATTGTTAGCCATGGAAACAAATAATCATGTTGAAGCATGTAGCCTATTGATTGCTGGTCCTTAATAAACACACTTCCAGCTGTCGGTTTGATTAACCCGGCAATGATTGATAGTAACGTTGTTTTACCACAGCCGCTTGGTCCAATAAAAGAAACAAATTCTCCTTCTTTTACATCGAGCGAAACATCGGACAATGCAGGAAAAGCTCCAGCTTCATTTACATACGTTAATGAGAGTCCTTTAATTGCAACGCGAGACACGGTTTAGCCACCTTCATTCATTGCTTTTTTGGCTATGTCAACGTCTACTAAGTCATCAAAAGGAACTCGGTCAGGTAATTCCCCAGCTTCTTCCATGATGTCTAACAACGTTTGCCAAGCTTCTTCAGTTAAAAGGGGATCACTGGCATAAGAATCTTGTTCCTTGTAGCGTTCAACAGAGCTTATAAGGATATCGAGATCCGTATCTTCAAAATAGGATTCAATCATTTCAGCAGTTTTTTCGGCGCTTTGGTTCTGAATCAATTGCTGGCCTTTGTATAAGGCTTTTGAAAAGCGGACAAATAAATCAGGGTCTTTTTCCAACATGCTTTCTTTAGCCATGAAAGAAGTGTAGGGAACAAGACCGGATTCTGCTCCGAAAGAGGCAATAACTTTCCCAATACCTTCTTTTTCAAATGTCGATGCCTGTGGTTCAAAAAGCTGAACGAAATCACCTGTTCCTGATGCAAATGCGCTTGGAATGTTTCCGAAATCAACATTCTGTAGGAGGGTTAAATCATTTTTTAGATCGATGTTTTTTTGCTTGAGCACATACTCTCCAACCATTTGAGGCATTCCTCCCTTACGTTGTCCTAGGAACGTACTATCATTGAGGTCATTCCAGTCGAAATTAGAGAGATCTTCTCTTGCCACTAAAAAGGTGCCATCCGTTTGAGTTAGGGCAGCGAAGTTAATTGCAGGATCAGCAGCTTCTTGAGCGGCCACATAAATAGAAGTTTCAGAGCCAACTAATGCGACATCTGCGCCTCCAGATAAGAGTGAGGTCATCGTTTTGTCTCCACCCCAAGTGGTTGTCAGTTCAACTTCAATGTTCTCTTCTTCAAAATACCCTTCTGCTAATGCAGCATAAAAAGGGGCATAGAATACAGAGCGAGTTACCTCAGCAACTTGAACAGAATCAGCCTCATCCGTTGAGGCACATCCCGAAATCACAAAGCAGAATGCTAGACCGCATATCGTGTAAAATAGATGTTTCAACTCTTCTCACTCCTTTAGTGTTTTCTTCAAACGAGTAATGGGAAAATAGCTTTATTGGCACACTATGCAAGCAAACGAAAAAGGGTGTATGCCCATGCTTATACAAAAGAAGGAGAAGTGAGATGATTATTAAGAAAGTAAGAGTGCCTTCCCCGCATCCTGGCATCTATCTTTTTGAAGTAACCTATTTGAGTGATGGATTAAAGGTCATTGGTCTCATGGCAGAACCAACGTGCTCAGACTCTTTACCAGGGTTGCTATATTTAAGGGGCGGGATAAAATCAGTTGGAATGGTCAGAGTCCAGCGTATCGTTCAGTGGGCTCATGAAGGGTTTATTGTATTTGCACCTTATTATCGGGGGAACCGCGGTGGTGAAGGAAGAGAGGACTTCTGCGGCGATGATCGTGAAGATGCTTATCAGGCGTTTGATCTTTTAGAACAACACCCGAAGTTGTCTGTTGAAGCAGGTATACATGTGGTCGGCTTTTCAAGAGGAGGTATTATGGCTCTCTGGACGGGAATTAAGCGCCCGCAAACGAAGACTGTTACAAGTTGGAATGGAGTAACGGACATGGTGCTTACATATGAAGAGAGGATTGATTTACGAAAAATGATGAAGCGAGTAATTGGAGGAACGCCTTGGAAGTATCCAGAACGATATGCTGATCGAACGCCACTTGCACATTTAGACTCATTTAAGCCACAGCTTCTGATTATACATGGTGAAAAGGACAAACATGTTTCCGTAGAGCATGTACATCAATTAGTAGAATCCTTACCGTCGTCTAACCAAGCACATACATGGATCTTCCCAGAGTTTAGTCATCATTTCCCGCCGGCAGAACAGGCATGGACATTATCAAGAGCGGCTCAATGGATGAAGGAAAAGAGCAACCCTTAATGTAAGGGCTGCTCTTTTTTATAATTGAATGGGTCCTGCCAACCGAACGGCTTCCTTAGCATGATCAAAGCGCTTAAAGTTTTCAATAAATTGCGTAGCCAGTTGTTTTGCTGTTTGATCATATGCGTCTTTATCTTCCCATGCATGTCGAGGATTTAACAGCTCATCTGGAACGCCTGGACAGCGCACGGGCATTGCTAAACCAAATATCGGGTCTATTTCTGTATCTGTGTTGCTTAATTCACCTTGTAATGCAGCTTCAACCATTGCGCGTGTATAACGTAATTTCATACGGCTACCAGTCCCATAGCTACCACCGGTCCAACCAGTGTTGACTAAAAACACATCCACATTGTCGCTCTCTATTTTTTCACCAAGCATTGATGCATACGTTTCAGGTGTGCGCGGTAAAAAAGGCGCTCCGAAACAGGTTGAGAAGGTAGCTTCTGGTTTTGTTATCCCGCGCTCGGTGCCGGCTAATTTACTCGTATAACCTGATAGGAAATGATACATTGCTTGTTCCTTCGTGAGCTTGCTGATCGGAGGAAGAACACCAAACGCATCTGCAGTTAAAAAGATAATCGCGGTTGGACTGCCAGCAACACCAGGAATAACGGCATTCGGTATGGCGTTAATTGGATAAGCCGCTCGCGTATTTTCTGTTAGATCGGTACTGTCATAATTCGCCTTACCACCAGAAACAACAACATTTTCAAGCACCGATCCAAAGGAGATGGCATTCCAAATTTGCGGCTCGTTTTCCTGAGACAGATTAATGCATTTCGCATAACAACCGCCTTCGATGTTAAAGATACCATTCTGAGACCAGCCATGCTCGTCATCACCAATTAATGAACGATTATTGGAGGCTGACAGCGTTGTTTTACCTGTACCTGATAAACCGAAGAATAGGGCGGTTTCACCGTTTTCATTTGTATTAGCAGAACAGTGCATCGGTAATACTTTTGAATCTGGAAGCAAATAATTCATCACAGAGAAAATCGCTTTTTTCATTTCACCAGCATATTCTGTTCCTCCAATTAAGATGATGCGTTCCTCAAAAGAAACGATGACAAATGCTTCAGAGTTTGTTCCATCTATCTCAGGATCAGCTTTGAATGTTGGTGCACTTACAATTGTGAAAGGAGCTTGATTGGTTTGAGTTGCGTCTCCTTCACGAATAAACAATTGACGTGCAAATAGATGGTGCCAAGCAAATTCATTAATATAGGTGATTGGTAATTGGTAGGAAGGATCTGCACCAGCGTATCCGGTTGATGCATAACGAACGTCTTTTTGCTGCAAATGATTTAGTACTTTATCGTATAAGCGCTTAAATGTTTTCACTGAAATGGATTTATTAACAGGACCCCAATCGATTTTATCCTGAGTTGATGGCTCATCAACAATAAATTTATCTTTTGGTGAGCGTCCAGTATATAAACCAGTTTGCACAGAAAGAGCGCCTGTATCAGTTAATTCGCCTTCTTGACTAATTAATGCGCGTTCTACCAATGAAGGAACAGATAATTGATGGACTGTTCGAGGGCTAGAAAGCAATTGTTCTAATTGAGTAGATCCTTGTAAAATTTTCATCAAATAAGCTCCTTTTTCATGAAGATTCGTGTGATTAGTATAACACATTATATTTAATAGTCCATACTAAAGTGAGTGAAAAGGCATACTTTATTTTAAAAGATATGTCCAATACTAAAACATTGTTAATGGATCTGTTAATAAATGATCGACTTACTCGATCTTCTCTTGTTTTATCCCTTGAATTGTTCCTAAATCACTTTTCAACTGTAGCTGTATATGGTACACTAAATCGCGAAACGAACGAGGCGCCAATTTTTTAAGAGAAATTGTTACGGTCAAGAATTGTTTTTTCTTGGATCACTTAGACAATGATTCTTCAAATTGGGTTACACTGATGAATATGCAGTTAACATAACGCTTTTATCCAGAGATGGTGGAGGGACAGGCCCGAAGAAACCCAGCAACCAACACGTCAAGTGGAAAGGTGCTAACCTGCAGAATCATTTTAATGGTTCTGGGAGATAAGAGGCGATAGGTATAGATATAAGCCCTTTTCTTCATTGAAAAGGGCTTTTCTCATTGCTCTTTTTAATAAAGGATAAGGTACGCGGAAACGCTATATGGCATAGGATGCCTTTAGCCTAATGAATGCCCAATTTATCTCTGATTCGTTCGTTATATCCAATACATGGAAAACTATGTAGCAACAATGGTTTAAAAAAAGAAGGAGGATTTTACGAATGTCTGAAAAAAGAAGTAAGCATTTATTTACATCTGAATCTGTTACGGAAGGTCATCCGGATAAAATATGTGATCAAATCTCAGATGCTATTTTAGATGAGATTTTAAAAAATGACCCAAATGCGCGAGTGGCTTGTGAAACGTCAGTAACAACAGGTTTAGTGCTTGTTGCTGGAGAGATTACTACGAGTACGTATGTTGATATTCCAAGCGTTGTGCGAGAAACGATAAAAGGAATTGGCTATACACGTGCTAAATATGGTTTTGATGCAGAAACATGTGCCGTGATTACATCGATTGATGAACAATCGGCCGATATTGCTCAAGGAGTTGACCAAGCACTAGAGGCTCGTGAAGGTCAAATGACAGACGCCGAGATTGAAGCAATTGGTGCAGGGGATCAAGGATTAATGTTTGGTTTTGCAACAAATGAAACGAGCGAGTTAATGCCTTTGCCGATCTCACTAAGTCATAAGTTGGCGCACCGTTTAAGTGCAGTGAGAAAAGATGAAACGCTTGATTATTTACGTCCTGATGGAAAGACTCAGGTTACCGTAGAATACGATGAAAACGGGAAACCGGCTCGTGTCGATACGATTGTTATTTCTACGCAACATGCGCCTGAAACGACATTGGATCAAATTAAACAAGATTTAAAGAAACACGTTATTGAAGCAGTTGTTCCTAGTGAACTAATTGATGAAGAAACGAAGTATTTCATTAACCCGACTGGACGTTTCGTTATTGGCGGTCCTCAAGGGGATGCAGGTTTAACAGGTCGAAAAATCATCGTTGACACATATGGCGGTTATGCACGTCATGGTGGCGGCGCTTTCTCTGGGAAAGATGCAACAAAAGTTGATCGCTCCGGTGCCTATGCAGCGCGTTATGTAGCGAAAAATATCGTTGCTGCTGGATTAGCTGATAAATGTGAAGTACAGCTAGCGTATGCAATTGGTGTTGCGCAACCTGTTTCCATTTCAATTGACACGTTCGGTACAGGTAAAACAAGTGAAGAGGTACTTGTGTCATTAGTACGTAAGCACTTCGATTTACGCCCAGCTGGTATTATTAAAATGCTTGATTTACGTCGTCCCATTTATAAGCAGACGGCAGCTTACGGTCATTTTGGTCGCGAAGATGTGGCATTGCCATGGGAAGCTACAGATAAAGCAGCTGTTTTAAAAGAAGAAGCAGCTAAATAAGCGAAAAAAACCACTTTGAAAAAAGTGGTTTTTTCGCTTTTTCTCAGATTAGTCTTCGTGTAGTTTCTCGCCTACTGATTATCTTCCATATCTTTATAGAGAGCACCTTTTTCAACATATTCGCGTCTAATACGCTCCATATCGGTTCGATCTTCCTCGGTTAATGTTCGAATGACTTTTGCTGGTCTGCCAAAAGCTAACACACCAGCAGGTATTTTTTTACCTGGAGGAACCAAACTCCCTGCTCCAACAAACGCGCCTTCGCCAATCTCAGCTCCATCTAATATCATTGATCCCATTCCAATTAGTGCATTTTTGCGGATAATCGAGCTATGTAAGATGACTTGATGGCCAATTGTCACATCATCTTCAATGAGCAACGGTTTATTCGGACTTTGATGCAGCATCGATTGATCTTGAATGTTGACCCGTTTTCCGATCTTAGTTGGAGAGACGTCCCCGCGAATAACGGTATGAAACCAGATGGTTGAGTCAGCTTCAATTGTCACATCACCAGTTACGATAGCGCCTGTTGCCAAATAGACAGTGGGGTCAATTGCTGGCTTATGGTGTTTATAAGGTAAAATCATAAGAACACATCCTTTTCCTCTAATAAAAAAAACGCTATACTAAGTGTAACGTATAAAAATTAGAATAGTCTAGTTAAGGAGGCGATGTCGTGCACTATTTTGATGTACCAGAAGCGCGCGGTGTTGTTGTTATTGTTCATGGTGCTGGTGAACATAGCGGCCGCTATAAATGGCTAATTGAGAAGTGGAATCTTCACGGCTTTGACTGCTTAATTGGAGATCTGCCTGGACAAGGAGAGTCACGTGGAAAGCGTGGCCACATTGATTCATTTAAACAATACATAAAAACCGTAGACCGTTGGTTAAAACATGCTCGAACAAAACAGCTTCCAATCATTTTATTAGGTCACAGTATGGGTGGACTGATTGCAGTTCGGACATTAATTGAGCGGGATAATACATTTATTCAAGCGGTTGTGCTCTCCTCACCATGTTTGGAGCTTAGTATGCCTGTGCCAGCTCCAAAAAGAGCTGCCGCTAAAATGCTTAATCACATTGCCCCAGCATTAAGTATGAAGTCAGGGCTTGAACCGGAATTAACGACAAGAAGTGAGCAGATAAGGGAGGAATACGCGCGAGATCCTCTGCGTGTAACAAAAGTGTCTGCACGCTGGTATCATGAATTGAGTAAAGCTATGATTGCAACACGTCGTTATCCAGAAAAAATGCCCACTATTCCTGTTCTTCTTTTGGCGGCTGGAGAAGATTATGTTGTTGATAAACGAGCAGGTCTTGCTTGGTTTAATCATTTAGAAATCAGCCATAAAATGTACAAAGAGTGGGATGGCTTGTACCATGAGCTTTACAATGAGCCTGAGCGAGAAGAAGTATTTTCATATACTATCGGATTTGTAAACATGCTTTTTCCTTAATTTACTCGTAAATGTTCACTTTCCTTTCTTTTCGTGTAGAATAGGTATGAAGGGGTGAGCGAATGAGCAAATCAAGAGCAAAAAAACAAAGACAGAAAATGGCTAGGGAAGGCAAGCGTAATCCTGAATTAAACAGAGGCATTTACGCCTGTGCGGATTTAACGACAAAGCGAACAAAAACAAAAAAAGAATCACTCGAAAAACAAAAGAAGAAAACTCATCGCTTATACGAAAGCGATGAGTTTTTTTATGAGGGACTTAAATCCCGCTGTACGATATCAAGTTTTCCAGTTTCAGGATCAATGACAAGTCCATGAACGAGTACATCTGGTGGAAGCAGAGGGTGATTAACAACCATATCAAGGCTATGCTTCACGCTGTCGCTTACATCTTCAAACCCAGTTAAAAATGAATCAATGTCAACCCCTGCGTATTGAAGTGATTTAATCTGATCCATATTAATACCACGTTCCTCTGCTTTATTTAACACAGATGAAGATGAAAGGCCGGTCATTCCACAACCGTGATGACCAATGATAAAAACTTCTTCTGCTCCCAGTTCATAGATCGCAACAAGGATACTTCTCATGATACTCCCAAATGGGTGAGAGATAACAGCGCCGGCATTTTTAATTATTTTTGCGTCACCATTTTTTAAATCCATTGCAGAATGCAATAGTTCAATTAGTCTTGTGTCCATGCAGGTTAAAATAACAATCTTTTTTTGCGGAAATTTACTTACAACAAAACGTTCGTATTGCTTATCTTCAACAAAATGTTCATTAAAGGCAAGGATTGAATCAAGTTTGCTCATATGGATAGTCTCCTTTATTATCGTTTTTCAATTGCTACAACAAATGGCGGGGCATTTCTCTGATTGATAAAACCATAAGAAGCAATGTGAGCCTCTTCTTGTGGAATGGTCTGGAGGTAGGACATGACTTCGTCTTTTTCTACTTTTCCTTCAGGGTGGCCATGATAGATGACGAGAATGATTAAGCCTTGGGGGACTATGCGCTCAAGCAATTGCTCAATCGCCACTATTGTCGTATTGCCATTTGTCGTAATGCTTTTGTCCCCTTTAGGTAAATAGCCTAAATTAAAAATAGCTGCTTTAATTGGTGCTTTGTTAAACAAAGAAATTGTGTTTAAACTCTGGTGCCCCTGATTAAATAAGGAAACTCTGCTCTCTAGTCCAGCAGCCTCAATTCGATTTTTGGTTGCTCGAATTGCTTCGGCTTGTATGTCACAGCTAATAACCGTCCCTGTTTCACCAACTAGATTTGCTAAAAAGAGTGTATCATGGCCATTTCCTGCTGTCGCATCAACAACGATGTCGCCTGGTTCAACCGACGATTGGAGCAACGACCTAGCATAAGGTAAGACGCCTGCCAACTTCATTTCACTAACCCTCCAGCGTGTTTTCCTTGCCAACTATTGCGGCGCTTAAATTCAGCTTCAATCCCATTTAAGACCGACCATTTATTTGTGCTCCATAGTGGACCAATTAGTAAATCTGCAGGTCCGTCTCCTGTTAAACGATGAACCATAATAGACGGAGGTAACACTTCAAGTTGATCGACAACAAGTTTTGTGTAGCTCTCTTGGTCCATAAAGTCGACGTATCCTTTTTCAAATTGCTTGACCATCGGTGTTTTTTTCAGTAAGTGTAGCAAATGAATTTTAATGCCTTGCACATCGAGCTTGGCCACTTCTTTTGCGGTTTCAAGCATCATCGCTTCTGTTTCAAGAGGCAGTCCGTTAATAATATGAGCGCATACGCGAATGCCTTTCGCTCGTAATTTTGCGACACCTTCTTGATAACATTCATAATCATGCGCACGGTTAATGAGCTGTGCGGTTTTTTCGTGTACCGTTTGTAAACCTAATTCTACCCATAAGTACGTTCGCTCGTTTAATTCAGCTAAATAGTCAACCACGTCATCAGGTAAACAATCAGGTCTTGTCGCAATGGATAAGCCGACAACCCCTTCTTGCGCTAAAATCGTTTCAAAATAACTTCGAAGCGTTTCAACTGGCGCATATGTATTCGAGTAAGCTTGAAAATAGCCGATATATTTATCGGTTTTCCATTTACGAGCCATTTTATCTTTTTGCGTGTGGAATTGCGTAACTAAATCATCTTTTCGGTCACCGGCAAAGTCCCCTGACCCTCGTTGGCTACAAAATGTGCAGCCTCCGTACGCAACATTTCCATCACGATTTGGGCAATCAAAGCCTGCGTCTAGGGATATTTTCATTACTTTTGAACCGAAATAATCTTTCAGATGCTCATTCCACGTATAATAAAATTTCCCATTAAGGTTCGTTGGTTTTGTATCCTGTACCATTTCTATCACCGTTGCCTTTTAAAGAATAAGCTTAGTGTATCATCTCTTCCGTTAGAAGTCTTCCTCTTAGATGGTGTCAACGGAAAGTTGTTGCTTAATTCTTGATTTTCTTCTAAACTGATGAGGGTTTTGACATGATAAAGGAGGCGGGTTTATGCCTAAATCCATTTGGATACTTATTATTGCGACAGCGATTAATATCACTGGTGCTTCGTTTCTATGGCCGCTAAATGCTGTCATTATGACGCAAGTTCTTGGACAAACGTTAACCGCCTCAGGGTTTGTGTTAATGATCAATGCAGGCGCTGGCGTGATTGGGAGTTTAATCGGTGGACGTTTATTTGATAAATTAGGCGCCTATCGAACGATTTTAATTGGCGCAACGACATCTGCAAGTGCAGCAATCTTACTTGCATTCTTTTTTGAAACGTACGTGCTTTATGGTTTGTTTTTAGCTTGTATGGGTTTTGGTTCGGGGATGATGGCACCGTCCATGTATGCATTAGCTGGAAGCCTGTGGCCAGAAGGAGGCAGACGGCCGTTTAATGCGATTTATGTCGCGCAAAATGTCGGTGTTTCCCTCGGAACGGCATTAATTGGCGTGGTGACGCTTGTCCGTTTAACCGATGTGTTTATTGCTAATGCAGCTGTCCATGTCTTCATGCTAGGATTTATTGCTTTTTTCTTTCGCAAATGGGATGGACAACTTGGTCGAACCGCGGATACGACGCTACGTGTTTCACATAAAATTCCGTTTAAAAAGCAGTATCGTTTGCACGCACTCTTTTTGATTTGTGGAGCGTTTCTCATCTCATGGATTGGCTATACCCAGTGGCAAGCCAATGTTTCCGTCCATATTCAAGACTTAGGCATTGCGCTTCCTCTTTATAGTTTACTCTGGACGATTAATGGCCTCATGATCGTGTTTGCGCAACCTCTGATCGCCCTGATTATACGAAAGTTCCACTTAACAATCAAAGGGCAGATGACAGCTGGCATTATTATTTTTGCCTTGTCCTACTTAGTGTTAACACAAGCGAGTGTCTTTACAATGTTTCTCGTTGCCATGCTAATTTTAACCATAGGTGAGATGTTTGTCTGGCCAGCAGTGCCTACCATTGCGAATCAACTTGCTCCTAAAGGAAGAGAAGGGGCTTATCAAGGGATCGTAAACAGCATTTCAACAGGAGGAAGAATGATTGGACCATTGTTGGGCGGTTTAATCGTTGATTTTTATTCCATTGAATGGTTATTTCTACTTATAAGTGGGCTCTTGCTACTATCAATTCCTCTTGTTAGTATTTATGATCGACCTCTGCAAAAAGAAGACGAAGCGCAGCAATCCGCTTCATAATAGGGAAAATAGGTATATGCCTGCTTGACATTGGACATAACTTTGCATACAATGACGATAATAATCGATAATGATAACACAGTCATAAAGGAGTAGTAGTGAACGCTTGGAAAGAAGAGAGCTGACGGTTGGTGCAAGTCAGTCAGATAGCGTAGCGAACTCACCTTTTAGTGATTAAGAATGAACGTTAAGTAGTTCTTAACGGCACACACCGTTATGTGTAAGTGATTAAGCGAATGTGCTTAATAAACTGGGTGGTACCGCGGGATCTAACAGCTCTCGTCCCTTTTATAGGGATGAGGGCTTTTTGTGTTTTATCGGATTGGAAAAAGGAGGAATATGAATGTCATTTTCACATCAACAAATTGAAAAGAAATGGCGAACGTTTTGGCAAGACAATAAAACGTTCAAAACTACAGAAGATCAGAGTAAACCAAACTTCTATGCGCTGGACATGTTTCCATACCCATCAGGATCGGGCTTGCATGTTGGCCATCCAGAAGGTTACACCGCAACAGATATACTTGCTCGTATGAAACGAATGCAAGGGTACAACGTGTTACACCCGATGGGGTGGGACGCGTTTGGTTTACCAGCGGAGCAATACGCACTTGATACAGGAAATCATCCTGCGATTTTTACAAAAGAAAACATTGAAACCTTTAAGCGCCAAATTCAAGAACTAGGATTCTCTTATGACTGGGATCGTGAAATTAGCACAACAGATCCAGATTATTATAAGTGGACGCAGTGGATCTTTATTAAACTGTATGAAAAAGGCCTTGCTTATGTGGACGAAGTGGCTGTGAACTGGTGTCCTGCGCTTGGCACCGTACTAGCAAATGAAGAAATTGTCGATGGCGTTTCAGAACGTGGAGGTCACCCAGTCGAGCGTCGTCCGATGAAGCAGTGGGTCCTACGGATCACAGAATACGCTGATCGTTTGCTAGAGGATTTAGAAGAACTTGACTGGCCTGAAAGTTTGAAAGACATGCAGCGCAACTGGATCGGCAAATCAGAAGGGGCAGAAGTAACGTTCGACATTAACGGTGAAGACGTACGGGTGTTTACGACTCGTCCAGACACATTGTTTGGCGCAACGTACATGGTTCTTGCTCCTGAGCATAAACTTGTGGATCAAATCACAACAAGCGAGCAGAAGGAAACAGTTGAAACGTACAAGAAACAAGTCTCGTTAAAAAGTGATCTTGAGCGAACGGATCTTGCGAAAGAAAAGACTGGCGCATTTACAGGTGCCTATGCGATCAATCCAGTTAATGGAGAAAAAATTCCGGTCTGGGTGGCAGATTATGTATTGATCAGCTATGGTACAGGCGCTGTAATGGCGGTTCCTGGACATGATGAGCGTGACTATGAATTTGCACAAACGTTTGAGCTTCCAATTAAAGAAGTCGTTGCTGGAGGAGACTTGTCTCAAGAAGCCTACACTGGGGATGGCGAGCATGTACATTCTGATTTCTTAAACGGGCTTCATAAAGAAGAGGCAATCACAAAAATGATAGCGTGGCTTGAAGAAAACGGTTCTGGTTCGAAAAAGATTACGTATCGCCTGCGCGACTGGTTATTTAGCAGACAGCGTTATTGGGGCGAGCCGATCCCAGTGATCCATTGGGAAGATGGGTCGATGTCGACCGTCGCTGAAAGTGAGCTACCGCTCATGTTACCAGAACTTGATGAGATTAAGCCTTCTGGTACAGGAGAATCACCGCTTGCTAACGCAACAGACTGGCTTGAAGTAACAGATCCTAAAACAGGTATGAAAGGCCGTCGTGAGACAAACACGATGCCACAGTGGGCAGGTAGCTGCTGGTACTACTTGCGCTATATTGACCCAACGAATGAAGATGTGCTTGTAGATCCAGAAAAAGCGAAGGCATGGTTGCCAGTCGATATTTATATTGGTGGCGTTGAACATGCGGTTCTTCATCTGCTTTATGCACGATTCTGGCACAAGTTCTTATATGATATTGGCGTTGTTCCAACGAAAGAGCCATTCCAAAAGCTGTTTAATCAAGGGATGATTCTTGGCGACAACAACGAGAAGATGAGTAAGTCAAAAGGAAATGTCGTTAATCCAGACGACATCATTGCGAGTCACGGTGCTGACACGCTTCGCCTTTATGAAATGTTTATGGGGCCACTTGACGCGTCAATTGCCTGGTCGACAAATGGACTTGATGGTTCTAGACGTTTCCTCGAACGTGTATGGCGACTGATTGTAAACGAAGAAACGGGGCAATTGAACGATAAAGTTCAAGAGGCAGAGGCAACAGACGTGCTGACACGAACGTATCATCAAACGGTGAAAAAGGTAACCGAGGACTTTACTGAAATTCGCTTTAATACTGGTATTTCGCAGCTAATGGTATTCGTTAACGAAGCAAATAAACAAGATGTTTTACCTAAAGAATTGGCAGAAGGCTTCGTAAAGTTGCTTTCTCCGATTGCGCCGCATATCGCTGAAGAAATTTGGCAAAAGCTTGGCCATAGTGAATCAATTGCTTATGCGGAGTGGCCAACGTACGATGAGTCACTATTAGTTGAAAATGAAATTGAAGTCGTTGTTCAAATTAATGGCAAAGTAAAAGCCAAATTGGTTGTAGCAAAAACCGCTTCGAAAGACGAACTAGAAGCAGCTGCCAAAGCAGATGCAAAAGTTCAAGAAGCCATTGGCGATAAAGCCATTCGTAAAATAATTGCTGTTCCAGGAAAGCTTGTAAATATTGTTGTCGGATAACGAAAAAGCAGGGTGCTCATCGCACGCTGCTTTTTTATTTGCTATTCAATGCCGCTCCAGAACCAGCTGTATAGCCAGTAGAAAAGGCACATGTAATGTTATATCCACCTGTATAGCCGTGGATATCAAGTACTTCCCCACAGAAATAAAGCCCTTTTGTTTTCCGAGACTGCATCGTTTTTGGCTCAATTTCTTTCACGCTTACGCCGCCACCTGTAACAAATGCCTTTTCAATTGATAAGGTTCCATTTGCTTTTAGAGGAAAAGCAATTAAGGTTTGTGCTAGTTTTCGTAATGCTTCGTGAGATGTATTGGCACATACTTCTTGCTCGTTAATGTCTAGATCCTTATAAAGAAACGTGAGCAAGCGTTCAGGAGCAAAGCCCTTTAAGACCGTTTTTAATGCTTTCTTTGGCTCAGCTTTTATTAATTTAACGAGTTGTTGAAACAGGTCTTCATGGGAAGAACCAGGGAAAAGCTGAATGCTCATCGGTATCCACTGCGCGTTGTATTTCTTTAATGCTTTGACGACATATTGGCTACAGCGAAGGGCAGCGGGCCCTGATATGCCAAAATGGGTAAAAATCATATCACCTTCATGGGTTTTGATTTTTTTGCCGTTTGGTGCTGTTACAGTAAGCTCAATTTCCCGAAGCGAGAGGCCTTGTAGATCTTTATTTGCTATAAATGGTTGATCGATTGTGATAGGAACTTCGGTTGGATAAAGCTCTGTAATCGTGTGGCCAGCCTTTTTAGCCCACGGATACCCACTTCCATTACTCCCTGTGTGAGGAACCGACTTGCCGCCTGTCGCAATGATAATCGCTTTAGTGGCAATTGTTGTTCCATCTTTCAACAAAACGGAATGTGGATCTTCTTCCGAAAAATGCATATCGCTTACTTCGGTGTTTGTGCGAATATCTACGTTTAAGGCACGAATGCGATTGAGCAGTGTATCGACAACCGTTTGAGCTTTATCACTAACAGGGAACATGCGTCCTCGATCTTCTTCCTTTAATTGAATCCCTAAGTTTTCAAAGAAGGTAATAATGTTTTCATTATCAAAAACCGAAAAAGGACTATGCATAAAGCGTCCGTTTCCTGGGATGTGCTCAATTAATTGTTTCCGTTCCATTCGGTTGGTGACATTGCAACGTCCACCGCCAGAAATGGCTAGTTTTCGACCTAATTTATTCCCTTTATCAAGTAAAAGGACCTTTGCTCCGTTTTCAGCAGCAGCAACAGCTGCCATTAAACCGGAGGGACCTCCACCAATAATGACGACATCGTACATCTTTTTTCCACCTATCGTTTAAACAGTATCTTTCTATTGTACACATTCTGACGAAAAACAAAAGCATGAAAACATTGCAGGAAATCGTTGAAAAAGAGCGAAAGTGAAAGAAGAAGAGAGAAAGGGTGATGGAAATGTTGTTGGAGGCGAATCAAAAAGTTACACATGTATTTGAACAAATGGTTATGTGGCGAAGACATTTACATGAACATCCAGAATTATCGTTTGAAGAAGTAGAGACGCCAATCTATATCGAAAAACAGTTAAGGAAATTAGGCATTTCAGCTATCACGACTGGTGTAGGCGGCCGTGGCATTGTAGCAAGAATTAAAGGAGCTAAGCCAGGAAAGACGATTGCCTTTCGTGCGGATTTTGATGCCTTACCGATTGAAGAAGAGAATGAAGTGGCTTACGCTTCCAAGATACCTGGAATAATGCACGCATGTGGCCACGATGGACATACCGCCGCTTTATTAGGATTTGCTGCGATTATGAAAGAGCAGGTTGATCAACTAGCGGGGACGATTGTGCTCATTTTTCAACATGCAGAAGAGTTGCCTCCTGGTGGCGCAAGAGAAATGGTAGCGGATGGTTGTTTAGACGGAGTCGATGCGATTTTTGGTGCCCACGTATCAAGCCATCTCCCTTTAGGCAACGTGAGCTGTACGCCTGGTGCAGTTATGGCTGCCGTCGATAAATTTAAGATTCATATCCAAGGGAAAGGTGGACATGGCGCCCAACCACACACCACACTCGATTCGATTGTAGTTGGAAGTCAGCTTGTGAATGAACTGCAAACCATTGTAAGTCGGAGAATTGATCCAATGGCACCAGCAGTTGTGACGGTTGGCGTGTTTCAAGCAGGAACCGCGTTTAACGTAATAGCGGATACGGCAACGCTTGAAGGCACGGTTCGTACATTTGATCCTGATGTTCGACAAAAAGTTGAAGAAGAAATGCGGTCGATTGTGAGTGGAAAAGAGCAAAGCGCTCATGTGTCCACTAAAATCGATTATTTAAACGGTTATCCAACCCTTGTAAATAGTGAAGAAGAAAGCAAGATTGTCCGTCAATTAGCTACTGAAACATTAGGTGAAAATAGTGTAATCATGGCTCCTCCTATTTTAGGTGGAGAAGATTTTGCCTATTATTTAACCGAGAAACCTGGCGCCTTTTTCCATGTAGGCGGGCGAACGGAGGAGGAATATACTCAGTTCCCTCATCACCATCCTCGATTTGATTTTGATGAGAAGGCACTAAAGAATATCACATCATTATTTCTTGCATTAACAAATCACTACTTAGTGGAAAATTAATTCGAGCCTTTTTTCATTGCGAGATGCACAGCTTCCAATCGATTTGTACAATCAAGTTTCGTCATTACGTGCGATAGTTGATTGCGACTCGTTTCTGGAGAAAGGTGCATCTCTTTTGCAATTTCTTTCGTTGTTGCACCGCATTGCGCTTGTGTTAACAGCTTCTTTTCATGAGGGGTAAGGAGGATTTTTGTGAGTGATAGCGCCGAATTCGAAGGATGGCGAGACGTATCATTTCCAATGACAAATGTCACGATGAAAGGTTAGTTTCAAGTTGTACACGGGTATGACAGAAGGAAAGGGGCGATAAAAAGATGAAAACGTATACGATCGATACAAATGCACACAGTGCGATGATCGATATTACTGATAAGGTGAAAGCTGAAATAAAAGGTCAGGGAATTCAGAATGGTTTTGTCATCGTCCAATCCCTCCATACGACGGCGGGTATTACAGTGAACGAAAATGCAGATCCAGATGTTATGACAGATTTTTTAAGACGATTAGATGAAGTGTATCCGTGGCATCATGAAAGCGATCTACATATGGAAGGGAATACAGCCGCTCATTTAAAAACGTCCACTGTAGGATCATCTCAACTGGTGATTGTTAGCAACGGCGAGCTAGTATTAGGAACGTGGCAAGGGATCTATTTCTGTGAATTTGATGGTCCGCGAAAAAATCGTAATTATGTTGTTAAGGGGGTACATCAATGAAGACAGCAAATGCAAAAATTGTTTGGCCCGGAAAAGCGACTTTAGGAGAGGGCCCATTCTGGGACGAGCTTGAGCAGCAACTGTACTGGGTTGATATAGAAGGATATAAACTGCATATTTTTAACCCAGATACCGAAGAAAATACGTCACTTCCGTTCGCGCAACATGTCACAGCTGTTGTAAAAAAGGAAAGTGGTGGTTTATTGCTTGCGATGAAGGACGGCTTGTATTCTTACTACCGTGATCGTTTGACACCGTACTATCTTCATCCAGATGGCGGGCAAACCGTTCGTTTCAACGATGCGAAATGTGATCCAGATGGACGGTTGTGGGCGGGCACAATGGCTTTTGATGGAAAATCAAAAATTGGTTCACTGTACCTACTTGATCAAGAAGAGAATACAACGGAGCTGTTGACAGGGTTAGCCATTTCTAATGGAATGGCTTGGGATACTGCACGGGGATTGTTTTATCATACCGAAACCATTTCCAATACAACGACAGTGTATGAGTACAAAGACAATCAGGAGTCTTTAGAGAAAAAAGGAACAATTCCAATTGACTACAAACAATATGGCGGTTCTCCTGATGGTATGACAATTGATGTGCAAGGAAACCTCTGGGTGGCATTATGGGGCGGTGCATCTGTTATTAAGCTAAATCCTGATACAGGAGAGGTTCTAGAACGAATTGTGGTTGACGCAACGAACGTAACTTCTTGTACATTTGGTGGAGGCGATTATCGGACCTTGTTTATTACAACGGCCTCAAAAGAAAACGAGTTAAACAGTGGGGCCTTGTTTAGTTGTAGAACAGATGTTGCTGGTGTAAAATCACAATCGTATCGATCACTACAAACATAGAAAACTTTTCAATACTAGTCGTCTCATTGAAA
The DNA here is from genome assembly GCF_016907895.1 of Shouchella xiaoxiensis. Taxonomy (GTDB): domain Bacteria; phylum Bacillota; class Bacilli; order Bacillales; family Bacillaceae_D; genus Shouchella; species Shouchella xiaoxiensis. The sequence continues at coordinate 93,422 of NZ_JAFBCV010000004.1, forward strand.
TGAGGCGACTTTTTTGTCGTAAAAGTGAATTTTTTCCTTCAAAAAGAGAAGGATGAGGAAAAGCGACAGAAACTGTGCTAAAATGCGAAAAGAGATTATTTTTTTGTGATGTGCTGAACGGGGGAAGTCATGGCCGATACGAAATTAATGCAAGGAACAAAAGCATTAACGCTTGCGACACTTACATCAAAAACATTAGGTTTTATCTATATTATTCCCTTCTTGCCACTTGTTGGTGAACAAGGAATTGCATTATATCAAAATGGCTATATGCCCTATATGATTATGTTGACCTTGGCTACAATGGGTGTACCGGTTGCCTTGTCAAAGTTTGTCTCAAAATATCATGCGTTAGGTGATTATGAAACGGCCCATCGGTTGTTTAAATCAGGCATTCCATTAATGCTTTTAACCGGTGTACTTGCGTATCTATTTATGTTTTTTAGTGCTCCGTTATTGGCCAATTTAAGCTATGAACCGAGCCCTAACGATCAATATACATATGAGAACGTCGTTTTTGTCATACGGATGGTTGGCGTTGCACTGCTCATTATTCCCGTAATGGCCTTAATGCGCGGCTACCTCCAAGGTTTTCGCCAAATGGTTCCGACGTCGATTTCACAAGTAGTTGAACAAGTCGTTCGTATTGTTTTTATTTTAGTCGCGGCTTTTCTCATTATGCGGGGAGGAAGTGGCAATATGCCACTCGCTGTAGGATTCGCTACTTTTGGAGCGTTTGTTGGTGGCTTTGGTGGCCTAGCCGTACTCATCTGGTATTATTTAAAACAACGTAAATCAATTCTCGAGCGTGTTGAGCGATCAAAGCAAGAGAATCGGTCAAAACAATCATTGCCAAAAATGTATAAAGAATTAGTTTCCTACGCATTACCGTTATCATTTGTTGGTTTATCGATCCCTCTGTTTCAAAATATCGATGTATATACAATTGAAGGAGCAATGGCGGCAGCGAATTTAGAGGAAATGGCCAAGCCGTTTGTAGCTGTTTTAACTGGGATGGCTCACAAAATTGTTCTTATTCCAATGGCGCTTGCCACGGCATTATCCATAACGCTTGTTCCAACGATAACGAGGGCGTACACAGCAGGCGACACGTTAAAATTACAAAACTATATTACGCAAACGTATCAAGTTATTATTTTTATTACTGTACCGGCTTCAATTGGGATGTCGATCTTGGCAGAACCGATTTATTATTTCTTGTTTGGTGCAGAAGAAAGCTTTCAATTAGGCGTGGAAACGTTGCGCTATTACGCACCAATCACGCTCTTCTTTGCAATCTATGCCGTCACAGGTTCCATTTTGCAAGGGATGAACAGACAAAAAAATGCTGTGATTTCATTAATTGTAGCGTTAATCCTAAAATTGAGCTTAACGTATTTATTTATCGTTTGGTTTGGCCCTTTTGGCGCAATCTGGACAACCTATATTGGTTTTGCCGCCGGAATTGCGATGAATGTATATGCTATTGGTAAATATGCACAATTTAATTATACAGTTGTTTATCGGAGAACGATCTTGATTGGTATGTTCACGCTCTTAATGGCAATTGCAGTTTGGATTGTTTCGGCGGGATTTGACATTTGGCTACCGGAATTATCAAGAGTAGGAATGTTTATTCCATTATTGATAAATGTAGCAGTTGGCGTTATTGTGTACTTTTATCTAGCCATTCGATCGCATTTAGCTGGTAAAGTGTTAGGAGATCGATTTAAAATTTGAAAGAAACGCTTGTAAGAGCGTTTCTTTTTTCATGATTTCCCCATAAACTAGATGATTTTCGACATTTGTTTCTCATAAAAGCCTCTTTTTCAGAAGGGAAAGCTTTGGTATAATAAAGCCAGTTTACCGCTACAGAATTTAAGTAAGAGTGACGAAAGCTCTTAGGAGGACGAATGAATTATTCCTTTCGGAAAGACAATGATTGGCTTTTAATTGGAACGACAATTGTGCTTGTTTTATTCGGCCTGTTAATGGTGTACAGTGCAAGTTTTGTTGAAGGCTATATGTTATTTTCTAATCCTCATTACTACGTGATGAGACAAGCTATGTGGGTTGGCATTTCAGCCGTAATCTTTTTTATTTTGATGCATTTTCAATATAAACATTTTCAAAAACTGACTCCACTGATTGTTCTTGTATCGTTTATTCTTCTTTTTCTTGTTCTTATCATTGGAACTGGACGAGAAGATGTTGGAGCTGATCGTTGGATTCGAGTTGGTCCTGTTGGATTACAACCTTCTGAATTTGTAAAACTGGGACTGATTGTATACTTGGCTCATGTCTACTCTCGTAAGCAAGCTTACATTGATAACTTTGTTAATGGTGTATTGCCACCGTTAATTATTGTTGGAATGATGTTTGCGCTTATTATGCGCCAACCGGATTTAGGGACTGGAACATCGATTATGATAACGGCACTTTTAATGGTGTTTATTTCTGGAGCTAGATGGCGTCATTTAATTGGTTTGGCTGGAGTAGGAGCATTTGTATTTTCCTTCCTTGCAATATTTGAATCGTACCGTTTGGAACGTTTGACTTCCTATATGGATCCGTTTGCCGATCCGATGGGCGATGGGTTTCAGTTAATTAATGGTTATTTAGCGATATCTAATGGGGGCTTAAGCGGTCTTGGTTTAGGACAAAGTCTACAAAAGATGAGGTCTTTGCCAGAAGGTCACACTGATTTTATTCTAACCGTTATTTCTGAAGAATTAGGGTTTCTTGGTGTAGGATTAGTTTTTATCTGTTATGGTATTATTCTCTTCCGTGGCGTGTCGATCGGTGCCAAGTGTAAAACACCATTCGGAAGTTTACTTGCATTTGGTATTGTGTTCTCTCTTACAATCCAAATTATTTTTAACATTGGAGCTGTATCAGGTATGTTGCCAATAACAGGGGTAACATTGCCTCTTATCTCATATGGGGGAACATCCTTACTTATAACATTGACGAGTATTGCAATCTTGGCTAATATTCATCAAAATAATGAGCGACAAAAACGGAAGCAAGCCGAAAATGAATCGCTCTCTGCTTAGATGGGGGCTTTAGATGGAACGTAAACAACAGGGAATAGATTATACCTTGCTATTCCTTTTATTTTTGTTAATGTGTATTAGTTTATTGGCTATTTACAGTGGTGCTGGTCAATATTTCTCAGAAAATCCTACCTATTTTGTTGTTCGTCAATTGCTATGGTTTGGTATTGGTGCAGTTATAGTTGCAGGTATCTTGCTTGTTGATTTTGATTTTTATAAGAATCTAACTATACCTATGTATTCTTTTGGGATGCTCTTGCTATTAGCAGTTGAGTTTTTTGGAACGGAAAGAAACGGAGCGCAACGTTGGATTTTTGGCATTCAGCCCTCCGAATTTATGAAGATTTTTTTGTTAGTCGCGTTGGCTCATTTGCTTTATCGACTTACACATGAGCGGAATGACTTTAGCCTAAAAGCCGATTTTATCATTTTGTTAAAAATCCTTGCAGTTGGTGTTCCACCTTTTTTTCTTATCTTAAAACAGCCTGACTTAGGTACGGCTCTTGTTATTGCAGCAGTCATCGGGACTATGGTTTTAATGTCAGGTATTCGCTGGCGAATCTTATTGTCGTTAGCAGGGTTAGGTATTCTTTTCTTGGCTGTAATGGTTTACCTTCACCAAGCTCACTTTGAATTTTTTAGTTCATATCTAATTGAACCTCACCAACTTGCACGTATTTATGGATGGCTTTCTCCTGATGAAGATACAAGTGGTATTGGTTATCAGTTAAGCCAAGCCATACTCGGTATTGGGTCTGGACAATTATTTGGGACGGGTTTTATGGAAGGGGTGCAAACACAAGGTGATGCCATTCCTGAAATACACACTGACTTTATTTTCACTGTGATTGGGGAAGAGTTTGGTTTTTTAGGTGCCATGGTATTACTTGTAGTCTATTTTCTATTATTTTACCGGATGATCATGATTGCTTTAACCTGTAACAATCTTTTCGGGACATACTTGGTTTCAGGTATTGTAGGTTTACTCGTATTTCAAGTTTTTCAAAACATTGCGATGACCATTGGTCTAATGCCAATTACTGGACTGGCATTACCTTTTATTAGTTATGGAGGTAGCGCACTTCTTACAAACATGCTAGCAATTGGAATTGTCTTGAATGTCCAGTTCAGAACAAAGGATTATATGTTTAAAAGTAAGGAAACATATAGTTAACATAGGTGTTGATAAATGAGCAGAGGGGGAGAGAAACCGATGCGCATTGATAAAGTGCTTGCTGATGCAGGTTTCGGAACAAGATCCGAAGTTAAGAAAGCAATTAAACAGGGACTGGTTATCATTGACGATGTCAGAGTTAGGGATGCAAAAACGCAAGTAGACCCAAATGAACAACACATCCTTTTTAATCAAGTTCCTGTTCAGTATCAACAAGATGTGTACCTAATGTTGAATAAGCCAAAAGGTGTTGTATCTGCTACTGAGGATAATTTGCACAAAACAGTCATTGATATAGTGGCCCCAACATGGGGGCATAAAAAACTCTTTCCAATTGGTCGTCTCGATAAGGACACCGAAGGATTACTTATCTTAACGACTGATGGTCACTATTCACATGAGCTCATGTCTCCTAAAAAACATGTTTCTAAACTATACCGAGCGGTTGTTGATGGTTTTGTTACTTCAAAGGACCAAGACTCGTTTAAAACCGGTGTCATTTTAAATGATGGTTATCAAACAAAACCGGCAACGCTTGTTATAAAAGAACAAGCCGCTAACTCCATCGTGACAATTGAAGTTGTTGAAGGCAAGTTTCATCAAATCAAACGAATGTTTGAAGCGGTTAATAAAACCGTTCTGGAACTAGAGCGATTACGAATTGGTGGGTTACTGATTGATCCATCTTTAAAACGCGGTTCTTATCGAGAAATGACAGTAGAAGAAATTGAATTAGCAAAAAAACGCATATAAAAAGCAAAGACCTCTTGTAACTTGTTCAAGTGGTCTTTGCTTTTATTAAGAAACCTTTGTTTTTTTACTCGTTGCTTTCCATTTGCCACGTGCCGAACTAGTTACGAGATTATTGTACTCAAGTACGTTTAAATCACGTTGCACTGTGCGTTGTGTGATGCCGAACTCTTCAACCAATTCATTCGTCGTGACGGTTCCCTTCTGTTTGATGTACAAGTAGATGGACTTAATTCGAGTCAGCATACGATCAGTTGAAGTTTGCAAAAAACCACTCCTTCTTCGTTTTCGTCTCTAATACCTATACGCTAATCTATGCAGCTTACATGCAAATTAGTAAGTTCAATTTGCTTATTGCATTTAAGATAGGTGAGGCGATGGTCCCATGTTTTCGTGCATCGACTTATGATTTTCTTTTCTCTATCATAAGACACTTATAGTGTACACTAAAATAAAAAAAAGAGCAAAGAAGAAATCCTGTTAATTTATGGAGGTATTCTTTATTATACGGAACGAACAGTGTTTAAAACCGAACGATTATATGTTTTTTTTGTTAAATGATTGTAAATTGTTGCAACGAATCAAAAAAAGCTAGCAGATGCTAGCTTTCAAATTGAAATAAATCGGTGGATAAGTAACGCTCTCCCGTATCGCAAGCAATTGCAACAACGTGATCATCTGTTGACATTGTTTTCGCAAGTTCGAGTGCAGCATAACAAGCTGCTCCAGAAGATGGACCGACAAGAATGCCTTCTAATCGAGCTAAATCACGAGCTGTTTGATAGGCATTTTCATCACTAATTCGCTTTATTTCATTGTAGATATCAACATTTAAGATTGGTGGAACAAAACCAGGGCTTGTTCCAACAAGCTTGTGTGGACCTGGTTTTCCACCAGATAAAACAGGTGAGCCAGCAGGCTCAACAACATGAATTAACACATCGGGATACACTTTTTTGAGTGTTTCTCCCGTACCTGTAATTGTACCGCCAGTACCTGAAGCAGCAACAAAAGCAGAGAGAGTGGCATTTATAGAATCTAAGCTCTCTTTAATTTCAATTGCTGTTGTATGACGATGAGCCTCCGGATTTGATTCATTCTCAAACTGCATAGGCATATAGGAATTGTCAATTTCATCTGCGAGCTGTTTGGCTTTATCAATCGCACCAGGCATTTTTTTCTCTCCATCGGTTAAAACGACCTCTGCACCATACGCTTTTAACAGATTAATGCGTTCTTGACTCATTGTATCTGGCATAACCAGGATGGCTCGATACCCTCTCGCTGCAGCATTCATTGCTAATCCAATCCCAGTATTCCCACTAGTTGGTTCAATAATTGTTGATTGAGAATTTAATAATCCATCTTTCTCTGCCTGAACAATCATCGAGTATGCAGCTCGATCTTTTACACTTCCACTTGGATTAAACATTTCTAGCTTTAAGTAAACAGAAGCCCCATTTGGATCAGCAAGTTTGTTTAAACGAATTAACGGTGTCTTTCCAATTAATTCAGCAATATTGTTTACTACATTCATCACAGTCACCTCATTCTAGTTCCATTTAATTATTTTAACATAGTTAGTTGAATAACGATTGTTTCAGCTATTGAGAAAAGAACAAAGACCTATAGGAATAGAAACACAAGAGTAAATGTAGTGTAACCTTAACTGGTCCGTTTAAAGCGTCGATCATCCTTTATAAACGTATATTAGGCAAAATCTTTTTGAAAGACGTTGAAACTGTCCACTATTAAAGCTATAATAGAAAAGTCGTGATTTTGAACGTTAGTAGCAATCTTTTGCCTAGATTTAGGGAAAGATTGTTTTTCTCTGTCAAGAGCTGTTCAGCAATAGAGGAGGGTTTAGATGGATCAGAGCAGCTTATGGTCCGCACGTGATTTGCGTGTTAAACGTGTATTTAATTGGGTAGGTAGTTACGAATATATGATTGAATTAATTGGCTTGGAAGAGTGTATTGGATATGGAGACACATTCACAGAAGCTAAGCGTCATTTAGAGGATAGTATTCAATTATGGGTAAGAAATAATGGTGAGTCGGCCTTGCCTGAAATAACACCTTATGCACAATTAATTATGCTTGAACAACCTATGACAAAAGATGAATTTTCTTATATAAATCAAGAGTTACTGGCTCTTGATCAAGCTTGAAGGCATGTACATATACATGCTTTTTTGTTTTTCTCAATGATAAATAGGGAAGAGATTAATACGATTAGGAAAGGAGATGGTAGGATGAGCAAAAGACGAGTCTTAGTCACAGGTGGGGCAAATGGTATAGGGAAAACCATTGCCTCCATGTACGCAGAAGCAGGGGATCAAGTATTTGTTTTAGACAAAGAGAAGATTGAATTAGAAGCGAAAGATGGTTCAATCCTAACTTTACAATCAGATGTGAGAAAGGAAGAACAATTAAAAGAGGCGTTTCATTTTATCGACAAGACCTATGGGCCTGTGGATATATTAATTAATAATGCCGGGATCTCAGAATTCAAGCCTTTTTTAGAAACCACACTTGTAGAATGGAATAATGTGATTGAAACGAATTTAACCAGTGTTTTTATCGCTTCTCAATTGGCTGCAAATCAAATGCGTCGAACACCTCAGCCTAGTTTTATTATCAATATTGCATCGACAAGAGCATTTATGTCAGAGCCGAATTCAGAAGCTTACGCGGCTTCAAAGGGTGGAATTAATGCGCTTACTCATGCCATGGCCATTTCATTAGAACAAGAAAACATAACAGTTAATGCCATTGCCCCGGGATGGATTCATACGGGAGATCAAGAGTTATTACGTGAAATTGATCATTCGCAACACCCTTCGAAACGAGTCGGAAAGCCAGAAGACATTGCAAGAATGTGTTTGTTTCTCACAAATCCTCAACATACATTCGTTAATGGTGAAACGATTATAGTTGACGGTGGGATGACGAAGAAAATGATCTACGAGCATTAAAAAGCTTAAGCAGACGCTTAAGCTTTTTCTAAAAAACAATGGTTTTGTTCCCGTGAACCAATAGCTGATCATTTAAATGCCAACTGACTGCTCTTGCTAATGCAATCCGCTCAATATTTCTGCCGGCAATACGTAAGTCGCTCGCTGTATGCCGATGATTTACACGCATAATGTCTTGTTCAATGATAGGACCTTCGTCAAGGTCATCTGTTACATAATGTGCTGTTGCGCCAATTAACTTTACACCTCGTTCAAAGGCCTTTGCATAAGGATTGGCGCCAATAAACGCTGGAAGAAACGAATGGTGAATATTAATGATTTTATAAGGGTACGCAGAAACAAAGTTGGGAGTTAGAATTTGCATATAACGAGCTAAAACAACTAACTCAATACGATGTTCTCTTAGCAGCGTCAGTGCTTCTTCTTCTGCCTCCTTACGATTGTTTTTCGTTGATGGTATATGGAAGAAGGGGATCCCGTAAGATTCTACTTCAATTCGGTTATCATCATGATTGCTAATAACGAGCGGGATATCAGCAACTAACTCGCCAGCTTTCCACTTCCATAATAGCTCCGATAAGCAATGGTTTTCTTTAGATACAAATAGAGCCATTCTTTTTTTCCGAGAAGCTCTCTCTAGTTTAAATTGAAGCGAATGTACCCCAGCAAGCGACACGAACGCATGGTGGATTGCTTCGAACGATGTATCCGATTCATTCCATTCAAATTCCACTCTCATGAAGAAAGTTCCGTTTTCAGGATCAGTAGAATATTGATCAGATTGTACAATGTTTGCTTTGTGTGTAAATAAGAGTGTAGATATATGGGCAACAATACCAGGTTGATCGGGGCAAGAAACAAGCAGTCTTGCTCGTTGCTCTCGATTATGACTAATCAAAAAAGTACCTCCAGTTCATTTAAAGCAAAATTAATAACCTATACATTGAATCAAATGAAGAAACCACTTGTCAATGGATGAAGTGCGTCGCTTTTAAGATGATACATTTTTATTTTAATTATTCTTTTAAAAAGGCTCTTTATTTAGAGGGAATTTTGAAGAATGTCGTTGACGATTCTCATGCTTCTTTGGTACCATTGTATGCATCTATTAATTAAGATAAGACGGAAAATCATAACGGATACATGACAATAAGAACAGAATTCAATAAAGGCAGAGCCTAAACCTGTGCTCTGCTTATTTTGGTGGATTCTTTTTAGTTGTGATTGAGGTATACTGTATGAAGCGCACCTAAGATGTGGACGAAAAGAAAAGGAAATTGAAGGTGAAAATGGTGGAATTGTTTTTAGGAGAAGGCTGGGACGTCTTGCCTGCTGGGGGCTCGACTGGCGAAGCATATATAGCCAGACAAGGCGACTATCAATTATTCATAAAACGAAATTCATCTCCTTTTCTTGCGGTTCTTTCTGCAGAAGGAATTGTTCCGAAACTTTTATGGACTAAGCGTCTTGAGAGTGGTGATGTCATTACTGCTCAGCGATGGATTCAGGGTAGGGAATTGAAAGCAAAGGAAATGAAGGATACTAGTACGGCTAAAATGCTTGCGCACATACATGGCTCAAGTGAGTTATTAGATATGTTCACTCGAATGGGGAATGAACCGTTAAATCCAGCCATTATGGTTGAAAATATGTTTATGCAAGTATCGTTGTATGCGATTGATGATACATTAATAACCGAAGGACTAAGTTTTTTGGAAAAAACGATGAATCGTTTGGAGAACGTCCAATATGTCGTTTGCCATGGCGATATGAATCATAATAATTGGATGCATGATGAACAGGAAAACCTTTATTTAATAGATTGGGATGGTGCGACAGTTGCTGATCCCGCGTTAGATCTTGGGCTGCTTTTGTATTCTTACATTCCAGAAGAAAGATGGGCAGACTGGCTCAGTTACTATGGAGTGGCATTAACGACATCGTTACGTGTGAGAATGCATTGGTATGTCGTTGCTTACACTATCTCGGAAATGCTCTGGAATCAAAACCGGAAAAAATATGAACAAGTACAAGAATACAGAGAGAGATTATCTTATTTATTAAATAGCTCATCTTGTCCAAGATGAGCTATTCCTCTGTTTCCTGACACATTTCCCAGGAAATTATACGTAATGTGACATCTCTGAAAGCCAGTGTTCAACGGCTAAATGATCCATTGTATTAGTGGTTGATGCACTTGCAATCTCATCAATGGTCGTAATAAGCTCTGGATCGAGGTTTTGATCAGATGAGAGCTTTGCTAATAGGTGATTCAATTGACTTTGTTCATTTCTTGTTAAAAAGTGAGCAGATTTTTGATTTTCTAATAGGTCTATTACTAAGCCTATTTTATGTTTATTAGATAAAGGCATTATGCACCTCCTTACTTAGATAGGATTTGCTAACAAAAAACATTTATACCGATATATCAAAAGAGAGGATTGAACTACAATGCGCTTAAGACATAAACCGTGGGCAAGAGAAGAGTTGGACAAGCGTCCAAATCTTGTTATTCAAAATCCAGCTTCATTTCAGGGGAAGTGGAAAGATGTGTTTGAGAAAAATCAACCCCTTCACATAGAAGTTGGCACTGGAAAGGGTCAATTTATTACGAATATGGCAATACAAAATCCAACCATTAATTTTATTGGGGTTGAACGCTACGAAAGTGTGCTTTTAACCGCAATGGAAAAAGCCGAATTGGCTGGCTTAAAAAACTTAAAATTTTTAGGGCAGGATGTAAAAAATTTAAACCAATTTTTTGCGGAAAATGAAGTGGATCGCCTCTTCATTAACTTTACCGATCCTTGGCCAAAATCAAGACATGAAAAAAGAAGGTTAACCTATAAAACATTTTTAGCGATCTATAAACAGGTATTAAAAAAAGATGGAGAAATTCATTTTAAAACGGATAACCAAGGTTTGTTTGAGTATTCTCTTCATAGCATGTCAACATTTGGGCTCTCGCTAAAAAATGTTAGTTTGGATTTGCATAACAGTGCAATAGAAAATAATATAATGACGGAATATGAAGAGCGGTTTTCAGAAAAGGGAATGCGAATTTATCGTTTAGAAGCAACTTATCCTCAATAAAAAAGAAGCTCCGTTTAGAAACGGAGCTTCTTTTTTATACTTTTGTTAAGTTTAATAAAACACCTGATTTAACGTCAGCAATAAATTCATATTGAACTGGTCCATCTACCGTTGAACTTGTTAAGCCACCCCGGTATGCTTGAAACGTTAAGCCAAGGTGGTCAACCATTTCTGGCTGCATATGTATCCAAGACCCGTTAATAATGTATTCTTGTTTAACAACGGCTTTAACTTTTTTAAGAACAGACTCTGGTGATAGCTGTTCTGATTTACATGCTTTACTCGCGAGGATTCCGATCGCAATTCCAACTCCGACTCCAAGAGTAAGGCGCTTCATATCAACCACTCCTTTTATTCCGAAAAAATATTTATATTCTTAGTATAGCGAAACAAAACAAAAATAGCTATGGGAAACTGTACTGGCTTATCCGTTTAAACTTCGGTAAAATAAAATGGAACGAAATTTGTCGGGAGGTACATATGAACGAGAATACGAAGGCTTTATTTAAAACGTTAACAGAATTAATTGGACCACCAGGCTTTGAACATGATGTTCGTGCATTTGTAAGAAGTGAGCTCACTAAACATACAGATGAAATTATTCAAGATAAATTGGGTAGTATCTTTGGTGTTTTAAGAGGTAATGAACAAGGACCGAAAGTAATGGTTGCAGGTCATATGGATGAAGTTGGCTTTATGGTTACCTCAATCAATGAAAAAGGTTTAATAAAATTTCAAACTCTAGGTGGTTGGTGGTCTCAAGTCTTGCTCGCAACACGGGTACAGATAGTAACAGATAAGGGACCTATTATTGGTGTAATTGGTTCTACGCCTCCTCATTTATTACAAGATTCCCAACGTTCCAAGCCGATGCCAATTACGGAGATGTATATTGATATTGGTGCTGATGATAAAGAAGACTGTATTTCTTTAGGTATTAAACCAGGACAACCAATTGTACCAGAATGCCCTTTCACACCAATGGCTAATGAAAAGAAAATTATGGCCAAGGCTTGGGACAATCGCTACGGCGTCGGTCTGTCAATTGAATTGCTCGAAGCTTTAAAGGCAGAAAAACTTCCTAATATCCTTTACTCAGGTGCAACGGTTCAAGAAGAAGTTGGTTTACGTGGCGCTGCGACTGCGGCTGAAATGATTAAACCTGACATTAGTTATGTATTAGATGCAAGTCCAGCTAATGATGCAACTGGAGGTAAAGACGCATTTGGGCATTTAGGAAAAGGGGCCTTATTACGCATTCATGACCGCACGATGATTACGCATAAAGGAATGCGGGAGTTTATCTTAGATACTGCAGAGAGCAACAACATTCCGTATCAATTCTTTATATCACCTGGTGGAACGGATGCAGGTAGAATTCATACTTCTGGAACTGGCGTACCTTCAGCAGTTATTGGTGTGTGTGCTCGTTATATCCATACGTCTTCATCCATTTTGCATATTGAAGATTATGCAGCAGCAAAAGAATTAGTCACTAAATTAGTAAAAACAACAGATAAATCGATGTATGAAAGTATCATTTCAGGCTAATGAGACACGTTATAGTGGGATCTAAGAACCCTGCAAAAGTCCATGCTGTTCAAGAGGTTTTGATTAAAGAACCTTTTGAAGTACATTCAGTAGACGTTCCATCACTCGTATCTGCTCAGCCATTCAGTGATGAAGAAACAGTAACAGGGGCAATAAATAGAGCAAAGCAGGCACTTGCTTCAGCCGATGCTGCTTTTTCGATTGGTTTAGAAGGCGGTGTCTATAGACAGAATGGTCACCTATATTTGTGTAATTGGGGTGCTTTAGTTACTCCGGAACAAGCAATTTATACAGCTGGTGGCTTACGTATGCAGCTTCCTACTTACATGGTTGAGAAGCTTGAGCAGGGCTATGAACTGTCTGCTGCTTTAGCGGCGAACGCTTCTCAACAGGAAGGTGCAGTTGGTGTCCTTACAAATGGACGAATTAGTCGAAAAGAAATGTTTACCCACATTGTCCGTGCCTGTTACGGACAATACCTTGTTCATTAAAAATAAGCTAGCGTTCATGAGAACGCTAGCTTATTTACTATTCTTCAGCAAAAATATATTCGATTGTTTGGATTGCTTGTAAAGGTGTTTCTACTACAACCTGTGCTTTATTTGATAGTTCTTTTAAGGCATGATGTAGTTTCTCAGGTCTAATGAGAATAACCGGAATCCCTGCTTCAATGGCTTTGGCTGCATCCATTGCCGTATTCCATTGTTTGTATTCTTCTCCAAAAAGGGCTACAACAATGTCTGCTTTTTTTAGCCAAATGTGCGTCCGCAAATTGTTAATGCTTGAGGCAGCTTCATCTTTAAGTATGTTATTAGGTTGTTCTCCAATAATATCTTCGCCAATTCGGTCACTTTTTTCATGATTCTCCATTGGTCCTTTAAAAGATACCGGTAAATTCTTTTGATTTGCTAACTTTTTAATTTCTTGGCGCCAATTCGAATGAATCTCACCAGCTAAGTATACGGTCAATTCCATTTGAATACACTCCTCACTTTTCGTCTATATCTAATGGAAATAACCGATATTCGAAAAAAAAAACACTTTTACTGTCTTGTCACATGAATATACATAGAGTATCCTAGTAAAGTACATAATTTGCGAAGCGGGATGTGAAGAAAGAATGAAAGGGTTCTTAAAGAAAAAGGGAGTACAACCTTCATTAAAACTTTATTTCATAAAAGCTATGGGACAAATGACCTTCGGCTTGTTTGCTACATTGATTATAGGAATGATTATTAGGACCATAGGAGAGCAATTTGCAGTTAACGAATTAGTAGAATTAGGACAGTTTACGATGGATTTATATGGTGCAGCGATTGGAGCCGCGGTTGCGCTTGCATTAGGAGCACCTTCCTTTGTTATGCTCGCAACAATTGTTTGTGGGGCCGCAGGAGCTATGTATGGTGGGCCTGCTGGAAGTCTGATTGCATCAATCGTAGGAGCCGAAGTTGGTAAACTTGTAGCTGGTGAAACAAAAATTGATATTTTAGTAACGCCAGTCACAACAATTGTTTTTGGATATTTTACTGCATTGATCTTGGGAAAACCCATCCAATATGCAATGAGCTCGATCGGAGAGGCGATTACATGGGCTACCACCCAACAACCACTTATAATGAGTGGAATTGTTGCGGTTTTAATGGGATGGGCTCTAACTGCTCCTATTTCAAGCGCAGCAATTGGTCTAATGCTTGGTTTAGAAGGGAGTGTAGCAGCGGCGGCGGCAATCGGCTGTGCTGGACAAATGGTTGGGTTTGCTGTTGCCAGCTACCGTGAAAATCGGATAGCCGGTTTAATGTCAATTGGTATTGGAACTTCAATGCTCCTTGTTCCAAACATCATAAAAAATCCTTTAATCCTAATTCCACCTACTGTAGCAGGTTTAATTGCAGCCCCAATTGGAACGATGGCATTTAATTTAATCAATAATGCAGCTGGCTCAGGAATGGGGACAAGTGGTTTAGTAGGTCCGATTATGACTTTTACGGAGATGGGATTTACATGGGTACTTTTCTTACAAGTGCTAATATGCTATTGTATTATTCCGGCAGTAGTCGCTCTTTCAGTATCAGAGTGGATGAGAAGCCGCAATTGGATTAAAGCAAATGATATGAAAATCAGCGGGACATAACAGGAGGTAGTAAATTGGAACATATTACAAGTGTTGAGCATTTTAATCAAATTAAAGAAGAAGAAACAGCTGTTTTCTTATTTTCGGCTGATTGGTGTCCAGATTGTAGAGTGATCGAGCCTTTCTTACCTCGATTAGAAGTTGATTTTCCAACCTTTACATTTTATTATGTTGACCGTGACAAATTAATTGATGTTTGTGTTGAGCATGACATCTTTGGAATACCAAGCTTTTTAGTTTACGCGAATGGTGCCGAAGTGGATCGATTTGTTTCGAAAGATCGAAAATCAGAAGAAGAGATTGAATCATTCTTAACAAAAGCAGAAGCAGAGATAAGCTAAGGTCTCCCTTAGCTTATTTGTTTGCCTTTCTTTTGGGCTTACACGCATTTCATGTTAAACTAATTAAGTGTAAAGGGAGGGCTATTATGGAACTTCAAGCATTTCGAAAAAAAATAGAGAAAAAGCTCGAACGTGATGGTTGGACCATTCGTTATGATCATAAAGAATCTACTTTGAGAGTAGAAGACCCATCAATTAACAAAGGAGCGACTCTTGCTTTAAAACCATTGCTCGCAAAATGGGAAAGAAAAGAATATGATTCTGTAGAAGAAGTAATTCGTCATATTCAAAAAGGGCTTGAATCGATGAAACTGGAATTAAAATTAACTGGAAACGAGAAGGCGATTTACCCTGTAATAAGAGCTGCCTCTTTTCCGACTGAATCAGGTGGAAAGCATCTTATTTGGGACGAACATACAGCTGAGACGCGAATCTATTACGCGGTGGATTTAGGTGAATCCTATTCACTAATTGATGAAACGTTAGTAAAAGAGAGTAGTTATACTAAACAAGAGCTAAAAGAGATGGCTCTTTTCAACGTGCGTTCTCTCAACCAGCCTTTAAAGTCTGATACAGTTGCTGGTAATACGTTTTATTTTCTTCAATCAAAAGATGGCTATGTAGCAAGTCGAATTCTTGATCAAACACTTATAGAAAAGATGGAACAGCAAGCGAATGGTGAGTTAGCGGTTTCAATTCCTCATCAAGATGCTCTGATTTTCGCAGATATTCAAAACGATACTGGATATGATGTATTAGGTCAAATGGCGTTACAGTTCTTTGGAGCTGGTCGAATTCCAGTGACGGCCCTGCCTTTCTCTGTAAATAATGGTGAACTTGAACCAATTTTTATTTTAGCGCAAAAGAAGCCTAAAGGCTGATAGGAATAAACAATTCCTATGCTATACTATATTAGCTGTACAGATAATGTATGGTTTGAGGAGAATCGGAATGAACGCTTTTTATAATAAAGAGGGAATTGGCGACGTACTACTGTTAGCAACAGAGAAATTGTCAATTGAAGAACGGAAAATTGAACAATACGGAGGCATCGTAAAGGTTCAAAACAAGCATAATAAAACAGTTGGAATAAACTTATTAAATGCATCTAACTATGGAGAAATAGACGGCGCTGGGGCAATTGAAATAAATGAGTCGATTCGTCAACTAGTAAAGAAAGCATTTGAAGCAAACGAACAAGTATTGGATCTTCAGTTAGATCAAAGTCAATCTTTTGTGATCGGTCTTGTTGAATCAAAAGAAAAACATCCTAATGCGGACAAGCTTTCAGTATGTCAGGTGCGTGTTGGCAAAGAAGAAATGGTGCAAATCGTTTGTGGGGCACCAAATGTAGACGCTGGTCAGAAAGTAGTTGTCGCGTTAGAGAGTGCTGTCATGCCAAGTGGACTTGTTATTAAACAAACTCAGTTACGGGGTGTAGAATCTAAGGGAATGATTTGTTCGGCAAAAGAGCTTGATCTAGAGGGTGCGTCAAATGAAAAAGGTATTTTAGTCCTTACCTCTGATGAAGAAATTGGCTCTATTTTCTCGCCTTCAATTAAATAAGTGAAGTAATGACTGGCTTTCTGAAAAGACAGCCAGTTTTTTTATATAAGGCGGTGCAATAAAATGGATATTTGGAAAAAATGGATGAAATGGTTTAAGGTAGAGGATGAAATTAAAGAAGAAATAGAAGATCTGGATCAGACCTCTAAAGAGAAAAAACAAAAAGACGAGATAGAACTCGAAGACGCACGGATGATTTATCATTACGCCAATAAAGAGCTTGAAACAAAACGAAAGTCCACTGAACCAAAAAAAGAAGGGCGTATTCACAGTCCTTCAGGAGCTGAAAAAAATAAAGAGGATCATTCCGTAGAACGAGAAAATGTCCATCCGACTTTTTTTAAGGGAACGTTTAAAGCAAGTGTCATTCCTTCTCCCGTTCATGGAATTTTAAAACAGGAGGATAAGCATAAAAATAGTGATTACGATTGGCTAATTGATCAAACAAAAGAAAGCCAAGCTGCATTTGCAGAACGCCTTTATAAAAAATCAAATGAATCAGCATTTCATCAAGATCAGTCTTTACGGCGTAAAGAGCCGAAAGAATATGAAGAGGATGCTTTAGAATTAATGGGCGCAGAAAGAAGAAACGCAGAAAAAGCATTAAATGGAATGGAAGAACAGAAAAGCGATAGGTCCGAAGTAGAAGAGCAACTAAGCTCTACATATCAAGAGGAGCCAGCACAGGCAATAGATTCTCCCAAAAAAACTCCGGACGAAGACGAATTAATGAGCAGTGATTTAGTCTTGGAGGAAGATGAATTAGTGCTCGAGAAAGAAGAAGAAGTAATTCAAGCTGTTCCGCTTTTAAAAAAGAGAAGCAAGCAGGTTGATCTAATCGAGACCGACAAAGAAGATCATCCAGTTGAAGACATTGTTCCTACGAAACCTGCACACAGCAAGCAAGGAACAGAAACGAAAAAAAATCAAACTGGAAGAAGTGAAGAAAAAAAACAAGCTAAGGCATCCATTCCGTTTAATGTACTTATGTTGCCAAAAGATCGATCAAAAACCCAAGCAGAGTCAAAGGGCGGGAAAGACACGTATAATCGACCACCAATCCATTTGTTAAACATCCCTCAAAAAACGGAGGAAGATGATACCATTTGGTTGGATCAACAGGCTCATTTGTTAGAAGAGACACTCGCCAATTTCCATGTGGATGCTAAAGTCATTGACCGCACAAAAGGGCCAGCCGTTACAAGGTTTGAGATACAGCCAGGTAAAGGTGTGAAAGTCAATAAAGTAACGAACTTAACAGATGATATCAAATTAGCTTTGGCGGCTAAAGACATTCGGATTGAAGCACCTATTCCAGGTAAAAATGCAATTGGTATTGAAGTACCAAATCGAACGTCTGCACCGGTGATGCTGCGCGAAATCTTGAGAAGAGATGTGTTTCGAAATCCTTCATCTCCACTCACTGCTGCATTGGGATTAGATATATCAGGAAAACCGGTTGTAACCGATTTGAAGAAAATGCCACACGGGCTTGTAGCAGGTGCAACAGGATCGGGTAAAAGTGTATGTATTAACTCCATCCTCGTCAGCTTACTTTATAAAGCTTCACCAGAGGAACTGAAGTTGCTCTTAGTTGACCCAAAGATGGTTGAATTAGCTCCTTATCATGATGTCCCTCATTTACTTGCTCCAGTTATAACAGATGCAAAACAAGCGACGGGAGCATTAAAATGGGTCGTCCAAGAGATGGAGCGGCGTTACGAGCTATTTAGCAAACAGAGAGTTCGAGACATTGGCAAGTACAATGAACGATTCTCAACGAGTGATAAGCCAGCACTACCTTATGTGCTAGTTGTAATTGATGAACTTGCTGATCTGATGATGGTTTCGCCACAGGACGTAGAGGATTCCATTTGTCGAATTGCGCAAAAGGCGCGTGCTTGTGGAATTCACTTACTTTTAGCAACCCAGCGTCCATCAGTTGATGTTATTACTGGCTTAATTAAAGCCAATATACCGACTCGAATTGCTTTCTCTGTATCTTCTCAAACGGACTCTCGCACCATACTTGATATGGGGGGCGCGGAGCGATTGTTAGGCAGAGGCGATATGTTGTTTCATGAAAATGGCGCGGCAAAAGCGATAAGAGTTCAGGGTACTTTTGTTTCAGATGAGGAAATTGAGGCGGTTGTTGAATATGCCAAGCAATATGGAGAGCCGAGTTACGCTTTTAATACGGAAACAATCCAAAAAGCTTTTGAGAAAGAAGAAAGCGAAGATGAACTTTTTGAAGAGGCCTGTCTAGCTGTAGTTGAACAAGGCACAGCATCTGCGTCAAGCTTGCAAAGAAGATTCCGGATTGGGTATAATCGAGCAGCTCGCTTAATTGAAATAATGGAAGCAAAAGGAATTATCTCTGGGGCGATGGGAAGCAAGCCTAGACAAGTTTTAATAAGCAATGAAGAAATGAATGAGCTGTTCTTGCAAGAAAACAATTCAACTGGAACTTGAGAATTAAGATAAAGTTTTATATGATATGTAATGGATGAATTGTGTGAGTCAAGCTTTCTAAAATGACCGGACCAAATGAAGGTTTCGGCATATACTAATGATTATTAATAAAACTCATGCAGTTGGGTCTATACCTAGAATGATGTTCTAGGTTTTATGATTGGAGGCTTCACTATTGACAACCTATCACTTTACCGGCATTAAAGGCTCTGGAATGAGTGCGCTAGCGCAGATTCTTGATGATTTAAACCAACAGGTTCAGGGTTCGGATATCGAGGAAACCATTTTTACACAGAAACCTTTGGAGAAAAAAGGGATTCCTTTATTGCCATTCTCAGCAGAAAATATTAAAGGTGACCAACATGTTATTATGTCGGCTGCGTATAGTGAGACACACGAAGAGATAAAACGTGCAAGAGAATTAGGATTACAGGTTGATCTATATCCGAGTTTTCTCGGATCGTTTATTTCTCAATTTACTAGTGTAGCAATTACTGGTTCACATGGAAAAACATCAACAACGGGTTTATTGTCCCATGTACTTGGATCAATTCGTCCAACTTCTTATTTGATCGGAGATGGAACAGGGAAAGGTACGAAAGACTCTTCATATTTTGTTTTTGAAGCTTGTGAATATCGACGTCACTTTCTTAATTACGCACCTGATTACTGCGTAATGACGAATATAGATTTTGATCATCCTGATTATTTTTCAAGTGTTGACGATGTTGTATCGGCGTTTCAGTCCATGGCTATGCAAGTAAAGAAAGCAATTATTGCGTGTGGAGATGATCCTCATTTGCAACAATTGCAGGCAAATGTACCAATCGTCTATTACGGTTTAGAGGAAGATAACGATTTTCAAGCAAGGTCTATTAAGAACACGGATCAGGGTACTGTATTTGATGTGTATATTAGAGGAGACCTGTATGGGGAATTTACTATCCCTGGGTTTGGAGATCACAGTGTTAAAAATGCACTTGCTATCATCTCGCTCTGCCATTATGAAGGGTTGCAATACGAAGATGTAGCGAAACATTTGCAAACTTTTCTGGGTGTCAAACGACGTTTCAGTGAAAAAGTTTCTGGATCTCAAATTCTAATCGATGACTATGCACATCACCCAACAGAAATTGCAGCGACGATCGAAGCAACGAAAAAGAAATACAAAGATCGGAAAGTCATTGCCATTTTTCAACCTCACACGTTTACGCGAACAAAAACATTCTTACAAGAATTTGCTGATGCATTGAGTCAAGCAGATACAGTTTATTTATGTGAAATTTTTGGTTCAGCTAGAGAAGAAAAAGGCACATTGACAATTGAAAACTTGCAATGCTTAATAGACAATGCATTACTCATAAACGAACATGAAGTGGATCAACTTCTTCAGTACGATGATGCAGTATTACTGTTTATGGGAGCAGGAGATATTCAAAAGTACCAGCGTTTATATGAGGAAAGCAAACAAAAAAAGTAGCGAAAGCTACTTTTTTTGTTTGCTTAAGCAGGAAATTAAAAGGAGTTATCGAACATATAAGATTACACCCTTATTTGAAATTCTGGTTTTAAGATAGTAAACTCGGGTAAAGTAAGTGAAGAGGGGGTATGATGAGTGGAGGAATTGTTGTACATAAGTGCGTTAATTGTTGCAGTTGCTGTTGGACTTTTGGTTATCTATATTATTAAGACGCTCAAATCTACATCAAAAGCTCTAGAGCAGACCACAGCTACTGTTGACGCGCTAAAGAAACAAATTGATGGCATAACGGCTGAGTCTAAGTTATTACTCGAGAAATCGAATGCCTTAGCAGATGATATCCAACGCAAATCAGATGCAGTTGATGTCGTGTTTGAGTCTGCGAAAGATTTAGGTCATTCTATGAAGTCGTTTAACCAATCGGTTCGCGTGGTATCTACTAAAGTAAGTGACCAAACAAGTCGAAATGCTGAGACAGTTTCTCAAGCCGTTCAATGGGGCCAGGCTGTTTTAGATTTCTATACAAAGTACAAGCAACGTAAACAGCAATTGGAAAGAAAAACAACTGAGGAGGAATTGTAAATGGGTGACATGAATACGAAAGATTTTTTAATTGGGACATTAATTGGTGGTATTGTAGGTGCAACAACAGCTCTATTTTTAGCACCTAAATCTGGGAAAGAATTACGTAGCGATATAAGTGAACAAGCGCATCTTGCAAAAGAAAAAACAGCACAAATTACGAATGACGTTTATGAAAAAGGAAACGAATGGGTGGATATTGCAAAAGAAAAATCCACGAGTATTGCCAAAAACGTTTCAGAACAATCTCAACAAGTAGTTGATAAAGTGAAAGATTTGAGTACATCAGCAAAGCAAGAAGCAGAAGACCAAATGATTGAAGCAAAAAGCCTAGCTAAAGATTTAAAAGAGGATGCGAAAGAAGCTGGGAAAAACATTGCTGAAACAGTTAAAAATGAAGTAGATGATGCTGAAAAGAAAGCAAAAGCTGCTGCCAAAAAATAAAGTAGGAAAACAGTGGGAAACCACTGTTTTTTTAATAGGTTTACTTTACCACATAAAAGCGTTTAAGTAATAAAGAAAAGTTCGTGACATTTTAAATGGACTCAGATATAATAAACAAAAGCTTTATTTAGAGTAGATAGGAAGGAAAGGTGAGGAGAGAAATGAGTAATAAACAGCTTGATGAATTACGAGATCAGTTAGACAAGGTAAATCTTTCACTTTTAGAACAAATTAATGAGCGTGCTCGTTTAGTTAAAGAAATTGGGGAGCTAAAGCGCGAGCAAGGAATTGCTCGATTTGACCCTGTGCGTGAAAGAAGTATGCTTGATTTAATTGCTACAAATAACCAAGGGCCATTTGAGACCGCAACCCTTCAGCATTTATTTAAGCAAATTTTTAAAGCAAGCCTTGAATTACAAGAAGAAGACAATAGTAAAGCGCTGCTCGTTTCACGTAAGAAGCAGCCAGAAAATACAACGGTAGCGTTAAAAAATGAAGTGATTGGTGATGGTCAACAACGATTTGTGTTTGGTCCTTGCTCGGTTGAAAGCTACGAACAAGTGTTGACCGTTGCAAAAGCGATGAAAAAACGAGGGCAACATATTTTAAGAGGAGGAGCATTTAAGCCTCGAACATCTCCTTATGATTTCCAAGGACTTGGCCTTGAAGGGCTTAAGATTTTGAAGAGAGTTGGGGATGAACTGAATATGTCTGTCATAAGTGAAATCGTCACACCTGCAGACATTGAAGTTGCTTTGGAGTATGTTGATGTTATTCAAATTGGAGCACGCAATATGCAAAACTTTGAATTGCTAAAAGAAGCCGGATCAGTTAATAAGCCGGTACTTTTAAAAAGAGGTCTTTCAGCAACAATTGAAGAATTTATCCATGCAGCGGAATATGTGGTTTCTAAAGGGAACGATCAATTAATTCTATGTGAACGTGGCATTCGAACTTATGAGAAAGCAACACGCAATACATTGGATATCTCGGCAGTCCCAATCCTTAAACAAGAGACACACTTACCTGTTATGGTAGATGTTACGCATTCAACTGGTCGAAGAGACTTGTTGCTGCCGACTGCAAAAGCAGCATTAGCAATAGGTGCAGATGCCGTGATGGCAGAGGTACATCCTGATCCAGCTGTCGCATTATCGGATTCTGCTCAGCAAATGAACATTGAAGAATTTCATGCATTTCTTGATGCATTAGAAGAATCTGGTCTATACAAACAACCAGTTAAACACTCATAAAAAAAGAAGCTCTTAGTTGAGCTTCTTTTCTGTTTAGAAATGAATGAAAGCGGGCACATTAGTAATGTATACTGTTCTACTAGCTGGCAGAAACTGTTTTTCATTTATGAAAATATATGAAACATGATTCATATTTATTGCAGAAGAACCTTGTCTATCGTATGATTGAGTAGATTAAGTGAATGAAAAACAGAATAAACAAGATGCATTAATACACAATTAACTGCACTCTATTTATAAATGTGAGGAGGAGCTGTGACTTTTAATTAATGAGCAGCGATTTAAAATGAATACAACTATTTATGATGTAGCACGCGAAGCTGGTGTTTCAATGGCAACTGTATCGCGAGTGGTGAACGGCAACCCGAATGTGAAGCCAACTACTAGAAAAAAAGTATTAGAGGCAATTGAGCGTTTAGGTTATCGGCCAAACGCAGTAGCAAGAGGGCTTGCGAGTAAACGAACAACAACGGTTGGTGTGATTATACCGGATATTTCTAGTATCTTCTTTTCCGAATTAGCTCGAGGAATAGAAGATATTGCGACAATGTACAAATACAATATCATTCTTTGTAATTCAGATCAGAACAAGGATAAAGAAATTCATTTGATTAATACGTTATTGGAAAAACAAGTTGACGGGATTGTCTATATGGGTGGAGAAATTACGGACGAGCATGTTGAACAATTTAAGCGCTCTCCAGTTCCGATTGTTCTCGCTGCAACATTAGATGGGGAGCGTAGTTTCCCTTCTGTAAATATTGACTATACACAAGCAGCAGAAGATGCCATTCAATTTTTAATTGACAAAGGGCATACGCAAATAGGGATGTTAAGTGGTTCTTTAGAGGATCCAATTAATGGGTATCAAAAATTTGCAGGGTACCGTCAAGCACTTGAGAAAAACAACATTGAGTTTAATGAAGATCTAGTTGTTATAGGCGATTATACGTATGATTCTGGTATGGAAGCGATGGGAACATTCCAAGAAATTCAAAACAAACCAACAGCAATTTTTGCGTCAAATGATGAAATGGCTCTTGGCGTCATTCATGGGGTCCAAGATTTAGGTCTATCTGTACCAGGAGATTATGAAGTTGTTGGTTTTGACAACACGCGTTTAGCGACGATGGTTCGTCCTACATTAACAACTGTGGTACAGCCTTTGTATGACATCGGCGCAGTTTCAATGCGGTTATTAACAAAGTTAATGAATAAAGAAGAAGTGACAGAACAAATGGTAACATTACCACACCGAATTGAAGACCGTGGTTCAACCAAATAATGAAAACAGCTTCGAGTACAAACGTCCCCCTGTCTATTTAACAGGAGGAAGTTTGTACTAACCGAGGCTGTTTTTTCTTTCTGTGCGAATATGGTAGAGGGCTTTATCAACGGTCAGCTTATTTTTTGCCGTAATTTCTGCTTTTCTTGGAACTTCAGGGAAGGGGTGATCAAGCCAACTTTCTGGAAGAACTTCGTCCGTTTGTTTTCCCCAATGCGTTAACCATTCGTGGGGAATTGGATCGTTGGCTAAATTTAATTGATTCGTCATTTCAAGCCAAATAAATGACCACGCCCGTGGTACTACTTTCCATCTATCGTATCCTCCACCGCCAACGGCAATCCATTTTCCTTCGCAGTATTCATGAGCTAATTGATGAGCAAGCTTAGGAATTTCTTTAAAGACTTTAGAAGAGACTCGCAAATGAGATAAAGGGTCGTAGAAGTGAGCATCTACGCCATTCTGAGTTAAAATAACATCTGGTTTAAAAAATTCGATAACTTCACGAAAGGATTGTTCATATGCCTCTAGAAAAGAATCATCTTCGGTAAAAGCGTCTAGAGGAACGTTAATTGAGTAGCCGTAGCCTTTTCCGGATCCTTTTTCCGTTACATGACCTGTACCTGGGAATAGATACCGACCTGTTTCATGGATACTAAGTGTACACACGTCAGGATCTTCGTAAAAAGACCACTGGACACCGTCTCCATGGTGAGCATCTGTATCCACGTAAAGAACTTTGACGCCGTATGTTCTCCTCATGTATTCAATTGCAATAGATGAATCATTGTAGATACAAAACCCTGATGCACGTCCTCTAAATCCGTGATGGAGACCTCCACCCAGATGAAAGGCATGGTCAAAACCATCCTTAAGCACCGCATCACATGCAGCGATCGTACCGCCTACTAAATAAGAAGCAGCTTCATGCATATGCGAAAACGCAGGTGTGTCTTCTGTGGCGAGACCATGTGCCTGTGCCCTGGCTTCTGACAGTTGACCTTGACCTCCTAATTGAACTGCTTCAATAAACTGAGGATCGTGTATAAGTTCAAGCGTAGCTTTAGAAACCATTTGAGGCTGAATAATGGTTTGATTGGTTAAAGCACCAATTTCATGTAACAAGGAGTACGTAAGTTCAAGACGCAGTGGGTGAAAAGGATGTGTGTCATGAAACAAATAAGGGTATTCGGTTTTTCCGTATATCAATGCCGCTTGGTTTTCTGTCATAACATTCCTCCGAAATCTGGAAGCGCTGGTCCATAAACCTCATAGCCTTTTTCCTCAAGGGCCGAGATGACGCGCCTCGGATCAATCGTCTGAACACGGAATGAAAGCATATGAAAGCCTAATTTTTCACTGGGATAGGCAACTGCACTAACGATATTTACTTTTTCAGCTTTAAAAACGGCAGATACATCAGCGAGCATACCTGTCTGGTTTTTAACACACACTTCAACAACTGATGTAGGTCTGTCTGCGCCAAGCAGTTTGGTTAAACTATATAGCATGTCTGATTCAGTAACAATACCAACTAATTTGCCGTTTGTCGTAATAGGAAGACAACCAATACGATTCTGAAAAAATAATCGTGCACTCTCTTGTACATCATCTTCTTGGTGGCCAGTGAGAACTGGAACACTCATGATAGATGAAATCGGTTTCATGAATAACGTCTCATCTGTCTTAGGTACTAAAATAGATGGACGGATGTCTCGAATATCACGGTCAGATACGATACCAACAACGTGGTGTGCGGCATTAACAATGGGGATATGGCGTATCGACTGTCTTTCCATTAACTGAATAGCTTCTAATATGGACGCTGTTTCATCTAAAAAATACACATGAGCATGCATAATGGTTTTTAATTTCATGGCAACTATGCTCTGTTATCATGACAGAACATATACCTCCTTCCTTACTGTTAATACATAAATCGATTAACAAATCTTAATTGATCAAAAGCTTCAACGGACTCCTGGTCAATATTCTTACCAATGCGTGCCATTAAACAGTTGGCAGGATGAGAGCTTATTTCTGGATCGTCTGTTGCAAACCAGGTCAACCCTCCAGCATTCATCATCTTCTCCATCACTTTGCGATATTCCCAAACGTCTAATCCACTGCCTTTCAAATCCCAATGCCAATAGTATTCAGTTGTAATAATAATATAATTTTCCATCGCTTCATCAAGCATGGACAAGCGAATTAGTTCTTTTCCTAATCCTTTTGCCCGATATGCAGGAGCAATCTCAATTGCACCTAATTCAATTAGATTCTCCATCTTTCCTTCAGACCATCTTTCTAATGGGTCCGGGTAAACAAACGTTACATAACCAACAATACAGTCCTTGTCTCTAATTACATTAATCCGACCTTCAGGCAGTCCAGCAATTTCAACCAATGCTTCTTTCTGAGCTTGTACGGGTCGAAAAGACGTGAGGTTAGGGTGAAGAGTATAATTGGCAATAACTTCAGGTTGTAATGGTCCTTCTAAAAATAGTTCTTTGTTATCAAAATGAAAGAGTTCTTGAAAAAAAGTTTTTGGATGCTCCATAGCTTCACCTCAATTTGACAATCTTCTCTTTCATTATACATGGTCTAAAAAAAAATCAAAGGAATTCGTAAGGACGATCTTTTATTCCAGAAAAACCCTTACACAGAATATGTAATCTAATGAAAAAAATTTGACGATTGGAAGAGGATTCGTTTGAAATTTCGACTAGCGTTGTATATAATGAACTAAATTAGAGAGGGAGAGGTGTGAAGCTATTATGAAAGCGCTTCCTGCAAAAGAAGGTAAACACAATCTTACAAACTATGAAGAGGCAGTTGAACAATTCGATTGGAATTCAATTGAGAAAGAATTATCCTGGTTTAAAACAGGAAAAATAAATATGGCTTACGAAGCAATAGATCGCCATGCAGAAAATGGAAAGGCGAATCAAGTTGCGCTCTACTATAGTGATGCGCGCCGTGATGAGTCATACACGTACCAAGAAATGAAAGAGTATTCGAATAAAGCAGCAAATGTATTAAAAGATATTGGTGTGACAAAAGGCGATCGTGTTTTCATTTTCATGCCGCGCTCTCCAGAGCTTTATTTTGTTCTACTTGGTGCTATTAAACTAGGTGCTATTGTTGGACCGTTGTTTGAAGCATTTATGGAAGGTGCTGTACGGGATCGATTAGAAGATAGTGGAGCTAAAGTGTTGGTAACAACGCCTTCACTATTAGAGCGCGTGCCGTTCTCAGATTTACCAGAGCTTAAAAAAGTTCTACTTGATGATAAAAGTTATAATGATCAAGATTCATTTTTGCAATTAAATAGCCGTTTAGATGACGCTTCCTCTGAGCTTGATTCAATTGAATGGGTTGATAAAGAGGATGGCTTAATTTTACATTACACATCTGGCTCAACTGGCAAACCAAAAGGTGTACTCCATGTTCATGAAGCAATGGTTCAACATTACCATACGGCTAAAGTTGTCTTAGATTTAAAAGACGATGATATTTATTGGTGCACGGCTGATCCAGGCTGGGTGACGGGAACCTCATATGGCGTATTTGGTCCGTGGTTAGCAGGGGTAACAAATGTCGTCCGTGGTGGAAGGTTCTCACCAACTGATTGGTATGAAACGATTCAACGCTATGATGTAACAGTGTGGTACAGTGCTCCGACTGCTTTCCGGATGCTGATGAGTGCTGGTGACGAGCTTGTGAAGAAATACGATTTGTCCTCCTTGCGTCATGTATTAAGCGTTGGTGAGCCATTAAACCCTGAAGTTGTTCGATGGGGCGTTCAAGTATTTGACCAGCGAATTCACGATACATGGTGGATGACGGAGACGGGAGCGCAAATGATTTGCAACTACCCTGCGATGGAGATTAGACCAGGCTCAATGGGTAAACCAATACCTGGTGTACAAGCAGCGATTGTTGATGATAAAGGTAATGAATTACCGCCAAACCGAATGGGCAATTTAGCGATCAAAGAAGGTTGGCCGTCAATGATGCGGGCAGTCTGGAATAACGAAGCGAAATATAAAACCTACTTCGAATTAAATGGCTGGTACATCTCAGGAGATTCTGCCTATATGGATGAAGATGGCTACTTCTGGTTCCAAGGAAGAATTGACGATGTCATCATGACTGCAGGTGAGCGAGTTGGTCCATTTGAAGTAGAAAGCAAATTAGTAGAGCACCCAGCCGTAGCAGAAGCGGGTGTAATTGGCAAACCAGATCCAGTACGTGGGGAAATAATAAAAGCGTTTATTGCCTTACGTGAAGGTTATGAAGTATCGGACGATCTGAAAGAAGAAATCCGTCAATTTGTGAAAAACGGCTTAGCAGCTCATGCGGCTCCAAGAGAAATGGAATTTCGCTCTTCTTTGCCAAAAACAAGAAGTGGGAAAATCATGCGCCGTGTGCTTAAGGCTTGGGAACTTGATTTACCAACAGGTGATTTATCAACAATGGAAGATTAAGCTAAAAAAAAGGAACAGCGCCTTGGCACTGTTCCTTTTTACTGTAGTTCTTTATTCTTCTGCGTCTTCTTCTGAATCAGCTTCACTATCTTCTTCGTTTTCTTCTTGTTGATCTTCAACGACAGCTTCTTCATCCTCTGTCGATTCTTCGTTTTCTTCTGT
The DNA here is from genome assembly GCF_016907895.1 of Shouchella xiaoxiensis. Lineage (GTDB taxonomy): Bacteria > Bacillota > Bacilli > Bacillales > Bacillaceae_D > Shouchella > Shouchella xiaoxiensis. Next base: position 122,229 of record NZ_JAFBCV010000004.1, read on the forward strand.
TGATGAGTCGTCCTCTTGCTGGTCTGATTCTTGTTGCTCAGGTTCCTCTTCATCAGTCGTGTCTTCTTGTTGTTGTTCTTCGGCTTCTGCTTCTTCTTGTCGGCGTCTTTCTTCTGCCTCTTGATTGCGTAGATCTTCAAGCAATTGATCCATCGTACGCTTAAATTCAGCTTGGAATGGCGCTAAACCATCAATCTTACTTAGCATATCGTTCGCATACAAATCAGTCGTGACAAGATTTTCCGCTTCACAGAAACGATTCGATGAACCGCCGGTCAATCCACAGACGCGACGTTCTGATAAGCCACTTGGACGTACAAACCGTTGTCCTTCCGCTGTCATTAGTGACGGGTTGACGGAATGAGCAGCGTTAGCAAGGTTTGCCCAGATGGTCTGGGTGCGGGCGCTTAGGCCTACTCCGTTTACTTCTGATGGGAGGCTTATTTCGGTTGGACCTGAGTAGCCATACCATACACCAAATGAAACATCGGGGTTAGCAGCAATAAACCATGAATCCCATTGCCTTTGAGAAGTTCCCGTTTTAGCGGCCCAATCGGCATTAAAGTTTAACATACTTTGCACTCGAGCTGCGTTTCCACCGCCGTAAATGACATCGCGCATCATATCAAGTACAAGATAGTTGGTTTGCGGGCTTACAAAGAAATGTTCTACTTGCTCGTGTTCGTATAAAATTTCGCCTGTATAGGTTTCAATTTTTTCGATCATATAAGGGTCTGGTCGACTGCCATCGTTACCGAAAGCTGTATATGCACTAGCCATTTGTTCGACTGTTGCTCCACCACCACCAATCGCAGCGGCTTCAACTGCTTGCATACCATTTAATCCTGAGGCGTCAATTAAGTGGTTCTTAAGGGTATCTGGTACATTCCACCAAGCGCGAACCGCTGGAACGTTACGAGACCTTTTAATTGATTCGCGCACCGTTAAATTGCCATCATGTTGCTCATCCCAGTTTCTTATCGGATCTCCATTACTCTCATATGTTTCAGGCGTATCAGGTATCACGAGTCCTGGCTGAGTTACACCGGCTTCAATTGCGCCAGCAAATGGTAGGATTGGCTTAATTGTTGAGCCAGGTGAGCGGTAGCGTGTTGTGTGATTTAACTGATTATCCAAGTCTTCTTGGCGCCCACCAACAAAGCTTAAAATTGCCCCCGTATGATTATCAATCATAACCGCACCAATTTCTTCTCTATGTGTTTCATTTACTCCTGGATCATCTAAAAACAAGTGATTAAGTTCACCGGCACGTTCGTTCATTGCCGTATAGAGTTCTTGATCAATCGTTGTGGAGATTTTGTAACCGCCGTTTTCGATCCGCTCTCTAACTTGTGTACGAATGGCTTGTCTTTCAATATCTTTTGCATTTGTACTTAATTGATCCCAGCCTTCATAGTCCTTAATTGCTTCTTCAACAAGAATATCCGTTGAACGCTCTAAAATTTCAGTAGTTAAGCGCGGGTTACGGGACATAGGGTCAGGGGCATTTTCGGTAAAGTCAGCCACCAAATCATATTCAAGGGCTTCACTATACTCTTCTTGTGTAATATAGTCTTTTTCAAGCATGCGATTCAAGACTGTACGGTAACGATTAAATCCTGGACGTAAGCCATCTTCATCCTTTAATTCAGCACTCGCATGAAAAGGCGTGTAGCCAAAGGGACTTTGCGGCATACCTGCTAAATAAGCAGATTGAGGCAGGTTAAGATCTTTGGCTGGAACACCAAACACTCCCTGGGCTGCCGATTCAATTCCTTCAACATTCCTTCCTGATGCGTTTCTGCCAAATGGGACAACGTTTAAATAAGCTTCTAAAATTTCATCTTTCGACATAAACTGTTCGAGACGCATCGCAAGCATGATCTCTGTCGCTTTGCGGTCAAATGAAACTTCATTAGACAAAATTTGTTGTTTAATTAATTGTTGCGTTAATGTACTACCGCCTGTTTGAACCGAGGCATTTGACAGCTCCTGCATGGTAGCTCTAAGAAGGGCTTTTGGCACAATTCCCTCATGTTCATAGAAATGTTCATCTTCTGTTGCAATAATGGCGTGCTTTACGTCATCTGCAATTTCATCAAGATTAATTAAATCTCGCTCAACGTCACTGCGGATTTTTCCTAAATAGACATCATTGGCCAAATAGATTTCGCTTGTTTCAGTTAATGAACCGACATGCATTCTCATATCCTCTTCAGAATAGGAAGGTTCATCGTAAACAAGTGAAGCGAAGTAACCGGCCGCTGCTCCTCCCGCAAACATAATTGAAATAAGACCTATAATAAATGTAACGAGCAATAAATTCCATAATACTTGGTAAGTGATTCCTATTTTTCGGAAGAACTGCTTCTCTGAAAGCTTTTCAATAAAGTCATTCCACTTGTTCTTCCAAGTTGAAAGAAACTGCTTCATGTTTTCCCCCCTATTAGAAAGAGTATACCATAAATAGCCATAAGCGCATATGCGTTCTATTGACAGGTTAGAATAGTTGTGATAAAACTAAAAGCAACTTGAATAGGAATAAGCGCTGAAGAGTCGAAGTATGAATATGTGGCTGATTCTAGAGAGCTAGCGGTTGGTGAAAGCTAGTACAGAACATAATTCAGAATTACAGCTTGGAGCTTTCTTTGTTGATCAAAGACGGGAAATCCGTTATCAAATGAGTGGAAGGCTTGCCTTCAACAAGGGTGGTACCGCGACGAACGTTCGTCCCTTTTTAGGGAGGGGCTTTTTTTGTGTTTATTTTTAAAGGAGGAAGAAAATATGAGTAATAAGAATGAAGCAGTGTTAACGCAAGAGCAGCAGGTAAAAGTAAATGAACAAGTAGAAGCGTTAATGCGCGGTGTTGTTGAAGTTGTGCCCGAGGAAGCATTTCGAAAAAAGATTGAGAAGAGTGTTCTTACAGGTAAGCCACTTAATATAAAACTGGGGATGGACCCCTCAGCGCCTGACGTTCATATTGGTCATACAGTTGTTTTGCAAAAGCTACGTCAATTTCAAGAGTTTGGCCACCATATCCAATTGTTAATTGGTGATTTTACAGGAAAAATTGGCGACCCAACAGGAAAATCAGAAACGCGTAAAGTTTTAACGGATGAACAAGTTAAGCTTAACGCTCAGACTTATGTTGAGCAATACGGGAAAGTTTTGGATATGGACAAAACGGAAATTCTTTATAATTCCCATTGGCTTGGTGAGCTGAAATTTGAAGACGTATTAAAACTGGCTGGACAAATGACGGTTGCAAGAATGCTGGAGAGAGAAGACTTTAACAAGCGCTATAAAACAGGCCAACCAATCTCTGTTCATGAATTTTTCTACCCGCTTATGCAAGGCTATGATTCTGTAGCAATGGATACGGATATTGAAGTGGGTGGAACTGACCAAACATTTAACTTGTTGATGGGCCGTCAACTACAAGATGCTTATGGAAAAGAAAAGCAAGCGATGCTGACGCTTCCACTCATTGAAGGATTAGATGGCGTGCGAAAAATGTCTAAGTCCCTTAATAATTATATTGGAATTGACGAGTCTCCAAATGAAATGTTCGGAAAATCGATGTCTATACCAGATGAGTTGATGATGAAATACTATAAACTGGCAACGGATATTCCAATGGAAGAGCTGGAAATGCTCGAACAAGGTCTTGCTGCCGGAACCGTTCACCCAAGAGATGCAAAAATGAAATTGGGCTATAAATTCGTTGAAATGTACCACGGTGTGGCACAAGCAGATGAAGCAAAAGCCTATTTTGAAACGGTTTTTCAAAAACGCTCATTACCAGATGATATGCCTGTTGTTAAGTGGTCAGGCGATAGCGACGTTTCATTAATTGATTTACTAGTTGAGTTGAACATGCAAGCTACCAAAGGAGAAGCAAGACGGATGATTCAAGGTGGCGGTGTTAAGATCAATGAAGTAAAGCAAGAGGATATAAAAGCAGTTGTTACAATTGAAGATGGAATGATTCTGCAAGTTGGTAAGCGTAAATTCACAAAGCTTACGATTTAAGAAGAAGGGGCTCAAGGAGCTCCTTCTTTTTTTGCATAAAAAAAACCAGCTATATAGCTGGTTTTGATAATCGTTATTAACGAGAGTACCACTCAACGATTAGGGCTTCTGTAATTTCAGCAGGAAGCTCTGAACGCTCTGGGAAACGTGAGTACGTTCCTTCAAGCTTTTCTTCATCAAATGTTACATATCCTGGTGTAAAATCGTTCACTTCAAGTGATTCTTTTACAGCAGTTAGATTACGTGAACGCTCACGTAAGCTGATTGCTTGACCAGGTTTAACGCGGTAAGATGCGATGTCAACGCGTGATCCGTCAACAAGAACGTGACCGTGGTTAACAAGTTGGCGAGCTGCACGACGTGTGCGCGCAAGACCTAGACGGTAAACAAGGTTATCAAGACGTGACTCAAGAAGAATCATGAAGTTTTCACCGTGGATACCTGACATTTTGCCAGCATCATTAAAAATACGAACGAATTGACGCTCATTTACTCCGTACATGTGACGAAGCTTTTGCTTTTCTTGAAGCTGAAGCGCGTATTCTGAAAGTTTTTTGCGTTGGTTTGGACCGTGTTGACCTGGAGCGTAAGGACGCTTCGCAAGTTCTTTACCAGTGCCGCTTAGTGAAACACCAAGGCGACGAGATAATTTCCAAGATGGACCTGTATAACGAGACATAAGTAGTCTCCTCCTTGTTATTTTGATGTTGCAAAATAACAACCTGCTTAACAATCTCTGAATTAAGTTATTCCATTTTCATGTACCATCGCTTCGACAGCTAGAAGTTACGCGATACACCTCAGGAATCAGCCGCTTGAGGAATAGAATAAGCCGTAAAACAGTTTGTTGGGGCTGTCACTCACACCGAACAATCATAACGGAACTCGTTTAAATTGTCAACCTATTTTACTAGGAAGGGAGCAATTGTTTGAACAAATTCTTCTAGATAAAACTGATCTTCGTTCGAGAAACGATTTTTTACTGGACTATCGATGTCTAGTACAGCAATTACGTCGTCTTCTTTACGGACAGGTATAACAATTTCTGAGTTAGAAGCAGCATCACATGCGATATGACCAGGAAATGCGTGAACATCCGCAATACGCATTGTTTTATTTTCTAAAACAGCTGTTCCACATACTCCTTTGCCAAGAGGAATGCGTGTGCACGCTGGTAATCCCTGAAAGGGACCTAAAACCAATTCTCCGTTTTTAAAGAAATAAAAACCGACCCAATTTACCTCTGATAGGAATTGAGAAAGAAGGGAACTAGCATTTGCATAGTTTGCCAAGCCATCCGGTTCATCCTCTAATAGAGCAACGGCTTGCTTAATCAGCATTTCATAAGCGGCTTTTTTATCGCTCGGGTAGACATTTTTGCTAAACACGACAATTTCCCCTCTCAGTAAACAAAATACGCAACAGTACGCGGGTTTTGTCTAAATATTTTTTGTAAGAATGTGTTTTTAAAAACAGGATGCCGGGAATTTAGCCCGAATAAAGAATATAATATAAATCTTTGTTGAGGTTCGTCAATAAAAAGTGAAACTGGAGGTGTCATGATGAGTGAACAAACCAAAGCTTTGATCAAAGATGCTGCAACTCAATTGTTTTATGCCAATGGATTTCATGGAACGTCTGTCCGAGATATTGCCAAAAAAGCAAAAGTAAACCAAGCTTTAATCTCATACTATTATGGTGGAAAGCAAGCTTTATTTGAATCTCTTGTAACTGAATTCTTTGAAGGGTATGTTCATACAATTGAAACCACTCTTCATGCATGTCAGGATGACGCGACCAAAGCTTTACGTGAAATCATTGAACGAGTACTTACTTATCAACAGTCCTGTCACTTGTTAGCACGAATGGCTCATCGTGAAATGACGCTGGATTCAACACTTGTACGCGAATTAATGAGTACGTATTTAAGAAAAGAACAGTATTTGTTGGAGCAGGTTGTTGCAGGATGTATGGCTCAGTTAAAGCAAAATAAGTTGCCTGTAGATTTAGTTGTTCTTCAATTAAGAAATATGCTTATTCTACCATATTCATCCCCACAATATTTAAGAGAATTGTTTTTATTAACACCCGCAGATCATTTATTTACTAAGCGTTATGTTCAACATACTCAAGCATGGATGAAAACGGTCTTTCAATTACCTGAAAAAACACCGAAGTCTCGTCTGTTACATGTGTAATTGATCGACACCTGCAAGAAGTGCAGAAGCAGAGTGAGCGTCAGAACCATAAACAAGCTTAATTCCTTTATTTAAAGCTGCTTGAGCAATAGAAGCTGGAGGATATGTCTCTCCGCAGTCTGGTTTCATAACTCCTGCGCCATTGTAATCAAGTTCCATATGGTTTTGTTTAACGGCATCAAGGATTAAATTTATTTCATGGTTAAAAGACAACTTTGCAGGGTGTTTTTTTCTAAATTTATGGCAAAGCGTCATATGACCAACTCTTTTTGGCTTAAAGCTACCTAAATTTGCTTTAACAGAGGATAAGACCGTTTCATAATACTTTTTATAGAGCAGGTCAACTGATCCTAATTGTTTAGCCATTGTTTTAAAAACAGCTGGACTGTAGTCCATACAATAATAAGAGCCATTGATAAGCAAGAAATGAACAGATAAGATGCTGTCGTCAAGAAAAGGTCCGACATCATTTAAAAAGGTTGTTGTGTTTTGTTCATAACCAATTAAGTAATCAATTTCTAAACCGGTGAGTATGTCCAAATGAGAGGCATACTCTTTTTTTAGTTGATCAATTAACGAAAAATAGTGCGGCAAATCAGCTTCTTTCATGGCGCTGTCTTGAGCCGGTGTTGGATCAGTAAAGCCTGCTGGAAGTGGGGCATGCTCAGTGAAGGTTATCGTCTCGATTCCATGTGCAATCGCGCGTTCACAATAGGAAGCCATGGTATCGGAAGAGCCATGAGGGCAAAAAGGCGAATGAATATGTCCGTCTCTTTTTATCATATTTACCTCCCATATTGTTTTTTAATTTAAGTTTAGTAAATAATTGTCCGAAAGAACAGGTAGAATTACCTTTTGTAACGAATATGAAAAACAGTTCAATTTGTCGAACACTATATGGTGAATATGCACACAAATTGTCGCTTTCGTGCTATTATATTACGTAATAGAACAGTGATAAAGTAGGAATGGTTTAAATAGAAGGTACTTGAAGTGAAGAAGGGCAGCAGAGGGGAGTTTCGCGTGGATATATTGGTTATCATTATTAGTATTTTATTAGTCCTCATTACAGTAGGTACAGCTGTAGGTATATTTATTAGGCGAACGATACATAAGTCAGTAGACGAATTAGATGAACGTAAAACAAGTTTACTTAACCGCAATATGTCGGATGAAATTGCCAAAGTGAAAAAACTACGTATGTCAGGTGAGACAGAACAAAAATTTGAAGCTTGGCGTAAAGACTGGGATGAAATTATTGAGTCAATTCTCCCAAGTATTGAAGAACAATTGATTGATATTGAGGAATTGGCTGGGAAATATAGAATTCGAAAGGCGAAAGAACAATTATCATGGGTGGAAAATCGGTTAATTACTGTTGAACAACAGCTGGATATTATGGTCGAGGATATTGATCGACTTGTTTCAGCAGAGCAGAAAAATAGAGCTGAAATTTCCTCGATAAAAGAAATGTATCAAGAATTATCAAGTGAGTTATTAAAGCGGCGTGGTTCGTATGGAGAAGTTATTCGTGAGTTAGATAATGAGATGCAAGAAAACAAAGAGGCGCTTACGTCTTTTGAAGAATCAACCGAAAATGGTAGCTATCTGCAAGCGCGTAAACAATTAATTGAGATAAAAGAGCGATTAACTACATTAAACGAGCAAATGGATAGAATCCCGTTTCTTCTTGTTCAAGCGCGTACGACTTTGCCTGGAGAACTAAGAAACTTACAGATAGGGATTAAGCAGATGGAAGATGATGGCTATCATCTGGGCTCTTTTTCGTTTGATACAAAAATAGATCACTTCCAATCTGAATTAGAGCGTGCGGGAGCGGCGTTAAAAGAATTAAAAGTAACCGAGGCTAATACGATCTTAGAAACAATCCAGCAGGAAACGGAGCAAATGTATGAAACCCTAGAGGATGAAGTTTCTTTTAAAAATAAATTGCAGAGTAAGCTGCCCGTTTTGCGCGAGAAGGTAGCAGATGCAAGTGATCAAATGCAGAAATTACTTCATGAAACCACACATGTGCAAAAAAGTTATTTAATTGCTAAAGAAGAGACACAGCTTCAAACGGCGTTGCAAAAAGACCTAAGACAATCTCAAAGTCAATTAAATGTGATTGTTGACGTAACGGAAAATCAAAAGCAAACTTTTTCTTCTATTTATGAAATGGCGGAAAAATGGCTTGAGCAGATGGAAAGCCTTTCAAATGGAATTAAGGAAAGCATTGAGCGGTTACAGCGTTTGCGGAAGGAAGAAATAAAGGCGCAAGAAAAAGTAAACCAGCTTCGTGAAGTGCTTTTAGAAACAAAACGAATCGTATATAAGAGCAATTTGCCAGGGGTTCCAGTTTCTCATTTAGAATCGCTTGATCAAGCAGAAGGGAAATTGACTGAGGCAAAAGAAGCGCTGAGTCAATTACCTTTAGAAATGAATGAAGTGGAAGATTTGGTTAGTGAAGCGGGAACTGAAATAGAAGAAAACGCGAAAGAGATTACTCAGATGGTGGAAACAGCAAAGCTAGCTGAGCACTCCATTCAATATAGCAATCGATTCCGTGGGCAAAGTGAGACAGTGCGTGAAGCTTTAAATGAAGCAGAGGAAGCTTTTTTGCGCTATGAATATGATCTGGCATTAGACCTTGTTCAAAAAGCGGTATCAAAATATGAACCTGATTTAATTAATAAAGTAACAAGACATATGAGTGCATAAAAACGTAGCTTTTTAGCTACGTTTTTTAGTTCTTTTAACAATCGTTTAGCTTATATGCTAAGATAGTCGTTGAGCTTCAACTGTATAAGGTAAAGGAGTTTTCCAAAAATCATGATCTATTTAGACAATAGTGCAACAACACGTCCTTATGAAGACGTTTTGCAAGTATACACAACAATAGCACGAAATTACTTTGGCAACCCCTCGTCACTGCATACGCTAGGAATGGAGTCAGAAAACGTTTTAGTACAAGCAAAAAAACGCTTGGGTGCGTTTCTTCATTGTGCAACAGATCAAATTGTGCTTACTTCAGGTGGGACAGAGGCAAATGCTCTAGCTATTCATGGGTCGGTTAAACGAAAACCAGGGGCGCATATCATTACAACAACCGTAGAGCATGCTTCAATATACGAAAATATGCAGCTGTTAGAACAAAACGGATATGATGTTACGTACTTACAAGCTGATAAATATGGTTTTATAACGGTTGAACAAGTGAAAAAGGCGATGCAATCAAATACAGCACTTGTTAGTATATGTCATGTACAAGGCGAGCTCGGGACAATACAGCCGATTGACGAAATCGGTGATTTTCTCCAACATTATCCTCAAGTGAAGTACCATGTTGATGCTGTTCAAAGCTTACTCAAAGTGCCTTTTTCTATAAATCATGCCAAGGTTGATTTGTTAAGCTTATCTTCACATAAGATTCACGGCACGAAAGGAACTGGAATGCTCTATGTTCGAAATGCAAAAAGTATTGATTCTCTTTACAGAGGGGGAGAGCAAGAGCAATTGATTCGACCAGGCACAGAGCATGTAGCAGGAGCGGCGGGTTTTGCTAAAGCTCTTGGTATTGGAGCTAAAAAGCTGGAGACTGAACCGGTTCGATTAGGCAACTTGCAAAAACGACTTTTTTTGGAGCTTAAGGATGTAGACGGTATACGCATAAACTCCCCTTTGGAAAATGTAGCACCTCACATTGTTAATTTTTCAATTGCAGGTTTGAAGGCGGAAGTGCTCGTTCAATCTTTAGCGCAAAAAAATATCTACGTATCGACACAATCTGCTTGCTCAGTAAAGTCAGGTAAACCAAGTCGCATTTTATTAGGGGCTGATTTAAGCAAGGAAATTGCAGAGAGCGCAATTCGAATTAGTTTATCTTTTGAGACTATGGAAGAAGAAATTGAAACGTGTATTCAAGCAATAAAATCGATTGTACCAAAGCTTCAGGAGGTAAAGTCAGGATGAAATTAGATCACATCGTTGTACGATATGGAGAACTTGCACTAAAAGGGAAGAACAGAAGCCATTTTGAGAAATTATTATTAGCTAATATTAGACAAGTGTTAAAACCATTTAAAGATGTAAAAGCAAAGCGCATTCAAGGAAGAATTATTATTCAATTAAACGAAGAGAAGTATGAACCGATTAAAGAAGCACTAACGTCCGTTTTTGGAATTTATTCATTCAGTTTAGCACTTAAGGTTGAAAATGAGTTAGATGCGATTCAACAAGGAGCACTTTACTTGCTTCAGCAGCAAAATGACGTGAAAACGTTTAAGGTTTCTGCTAGAAGAGCCAATAAAACATTTCATGTAAACTCTCAAGAATTAAATCACCTTGTTGGTGGTTTTATCTTAAAGAATATGGAAGAAACATTAAAAGTTGATGTTCATAACCCAGATGTTGATATTACAGTTGACGTTAGGGAACTTGCTACGTATATTACCGGTGGTGCCGTTCAAGGCGCAAAAGGATTACCGGTTGGGGCAAGCGGAAGAGTCCTTCATTTACTTTCAGGTGGAATTGATTCACCTGTGGCTGCTCATATGTTAATGGGGCGAGGATCAGAGGTAGAAATGCTGCACTTTCATAGTCCACCCTATACGAATGAACGAGCAAAGCAAAAAGTCCTTGATTTAACAAAACAACTTACAAAGTATGGATCTACTATTAAGGTCCATCTTGTACCATTCACTGATATTCAGACGCATATACACAAAGAAGTTCCTTCAAACTATGAGATGACGATTATGCGAAGAATGATGATGAGAATCGCAGATCAAGTGGCAGAACAAAGAGGAATCTTAGCGATTTCTAACGGAGAAAGTCTCGGTCAAGTTGCATCCCAGACCTTAGAAAGTATGAATACAATTAATGAAGTAACCACGCTGCCAGTATTACGTCCTTTACTTGCTGTAGACAAAGAAGCAACCATCGCTCATGCAAAAAAAATCGGTACGTATTCCTTATCGATTTTGCCGTATGAAGATTGTTGCACAATCTTTTTACCGACGGATTCGAAAACAAAACCAAAACGAAAAGGTGCTGCGAAGTTTGAGCAGTATGTTGAAGTTGAAATGAAGTGTCAAGAAGCTGTAGCATCAATTGAAACAATCGAAATAACAGCATCAACAAACGAGTCTGAACTTGAGATGTTATTTTAAAAATTTACCAGTTTTAAATCATGTATGTTCTGCCTCCATTCGCGCATTCTAGAAGTACCGAAGGAGGTGAAACACATGTCTAACACAAACAACTTAGTCGTACCTGGTGTACAACAAGCTCTTGATCAAATGAAATACGAGATTGCTTCTGAATTTGGAGTAAATCTTGGACCGGATTCAACTGCTCGTGCTAACGGATCTGTAGGTGGAGAAATCACTAAACGTCTTGTCGCTCAAGCTGAGCAACAAATGGGTGGTTACCAAAAGTAATTATATATATATGACTTGGAGCAGGGACATCCCCTGCTCCTTTTTAATTCCAACGTAAAAGTAACAGTGATATACTAACCAGAGATGAAAGGGGGAGTTGAAGGTGGGTACGCTTTGGTTTAACGGGACCTTTATCTCAATGGGGCAAGAGCATGAGACGTTTGAAGCAATTTATGAAAGAGATGGAAAAATAATTGATTGTGGATCAAAACATGAGCTGTTAGAGAAATGGAAAAATGAAATTCTACATAAAAAAAATGCAAATGGTACATTTGTTTTTCCTGGTTTTGTTGATAGTCACCTGCATTTAATCGGTCATGGACAAAAGCTTCTGCGATTAGATTTATCCAAGTGTAACAAGCAAGAGGCGCTTGATCAGTTAAAAATATTGTCTGCTCGTGATGTTGAATGGATAGAAGCGTTAGGATGGAACGAGCACAATGATCCGAATCATGATACGTTAACGATCGATGATTTAAATGCAATTAGTCAGACGCGCCCTGTTTTTGTCATGCGAATCTGTCGACATGCAGCATATGTTAATCAAACAGCATTGCAAATGGCAGGAATTGACGAGTCAACTGCAGACCCAGCGGGTGGTCGTATTGAAAGAGACGAGGATGGGAACCTAACAGGCGTGTTACATGACGCTGCGGTTACACTTGTTCAAAACTGTATGCCGCCATTATCTAGACAAAGTGTCAAACGAGCGTTAGAAACCGCTATACAAGATTGTTATCGTCATGGATTAACAGGCGGTCACACAGAAGATCTCCATTATTACAATGGACTCGTTGAAACGATGGAGATTTATGAAGAAACAATTAATGATAGGCAACCATTTCGGGCTCACCTTCTTATTCATCATGAGGAGCTTGATGCCTATGATTATTCTCATTACAAAAATAAAAGAGAGATCAGCCCTTTTATTGAATTAGGTGCTTTAAAGATATTTGCAGACGGAGCCCTAGGAGGAAGAACAGCAGCCCTTAGTTCACCCTATTCGGATGATCCAGAAACGACAGGTTTGTTAATACATACGGAAGATAAGCTTAAAAACCTTGTTGAGAGTGCGAGAGGACGACAACTGGGTGTAGCAATTCATGTCATTGGGGATCAAGCGCTAGATATGGCCTTGACGGCAATTGAAGAGGCTCCGGTCGTTTCGATGCGCGACCGATTAATTCATGTTCAAATTGCTCGAAAAGATTTGTTTAAGCGAATAAAACAACTGCCATTAATTGTTGATATTCAACCACGCTTTGTTGTTTCTGATTTTCCATGGGTCATTGAAAGGCTTGGTCAAGATCGGTTACCTTACTCATTTGCTTGGAAAACACTTCTTTTAAATGGGATACCTTGTGCAGGCGGTTCAGATGCTCCAATTGAACCGGTTGAACCGCTGCTCGGCATTCACGCTGCAATAGCCCGTAAGGAACCAGGTAAGGATGGACCAGTTTACGGCGAAAGCGAAAAGCTTACTCCTTTTGAAGCTGTTTCTTTATTTACAACTGGCAGCGCTTTTGCAATTGGAAAAGAACATGAAAGAGGACAAATAAAACCCGGGTTTGATGCAGATTTTACTATTCTAGATCAAAATCTTTTAATTGCTGATGAAAAGACCATTTTGAACGCAGAAGTGGTGGCGACGATTGTGAATGGAAAAACGGTTTATCATAACGAGAGGTTTGAAGAGATAGGAGATGAACGAATTGAAAGCTAGACGATGGATTGCACTGGGGATTGGAGCTTTTGTGCTTATATTCTCATTTATTACGACTATATCATTTGCTTTACAAACATACACGCAAGGTACTGCCTTAAGTGGGGGTGAGCAAACGGTTGTTCGTGAAGGGAATACAAGTGGTCAAATTGCTTTACTAGAAATAAGTGGTCCCATTATCAACTCAGGAGAAGAAGGTTTTTTTGCTAGTGGTGGCTATAATCATCAGTCGTTCTTAAACGGTTTAAATGCGGTAATGACTGATCGCCAAGTCGAGGGCATCATAATCAGTGTAGATTCACCTGGTGGAGGGGTACTGGAATCAGCGGAAATTCATCGTTTGGTTGAGGAAGCACAGTCAGTCCATGAAAAACCCGTTTTCGTTTCAATGGGAGGAATGGCTGCTTCTGGAGGCTACTATATCGCAGCACCGGCTGAACGAATTTTTGCTCATCCTCAAACCCTTACAGGATCAATTGGTGTTATTATGAGCTCAATTAACGTCAGTGAATTACTAGAGAACATTGGTGTAGAAGAAAATGTTTATAAAAGTGGACCATATAAAGACATTTTGTCTCCAACACGTGAGCCTTTGGAAGAAGAGGATGAGATTATTCAAGCAATAGTAGATGAATATTATCAGGAGTTTGTTGACATAATTGCAGACGGAAGAGGAATGGATGAAGATCGTGTACGTGAGCTAGGCGATGGACGAATTTACACTGGTAGGCAAGCGTTAGAGGAGGGCTTGATTGACGATTTGGGCAGCATTGACGATGTAATTGATGAGATGCAGGCACATTTAGGAGCTAACTATCAAGTGGTAACGTCTCAAGTAAATCAAGGATTCGGTGGTTTATTTGGCATGACGGTTGATCGGTTGTTTGGGGACACTGAGTTAAAAATGGACTTTAATCAACCACGTCCACTTTATATGTATAACTATGAGTGAGGTGGTTTAATTGGATAAAAGCGTCGTGACAAGCAATGGAAGGGTAAAGCGTCATTTAAGGAAAGAAATCATAAGCGATGCAATCTCTGAATCTGTAGACAAGGTTGAAAAAATAGATTCGGTCCGTTATGCAGGATTTTGGATGAGATTGTGGGCATTTTTATTTGACCTGTTGCTCGTAAGTGCAATCAATGGTGCCATAGTAGGTACCTGGTTGCCATTTATTCAGGGCGATAGTTCAATGATGGAAATGATTTGGTCTGTTGTCGTCATTCCATCGTTCTTATACGCAACCTTATTCTTTCTTTACTTTAGTTTAATGACAAGATATTTTTCTCAAACACTGGGAAAAATGATTTTCGGGATAAAGGTAGTGCAAAAGGATGGTAGAAGACTGACGTGGTCAACTATTATCTTTAGAGAAGGTGTCGGCCGCTTTTTACATCAAGCGCCACTTCCTGCCAATTTTAATTTAATTATGTATGTCGTAATTGCATGCACACCCAAAAAACAAGGTGTTCATGACTTAATTGCAGAAACATACGTTGTCCATATAGATTAACCAACTGAATGATTCAGTTGGTTTTTTTTGGTCGTTTTTGTACATAGTAGAGAATAAAGGGGGCAGAGACGTTGCCAATTTGGTCCATTATTAGTGTGTTAGCTGTTGTTGTTTTGTTCATTATTGTTCTAAATTTGCGTGTACGTCTGTCAGTATTTTATACGAAACATCAAAAAAACGATCAGTTAACGTTGAAAATAACGATTGCTGGAAAGAAAATATATGAACTCGATGCACCTTTAATCGATTTAGATCTGAAAACCACCTCGGTTTCTGTAACAGAAAATCAACAAAACCTTGGAAGAAAAAAGACTAAAAAAAAACGATTTACATTTAACACAGTAAAAAAAATGATAAGAGAGAGCAGAGAGTGGGTTCGGCTTTTTCCTGCATTTAAAAGAGGGTTATACCGCTTTTTGAAACATGCTACCATACATACCTTTTCACTAAAAACCGAGTTTGGCACTGGTGATGCTGCTTTAACAGCTCAAATGAGTGGTGTTATTTGGGGTGTGGTTTCATATGTAATAGGCTGGATCTCAACAAAAGTTCAATGGAAGGCTCAGCAAGAGGTTCTCGTCATCCCACACTTTCAAGCAGCAGGGTTTAAATTTTCTTTTTCATGCATAGCGTCGTTTAGAGTCGGACACGCTATGTATACAGCTCTATATGTCTTGGTAAGTTACCGTGGAAGAAAAAAAGCAAGAAAATCCAACGTTTCTCATGCAGAAGCAGCAGGATAAGGAGGAGTGGAAACAATGTCTGAACATCCAATTCAAGGATTAATGAAAACTGCGATGGAGAATATTAAGGCGATGGCTGATGTAAACACCATTATAGGTGACCCGGTCGAGACTCCTGATGGCAGCATTATCATGCCTGTTTCTAAAGTAGGTTTTGGTTTCGCAGCAGGTGGTAGTGAGTTTTACACAGAACATTCTCATGCACATGATGAACATGGGCATCCTTTTGGTGGAGGAAGTGGCGGCGGTGTTTCGATTACACCAATCGCATTTCTTGTAGTGAATAGCAAAGGAATTAATATGGTGCATTTAGATAGTTCAACTCACCTCTATGATCGCCTATTAGATTTAGCTCCGCAGGCGTTTGATAAGATTCAACATTTATTTAAGCATGACGGTGAACAACATCATGAAACGCATAAACCATACGAAGATCCTTTAATTTAAAAAAAGAGAGAAAGCATTTGCTTTCTCTCTTTTTTCTGCCGCTACTGTGTGTCGGCCATTCTTCTTACTTGCAGTTTTTTCAGTTTGCGATGATGCAATAAGCGGTAGGCAACGACGGCTAACAAAACGACGAATGCAGATACAAAATACATAAACGAATATGAGGTTCCAGTAACTAAGAACCCTAATGTGAATGACCCAACACCAATTCCTAAGTCATACAGAATATAAAATGTACTTGTTGCTTGTACAGCTTGGCTACGCGTAACTGATTGAACAGCAAGTGTTTGAAAGCTTGGTAACACTGAACCAAAGCCTGCTCCCATAAATATGGCTGCTATTAAAAAGGCGACTAAACTCGTTGCTTGTGACAAAAGAAATAAGCCACATGCGAATAAGAGTAATGTTGGATAGAGAACGGCATTTTCACCAAAGCGATCGAATAGTCTTCCGGTAAAGAAGCGTGAGATCAAAAGAACAATGGCGTACACAATAAAAAAGAGACTTGCAGCTGATTCCAACTGCAGTGATGTAGCGTACAGCGTTATAAAGCTTAAAATACCGCCGTAAGCGAATGAGGCGATAGCAGAAATAAAGCTAACAGACATCGCATTTGGTGCAATAAAGCGATTAATGGACAAAGGTTCTGGAGGTTTTCGATTTGCTTTAAAAACAATCAATGTAGCGAGAAGAAAACCAATTCCAGATAGCCCAACGGTTAGTATAAATAACCAAGTAAAGGAGCCATGCTCGACGACTTGTAAGCCAACAACAGGACCAATGACCATAGCTAAGCTCATGAACATGCTATAATATCCAACCGCTTCTCCCTGACGGTTAGCCGGAGAAAGGACGATCGCCAAAGCACCTGCTGCAGTAGTTGCAACACCAAACCCTAATCCTTGCAAGAAGCGTAAAAAAAGAAGCCATTCAAAGGATAATGACCAAATGTGAAGTACTGCAGAAATAAAAACGACGAAAAACGATGTTAACAATACTCTTTTTTCACCAAAGCGATCAATAATTAAGCCTGCAAACAAACGGGCAATAACAGAAGCAGCAATAAAGGAGGCCATAATGAGGCCAATTTGTGTTTCAGATACGCTAAGAACGGTTAGAGCATATAGTGGTAAGGTAGGAATAAATAAATTAAAGATCATAAACAATGTAAATGCACTAAAGCAAATAAACAAAAATGTGGGTGTCCACAAAGGCTGTTTAGACAAAAGGTCACTTCCTCACTTTATAGACGAATCGCTCTACAAGTTTAGAATGAAAATCAATTTCAGTCAAATTCATGATTAATGCTTTATGTGAGCAAGTCCTTTGCATTAGAATGCCAAACCTGTGTACTATTTAGAAGAGATAAAAGCGATTAAAGGAGGAGTTTTAAAATGGCACAACTTACGTTTAAGCAAAATCCAGTAACGTTAATTGGAAATGAAGTAAAGGTGGGAGATCAAGCCCCGAATTTTACTGTATTGGCTAACGATTTATCTGAAGTGACATTAAATGACTCGAAAGGCAAGGTTCGTTTAATAAGTGTTGTTCCGTCAATTGATACAGGTGTGTGTGATGCACAAACAAGACGATTTAACGAAGCGGCTTCAGACTTAACAAATACGGTTGTTCTAACAGTAAGTGTTGACTTACCGTTTGCTCAGAAAAGATGGTGTGCTGCTGAAGGGATTGAACAGGTCCAAACGTTATCGGATCACCGTGACCTTTCTTTCGGACAAGCTTACGGGGTTGCGATCAAAGAATTGCGCCTGTTAGCAAGGGCAGTCTTTGTTATTAATGAAAAGGATGAAGTGGTTCATGCAGAGTACGTAAAAGAAGTGACCGATCATCCAGATTACGAGGAAGCGCTGAAGCAAGCGAAAAACGCATAACGATCAAGTCCACTGCTTAGTCAGTGGACTTATTTACGTCAAGCTTGTACAATACAATGCAGATCAAAGCGTCAGAAAAGGTGATAATAATGGAAACAACGAATGTAACAAAGTTATTTGAGTATCTTGACCAAACGTCAGATAAGTTAGCTCATCAATCACAGTTAACCTATTTAGAAGCACTAGCGGAAGCAGGGGATAATTTATTTGAGGGAACCATTTTGCAATCTCTTTCCCCTGCAGACGAGGAAGAAGTGCAAGAGTTGCTAGATAAGGTCAAGCAACTTGAGTGGAAGCAGGAAGAAGTACGCAAAGCATTTCAACTTGGGGTAATAAAAGGGATGAAGGGAGCGGTCCAGCCCAATCACTCCATGACTCCAGATGCCGTCAGTTTGTTTATAAGCTACTTAGTGAATAAACTCGTACAGGATCGTGAAAATACAGAGCTTCTCGATTTAGCGGTTGGATCGGGTAACTTATTGTTTGCTATTTGCAACAACGCGACAACTCCAATTGAAGCAAGCGGATTTGAAGTTGACGAGACGTTATTAAAAAACGCATACTCAAGCGCTAATTTACAACAGCATCAGATTCATCTCTATCACCAAGATAGCTTGCAAGTTGTCCCTCAGAAAACAGATTTGGTAGTCAGTGATTTACCAATAGGTTACTACCCGAAAGATGATGTGGCTTCTTCATTTGAGTTAAAAGCGAAAGAAGGTCACTCTTATATTCATCATTTGATGATTGAACAAGGAATTAAATCCCTAAATGATGGAGGGTTTGCGCTATTTGTTATTCCAAACTTCTTGTTTGAAAGTGATCAGTCAGCGGCTTTGCATGCTTATTTAAAAAAGGATGCTGTTGTATTGGGACTTCTACAATTACCGTCATCGATGTTTTCTAATGTTCAGCAACAGAAAAGTATCTTGCTGCTACAAAAGAAAAAAGAGGGAATTCCAGTGCCGCAACAAGCGCTATTTGCTGAGTTACCGACTTTCTCAAATAAAGAAGCGATGCAGGATATGGTGAAACAAATTAATCGCTGGTTTGAGGAGCAATTAAAACGCTAGGAGGTCTAGCGTTTTTTTGTATTCGAAAAAGACGAAATTCATGCTTTTTTGGCACTAATTTAATGTATGCGCTTTACCAATTATGCCCGCTTGAAATCAAGCTTTCACAATGCTTAAATGGTATAGATGGATAGAAAAAAGGAGTGCAAAAAAAATCATGGCAACTATTATGGCGATTAATGCAGGAAGCTCTTCGTTAAAATTTCAACTTTTATCGATGCCTGAAGAGAAAGTAATCACAAAAGGGCTAGTCGAGCGTATTGGAATGAAGGATTCTGTATTTACGATTGAAGCAAATAACGATGAACATGTCACAACAACTGATATAGCGAATCATGCAGATGCAGTGAAATTATTGCTTGAGCAACTAACAAGCTTGTCTATTATTGCTTCATTAGATGAGATTGAAGGAATTGGACATCGTGTTGTTCACGGTGGAGAGAAATTTAATGACTCTATTTTAATTACGGATGAAGTTCTTGCTGGAATTGAAGAAGTCACAGAGCTTGCGCCATTGCATAATCCGGCCAATATAACTGGAATTAAAGCATTCAAGGAGGTTCTTCCTTCTGTCCCAGCTGTAGCGGTTTTTGATACAGCTTTCCACCAGACAATGCCGGAAAGTGCTTATTTGTACAGCTTGCCTTATGAATACTATGAGAAGTACGGTGTTCGTAAATATGGGTTTCACGGAACCTCACACAAATATGTATCCCAGCGTGCAGCTGAAATTCTAGATCGTCCGGTTGAAGATCTTCGTATTCTGTCTTGTCATCTTGGTAATGGTGCTAGTATTGCAGCAATTAAAGGCGGCGAATCAATTGATACGTCAATGGGCTTTACGCCACTTGCAGGAGTAACAATGGGAACTCGCTCAGGGAATATTGATCCTGCGCTTATTCCTTACATTATGGAGAAAACAGATCAGACAGTTGACGAAGTTGTGTCTACGCTTAATAAGAAAAGTGGCCTTCTTGGAATCACTGGTTTCTCAAGCGATTTGCGTGATATCGAGTCAGCAGCTGAAGAAGGTAACGATCGTGCACAAGTTGCTTTAGATGTTTTCACATCACGCATCCATAAATACATCGGATCGTATGCTGCGAGAATGGGCGGAGTCGATGTCATTATCTTTACTGCTGGTATTGGAGAGAACAGCTCAACAATCCGTGAACGAGTGCTTAAAGGTTTAGAGTTTATGGGTGTTGAAGCGGATCTTTCTAAGAACAACGTGCGTGGAAAAGAAACCATGCTGCATACGGATTCTTCAAAAGTAAAAATCATGATTATCCCGACAAATGAAGAAGTAATGATTGCTCGTGATACTGTGCGTTTAACATGATAAAAGCTAGGCGTAAGCCTAGCTTTTTTTGTTTCTTAAAAAGGAGAATTAGTACCAGGACAATTCAAGTTATTATGTTACCTATGATTATGATTCGTTTTGCCTTTTTCTGTGCCGTCAGCTACTATTAAAGTAGAGGTGCGTGTAATGACAACTACAGGGTTTTATATGATTAGAGATCGAGACATAAAGCAAGCATCAAACGGTTCTCTATATGCTAACTTTACTTTGCAACAACAGCATCACCTTCTATCAGCGAGGCTGTGGGATATAACGGAGGAGCAGCAGGAAAAATTCGTGTTAAAATCCGTAATCAAAGTAGAAGGAACGTTGGAGACATATCGATCAAAACAGCAACTAACGATTCAAAAAATTAGATTAGCAACAGAAGAAGATCAAATCAATCGAACAGAATTGATTTCTAAAAAAGGTTTATCGAGAGAAGATTTATGGCATGAGTTACGGATGATGATGGATGAAGTAGAATCACCTATCCTTCAGCAATTAATAAAAGTAGTCTATGGAGACCGTGGAATTCGAGAAAAAATAACAACAATGCCTGCATCCAAAAAGTACCATCATGCGTATTATGCGGGACTTTTAGAGCAAATTGTAGAATTAATGTACGCAGCAATGCAAGTACTGCCACTTTATCGGCAAGTTAATAAAGACATTGTGTTGGCACTTTGTTTGCTTGGTGATATTGGCAAAATTAAAGCATTAACTGATCCACTAACCCCAAGCTACACAAAGACAGGTGAATTAATAGGACAGTTGGTTCTTACAGTTGAAATGATTAATCAAGCAGCAGTTTCACAAGAGATTGACCCTAATCAAGATGAATTACAAGCTTTGAAACACGGTGTTTTAGCTCAATACCCATCAGCTGAAGGTGGCCAAATTCAACCTAAAACAGCGGAAGCGCTGCTCTATTATTATATTAAGAAAATGAATACGGAATTAAAAGTACTGGAACAAATGGGTGAACAAGAGGATATTTTTCCATACATCGATCTATTTAAAAGGAATATGGTCGTTTATTCCAAATGGCAGGAGGGCGATAAGGAATGAATGTGAATCAACAGATTAATCAGCGCATAAAGACGTACGAAAAAACGTTGCTTAGTGATGCACTTGATTACTCTCCATTACAAAAAAAATCATATGAACATGACTGGATTAAGTCGATAGAGCCTTTATGTATGCAATTGAACCATGTGTTAAATCAAGAGATTTTTCTTAAAAAGAATGAATCAAGTGTGCAGTTGCATCGGTCCGATTCGCCTACAATTTTTCAAGAAAAAGAAGCGCAGCTCGACTTAGAATTAACTAAATTAAGAATGATAACGTTTGGACAAGGTTTTCTATTATCGAAATCGAACAAGCGAATGAGTATAGATTTACCTTTACAAATATGGGCATGTTTACGTGCTGTGCAGCGTATTGCTCACTTCTATGGATTTTCATCGCGTTCTTCGTTTGAGGCAATCTATACGATGCGAATTCTCAACTACAGCTTTTTGCCAAGCAAAGCAAAGCTGGAAGAATGGAACTTATTAGCTGAAGAAATGAATGATGCAAGAAACAACCAGCCGCTTTATTTTGGAAAAGAAGACATTGTTAGTCAAGAGACGGGCCAAGTATTAATAAAGCAAGTTGCAAAGTGGGCCATTATCAGTCAAATTAATCACTCAAAGCTTCCGGGGAAACGATTTTTAAGTGGTGTTATAAATGCAGGGACAACGTATCGGCAAGTAAAAACAACGACCATTGATTCTAGAATGTTTTATAGTAAACGTTGGTTAATAATGAATACATAAGTCAAGGATAGGCTCTCATAAATGGGGCCTATTTTTTCGGAATTCATTCTTAAAAAATCTCTTGCCAAAAAAGATCAAGACTGTTAAAGTAATGTATATTAATTAATTTAATTTGTTTTTTATGCAAACCGATCACGTGTATTCGGTTTATTTTTTAAAACTAAATGTATAAAAATAATAAAAAGAGAATGTTTATTCATTGTGGAGGGGAATTTAAATGACAAAAGAAAAAGTAGTATTGGCATATTCTGGTGGATTAGACACATCTGTAGCAGTAAAGTGGTTAGCTGATAAAGGGTACGATGTTATTGCAGTTGGACTTGATGTCGGAGAAGGCAAAGATCTTGAATTTGTGAAACAAAAAGCATTAACAGTTGGAGCGAGTCAATCGTACACAATTGATGCGAAAAAAGAGTTTGCGGAGGATTTTGTGCTTCCAGCATTACAAGCTCATGCACTCTATGAACAAAAGTATCCGCTTGTATCTGCACTTTCTCGTCCCCTTATCTCCAAAAAATTAGTTGAAATTGCTGAACAGACAGGGGCGACCGCTGTTGCACACGGCTGTACGGGCAAAGGAAATGACCAAGTTCGCTTTGAAGTGTCCATTCAAGCGTTAAATCCAGATTTAAAAGTATTGGCACCTGTACGAGAATGGGCTTGGTCAAGAGATGAGGAAATTGAATATGCAAAAGCGCATAATATCCCAATTCCGGTTGATTTAGACAATCCGTATTCCGTTGATCAGAACTTATGGGGAAGAAGTAATGAATGTGGCATTTTAGAAGATCCATGGGCAACACCACCAGAAGGTGCTTACGAATTAACAGCACCTCTTGAACAAACTCCTGATGTCGCGGATGTAATTGAAATTAAATTTGATCAAGGAAAACCAGTAGCGATTAATGGAACTTTATTGCCGCTTGATCAGCTCATTCTTGAGCTAAATGAGATTGCCGGAAAGCATGGCGTTGGAAGAATTGACCACGTTGAAAACAGACTTGTTGGTATTAAATCACGCGAAGTATATGAATGCCCTGGAGCTATGACATTAATTAAAGCACATAAAGAATTAGAAGATTTAACGTTACCAAAAGAACTTGCTCATTTTAAACCGATTATTGAAAAGAAATTAACTGAAGTCATTTATGAGGGACTATGGTTCTCAAGCCTTCAACCAGCATTACGCGCATTTTTAAAAGAATCACAGCAGCATGTAACAGGCGTTGTTCGTGTGAAATTATTTAAAGGCCACGCTGTTGTCGAAGGCAGAAAATCTCCTTATTCACTGTATAATGAGAAGCTAGCAACTTATACAGCGGACGATGAATTTGATCATCACGCAGCTGTTGGCTTTATATCTCTATGGGGCCTGCCAACAAAGGTGCATAGCAAAGTCGTTCAAGAGAAAAAGGAGGTTACATCGTGACAAAGCTTTGGGGCGGTCGATTTACTAAATCCGCTGAAAAATGGGTCGATGAATTTGGTGCATCAATCGGCTTTGACCAAAAACTTGTATATCAAGATATTCAAGGCAGTTTAGCCCATGTAACGATGCTCAAAGCCTGTCAAATTATTTCTATAGAAGAAGCGGATCAAATTATAGCTGGCCTAAAGACGCTTAAACAGAAAGCGGAACAAGGGCAGCTTGACTATGAAGTAGCGCAAGAAGATATTCATTTAAATATTGAGAAACAATTGATCGATGAGATTGGACCTGTGGGGGGCAAACTTCACACTGGAAGAAGTAGAAACGATCAAGTTGCTACAGACATGCATCTTTACCTTAAGACTGAAACGAAAGAAATAATGGAATCGATTCGCGCATTGCAAGAAGCTATCGTTCTTCAAGCCCAGCAACATGTGGAAACATTAATTCCTGGATATACACACTTACAGAGAGCACAACCGGTTTCTTTTGCCCACCACTTGCTTGCTTATTTCTGGATGCTTGAGCGGGATTTTGGACGACTTAAAGATAGTTTGAAGCGTGTAAACGTCTCTCCACTTGGAGCTGGCGCGTTAGCGGGTACCACTTTCCCAATTGATCGAGAAATGACCGCTCAATTGTTAGGGTTCGAGGGTATTTATGAAAACAGTCTTGATGCGGTTAGCGATCGCGATTTTATTATTGAATTTTTGGCGGCTTCTTCGACCTTAATGATGCACTTATCTCGTTTCTGTGAAGAACTTATTTTATGGTCATCACAAGAATTTCAGTTTATTGAAATGGATGATACGTTTGCCACAGGCTCAAGCATCATGCCGCAAAAAAAGAACCCAGATATGGCAGAGCTGATTCGTGGAAAAACGGGTCGCGTTTATGGAAATCTCTTTGCACTACTAACGACATTAAAAGGTTTACCACTGGCTTATAATAAAGATATGCAAGAAGACAAAGAAGGAATGTTTGATACTGTTCAAACGGTAAAGGGCTCACTTCAAATCTTTGCCGGAATGATTGAAACGATGTCAGTAAAAGAAGAAAAGATGAACGCTGCCGTTTCACAAGATTTTTCTAATGCAACGGAACTTGCCGACTACCTAGCGATCAAAGGTGTGCCATTTCGTGATGCGCATGAAATCGTTGGACGGCTTGTGTTAACGGCCATTCAAAAAGGCGTTTACTTGCTTGACTTATCAATGGACGAGTATCGACAGGCTAGTTCATTTTTCGAAGAAGATATTTATGAAGTGCTCCAACCGAAAACCGTCGTTGCTCGTAGAAATAGTGCAGGTGGAACGGGATTTGATCAAGTTCAGAAAGCATTAGAAAAAGCGAAAACAATTATTCATCCTTAAAAAACTCTTTAAAAAGGGTTTTTTCTTTGTCATAAATTCCACCAATTGAAGGAAGGCTAATTGTAGGAGGCGATTCAATTGGATAAGGATAAACTTGCTAGTCAACTTGAAGAGGGAGAAGATATAATTCACCACCAACTTCTTGCATCTTATGAGCAAGGTACGATTGACAATCAAAAAAATGAAGTAGAAAAGAAAGAAAGTACGAATAGCAATGAATAAGAAGATAGGGGAAGCACAAGGATATGATTTTTCTTGTGCTTTTTTTTATTACAGAGAACCATAATCCTTTCAGAAGCTAACACTAATAGTCATTTAATTTTGCTTTGTAACTGAAAGATGTTGTATCTTTGAATGGGAGGTGGATCATTTATGAGACATGCGCTCATTACAGCTGGAACAAAAGGTCTCGGTTTAAAAGTAACAGAGGCTTTGTTGAAAAATGGCTATTCAGTAACAGTTACATATTATAGTGATGAAAAGCGAGCTGCTGAATTAGCAAATCAATGGGATAAGAATGTGTTGCAGCTTATAAAGGCCGATGTTGGAAATAAAGCAGATTGTGAGATGCTTGTAAAAAATGCCCTCCTTTTCAAAGGAAGAATTGATTTATTCATTCATAATGCTGGCCCATATATTTTTGAGAAGAAAAAATTGGTTGATTATGAAGATCACGAGTGGAACAAGATGATTAATGGCAATTTACATTCCGCATATTATCTTTTAAAACAAATTGTGCCTGCTATGAGAGTGCAACATTTTGGAAGAATTGTCTTTTATGGCTTTCAAGGAGCCAATAATGCTCCTGGTTGGATCTACCGATCAGCTTATGCAGCAGCTAAAGTTGGTTTAGTTAGTTTAATGAAGACAATATCAATTGAAGAAGCTGAGTATGGAATTACCGCAAATATGGTTTGTCCAGGTAATATTATGGGGGAGATGAAGGAAGCCTCAATTGAAGAAGCAAGGCATCAAACTGATAACAACACGCCAATCGGTCGTTCAGGTACTGGAGAAGACATCGCGCGTACCGTTTTATTTTTGAGCGAAGATGAGGCTGATATGGTTACTGGAACTGTAATCGAAGTGACCGGTGGAGTGGACGTTATTCATCGCTATCGTTAGAGAATAAAATAAATTCTTTTAACGCACCTTATAAGAAAGAGGTGACGTGATGAAAAACGTGAGCAGAATGATTTTTTTTACCATTGTTTTTATGCTTATCCAATCTTTGTCAGTTCATGCTGCCTCAGGGACAGAATTGATGAACTGTTTTTCCGTTCGTATAACAATCGTGGAGAACGAACTTGAGCATGAATGGGAGTTTGATAATCCAAATCGCTATGAATATGAAAAAGGAAATACGGTGATAAAAGGTGAAAAAGCTAAAGCAGAGGTAACAAGCTTGCTGAAAGAGCTCCAGCTTTCAGAAAAGAAAACAAAAGAGGATTATGCCATTATTCTTAAACATAAGTTTCCCGAGCTAGAACAATTTGAAATTCATTGGATGAACCGCGATAGTGAGCGATTTGTTTGGAAAATGAGCATATAAACACGTTAAAAAACAGCCTTCCTACTTGTAGGAAGGCTGTTTGCTTATTCTTTTGAACGAACAGGGATGGTTAATAAAGTTTTTGGGAAAATAGTTAAGCTTTCTAAGCCGTCAGCTGTAACAACGACATCATCTTCTATGCGAACACCTGCAACTTGAGGTACATAGATTCCTGGTTCAATTGTAAACGTCATCCCCTCGAGTAAAACATCTTCGTTTGCTTGACTCATTGAAGGAAACTCATGAACATCAATCCCTAATCCGTGACCAAGTCGGTGGGGGAAGTAAGCACCATAACCAGCTTCTTCAATAACAGATCGTGCGGTTAAATCAAGTTGGCCGATAACGGTACCTGGTTTTCCTTTATCAATAGCCGCTAGCTGTGCATTTAAGACCGTTTGATAAATTTGGCCAGCTTCTTCCGATACTTCACCATATGCGACAGTCCGAGTAATATCGGAGCAATAGCCATCAACAACAACGCCTAAATCAAATAAGACAAATTCATCTTCTTTAAGTTGGCGATTTCCAGGCTTGCCATGTGGTGAAGCAGCATGATCTCCGAAAAGAACGGTTGTTTGAAACGACATTTCACGAATACCTTGTTTCTTTAGCTGATACTCAATTTCCGCAATAACTTCAAGCTCTGTTATGCCTGTATAAAGTGCGTTTACGCCAAATTCAATGCCAGCATCCGCAAATGCAGCTGCCTCTTGCAGCGTCTCTAATTCTGCATCTGTTTTGATTAAACGCTGCTTCATCATTAATGACTCACAGTCAGCAAACGTTACATCACGATCTAATAATTGTAATGCTAAAACTCGTTCATATGAGAGGGTTCGTTCTTCAATTAAAATGAGGGATCCAGGCGAAAGCAAATGAGATACACGCTGTTTAATCAGTTGCCAAACATTATCATGATCATAGTAGGTTAGCAATTCTCCACCGTATCCAGCTTCGCGTACAACCTCTTCCTCCATTTTCGGAATAACAAGGAAGTATTCATCTTTGAAAACAAGAAGCGCGATCAGCCTTTCATGAGGATTTGCCCGTAATCCAGTTAAATAATAAACGTTCTCCTTGCTCGTTAGAAATGCAAATGCAGCTTGTTTCTGTACCAATTCGTTTTGTAATGTCTTTGTTCTTAAAAGTTCCATCATCACGCTCCCTTTCTCAAACTCTATTATAGTTGAAATCTGTCTGAATGTTTAGGGGAAAGGTGAAAAGGTTATTGAGATTAATGATAGTAAATCTGAGAGGAGTATTAAACATGGAAGTTAGTTATCATGGTCATTCAGTAGTAAAAATAAAAACAAGGGATAAGACGATTTTGATTGATCCATTTCTATCAGGTAATGAATTAACAGATTTAGTACCAGACAAGGAACAGCCAGATGTTATTTTGCTCACGCACGGACATAATGATCATGTAGGTGATACGGTAGAGATCGCAAAGAGGACAGGCGCGCTAGTCGTGGCAGTTGCAGAACTTGCGACATACATGAGTTTTCGTGGGGTTGAGAATGTTCATCCAATGTCAATTGGTGGTGCGTATGAATTTGATTTCGGTCGTGTGAAATTCACTCAAGCTTTTCATGGTTCTTCATACACAGAGGAGGAAGAACAACGGATCGTTTATACAGGAATGCCTGGAGGAATTTTATTTGAGGCTGAAGGAAAAGTTATTTACCATATGGGGGATACAGCATTATATAGTGACATGAAGCTGATTAGAGAACGCAATCAAATTGATGTAGCGTTTGTCCCGATTGGTGATAACTTTACCATGGGTCCAGAAGATGCAAAAACTGCTGTAGAGTGGATTGGTGCAAACGTTTCAGTTCCAATTCATTTCAATACGTTCCCGCCTATAAAACAAGACCCACAAGCATTTGTTGAAAGTTTAGACTCGAACAAAGGGCAAGTTCTTGCAGTGGGTGAAAGCATAAATCTGTAAAATAAATCCAACATGACGGAGCGTAAGTGCTCCGTTTGTTGGTCTTTTTTTTGCTGGAATTTCATAAAGTAGGACAAGGAGGGGACTAAAATGAAACAACGTTCAATCATTTGTATACTGCTTGCATGCATTTTAGGTGCTTACGCTTTTGAGCGACTGCCTTTTGATGAGGGCGGTTTAAACCAGGTTTTTGCTTATAGTTGGTTGGGATTTTGTGCAGTAGTCATCGTAGGCAATGGACTAGCCTTTATTCACTCAGTCAAAAAACAGAAAGGGAGGCAGACGCAAAGCAAAACGAACGTCGTCCATGAAAAACAACGTCAGTTTGGATAAGAAGTTGCTTGGGTACCATATCAAGTCGTATACTTGTGAGGAACGAGTGAATCGGTGAAAGAGTGGTGCCCAACGTGACAACAAAACATGAACAAATCATTGAATACATCTCGCAACTTCCAATTGGCGGAAAAATATCTGTTCGACAAGTTGCAAAAGCCATGTCCGTTAGTGAAGGAACAGCATACCGGGCAATAAAAGAATCTGAAACTCAAGGACTCGTATCAACAATTGAACGAGTTGGAACGATACGAATCGAGAAGAAGAAAAAAGATAATATTGAAAAATTAACCTATGCTGAAGTCGTAAACATTGTGGATGGACAAGTCTTAGGTGGTAGACAAGGCCTACATAAAACGCTTAATCGATTTGTCATTGGTGCAATGAAAACGGAAGCAATGATGCGCTACGTTACGGCTGGCAATTTATTAATTGTCGGAAATCGTTATCAAGTCCACAAGATAGCGCTTGAAACGGGGGCTGCTGTTTTGATAACCGGAGGGTTTGATACGAGCTCTGATGTTATTAAACGAGCAGATGAACTAAATTTGCCAGTCATTTCTACTTCCTATGATACATTTACAGTGGCAGCAATGATTAATCGAGCGATTTACGACCAGTTAATAAAAAAAGAAATTATTTTAGTAGACGATATTTTAATTCCGTTAGACGAAACGTTTTATTTGGAAATGGGGTCACCTATAAGCCGATGGCAAGAATTAAATGAGCAAACTGGACACAGTCGCTACCCGGTTGTTGATCAAACGTTAAAAGTTCGTGGAATGGTTGCTGCAAAAGATGTGTTTGATCAACCAAAAGAATTAGTAATTGAAAAGGTCATGACCTCTAGTCCAATAACGGTAAATGAGCGAACTTCGATTGCTGCAGTTGCTCATATGATGGTTTGGCAAGGAATTGAATTGCTACCAGTTACAGATAGTCAGCGTAAGCTTATTGGTGTTGTTAGTCGTCAAGATGTACTAAAAGCGATGCAAACGACGCAACGACAGCCTCATGTGGGTGAAACGATCGAGGAGATTGTTACAAGTCGAATGGAAGAAGTAGAAAACCAGCAAGAAATTGAGTTTACGGTTGATATTACGCCGCAAATGACAGACCAAATGGGAACCATTTCTTACGGGGTCGTTGTCACATTAATGGTTGAAGCGGCTAAAAGAATGATGAGAAAACATAAACGAGGGGATATTGTTTTAGAGAATCTAACGCTTTATTTTTTGAAGCCTGTGCAGATTGAAAGTCAAATAAAAGTTTTACCTCAAATATTAGAAATTGGGAGAAAGCATGGCAAGTTTGATGTAGAACTGTATCGTGAAGGCGAACGAGTTGGCAAAGGGCTTCTTACAGCACAATTAATAGAATGAAAAAAACTTCCTGCTCGAGGAAGTTTAATCTAATTGTGCTGTATAATGCTTATGAGCTTTAAAACCATATATGGCATTAGCACCGCCGAATAGAATGAAGATTGTTCCTACAATGATTTGAACAGCAGTGAAGGATGACAAAAATAGGATGTTTACGCTCAATGCAATTAACGTTACGCCTAATGCAATTCTGGATCGCGATTCTAAAATTCGTTTTTCAAGAGAGTCCGCTAATCGTAATGAACGAATGCGACTCATTAAATAAAATAAAAAAGTACCTATTGCAAGAATGACCATAATTCGATCCATACATGTAACCTCCAAAAATAACGCTTCTACCTTTATTGTAGCGTGATTATTACGTTTTGACTAGTTTATTTAGAGAGAGGCGAGAAGATGTTAAAGCATGTTTTAACGAAAATAAAAGAATACAAAACAATTATTATTCATCGTCATGTTCGACCTGATCCTGATGCATTAGGTTCTCAATTAGGGTTAAAGTCGATTATACAAGCCACATACACAGAAAAGAACGTTTTTGCTGTAGGAGAAATGGAAGACTCTTTATCTTTTCTTGGGGAAATGGACCACATTACTGATGAGATGTATGAAGGTGCCCTGGTCATTGTATGTGACACAGCAAATACAGCGCGTATTAGTGATAGTCGTTATCAGCTGGGCGAGAAGATTATGAAATTAGATCATCATCCGAACGAAGAACCGTATGGTGACATTGTGTATGTCGACACAACTGTTAGTTCAACTAGTGAACTTGTTGTTGCACTTTTAGAAGAAAC
This sequence comes from Shouchella xiaoxiensis, assembly GCF_016907895.1. Taxonomy (GTDB): domain Bacteria; phylum Bacillota; class Bacilli; order Bacillales; family Bacillaceae_D; genus Shouchella; species Shouchella xiaoxiensis. The sequence continues at coordinate 153,277 of NZ_JAFBCV010000004.1, forward strand.
GAAAGAGCTTATTCTAACAAAAGAAGCTGCTTTTCTTCTTTATGGTGGGATTGTTGGCGATACTGGACGTTTCCGTTTTCGCAACACGACAGGAAAGACGTTACTGAGAACAGCGCGTTTGTTGGAGATGGACTTTGATACGCAAGATTTCTATCGGCATTTATACAAGCGCTCTTTACCAATGGTTCGATTAGAAGGACATATTCTGCAGAATTTTGAAATCCATAATGGAAATGTTGGTGTGATGCGTTTACCTGCCTCCTTATTAACAGAATGTGGTGTCACAGCTAATGAGTCCTCTTTACTCGTTAATACATTTGCTGATGTAGAAGGACTGGAAGCATGGGTGTTTTTTGTCGAAGAAGGAGAGACCATTCGGTGTAGGATTCGTTCTAAAAGCGTGGTTATTAATACCATCGCTAAAGAACATAACGGCGGTGGACATCCTGTTGCAGCTGGTGCAACGGCATTTAGTTGGCATGAGACTGATCTGATTGTGAAAAAGCTAATCGATGCTTGCAGGAAATAAAAAGAAACAGGCCATGGCCTGTTTTTTTAATTGCTGCTTTTCGCTTCTTCATTTATGATGTCTACATCAATTCTAAAATCTGGCAATGCGTAAGTGCGCTTTATTTCAATCGTATATACGTTATCATTGATTAAATAAGATTTGTTTTGTACAGCACTTTCCATAACCTCCGTTAAATGAGCAATGGTTTCAATGCTGGTTCCTTGTAAATGCTGAAGTTCTTTCAGAATCTGTTGCCTTAATTCGTATAGATTCAATTGACTTAAATGGTACTTGTCGGCGTTTAAAATGGTAACAGAAAGCGTTTGAACAATGAGTTGTTTTGCATTTTCTTCGTTTTGTGTTGTAAGGTCGTTTATAAACTGAGCGTTTTTTGCTTGTAAATCTTTTATAAGGATTTCTTTTTTTCCGAGTTCACCGTGGAAATGGTCATGTTTTTGACCGTATTCAGCAAGAAAGAATCCCCAACCAATAAGGGCACCTATTAGAATGCCCGCAAAAAACCTGAGCCAGCCCCGATGCTTTTTGTAATTAGGAATGTACATTAGACAGGATCTCCAACAATCCAGCGAAGTACGATTGAGCCAGACTGAGCGCCACAAAATGCAACTAACAGCATGGCTAACGTCTTGTAGATGTCCTCGTGTACGCCACTGAACAACCCGCTTTCAATTTTTGTTATGGCATCAAACGAACCGCCGATTGCGGCAACGATCGCCCATATTTTTAAACTGTTTGATAAACTGTAGATTTCGCTTAAAATCGGTTTACTAATTAAGAAGGCACCAATTCCACCAATTAAAGCACCGCCAATCATAACGCCGAACGCGATAAAAAAATTCATAACTAAATGGGCGAGCATTTCTCTTGTTAACATGGTCGATTCACCACCCGATTTTACGTATACTTATATATAAGGACAAACTAACGAAAATATGACGTTTTTTTAAGTGTCATGGAGCGAATTCAAAGAAAGGAGGTATTTAAATGCAAGCATTGCTTTCAAATATTTACAGCGAATATAGTTTGCTTCAATCAATTAATCGAATTGAAGAATTTGTAGCTTATGCAAAACAGAATGGCTATAGCTCACTGGGATTAACTGATCGCAACGTGTTGTATGGTGCTGTTCCTTTTTATAAAGCTTGTATAAAAGCGGGGATTAAGCCAATTATCGGCCTTGAATGCGACGTAATGGCCGGTGATCAGCGTGTGCCAGTCCGATTACTTGCTAAAAGTAAGGCAGGATATAGACAGCTTGTCGCTATCAGTTCAAAAATAAATCTTGACCCAAAAAATCAGGGAATCAATCTTGATTTTTTTCAACAAGAAACAACAGAGTGCGTTGTATGCCTCTTTAAAGATTCCTTTTATAGCGCTAAAAACTGGTCAAAGCGTTGGCAAGCTTTAACGAGTGGGGCGACAGGTGTGATAGAGCTATCGGGAGATGATGACTATCAGCTGAGTCAGTTTGCTAAAGCATTCCAGTTAACGTGTATTGCTGCTCCGCCAATTCGCTTCCTTCAGAAGGGAAATTCTATTGTGTATCGGCTTGTGCGAGCAATTGACGCAGGGTCTTCACTTGAACATATCTCGGTAGACGATGGGATGGAATCCGCTTATCTTCTTTCTATTCAAGAACTGCAACAGTCTTTCTCAACAGAGGTTCTTGAGGCAACCAATAAACTTGCCAAAGAAATTGAGACAGAACTTCCTTTAAATGAACCGCACATCCCTTCATATGATTCGCTCTCAGAAGAGGAAGCAGATGCTAAACTAAAAGAGGAGTGTGAAGTTGGTTTAACGAAGCGCTATGGTGAAGACCCAACTGAACAACAGCATAATCGCTTAAAAAAAGAACTGCATGTAATCGCAGAAATGGGCTACTCATCTTACTTTTTAATCGTTGCTGATTTTATGCGCTATGCGAAAGAACAAGGGATCTTAACTGGACCAGGGCGTGGTTCTTCTGCAAGTTCTATTGTCGCTTTTACTTTGTTTATTACAGATGTAGATCCGCTAAAGCATGACTTGCTGTTTGAAAGGTTCTTAAACCCAGAACGTATTAGCCTTCCCGATATTGATATTGATTTTCCTGACTACCGCAGAGATGAAATGATCCAGTATGTAAAAGAACGCTTTGGAAGGGATAAAGTAGCGCAGGTATTAACTTTCGGGACATTTGCTGGTAAAGCGGCGATACGTGATGCAGGCAAGGCGCTTTCTTTAAAGAGCTCTTTTGTCGATCAAGTCGCAAAATCGTTAACTCCTGCCTCGCTTCCATTAATCGAAGCCATTGAGAAAGGGCTTTTTAAATCGTTAAAGTCACCCGAACTTGATCAGTTGCTGTTTTTTGCAAGGCAACTTGAGGGGCTTCCACGACATGTGTCAACACATGCTGCTGGTGTCATTATTAGCGACGCTCCGCTTCAAAATAAGGTTGCACTTCAACACGGAAGCGATCAAGTTCCTATCACGCAAGCAGATATGAATAGTTTAGAAGCGCTTGGCTTGGTGAAATTTGATTTTCTTGGATTAAGAAATTTAACCTTACTGGAACAGATTCTACATTTAATTTATAGACAAACAGGACAGTCGATTGATTTGCAAAGCATTCCTTTTAATGATGAACCTACTTTTCGGTTGTTACAAGCAGGTAAATCAACAGGTATTTTTCAACTTGAATCAGCTGGAATGAGAAGTGTCTTAAAACAATTAAAGCCAACCCATTTTGGTGATATCGTAGCGACAAGTGCACTTTATCGGCCAGGGCCAATGGACTTTATCCCTGAATATATAAAAGGAAAAGCTCAGCCGAAAGATTGTTATTCAGCAAATGAAGAAATCAATAAGATTTTAAAACCAACGTTAGGTGTTGTCGTATACCAAGAGCAAATTATTAAACTGCTACAAGTTAGTGCGGGTTATAGCTTAGCGGAAGCAGATGTTTACCGAAGAGCGATCACAAAAAAAGACCGTCAGTTGATGAATGAAGATCAATTTGTGACAAGGGCCGTACAAAATGGCTTACAAAAAGAAGAGGCGGCGTTTATATTCTCTTTAATTGAACGATTTGCAAACTATGGATTCCCAAAGAGTCATGCAACAGCCTATAGCTTTATTAGCTACTGGTTGGCTTACTTACGTGTCCATTATGCAGCAGCGTTTTTTGCGGCGCTCTGCTCATCTAGCTGGCAGTCCCACAGCAAATTATATGCCTATCTATACGAAGCAAGGAGAGAAGGGATTCGTGTTCTCCCTCCCTCTGTCTTTAAAAGCGATGCTCTTTTTACACTTGAAGGCGAAGCCATTCGTTTTGGTCTTCTGCCAATTGCTCGTGTTAATTTGCAAGCTGTTCAATTGTTGAAATCGGTTCGCACAGAGGAAGATGAAAATTTGTTTTCATTTTATGCCCGTGTTAACGCTGTTGCGATCAATCAAAACGTACTCGAATCCTTCATAAAAGCGGGAGCCTTAGATGAATGGAATCAGCCGAGGTCGGTATTATTAGCCAACTTAGATAAAGCAAAAGCATTTGCTGATCAAGTAATGGATTTTAAAGAATCAGCCGGAGATCTTTTCACCATTAAGCCTGCTACGCCAAATTATATTGCAGTCGAGCCTTCTTCTAAAATAGAGGAATTGGAATGGGAAAAAGAGGTGTTAGGTTTTTACTTGACGGGGCACCCGATTGAAAATGAGCAAGAGCGCCTTGTGCAGTTTGGGAGAACGAAACTGGCAGACAGCCGGCCTTCTCGCAAAAAAGTTCGGGTTGCTGCGCTGTTATCTGATGTAAAAAAAATATCGACTAAAAAAGGAGAAGCGATGGCTTTCTTTACGGCTAGTGATGAATCGGATGAATGCAGTTGTGTTGCATTCCCCCAAGTTTGGAAAGCTTACGAATCGGTGCTACAAGACCATGCACTTGTTTTCTTGGAAGGATTTATGGAAGAAAGAACCGGTAAGAAACAGTTTATTGTTCAAAAAGCAATTGATATTAAACAAGTCGGTCAAGGCCAGACACAACAGGCACTATACGTGCGCATGAAAGCGAACCTGGATACGCCGACAAAACTAAGTGATTTAAAATACATTCTGAGTTTAGATTCAGGTGTGACACCGGTTATTTTACATCGTGAAAGAGAAAAAACAACGAAGCGACTGGCTGATGAGTATTCAGTAGCTCCAAGTCGCAAAACCATCCAGTTGCTAAGTCAGCTTTTTGGAAAGGAAAATGTTGTATTAAAAGATAAGAGCTGAAGGGTTGTTTTTAATAAAAATAGAAGAAGTTCTTATCCTCCTATTGGCGGATGGCGATGAGTTGTTTATAATAGAGAACGTAGATTGAGTGGTCAGACCAGTAAGGCTGAATATAAAGGAGAGAACGTTATGCCTACTACAAGAGAAGAAGCACTACACATGCATCGAATTAATCAAGGAAAGCTAGAATCAAAAGCGAAAGTTCCAGTTAGGAATGCGCGTGATTTAAGTTTAGCTTACTCACCTGGAGTTGCTGAACCATGTAAAGAAATTTTTGAAGACGTGGAATCGGTATACGAATATACAATGAAGGGTAACATGGTTGCAGTTGTTAGTAATGGTACGGCAGTCTTAGGTCTCGGTAATATTGGCCCCGAAGCTTCTTTACCTGTAATGGAGGGAAAAGCCGTTCTGTTTAAATCGTTCGCTGGTGTTGATGCATTTCCAATTTGTTTACGATCAAATGACGTTGATGAGATTGTAAACACGGTAAAAATGCTCGAGCCTACATTTGGTGGGGTGAATTTAGAAGATATTGCTGCTCCAGATTGTTTCGTTATTGAAGAACGATTAAAGAAAGAAACAAATATACCTATTTTCCATGATGACCAGCACGGTACAGCGATTGTGACACTTGCAGGGTTAATTAATGCCCTGAAAATTAGTGGCAAGAAACTATCTGAAATTAAAGTTGTTGCCAATGGAGCAGGTGCTGCTGGAATTGCTATCATTAAGTTGATGCTACGTATGGGTGTACGTGATATCGTAATGTGCGATACTAAAGGGGCTATTTACGAAGGTCGACCATACGGAATGAATGGTGTAAAAGAAGCTGTTGCAAAACGGACAAATCCGAACAAACAAGAAGGTCAGCTAGTTGACGTTATGAAAGGCGCCGATGTTTTTATCGGAGTTTCAGTTGCGGGTGCCGTTACGAAAGAAATGGTAGAGAGTATGAATGTGGACCCAATTATTTTTGCGATGGCCAACCCAGTACCAGAAATTATGCCTGAAGATGCTAAAGCTGCAGGCGCTTCTGTTATCGGAACAGGAAGATCTGATTTTCCAAACCAAGTGAATAATGTTCTTGCTTTTCCTGGTATTTTCAGAGGAGCTCTTGACGTCCGAGCGACGCATATTAACGAGGAAATGAAAGTGGCAGCCGTTTATGCCATTGCAAACTTAGTTGCTGAGAGTGAGTTGTCAGTTGACTATGTCATTCCAGCACCATTTGATCCACGAGTTGCGCCAGCGGTAGCGGCAGCAGTCGCTAAAAAAGCAATGGAAACAGGTGTTGCAAGAGTTAAGGTAGACCCTGAAGAAGTTGCTGAGAAAACTAGAAAACTAACAATTATTGATTAAGGAGAGGCTATGTCAGCTGATAAGCGTTACATCGAGATTATTCGAGCACTGAGCGAGATGATTCAACACGATGGCTTAGTAAGCGGGGACAGGCTTCCATCAGAGCGTGAACTTAGCGACCGACTAGCAGTCGGTCGCTCCTCTATTCGTGAAGCACTTCGAGGGCTGGAGCTACTCGATATTATTGAAACACGAAGAGGAGAGGGCACGTATATGAAAGCAACCTCCAGCTACCGCTTTGTAGACTTGCTTCTTTCTTTTATCTTAAAAGACGAACAAGCAAAGCAGGATTTGAGTGAAACAAGACGAATAGTAGAGTTGGAAGCTTTAAAATTGGCCTGTATTCGAATAACGGACAATGAAATAAAGAGGCTAGAGCAATTTATTACTCGTTCCAAAAAAGAATGGAAAAATGGCGACTATCCAGTAGAAGAGGATTATCAGTTTCACGAAACAATTGTGAAAGCTTGTGGAAATGTACTCCTTTATAACATATGGAAGTCGCTTGTTGCATTCAATAAAGAAGCGATTAAGCAGTCGCTTGAGAGAAGTGGCCGACCTCCTGTGTCAATTAAAGAACATGAGCTGATCGTAGAAGCGATAAAAACACGCAGTGTTGAACAAGCGCTAGAGGCAATGAGACAGCATTTAAAAAATAGCCGTTTTTAATGGGTGAAGCAAGGAGTGATACCGTGTTAAAAGATATTTTTCAAAAAAAGAAAAAAAGGTATGCAACGATTCCTTCAGATCGAGCAAAACAAGAAGTGCCTGAAGGATTAATGACGAAGTGTCCTTCTTGTCGAACGATTATGTATACGAAAGACTTAAAGAAAAATTTAAGCGTATGTAGAACTTGCGGGCATCATCATCGGATGGGAGCTTGGGAACGAATTGAAGCTTTAATTGATGAAGGGACCTTTCAAGAGCTGGATTCTGAAGTGATTGGTGGAAACCCACTTGGATTTCCAGGTTATGAAGAAAAGCTTGAAAATGATCGCATAAAAACAGGAATGAATGAAGCTTGTGTTTCTGGTCAAGGTCAAATAAATGGTTATCCGGTTATACTTTCAGTGATGGACGCTGACTTTAGAATGGCAAGTATGGGTTCAGCTGTTGGTGAAAAGTTAACTAGAGCAATTGAAAAAGCAATTGACACGGGTTTTCCAATTATTATTATTGCCGCTTCTGGTGGGGCACGTATGCAAGAAGGTATGCTTAGTTTAATGCAAATGGCTAAAACGAGTGCTGCCCTAGAAAGATTAGACCGCAGTGGTGGTTTATTTATTTCGATTATGACGCATCCGACTACTGGAGGAGTTTCTGCAAGCTTTGCCTCATTAGGTGATTATAATTTTGCAGAACCAAAAGCATTGGTTGGATTTGCTGGACGAAGAATAATCGAACAAACAATTCGTGAAGAGCTTCCAGAAGACTTTCAAACAGCAGAATTTTTGCTGGAGCATGGACAACTTGATCGAGTTGTACCGCGATTAGAAATGAAAGAATTGCTAACAACTGTATTAGCAATTCATCAGTAGTAAGGAGGAGTTTTGTTGTCTTCTGAACAAGAGTTTGAGAAACCAGTAATTGAATTAAGGCAGAAGATTGAAGATTTACGTTTGTTTGCTTCTGAGCGTGAGTTAGACTTAAGCACGGAAATTCAAAAGATGGAAAACCGATTAACTGAACTTGAAGAAATGGTTTATGCAAATTTGGAACCGTGGGAACGTGTTCAGATTGCACGAGATCATGAACGTCCAACGACGCTCGATTATATTGACGCGCTATTTGATGATTTTTTAGAAATGCACGGTGACCGTTTATTTGGAGATGATAAAGCGATCGTAGCCGGAATCGCTACATTTCATGGACAACCTGTTACAATTATTGGCCATCAAAGAGGAAAAGATACGAAAGAAAATATCTTAAGGTATTTTGGATCGCCCCATCCAGAAGGTTATCGAAAAGCACTTCGTCTCATGAAACAAGCTGAAAAGTTTAATCGCCCAATCATTTGTTTTATTGATACAAAGGGAGCATATCCAGGGAAGTCAGCTGAAGAAAGAGGACAGAGCGAAGCAATTGCCCGTAATCTTCTTGAAATGGCTGGTTTGAAAGTACCGACTATCAGTATTGTTATTGGCGAAGGCGGTAGTGGCGGAGCATTAGCGCTCGGTGTTGCAGATCGTATTTTTATGCTGGAAAACTCTACGTACTCCGTTATCTCACCTGAAGGAGCTGCGGCTCTTTTATGGAAAGATTCAACTCAGGCAAAGCGAGCTGCAGAAACAATGAAAATTACAGCTCCGGACTTATTTGACTTAAATATTATTGATGCGATAATTGAAGAGCCTAAGGGTGGAGCACAGCGAGATGTATGCAGTCAGGCAACAAAAATAGAAGCAATAATTAAAAATACGCTTGCAGAATTAAAAGCAAAATCAGTTGAAACACTACTTGATGAACGCTATGAAAAGTTCATGAAAATGGGCAGAATTTCAGATAAACGAGTCGAAACAGGATCTAAATAAGATGGAAGTGCTTTCATTGATATGAAAGCACTTTTTGCAGTAGGGAACTACTTGTATTCATGAAATCAAAGTGGTATCTTTACAAGCAGAGACTGAAGAAATGGACGCTCGTGCTTCATTTTTCATTGTGTGTTAGGAGGAAAAAAGTTGAAACGAATTGGTGTGTTAACAAGCGGAGGTGACTCTCCAGGAATGAATGCTGCCATCCGCGCTGTTGTTCGAAAAGCGATTTATCACGGTATAGAAGTTTATGGAATTTCTTATGGGTATCAAGGCTTGATTGAAGGCGACATCAAGAAAATGGAACTTGGTTCAGTAGGTGACATTATTCATCGTGGTGGAACCATGTTATATACAGCTCGTTGTGAAGAATTTAAAACGTTTGAGGGCCAGAAAAAAGGAATTGCCCAGTTAAAAAAGTTTGGGATTGAAGGCCTTGTTGTCATTGGTGGCGATGGGTCCTATCGTGGCGCTCAAAAGCTAAGTGAGCATGGGTTCCCAACGATTGGCGTACCAGGAACAATTGATAATGACATTCCTGGAACAGACTTTACAATTGGGTTTGACACAGCGCTAAATACCATTATAGATGCAATTGATAAAATTCGAGATACGGCTACGTCTCATGAACGAACGTATGTTATTGAAGTTATGGGCAGACATGCTGGAGATTTGGCGCTTTGGGCTGGGCTTGCAGATGGTGCAGAAACCATAATTATTCCGGAAGAAGAACATGACATGGACCAAATCTTGGCCAATATTAAACGTGGACAAGATCGGGGTAAGAAACATAGCATCATCATCGTTGCAGAAGGTGTTGGCTCAGGCTTTGAATTCGGAGAACGGATTAGCAAAGAAATGAACATGGAAACGAGAGTGACTGTCCTTGGTCATATTCAGCGTGGTGGTTCCCCAACTGGTTCTGATCGCGTTTTAGCAAGCCGTTTAGCTGCTAAAGCAGTTGATCTATTACTAGAAGGAAAAGCGGGCGTAACGGTTGGTATTCAAAACAATCAACTCGTTCATCATCCGATTAATGATATCTTGGAACTTCCACATAAAATAGACACAGATATGTACAAGCTTTCACAAGAATTATCGATCTAACAGGAGATTTTAGGAGGAAAAAAATGCGTAAAACAAAAATCGTTTGTACAATAGGACCGGCAAGTGAGTCGATCGAAAAGCTAGTAGAGTTAATGGAAGCAGGAATGAATGTCGCCCGCCTCAATTTTTCTCATGGAGATTTCGAAGAGCATGGAGCTCGTATTAAAAACATCCGCGAGGCATCAAAGCAAACTGGTAAAACGGTGGCCATTTTATTAGATACAAAAGGACCGGAAATTCGCACACAGACTGTTGAAGGTGGAGCCATTTTGTTAGAAAAAGGGCAAAACCTAATCGTTTCAATGGAAGAAGTAACTGGAACAAAAGAAAAAATTTCTGTTACTTACCCAGGGTTGGTAAACGATGTTCAAGTTGGCAGCATGTTATTACTTGATGATGGTTTAATTGAGCTTGAAGTAACTGCAGTTCGTCAGAATGAACTTGAAACCATTGTCCGTAATAGCGGAACGTTAAAGAATAAAAAAGGCGTTAACGTACCTAATGTCAGCGTAAACCTTCCTGGTATGACTGATAAAGATGCAGCCGATATCGTGTTTGGCGTGGAACAGAATGTTGACTTTATTGCTGCTTCATTTGTTCGTCGTGCATCTGATGTATTAGAGATTCGGGAGTTGCTTGAAACCAATGGCGCAGCAGATATTGCGATTATTCCTAAGATCGAAAACCAAGAGGGTGTAGACAATATTGATGAAATCCTTGAAGTATCAGACGGTTTAATGGTTGCACGTGGTGACCTTGGAGTAGAAATTCCTGCCGAGGAAGTTCCACTTGTTCAAAAACTGCTTATTAAGAAATGTAATGAGCTTGCAAAACCAGTTATTACAGCTACACAAATGCTTGATTCCATGCAACGGAACCCACGCCCTACTCGTGCGGAAGCAAGTGACGTGGCGAACGCGATTTTTGATGGTACGGATGCCATCATGCTTTCAGGAGAAACCGCTGCTGGTGACTATCCTGTTGAATCTGTACGGACAATGCATAATATCGCAAGCCGTACGGAACAAGCACTTAATTATGATTTAATTTTACGTAAAAAAAGCAAGGAATCGAAACAAACGATTACAAGTGCGATTGGACAATCTGTTGCTCACACGGCTTCTAATTTAGACGCAGCTGCAATATTGACGGCAACTGAAAGTGGTTATACCGCACAAATGACGTCAAGATTCCGTCCGAAATCGCCAATTTTGGCGATTACGAGCAATGAAAGAGCTCTTCGTAAAATGGCATTGGTTTGGGGCGTTACACCATTGTTTGGTGAAAAGGCAAGCACGACAGACGAAATGCTTGATCGCACGGTTGAAGCTTCCGTTAGTGCTGGTTATGTGAAACAAGGTGATTTAGTTATTATTACAGCTGGTGTTCCAGTTGGTGAAACAGGTACGACAAACTTATTAAAAGTCCATATGCTTGGGGAAGTAAAAGCAAAAGGGCAAGGGATTGGTAGACGTTCTGCAGCAGGAAAAGTAGTTATAGCTCATAATGCTCAAGAAGCCATAGACAAAATAACAGAAGGTGCTGTACTCGTTACAAAATCAACAGATAAAGATATGATTGAAGCATTTGAGAAAGCAGCAGCTGTTATTACTGTGGAAGCTGGGCTTACTTCACATGCGGCAGTTGTTGGATTAAACTTAAGTACTCCAGTTATTGTTGGTGTTGAAGATGCTTTAACGTTGTTTAAAGACGGTGAAGAAGTGACGGTTGATAGCGTGACCGGAAACATTTACAGTGGACATGCACGTGTACTATAATTAAGAAAAAGAAGAGGTGTTCCTCTTCTTTTTTCTACTTGTAAGGTGGGAAAGTTTACATGAAAAAATTCATTCTTCCAATTGCGATCGGATTGCCGTTACTTGAACTCTTCGTCATTATCTTATTTGTTAATTGGATTGGCGTTTGGTCAACGCTTGGGTTAATGCTTTTAACAAGCGTAATTGGCGTACTTTTTGCAAAAAGCCAAGGACTAAAAACAATAAAACTTGCTCAGGTACAAATGCAGAATAATCAAGTGCCGAATCAATCTCTATTAGATAGTATTTGTATTTTTATCGGTGGAGCACTGCTTGTTCTTCCTGGTTTTATTATGGATGTAATTGGTCTATTCTTGTTAATCCCTTGGACAAGAACAATTGTTAAAGCAGGGCTTTTAAAAGGAATTCATTCGGCGATTGCGAAAGGACAATTTGTCGTTTTACGAAGACGGTAAGTGGGTCTTCCATTGCTTGGATATAGCAGGAATGTCGAAATTGTGATATTATATGAAGTGCCTAGATTGGAAGAGAGGTTCATTCGGATTTTCGAATTGTTGCCACAGAAGTTTAACCAACATAACTTTTGTACTAGAACCCTCTGTTTTAATCTATCATCTTTTGTTTGAATATGAATCTGATGTTTGAACAGGCTGAAAAAGTAATAACGTTAATCGATTTGCTGAAATGGATTGATTAACGATCGCCACATTGCTACAGAAGTAATGGGCATTTCCTTTAATGAAATGGTCTACATTGTTTTTACAACTGTTTGAGCTCTAATTAAAGGAGTTGAGAGTTTCGTCGTTCTTTACGAAACCGCTTCACCAGGAAACCATACGCAGGTGAAGGATTTTTCAGAGAAAAGGAGAGATATAGGTGACTACTACTCGCGGTTTAGAAGGTATTGTTGCAACACAGTCAAGCGTAAGCTCAATTATTGATGATGAACTAACGTATCAGGGGTATGGAATCGATGATTTAGCGAATAATGCAAGTTTTGAAGAAGTGATTTATTTACTTTGGAATGGTGAGCTTCCGTCCCAAAAAGAATTGAAATCGTTTACAGAGAAACTAGCTTCTGAAGCAGAGGTTCCTGAACAAATTTTCACGCAAATGAAAGCCTATCCAATTGAACAAGTTCACCCGATGGCAGCTTTAAGAACGGCCATATCTACTCTCGGACTATTTGATGAAGATGCTGAAGTAATGAATGAAGAAGCGAATTATGAAAAAGCAATCAAGCTCCAAGCTAAAATTCCGACAATTGTTACTGGTTTTGAACGAATTCGTTCAGGGAAAGAGCCTATTAAGCCGAATAAAGATTTGTCATTTGCTGCGAACTTCCTTTACATGTTGAATGGAGAAACGCCTGATGATCTTTCAGTTGAAGCATTCAATAAAGCGCTCGTTCTTCATGCGGATCACGAATTAAATGCTTCTACATTTACGGCGCGTGTCTGCGTTGCAACACTATCTGATGTTTATTCTGGTTTAACTGCTGCCATTGGCGCGCTAAAAGGGCCACTTCATGGTGGAGCAAATGAAGCTGTTATGAACATGCTTTTAGAAATTGGTAAACCAGAAGAAGTAGAGCCTTATTTACGAAAAGCACTGGATAACAAAGAGAAGATTATGGGATTTGGCCACCGTGTTTACAAAAACGGTGATCCTCGTGCAAAACACTTAAGAGATATGTCAAAGCAATTAACTGATGTCATTAAAGAATCTAAATGGTATGACATGTCCTTGCAAATTGAAGAAATGATTACAAAAGAAAAAGGCTTATTACCAAATGTTGACTTTTATTCAGCGACTGTTTATCACAGTCTTGGTATTAAGCATGATCTCTTTACACCAATCTTTGCGGTTAGCCGTACCTCTGGTTGGTTAGCGCATATTTTAGAGCAATACTCAAACAATCGTTTAATTCGTCCTCGTGCAGAGTACATCGGACCAAATAAGCGTAACTATGTTTCAGTAGAGTCTAGATAACGTTTTAAGAGCGGAGAAATCCGTTCTACATACTATGGATATGGAGGAATACAACATGGCAGCAGAAAAAATTCAAACGAACAATGGTGTGTTAAGTGTACCAAATGAACCAATCGTACCTTTTATTGAGGGAGATGGAACAGGTCCTGATATTTGGGCAGCGGCTTCTCGTGTATTAGATGCAGCAGTTGAAAAAGCATATGGTGGAGAGCGTAAAATTCATTGGAAAGAGATTTTAGCTGGTGAAAAGGCATATAACCAAACAGGTGAGTGGTTGCCTGCAGAGACGTTAGATGCCGTACGTGAGTACTTGATTGCTATTAAAGGACCATTAACAACACCGATTGGTGGAGGAATTCGTTCACTCAACGTTGCGCTTAGACAAGAGCTTGATTTGTATACATGCTTACGTCCAGTTCGTTACTTTACAGGAGTGCCTTCACCAGTTAAACGACCAGAAGATACGAACATGGTTATTTTCCGTGAAAATACAGAGGATATCTATGCTGGTATTGAGTTTAAAGAAGGTTCTGATGAAGTGAAAAAGCTTGTAGCTTTCCTTCAAGATGAGCTAGGAGCAAAAAATATTCGTTTCCCTGAAACGTCAGGCATTGGAGTTAAACCAGTATCGAAAGAAGGAACAGAGCGTCTTGTTCGTTCAGCGATTCAGTATGCACTAGATGAAGGCCGCAAGAGCGTAACGCTTGTCCACAAAGGAAACATCATGAAGTTTACTGAAGGTGCTTTTAAGAGCTGGGGTTATGATTTAGCTGAGCGTGAGTTTGGCGATAAAGTCTTTACTTGGGCTGAGTATGACAAAATTGTTGAAGCAAGTGGTCGTGAAGCTGCAGATAAAGCACAGAGTGAAGCGGAAGCAGCTGGGAAGATTGTAATCAAAGATTCGATTGCGGATATCTTCTTGCAACAAATTTTAACTCGTCCAAAAGAATTTGACGTAGTTGCAACAATGAACTTAAATGGAGACTATGTTTCAGATGCACTTGCAGCTCAAGTAGGTGGAATTGGAATTGCTCCAGGGGCAAACATTAACTACGATACAGGACATGCTATCTTTGAAGCGACTCATGGAACTGCACCTAAATATGCTGGTCTTGATAAAGTTAACCCTTCTTCTGTATTACTGTCAGGCGATTTATTGCTTCGTCACCTTGGCTGGGTAGAAGCTGCAGACTTAATCATGTCTTCAATGGACAAAACAATTGAGAGCAAGGTAGTTACGTATGATTTCGCTCGATTAATGGACGGTGCTACTGAAGTTTCATGTTCAGGTTTTGCTGACGAACTAATTAAGAATCTATAAGACTAGTAGGTCGAGTGAAGATTAATTTACGTTCCACTATTCGGTTGAGGAGTGTTTTTGCATGGCGATTAAACGAAGAAAGATTTCTGTAATAGGCAGTGGCTTTACAGGAGCAACAACAGCTATGATGGTCGCTCAAAAAGAGCTAGGTGACGTTGTTCTAGTCGATATTCCTGATATGGAAGGCCCAACTAAAGGGAAAGCGCTTGATATGCTAGAATCAACACCAGTTCAAGGGGTGGATTCGGTCATTAGCGGTACTTCTAACTATGAGGATACGAAAGACTCCGATGTTGTCGTCATTACTGCTGGAATTGCGCGTAAGCCAGGGATGAGCCGCGATGATTTAGTAGCGACAAACGCAAAAATTATGAAGTCTGTTACGAAAGAAGTGGTAAAGCATTCGCCTGACTGTTACATTATCGTTTTAACGAATCCTGCTGATGCAATGACTTATACAGTGTATAAAGAGTCTGGATTTGAGAAAAATCGAGTGATTGGTCAATCTGGCGTACTCGATTCAGCTCGTTTTCGAACGTTTATTGCGCAAGAGTTAAACCTGTCAGTTGAAGATATTACTGGATTTGTTCTCGGTGGTCATGGTGATGATATGGTTCCACTCATTCGCTATTCTGCTGCAGGTGGCGTACCTCTATCTACGTTAATTTCGCCAGAGCGCTTGGATGAAATTGTCGAGAGAACGCGAAAAGGTGGCGGTGAAATTGTCAGCTTGCTTGGTAATGGCAGTGCCTACTATGCACCCGCTGCTTCCTTAACGCAAATGGTTGAAGCCATTCTTAAAGATAAGAAGCGCGTTATTCCAACGATCGCTTATCTTGAAGGAGAATATGGACACCATGATCTCTATCTTGGTGTGCCAACAATTCTTGGTGGTGACGGAATCGAAAAGATCATTGAACTTGAGCTGACCGATGAAGAAAAAGCGCAGCTTGAAAAATCTGCTCAGTCCGTCCGTAACGTGATGGACGCTTTACCAACAGCATAATCATAATGTTACTTAAACCCCCACCTGTATCGCAGGTGGGGGTTTTTTGCCAGCAACCCAAGTGATCGGTTAACATTGATAAAAGGTAGGTTAGCTGCTTTGCTTGGCGCCCTATTTCATCAATCAAAAAAATCAAGCATAGGCTCTACTTATGCTTGATTTTTTAGGTAATTATGATGCACTTGCAGGTTGTTTTTTTAAAGTAACAGCTTTCTCTTTTTTAACAAAGCTATCTTTAAACACGCTAATAACTTTAGAAATGATAATAATCGAGAAAATAGAAAACAGCCCTGGAATCAATCCGATTACATAAAAGCTTAATAGTACAACGGTTGCGTCAAAAACAAAATTTGTCTTTCCTGGATCGAGACCTGTTTTTTTCTGTAAAAAAAGCGCTAAAATATTTGCTCCACCGAGAGAAGCTTGATTTTTAAATAGAATCGTTAAGCCAAGTCCGATCAGTAAGCCCCCAAATACAGCGCCTGCAAACATGGGGATGGTAAAAGCGGGTAAATAGCTGTCAACCGCTGTTAGGAGCGATAAGGTTGTAACGGATAAGGCTGTCACAACCGTAAATGTTATGCCCATTCGCATTAACGAAAAAATGTAAAACGGGATGTTTACTAGGAAAAACAAAAGCGAAAACGGTGCATTAAATAAGTAAGCCAAAGAAAGTGTTAGACCAGCTGTTCCACCAGTTACAAGCCCTGCGTGGCGTAATAACAATACACCTCCAGCTACTAGTAAGCAACCGCAGAAAATAGCTATTATTTTTTTGAAAGTCATTGTGTAATCACCTTTTTTAAATTGTTCCTAAAATCATATAAAAGATATCATCACATTTGCATAACAACTAGTAGGATCTTCTGATTTATGATTTAATAAATGCAGGGATTTAGAATGATTTAGATTCAATTTGAAAAGGTGAGTCGTTAATTATGGATAAAATGGATTGTGACATACTCGAATTGCTCCAAAAAAATGCACGAATGACAATTAGCGAACTTTCTAAGGAGTTATCACTTAGTAGACCAAGTATGTCAGAGCGCTTATTAAGGCTACAGGAAAAAGGGATTATTGAAGGGTTTACAACACGGGTCTCCTTAAAACATATTGGAAAAGATATCTTGCTCTTGATTCAGGTGAGTGGTGTTAAAGTTTCCTTGCAGGATTTTGAAGCGATGGTGAAACAAGAGAAAGAAATTATTGAGTGCCATCGTGTGACTGGAGAAGTCAGTTATTTTATTAAGGCGGCTGTTTCAGATGTAAACAGTATGCGTAAATTAATTGATCGTTTAATTCCTTTTGGAACGATTAACACATCAACTGTATTAAATTCTCCAGTTCCCCATCGCATCATCTTACCTGATTATGAGGATTATAGTTAAAAAATTTGCTATACTATTGATAGATAGAGAAAACCGTTCAAACCAAAGAATAAGGAGTGTCTAAAGCACTTATGAGCAAACGTATTTTAGTTGTAGATGATGAACCATCCATTTCCACTTTACTCAAATACAATCTCGAACAAGCTGGGTTTGAAGTGGAAACAAAAATGGATGGCCAGTCCGGTTTTGAACGTGCAAAAGAAGTTCCGTTTGATTTAATAATCTTGGACTTGATGTTGCCAGGAATGGATGGAATGGATGTATGCCGCAATTTGCGACAGGAGCAGGTCTTTGTTCCAATCCTCATGCTAACGGCAAAAGATGATGAGTTTGATAAAGTGCTCGGGCTTGAACTTGGAGCCGATGATTATATGACTAAACCTTTTTCC
Organism: Shouchella xiaoxiensis; assembly: GCF_016907895.1. GTDB lineage: Bacteria > Bacillota > Bacilli > Bacillales > Bacillaceae_D > Shouchella > Shouchella xiaoxiensis. The sequence continues at coordinate 170,940 of NZ_JAFBCV010000004.1, forward strand.
CCAAGAGAAGTAGCAGCAAGAGTGCGAGCTATTCTAAGAAGAGTGGAACAGTCGCAAGCAAACAAACAAGTGAGTGAAGTAAAAGGAAAAGGCAGGGTGATTAAAGATTTAACCATTTACCCAGATAATTACGAAGTTTACGTTAAGCAAAAACTGTTAACGTTAACGCCTAAAGAGTTTGAGCTCCTCGTATTTTTAACTGAAAACAAAGGAAGAGTGTTAACGAGAGATCAGTTATTAAACGCAGTCTGGAATTATGAATTTGTCGGAGATACTCGAATTGTTGATGTGCACATTAGTCATCTAAGGGAAAAAATTGAACCGAATCCAAAAAAACCAGTGTACATTAAAACGATAAGAGGACTCGGTTACAAGTTAGAAGAACCAGTTGATAATGAGTAAGCTGCGCAACCGCTTTATCTTAAGTATCATGCTAGTTGTGACAATTGTCCTGCTGGCACTTGGTTTAACGTTAGGGGCTTGGTCCAATGAGCGGTATTTAAACTTTGTGTCAGAACGAATAAAAAATGAAACGGCTTTAGCGGCTTGGGCTGTTTTAGAGGACGGTTTCCCAAATGAAGAAGAGGCGCAGCGAGTAGCTTTAGAAGTTGGTCAATTGTTTGAGGCAAGATTAACGATCCTTCGTGCAGACGGTACAGTCATCGGTGATTCTTGGGCCAATCCTGAAGAGATGGAGAATCATCTTAATCGTCCTGAGATTGAAAGAGCGAGAGTTGATGGCAATTTACAGCTGCGTTACAGTGATACAATCGGGCAAGATTTACTATATTTTGCGATTCCAATTGAACAGGATGAAGAATTATTTGGTTATGCAAGAGTCGGGTTATCTGTCGAATCATTAAATCAAATGAATCGAACGGTTTGGATCGTTGTAACAGCAAGTTTTTTTCTGGCATTTTTTATTATTCTATTGTTAGTTACGCGAATTTCAAAACAAATTATTCGACCAATTGATGATGCAACAAAAGCGGCAATTCGCCTAGCCGAAGGGGATTATCAAACACGAACATATGAAGATCAGCATAAAGAACTAGGCCAGTTAGGGCGATCAATAAATGTGTTAGCCTATAATTTGCAGCAGCTATCGAGACGACACCAAACACAGCAAGAGCAAATGGCTTCATTAATTGAGCATATGGGAAGTGCGCTTATCTTTATGAATGTCCGTGGTGATGTTGAACTGATTAATCAAACGGCTGAACAGATTTTTAGTAGCTCAAATGATCAGTTAGTAGGCAAGCCGTATTATGATGTCATTCCAAGTGCGCAACTTGTGCAGTTTATGCAAACAATATATATGACAGAAAAAAAGCAACGAAGCCAAATTGAATGGGTACAAGACTACTATACAAAAGTATACGATGTATATGGTGCTCCTGTTATCGCTAAATCTGGAAGGCTTCGCGGAATTACAATTGTTCTGCATGATATTACAGAGCAAAAGAAACTCGAACAAGTACGGAAGGATTTTGTTGCGAATGTTTCGCATGAGTTAAAGACTCCGGTTACGTCGATAAAGGGCTTTGCGGAAACTTTAATTGATGGGGCTCTTTCAGATCCAGTTACATCAAAACAGTTCACTGAAATTATATGGAAAGAAAGCGATCGGCTTCAGATGCTTATTGCGGATTTGCTTGATTTGTCAAAAATTGAACACGCACAATTCCAGCTGCATTTAGAACAAGTTTCGCTAAAAGAAATAGCGAATGAAGCAGTAGCCTTACTTGCTTCAAAAGCGAAAGATAAAGAGATGAGCATTAACGTTTATGAAGAAGGTAGCTCAATCATTCAAGGAGATTCACAGCGCCTGAAGCAAATCGTTATTAATCTAGTTACAAATGCAGTTGCGTATACGCCAGCTAATGGACAGGTCACTATATCGTTGATTGAAAAACAAAACGAAGTAGAACTCCATGTTGTAGATACTGGCATTGGAATCAATTCGACAGACAAGCTAAGGATCTTTGAACGATTCTACCGGGTAGACCGAGCCCGCAGTCGCAACTCAGGGGGGACTGGCCTTGGTCTAGCGATTGTAAAACATCTTGCAGAAGCGCATCATGCTAAGCTACAAGTAGTAAGCGCTGAAGGAGAGGGCACAACGTTTACTCTTCGTTTCCCTAAAAAGCAGTCTTAAGCTTAACATTTTCTTTACAGACTGTTTATTCTAGCTTTACGAAACACCATTAAACTATAAGAGAACGGTCAGTAAGGAAGTAAATCGACGCTTCCCTCTGTCGAGTACTTTCTCTTGAAAGGTAGAAGCTCATAGCTTCTACCTCTTTTTACGTACATTCGTTCCCTTTCATTTTCGCTTTCTTCTTCTGATATGATACAATGTCGTTACACAAATCGTTTTGAAAGGGGTAGATGTTGGTTGAAAAAGTTAGTTTTAATTGACGGGAACAGCATTGCGTACCGTGCTTTTTTTGCGTTGCCTTTACTCAGTAATGACAAAGGTCAATTTACAAATGCTGTTTATGGTTTTACAACGATGTTATTAAAAGTGTTAGAGGACGAGAAGCCCTCGCACTTATTAGTTGCGTTTGATGCGGGGAAATCAACCTTTCGTCACCAAACGTATGCTGCTTATAAAGGTACCAGACAAAAAACACCTTCTGAACTTTCAGGTCAGATTCCGCTCATTCATCAAGTGCTAGATGCGTTTTCAATTAAACGTTACGAAGCTAAAGAATATGAAGCTGATGATATTATTGGAACGCAAGCAAAAGCTGCTGCTAAAGAGGGGTATCAGGTTGTCGTTATAACAGGAGATAAAGATTTGCTTCAACTTGTTGACGATCAAATAGAAGTCGTATTAACGCGAAAAGGAATTACTGAAGTTGATCGGTATAATGAAGCAAAAATAGATGAGCGATACGGATTAAAACCAGCGCAAATCATTGATTTAAAAGGATTGATGGGAGACACATCGGACAACATTCCGGGCGTTCCTGGCGTTGGTGAAAAAACGGCACTCAAGTTACTTAGTGAGTTCCATGATGTTGAAACCGTCCTTGACTCAATTGATCAAGTTTCAGGAAAGAAATTAAAAGAGCGTCTTGAAGAACACAAAGAACAAGCGATTTTAAGTAAGAAACTAGCTACCATTGTGACAGATGCGCCTTTAGAGCATTCGTTAAGTAGTTTGTTATATAACGGATATGAAGATGCAAATGTAATTGAGCTTTTTAAAGAGCTCTCGTTTAATTCGCTATTAAACCGTTTTTCAAGTGATGATCACGTAGATGCGGTTGAAATGAAAGAATTGGATTACAGGATTGTTACTGAACCGACTGCTGATTATTTTGCAAGTCCTTCAGCAGTTGTTGTTGAAGTGCTGGACGAGCATTATCATCACGCAGACATAGTAGGTATTTCTATTGCAAATAAAAACGGAGTCATTTTTATTCCGACAGAAAAAGCAATCCAATCAGAAGTGTTTCGAACATTTATGAAATCGGATGAACAGGAAAAGTGGCTTTTTGATGCAAAACAAGCTGTTGTAGCATTGGCATGGCAAGGTATTGAGTTAAACGGTGTAAGTTTTGATCTACAGATGGCTTCCTACTTGCTTGATCCATCATTGTCTTCTCATGAAATTAGTGATATAGCTTCGCGAAAAGGAAGCGGCGGTGTTCAAGAAGATGAACAAGTGTATGGAAAAGGTGCTAAAAAAGCGTTACCTGAACAGGGAAAAGTAGCAGAGCATCTTTCAAGAAAAGCAAACGTGATGTTTGAGCTGAAGCAAATCCTTGAAAAGGAATTAAAAGAAAATGAGCAGCTTGAGCTGTTAACTGAATTAGAAATGCCTCTCTCAATTGTACTTGGAAAGATGGAGAAAGAAGGAATAAAAGTCGATCGGACGCAACTTAAGGACATGGGAGAAGATTTATCAGAACGACTTTCAGCATTGGAAGAAAAAATACATGAAGAAGCGGGAGAATCATTCAATATTAATTCCCCTAAACAGCTTGGCGTAATTTTGTTTGAGAAATTAGGATTGCCCCCTGTTAAGAAAACAAAAACAGGCTATTCAACAAGCGCTGATGTGCTAGAGAAACTGTCCGGCTCTCATACAATCATTGAGTCAATCTTACTTTACCGCCAGCTCGGAAAGCTTTACTCAACGTATATAGAAGGTTTACTAAAAGTGGCTGACAAAGAAACAGGGAAAGTGCACACTCGGTTTAATCAAGCTCTTACTCAAACGGGTCGCCTCTCATCAACGGATCCCAACCTGCAAAACATTCCAATCCGTCTAGAAGAAGGAAGAAAAATTAGAAAGGCGTTTGTGCCGTCAAAAGAAAATAGCGTCATCGTCTCTGCTGATTATTCACAAATTGAACTTCGTGTGCTGGCTCATATTTCAGGGGATGAGGGAATGAAAGAAGCTTTTCTCAAAGACATGGATATTCATACAAAAACGGCAATGGATGTCTTTCATGTAACAGAAGCGGAAGTTACAGATTCAATGAGGCGTAGTGCAAAAGCGGTAAACTTTGGGATTGTCTATGGCATTAGCGATTATGGCTTATCACAAAATTTAAATATCACCCGAAAAGAAGCAAAAGAGTTCATTGACCGCTATTTAGCAAGTTATCCAAAAGTGAAAGCATACATGGAAACGGTTGTGGAAGAAGCAAAAGAAAAAGGCTATGTTCAAACATTGCTTGCAAGACGACGCTATTTGCCAGAGTTAACAAGCCGTAATTTTAATATGCGTAGCTTTGCTGAGCGGACGGCAATGAATACACCAATTCAAGGAACGGCAGCTGATATTATTAAGCGGGCAATGGTTGATATGAGTGCAGAGCTTGAAAAAACAACTTTAACGGCAACCATGCTTTTACAAGTGCACGATGAATTGATCTTTGAAGTCGATGAAAAAGATAAAGATGAATTAATGAAGCTAGTTACACAAGTTATGGAGCAAGCATTACCGCTCGATGTACCACTAAAAGTAGATGTATCGAGTGGTGCTTCATGGTATGACGCAAAATAAAAAAGGGGAAAGAGCATGCCAGAATTACCTGAAGTAGAGACAGTTCGACGGACATTAATGCAGTTGGTTGTGAACAAAACAATTAAAGATGTTAAAGTTGGCTGGCCTAATATGGTTAAAGAACCAGACGATGTGAAACAATTTAGTGAGCAGCTCGTTGGTCAGACGATTTTGGAAATTAAACGTCGTGGAAAATTTCTCTTGTTTGTTTTAACAGATGTCGTTTTAGTGTCTCATTTGCGAATGGAAGGTCGCTACGGTTTATTTAATCAGAACGATGAAGTAGCTAAACACACTCATATAACATTTTATTTTACGGACAAAACTGAATTGCGTTATGCAGATGTTCGTAAATTTGGCACAATGCATGTGTTTGAGAAAGGGCAGGAAGAGCTTGTCATGCCCCTTGCTCAGTTAGGGGTCGAACCTTTCTCAGAGGAATTTACAGTCGAAGTATTAGAAAAAGCATACATCGAATCGAATCGAGCGATAAAAACCGCCTTACTTGATCAAAAAACAGTCGTAGGTCTTGGAAACATTTATGTGGATGAAGCGTTGTTTCGTGCAAGAATCCTTCCTGAACGCACTGCTTCCTCTTTAACATCCGAGGAAATGGCATTGCTATTTGTAGAGATTAAATCAACGTTACAAGAGGCGGTAGATGCTGGAGGAAGCTCAATTAAATCATATGTAAACGGCCAAGGTGAAATGGGGATGTTTCAGCAACGATTAAATGTGTACGGAAAAAAAGGAGAACCGTGTACAGTTTGTGGAAATCCAATTGAGAAAAAAGTTCTTGGAGGCCGCGGTACTCATTTCTGTTCAAATTGCCAACATTAACGTTGAAGACGTCCACTCCATATACTAATTCCATCTATTGAATTAGGCAGGAGTGGATATCATGTCAGCATTATTATTACTTGCAGTAGCTTTGAGTCTGGATAGCTTTGGCGTGGGATTGACGTATGGTATGCGGAAAATAAAAATTCCACTAGGATCCCTCTTATTCATTGCTCTTTGCTCTGGAGTATCGATAATTGTGGCAATGAGTGTAGGAACAACTATTGCAACTTGGTTATCTCCAGAAGTGGCAGAAGCAATTGGAGCCGTAGTTTTAATTGGAATTGGCGGTTGGGCATTAATCGAAACGTATCGTCCAAAAAAAGAAACGATTGAAAAGCCAGCTCGGAAAGACATCGATTATACCATTCGTATGTTTGGGTTTGTTATCCATATTTTACGTGACCCGGAGACGGCTGATATCGATTCATCAGGAACTGTAAAAGGAAAAGAAGCTCTGTTGCTTGGCTTAGCTTTATCCCTCGATGCATTTGGAGCGGGAATTGCGGCTGCTTTAATGGGCTTTTCTCCACTCGGTTTAGCACTATCTGTCAGTTTGTTAAGTGCTCTGTTTGTATCCCTTGGGATGATCGGTGGCAATCGGCTTGCGCATGTGATGTGGATAAAGCGTATGGCATTTATTCCAGGTCTTCTTTTAATTGTTATAGGAATAGTGAAGTTGTAACATGAGTTGAGGTGTGAATTATGCGGATTGGATTAACAGGGGGAATTGCAAGTGGTAAATCACTTGTATCTAGCTATTTGAAAGACAAGGGGTATCCAGTTGTGGATGCCGATATAATCGCTAAACGCGTTGTAGAGCCAGCAAGTCCAGCTCTCGACCAAATAAAAGCCGTTTTTGGTCAGGGAATGATTGATGAAAGCGGTCAGTTAGATCGGAAAAAGCTAGGATCTGTTATTTTTAGCGATCAGACCAAACGAGAACAGCTGAATAAAATTGTTCATCCCTTTGTTCGTTCTGAGATGAAGCGTGAAGCTGATGAATATGAACAAAATGGGCATAAGGTGATTTTTCTTGATATCCCCCTGCTTATTGAAAATAAATTAGAGTATTTGGTCGATCAAACGTGGGTTGTTTATGTTGACCAACCAACACAATTGAATCGGCTTATTACAAGGGATCAATCAAGCGAGGAAGAAGCCTTACAACGGATCAGCGCACAACAATCACTTGAACAAAAAAAAGCATTTGCAACTATTGTAATTGATAATCGCGAGTCTAAAGAAGAAACATATCGGCAAGTTGATGAGGCAATACGTTATACCGTTTCCTAAAGGAAGCGGTTTTTTTTGTACAAAAAAAATTAATTCACTCGAAATAGTGTATTTATGTTATACTATTTCATAGAATAACAATAAAAATGATGTCATATTTCAGGCCAAGGGGATGAAATCAATGAAAGCGAAGATGGCTATTAATGGATTTGGAAGAATTGGAAGAATGGTGTTTAGAAAAGCGTTCCTAGAAGGAAAAGCCGATATTACTGCGATAAATGCGTCTTATCCAGCAGAAACATTAGCGCATTTAATAAAATATGATTCTGTACACGGTCCTTTTATGGCAGATGTTTATGCGAAAGATGGGAATTTATACGTCAATGGAAAAGAGATTATTCTACTCGCGGAGCGTGATCCTAGAAACTTACCATGGAACTCACTAGGGGTCGATATCGTTATAGAAGCAACAGGGAAATTTAAAACAAGAGAAACGGCAAGCTACCACATTGAAGCTGGTGCTAAAAAATTGATTATTACAGCACCTGCAAAAGGTGAAGATGCAACAATTGTTATGGGTGTAAACGAAAGCGATTACAAAGAAGATGATGCTATATTATCAAATGCATCATGCACAACAAACTGTCTGGCGCCTGTTGTGAAAGTGTTGGATGAAACGTTTGGCATTGAGAGTGGAATGATGACAACGGTTCATTCCTATACGAACGATCAGAAGAATATAGATAATCCTCATAAAGATTTGCGAAGAGCAAGAGCATGTGGTCAATCAATTATTCCGACATCAACAGGAGCGGCAACTGCGATATCCAAAGTTTTACCTCAACTTGAAGGGAAATTAACAGGAATGGCGTTACGGGTACCTACACCAAATGTTTCGTTAGTTGATCTAGTTGTTCAAGTTAAAACAGATGTTAGCGTTGAAGAAGTAAATCGTGCATTTGTCAACGCAGCTAACCATACATTAAAAGGAATTTTAGGCTATACGAGTGAACCGTTAGTATCAATTGATTTTAATGGAGAAGAACAATCGGCTGTTATTGATGGTCAATCAACGGCCGTTTTAAATAATAGACAAATCAAAGTACTCGCTTGGTATGACAATGAGTGGGGCTATTCTTGTCGAGTAGTTGATTTAATGAATTATGTTGCAGAAAGAATGACGGCGAAAAAAGAAATTCATTCCGCTTCTTAAATTGTAAGAAACCAGTTGCATTCATTATATAAAACAAGTATACTGAATCCCGTGAGTTCGTTTAAAAACGGGATTCGTTTTTCTTGCAGCATGGGTTAGGACCTCTTTGGACTAACTTTCCCCCCTGTACGAAGGCAATCCTACATGCGGTTCTTTGCATGGCGAATTACGAAAAAGGGGGATTATATATGGATACAATGGGTCGTCACGTTATTTCCGAACTATGGGGTTGTGACACAGAGAAATTGAATAACATGGAATTTATTGAACAAGTGTTTGTTAATGCTGCATTAAAAGCAGGAGCTGAAGTAAGAGAGGTAGCCTTTCATAAGTTTGCTCCTCAAGGTGTAAGTGGAGTAGTTATTATTTCTGAATCACATTTGACTATTCACAGTTTCCCTGAGCATGGTTACGCAAGTATTGATGTTTATACGTGCGGACCGATTATAGACCCAAATGTTGCGGCGAACTTCATCGCGCAAGAACTGAATGCACAAACGAGTGAAGTGCTTGAGTTACCTAGAGGGATGGGTCCTATTAAAGTCGACAAACGAGTAGAGATGAGCCACGGAGCTCGTTAAATAAATAAAAAGCGCCTATTAGGCGCTTTTTTGTTTGTAAACAACGCTGTAGCAGGGCCGAAGATATGATATGATATTGGAAAAGCGTTGATAGGGAGTTGAAAAGAGCGTGGGGATTCGTGACACATTTAATCGGGTTTTCAGTACAAGAACGGAAACAGGGGAAGAACATCCAAATAAAGAATTACAAACTCATTACTATAAAACAACAAAAGATAAAGCAATGCGAGCTGTGGAAGAGTTGGTAACAAAAGAAGGATTTGTCATTAAACGAAGCGAAGAGGATCGTGGTGAAATTGTCGCTCAATCCAAATCCGGCAAAAAAATATTACTCGTTGTCTCTGTTATAACGGTTAAACCATACAGAACAGCCATAGATTTTTCATGTGCAACAGAAACAGCGCTTCCAAGTGATTTCGGACATAGTCGCAAGCTAACGATTTCTTTATACAAGCAGCTAGATGGACAATTGCCTTATGTAGGTTCTGCACTAGGAAGTCAGTTGCTTTAATGAATCCTTTACTTGCGCTAAAAATGTTTTTTTACTATGATAGTGAATACAAATGTGTGCATGGTCACAAATGGAGATGATGAAATGCGATGTCCCAAATGTCACCACAACGGAACAAGAGTATTAGACTCAAGACCAAGTGACGAGAGTCGTTCAATCAAACGCAGAAGAGAATGCGAAGAATGCATGCAGCGCTTTACAACCTTTGAAACAGTTGAAGAAACACCTCTTTTAATTGTTAAAAAAGATGGGATGCGTGAAGAGTTTAGTAAAGAAAAAATGTTGCGTGGTCTTGTTCGTGCATGTGAGAAAAGGCCCGTAGCGATTGAAACACTTGAAGAGATTGTTTTTCAAGTTGAGAGAACGTTACGTAATGACGGTGAAAAGGAAGTACGTAGCCAAGAAGTAGGAGAGCTTGTCATGGAGCGGTTAGCTCACGTTGACGACGTGGCGTATGTACGATTTGCCTCTGTATACAGACAGTTTAAAGATATTAATGTTTTCATTAAAGAGTTAACGGACCTTATGAACAAAAATTAGTGGAGCTAAAGCGCTAGGCGCTTAAGCTCTTTTTTAACGAAAGGAGGGTCCTACCATGTCGTGGCATTGGAAAGAACTATTGCCGGTTGATTCATTTTCTGTCCGTTTGGCTGATTTAATTACTGATTTAGATTTTCAAGTACTGACATTATTGTATCAACCATTAATTGGGGTTCATGCGATCGCATTGTATAAAAGTCTTGTCATGCAGCTTCCTTATGGTGATTACCACGGGGAAACACATACACATCAGCACTTAAGCTTGATGACTGGTCAAGATATCGCTGAACTTTTAGAGGCAAGAAAAAAACTCGAGGCGATTGATTTATTAAAAACGTATCAAAAGAAAACAGAGCAAGACCGTTTATTTGTTTATGAGTTGCAGCCCCCAATGAAGCCGAATGTTTTTTTTCAAGATGATGTGTTAAGTGTCTTCCTTTATAATCGGTTAGGAAAACAAGGCTATCGCATTGTAAAAGACCGTTTTCTCGTTCAACGAATGGATTATTCAGATTTTGAGGAGCTAACGCAGTCTTTTTCAGATGTATTTACTTCGTTAACCCATTCTGAAATGCAACCGAAACTGATGGGACATGGGGATACAGTGTTTAACGGTTCTGATGAATACGAACTGATTGGGAAAGAAAAGACTGGTTTAAAGATAAAGGGCTTTGACATTGAGTTAATGATGCAGTCGCTATCTAGTTTTATCGTCCCAAACGACCTTTTAACGGATGAAATGAAAGAATTAATTAAGAAATTAGCGTTTGTCTATCAAATCGAACCTCTTCCAATGGCAAACTTAGTAGAGAGGGCGACTTTTGATCATTCTTTAACGGCTCACAAATTACGTGAGACGGTACAAGCTTGGTACAAGTTAGAAACGAGTACGCAAGCACCAGCCCTTGGCTATCAAACGCAGCCTGTAAGAGAAAGAACGGTCAAAGGTGAGCCTCAAACAGAAGAAGAGCGTGTCGTTGCTTTCTATGAGGAAACATCTCCAGCTTCATTACTTGAAATGAGACAGGAAGGAGCAGTAGTAGCTCCTTCTGATTTAAAAATTATTGAAGAACTTATTTTAGACTATTTACTCAATCCTGGTGTAGTAAATGTTATGATTGATTCGATCTTATTTCGAAACGATATGAAAATTTCCAGAGCACTTATGTTAAAAATAGCCGCTCACTGGAAACGTAAAAAAATAAAAACTGTCCCTGCAGCGATGCAACTGATAAAAGAAGAAAAGCAGAAGCAAGCTGAAGTGAAAACGAAACAAACAGGTAAACGTAATACAAGGCAAGACAAATTACCGAAATGGCTTGTTCAAGAGCAGAATGGACAAACCCCTTCCGAACAAAAAAAGAAAGATCGAGTAAAAGAAAATGATGTTTTAGCAGCTCAACAGGAAATAGCGAGTTTAATGGAGGAACGAAACCGTCGTAGAGCTAAGAAAGGAGGAGAGTAATGGATTCTATAAAAAATGCGCTAGGTTCTTTTGATAGCGATGATCGTTTGCAAAAACGAATTCAAGAACAAAAAGACCGCTTATTACAGTCTAAACCGATTCAAACGTTTTTAAGTGAGCACACGGAAGTGACCACGAGCATGATTGACCGTGGACTAAGCAAAATGTACGAGTTTAAAAAAGAGCGAGAGAACTGTGAAGCTTGTCCAGGGTTAGAGAATTGTCCAAATATGATGCAAGGGTATCGACCTGTTCTTTACGCAGAACGTGGCAGCTTAGATGTTTCCTATACTCGCTGTCCTTTAAAGCTTGATGCTGACGAACGCTTAGAACAGCAGCAGCTAATTCAGTCGTTGTATATACCTAAAGATATTCTGGAAGCGACGTTTGATGTGATGGATCAAAATGATGATCGTGCGAAAGCCATTTCATCGGCAGTTCGTTTTGCAGTTGCAGCCAATCCGGGAGAAGATGGTCTTGGTCTGTATTTATATGGAAAGTTTGGTGTCGGTAAATCCTACTTATTAGGAGCAATAGCCAACGAACTTAAAGATTTGAGCATACAAAGCTACATGATTTATACACCTGACTTTTTTAGGGAAATGAAACAATCGATTGGAGACGGTAGTTTTCAAGAAAAGCTTGAAACGGTTCGTAAAGCGCCTGTTTTAATGCTTGATGATATAGGGGCTGAAACGACAACAGCATGGACCCGAGATGAAATTCTCGGACCGATCTTACAGTATCGAATGTCTGAAAAGCTGCCAACTTTATTTACATCGAACTATGACTATGAAGAGTTAGAATTGCAATTAGCTTATTCAGATAAAGGTGGAACGGAGCAACTAAAGGCCAAACGGATAATGGAGCGAATTAAACACTATACGACGTTTGTTGAGGTCGGCGGAGAAAATAGACGGGGATAAATAGGATGTTGTAGAATATGCGACTCGGCTTTTGGATATATTTCAAAGGTCGAGTTATTTGTTGTCTTCATTCAATATTGGAAGTTTAAATTTAACTATGATACGATAAAAGAGATTACTAGATTATTCCGTGCTTGGAGGTAAAATAAATGAGCGTTGATGCCATATTAGAACGAGCCGTTAATGGTGAGCGCATTTCCATGTCAGACGCAGTAAAACTTTATGAAAGTGATGACCTAGAAAAGCTAGGGAAAGCTGCTGATACAATTATGAAAAAGTGGCACCCAGAGCCAATAACTACTTTTGTCATTGGACGTAACGTGAACTACACAAATTTCTGTGATACGTATTGTTCGTTTTGTGCTTTTTATCGACCACCGAATCATAAAGATGGTTACGTGCTTGAAGATGACGTTATTTTTCAAAAGATTAAAGAGACGGAAGATGTGGGGGGAACGGAAATCCTCATGCAAGGAGGAACAAACCCACATTTAAAACTTGATTATTACACAGACTTATTGAAGTCAATTAAACAACGCTTTCCGTCTATTTGGATGCATTCATTTTCGCCAGCTGAAATTTGGAAAATTGCTGAAGTGATGGATATGTCGATTGAAGATGTTTTAAGAGAGCTACACGAAGCTGGACTAGACAGTATGCCTGGTGGTGGTGCTGAAATCTTAACTGAGGCAACGCGGATGAGAGTCAGCCGCTTAAAAGTTACTGCGGATCAATGGATTGACGCGATGAAGGCAGCGAAAAAAGTTGGAATGTTTGGCTCGGCGACGATGGTTATTGGATTTGGAGAATCATTTGAAGAAAGAGCTGAGCATCTTCAACGTGTACGTGATGCCCAGGATGAAACACAGTGCTTTACGGCATTTATATCTTGGTTATTGCAGCCAGAAAATACTGGGCTAAAGCGTCTTAAGAAATTAACGCCAGAAGATTATTTGAAAAATGTAGCCATATCGCGTATTTTCTTGGATAATATTGCTAATTTCCAATCATCATGGGTAACAATGGGTCCTGAAGTTGGTAAGCAGTCACTTCACTATGGCTGTAATGATTTTGGTAGCACAATGATGGAAGAAAATGTTGTATCCGCAGCAAATACAACACATAAAGTAAACTCCAATTTAACGCTCAAATTAATTAGAGAAGCTGGAAAAATACCAGCACAGCGCAATACCAAGTACGATGTATTGCGCACGTTTGAAGGCGATACAATTGTAGAAAAAGATTTTGTTATGCAAAATTAAATCATAAGCCTAGCTCACTGAGCTAGGCTTATTTTTTTTGAAAGGCATGTTTTTTTAATTGCAACATAAATTGAAAGTAAGCCTGTCTGGCTTCCATAGAGGTTTTGATGAGGTGTTTGATATGTTAGGGGGAGTCACGAGTGATTGCCATTCATTTTGAGGAGCGGAAAACATGTGCACATTTCTTTGAAAAATTAACAGCCTACATGAATACATTTAACCCGCTTGGTTTAGGTGGATTAGTTGAAAATAGCAACAATCAATGCATAACGGTAAAATACGAAAACAAAGATGTTGATTTCTATGAGTCGTTCCACCCATTTCTTGCTTCACTTTTTGCAAATTATGTAATTGAAACGAAGGAAGATAAGTGGCTGATGAAGCTAGCGGAAGAGTTGTTTTATTTATCAGATGATGAAGAAGCTGCACATGTTGTCTCTATTGCACAAGCGATTTTAAAGGGAGATCGACAGACAACTGCTGTAACAGAAGTGTTTAAAGAAAGGCGCGCGTTTTTATATGACGTTTTTGCGCGTCATCTTGATCCAAACGTTACGTTTTACTATGAGCCCTTTCTAACATTTCGGTTAAAAGAGTATGGTGAGTTGCTAATTGATTGTATGGAGATGGCCCTAGATGAGTATCTAATGGAACAGGATTACCAAACAATGATTGAAACTGTGAGGTATTATGTTCAATTTACACCTGTTCAAAGACACCTCGTTCACATCGTACATGATGATTTGTTTACGTTTTACGATGATCATTTTCGTAAAATGACTCCTGATGAACTAGACTACTATTTAAAGTTGGAACCCCACTTTCAAACGCAGCAGGATATGTCGGAACTTATCGTTAGTCCATTGGTCAATATGTTACCGAATGAGGTGCATGTTTTTAGCAACGAACCGGATCATAACGTTATTTTAGCGATTCAAGCTATTTTTCAAGAAAGAATGCGCATTTTTCCTTTGCAGCAAAGTAAAAATGAATAATTTGACTTGCATATCTACTGTTCGTTTTTGTATAATGGCAATGTAAAAGTGTTGAGAAGGACAGTGCGTTCATCGTAACGTTTTAAAGAGAATGGAGTCGATGGCTGAGAGCTCCTAAATGTAGATGAAACGAGACCCCCTTTGAACTGCTTTGGGGAACTGAAGTATCCAAAGCCGGCCCGCAACCGTTATCTGTAAGTAGAGTTAATTTGAATTAGGGTGGAACCACGAAACCACACTCGTCCCTTGCTTAAGGGATGAGTGTTTTTTATTTTATTTACAAAAGGAGAGTTTGGTATGGATCAATTACTTACTTTTACGTTTCCTGATGGAGCGGTTAAGACATTCCCTCAAGGAACTTCAACGGAAGACATTGCAGCATCGATCAGCCCGGGACTAAAGAAGAAAGCCTTAGCCGGAAAAGTAAATGGTGTTTTGTATGACCTTAAAACAGCATTACCTAAGAGTGGCAGTCTGGAAATCGTTATGCCTGACACGGAAGATGGATTAGAAGTAATGCGCCATAGTACAGCGCACTTAATGGCACAAGCAGTGCGGCGGTTATTTCCTAATGCAAAGCTGGGTGTTGGACCTGTTATTGAAGATGGTTTTTATTATGATATTGATTCAGAAGAGTCGATCACAGCTGAAGATCTACCAAAAATAGAAAAAGAAATGAAGAAAATTATTTCTGAAAATCTTGAGATTGTGCGCGAAGAAGTTAGTCGCGATGAAGCGATTACTCAATTCAAGGCAATTGAAGATCCTTATAAATTGGAACTTATTGAAGCAATTCCTGCTGATGAAACGGTAACAATTTATAGACAAGGTGATTTTTTCGATTTATGTCGCGGTGTGCATGTTCCTTCAACAAATAAAATAAAAGAATTTAAATTGTTATCAACAGCCGGTGCATACTGGCGAGGTGATTCTAAGAATAAGATGCTTCAACGTATTTACGGTACGGCGTTCTTTAAGAAAGAAGATGTAAAAGAATATTTGCGTTTATTGGAAGAGGCAAAAGAAAGAGACCACCGCAAATTAGGGAAAGAGCTAGGTATCTTTGCCCTTTCGCAAAAAGTTGGACAAGGCTTGCCGATGTGGCTTCCAAAAGGTGCGACGATTAGACGCATTATTGAACGGTATATCGTTGATAAAGAAGAACGATTAGGTTATCAACATGTGTATACACCAATCTTAGGTTCTTCTGAACTTTATAAAACATCTGGTCACTGGGAGCATTATCAAGACGATATGTTTCCGCCAATGGAGATGGATAACGAAACGCTTGTGCTAAGACCGATGAACTGTCCGCACCATATGATGGTATACAAACAAGATATGAGAAGCTACCGTCAGCTCCCATTAAGAATTGCGGAACTTGGCATGATGCACCGCTATGAAATGTCAGGAGCTGTATCAGGTCTGCAACGTGTAAGAGGGATGACGCTAAACGATGCTCATATCTTTTGCCGCCCCGACCAGATAAAAGATGAATTTGTTCGAGTTGTTCATCTTGTTCAAGAGGTGTATAAAGATTTTGGCTTAGAAAACTATTCTTTCCGTCTTTCTTATCGTGATCCAGAAGACAAAGAAAAGTATTTTGATGACGATGCGATGTGGGAAAAAGCGCAAGCAATGCTAAAAGACGCGATGGATACGCTAGGTGCTGATTATTATGAAGCCATTGGTGAAGCGGCATTTTACGGCCCGAAACTAGATGTTCAAGTCAAAACAGCTCTAGGCAAAGAAGAGACATTGTCAACGGTTCAGCTCGATTTTCTACTTCCGGAGCGATTTGACCTGACCTATGTAGGAGAAGATGGGAAGCAACATCGACCAGTCGTGGTGCATCGCGGAGTTGTTTCTACAATGGAACGATTTGTAGCGTTCTTACTTGAAGAATATAAAGGAGCCCTACCAACGTGGCTCTCACCCGTACAAGTGCAGGTTATTCCAGTTTCAAATGAAGCACATCTCGAGTATGCCAACCGTGTAAAAGAACAGCTGCAGCGTGAAGGTGTTCGAGTTGAAATTGATGATCGAGACGAAAAACTTGGTTATAAAATTAGAGAGTTACAAATGCAGAAAATCCCTTACATGCTTGTTCTAGGAGACAAAGAAGTAGAGGCAGGAGCAGTAAACATCCGTAAGTACGGCGAAAATAATTCTGAGTCTCGGCCCCTGCAACAATTTATTGAACAAGTAAGTGTAGAAGCAAAGAAATAACGCTTAAGCGAATCGTTCTGTTTCCACAATCATTAATATAGAAGGGAGAATGGCCTCTGTTTCATGCCATTCCCCTTTTTCCCATTCGACGATCTCGCCTTCGTTTAATAGTGAATGAATCGTGTCTGTCGTGAGCCTTACTTTTCCAGATATGCAATAAAGACGTTGAGCAATACTTGTTTGATGCAAACCTATTTTCTTACCTAAATGCAGATGGACAACTTGTATTTGAGCGGCAGATTGGGTTAATGCTAAGGCGGAGGCAGTAAAATCTGATGAATAATGCGTCACTTGTTTGGTTTGTACACGCCATTGTCGCATGTGAATCACTTCCTCTTCTTTAAAATGTGGTTTACAAACGCTTGTTTACCATCGGTATAGGAAGCTTGATCATCTGGAAATTGAGAGGCTAGTCTTATCTTTAATGCCTCGTATTCACAAAGTGCTGAAGGTGTGGAGCGCAAGTAGTCACGAAAGAAAAGATGTTCATGCCACCAATCAGAATTCTTTTCGACCATATGGACAACAACGCTCTTTGTTTGTGTCTCAATGTTTGAAAACTTAGCCATTACTTTTTTACTTTTAATAGCAACTTTTAATAGATAATAGTCTTTTTGTCGGAGCTCTGGCCAAGGAAGTTGTTCGATGTCTTCAAGCCGGTTGAAACCAATAAGAATATCAATTAGCGGTTTTGATTCAATCGTTCCTAAAGCAGTTGAGCCGATATGCTCAATTTGTACGTTAAAAGGGTGGAGCGTATTAAGTAATGTGATTTTCTCCATGTTGTACTGCTCGAGCCAATCAGAACTTGGTTTTATAAGGCGAACCTCATTGTTTGATAAACCTACCATTGAATCACCATCCTCTTTAATGAGTATATGAAAGAATAAATTGAAAAAACAGTCTATAATAATTGGTTAATGTACGTTATACTAGTAGTAGGAAGTTAAAAGCATGGAGGAATAAATGTGTTAACGTATAAAATGAAAGAAAAAGGTTACTCGATTGATTTACCATATGGAGAATTAGATATTAGTGGAGATGAAACAGCTGGTTTTAGACCTTATCAATTACTTGTTTCATCGATAGCCGTTTGCAGCGGTGGGGTTTATCGCAAGATCCTTGTAAAAAAACGAATTGATTATACGACGATTGATATTGAAGCTGAAGTAGTTCGTAATGAAGCAAACGTAAACGAAGTAACTGAAGTGCATTTAACGTTTTATGTGAAAGGTGCTTCAGTAGCGATTGAAAAACTGGAAAAAGCACTGGAGCTCGCGACAAAAAATTGTCCGATCGTTCAGTCTGTCAATAAAAGCATACTAATAACGGAAAAAGTTATTTTAAATTAAAAATGTTAAAGCTGTGCCCTAAGGTTATCAAGTAGACCTCAGGGCACAGCTTTTTTTCTTGTTTGAAGCGATCGCTTTAGAAATTAGTTAAGTAGCGATGTTTCACTTTGGAGCAGTTACTCGTTTAGTGAATGGACTATTTGATTTCAATTCTTATGATTGATGATCACTATTGTCGAGAAAGTGTGGGATAAAAAGGAAAAAAGATTCTAAAGTTTTTCTAAAATCACTAGTTTTTTGAAAATGAACAAGTATAATAAAGAGAAAAACAACTATTAAAGAGGAGCGCGTCAAATGGAACAACTAAAGGAAGTGCAGAATTACCAGGAGGAATTCAGTTTTTCGAAAAAACCAAATATTTTCTTATTTCTGTTTAGCCCAGTTAAACAATTCGAACGCTTAAGAAGAGAACCTGTTGCATTAGGGCCGATGTTTCTCATACTTGGTATTGCCTTAATTGGGTTATTAATACCCGTTTTAGTTGGACAAGGAGGTCTCATTCCTCAAGCTGGAACAGACATGTACATAGAAGATGGCATGTATATGGATGAATTTTACTACGAAGAGCCTTTACCTTTGGGAAGTTTCAACCTTGACCAATTTTTAAGTGGCGCCCTTGTTTGGGGAAGTGTCTTAGCTATTTTCGCTGCAGCACCTCCATTAATTGCTCTTTTATTCCTCGCATTTGCTCGAATGCAGTCTAATAAAGTTACGTATGGCAAACTTTACTCACTTACAGTATTTACAATGCTACCCGTAGCGATTGGGTTTTTATATTTAATGACCATCAATGCAATCAATGGAACCTATGGGTATATCTATACGGCTCCTTCTGTATTTGTCCCTCAAGAAAACCTGTTTTATCCTCTCTTATCAAGTTTAGAAATTTCAACGCTCGCTTTTATTATTCTTGTCGTTGTAGGTCTGATAAAGGTTGCTGATTTTAATCGTTTTCCGGCATTTGCAATTGGAACAGGTATGTTTGCTGTTGTGTTTGTGATTCAACTAGTAGAGGGTGTGGTTAGATGAGTATAGTAAAAAAATCAATCATTGCAGCTGTGGTTTTAGCTTCAGTTACGACGTTTACTGTTTACGGAATAACAAATGGCCATCAGGGATCATCTAGCGAACTTGAAGGAAATATGGTTGATATTATCAATCCTATGTATGAGGATTTAAGTTCCGTTGTAATGGTTCCGGGATCACTTGAATTAGTGAATAAACAAGTCATTTCTGAAATAGCAGAAGCTGGTGACTATACGGTATTAGTTGAATTAGGTTCTGAAGTTGAGGTAGGTACACCTCTGATCCAATATTCCACAGTAGATATTGACTATGAGATTCAAGACATTCAATTACAAATAGACCGTAGTCAGGCGGCAATCTCTAGGTTAACAACAAGTGAAAATGAGGTGTCGAGACGTAAAAGTGGGCCCGATGTGAGACCTACTTTTATTACAGATGAATTGACGGGTGAAAAAATAGAAGTAGAGCCATTAACGACGGTTAAAGAACTAGACAACGAACTATTGGAATTAGCAGACTCAAAGAAAGAAGAAAATTACGCTCTATCAAGGCTACAAAATGAACTCGAAGGTGCGAAAGAGAAGAAAGAGCAGCTAACGATTAAAAGCACAATTGATGGAAAAGTATTAACGCTGAGCAAACAAGGGGAAGGAACGGACCCATATGGAAATGCACTGCCGTTAATGGAAATTGCGGATACGACTCAGTTTACGATTACTGGAAACATTTCTGAAAAGCAATCTCTTGAAGTAGAGCTTGGCCATCCAGTAACTATTCAGTCGGATACTATTGACGATGAGTATTGGGTCGGAGAAGTCATTGACGTATCTTATTTCCCTTCAGAAAGCGATGATTGGTATGGAGACTCTTCAGGATCACAGTACCCTGTAACAATCTTGATCACAGAAGGTGAGACAGAGCGTTTAAGACCAGGTTACCAAGTCTATGCAGAGATAATGACAAATCAACAAGAAGGATTAGCGATTGCCATGGAAGCGATTAAATACGATGAGATGTCCACATATGTCCTTGTGTATGAAGAGGGAATCGCTGTACGCAGAGATGTGGAGTTTGGCTTCACTACCGAATACTCAGTCGAGATCGTAAGTGGTTTAACGGAAGAAGACCAAGTCATTTTAGATTACTCAGATATGATTGAAGAAGGGATGGAAGTAACGCCATTTGACTATGGTGGAGAATTCGAAGAGGAGTATTATGAAGAGGACTATGAAGAAGGATTCGGGGAAGAATTTGAGGGCGAGTTTGAAGAGGATGGATATGAAGATGGGGTTGAAGACGGAGAATTAGAAGATACCGACGGAGACGAACTATGATTGAATTACAACAAGTTACGAAATCGTTTCAAATTGGTGCCTCATGGTCTCAAGTCCTCGCGCCAATTGATTTAACGATAGATAAGGGCAGTCTAATGTCTATTATGGGGCCGTCTGGTTCAGGTAAATCAACGTTAATGAACATTATCGGTTGCTTAGATAAACCAACAACGGGGCAGTTTTTACTTGATGGGGTGTCAATAGGATCACAATCTGATCGTCAACTGGCGAAAATACGTAATGAAAAAATTGGATTTGTGTTTCAACAATTTCATTTGCTTCCGCGATTATCGGCTTGGAAAAACGTTGAGCTACCATTGATCTATGCGGGAATGAATAAAAGGGAAAGACAGGAGCGAGCATATTCCGCTTTAAAACGAGTAGGTTTAGTTGATCGGTTGCATTATAAACCCTCTTCATTATCAGGAGGTCAAAAACAGCGTGTTGCCATCGCTAGAGCGATTGTAAATACACCTTCGATTGTATTAGCGGATGAGCCAACGGGAGCACTTGATTCAAAAACAAGTGAATCCATTATGGAATTACTGCGAGAACTAAATGTGGATGGTGCGACAATTGCAATCATTACTCATGAGCATGAAATTGCCGCAAAAACAGACCGTACAGTGTATGTTCGTGATGGGAAAATTCAGGAGGAGACAGCTTCCTGATGCTGTTCGGAAAGGATAATAAGCATGAATATCATTGAAAACATAAAAATGGCGTTCAGTTCAATCGCTTCGCAAAAAACACGGGCTTTGTTAACAACGTTAGGAATTATTATTGGTGTTGCGGCCGTAATAATTGTTGTGGCAATTGGTCAAGGCGCAGAACAGAAGTTAAAAGCCCAAATTATCGGGGTCGAGAACATCCGCCAAATTTATTTTGAACCATCTGAACTAGATTATGAAGAAAACCCAAGCGTTTGGTATGGCGCTCAGTTTACCGAGCGGGACATAGAGGCCATTCAACAGTTACCAAACGTTCAGGCAGTGGAAGCATCTGCATATGATTATCGGTCAATCATGGCGGGAGACGAACAGTATGAAACAGAAGTGTATGGTATAAACATACACTACTTAGATTTATACGGGCATATGGCTGCTGAAGGAGAGTTGCTAAAGCCAATTGATTTTATTGCCGGAACGCGTAAGGCCGTACTGTCAAGTCAGTTAGCAGAAAGCTTATTTCCTTACGAATCGGCTGTCGGTCAAACGATTAAAGTCGGTGCTTATCCAATTGACATTGTTGGTGTCTTAGCCCCATCTGAAAGTATACTGAGCTATGATTTTGAGCAACTTTTAATGCCTCATGAAACATGGAAGCAAATTTTTTTTAGAGAAGGATTTTCGGCAGTTAGCATTCAATCTGAGACGGTTCAAGATGTGGAGATGGCTGTTAGTGAGGCCATATTTACATTGAATGAGAATCATGAGACAATCGATGCTTACCAGAGCCATGATGCAAGTCAATTTATTGAAGCGGACACATCAATTACGCAAATGCTGACGCTTATTATTGGAGGCATTGCGGGAATTTCATTACTCGTTGGCGGGATTGGTGTAATGAATATAATGTTAGTATCTGTTACAGAAAGAACACGAGAAATAGGGATACGTAAATCAATGGGTGCTACAAGAGGCCAGATCCTGTTTCAATTTTTAATAGAATCAATTGTTTTAACCGTTCTTGGTGGTCTAATTGGAATTCTTTTAGGTGCACTAATGGTTTATTTAATCGGAAACGGTTTTGAGCTTGAAGTTAATTTATCGCTTACCGTTATATTGATTGCAGCGTTGTTCTCTCTAGCTGTTGGGATTGTTTTTGGGTTGTTACCTGCAAATAAAGCAGCGAAGCTTGATCCAGTTGATTCATTGCGCTATGAATAAGAACAATCATTGACAAAGGTTTTACTTAATGATAAGATACTCTTTGTGTTAGTCATATAAAGCAAGAAGAAGCACCCGCTTCTCACCTGAACGACTCTTGTTGCCAGGTTAGAAATCGTCAGTTTTTAAACTTACTGATTAAATGTGGGTGTGCTATGCGCCCACATTTTTTGCGTTTAGACGTTTGATATTGCTTTAGTTGCATCACAAAATCCACTGGAGGTGGCTCATTATTAGCAAGGACATGTTGGTCAATGAAGGGATTCGAGCTCGTGAAGTACGTCTGGTCGGCGCTAACGGCGATCAAATTGGCGTGAAGTCAAAGCATGAAGCACTGGAAATGGCACAAAAAGTAAATCTTGACCTTGTTTGCGTGGCACCAAATGCAAAACCGCCTGTCTGCCGTATTATGGATTACGGTAAGTACCGCTATGAGCAGCAGAAGAAAGAAAAGGAAGCACGCAAAAATCAAAAAGTCATTACAATTAAGGAAGTACGTTTAAGTCCAACGATTGAAGATAATGATTTTAATACGAAATTGCGTAATGCTCGTAAATTTCTTGAAAAAGGCGATAAGGTTAAAGCATCAATTCGCTTTCGTGGTCGTGCAATCACACATTCCCAAATTGGGCGTGATGTACTTGAACGTCTCGCGAAAGAGTGCGAGGATATTGCAACTATTGAGGCCCGCCCTAAAATGGAAGGTCGCAGCATGTTTCTCGTTATGGCACCTAAAGCCGAGAAATAAGTGCAGGAATTAGTTAAAGGAGGACGTCATTATGCCTAAAATGAAAACTCATCGTGGCGCTGCGAAGCGTTTCAAGAAAACAGGAACTGGCAAGCTAAAGCGTGCACATGCTTACACAAGCCACATGTTCCGCAACAAGTCTCAGAAACAAAAACGTAAGCTTCGTAAAGCTGCGATTGTACATTCTGGAGACTTCAAACGCATTCACCAAATGCTCACATACAAGAAAAAATAAACTGTTCGGACAGATAGAAGGAGGGATTTGCGATGCCAAGAGTAAAAGGCGGTTATGTCGCTCGTCGTCGTCGTAAAAAGGTTTTAAAACTAGCTAAAGGGTATTACGGTTCCAAGCATACGCTGTTTAAATCAGCGCAAGGACAAGTAATGAAGTCTTTACAATATGCATACCGTGATCGTCGTCAAAAGAAACGTGATTTCCGTAAGCTTTGGATTACACGTATTAACGCAGCTGCGCGTATGAATGGTTTGTCATACAGCCGTTTAATGCACGGATTAAAGCTTGCTGAAATTAATGTAAACCGTAAAATGCTTGCTGATCTTGCTGTTAATGATGAGAAAGCATTTGCTCAATTAGCAGAACAAGCAAAATCTAGTTTAAATAACTAATGACAAGAAAAAAAGTACAGTCGTTTGACTGTGCTTTTTGTTTGTAAAAAAACGGGGGAAGAATAATGTGGATCTACTTTATTCTCGTCAATAGTGTAGGTTTAATAGCGATGGCCATAGATAAAGCGCACGCAAAAAAACAAGCGCGCCGTATCCCAGAAAAAAAATTATGGGGGCTTGGGTTTATTGGTGGGAGTTTAGGGCTATATACTGGCATGTACCTCTTCCGTCATAAAACAAGAAAACAATTGTTTGTAATTGGTTTACCTGTTTTAATAATTGTACAAACTGTAATAGGGTTGTTCATCTACCGACTGCTCTAGCATAGTATAGGATAAAGGAGGCCATATAAATGGATGAGCTTTTTAACCGTGCTTTAGAAGTTATTGAAGCTGCTGGATGGTACGCGCCTGTCTTATTTGTGCTTCTGCACGTGTTAAGACCACTTCTTTTTCTACCTGTTTTATTGGTAACTGTTGCTGGAGGATACGTATTTGGACCTATTTATGGTGCGATTTATTCCTACATTGGATTAATGGGTGTGAGCGTAAGCTTTTATTGGATTATAGGACTTATGCCCAAACTCCATCAAAAATTAGCACGGTTGAAAGAAAAGGTTTTTGCCAATCGAGAGCGGATGAATACATGGCAGTTACTTGTTTTACGTGTTATGCCATTTATGCATTTTCATGTCATTTCTTTTTATGTGATAGAAGAAACACGGGATTTCCATCATTATGTCAAGAAATCCGCTATTATTAACGCTTCACCTGCTGTTGTTTACACGGCTTTCGGGGGATTAATTCATCAATTGCCATTACCAGGTGTTTTGCTGTTAGTTGGGTTTTTAGCAATTCTTGCATTTTTAGTTCGAACAAAAAACGAGCAAGAACAAGCGAATGAACCACAAGAAAAGTATTTATAAATTCCATAGTGCCTAGGGTGATTTCAACTTTTGAAATCACCTTTTTTCTTTCCGTTTAAAGCAAATATAAGCACATAGATAAATAAAGATTGACAAATTGAGAGCGTTTTCATAGAATTGGATTAATTCTTTCTAAAAAGGAGGAAAACTCAAAAAACAATAAAAGTTATTAATCTCACTGTAGACGAATCGAGGAGGTTATTATGAGCAAGCGGATAGTGAGCGAGACACCACATGAAAAAATTGAGAAAAGTCCATCTTTTAAACGATTGATGAAAGAAAAGAAAGCGTTTTTAATTCCTTCTATTATTTTCTTTATGGTCTTTTATTTTTCTTTACCAGTATTGGCTGTTTATACGACCGTTTTAGAAGGGAAGGTCATTGGCGAGATTACCTGGGCTTGGGTTTTAGCTATTGCCCAATTCATTATGACATGGACGTTGTGCATCATGTATGTAAAGAAAGCAAATCGCTTTGATAAATTGGTTGATGAAGTTATTGATGAGAATCAAGACATCAAGAAAGAAGGTACCGGTATATGAATGTTGCTGTTATCTCAATGTTTGTTAGTATTGTTGCGTTAACGCTCGTTGTTACTTACTTTGCTGCAAAAAGAACGAAAACAGCGAGTGAATTTTATACGGCAGGCGGTGGCTTAACGGGTTGGCAAAACGGACTCGCGATTGCTGGGGATTATTTATCAGCTGCCTCGTTTTTAGGTATAGCTGGAGCAATTGCTTTATTTGGATTTGATGGATTTTTTTATAGCATTGGTTACCTTGTTGCTTATTTGGTCGTTATGTTTATCGTAGCAGAACCACTTCGTAATTTAGGGAAATATACACTAGCAGATATGATTCACTCTCGTTTCGATGCACGAAAAGTTCGAGGAGTGGCAGCGGGAAGCACAATCACAATCGTTATTTTTTACATGATTGCCCAATTAGTAGGAGCAGGCGCACTGATTCAGTTATTGTTTGATATCCCTTATACATGGGCCGTCTTATTAGTTGGGGTTATGATGACTACATATGTCCTGTTTGGTGGAATGACGGCGACAAGCTGGGTGCAAATTATTAAGGCTGCACTATTAATGATTGCCACAGTTGTTATTTCCGTTATGGTCTTATTCCAGTTTAACTTTAATATTCTTGAAATGTTTTCTACGGTAAGTGCGAATGAAGGGCCAGGTTTCTTAAATCCTGGTGGACAGGGTAGAGCGCCAATCGACTCGATCTCATTGATGCTAGCGCTGGTACTCGGAACAGCGGGTCTTCCTCACATTCTGATGCGTTTCTTCACTGTACGTGATGCAAAAACTGCAAGAAGTTCAGTTGTTACCGCTACGTGGATCGTTGGTATCTTCTATCTCTTAACGATTTTCTTAGGTTTTGGAGCGGCAGCTTTTGTTGGATCAGAAGACATAATGGCAGCTAACCCGGCAGGGAATATGGCAGCACCGCTTCTTGCAGAACGCTTAGGCGGCGATTTATTTATGTCATTTGTGGCCGCAGTGGCTTTTGCGACCATTCTAGCAGTGGTGGCAGGGTTAGTCTTATCAGGTGCTTCTGCGTTTGCTCATGATGTGTATGGACAAATTATTAAAAAAGGGAAAGCGACCGGGAAACAAGAAGTTGTTGCTGCACGAATTGCATCTGTTACGGTAGCTGCGCTGTCAATTGTACTAGCATTGTTTGCACAAAATATGAATGTGGCGTTTCTAGTTGCGCTTGCTTTTTGTGTCGCTGCTAGTGCAAATTTACCAGTGATTGTATATACAATCTATTGGAAGCGATTTAATACGGCAGGAGCGATTAGTGCAATGCTTTCAGGGCTCTTTTCAGCACTTATTCTTGTTGCAGTCAGTCCGAATGTGATTAAACCAGATGGGACAGCTTTTATTACTGGTGAGCCATTGATTGATTTAACGAATCCGGCAATTATATCCGTTCCGATCGGGTTTCTAGGTGGTATTGTTGGGACAATGCTTTCAAAAGAACGCAATGAGAAGAAGTATGCGGAAGTAAAAGTTATTGCGAATACTGGTTTGAAAAATGTAAATTAAACATAAGTAGAAGCACAGTCAATTAGGTTTGACCGTGCTTCTCTTTTTTAAAATCAGTGTTCTTAATTCTTAAGAAATTCTTTAATCGGTGTATTCCACTCCACCGTCGCTTCTGGGTAGTGTAGACGAATTTCTTCTTCAATAAATCTAAAATCTTCATGGCGCAATCCTTGAAGGTCATCTTTATTGGCTTTCATGTAAATTCGCACAACAGCAAAGGATTTCGACGTCGATGCTAAATACTTTTCACCCTCAAAGAGTGTTCCTTTATACGTAAGTTGGAAATTTTTCCGAACATTTTTTTCGTCATCTAATAAATAAAATTGTTTGTTTTCATGTGCTTTAGCAAGTTTCCTTTCCGGATGCACGGTATACCGAATAATGCTATACACAATAACAATGAAAGTCGCAACTATGAGTAAACGAAACATTAGTACAAGCATCTAAAGGACTCCTCTCTTAAATGATAGTTTGTTTATATACGTTACATAGGAAAAAAAGGTTTCATATCTTATTTATAAAAGTTCCCGATGTATTTGTCTACTAAACGTTTGTTGCATAGTCTGATTTTCGATATACTAGGGAATAATAAAGTTGAAGGAGTGACACACATTGGATGAGCAACTCAAGATGTTAAAAGCGTTAACAGATGCCAATGGGATATCTGGATTTGAGAAAGAAGCAAGAGACGTCATGCGCTCATACATAACACCTTATGCTGACTCTGTTGAAACGGATAATCTTGGCAGTTTAATTGCGAAAAAAACAGGTGCTGAGGATGGACCGAAAATTATGATTGCGGGCCACCTTGATGAGATTGGCTTTATGGTTACAACCATTGATGATAAAGGGTTCCTTCGTTTCCAGACTATCGGTGGCTGGTGGGGACAAGTGATGCTTGCTCAGCGAGTTACAGTAATGACAAGCGAGGGAAATCTTTCTGGAGTAATTGGTTCTAAACCGCCGCATGTCTTAACACCTGAACAACGAAAAAAACCTGTTGATATTAAAGATATGTTTATCGATATAGGCGCATCGTCTAAGGAAGAAGCGATGGAGTTTGGCGTGAAGCCTGGGGATGCAATTGTTCCTGTTTGTGAATTTACCGTAATGAAAAATGAAAAATTGCTAATGGCAAAAGCCTGGGATAATCGCATTGGTTGTGCCATTGCGATTGATGTATTGCGACAACTCAAAAATGAGCAACATCCAAACATAGTGTATGGTGTTGGGACTGTGCAAGAAGAAGTGGGCTTGCGTGGTGCAAAAACAAGTGCGCATGCCATTAAGCCAGATATAGGATTTGGTGTAGATGTTGGAATTGGTGCAGACACACCAGGTACTAAAGGTGAAGGAACATTAGGTGCTGGACCACAAATTATTCTATATGATGCATCCATGATTGGTCATAAAGATTTACGTGATTTTGTTGTAAAAACAGCTGATGAAGCTGGAATACCTTATCAATATGATTCAATTGCCGGTGGAGGGACAGATTCTGGTGCAATTCATTTAACCGCAGATGGTGTGCCTGCGCTGTCCATTACGATTGCTACACGATACATCCATACAAATGCTGGTATCTTACACCGTGATGATTATGAAAACACAGTAAAACTTTTAGTTGAAATCATTAAGCGTTTGGATGCAGATAAGGTTAAAGAATTAACGTATCGGTAATGCAAGATAAGGAGAACGACATGATTCACTATGGAAAATGGTCATTTGTATTGACGCTAATAGCTGCTGTGATGCTAACCGTGTTTACTGTATTGTTAGTAACGGGGTATGCAGCAACGCTTGCATCTTGGATTACGAACGCATTAGGGTCAATTGCCTTACTCGTTTTATTTGCAAGTGTCGGATTTAGCTTGACTTCAATTGCAAAGGCGGAAACAGGAAAGTGGAAGCTTGCACCATGGATTCTAATCGGTGTAAGCACTCTGGGCTTAGTTGTGATGCTTAATCTTGTTTGGTTATAAGATCAGTTGCTTCTTCTAACAAATTACTGTTTTGCATAAATAAGTGAGCTGAGGCGTATGATTAAGAATAGCAAATTTTTAAGTAAGTTGGTTACGGATTAAATCAATGCCGTACAGAAAGATACAAAAAATGAATATGAATAAAAAGAACCGAAAGCCACGAAACCCATATTGTTCAATGGGATGAGTAAATACGAAGTACAAACCGTAAAATAGAATGAGAATGGCTATGAAAGAAAAGGCCCAGCGAAATAATAGATTCATTTTCATGCTCCTAACAACCGTTATGTTTTTAAGATATGAATGCATGGTTAAAAATAGTATACAAGCAGGTTGAAAGGGGAACGATTAAATGAGTAATGAGAGAGAACAAGAAGACTTCTTAAATGAAGAGGCCCTTGATGTTTCCGTTCAATTCCTAGAATATTTCGCAGAAAGCTATGAAAAAGATTTAGGGAGAAAGCCAACAATTGCTGATCTTTGTAATGTGTTAAAGGTTGCCTTAGATCTTGACGGTGATATGTATTTTCGTGAACTTCGTGATCGTGTTGCGTCGAACGTTTCCATTGAAACAATGCCTTTAGATGCTTTTAACGATATTAAGCCAGGCGCAGTAGTTGAAATATATGTTCCACTCCTTAATCGCTATACGTATGCAATGGTTATTAGAGGCCATGCGGGGCGTGATAGACAAGCTTCACTTTATATGCAGTTTTATGATTTGTTTACAAAAGAACAACTTGAGAAGAAAACCATTCGGAAAACGTTTTTTCAATCGGAACCGGCTTTCTTGGTATGCGTGACGAGAACAGGTTTTATTGAAGGCGGGTGGCAAGTGGTTGATCAGCAGAAGCCTCTATTAGATGAACGTGTTATTGATCATACATCATTCGTATTTTATGAAGAGGGACAGTATTATTTGTCGGAAGGTGATGCTTACGTCCCGCTTGAAGACATGCGGAAAGTTAGCGTTAGAGAAGGTAGAAGATGTGTAAATCCGGCGGGGAAACTAGATTGGTCCATTATTGAAAAATGGTTAATGGGTATTTATGAAGGGCAAACAACGACTCAGCTCGTTCGTAATATGTATTAGAAAAAGCGAGCATAATAGTGCTCGCTTTTTTATCAGTTAACTCAGTCCTTTGCTTATATCGGAGCAGAGTTGGTCTTTCTCAGATTCATTTGCATTTTGCCAATAGACTTCGAAAAGAACACCCAGTCCAGGGAGCATCTTTTCTTCACCACTTTTTATGGCGTCAAGAATGGTTGCTT
The DNA here is from genome assembly GCF_016907895.1 of Shouchella xiaoxiensis. GTDB lineage: Bacteria > Bacillota > Bacilli > Bacillales > Bacillaceae_D > Shouchella > Shouchella xiaoxiensis. The sequence goes on from NZ_JAFBCV010000004.1 coordinate 200,984, forward strand.
CCACTTCATCTTGACTAGATCCCTGAATATTGGACATGATTGCACCGCGTAAATTAAATCCCATGCCATAACCTCCTAAAAAATGAATGAATCAATACTAGTATGTCTATTTTTATGTGGATTATAAGTGAAAATCAAGCTATTCTTGAATGGTAAGGAATGTGTAGGTAAAGGAGCTTTTAGCTTGAATAAAATTGAATCAATTAAAAATGAACGGATAAAAAAATGGAAAAAACTCCATACAAAAAAAGGTCGTACTCAAGCAAACGCTTTTTTAATTGAAGGAAAACACCTCGTCGAAGAAGCATTAAATGCATCCTGGGAAATCGAGGCTATTTTATATACGGAGGAAATGGACTTTACTTTTTCAGGGGAAACGATTAGTGTAACGAATGCTGTCATCAAAGAATTGGCAATGACTGAAACTCCTCAAGAGGTTATTGCTATTTGTAAACAACACCCCGTGCCAGAGAGAAGAAACGCAGACGGAATTTTCGTTTTGTTAGATGGCGTACAAGATCCTGGTAATGTCGGAACGATTATTCGAACAGCACTTGCAGCGAATGCCTCAGGAATAGTTCTAGGTGAGGGTACAGCAGATTTATACAACGATAAAGTTGTTCGTTCTACTCAAGGTGGCTTGTTTCATATTCCGATTTTTCGCGGAGATTTAAATGATTGGTTTGATTTTTTTGCTGAAATAAAGAAGCCAGTATACGGTACAGCATTAAAACATGCTGTGCCGTATACTGAAGTGAAAACCAGTCAGGCTTTTGCGCTAGTCGTTGGCAATGAGGGTGTCGGTGTTCAAGAGAAATGGTTAGAACGAACAACAAGAAATCTTTACATTCCTCAGAATGTCAAAGCAGAGTCTTTAAATGTAGCTGTAGCGACTGGCATTTTGTTGTATGCGTTAAAAAAGTGAACTTGCAGTTAGTCAACATTTTGATTATAATTGGAAGCAATTAAATACGAATGAAAAGCGAAGATAGAGACTAGTATGCTTTAAACCACCTTTAAGGGAGGAAGTGTCTTGACTGAAAACACTTCTAAGGCAGGGAAAGCAGAATTCACTCTTGAGCTGGCATTTTAACAAATGCACCCGGTGAGCAGCCGTTATATTGAACGAAGTCAATACGTCGTACGTGACGTTTGTGAACTAAGGGTGGTACCACGAGCTTTCGTCCCTTTCCTATGAGGGGGATTTGAAGGCTTTTTTTGTTTTTCTAAGCTAAAAGGAGGGCAAGGCATGCGTGAACAATTAGATCTGTTAAAAGAAGAGGCTTTGAACAGAGTAAAAAATGTTCAAAGTGAAAAAGAGTTACAAGACATTCGAGTAGCCTATTTAGGAAAAAAAGGACCCATTACAGAAGTACTTAGAGGAATGGGAAAGCTTTCTGCTGAAGAAAGACCGGTCATTGGTGCCTTGGCAAATGTCGTCAGGGATGAAATTAAGGACGCGATTAACCAAAAAAGTGTATTGCTTGAACAAAAAGCACTTGAAGACCAGCTGGGTATGGAAACGATCGACGTAACGTTGCCTGGGAGACCTGTTCCAATCGGGACAACACATCCGTTAAGCGCGGTCGTTGGTGAAATTGAGGAGATCTTTTTAGGGCTTGGATTTTCAATTGCGGAAGGTCCGGAGATTGAAACCGATTATTACAACTTTGAGGCTTTAAATTTACCAAAAGATCATCCAGCTAGAGATATGCAGGATTCATTTTATATCACAGAGGAATTATTGCTTAGAACTCAGACTTCACCAGTACAGGCCCGGACAATGGAAAAACATCAAGGAAAAGGTCCAGTAAAAGTCATTGTACCTGGTAAAGTGTTTAGAAGAGATGATGACGATGCAACGCACTCGCATCAGTTCATGCAGACAGAAGGTCTATATGTTGATAAAGATGTGCGAATGAGTGACTTAAAAGGCGTATTAGAATCATTCGCTAAACAATTCTTTGGTAAAGAACGTAACATTCGGTTGCGGCCAAGCTTCTTCCCTTTTACAGAGCCATCCGTTGAAATTGATGTTTCCTGTGGTATTTGTTCTGGTAATGGGTGCCGTGTCTGTAAACAATCTGGTTGGATTGAAGTGTTAGGGGCAGGAATGGTTCATCCCCGCGTGCTTGAGATGAGCGGATTTGATCCAAAAGAGTACAGTGGGTTTGCATTTGGTATGGGTGTTGAACGACTGGCAATGCTTAAATATGATATTGATGACATCCGTCAATTTTACACAAATGATCTACGCTTTTTAAACCAATTTAAAACGCTTTAAGGGAGGGTAAACCGATGTTGGTTTCTTATAAATGGCTTCAAGACTATATTGATTTAGCTGATATTCAGCCAATCGAAATAGCGGAAAAAATGACTAGAAGTGGAATTGAAATAGATTTTGTCCATAAGCGTAACCAAGGAGCCACGAATGTTGTCGTTGGCTATGTAATGGATAAGCAGCAACATCCAGATGCGGATAAACTTAATGTGTGTCAAGTCGATATTGGCGATGAAGAACCTGTTCAGATCGTTTGTGGAGCACCTAATGTTGATAGCGGACAGTTTGTTGCTGTTGCAAAAGTGGGCGCCCGTTTACCAGGTGGAATGAAAATAAAGAAGGCAAAATTGCGTGGGCAGGTTTCTCAAGGAATGATTTGTTCTTTACAGGAGCTTGGGATTGAAAACAAACTTGTGCCGAAGCAATACGCAGAAGGAATTTATGTTTTCCCGCAAACTGAAACAGTAAAACCAGGGGATGACGTTTTAGCGCTATTTGCTTTAGATGATGAAGTGCTTGAACTGGACTTAACCGCGAATCGATCTGATTGTATGCATATGCTTGGAGTTGCTTATGAACTGGCTGCTCTTTATGATCGACCGGTAAAAATGCCCAAGGTAAAAGTTAGAGAGATTAAGGAAACCGCTGAGAGTCATTTGTCTGTTTCTGTGGAAGACGGAGAGGACACGCCTTATTACCAAGCGATTGTCATTAAGGATATCAAGGTAGAACCGTCTCCGGTTTGGCTACAAAATCGGTTAACAGCTGCCGGTATTCGCCCAATTAGCAATGTGGTTGACGTGACAAACTATGTGCTTCTAGAATACGGACAGCCACTGCACGCTTTTGACTATCATGCGCTCGGTTCTAAACAAATTCATGTGCGTCGTGCTAAAGAGAAAGAAGCATTTACAACGTTAGATGGGGAGCAGCGTGAATTAAGCTCTGAACAGCTGGTTGTGACAAACGGTAAGGTACCAGTTGCCCTTGCAGGTGTAATGGGCGGACTGGATTCAGAAGTGACAAATGATACAACAATGGTGGTGCTTGAAGCGGCAGCATTCCAGCCAACCTTAGTTAGACTCTCAGCAAAACAAAGCAGCTTAAGAAGTGATTCTAGTGCACGTTTTGAAAAAGGGATAAATGTATGGCGAGTAAATGAAGCAGCTAGAAGAGCAGCTTACTTAATTCAGGAATTGGCGGGCGGTGTTGTATTGCAAGGTGTGGCTGAAGAAGACCACCGAGCAACGAAGCAAGTCGTCATTTCTTTAAATTTAAATGAAATGAATCATCGACTTGGAACAGAATTGAGTATTTCTGAAGTAGCAGGAATTATTGGTCGCCTCCAGTTTCCATGTGAGAAAGTAGAAGCGGATCTAGTTGTGACAATTCCGTCGCGCAGACAGGATATCCTTATTAAAGAAGATTTGTATGAAGAAGTGGCACGAATCTATGGCTACGATCATTTGCCATCTACACTGCCTGTTGGAACAGCAACACAAGGGAAGCGCACGGATTATCAGTCGGCGAGAGTAAATGTAGAGAATTCCTTAAGAAGTTCTGGTCTATCAGAAGTCATTTCTTATTCTCTTACAAGTAAGTCAAAAGCTGCTCTGTTTGCTCAGAAAGACCTACATCCAATTGCGATTGATAAGCCAATGAGTGAAGAGAGAAGTGTGATGCGTACAAGTTTACTTCCTCATTTATATGATATTGCTGCTTACAATATAAATCACAAGAACCAGGACTTGTTTATTTATGAATTGGGCTCTGTCTTTCTAACGGAAGAGACAAGCTTGACAGAACTTCCACATGAACAAGAGCGGGTTGCTGCTTTCGTTAGCGGAACGTACCTGGAACATAAGTGGCAAGGCGAGAAAAAACAAGCTGACTTCTTTTTATTAAAAGGGATTCTTGAAGAGGTCTTTGCCGCATTAGGTTTGTCGAAACGTGTTCGATACGAAGCGACAGAGCAAGATGGTCTTCATCCAGGACGCTCAGCCCGTATCCTTATTGATGAAGAACCAATGGGTTACATTGGTCAAGTTCATCCTAGTTTACAAAAAAAGCTTGGGTTAAATGAATCATATGTTTTTGATTTGCAGATTGAAGCTATTTTACGTCTAAATAAAGACAACAAGCTTTATCAAGGTGTCCCACGATATCCTGCCATTGTTCGTGACATCGCCCTTGTTGTTGATCACGATATTTCTGTCGCGACGCTGGAGCAGTTAATTGTTTCAACTGGTGGAGAATTATTAACAGCAGTCAGCTTATTTGATGTTTATGAGGGAGAGCATATGGAAGCAGGAAAGAAATCGGTTGCTTTCTCATTAACGTATCGCCACGCAGAGCGCACGTTGACAGATGAAGATGTGCAGCACGCTCATACTAAGGTTTTGGTGGCTTTAACGGAGCAGCTTAACGCAGTGTTGCGCTCATAGTACTCTACCTCTTTTACTGGAGCGGTTACCCTTTGGGGTAATCGCTTTTTAACAGTTTCATAATTAACTTTTACGTGGTATGATGAAACATAGTTTTAACTACGGCACAACGGTTTGGGGGTTCTCTCGTGGAAAAAGACAATAACAAATCAAGAACAACAGTCCGAATTCAAGGACAGGTTTATAAAGTTGTGAGCGAAGAAGAACCGAGCCATGTAAAAGAAGTGGCTAAGTATATTAATCAAAAGATGGATGAATTGAAAAAAAAGAATCCATATCTAGATACAACTAAATTATCCGTTTTAACAGCTTTAAATCTGGCGGATGAATATTTAAAAATGAAACGAGAACGTGAAGGAGAATAAAATGGTCAGTTTAGTCATCTTGCTATTACTGGTTTTTGGTTTTTTTATTGGTAGACGAAGAGGCTTTGTTTTACAACTTATTCATTTAGTTGGATTCTTTGTCGCCATATTTGTTGCTTGGAGGTATTATGAGCCTTTAGCCAGTACAATTCGTTTATATATCCCGTATCCTGATTTCTCAAGTAATGAAACAATCGGAATGATTATAGATTCTTTTAATGCGGAGAGTGTCTATTATTCTGCAATTGCGTTTGCGCTGTTGTTCTTCGGTGCAAAGATAATTCTGCATATTATTGGGTCGATGTTGGATTTTGTTTCTCATCTACCGTTTTTAAACGCAATTAATAAACTGCTCGGAGGAATTTTGGGGTTTGTCGAAATTTATTTATTGCTGTTTGTCCTTTTATTTGTTGCAACCGTTATTCCGATCGGTGACGTACAGGCGTTGCTGCAATCTTCCGTCGTTGCTGAATTTATGATTAATCATACACCGTATTTATCCAATTGGCTGAACGAATTATGGGTAAGCCCATCTTTTTAATGGCAGCTCGCGCATAGCGAGCTGCTTTTCTGCTGTTCCATTTGATTTTCCGCCACTGGACTCTGTATGATAGAGATTGAGTTAAAGGAGAGACAAAGATGGATAAAAAACAAGTCATTCAAGGATTAGAAGAAATTGCCGTCTATTTAGAAATTAAAGGTGAAAATCCATTTAAAATAGCTGCATATCGAAAAGCAGCATTAGCACTTGAACAAGATGAGAGAACACTTGATCAAATTGAAGACCCCAAAAAATTAACAGGCATCGGTCAGGGAACGGCAGTCGTTATTCGCGAGTTTAAAGAATTAGGTTACGCTCCATTATTGGAGGAGTTAAAAGCAGAAATCCCAGCGAACTTGATTCAATTGTTAACGCTACCGGGCCTTGGTGGCAAGAAAATTGGACGTTTGTACCGAGAATTAGGAATTATAGACGCAGATGGACTGTTGGAAGCTGCTCGTTCTGAGAAGATTAGAGCGATGTCAGGTTTTGGTCAGAAATCTGAAGAAAAAATTATTGAGGCTTTAGACGCTTGGAAAACGAAACCGAGTCGGTTACCAATTGCTTCTGTGCTTCCGTTTGCTGAGCAATTGGAAGAAGAGCTGAAACAATCTAACTGTATAACTGAGTTTTCAAGAGCGGGTAGCTTACGTAGGCTTCGAGAAACGGTTAAAGATTTGGATTATATCATCTCTACAAATGATGCAGCAGCGGTAAAAGAGCAGTTACTGAATTTGAGTGGCATTCAATCCATTATCGCCAAGGGAGATACGAAGGTATCAATTGAGCTCAGTCTTGAACAACATGTGATTTCAGTCGATTTTCGAATCGTTGAACCACAGGAATTTGCAACTGCCCTTCATCATTTTACGGGTTCAAAAGACCACAATGTTAGAATGAGACAAATAGCAAAGCAACAAGGAGAGAAGATTAATGAATATGGAGTTGAAAAAATTGAAGATGGTTCAATTTGTACATTCAACTCAGAAGAAGCGTTTTATCAACATTTTAATCTTCCTTATATTCCTCCTGAAGCAAGAGAAGATGGCTCTGAAATTGACAGGTACTTAACACAAGATGAGAGTTTATGGGCAACTGATGCGAAATCAGATTTGCATATGCATACAACGTGGAGTGATGGAGCGAACTCAATCGAAGAAATGGTTGATGCTGCTAAAGCAAGAAACTACACGCATATAGCAATAACCGACCATTCCCAATATTTAAGAGTGGCTAATGGGCTTTCTATTGAACGATTGAAAGAGCAGCATGAACGCATCCGCGAGTTAAATCAACAGAACACAGATTTCCGAATTTTAACCGGAATTGAAATGGATATATTGCCAAACGGTGAGCTCGACTATCCAGATGACGTTCTTGAAACGATTGATTTTGTTATTGCTTCGATTCATTCATCCTTTTCTCAAGATCAAGCAACGATTATGAAACGCCTAAAAGCAGCGATGGATAATCCGAACGTTAACCTAGTTGCCCACCCAACTGGGCGCTTGATTGGGAAGAGAGAAGGATACAATGTTGATGTCGAACAATTGATTGAATGGGCAAGTATGACTAATACAGCGCTTGAATTAAATTCGAGTCCAAGTCGGCTTGATCTTGAAGTAAAATGGTTAAAGCTTGCTGCTAAGAAAGGCGTACTGCTAGCAATTAATTCAGATGCACATAGAAAAGAATCATTAACTTACGTCGATTATGGATATGGACAAGCAAGAAAAGCAATGCTATCACAAAATGATGTGATTAATACATGGACCTTAAGCAAGTTAAAAAAATGGTTAAAGATAGATTGAAGGAGGGGTTGTAATGGAGCATGTACAACGCGTATTAGAATACAGCAAGATGAAAAAACAGCTACTTGAACATGTTGCTTCTTCTCTCGGAAGGCAGAAAATAAATGAACTAATTCCATCAGTACACTTGCAAGACGTGCAGAAAATGCAAGATGAAACAGCAGAAGCCGTTACTGTTGTTCGTCTAAAAGGTCAAATTCCTCTGGGAGGAATAAGTGATGTACGGCCTCACATTAAGCGGACCGCTATAGGTGGAGCTTTGTCCGCAACTGAACTAATGGAGATTGCATCGACTCTGTATGGCGCAAAACGAGTGAAGCACTTCTTTGAAGATTTAATTGAAGACGGACATATTGATGTTCCTTATTTATACGAGTTAGCTTCGTCCATTGAACCATTGTCTCCACTTGAAAAAGCAATTAAGCAATGTATTGATGACAACGGCTATGTATTGGATCACGCAAGCACGACGTTAAGAACGGTTCGTCAGCAGATCCGATCTTTTGAATCAAATGTTAAATCAAAGCTTGAACAAATGACACGCTCTTCTGGAACAAGAAAAATGCTGTCTGATGCCATTGTTACGATTCGTGGTGATCGTTACGTCATACCAGTAAAGCAAGAATACCGGGGCAACTTTGGTGGGATTATTCACGATCAATCTTCCTCGGGAGCAACTTTATTTATTGAACCGGCTTCGATTGTTACGCTAAACAACCAACTCACAGAAGCGAAGGTTAAAGAAAAACGAGAAATTGAACGGATTTTAACTGATCTATCAAATCAAGTAGGTGAAGAAGCAGAGGCGTTGCTCCAAAATGTTGAGACTCTGGCATCAGTTGATTTTATCTGTGCAAAAGCCTATTACGCTAGATCAATAAAGGCAATCAAACCTAAACTAAATGAAAATGGTTATTTAGATTTAAAACAGGCGCGGCATCCGTTATTGCCTGTAGATGAAGTTGTTCCTAGCGATATCTCAATCGGTGGACAAATTCGTTCTCTCGTTATAACAGGTCCAAATACAGGTGGGAAAACAGTAACCCTAAAAACAATTGGCTTGCTAACGTTAATGGCACAATCCGGTCTTCATATACCAGCTGATGACGAGACGGAACTTGCGGTTTTTGAACACATCTTTGCTGACATTGGCGATGAACAGTCGATTGAACAGAGTCTGAGCACGTTCTCTTCTCATATGAAAAACATTGTCTCCATTTTAAAAGAAATGAATGCAAACAGTTTAGTTCTATTTGATGAATTAGGAGCTGGTACTGATCCAACAGAAGGAGCGGCGCTAGCTATATCAATACTCGATTATGTCTATAAGCGGGGAGCGCTTGCAGCAGCAACCACTCACTACAGTGAATTAAAAGGCTATGCATACAATCGAGAAGGCGCACTTAATGCGAGTGTTGAATTTGATGTTGAAACATTGCGTCCAACCTATCGTTTATTAGTTGGGGTACCTGGTCGTAGTAATGCGTTCGCTATATCGAGAAGGTTAGGCTTATCAGAGGATGTCATTGAACAAGCTAAATTACAAATAGACAGCGAAGCAACACAAGTCGAGAAAATGATTGCGTCGCTCGAAGATAGCCAGAAATCTGCTGAAAAAGAAAGGAGTAAAGCGGAAACAATTCGAAAAGAAGCGGCTGTATTAAAAAGCGAATTAGAAGCCAAAGTGAAAGAATTTGACCAACTTAAAGACGGATTAATGGAAGAAGCTGAACGTAAAGCTGCCAAAGCAATTGCTGATGCAAAAGAAGAAGCCGATGTCATTATATCTGAATTAAGGGATATGCAAAAACAAGGCTTATCTGTGAAAGAGCATAAATTAATTGATGCAAAAAAACACTTAGAAGAAGCTGCCCCGAAATTACTAAATAAAAAGCAACGTCAGGTTAAGCGAGTTGCAGAAAAAGCGAAGCAGACACCTAAACCTGGTGATGAAGTGAAGGTCATTAGTTTTAACCAAAAAGGTTCTGTTATTAAACAAATTAATGAGTCCGAATTCCAAGTCCAATTAGGAATTATGAAAATGACAGTTAATGTGAATGATATGCAGGTTGTGGAAAAAGCGCCTGAACCAACGAAATCGATTACAACAATTTGGGGGAATCAAGCCCATGTGAAACCCGAACTCGATTTACGTGGAGAGCGTTATGAAGATGCGATGAGAAAAATAGAGAAATATATTGATGATGCGCTGTTAGCTGGATATCACCACGTTTCACTCATCCATGGTAAAGGCACTGGCGCTTTAAGAAAAGGGGTCAAACAATACGTAGCGAACCATCCGAGGATAAAATCTGCTCGTGATGGAGGATCAAATGAAGGTGGACTTGGCAATACCGTGGTCGAGCTCAAATAGAAAGGAATTATGTGATGGAATCTCTTTTGGCGAATGAGTGGATACAAACAATTGCCAATTACAGCGTCACCATATTAATGCTCATTGTTTTTCTTACAATCTTCGAAACGGTGACAAGTTACAATAACTGGGAAGAAATTAAGCGAGGAAATGTCGCTGTTGCGATGGCAACAGGTGGCAAGATGTTTGGAGTAGCGAATATCTTTGCTTCTTCAATCCAGCAATCTGATTCGCTTTTAACGATGCTTCTATGGGGAGCGGTAGGCTTTACTTTACTGTTGTTTAGTTATTTTATTTTTGAATTTTTAATGCCGGGATTCAAAGTCGACAAAGAAATTGCTAATGACAACCGAGCAGTAGGACTGTTATCCCTTTTGTTATCTGTTGGTCTTTCTTTTGTTATATCAGCCGGTATTAAATCGTAGAGGTGGTTTATGGAATTATTAATCAAGATTTTATATGTATGTTGTGGTCTGTTTGCTTTAGCAGGAATCGTTTTTTTGGTTCTATTCGCGTGATCAAAACCTTGTGCCTTGGCACAAGGTTTTTTTCTTTAAAGCAGATAGTCAAATTGTTTGTAAAAAAAAGAAAAAAACATTTGGAAATTGAAAGCGATTACAATACAATAGAAGATGAGGAGAACCAATTTGCGAGAGGAGCCTTAATGACGAGGAGGAGAACAATGGAGAGCATTGAAAAAAGATGGACAGAGCACTACCCGAAAGAAGTGAAGCCCTCACTTGAATACGATAACGTGCCATTACAACATTTTTTCAAAGAGTCTGCCAAGAAGTATCCAGAGCATGAAGCCGTTCATTTTCTAGGGAAGTCAATGACGTATGAGCAGTTGTATGATCAATCCTTACGATTCGCTAATCAACTAGTAAAGCTTGGTTTGAAAAAAGGGGATCGCGTAGCAATTATGTTACCTAATACCCCGCAGTCCATCATTAGTTACTACGGTGTATTAATGGCAGGGGGCATCGTTGTCCAAACAAATCCACTATATGTTGAGCGTGAGTTGCAGCATCAATTGATTGATTCACAAGCTAAGTTAATTTTATGCTTAGATTCTGTACTGCCTAGAGTCCAGAAGGTTATGGACCAAACGCCCCTTGAATTAATTATTGTGACTGGCATTGCTGATTACCTTCCTTTTCCTAAAGGCTTGCTTTTCCCATTGGTTCAAAAGAAACAAGGTATACCTAAAGTGAAAGTAGAGTATTCCGAACGAATTCTCCGCTTTACGAAATTAATCAAAGAAGGAAAACCAGTTGAAATAAACGTGGAAGTGAAGGCAGATGAACTAGCCCTTTTACAGTACACGGGAGGAACAACAGGTTTAGCGAAAGGGGTTATGTTAACGCATCGAAACTTAGTTGTAAATTCTAAGCAATGTGATTCGTGGCTGTACAAGGCTGAAGAAGCATGTGAGCGTGTTCTTGGTGTAATGCCTTTTTTCCATGTTTATGGTATGACTACAGTGATGAATGTGGCAGTGATGAAGAGTCAAACAATGGTTCTGTTACCACGATTTAATCCTGTTGATGTGTTAAAAACGATCGAGAAACAAAAGATTACGCTGTTTCCTGGCGCTCCAACAATGTATGTTGCGTTATGTAACCGCTCGGATATCGGTGACTATGATTTAACCTCTATAAAAGCGTGTATTAGCGGTGCATCTGCTCTACCTTTAGAAGTACAGCAGAAGTTCGAAAAATTAACAAATGGACGAATAGTTGAAGGATATGGATTGACAGAGACGTCACCAGTAGCTTGTGCAAATCCGATTTGGGATAAACGCAAAACCGGTAGTGTAGGTATCCCATGGCCTGATACGGAAATGATGATCTATTCTGCTGAAAAAGATGGAGAAGCGGAAATTGGTGAGATTGGAGAAGTTTTTATTAAAGGCCCTCAAGTGATGTCTGGTTATTGGAATCGACCAGAAGATACAAACCAGACATTTCATGGCGATTGGTTTAAGAGCGGTGATATGGGGCGAATGGATGACGAAGGCTATGTTTTTATTGTTGATCGCAAGAAAGAAATGATTATTGCGAGTGGTTATAATATCTACCCTCGAGAAATTGAAGAGGTACTGTACGAACATGATGATATCATTCAAGCAGCGGTAGTAGGAATTCCAGATGAGTATAGAGGAGAGACCGTTAAAGCATTTGTCGTGCTAAAACCAGATTCTTCTGTCACAAAAGAAGAGCTTGAAACGTATTGCAGAAAGAGAATGGCTGCATATAAACTGCCTCGAATCTTTGAATTTAGAAAGGAGCTACCTGCTACGCTGACAGGCAAAATATTAAAACGAGTTCTGCTCGATGAAGAAAGAGCCCAGAGTGAGGCAGTTGAAAAGAAGCAAGCATAAGTAGGAAGGTTTCTTTGCACTTGCAGGGAAACCTTTCGTTATAAGGGCGTGCTAATTGACAATCATTCTTTTTCGTACTATACTCCAATTATATGAATGAACATTCATTCATGTCTTTTGTAAGGAGCGATCGGTTTGAGTAAAAAAAGAGGTCAGAAGTATGACCAAATCATTGATGCAGCTGTTATTGTTATTGCGAAACATGGGTTTCATCAAGCGCAGGTTTCAAAGATTGCCAAAGAAGCTGGTGTGGCTGATGGAACGATCTATTTGTATTTTAAAAACAAAGAAGATATTTTGATTTCGCTCTTTCAAGAAAAAATGGGTGCTTTCGTTGAAAAAAGCAATGAGAAAATTAAGCAACAATTAACAATAGAAGAGAAGCTAAGAATCCTGACTGAATCACATTTCACTCAGCTTGAAAAAGATTTTAACTTAGCAGTTGTGACACAACTCGAACTTCGACAATCAAAAACGGAACTTCGTTTGAGGATTAATCAAGTATTAAAAGGATATTTGTCGCTTATCGACGAATTAGTTACGGAAGGAAAAATGAGTGGGGCTTTTTATTCACAGCTAGATTCCCTACTAGCAAGACAAATGATTTTTGGAACGTTAGATGAAGTCGTCTCAAACTGGGTGATGTCTGAAGGGAAATTTTCTTTGAAAGGTCAGACAAACAAGGTTCAAGAGATGCTTCTCTATGGATTATCAAGCAAAACGAGAGGAGCTGAGTAATACAAAATGGCAGAAGTTCAATTTAAGGTCGAAAGTGGCGTAGCATTTGTTACCCTTACTAGACCGCCTGCAAATGCACTTGCTCGATCCGTCATGGATCAGCTTGATCAACATTTTGAAACCGTATACAAAGACGAATCGATTCGTGCTGTTGTTCTGCACGGGGAGGGGAGGTTCTTTGCTGCGGGAGCAGATATAAAAGAATTTACAGATGTTAAAGATGATGCGGAATTTGCGAAGCTTGGTAAGAAAGGACAAGATACATTTGCTAAGATCGAGAATTCACCTAAGCCCGTCATTGCAGCTATACATGGAGCTGCTTTAGGGGGAGGGCTTGAGCTAGCGCTTGCATGTCATATCCGAATCGCTGCTGAAGGGTCAAAACTTGGTTTACCAGAATTAAACTTAGGTTTAATTCCTGGGTTTGGAGGGACGCAGCGCTTACCGAGGTTGGTTGGCAAGGCTAAAGCGCTTGAATTAATCTTAACGAGCAAGCCGTTGTCGGCAGAAGAAGCGCAATCACTTGGCCTAGTAAATCATGTAACAACAGAAGAACTCTTGTTACAGGAAGCTACGAAACTTGCAAATGTAATCGCTTTAAAAAGCCCGCTTACTGTTCAACGAGCACTTGAACTCGTTGCCTTAAGTGATCTTGAGACAGATGAGGGTTTTCAAAAAGAATTAGAGTTTTTTGGAGAAGTGTTTAAGCGTGAAGACCGAAAAGAAGGTGTTCAAGCTTTTATAGACAAAAGAAAACCTGTCTTCACAGGTAAGTAAATTCGAGGAGGCTTTTATAGTGAATATCTATGTCATTTTAAAAAGAACGTTTGATACGGAAGAAAAGATCACCATTTCCAATGGAAAAGTTCAGGAAGAAGGAGCAGAATTTATCATTAACCCTTATGATGAATACGCTGTTGAGGAAGCACTTGTATTGCGAGATGAGCATGGAGGAGAAGTGACTGTCGTTACAGTTGGGGAAGAAGAAGCGGAAAAACAACTCCGGACAGCTCTTGCAATGGGAGCCGATAAGGCTGTCTTAATCGACAAAGAAGATGTGGAAGAAAGCGATCCATACACTACAGCATCTTTGTTACATGCTTATTTAAAAGACAAAGAGGCTGATATTATCTTGGCGGGAAACGTTGCTGTTGATGGAGGCTCTGGTCAAGTAGGACCGAGGTTAGCAGAGCTTCTTGATATAACCCAAGTCACAACGATTACAAACATCACGGTAGCAGATGGGAAAGCAACAATTGTAAGAGATGTTGAAGGTGACGAAGAAACAGTTGAAGCTACGCTGCCACTGTTAGTAACGGCACAACAAGGTCTTAACGATCCTCGATACCCATCACTACCTGGAATTATGAAAGCGAAAAAGAAACCACTAGAGGTATTAGATTTAGATGATCTTGATGTGGATGAAGAGGATGTAGAGTCAAAAACAACGGTTGTCGAAGTCTATTTGCCACCTGAAAAGCAAGCAGGGAAAAAGCTTGAAGGCGAAGCGAATGAACAAGTAAAAGAGCTTGTATCGTTGTTGAAATCTGAAGCGAAAGTGATTTAAGGAGGACGAATAGATGAGCAAAAAAACGATCGTATTGGCAGAAGCACGGAATGGTGAGTTACGAAATGTTTCTTTTGAAGCAATTGCCGCAGCTAAAGAAATCGCATCTGGTGGTGAAGTTGTTGCTGTTCTTGCAGGAGATGTCGTCTCTGACATGGCTAGTCAGCTTTACGCATATGGGGCAGACAGAGTCATTGCTGTTGAAAATGAATCGTTAAAGCATTACACAACTGATGGTTATAAACAGGCTTTTCTGCAGGTGTTTGACAAAGAAAGTCCTGAAGCTGTCGTATTAGGACATACATCAATTGGAAAAGATATTGCCCCGAGATTAGCTGTTAAACTTGATGCTGCACTCTTCTCTGACGTTGTGGCAATTGAGTCAGAAGACGAGTTAACGTTTACTAGACCTATTTATTCTGGTAAAGCATTTGAGAAACGTTCAGCAGCCTCAGATGGCCCTATTATTGTAACCATTCGTCCTAATAACATTGTTGCTCAAGAAAAAGATGAAAGTGCTTCTGGAGAAGCTGAGTCTCTTTCTGTGGACGTGAAGGATTTAAGAACAATTGTTAGAGATGTAGTAAAGAAAGCAACTGGCGGTGTTGATTTATCTGAAGCGAATGTCATTGTTGCTGGTGGACGTGGTGTCAAAAGTGAAGATGGCTTTAAACCTTTACAAGAGTTGGCCGATTTATTAGGTGGCGCTGTTGGTGCGTCACGTGGAGCGTGTGACGCAGAATACTGTGACTATTCTTTACAGATTGGTCAAACAGGAAAAGTGGTTACACCAGATCTTTATTTTGCAATTGGTCTCTCCGGTGCAATTCAACACTTGGCAGGAATGTCTAACTCCAAGGTGATTGTGGCAATTAATAAAGATCCTGAAGCACCAATTTTTGAAGTTGCTGATTATGGGATTGTAGGGGATTTATTTGAAGTAGTTCCATTATTGACTGAAGAGTTAAGGAACGTACTTGTAACCAACTAAGAAGAAAGCCACTTGTGTGAGCAAGTGGCTTTCTATTTGCCCGGTTTTCGTTTATGATGAACCAACAGTGGGAACGCTAAACGATGATAGGCAATTTAGTTTCCTGCTTATAAATGAAGTGGTATACTATAGAGAATATAGTAAGAGAAAGGGGTTTTAACGCATGGCGATAATTAACGCTACTGATCAAAACTTTACAGAAGAAACTAAAGAAGGTGTCGTTCTCGTCGACTTTTGGGCACCTTGGTGTGGACCTTGTAAAATGATCGCTCCCGTACTTGAAGAATTAGACGGTGACCTTGGAGACTCAGCTAAAATTGTGAAGGTTGATGTTGATGAAAATCAAGAAACAGCTGGTAAGTTTGGCGTAATGAGCATTCCAACTCTTCTTGTGTTAAAAGATGGAGAAGTGGTTGATAAAGCAGTTGGTTTCCAACCTAAAGAAGCATTAGCAGAATTGTTAAATAAACAAATGTAATACAAAAATCCGTCTTTCACTTGAAAGGCGGATTTTTTAAAGCAAGGAGAATGAGTATGATTTTGGCTATTCAAAATAAACTAGCGCTTCTTCCCGATAAGCCTGGCTGTTACTTGATGAAAGACAAGCAGGGCATAATTATATATGTTGGCAAAGCGAAGGTGCTAAAGAACCGTGTGCGCTCGTATTTTACTGGGAGCCACGATAGCAAAACGCAGCGCCTTGTCTCTGAAATTCAAGACTTTGAATATATCGTTACATCAAGCAACATAGAAGCGCTGATTTTGGAATTAACGTTAATAAAAAAACATGATCCTAAATACAATGTCCTGCTGAAGGATGATAAATCGTTTCCTTACATTAAGATTACAAATGAAAAGCATCCACGTCTGGTCATTACTAGGCAGGTAAAAAAAGACGGTGGGAAATATTTTGGACCTTATCCAAATGCAGGTGCCGCTTCAGAAACAAAAAAACTACTCGATCGACTTTATCCCTTAAGAAAATGCCGTAAAATGCCTGAGCAGGTCTGTCTGTATTACCATATAGGTCAGTGCTTAGCGCCATGTGTTTATGACGTGAATGAGCAACAAAACCAAGAAATGGTGCAAGAAATTACAAGGTTCTTAAAAAATGGACATAGTGACATTAAAGATCAGCTGCAAATAAAGATGCATGAAGCTGCGGAAAAATTGGATTTTGAGCGTGCAAAAGAGTTGCGTGATACCATAACTCAAATGGAACAAGTCATGGAAAAGCAAAAGATGTCTTTTTCGGATCAAACAGATCGAGATGTATTTGGTTTTACTTATGACAAAGGTTGGATGTGTGTACAGGTCTTTTTTATGCGCCAAGGGCGATTAATTGAACGAGATGTATCAATCTTTCCTATTTATCAAGAGCCCACAGAAGAACTTCTTACATTTATTGCGCAGTTTTATTTAGAAAAAAATCATATAAAGCCTAAGGAAATATTTGTTTCGGAACAAGTGGATGCATCAATACTGACTGAGTTACTAGAAGTTAAAGTCCTTCAACCAAAGCGTGGGCAAAAGAAATCATTGCTTGATTTAGCGGAAGAGAATGCAGCAATCGCCTTAAAAGAGAAATTCTCTTTAATTGAGCGGGATGAAGACCGGACGATTAAAGCGGTAGAGCGCCTAGGTGAAGCCATGGGCATTCAAACACCGTACCGAATTGAAGCGTTTGATAACTCCAATATACAAGGTGTAGATCCCGTTTCCGCAATGGTGGTGTTTATTGACGGAAAACCGTTCCGGAAAGACTATCGCAAGTACAAAATCAAAACAGTCACAGGACCCGATGACTATGGATCAATGCGAGAAGTCGTAAGAAGGCGCTATTTACGCTTATTAAAAGAAGAAGCCGCTTTACCGGACTTAATTGTAATTGATGGAGGTGCGGGGCAAATTGCGGTAGCTAAAGAAATTATTGAAGACGAATTGGGACTAACGATCCCTGTTTGTGGGCTTGCAAAAGACGATAAGCACCGAACGTCTCAACTGTTGATGGGTGCGCCACCAACGGTCATTCCGCTAAAAAGAGATAGCCACGAATTTTATTTACTACAACGAATACAGGATGAAGTCCATCGATTTGCCATTACGTTTCACAGACAAACTCGATCAAAAAACTTTTTTCAATCGGCATTGGATGATATTCCAGGTGTAGGTGAAAAAAGAAAAAGAGCGTTATTAAAGGCATTTGGTTCAGTGAAAAAATTAAAAGAGGTGCCTCTCGAGGAATTGAGCAAGCACGTTCCAGCAACTATCGCCAAATCGATTTTAGAAAAACTGCAACAGCATTAAAACTGTTGCAGTTTTTATGTACCTATATAAAGTTTAAATAATAGCGGTTGGATTGATCGTCAAGGTATCTTTGCGATCAAAATGAATCGTAAACAAAATGCTGTTCTTTTTTTGAAGATAGGTTACAGCAGTTGAGACACTTGTAAGTAATTCATATGTTTCTGCCAAAAATCCCGCTTCGAGCTGATAGACTCGTTTATCCCTTTTGCCCATCCAATCTCCAATTAATTCGAAGTGCTTTTCGCTTTGTTTTTCTTTTACTTTCGTCAACTGCCCCCAGTTAGCTCTTGAAAAGAAATCAATAACCTCTTCTTCGTTTTGTACTTGTTGTTTTCTAGCAATGCTTTTACCGACCCAATAGAGCAAGTGATCATGCTCACTACCTAATACATCTTGTAAAACATCGTTACGAATTAAGTCATATCCAAACTGTAGTGCATCATCGTTATTCATAAAAAACACCTCATCATGTGAAAGAAATAGCCTGTCTCTATACTACCGTTGTTCGTCTCGTTTGTCAGCCAACTTCTGCTTAATCTCTACTAATTACCCAAAAGCGGGCCGGATGACGTAATCGATGGAAGATTCAAAACTGATTAAAATCAACAAGGAATGAATCCGTTTTCTTGACTCGAAAAAAGCCTAGGAGTAAAATGATAAGTGTCAAACAGATTTCACAGTTTAAATGATTTTTGAAAAAGGATATAAATGACCGGGAGGTTCTGCTATAAGAGAGAGATATAGTTAGAGAAACACAAAAGGGGTCTAAATAGCAAACTATCGTGGAGGGAACGTGTATGCCTAGTAATCTAGAATATTTTAACCGTAGACTGCATTCATTATTAGGAGTCATTCCAATAGGTATCTTCTTAATTCAGCATTTTATTATTAACCATTTTGCAACAAGAGGACCTGAGGCGTTTAACCAAGCTGCTCACTTTATGGAGAGCTTGCCTTTTCGCTATGCACTGGAAATTTTCATTATCTTTATTCCTATTATGTATCACGCAGTATATGGGATTTTTATTGCTTTTAAAGGAAAAAACAACACCGCAAAATACGGTTACTTTAGAAACTGGATGTTTCTTTTCCAACGCATTACCGGTGTTTTCTTAGTCATATTTATTGCTTGGCACGTGTGGGATACACGTATCGCTGCAATGATGGGACAAGAAGTAAACTATCAAATGATGGCAGATATCCTACAAAATAACTGGATGTTTGCATTTTATATCTTAGGAATTGTGTCTGCAACATTCCATTTTGCTAATGGACTTTGGTCATTCGCTGTTTCGTGGGGGATCACAGTTACGCCTCGCTCACAGAAGATCATGACATTTGTATCATTAGGTGTTTTTGCTGCTCTTACATATGTAGGGGTTGTAGCAGCTTTAGCATTTGTGTAAAAAGACTTGCGAACTTGTAGGGAGTGGACTTGATGAGTAAAGGTAGAATTGCCGTAGTAGGCGGCGGTCTAGCTGGCCTAATGGCTACAATTAAAGCAGCGGAAAAAGGTGTGCCGGTCGATCTGTTTTCAATCGTTCCGGTAAAACGTTCTCACTCTGTTTGTGCTCAAGGCGGTATTAACGGAGCTGTAAATACTAAGGGTGAAGGAGATTCACCTTATGAACATTTTGATGACAGTGTATACGGAGGGGACTTCCTCGCCAATCAACCGCCAGTAAAAGCAATGACAGAAGCAGCTCCGTCGATCATTCACTTAATGGATCGAATGGGTGTTATGTTTAACAGAACACCAGAAGGTTTGCTTGACTTCCGTCGTTTTGGAGGAACGCAACATCATCGAACAGCTTTTGCAGGAGCAACGACTGGCCAGCAGTTGCTATATGCGTTAGATGAGCAAGTGCGTCGTTATGAAGTTCAAGGACTTGTTACGAAGTACGAGGGTTGGGAATTCTTGTCGGCTATCATTGATGATGGTGTTTGTAGAGGGTTGACGGCTCAAGAACTTAATTCAGCTGAAATCAGAAGTTTCGCTGCTGATGCAGTTATTATCGCTACTGGTGGACCAGGCATTATCTTTGGGAAATCGACAAATTCAATGATTAACACGGGTTATGCCGCAGCGAAGCTTTACGAGCAAGGTGTAGCGTATGCCAACGGGGAATTTATTCAAATTCATCCAACTGCGATCCCTGGTGACGATAAACTTCGATTGATGAGTGAATCAGCACGTGGTGAAGGTGGACGAGTTTGGACGTATAAAGACGGTAAACCTTGGTATTTCCTTGAGGAAAAATATCCTGCATATGGGAACCTCGTTCCGCGTGACATTGCGACGCGTGAAATCTTCCATGTTTGTGTAGATGAAGGCCTTGGAATCAATGGCGAGAACATGGTATACCTAGACCTATCTCATAAAGATTCAAAAGAACTTGATATTAAATTAGGTGGAATTATTGAGATCTATGAGAAATTCATGGGCGACGATCCACGTAAAGTACCAATGAAAATATTCCCTGCAGTCCATTATTCAATGGGGGGCATGTGGATTGATTATGATCAAATGACAAATATACCTGGCCTGTTCGCGGCTGGAGAATGTGATTACTCACAGCACGGAGCAAATCGACTGGGAGCCAATTCGTTACTATCTGCCATATATGGCGGTATGGTTGCGGGACCTAAAGCAGTTGAATATATGAATGGATTAAATAAGTCTGCAGAAGATCTTTCAACCTCATTGTTTGAGGCAGAAGTGAAGAAAGAACAGGATAAATTTGATTCAATTTTACGGATGGATGGTACAGAAAATGCCTATGTTCTTCATAAAGAATTAGGTGAGTGGATGACAGATAATGTAACGGTTGTTCGGTACAATGATAAGCTATTAAAGACTGATGAGAAAATTCAAGAGTTAACGGAACGCTTCAAGAACATTAACATTAACGACACGGCACGATGGTCCAATCAAGGTGCTTCCTTCACTCGTCAACTGGAGGGAATGTTAAATCTGGCTCGTGTCATTACACTCGGCGCATACAATCGAAATGAGAGCCGTGGCGCTCATTACAAGCCTGATTTCCCAGAGCGTAATGATGAAGATTTCTTGAAGACAACGAAAGCCTGGTACAATCCGACAACTGGAGCACCTGACTTTGAATATGAGGAAGTTGATACTTCATTGATCAAGCCACGTAAACGTGACTATTCTCAGAAAAAGCAAGGAGCTGAAAAATAAATGAGCGAACAAACGATAACAATCATCGTGACAAGACAAGATGGTCCAGATGGTGGTTCGTATGAGGAAGAGTTTAAAGTTCCTTATCGCCAGAATTTAAATGTCATCTCTTGTTTGATGGAAATACGTAGAAATCCGGTTAATTCTAAAGGTGAAAAAACAACGCCAATTGCTTGGGATATGAACTGCTTAGAGGAAGTTTGTGGAGCTTGTTCAATGGTTATTAATGGGAAACCGCAACAATCCTGTACGGCATTAATTGATAAGTTAGCTCAACCAATTCGTTTAGAGCCAATGAAGACATTTCCTGTTGTTCGTGACCTGATGGTTGACCGAAGCAGAATGTTTGATTCATTGAAAAAAGTGAAAGCTTGGATTCCGATTGATGGCACATACGATTTAGGACCAGGACCAAGAATGCCAGAAAAACGTCGCCAATGGGCATACGAGTTGTCGAAGTGTATGACCTGTGGAGTTTGCTTAGAATCTTGTCCAAATGTAAATTCTAATTCTGAGTTTATTGGGCCAGCGGCACTTTCTCAAGTACGTTTATTCAATGCTCATCCGACAGGAGAAATGAACAAAGAAGAGCGACTTGAAGCGTTGATGGATGATGGAGGTTTATTGAACTGCGGGAATTCACAAAACTGCGTTCAGTCATGCCCGAAAGGAATTCCATTAACCACATCTATTGCATCATTGAACCGAGCAACAGCATTACAATCATTTAAAAACTTTTTTGGAAGTTATTAAAAAAATGGAGGTCGTCACTGAGACGATCTCTTTTTTTAAACAAAGGAGCAAACGTATTGAAGCGTCCACCAAGTTACATAGAGAATTATGAATCATGGGAAAAGGAATTTACTTATTATACAGATATTAAGGTCCGCTTTTCTGAAACCGATGCTTTTGGTCATGTGAATAACACAGTTGCATTTGTCTATTTTGAACAAGCACGTATTGATTTTCTTGAACAAAAAGGAATTATGAAAGAATGGCTGAAATCTGACGAGAAAAGATTAATTGTTACTGCCGATTTACAATGTAACTATCATGCTCAAATCAAGTATGGCGACCAATTGAAAATTGGTGTTAAAGTAGACTATTTAGGAACTTCTTCAATGGATGTTCACTACATTGTAAAAAAAGAAGAAGAGGTCTGTCTAACGGGTAGAGGTACAATTGTTCAAATTGATGCGGTTTCTGGAAAAGCGACACCATTTAGTGAAGCGGTAAAAACAAAATTGTCAGCTAACTAATAATTGATTAGCATATCTGTAACAGTAAAAGATAAGGCATGGCTCACTAGTGTGTGCCATGCCTTATTGTTTGCCTTAGAAGTAACATAGAAAAAGAGTCACTAAGCAGGCTGTTAAATTTGAATCTCTCCAAGTCTAATAAGTTCAATAACGGCTTGAGAGCGCCCCTTTACTCCCAGCTTTTGCATTGTGTTCGATATATGATTACGAACGGTCTTTTCACTAATAAATAAGTGATTTGCTATTTCTTTTGTCGTCTGGTCTTGGACAAGTAGTTCGAATACTTCGCGTTCCCTTTTGGTAAGCAAGGGTTTAGGTCCGAAGTCTGCTCCTTTCAATATGTTCACTCCTTCATGCCGGGCTAAGAGTTGGTTGTGAAAACCGGAAAGGCTTTAGTCAAAACAGTATATGTGTTTTTTACGAAAGGTGTGAGCCTCCATTTTTAAAATGGAAGCCCTTTAATCAAACATTCTTCAAGAAATAGGTCTCGTTCTATTATTGGGACAGAGAAGAAAATTGTCACAAAAAGTCGTTTGAGAGGTGTTTGAATAGTCTTTTCTGTTGAAAGCCCTAAAAAGGCGTGCTATAATGACGATGTTTTAATGCGGAGCTAGCAAACTCAGTCTTTTTTTAAGCGTTATACAAATAAGTTGTTAGGTCTGGCTTATTGTTGGGTACATTAAAGACAAGTACTTATAACAAACAAGACGTACATTCATACGGTTCATTAAACTATAGAAAAGAGGAATTAGAATGGCTCAAAAAACGTTTAACATTACTGCAGAAACAGGAATTCACGCTCGTCCAGCAACACAATTAGTAAATAAAGCAGGTCAATTCTCTTCTGATATTACGCTTGAATACAAAGGGAAGTCAGTAAACTTAAAGTCAATCATGGGCGTTATGTCTCTTGGTGTCGGGCAAGGTGCTGAAGTAACAATTAAAGCAGAAGGTACAGATGCTGATGATGCATTGGCTGCGATTGAAGAAGTGATTAAAGAAGGTTTAGGCGAATAATGAGTTATTTGTTAACCGGAATTGCTGCATCGTCAGGTGTAGCAATTGCCAAAGCCTTTGTACACGAAGAACCTGACTTTACAATTAAACAAAAAGAAGCAAACAATGCTGAAGCTGAAAAGAAACGTTTAGACGAAGCATTGGCTATTTCCCGTGATGAGCTAACCGCTATTAAAGAAAAGGCGTTTTCTGAACTAGGTGAAGACAAAGCAGAGATTTTCTCAGCACACTTGCTCGTTCTTAGTGATCCAGAATTGGTTGATGCGGTGAAGTCAAAAGTGGCTGAAGAATCTGTTACTGCTGAGTTCGCATTAAATGAAGTCGCTAATATGTTTATTAGTATGTTTGAAAACATGGATAATGAATACATGAAAGAACGTGCTGCAGATATTAGAGACGTGTCTCGACGTGTTCTAGGTCATTTAATGGGGATAGAAGTGGTTTCACTTGCTGCCATTACTGAACCGACCGTCATTATTGCCCATGACCTAACGCCTTCTGATACAGCGCAGCTGAATCCAGCGGTTATTAAAGGATTTGCGACAGACATTGGTGGGAGAACTTCCCATTCTGCGATTATGTCGCGTTCATTAGAAATTCCAGCTGTAGTTGGAACAAAAGAAGCAACAAAACAAGTCAAGAATGGCGTCATCGTTATTGTTGATGGTATTGATGGTCAGGTTGTTGTTGATCCAACAGACGATGAATTAAAAACATACGAAGAAAAACAAGCCATGTATGCAAAACAAAAAGAAGAGTGGGCTAAATTGGTTAATGAAAAAACATTAACGAAAGATGGTGCTCATGTAGAATTAGCTGCTAACATTGGTACACCAAAAGATCTAGACGGTGTGATTGCTAATGGAGCAGAAGGAATTGGTCTATATCGGACTGAGTTTTTATATATGGGACGAAATGAGCTTCCAAGTGAAGAAGAGCAATTCGAAGCGTATAAAGAAGTTGTTGAGCGGATGGAAAACAAACCTGTTGTTATTCGTACGCTTGATATCGGTGGCGATAAGGAATTACCATACCTTGACCTCCCGGAAGAACTTAATCCGTTCTTAGGCTTCAGGGCTATTCGTTTATGCCTTGAGCAACAAGATTTATTTCGTGTTCAATTAAGAGCACTCCTTCGGGCTAGTGCTTATGGTAACCTGAAAATTATGTTCCCGATGATTGCGACGCTTGAAGAACTTCGCAGTGCGAAACAATTGTTAAGCGAAGAGAAAGACAAGCTTCTAGCTGAAGGGGTAAAAGTTGCTGAAGAAATGGAAGTAGGTATAATGGTCGAGATTCCTTCTACGGCTGTAGCTGCTCCTCAGTTTGCAAAAGAAGTTGACTTCTTTAGTATTGGAACAAATGATTTAATTCAATATACAATGGCTGCTGACCGCATGAATGAGCGTGTCTCGTACTTGTATCAACCATATCACCCTGCTGTTTTACGCTTAATTGACATGGTCATTAAAGCTGCACACGCAGAAGGGAAATGGACGGGTATGTGTGGAGAAATGGCAGGAGACGAGATTGCGATCCCGCTCTTACTTGGTTTAGGTCTAGACGAATTTAGTATGAGTGCAACCTCCATTCTTCCAGCAAGAAGTCAGCTTACTCATCTTTCAAGAGAAGAATTAGCTGATTTTGCTCAACAAGCATTAATGGAAGATACTTCAGAAGCAGTTGAGCAATTAGTGACTAAGCATTATTCGATAGGTTAAATCCTTGTATGAATGTTGAACAGAGAGTGGCGATTTAAGCCACTCTCTGTTTTTGTTGCTTTATTGATAAAACTGACGGTTGATATCAAGTAACTTTCTTAGGTACAATAAAAGGGAATTGCATAAAAAATGGAGGTGCATTAGATTGGAAAAACCTTATGACATGGAACATCGCCAGTTCGAAGATATTGAAAAATCATTGCGAAAAGTGGCGGATTTGGTGAGGCAGAAAGGAAGAGAGATACTTGCTCACTTTCCAATTACGCCCCCTCAATTTGTCGCACTGCAATGGTTAAATGAATATGGTGATATGACCATAGGGGAACTTTCTGACCGAATGCATCTTGCTTGCAGTACAACGACAGATTTAATTGACCGAATGGAAAAGAATGAGTTGGTTAATCGAGTTAAAGATGAACAAGACCGAAGAGTTGTTCGAATTCATTTGAAAGATAAAGGTCAAACCATTATTCGTGAAGTAATAAAAAAGCGCCAAACTTATTTAGCAGAAATGCTTGAAGACTTCTCTTGCGAACAAGTAGATGTGCTTGAAGAGAATTTGAGCCTTCTTCTAAAAACAATGAAGTCAAAGCGAGAAAGCGTTCGCTCGTAAGTTGGTGACTTAGAACAGAGAAAGCTTTATTGTTCTAAAGGAGAGTAGAAATGAATGGATAGACCGATTGGAGTAATCGATTCTGGTTTTGGAGGACTGACGGTAGCAAAAGAAATTATGCGCCAGCTACCTAAAGAGAAAATCGTGTACATCGGTGACTCAGCCCGGTGCCCATATGGTCCAAGATCAACAGAAGAGGTTAGACAATTTACATGGGAAATGATTTATGAACTGTTAAATAAACAAGTTAAAATGATTGTCATTGCCTGTAATACGGCAACGGCTGTCGTGCTTGAAGAAGCTCGGATCGCTTTGGAAATCCCCGTAATCGGGGTCATTCAGCCAGGGGCAGTGAGAGCAATGCAAACAACGAAAAATCAGCACATCGCGGTTATAGGGACTACAGGCACCATATCGAGTCATGCGTATACTTCTGCATTAACTGCAATTAGTGAAGATGTTCAAGTTGAAAGTTTAGCTTGTCCTTTATTCGTGCCTTTAGTTGAACAAGGAATTCTGAATGGGCAAGAGGCAGAACAAATTGTTGCTACTTCATTGGAACCTCTAGCTGATTCCTTATTTGACACACTGATATTAGGATGTACACATTACCCATTGTTAAAACCTGTGATTGAAAAAGCAATGCCAAATCATGTTCATGTCATTTCTTCAGGTGAAGAAACCGCACGAGAAGTAAGTAGTTTACTGCATTACCATAACTTAAACCGTACAGCAGCGTGCCCACCTATTCATCGTTTTTATACAACTGGGGAGGCGGAGCCTTTTCGGGAGTTTGCGGAACGGTGGCTAACGATCAATGCGCAGAATGTGGATACGATTTCTCTCAAAAGAGGATTGGCGAATCGGGTAGGTCTAAAATGGTAAATCAATTTTTTTGAGTGAAATGCTTTATGTTTTTGAGTAAGCCGTGTATGCTAGATGTATACTTAAGATATCGTGACTATTGGTTTTCCGGTAGTCTTAAATAAAAAGGAGTGTCAAGGAAATGGCTTTTGTTATTTTAAGTCCGTGTATCGGAGAAAAAGCGGGCGAATGTGTTGATGTATGCCCAGTTGATTGTATTGAAGAAGGAGAAGATCAGTACTATATTAATCCAGATATTTGTATTGACTGTGGCGCTTGTCAAGGCGTTTGTCCAGTAGATGCAATCGTGGAAGAATATGAAATGGCGCCAGAGGATCAAAAATTTCTCAAAAAAGCGGAAGACTTCTTCGGAATCGAGTAAGAAAAAAAGAGTCCAATTGATGAATTGGACTCTTTTTCTTTTGGAAAGCTAGACTTTTAAATGTGTTTTTGTATAATAGTGTAGTGGAACGAAATGAAGCACAGATGTCATTGAATAGGTAAGACACCTACACATTGTATCTTGCAAATATAAGGAGATAGGTGAGCACATGGAAAACGACTTTCGCGTACTATTGTATTACCATTACACAACAATTGAGGATCCAGAGCAATTCGCTCAAGACCATTTAGCTTTTTGTAAGCAAAATGATCTTAAGGGAAGAATACTTGTTGCGAATGAAGGGATTAACGGCACAGTTTCAGGCCTGAAAAAGGATACAGATCAATATAAATTAGCAATGGAAAGCGATCCTTTATTTGAAGGGATTGTTTTTAAAGAAGACGTGGAATCTGGACATGTTTTTAAAAAAATGCATGTACGTCCTCGAGCTGAGCTTGTTACATTACGTTTAAACGAAGAAGACATTGATCCTCGTCAACTAACAGGTAAATACCTTTCTCCAGTTGAGTGGAAAGAAGCGATGCAACAGGAAGATACGGTTGTAATTGATGCGCGTAATGATTATGAATACGATGTCGGTCACTTTAGAGGAGCTGTTCGTCCAGATATAAAAACGTTTCGTGATTTACCTGAATGGATTAGAGACAATAAAGAGCAATTTGAAAACAAGAAAATATTAACGTACTGTACCGGAGGAATTCGCTGCGAGAAGTTTTCTGGCTGGTTAAAGCAAGAAGGGTTTGAAGACGTATCACAGCTCCATGGAGGAATCGTCTCTTATGGAAAAGACCAAGAGGTACAAGGGGACCTCTGGGATGGACAATGTTATGTTTTTGACGAACGATTAACTGTACCTATTAATCACGTTAATCCATCGATTGTCGGGAAAGATTACTTTGATGGAACGCCATGTGAACGCTATGTAAATTGCGCAAACCCAGAATGTAACAAGCAAATTCTTGCATCTGAAGAAAATGAGCATAAATATGTTCGTGGCTGTACACCAGAGTGTCGAGTACACCCACGTAACCTTTATATAAAGGAACAACAGTTATCTCCAGAACAGCATCAGGAAAGACTTGAAGTAATTGGAGAAAACCTCCCAGTGCGTTCATAAATTGATGAAAACACCTTATTAATAAGGTGTTTTTTTTATTTTATGAACAAGCTGGTCTAATTCAAGAATATGCTCGTATACATAGAAGTACAACCATTCTGGGAGGGAAAGCAATGCGTAAACTAGTCGGAATTAGCGTGCCTTTTATCGTTGTACTAACACTAACTGTAGGTTGTTCGCAAGGACCAGAAGAACCAGCAGTTACGCTAGACAATCCACCAATTACTTATTCAAGCAATGATCTAGAGGAAAATGAAGGTGATGAAGCAAATGAAGAATTGAATCAAGATGAGGATGAGGAAAGTAGCGAAAATGAGGCAACGCCAGATACAGGAACAGAATCGCAGAATATGCGTGAATTGTATTTAATTGATGCAAATGGGATGGTTGTGCCGCAAACAGTCACTTTACCTAAAACAGAAAGTCTAATGAAGCAGTCACTTGAATACCTTGTTGTTGATGGCCCGTTACAAGATGTTTTACCGAACGGTTTTCGCGGTGTCATACCTGCAGGAACCACTGTAGATGTGAACCATTTAAAAGAAGACAAAATTGCAATTGCCAATTTCTCTGGTGAATTCAATGATTATAATCCGGATGATGAGAAACAAATTTTTGAGTCCATTACATGGACGTTAACCCAATTTGAAGAGGTTGATGAAGTCAAGATTCAGATAAATGGAATTGAATTAGAGGAAATGCCAATGAGTGAAACGTCGATTGTCGGGAATTTAACACGAGCTGATGGAATTAATTTAGACTCTGGCGATGTTATTGATATGACGAATAGTCAAGATGTTACACTCTATTTTTTAAGTTCACATGAGAATCAAGCCTACTATG
This sequence comes from Shouchella xiaoxiensis, assembly GCF_016907895.1. Classification (GTDB taxonomy): domain Bacteria; phylum Bacillota; class Bacilli; order Bacillales; family Bacillaceae_D; genus Shouchella; species Shouchella xiaoxiensis. The sequence continues at coordinate 229,825 of NZ_JAFBCV010000004.1, forward strand.
TTCCAGTAACAAGACGAGTAGAGAATGTCGAGAGTGAATTAGCGACCGCTATTGAAGAATTGACTGAAGGTCCTAATTTTCCAATGTCGAATCTACTAACACAAATGACGACAGAAATGGAGTTATTAGAAGAACCGACGCTTGATGACGGGAAAGTTGTATTGAATTTTAACGAAGCCATTCAAACGATTGCTGGAGAAAACGCGGTTATTGCGCAAAGTATTTTAGATACCATTGCATTAACATTAACAGAACAAGAAGGTGTGGAAGAAGTCTCCATTCAAGTCAATGGAGAAGACACTATTTATTCGGAGAATGGAAACGTAATTGAAACCGTTGTCCGCCCAGCAATTATAAATGCTCAACCACTATAAGAATGGGGAGAGGACTTGCGTACTGCAGGTCCTCTTTTTATTATGGTATACTTAATGTCGATTATTTTTAGGCTTCTCGGTCTGAAGAGGAGGAGAGTGTTATGAGGAAAGATGGAAGAGCAAAACACGAATTAAGGCATATTGAGATTGTCCCGCATTTTACAAAGCATGCGGAAGGTTCGGTGTTAATAACGGTAGGTGAAACAAAAGTTATTTGTACTGCTTCAATAGAAAATAAAGTTCCGCCTTTTTTAAGAGGACAAAAAAAAGGTTGGCTCACAGCAGAGTACTCAATGTTACCGAGAGCGACGGAACAGCGTACGATTCGTGAGGCAACAAAAGGGAAAGTCACTGGACGTACAATGGAGATACAACGTTTAATTGGTCGTGCGCTTCGAGCTGTTATTGATCTAGAAAAGCTTGGTGAACGAACGATCTGGATTGATTGTGATGTGATTCAAGCAGATGGAGGAACAAGGGCAGCAGCAATTACTGGTGCTTACACAGCTATGGTTTTGGCATTAACAAAAGAGAAGAGTTATGTAGAATGGCCAATCACTGATTATCTTGCAGCTGTATCTGTTGGGCTTCATCCTGATGGTGGTCCCATATGTGATCTAGATTATAAAGAAGACTCAGACGTTGATGTAGACATGAATGTTGTTCAAACAGGAAACGGGCGTTATGTTGAAATTCAAGGAAGTGGAGAAGAAGCAGTATTTTCTCGTACGGAAATGAATGATTTACTTGATCTAGCGGAAAATGGGATTAGAGAGCTAATCCACTATCAAAAAGCTCATCTCGGTGAAGCGAATGGCTGGATTGAAAGGAGCTACGGCTAATGAGGAAGGAATTGGTTATTGCAACCTCTAATAAAGGAAAAATAAAGGAATTTAAAACATTGTTTGCGGGTATGTATGAGGTAAAATCATTACTTGATTATCCTGAAGTACCGGAGATTATCGAAGATGGCGATACATTTAAAGCAAACGCTGCGAAAAAAGCGGAAACGCTAGCAGCTTATTTAAATCAAAACGTGTTAGCAGATGATTCAGGCCTATCGATTGATGCTTTAAATGGAGAACCAGGCGTTTTTTCGGCACGCTATGCAGGCACGCATAAAAGCGATGCGGATAATATGGCTAAGGTACTTTCAAAATTAGCCGAGGTCCCTGAGGAAAATAGGATTGCGCGATTCACTTGTATGATGGCCATTGCCGAACCAGGTAAAGAGACGCTTTTTTTTGAAGGACAAGTAGAAGGAATTATTGCAACTGAAGCGAGAGGCACAAATGGGTTTGGTTATGATCCAATCTTTCTTGTACCAGCATATGGGCAAACAATGGCTGAGCTAACATCTGAGTTAAAAAACAAAATAAGCCATCGTGCAGATGCAATAAGACAGGTGAAAAACTATTTACTTGGAGGCTGAAATGACTATTTTAGTATTGAGCGACAGTCACGGATGGAAAGAGGAATTAAAGCCAATCATCGAGCGCCATCGTCAATCTGTTGATACAATTGTGCATGCTGGGGACTCGGAATTAGACCAAGATGCTCCTGAGTTAGAAGGTGTACAAGTAGTAGCAGGAAACTGTGACTACCTCACTTCTTTTCCAAATGAAATTGAGCTAAATTGGAAGAACGAAAGGATTCTTGTCACACATGGCCACCTTGAAGGTGTGAAACAATCCTTAAAATCACTAGTAATAAAAGCAAAACAAAAAGGGGTTTCAACGGTTGTTTATGGACATACGCATATTGCAAAAGCTGAAATGATAGACGGCATACTTTGCATAAACCCAGGTAGCGTTAGGTTGCCTAAAGGAAATTTTGACGGATCTTATTGCGTAATTGAACATAAAACCAATCGTGTCGATGTGACCTATTTCTCACTAGCTGGTAAGCGCATACCTGAACTAAGTAATTACTTTCATTTGTAAAAGATTGTTTTCAAATAGCAATTAAAATGAAAGAAATATGGTTGACAATTCTATAGGAATGATGTATATTTATAAGCGTCGCAATAAGTTGTTGTGACGCTACTTATACATAAAATAGTGAATCCTTGCGGGTGTAGTTTAGTGGTAAAACCTCAGCCACGAGCGGTGCATCTCTGAGAGAACAACGAGTTGTCTCGACGAGTATACTTCCTTAAGAAGCTAGAAGAGGAAGAGACATGTTTGTGCGTTAACTAGTTATAGAAACAAGTAAAACAAAATGCGGGTGTAGTTTAGTGGTAAAACCTCAGCCTTCCAAGCTGATGATGTGAGTTCGATTCTCATCACCCGCTCCATAATCTGTCCCAGTAGCTCAGCAGGATAGAGCAACGGCCTTCTAAGCCGTCGGTCGGGAGTTCGAATCTCTCCTGGGACGTAGAAAAAAACCTTTATGAAAATAAAGGTTTTTTTGTTGTTAACAATTCTGTTCTTCTCTCCAAGCTTGAAAATCAGGTAACGCTTCATAATAGTTAGCCATCGTTGATTTTTTACAATAATGAATGACCCAAGGGCAGACTTGATGAGCAACACCAACATCATAGCCGTGTTGTTGGAATAATAAACATTGACTAACGTCATAAAAATGCCAGCCATTAAAACGTTCAAGCCAATCGATGTCGTATTGTGTTGCTAGGAGCAGACCGTCAACAGCTTCTGCTTTCTCATACATATAGGTAGCTTCTGTGCAGCTTGTTTGGCTAAAGGTTTCTCTTGCTTCGATGATTTTGCCAACTTTATTTGTTATAGGCGTATTCCACCACATGCCATGCGACGGAAGCTTAATGGAGCCAATGACACCAAATAGCCCGAGCCGGGGATTAGTCTCAAATAAATAAAGTAGATCAAATAAAAAAGTGGGGTTAATAATAAATGCATCCTGATGCAGATAGACTTTAAAGCGACCATTGCTTTTTTTCTTGCCTTGATTATAGCCTTCTGTCATTGATTTTGCACCACGAATAGGGATCGTTTCAATCCTCGTTTCTTGCGGTACAATCAACTGATGAATATGGGCTAAGCACTGCTTGTATAATCCTTCGTCTGAAACGCATGAAATAAAGCTGATTGTCTCCATTATCCACCTCTTCTTTCGGCATACTGGATAAAACCAAGTATGTCGTTAGAAAGCAAGTGAGGTACTGCTTGGCGCACCTCATCATCTGACCAGCACCACCATTTTATTGTCAGTAGCGAAGCGATTACTTGATCGCTAAATCGTTTTTTAATAAACGTAGCAGGGTTACCCGCTACAATGGAGTAAGGTTCGACATCTTTAGTGACTACCGCGTTTGCTCCAATAACGGCACCATCTCCTATGGTCACTCCTGATAATAAGACAGCTCCACTTGCAATCCATACATCATTGCCAATGATAATATTGCCTTTACTTGCTGGATGACCAGTGTTTTTTACTATATCAGAATAGAGAATGTTAAATGGATACGTTGTTACCCAATCGGTTCTGTGGTCAGCTCCGAGTAAAATGCGAACTCCTGCTGCAATAGAGCAGTACTTCCCAATTTTTAAGGTGACGTCGTCTACTAAATCAAGTATGTCAATTGGGGAGCCGTAAGAGTAATCACCTATATCATAAGATTGAAGGTTAGTGTGTTGGTTTAAAAAAAGCACAAAGTGCCCTCCTTCTTCTAACGTCGTTAAAAGATATGCAGCAGGGTAACAGATTATGAAAACGGAATACATCACTAAAAACGCCTTGTTAGTTCGTTAACGAGGCGTTTTTAAACGGATGAATACTCATTTCTATCGCATAAAATAACTGATCCATTTCTTGGCGAATGTGATTGTCAGAATAAAAATAAACGGTCCAGCCTTTTCGTTGTAGAAATCGTGCTATTTTTCGCTCGTTTGCAGGTTCTTGTTTCCGCATTAAAGCAATTCGATAAGGGACTAAAGCGACATCGATTGAGACATGATCAATAACATAATCAGGTGAGGCGTATAATCCTCTTTCTCTCAAATATCGGCACAACAGACGCTCGTTTTCCTGTTTACATAGTTCCCAATGATTGGTTACAACAACGAGAGATGCACGCTTCGGAGAATGAAAGAAGCGGGAAAAAAATTTGAGAGGATGAAGTTGAGATTTCCAATTGAGCTTTTTCTTTTGCATGTGAACACCACCTGATCTTACTATCCCCGATTTTTCAAATAATATAGCTGAATTCTAAAAAAACTTTTAAAAAGCAAAAGGTTGCTAGTTTAAAGATGAAAGCGGATACAGGAAAATACGACAAAATTTATTATCTAAAAAGGTGTTGACCAACTTCTTGAACAGGCGTATAGTAAGTTGCAATAATAATTAAACAAAAACAGTTGTATTTCTGGAGTGGAATAACCTTTAATCCTTTTGTGTAGTAAAGGGATCATTTGAAATGTTAGTACGGGGAGCGATTCGATGAGAAGCAATATGATAAAAAAAGGCATTGATCGAGCACCTCATCGTAGCCTTTTAAGAGCAGCAGGCGTTAAAGAAGAAGATATGGATAAACCGTTTATTGGGGTTTGTAACTCGTATATTGATATTATTCCAGGTCACATGCATCTAAATAAATTTGCAGAAGTGGCTAAACAAGCGATCATTGAAGCAGGCGGTATCCCGTTTGAGTTTAATACGATAGGTGTTGACGATGGGATAGCCATGGGTCACATTGGGATGCGATACTCTTTGCCGAGCAGGGAGATTATCTGCGATGCTGCGGAAACAGTTATTAATGCCCATTGGTTTGATGGTGTTTTTTACATCCCCAATTGTGATAAAATTACGCCTGGCATGCTGATGGCATCGGTCAGAACGAATGTCCCATCTGTATTTGTTTCAGGTGGTCCGATGGAAGCCGGTAGAACAAAGGATGGTCAAAGCTTATCGCTTGTATCGGTCTTTGAAGGAGTAGGCGCATTTACGTCAGGAAAGCTCACACGAGAAGAATTGTTGGAAATAGAACAACAGGCTTGTCCTACATGTGGTTCTTGCTCAGGAATGTTTACAGCAAATTCAATGAACTCGTTGATGGAAATGTTAGGACTTGCGCTTCCTGGAAATGGAACGTTGGTAGCCACTTCAACTGGTAGACATGAATTGATAAAGGATGCGGCAAAGCATTTAATGCACTTAATTGAAAATGATATTCGACCGCGTGACATAGTAACGGAAGAAACAATTGATGACGCTTTTGCTTTGGATATGGCGATGGGCGGTTCAACAAATACGGTTCTTCATACATTGGCAATTGCGAACGAAGCTGAAGTTGAATATGATTTAAGGCGAATTAATGAAGTAGCTGAGAGAGTTCCTTATTTATGCAAGATAAGCCCGGCATCAGATTATTCGATGGATGATGTTCATAAAGCTGGTGGCGTTGCTGCCATTATGAAGGAACTTATTGAAATGGGTGCCGTTAAAGGGGATCGGATTACGATTACCGGAAAGTCGCTTTATGAAAATGTGGCTCATGCGGAGATTTTAAATGATGATGTGATCAGGACTCGAGAAACCGCTTATAGTCCAGTAGGTGGCTTGTCGATCTTATATGGAAATCTAGCTCCAGATGGAGCAGTCATTAAGGTTGGTGCAGTTGACCCTTCGATTACGCAATTTACTGGAGAAGCGATTGTGTTTAACTCCCAAGAAGAAGCTCAAGAAGAGATCAATAAAGGTACAGTGCAAGCCGGTCAAGTTGTTGTCATTCGCTATGAAGGACCAAAAGGCGGGCCGGGAATGCCAGAGATGTTAGCGCCGACTTCTGCTATTCAAGGAAGAGGCTTAGGAACAAAAGTCGCTTTGCTTACAGATGGGCGTTTCTCAGGTGCATCAAGAGGCATTTCAATTGGGCATGTATCGCCTGAAGCAGCTGAAGGTGGACCAATCGCATTTGTTCAAAACGGGGATTTAATTTCTATCAATCTAACAGATCGTTCAATTGAGTGGCTTGTTAGTGAAGAGGAGTTTGCAAAACGGAGTGAAGGTTGGCAAGAACCGGAACCTAAAGTGAAGAAAGGCTATCTTGCGCGTTACTCAAAACTCGTTACTTCTGCTAACACAGGTGGTGTTATGAAAATTTAATAGAAAAAGCGTTGAAAAGGAAAAGTAGTTTAATACTTATTTTCAGAGAGCCGTTGTTCGCTGCAAAACGGTAATAAGTATTCAACGAAACTCACCTTGGAGTGTGGCTCTGAAAAATAGTAGGAGCACCGGATGTTAACCGCATCCGTTATCAAAACTAGCGAGCAATAGTTCGCTTAGAGGCTAACGTGTTTTGTTAGTGAAAAGGGTGGTACCGCGTGAAGACTTTCTCGCCCCTTGCTTTTGGAGAAGCATGGGGATAGGAAAGTCTTTTTTCGTTGGAAAATAAATGGAGGGAGTTATTAACAGGATGATTCACTCAACAGAAAAACCGGAGAAAACACTCGTTCAGCAAGAGCAAACTTTATTTACTGGTTCAGAAGTGTTGTTAAAGGCACTAGCAAAGGAGGAAGTTGATGTTATTTTTGGCTATCCGGGAGGTGCAATTTTACCGACTTACGATGAAATTTATAAGCTAGGAATTAATCACATTTTAGCAAGGCATGAACAAGGCGCAATTCACGCTGCTGAGGGTTATGCCAGAGTAACGAGGAAACCTGGTGTCTGTATTGTGACGTCAGGGCCAGGGGCAACGAATGTGGTAACTGGAATTGCCGATGCAATGATGGACTCTCTGCCAATGGTTATTATTACAGGTCAAGTTGGCACAAAAGTGATTGGTACCGATGCTTTTCAAGAGGCGGACATTCTTGGGATTACCATGCCAATCACAAAGCACAATTTTCAAATTCGATCCGTAGATGATATTGCGCAAACAGTTAAGGAAGCCTTCCATATTGCAACAAGTGGACGTAAAGGGCCAGTCTTGATTGATTTACCTAAAGATGTCTCACAGCAAAAGACGGTTTTTCGATATGATGAGCCACTGCATTTGCCGGGTTATCAACCGACATTAAAACCGAATAAACAACAAATTCGAAAGGTTCTGGAAAAACTTTCAGAAGCAAAAAAGCCAGTTGTTCTCGCTGGTGCAGGTGTTTTACATGCTAATGCGAGTGAAGAGCTGACTCAATTTATTGAACAAGTGAAGCTGCCAGTCGTAAACACTTTATTAGGTTTAGGTTCTTGCCCGGGAAATAACCAGTTTCATTTAGGGATGGCGGGGATGCACGGAACATACGCTGCAAACATGGCGCTGCATGAAACGGATTTATTGATTAATATCGGTTCTCGTTTTGATGATCGATTAACCGGAGTGTTAGAACATTTTGCGCCAGATGCAACAATTGTTCATATTGATATCGACCCCGCTGAAATTGGTAAAAACATCGCTGTTGACATTCCGGTAGTCGGCGATGCAAAAGCAGCATTAACGTTACTTTTAAAAGGAGGGCAGGCTACAAAGTTACATGATGAATGGCGAGAGCAAACGCAAAAGTGGAAAAAAGATTTTCCGCTATGGTTTAGACGTGAAGAAGAGGTCATCAAGCCACAAGAGCTAATTAAAAAGTTATATGAACATACTGGTGGAGAAGCTATTGTTACAACAGATGTCGGTCAACATCAGATGTGGGCAGCTCAATTCTTTGCTTTTAATAAGCCAGATCGATGGGTGACTTCAGGTGGTTTAGGAACAATGGGTTTTGGATTTCCAGCAGCAATTGGCGCACAATTAGCTAATCCGGATTTACCTGTTTTGGCAATTACTGGAGACGCAGGGTTTCAAATGACGATGCAAGAAATGTCAATCTTGCAAGAGCTACAGCTACCAGTAAAAATTGTCATTGTCAACAATGCGTCATTGGGCATGGTTCGACAATGGCAGCAACTCTTTCATGGAGAGCGCTATTCTCACTCTCTGTTTCCACTACAGCCTGATTTTAGTAAGTTAGCGGAAGCCTATGAAATTAAAGCTATAAAGGTAGAACAAATTTCTAAGCTAGATGAAGCGATAGGGGAGACTCTTAATCATCAGGGACCGGTTTTACTTGAAGTATGCGTTGCAAAAGAAGAAAATGTTTATCCAATGATTTGCCCAGGTCAAGGTCATCACTGTATGGAAGGAGTGGAACCTAGTTGAAACGGACTATAACGGTTTTAGTGCATAATCGTTCGGGCGTTTTAAATCGAATAACAGGGTTATTCGCACGAAGACAGTACAATATTGATAGCATAACGGTTGGTGTAACGGAAAACCCAACAATATCGCGAATGACCTTTGTCGTTATTGTCGATTCAATGCAAAATGTTGAGCAGGTGATTAAACAGCTTCATAAACAAATAGAAGTACTGAAAATAAAGGATATTACAGAAGAAGCAACGGTGGCAAGAGAGCTGGTACTTGTTCGGATAAGTGCTCAGGCTGAACAGCGTGGGGAAATTGCATCTTTAGCAGAGACGTTTAGAGCGCAAGCAATTGATATCGGGAAGGACTCAATGACCCTTCAAGTGACTGGACATACAGACAAAGTTGAAGCTTTTATTGAGCTGGTTCGACCCTACGGCATTCAGGAAGTGGCTCGTACAGGAGTAACCGCAATTAACCGCAGTGAAAAAGCAACAGAACATTCAAGGTTAACATTAATCTATTAAACATAAAAAAGGAGAGAATGAATATGGCTAAAGTTTATTATAACGGAGATGTAAATGAGAATGTTTTAAAAGGGAAGACGGTAGCAATCATTGGCTATGGTTCTCAAGGACATGCACACGCGCAGAATCTACGGGAATCTGGAGTAGACGTTGTTGTAGGTTTACGAGCTGGGTCTTCTTGGGAAAAGGCGAAGGAAGATGGGTTTCAAGTAGAAACGGTCCAAGATGCAGCAGCAAAGGCAGAAATAATTATGATTCTGTTACCTGATGAGCATCAGCCAAAAGTATACAAAGAAGCCATTGAACCTGAATTATCAGCGGGGAAATCACTTGTTTTTGCCCACGGTTTTAATATTCATTTTAATCAGATCGTTCCACCAAGTCATGTTGATGTATTTTTAGTAGCTCCAAAAGGGCCGGGTCATCTTGTGCGCCGTACGTATACAGAGGGAGCAGGAGTGCCAGCATTGATTGCTGTTTATCAAGATGCGACAGGTGAGGCCAAAGATTATGCGCTTGCCTATGCGAAAGAAATTGGTGCAGCTCGAGCAGGCGTCCTTGAGACAACGTTTAAAGAGGAAACAGAAACAGATTTATTCGGAGAACAAGCGGTCTTGTGTGGAGGTACATCAGCTCTTGTAAAAGCTGGATTTGAAACGCTTGTAGATGCCGGGTATCAACCAGAAGTTGCATACTTCGAGTGTTTACATGAACTGAAGCTTATCGTTGATTTGATGTATGAAGGTGGTCTTGAGTATATGCGTTACTCGATCTCTGATACGGCTCAGTGGGGCGACTTTCAAGCAGGTTCGAGAATTGTAACGGATCAAACAAAAGCTGAAATGAGAGCCATTTTGACGGATATTCAAAAAGGAACGTTTGCTAAGGGATGGATACTTGAAAATCAGTTAAATCGTCCTGAATTTAATGCTATTAACGAAGCGGAGAAAAATCATCCATTGGAGAAGGTAGGACGTGAATTAAGAGAAATGATGCCATTTGTTAAAGCCGCTAAACAGAAAGGAGTCGTTACAAGTGCGAAAAGTTAAGATCTTTGATACGACATTGCGTGATGGAGAACAAACACCTGGTGTTAATTTAAACAGTCAGGAAAAACTTGAAATTGCTTTGCAGCTAGAGCGTCTAAAGGTAGATGTAATCGAGGCCGGTTTCCCGGCCTCCTCCCCAGGGGATTTTCAGTCAGTAAAAACAATTGCAAATTCAATTAAAGACTCGTCAATTACTGGATTGGCACGAGCAAAAGAGAGCGATATTCAATCAGCTTGGGAAGCGTTAAAGCAAAGTGCAGAGCCAAGAATACATGTCTTTATTGCTACGTCACCTATTCATATGAAATATAAATTGAAACTTACACCTGATCAAGTAATTGAACAAGCGGTTCACAGCGTAAAGTTAGCAGCGCAAAAGTTTCCGCACGTACAATTTTCAGCCGAAGATGCAAGCAGGTCTGACTGGCCCTTTCTTGTTAAAGTCATTGATGCTGTCATTGATGCGGGTGCGACCGTTATAAACCTACCTGATACAGTGGGGTACACGATGCCAAGTGAAATTTCTAAATTATTTGACTATATTGGCCACAATGTATCTCAGATAGACAAAGCCATCCTCTCAACTCATAATCACGACGATTTAGGCATGGGCGTAGCAAACTCCTTAGCTGCAATTCAAGCTGGAGCAACACAAGTAGAATGCACAGTAAATGGGATTGGCGAGAGAGCGGGAAATGCGTCATTGGAAGAAATCGCTGTTGCATTGCATATTCGTTCTGATTACTATCAGGCGAGTTCCGGTATACATTTAAAAGAACTAAAGCGAACGAGTGCACTTGTCAGCAGATTAAGCTCGATGAACGTTCCGGGAAACAAAGCTGTTGTTGGAGCAAACGCATTTGCGCATGAATCTGGTATTCATCAAGACGGGATGTTAAAACACAAAGAAACCTATGAAATTATTACTCCAGAATTGGTAGGTGCGACATCCTCAGCTCCTTTAGGAAAACATTCTGGAAGACATGCCTTTAAAGAGAAGCTTAGTGAACTTGGATTTAACGGATCTGAAGAGGTGTTACAGCATATTTTCACAGCATTTAAAGATCTAGCTGACAAGAAAAAAGAAGTGACTGAAGATGACCTCTATGCCTTGATGACTGATGCAACAGATGACCGGTCTAAAACCACTTATGAAGTTGATGCTCTTCAAGTTAGTTACGGTACCAATCAAATGCCAACAGCAACGATTACCTTAAGCTTGCAGGAAGGTGAAGAACTAATCGAAGCGGGGACTGGTTCTGGGAGCGTAGAAGCCATTTATAATACACTGGCTAAAATGACAGGTCAGCATTATGCATTAACGGATTACAAAATCCAATCCATTAACGGTGGAGAAGATGCACTGGCAGAGGTTCACGTAAAATTACAGCATGAGGGCATTGAACAGTTAGGTAGAGGAGTTGCTCATGATGTGCTAGAAGCATCGGCAAAAGCATATATCCACGCAGTTAATCGAATGATTGCACGAAGAAAACATCAAGCTGGCGAAAAAACGAAAGTAGGCTAGGAGGTTAAGTAATGAAACAAATTGTTCTTTTACCAGGTGATGGAATTGGACCAGAAATTATTAGAGAAGCGAGGCGTGTTTTAGAAAGTGTTGCTCAAGCTTACGAACATCAATTCTGTTTTAAAGAAGCTTTAATTGGAGGTGCGGCAATTGATGCCACTGGTCAACCGCTTCCTCCAGAAACAATTGAAGCGTGTTTAACGAGCGACGCTATTTTATTAGGTGCGGTAGGTGGACCTAAATGGGATTCAATTGATTCCTCTATTAGGCCAGAGAAAGGTTTACTTGGGATTCGAAAGGAGTTAAATTTGTTTGCTAATTTACGACCTGTTCGAGTCATGAAGCCATTAATAAATGAATCTGCACTTAAGCCTGAAGTACTTGAGGGTGTGGATTTACTGATTGTCAGAGAATTGACGGGTGGCCTGTACTTTGGTCAGCCGAGTGAAAGAAGAACCGTTGATGGTGAAGATGGTGTTGTTGATACATTGGTCTACAAAAAATCAGAGATAAAGCGTATCGTTCATACGGCGTTTGAGGCAGCAAGAAAACGACAAGGTCGGGTTCTGTCTGTCGATAAAGCAAACGTTCTAGAATCGAGTCGCTTATGGCGTGAGACAGCGATAGAAGTTGGAAAAGAGTACCCTGACGTTCTTTTAGATCATATGCTCGTTGATAATGCGGCCATGCAGTTAATTCGTGAGCCGAAACAGTTCGATGTTGTTGTGACGGAGAATTTGTTTGGCGATATTTTAAGTGATGAGGCCTCGATGATTTCTGGTTCAATCGGATTACTTCCTTCCGCCAGCTTAAATGATCGTGGATTAGGATTATATGAACCAGTCCACGGTTCAGCGCCTGATATTGCTGGAACAAACACGGCTAATCCTCTTGCAGCAATTGCTTCTGCAGCGATGTTGCTTGAACATAGTTTTGGCTTGATTGAGGAGGCGCGGACAATCGAAACAGCGATAGAAACGGCGTTAATAAATGGCTACCGCACAAATGATTTAGCTTCTGATTCAAAGAAGGGTATTACAACAATCGAGATGACTGACGCAGTCATTCAATCTATTCAAAAAAAAGCGTACTTATCATAGGAAAGGATGGTCGTCATGAAGCAAACGATCATTGAAAAAATCTGGGCAAATCACGTCATTGTGGAAGAGAATGCAAAACCTAATTTACTTTATGTTGATTTGCATATGATACACGAAGTTACATCCCCACAGGCTTTTGAAGGGTTAAGGTTAGCAAATCGAACCGTCCGCAGGCCAGATAAAACATTTGCAACAATGGATCACAACGTTCCTACAAAGCATCGATTTCAAGTACAGGACCAAATTGCACAGACGCAAATGGACACATTAGCAAGTAATTGTCATGAATTTGGAATTGAAATTGTGGATTTGGAACATCCAGAAAATGGGATTGTTCATATTATCGGTCCAGAGCTAGGATTAACACAGCCAGGGCATATTATTGTCTGTGGAGACAGTCATACATCGACTCATGGTGCCTTTGGTGCAATTGCATTTGGAATTGGTACAAGTGAAGTTGAACATGTATTTGCAACGCAGACCCTATGGCAAAGTAAGCCAAAAACGCTAGAAGTGAAAGTAACAGGGCAGCTAGGCTTAGGGATTACCGCAAAGGACGTCATTCTTGCGATTATCTCAAAGTTTGGTGTAGATGTTGGAACCGGCTCGATCATTGAATTTACTGGTGAAGCGATTCGCGGGATGACGATGGAAGAACGAATGACGATTTGCAATATGTCCATTGAAGCGGGGGCTAAGGCAGGCATTATTAGCCCTGATCAAGTCACCTTTGATTATTTACAAGGCAGAAGCAAAGCACCAAAAGGGAAAGTATTTACTGAAAAAGTAAAAGCGTGGAAAACATTAGCGACAGACGCGGGAGCCTCATATGACAAATCGATCGAGATAGATGCCTCTGATATTGAGCCGATGGTTACATGGGGAACAAATCCTGGGCAGGGCCTTCCTATATCTAAAGAAGTACCGGATCCAGCTGAAGCAAAGTCAGAATCTGAACGACGGGCAATTACCCAAGCGCTTGAGTATATGGAGCTTGTACCAGGTACAAAACTCGACGCCATTCCCATTCAACATGTATTTATCGGTTCATGTACAAACGCACGTTTTAGTGATTTAAAAGCTGCTGCTGAAGTGATTCAAGGGAAAAAAGTAAAGGCAGGTGTGAGAGCACTTGTTGTGCCGGGATCCGAACGAATTAAGAAAAAAGCTGAGGACGAGGGGTTAGATCGGCTTTTTATTGAGGCAGGATTTGAGTGGCGCAGCTCTGGTTGTAGCATGTGTCTAAGCATGAATCCGGACATTGTCCCAGAAGGAGAAAGATGCGCATCTACATCAAACCGCAATTTTGAAGGTCGGCAAGGAAAAGGTTCGCGAACACATCTGGTAAGTCCGGCGATGGCAGCTGCCGCAGCAATTGCAGGTCGATTTGTTGATGTTCGTCAGTTGAAAGGAGCGGGTAATTATGCAACCAATTCGCGTTCATAGGGGAAAAGCTGTTGTACTTGACCGAGTTAATGTAGATACAGACCAAATCATTCCAAAACAGTTTTTAAAAAGAGTTGAGCGAACAGGGTTTGGGCAATTCCTTTTTTACGATTGGCGATTTTTAACTAATGGTGAAGAGAATCCAACGTTTGAGTTGAATCAACCTGAGGCTGAGGGAGCAAGCATTTTATTTAGTCATACAAATTTTGGCTGTGGTTCTTCCAGAGAACACGCCCCTTGGGCGCTATATGATTATGGTATTAAAGTTATCATTGCGCCAAGTTTTGCAGATATTTTTTATAACAACTGCGTGAAAAATGGCTTGTTGCCAATTGTCATTTCTGCTGATGAGACAAATGAATGGATGCGCTTAGTTAATGAAGGAACAAGAGATGTGACAGTAGATTTACTTAATCAGAAAATATCTTGTAAAGGAATGGAAACGTCATTCCATATTGACTCCTATTGGAGAGATATGCTTGTGAATGGTTGGGATGAAATAAGTTTAACATTAAAGTATGAAGAGCAAATTCGTGATTATGAAGAAATGCAACAAGGAAAGACTCTCTAGTTTGCTAGGGAGTTTTTATTAGGTTTGAGTTAAAAGGGATTAGGGAAGGAATAGCGAATAGAACAAATGAAACAAGTTGAATAGTCTTGGTAAGCAATGATACATTTAGGGAATAGAGAAAGCAGGCGATAGATATGTCGGATAACATCAATCAAAATAATAAAGTCATTCTATTCCCTGGGCTTGTAAAACGTTTAGTTGAAGAAGGAATGACGGAGCTAAAGGAGAAAAATGCTGAAAAAGCCTTGCACCTTTTTAAAGATGCTGTTTCCTATGAACCAAACCATCCTCAAGCTCGGTTTGGAAATGTATTAAGTTTAATTGAATTAAATCGGCAAGGTGAAGCGGTTGATCTGACAAAGGCATTATTAAATGAAGGTATTGGCGATTATTATGAAATATTACAAGTTCATGTATCGTTGCTCGTTCAGCTTTCAAGGTATGAAGAAGTCGTTTATTTATTGGAAACCGTTTTAAGTGAAAATCGATTACCCTCAAAAGATGCAGAAACATTTTATGAGTTGCTTCATTTTAGTAGACAAATGAGTGATTCAAAAGCGTATAATCAAAACTTGCTTGATCAAGATCATAAACAAGAGACAATTCTTGAGCTGAGAGCAGGTCTGCAGGCGACAAATGAGCCGGCAAAGTGGAAAGCTTTACAGACGGTAAAAGAATTAAACGTGCATGGTTTATTAAAAGAAGTTCGTAACCTAGTTCAAGATGAATACGTTAATCCCTTAATGCGAACGTTTGGATTGCGTTTATTAAAAGAATGGCATGATGAGGAACAGCTAACGTTTAATCGTGGAGACGACACATTGACGCTTGTCCCAACATCTCTTGAAGAGCCAGGTGAGCGACAATTAGACCGAGAAATTAGACAAGCATTGGAAAATCAGTTAGAACAAGATGATCCAACGCTATTGCAAATGGCCAAGCAACTGCACCATACATATCTTTTAATGACATACCCCTTTTTACCCGATTCAATGAACGCAAAAGCATGGGCATGTGCGTTTCACCTTGTTGCAGCGGAACAGCTAGGTTTAGATTCTGATGAAGCCAATATGGTTAGCTGCTACGGCTGTGAACGATTTGAAGTGCTTGCTGCCTCGGATGAGATTGAAGCGTTAGAGCAAGATATTTTACTTGAGTCACAGGAAAATAATCAGTGGTTTCATACATAAAAGATAAGAAATTTGTTTCGATTGAAAGATACAACCTTTATGTTATAATGGAATGGTTGTCAAAAACGTGATAAAGTAGTCTAGAATTGATTAGTTGGAGGGAATAATTATGTCTGCAAAATGGGAAAAAACAGAAGAAAATACAGGCGTCTTAACGATTGAAGTTGAAGCTGATAAAGTCAATGATGCTTTAGATAAAGCTTTCAAAAAAGTTGTTCAGAAAGTGAATGTACCTGGATTCCGTAAAGGGAAAATGCCAAGAGGTTTATTTGAAAAACAGTTTGGTGTTGAGTCTCTTTATCAAGATGCTATTGATATCTTATTACCAGATGCATATGCACAAGCGGTTGAAGAATCTGGTATTTTTCCGGTCGATCGTCCAGAAATTGACGTAGAAACAATTGGAAAAAATGAAGTTCTTATTTTTAAAGCAACCGTTACAGTCAAACCAGAAGTGAAATTGGGAGACTATAAAGGCCTTGAAGTTGAGGTACCTTCTACAGAAGTAACAGATGAAGATGTTGAAGAAGAAGTTAAAAAACTTCAAGAACGTCATGCTGAACTCGTTGTAGTTGAAGAAGGCGAAATTCAAGATGGGGATACAGCTGTTATTGATTTCGCTGGTTACGCTAACGGTGAAGCGTTTGAAGGTGGAACGGCTGAAAACTATTCACTTGAGATCGGTTCAAACTCATTCATTCCAGGTTTTGAAGAGCAGTTAGTTGGTTTAAAATCAGGTGAAGAAAAAGATGTAGAAATTACGTTCCCAGAAGAATATCATGCAGAAGATCTTGCTGGACAACCTGCTACTTTTAAAGTGAAAATCCATGATATTAAGCGCAAAGAACTTCCTGAACTTGATGATGAGTTTGCAAAAGATGCAAATGATCAAGTGGAGTCAATGGACGAACTAAAAGCTGAGCTACGTAAGACGCTCGAAGAACAGAGTAAAATGGACTCAGAAAATGCTGTTCGCGATGCATTACTAGAAAAAGCGGCAGATCAAGCTGAAATCAATGTACCTGACGCAATGGTTACGACTGAAACAGATCGCATGTTACAGGAGTTTGGTCAGCGTCTTCAGTCTCAAGGAATGAACTTGGAGATGTACTTCCAATTCTCTGGGCAGACAGAAGATGACATGCGTGAACAGTTTAAAGAAGATGCAAGCAAGCGCGTTCGTGTGAATCTTACGCTAGAAGCGATTTCTGAGAAGGAAGATGTTCAAGTTTCAGACGAGGAAATCGATGAAGAAGTACAAAAAATGGCTGATATGTATCAACGTTCAGCTGATGAAATCAAAGCGTTGCTTTCAGCTCAAGGTGGCCTAGAGAACGTAAGAGGCGACTTGAAAATGCGTAAAGCAATCGATGTTCTAGTTGAAAATAGTAAAGAGGCAGTTGC
This sequence comes from Shouchella xiaoxiensis, assembly GCF_016907895.1. Taxonomy (GTDB): domain Bacteria; phylum Bacillota; class Bacilli; order Bacillales; family Bacillaceae_D; genus Shouchella; species Shouchella xiaoxiensis. The sequence goes on from NZ_JAFBCV010000004.1 coordinate 247,121, forward strand.
TGAATAAGTAGAATTGGTACGGGTTTAAACCCGTACTTTTTCTTTTTATTAACAGGCATGTTTTTGTAAGATCTTCATAAGGTAAGTATGATCGCTTCTGTTTCTGAACAAAATGGTACTGTAATGAAAAAGGAGGATTTCAGCGCAATTACTTGAATTGTACAAGAGGCATAAGTACAATAATATAAAGAAACGTTTATAAGCTTTCTTTTACGGCAATAAGAGTTCATACATAATGGTGCAAATTTCTAGAGTGTTGATTCGGTCTATGCTAAAATGATTTGACGTTAGTTATTATCACAAGTTGGTATCTACTTGAGCTAAAAAAAGAGAATATCCTGTAAGGGGTGAGGTCATGTTTAAATTTAATGAGGAAAAAGGACAATTAAAATGTTCTTTCTGTGGGAAAACCCAGGACCAAGTTAGAAAATTAGTAGCTGGCCCTGGCGTGTATATATGTGATGAGTGTATCGAACTCTGTACCGAGATTGTTGAAGAAGAGCTAGGAACAGACGAGGAAGTTGAGCTTGAAGAAATTCCTAAGCCAAGTGAAATCTGTGGAATTCTTGATGACTATGTGATTGGCCAACGTGATGCAAAGAAATCATTAGCTGTCGCGGTTTACAATCATTACAAGCGAATTAACTCAATGGCTCGCTCTGAAGATGTAGAGCTTTCTAAAAGTAACATTACAATGATTGGTCCGACTGGTAGTGGTAAAACGTTACTTGCACAAACGTTAGCACGTATTCTAAACGTACCTTTCGCAATAGCCGACGCGACATCTTTAACTGAGGCTGGTTATGTAGGGGAAGATGTTGAAAACATTTTGCTTAAACTCATTCAAGCAGCTGATTATGATGTCGAGAAAGCAGAAAAAGGAATTATTTATATCGATGAGATCGACAAGGTTGCTCGAAAGTCGGAAAATCCATCAATCACTCGCGATGTATCGGGTGAGGGTGTTCAGCAAGCTTTGCTGAAAATCCTTGAAGGGACTACAGCGAGTGTGCCGCCACAAGGTGGTAGAAAGCATCCTCATCAAGAATTCATCCAAATTGATACAACAAATGTTCTCTTTATTTGCGGTGGCGCATTTGATGGAATTGAACAAATCATTAAAAGTCGTTTAGGTAAAAAAGTCATCGGATTTGGTTCAAACGAAGGAAGTCAAGATGAGTTAAAGCCTGGCGAATATTTATCAAAAGTGTTGCCTGAAGACTTGCTTCGCTTTGGCTTAATTCCTGAGTTTATTGGTCGATTACCAATCATCTCAAGTTTGACGCCACTCGATACGGACGCGCTAGTTGAAATTTTAACAAAGCCAAAAAATGCTCTTGTTAAGCAATATCAAAAATTGCTTGAGCTTGATGAAGTTGAGTTAGAGTTTACAGATGAAGCGTTAAAAGAAATTGCTAAAAAAGCGATTGAGCGAAAAACAGGAGCAAGAGGTCTTCGTTCCATTATTGAGGGCATTATGTTAGATGTAATGTTTGACTTGCCATCACGCGAAGACGCCGTTAAATGTATCATCCATGAAGGCTGTATTACTGAAAATGCTGCACCGATTATTAAATCTGCTGATGGAACTGAACTTTCTCTTGATAAACCAAAAGAAAGTGCGTAAATGGATTGACCCCCTTTTAGCTTAGGCTAAAAGGGGGTTTTTTTGCTGTGTAGCAAGCTGTTCAGAATTGGAAATAATGAGCTTCTAAGATTAAGACTAATGAGTAAGCTGAAGGAAATACTAACAGCATCATACATCAGGAGGTCATAAAATGGGGTTTACAACCATTGCATTATTTATTCAGCTCTTTTTTGGAGTCATTATAGGGGTTTATTTCTGGAACCTCTTAAAGAATCAACGCAGTCAAAAAACATATATTGATAAAGAATCAAAAATTGAATTAGAAAAAATGCGTAAATTGAGAGCGGTACGATTGTCTGAGCCGCTAGCAGAAAAAGTTAGACCAAAGCAGCTTGCAGATGTGGTTGGGCAAGAGGATGGACTAAAAACATTGCGGATGGCTATTTGTGGACCGAATCCACAACATGTCATCATTTATGGACCACCAGGTGTAGGGAAAACGGCAGCTGCTAGATTGGTTTTAGATGAAGCAAAAAGAGGAGGAAATTCGCCTTTTCAATCGACAGCTGTTTTTGTTGAACTAGATGGAGCAACATCACGGTTTGATGAAAGAGGGATAGCTGATCCATTAATTGGCTCTGTACATGATCCGATTTATCAAGGGGCGGGCGCTATGGGGCAAGCTGGTGTACCGCAACCAAAGCCCGGGGCAGTTACAAAGGCCCATGGTGGTGTTCTTTTCATTGATGAAATTGGAGAACTGCACACAATTCAACAAAATAAATTATTAAAAGTTTTAGAAGATCGAAAAGTTTTTCTGGAAAGTGCTTACTATAGTTCAGAAAACGATCAAATCCCTTCGCATATTCACGATATATTCAAAAGGGGCTTACCGGCTGATTTTCGGTTGATCGCTGCAACTACAAGACAACCAGAGGAAATGCCACCGGCCATTCGTTCGCGCTGTTTAGAGGTATTCTTCAGAGCGCTTGATCCGAACGAAATTAAAGAAATTGCAAATCGAGCAGCAGAAAAAACGTCAATGGTTTTAGCTGAAGAGGCTGCTGCAAAGATAGCTTCTTATGCAACAAACGGTCGGGAAACCGTTAATATTGTTCAAATTGCTGTTGGAGTTGCTAGGTCAGAGAATCGAACAACAATTACTGTTGCTGATGTAGAATGGGTCGTCCATTCGAGTCAACTATCTCCGCGTCCGGAACGAAAAATCCATGAAGAACCTTTGATTGGTTTAGTAAATGGACTTGCGGTGACAGGGCCCAGCAGCGGTGCTCTGCTGGAAATTGAAGTACTTGTACAAGAAAGAGCTGGTCAAGGTGTGTTAACCATTACGGGAATTGCTGAAGAAGAGCAGTCGGGATCCCAAGTACGATCAATCCGAAGAAAAAGTATGGCTCGCTCGTCTGTTGAAAATGTTATTTCCGTTTTGAAACGAAAGGGTGTACCAACAGGAGATTATGATATTCACGTCAATTTTCCTGGAGGGACACCAGTAGACGGTCCTTCAGCTGGTATTGCAATAGCTACGGGGATTTACTCAGGGATTCATCAAATTCCTGTATCCAATCAGTTCGCCATGACCGGGGAATTAAGTATTCATGGTAAAGTCAAGCCAATTGGCGGTGTTGTTGCTAAAGCAAAAGCTGCAAAATTAGCGGGAGTTACAGATGTGATCATACCAAAGGAAAATGAACAGGCTATTTTAAAATCGATTGAAGGCATTACAATTCATAGCGTGACAACCTTTGATGAAGTGTTATCATTAGCGCTTGTTCAGGAAGAGGAGCCTAAAGAAGTCATACCTGCTCAAGCATACCAACCGACAAGAACCATCACAATCTAACTATTAGACAAAAGACGTTCATATAGGATAAAATGAATAGATGGATTAATCACTTAAAAAAGAGATAAACGTGGAGCGTCATTTGATTGAATGACGCTCTATCGTATGTGTTAATAACATATTCTCACAAATAGGATTAATTTAGGTGTTCGTGAGATAAACATAAACATACAGACAAACAAAAATATACATTTGATTATGGCGGAGGTGTTACGCGGATGGTTGATATAAATCAAGAACGACGAGTTCCGCTCCTTCCTTTGCGTGGTGTCCTCATTTTTCCTGGGGCAATCATGCATTTAGATGTTGGACGTGAAAAATCAGTTAAAGCTTTAGAAGAAGCACAAAACAATGATCACTATTTATTTTTGGCAACGCAAAAACAAACAACACAAGACGATCCACAAGAAGAGGATTTATTTAAAGTTGGGACGTTTGCAAAGATAATTCAAACTTCAAAACTAGCAAATGGGACCGTACGCATTCAAGTAGAAGGAAAGCAACGTGGAGAAATTAAGGCTTTAGTTGACCACGGAGATGTACTTGTTGTTGATGTTTCCTTGTATGAGCAAGATCAAAAAATGGACGTAGAAACTGAGGCGTTAATGCGGACGCTTGTTTCGATGTATGAGCAATTTGTTAAGCAATCTAAAAGAGCTTCTCAAGAAACGTTAACAACTTTAAAAGAAACGACTTTACCTGAACCTTTCTCTGACCTAATTGCCACAAATCTTACCTTAAAACTCGCGCAAAAGCAGGAATTGCTTGAGCTTATTCCAGTAAAAGAACGCCTTCATAAGCTCATTGAACTGCTTGGAAATGAGCAAGAAGTATTAGGGTTAGAAAAGAAAATTGGTCAACGAGTAAAACGTTCAATGGAAAAAACACAAAAAGAATACTATTTACGTGAGCAGATGAAAGCTATTCAAAAAGAACTGGGTGATCGTGAAGGTCGCACTGGTGAAATTGCAGAACTCAAAGAAAAGATAGAAGCTGCAGGAATGCCTGAACATGTTTATGAGAAAGCAATTAAAGAGTTAGGGCGTTATGAGAAAATGCCAGCTAACGCAGGTGAAAGCTCGATTTTAAGAAATTACCTTGACTGGATCATCCAGCTGCCTTGGTCGGAAGAAACAGAAGATCAATTAGACGTTAATCAAGCAGGAATTATTTTAGATGAAGATCACTATGGTCTTGATAAAGTAAAAGAACGTGTATTGGAATATTTAGCTGTTCGTCAATTGACGAATTCTATGAAAGGTCCAATTCTATGTCTAGCGGGCCCTCCAGGGGTCGGTAAAACATCTTTAGCGCGGTCAATTGCCCGATCATTAAATCGTAAATTTGTGCGAATGTCCCTCGGTGGTGTTCGTGATGAAGCAGAAATCAGAGGGCATCGTCGAACGTATGTAGGGGCAATGCCGGGTCGTCTAATACAAGGGATGAAACGCGCAGAAACGGTTAACCCTGTTTTCTTATTGGATGAGATCGATAAAATGGCTCAAGATTTTCGGGGTGATCCTGCATCGGCCTTGTTAGAGGTGCTTGATCCAGAGCAAAATAGCACGTTTAGTGATCACTACCTTGAAGAAGCGTATGATTTATCTAAAGTTATGTTCGTAACAACAGCAAACAACATCGGCACAATCCCTGCTCCTTTACTGGATCGAATGGAGATTATTTCGATTCCAGGTTATACGGAGCTGGAGAAAACGCAAATAGCGATTAATTATTTGTTGCCAAAACAGATGAAAGAGCATGGACTTACTAAGAGCATGCTGCAGTTAAAAGAGCCAGCTCTGAAAAAAGTCATTCGTTTCTATACCCGAGAAGCAGGGGTTCGAGGTTTAGAAAGACAACTTGCAACGATTTGTCGTAAAGCGGCAAAAATGATCGTAATGAAAGAAAAGAAACGTGTGACAGTATCAGAAAAAGCTGTTGAAGAAATGCTCGGAAAACCTCGGTTTCGTTATGGAATGGCAGAAGTTGAGGATCAGATTGGAGCGGCGACTGGTCTTGCCTATACTTCAGCAGGAGGGACAACACTTGCAATTGAAGTGTCAGCCGTTCCTGGTAAAGGGAAACTGACGTTAACAGGTAAGCTAGGAGATGTGATGAAAGAATCTGCTCAAGCTGCATTTAGCTTTATTCGCTCTCGTTCAAATCAGCTAGATATTGATCCAAGTTTTAACGAGAAAACGGATATTCACATTCATGTTCCTGAAGGAGCTACACCAAAAGATGGTCCATCCGCCGGAATTACGATGGCAACAGCGCTTATATCTGCCTTAACCAATCGAAAAGTTGATCGAGAAGTCGGGATGACCGGGGAGATTACATTAAGAGGTCGTGTGCTGCCAATCGGTGGTTTAAAAGAGAAGGCAATGAGTGCTCATCGTGCAGGAATTAAAACAATTATTATTCCAAAAGACAATGAACGCGATATTGACGATATTCCTGAAAGTGTTCGAAATGAGCTGACGATTGTTTTAGTTGAACATTTAGATGAGGTCTTAAACGTCGCTTTGAAAGAAGGCGAGTCATTAAAATGAAAGTTGTAAAAGCTGATTTAGAACATGTAGCGGTTAAACCAGAACAATATCCAACAACTCTTCTACCTGAATTAGCGTTAGCTGGTAGGTCAAATGTTGGGAAGTCATCATTTATCAACAAAATGTTAAATCGAAAAGGGTTGGCTCGGACATCGGGTCAACCAGGTAAAACACAAACTCTTAATTTCTATGAAATCAATGAAAAGCTCTATTTTGTTGATGTACCGGGATACGGATATGCAAAAGTTTCGAAGTCTGAACGTGCGGCTTGGGGACGAATGATTGAAGAATACTTGGCTGAACGTGAGCAGTTAAAGGCAGTCCTTCAGCTCGTTGATATTCGTCATAATCCTTCAGAAGATGATAAGCTAATGTATAATTGGATGAAGCATTTCGAAATTCCAGTGATCTTAGTTGCAACCAAAGCAGATAAGATTCCTAAAGGAAAATGGCAAAAAAGTTTGGCGCAAATTTCCAAAGCATTAGACAAAGATCCTCTTGATCCAATTTTAACATTTTCTTCGGAAACCGGTCATGGGAAGGAAGAAGCTTGGAAAACGATTACTAAGCAGTTAAAGGTTTAAACAAAAAAGCAGTGGAGCATTCCACTGCTTTTTTATAAAGTAAAGGAATGTCTATGTTTGTTCACAAAATTATTTTGAGTGCTTATTTAGACATGTTATAATTTAGGCATGATATAATGAGAAATGGATAAAGTAGATAAGAGAAAGATTCGTAACGGATTGTGTTTAGGGGGCATTTTAACATGCATACGATTGTAGTAGGAGTAAATTATAAATCGGCCCCGGTGGAAATACGCGAAAAACTCGCGTTTGATGAAGAGCATTTACCAGCTGCTCTTGTTCAGTTGCGTTCTGCTAAGAGCATTATGGAATGTGTCATTTTATCAACATGCAACAGGACTGAATTGTATGTTGTAGCAGACCAATTGCATACCGGACGCCATTTTACTAAAACTTTTTTAGCAAATTGGTTCTCAATCGACAAGCAAGAGTTATCTCCATATTTAACAATTAGGGAAGACGACCACGCGGTAGAGCACTTATTAAGGGTTGCATGTGGTCTTGATTCAATGGTCATTGGTGAGACGCAAATTCTTGGTCAAGCAAAACAAGCTTTTCGTTTAGCTCAAGATCATCAAGTGACAGGAACGATCTTTAATCAATTATTTAAACAGGCTATCACGCTTGGTAAGCGTGCTCATAGTTCGACTTCAATCTCTTCACAGGCGGTTTCTGTCAGTTATGCGGGAATTGAATTAGGTAAGAAAATATTCGGTAGTTTTGAAGGGAAACATGTGTTAATTGTTGGAGCGGGTAAAATGAGTGAGCTAACGGCAACGCACTTACGTTCAAATGGAGCGGCTTCAATCAGCGTAATGAATCGAAACGTTGACAAAGCCCAAGGGCTAGCAGATCGATTTAATGGCACAGCGGCCTCATTTGATTCGTTGGAGGCTGAGTTGCAAAAAGCAGATGTCCTGATAAGTTCTACAGGAGCAAGAGGTTTTGTCTTGACGAAAGAAAATACGCAAAAAGCGCTGGAAAAACGAGACAATCGCCCGCTCTTCATGATTGATATTGCTGTTCCTCGTGATATTGATCCAGCAATTGAGTCTCATGAGCATGTTCACCTATATGACATAGACAACTTACAAAATATTGTAGAGGCAAACAAACAAGAGCGCGAAAAGGAAGCCGAAAAAATTGAACTTATGATTGAAAGTGAGTTAATTGATTATAAGACGTGGCTGAACACGCTTGGTGTTGTACCCATTATTACAGCTCTTAGAGAAAAAGCGTTGCAAATTCAAGGTGAAACAATGGTTAGTATTGAACGAAAGCTCCCTCATTTAACGGAGAGAGAGCTTAAAGTATTAAGAAAACATACGAAAAGTATTGTCAATCAACTGTTACGTGATCCGTTAACGAAAGTAAAAGAACTAGCAGCTGAACCTGATGCGAAGCATTCTTTGGACTTGTTTACTGAGATTTTTGCTCTAAGTTATCAACTTGAAGTGGAAACGAAAAAAGAAAGACTTAACGAGCTTGAAAAAGTTTGGCAACATCACGTTCAACCTGATTACTTGGAAACCATTGCACTACGCTCATAAGCATCTACTATAGAATCTGTACAATTAAAGCCAGAAGGTTTATTCCTTCTGGTTGATTTTATAAAATGACGAGACTGCCTTTCGTTACATAAGAGATTTTAAGAAGTTTAGATACGGTACTTGATGAGAGATATTCACAGGAAACTGGGTTTTGGAGGAATAAGATGAGAAAAATAATTATTGGTACACGTAGAAGCAATTTGGCTCTAACCCAAACTAATTGGGTTATTAACCAATTAAAACAATTAGGTGTCCCTTACGATTTTGAAATCAAGGAAATCGTCACAAAAGGGGATCGCATTTTAGATGTAACCCTTTCAAAGGTTGGTGGAAAAGGTCTCTTTGTTAAAGAAATTGAAGAGGCTTTGCGCACCAATGAAATAGATGTTGCGGTTCATTCGATGAAGGATGTCCCATCAGAAATACAACCTGAATTTACGTTGGCGGCGATTACAGACAGGGAGGACCCTCGTGATGCGATTATCAGCATCGATCATGTCCCTTTAGCTGATTTACCTGATGGAGCCATTGTTGGGACAAGCAGCTTACGTCGATCGGCTCAAATCCTTAATAAGTACCCACGCTTAAAGGTAAAATGGATTCGAGGCAATGTTGAAACGAGATTAAGAAAGCTAAAAGAAGAAGATTTTTCGGCAATTGTGTTGGCTGCAGCTGGGTTAAACCGATTAGGCTATAGCGAAGAGGTCGTGACCGAGTACTTACAAGCCGATGATTGTATCCCAGCAATCGGACAAGGTGCATTAGGGTTAGAGTGTCGTCAAGCTGATAATGAAGTCGTTCAATTGTTACAAAAACTGGATCATCAAGCTACGGGATTAGCGGTTAAAGCAGAAAGGTCATTCCTAAAGAAAATGAACGGTGGTTGTCAAGTTCCGATTGGTGGTTATGGCACCATTCTTGAAAATGGCTCGGTTAAATTAACAGGTCTAGTCGGTACACCTGATGGAAAAACGTTGTTAAAGGAAACGCTTGTTGGTGAAAACCCAGAACAGCTTGGTGTAAAAATGGCGCAATTGCTATCATCACAAGGTGCAGAGGACATTTTAAATGATGTTCGTGAATCACAAAGTGAGTAACGTTGCTCTTAGAGGAAAAAAGATCTTAATTACGCGGGCAAAACAGCAGTCAAGCACGATCGCTTCTTTACTAACAGAAGCTGGTGCAACCCCGTTTTTTTTACCTTTAATTGAAATGAAATCACGAAAAATAGATCAAGAGATGAATGAGGTAATAACGGGTATTGAGCAATTTGACTGGATTGTATTCACAAGTGCGAACGGTGTAAAAGCTTTTTTCTCGTTTTTTAAGCAAGAGTTAAGAAAGCCAGCAATTGCTGTTGTTGGACGAAAAACAGCTCTGTGTTTGAGTCAGTTCACAACTAAAAAACCAGTCGTTCCAAAAACATTTCATGCCAATGCTCTGGCTAGTGAACTTGGAAAACATATTAAAATAGGTGCAAACATTTTAATTATAAAAGGGCAATTGGTTAATCAGACACTTGCGATGGAATTACAAAAAACAGGTGCAAATGTTCGCGAACTTATTGTTTACGACACGCTAATGCCTGAAGATGCTGTTCGTGAAGCTAGGAAGCTGCAGCTGCATTTGTTTGATTATGTCACATTGACAAGTGCCTCAACCGTAACTCATCTTGCACGTATCAGGGAATCTGTCCCATTACAGTACAGCTGTATAGCCTGTATTGGTCCTATTACGGCAAACGCAGCAGTTCGCCATGGATTTGCCCCCCTTATTACGGCAAATGAGTATTCAGCTGAAGGATTAATTCACGCGATTGTAAAAGAGGAGAATGCCAGATGGAACTAGAGTTTAAACGTCACCGTCGTCTACGAAAGCATGCTACGCTAAGAAATATGGTGAGAGAAACACAGCTTCAACCGAGCGACTTTATCTACCCCATTTTTATTACAGAAGAACAAGACAAGAAAACGGAAGTTTCTTCCATGCCAGGAGTGTTTCAATTATCCTTGGATCGATTAAATGAGGAAGTTGAAGAGGTGGAGTCTTTAGGTATTCCAGCTATTATTCTTTTTGGATTGCCTCATCATAAAGATGAAACTGGGTCAGAGGCTTACGCTTCGCAAGGAATTATTCAACGTGCAACAAGACAAATTAAGCAAGCATTTCCAGATATGATGGTTATCGCTGATACTTGTCTTTGTGAGTTTACTGACCACGGTCATTGTGGATTAATTCATGAAGGCGATGTACTAAATGATGAGAGTTTAGAGTTGCTTGCTCAGACAGCTGTTTCTCAAGCTGAGGCTGGTGCCGATATTATTGCGCCTTCAAATATGATGGATGGCTTTGTTGCGGCTATTCGTCAAGGGTTAAATCAAGCTGGATATACTCATATTCCGATTATGTCGTATGCGGTTAAGTACGCATCTGCTTTCTATGGTCCATTTCGTGATGCAGCCAACAGTGCGCCAGCTTTTGGTGACAGAAAAACGTATCAGATGGATCCTGCTAATCGTAGAGAAGCCTTGAGAGAAGCTCAGTCTGACATTGAGGAAGGAGCAGATTTCCTAATTGTCAAACCTGCTCTTTCTTATTTAGATATAGTGAGAGACGTCAGCAATCAGACAACGATTCCGGTCGTTGCCTATAATGTTAGCGGTGAATATGCAATGGTCAAAGCGGCTGCGCAAAATGGCTGGATAAATGAAGAAGCAGTTGTTTTAGAAAAATTAACGAGCATGAAGCGAGCAGGTGCAGATTTAATTTTAACTTATTTTGCAAAAGACGCGGTCAGATGGATCACTAAAGAAACGAAATAGAAAGGACGGAGAAGAATGGCAAATTACGAAAAATCTATTAAAGCATTTGAGCAAGCTAAACCATTAATGCCAGGAGGAGTTAACAGCCCTGTTCGAGCTTTTAAATCAGTTGGTATGAACCCTGTTTATATGAAACAAGGCAAAGGCGCGCAAATTACTGACTTAGATGGAAATACATACATTGACTATGTGTTATCTTGGGGGCCGCTTATTCTCGGCCATGCTGACGATACCGTTGTTGAACAGCTTAAGCTTGCGACAGAACTCGGCACGAGTTTTGGAGCTCCGCATGAGTATGAAACACGATTAGCTGAATTAGTAATTGATCGTGTGCCGTCAATTGAAGTTGTTCGGATGGTTAATTCTGGAACGGAAGCAACTATGAGCGCACTACGTTTAGCTCGTGGCTATACGGGACGCAATAAAATTCTTAAGTTTGTTGGGTGCTATCACGGACATGGAGATTCGTTGTTAATTAAGGCAGGCTCTGGTGTTGCGACACTTGGTTTGCCAGACAGTCCAGGAGTTCCAGAATCAGTTGCTAAAAATACATTGACGGTTAATTACAACGACCTCGACAGTGTTCGTTACGTGTTTGATACGTACGGTGATGATTTAGCTGCAGTCATTATTGAACCAGTCGCTGGGAATATGGGTGTTGTACCACCAGAGCCAGGTTTCTTAGAGACATTACGTGAATGGACGGAGCAAAATGGAACGCTGCTTATCTTTGATGAAGTGATGACTGGTTTTCGCGTTGGTTATCATTGTGCACAGGGAGAATTTGATGTGAAGCCTGATTTAACCTGTCTTGGAAAAGTAATTGGTGGAGGACTACCTGTAGGCGCATTTGGTGGGAAGAGAGAAATTATGGAACAAATCGCTCCAAGTGGACCAATCTATCAAGCGGGTACATTGTCGGGGAACCCACTTGCAATGACAGCTGGTTACTATACGCTTTCGCAATTAACGGAATCTCATTATCAAACATTTCAACAGCAAGGGGAGCGGTTAGAAGCAGGCTTGAAACAGGCCGCAAAAAAACACGGGATTCCCCATCATGTAAACCGAGCAGGATCGATGATTGGCTTATTCTTTACTGATGAACGAGTCACCGATTTTGAAAAAGCTAAAACGGCAGATCTTGATTTATTTGCACGTTACTTTAGAGGAATGTTAGCGGAAGGAATCTCGATAGCGCCTTCACAGTTCGAAGGGATGTTTCTTTCCACTGCACATACAGACGCTGATATTGAAAAAACAATTCAGGCAGCGGATCGCGTTTTCTCAACCTTATAATATCTGTCAGACATGTTGCTTCAGCAACATGTCTTTTTTCATTTCCGCGCATATTTAGGTCGCCTCAGACATAGACGTTATAGTGTACAACGGATAAAGGTTTATAAAGGGAGGAAAAATTATGACGCAGGAACAGTCATCTACTTTAACATTCTCCATAGAAGATTCAGTCTGGCTCAATAAAGGTCAACAAATTGATGAAATAATTGGGATGTCGCTTACTCCAGAAATCTATGTAAAACAAGTGGGCGAGCATGTCACGATTAAGGGCGGTCTTCGTTTTGTTGGTGAGTATAAGATGGATCAAGGCGAAGTTGAAGAAGCGGAGACGGAAGCTTCTTCGTTTAGTGAATTAAGTGATTTTAGACAATCAGGTGAAATTACGGCTGATGCGGATACAGGAGTTGGTGAAATCGAGCATTTATTCCCAATTGATATTACCATTCCAATGGCACGTATTCAGCATGTAGATGATATTTATGTACAAGTAGCGAGCTTCGATTACGACTTACCTGAGAAGAGCTGTATTCAGCTTACAGCAGATGTTTCAATTAGCGGTATGAAAACAGAAGAGTCTACGAGCCAACCTGAAGAAGAAATAGTAGATGAGCAAGAAGAAGAGCCTACCGAAACGGCTTTTCATTTTGAAGCTTATCAAGACGAGCAAGAGCCTGTCTTGGAGGAACCGGTCCAATACAGGGAAGAAGAGCCTGTAGCAGAAGATACAACATTACCGGTTGAACAAGATATTGTTGAGACATATACGCATGATGTTATTCAAAATAATTGGAAACAAGTTGAGGTTGAAGCAGTAACTGAAAAACCTAAAGAACAAGAAGTAAGGTTTAACCAGAAAAAGGATTCCAACGATGATCTAGTAGAGTCAAGCGAAAGTAAATCCAGTTATTCTTCTCTGGCAGCAATGTCTAACAACCACAAAGAGATGGTTCGAGAATTGGAGGAGGAAGAAGAAGAGATCGAGCCAGTAGCAAAACAGAGTAAACTAGCTGAGAATGCCTCGTACTTAACAAATATGCTACGAAATGAAGAAGAACAATTTTCGAAATGGAAGATGTGCATTATTCAAGATTCAGATACGCTCCAATCGATTGCAGAGCGTTATGAACTTTCAACAAGTCAGCTGACTCGATACAACAATTTAGATAGTGAAAAAGTAGAAGAAGGACAAATTCTATACATTCCAGTATCGGCAAAGTAGGTGCGGCATGATTGATTCCTTAAAAAAACAATTTGGCTGGAAATCTGCTGATTTTAATGAAGAAGGCTTTATTCAAACGGATGTTGGTTTAAAACGGATAAGCAATTGGAATGATAAGGCTTTACTTGAATGGCATATTCAGTGGCGTGACGAATGCAATGTCACGCCTTATATCATTATGGATCGAATGATTCGTACAAAAGCTGGAAAGCCCTTTGTTGAGTTAGAAGGTTCATTTACAACCGTGCATGATGTTATTCAACAAGAGTCGCAACAGCGTGGTCTTGAAAAACATTGGGGCGTCTATATTGGAAAGACCATCTCACTAGGGAGAAAACAAAAACAAAAAAAAGAGATGGAGATAAGAGAGTTTAGCAAACTTACGAGTCTGTTTCCCCAAGTAACAGTAGAAGAGAAAAAACAACTGAGTGGATTTATTGCTGAGGCTGATAAAAGAATGAAACGAGCAGAGAAAATTATAAAGGAAGCAGAGCAGCAATTACCGGTTATGGATTACTTTCATACCGATGGAAAACAAGTCGTTACGATGTTGCTGATTAACGGTAGTCAACAAAAACCGGTTCCTGGATTTCACTCGCTTATGACTTTTCTTAGAGAATGGCATAAAGAGAATGGAGAAGATTCATTGCATCAGTTACTAAATTATATCGACGAGAAGGCACTACTCACCGATGATGAGAAGAAGTGGATGATTGCCGAGGCATTGGTAGTAGATGAATTAAAGCCATTTCTATTGGCAGTTGAAACAGAAGAAGCAGTTGATGTGCCTGGATTTTTAACAGAAGTTAGTGATGAGTGGGACCAATCAAAAAGGTTTATTGCTTCGTTTGCTACATGGCTCGATCGTAAGAAGGTGATCTCATGAATCGTTTTGTTGAAGCATTGATGTATTATTATGATTTACAGCCAACCGCTGTAGAAAAACAAGGCAAGCTCTTCCGAGTAGAGACAGATCGTGGTGTGTTCGCTTTAAAAGAATCGGCGATGGATCGAGTGAGAGCTGACGAATTTGTCCATGCGATGCGTAAGTTAGCAAAGCTACAATTTAAACAATTTGTCCCCATTATCCCAACTAAGTTTGGTGAATATACATTATTTGTTGGAGAGAAAAGTTATTATCTAATGCCTTGGATTGAACCGAGCCATTATTCGAGTCGGACATCAATTGAAGAAGTATTGTCTGATTATATGGGAATTATTCATCGCTTAACGGTAAAAACACAGCCAGCTTCAAAAGAGAAGTTAGATGAATCATGCGAAAGGCTGCTATCTCGTTGGGAAATGCATTCCCTTGAACTTTCGAGGTTTGCAGACCAGGCAGAATTAAGTACGTATTTGTCTCCATTTGAACTCACTTTTTTAACACACTACCGGATGTATGAACAATTAGCAAATCAAGCAACAGAGTATTTAGAAAGTTGGTATAAAGAAACGCTAGAAAAAGGTTCTTATCGAAGTGTACTTTCACATGGGCAGCTTTCTAGAAAACATGCTTTGACAACAGAGAAAGAAGTGTTCATAACGAATTTTGAACAAGCAAGCTTGGATACACCTGCAAGAGACATCGCCAGCTTCTGTAGAAGAAGCTTTCCTTATACGTTATGGAATGAAGATGAGGTCCTTCGCTGGTTTGCACGCTATGAGCAGCATCTTCCTCTCTTAAAAACAGAAAGATATTTAATTAGTGCCTACTTAGTGTTTCCGGAGCCGATCTATTATGCTGTAATGGATTACAGAAATGGTGGTTCAGAGTTTGAGCATGTACAAAAACTTGAAAAGCGCATTATTGCTATGAGGAAAGTGCAACGACTAATTGCGAAGATTGCTCCTCAAGAAGAAACAGCAAGCAATCAGTAAAAAGCTGATGCTTGCTGTTTTTGATGATTTTACACTTGCAGGTTGCGCCATACTGACGTTTAATTAGTATAAAATGCTTATAATCATTCTTTTTCGGGTAAATTTACTACATACAAACGATTACACAAAGGGCGTGTACGATCTATGATGAAGAATTCAATTGATTTTGAAATAAATAAACGTCTTGAGCGATTGAGTCAAGAAAAACAACGATTGGTTCAAGAAGCAATAAATTATATACGCTCTAGTTCCATTTCAAAACGACAAGCTGATCAAGTCATTATGAATGTGTTAGATGAATGGATGTATGCCGAGAAAAATCAACTTGACCTTCCTGTGACTAAAAAAACCCTTCATGAATACTGTGATAAACGGTTAGCTGCTTTACCTGAAGCATCGCTTAAGCTTCGGGTGGCAAGAACGTTAGGGAATGGCCTATTCATTCTCGGGATTGTGTTTGCCATTCAAATGATTGTCCAGTTTATCGCTTTTTTTGATTCAACAGTTCAAGCGACAGCATTTTCATTTTTACCATTGATCTTTCTAGGTAGTTTCAGTTTATTAGGCATGTATTTGGCTTATTCAACAAGAGAACGAAAGCGGCCATTTCTTCGTAAAGCATTAAGTGTTACAAGTTATGTGGCTGCAATTATTCTTTTTTTTGCGAGCATGCGTTTATGGGATAATGTATTAACGATTCGCTTAACGTTTCCGTTATCGGTCTTGCTTTTTATCAGCACGGCATTTGTCTATTTGCTTGTTATACGTTGGAAAATTGAACTCGAGCAGCAACAAATGGACCGCAACAGAGACGATGTTATTCTTTTCTCGCTGCATAATCAGTCGCGTTAAAATATCCCCAGAAACAAACAAATAAAGAATACAATAAAAAAAGCGAGTAAAAATAAATCAAAAGCAGTTGGAAGTAAGAGCGTTCTTATTAATTGGAATACAAGGATTGGCGGCAGAAATTGAATAACGATGATTTTTACTCGACCAAATGGCCTTGGCGGACCTGGTGGAGGACATGGAGGGGGATACCCTCTAAATCGTTTGCCCATCGTGCACCTCCTAGTCAGTTGTTTTAATAGTCTATGCACGCTATTTAACCCTGTTGCACGTCTCGAAGTGAGATAACGTATAAGAAAGTCGAAAGATGATCAAGCTGTTATTGACGAATGTGCGAACAAGCGATAAAATACGTACATACATTACTTATAGGAGCGTTGATCAGGAAGAGTAAAGTTGCTGTATCTGTAGAGAGGAGGGTCCATGGCTGGAAGACCTTCTAGAATAACAGAACTTGAATGTCGCCTGGGAGCTGTTTTGCTGAAAAAAGTAGGCAAAACCGGTTTAAACCGTTATTTTATTCGAGTTGCACAGCACGAATGTCGCTGTGAACAAAGGTGGCACCGCGAACAAACCCTTCGTCCTTTGAGATGAATGGGCTTTTTTGTGTTTAGAAAGAAACTTTAAGGAGGTTATTCCATGGAAAATCAACATGATATGCCCACTAAGTATGATCCGAAACAAACGGAGGAAAAATGGTACGACTACTGGGTTAAAGGAGGCTATTTTAAACCAGCCGACGATCCGAATAAGACGCCCTATTCCATTGTAATCCCACCACCCAATGTAACCGGAAAACTCCATTTAGGTCATGCTTGGGACGTTACGCTGCAAGATATTTTGATTCGAACAAAGCGTATGCAAGGGTATGACGCGCTATGGCTACCAGGTATGGACCATGCAGGGATTGCAACCCAAGCGAAAGTTGAAGCAAGGCTGCGTGAGAACAACGTATCAAAGTATGACTTAGGAAGACAGGGATTCTTAGATAAGTCATGGGAATGGAAAGAAGAATATGCGACATTTATTCGTGAGCAATGGGCAAAAGTCGGTATCTCAGTTGATTATTCGCGTGAACGGTTTACGCTTGATAAAGGATTATCAGACGCTGTAAATGAAGTATTCGTCACACTCTATGAAAAAGGTCTTATTTACCGTGGTGAATACATCATTAACTGGGACCCGCAAACGAAAACAGCGTTATCGGATATTGAGGTTATCCATCAGGATGTTCACGGTGCGTTTTATCACATGAATTATCCACTCGCAGATGGATCTGGCGTCATTGAAGTTGCTACAACAAGACCTGAAACGATGCTTGGTGATACGGCAGTTGCAGTTCATCCTAAAGATGACCGCTATAGCCATTTGATCGGTAAAAAAGTGAAGCTACCTATTATTGGACGGGAAATACCAATTGTAGCTGATGACTATGTTGATCGTGAGTTTGGTTCAGGTGCCGTAAAGATAACGCCTGCTCATGATCCGAATGATTTTGAAATTGGTAATCGTCATGACCTTCCACGCGTACTTGTAATGAACGAGGACGGGACGATGAACGAGAATGCGGCTAATTACGAAGGAATGGATCGTTTTGACTGCCGCAAGCAAATTGTTAAAGACCTTGAAGATTTAGGGGTGCTCTTTAAGATTGAAGAACATCAGCATTCTGTTGGTCATTCTGAGCGCAGTGGTGCCGTTGTCGAGCCTTATTTATCAACTCAGTGGTTTGTAAAAATGAAGCCACTTGCAGATCAAGCGCTTGGATTGCAGGAGACAGAAGAAACGAAAGTAACGTTTGTACCAGAACGATTTGAAAACACGTATTCACGCTGGATGGAAAACATTCGCGATTGGTGTATTTCTAGACAATTATGGTGGGGCCACAGAATTCCAGCTTGGCATCATAAAGAAACCGGTGAGATCTACGTTGGAATGGAAGCACCTTCAGACCTAGAAAATTGGGAACAAGATGAAGATGTGCTAGATACTTGGTTTAGTTCGGCTCTATGGCCATTTACAACGATGGGTTGGCCAGATACAGATTCGGCTGATTTTAAGCGCTACTATCCGACGAATGTGTTAGTTACAGGTTATGATATTCTTCCTTTCTGGGTTTCTCGCATGATCTTCCAAGGGAAAGAATTTACAGGTGAACGACCATTTAAAGACGTATTAATTCACGGGCTCATTCGTGATGCGGATGGAAGAAAAATGAGTAAATCTCTTGGGAATGGTGTTGACCCACAAGACGTTATTAAAAAATACGGTGCCGACTCCCTGAGATTCTTCTTAGCTACAGGAAGTACACCTGGTAATGATTTGCGTTTTTACTGGGAAAAAGTTGAATCGACATGGAATTTCGGAAATAAGATTTGGAATGCCTCCCGTTTTGCTTTAATGAATCTGGATGGGCTGACGTTTGACCAAATTGATTTAACAACAGAAAAAACGATTGCAGACAAATGGATACTAACAAAGCTTGGTGAAACAGCTGAAGCCGTTACGCACGCCATCGATAAATATGAATTTGGAGAAGCAGGGCGCTTACTTTATTCCTTTATTTGGGATGATGTGTGTGATTGGTATATTGAAATGGCGAAATTAACGCTCTATGGCGAAGAAGAGCAAGCGAAAGCAACAACACGCTCTGTGTTGGCTCATGTTCTTGATCAAACGATGCGTATGCTACACCCGTTCATGCCATTTATTACGGAGGAGATTTGGCAACATCTTCCTCATCAAGGTGAATCAATTACGGTTGCCGAGTGGCCGACACATAACGCTTCCCACCATTTCCCGGAAGCGCTGGAGGACATGGAAACATTAAAGGCACTCATTAAGTCGATTCGCAACACGCGCTCAGAGCTTAATGTACCGATGAGTAAGCAAATTGAACTAATGATCCGCCCTTCGAATGAGGCATTTGCAGAACGCTTAAATCGTGGAAGATCATACATTGAGAAGTTTGCAAATCCAAGTGATCTGCAAATAGCTACGTCATTAAAAACGCCTGAGAAAGCAATGTCGCACGCTTTAACAGGTATGGAACTTTTTCTACCTTTAGCAGGGTTACTTGATATTGATGCTGAAGTGAAACGCCTCGACAAAGAAAAAGAAAAATTATCAAAAGAAGTAGAGCGAATCGAAAAGAAACTAGCAAACCAAGGTTTCATTGCAAAGGCGCCAGCGAATGTAGTTGAAGAAGAGAAGAGCAAGAAGCAAGACTATGAAGCAAAGAGACAATCAGTGATTGATCGAATTGCGGAATTAAAAGCATAAGAATGAAGCTCAGCGTTCGATTGTTCGCTGGGCTACTTTTAAGAAAGGAGTAGAGTGAATTGCAAAAAGCAGAAGAAGTGATTTCATGGATTCATTCCCTTTTACCATTCGGGGTAAAGCCGGGTTTAAAACGGATGGAGTGGATGCTTGAGCGATTAGATCATCCAGAAAACAAACTAACGGCCATTCATATTGGCGGGACAAATGGTAAGGGCTCTACTTTAAGCTTTGTCCGCCATATCCTGCAAGAAGAAGGGTTAAAAATTGGAACATTTACGTCTCCTTATCTAGAGCGATTTGAAGAACGAATATCTTTTAATGGAGAACCCATATCAGAAGAGGATCTCGTATCAATAGCAACTGAAGTTCGCCCTCTCGTTGAAGAATTAGCGCAAACGGCGCTTGGATCGCCAACCGAATTTGAAGTAATTACAACAATGATGTTCGTTTATTTTGGGACGCGAGTTAAACCAGATATCTGCTTAATTGAAGTCGGATTAGGAGGGCGTCTTGATTCAACCAATGTACTGTCGCCAATCCTATCAATCATAACGATGATTGGACATGATCATATGCATATCCTCGGTTCCACGCTTAAAGAAATTGCTTATGAAAAAGCGGGAATTATTAAAGAACAGGTTCCGGTTATTATCGGTGCAATCGAACCTGAAGCGAGAAAAGTAATCAATGATGTAGCAGTCTCTAAACAAGCCCCACTTTACTCGTTAGGGGAAACATTTTCCTATTCAAATAGTACGCTTAATTCCTTTGTCTATCATGATCATGACTCAGTCACATACCAGATGAAGATGCTTGGTGAGCACCAGCATCATAACGCTTCATTGGCTTTAAAAGCAGTTGATTTGTTGAGGACCTTATTGGGCAAAAACATCAGTTTGAGCTCAAAAAAGAGTGGAATACATAAGGCTCTTTGGCCAGGTAGGTTAGAAGCGATGCAAGAAAATGTTTTAATTGATGGCGCACATAATCAGGAAGGGTATGCAGCATTAGCGGCTGCTTTGAAAGACTTAGCTGGAGACAAAACGATTCACTTACTTATTGCCTCAACAGTTGAAAAGGATATGACCCTGCTTGTGAATGCAATGGAGAATCTCGACGTTCACTATTATTTCACGACGTTTCTCTTTCACCGAGCTGCATCTGCTGAGCAATTATATAATCAAGCAGATGTGAATGAAAAATCAATCGTATTAAATTGGCAGAAATTCCTGTCGGACAAAATCGAGACGGAACAAGATTTACTTGTCATTACGGGATCCTTGTATTTTATCTCAGACGTACGCCATTACCTGCAAAAAATGTTTTAATTTTTTGCAGGTAATGATAAGAAGATGTTGAATTTTATTTATACAATCGTATAAGTAGAGGAGGATTGACATTTTCTTGAATGCCTCATTAATCGTTGGCGTTTATATGGCCTTTACGGGTGCTACTGTCGGTTCATTTTTATTGGTATTGGGCACGCGTGAATCTTATCTAGACAGCTTATTTGGTCGGTCGGCGTGCACAAATTGCGGCGAGACACTTAGGGTAATTGATTTAATTCCAATTTTATCCTACTTACTATTATGTGGAAGATGCCAGTATTGTAAATGCCGTTTGCCGATCTACTATTTCATTGTTGAAGTGTTATGTGGAGCGTTATTCTTATTATCCTGGACAATCATTGGTTTCCAGCTTGAACTACTTGTAGCTCTATTATTAATTTCGCTACTTGTACTTATTTCGATTACAGATCTCCATCGGATGCTTATCCCTTCGAGTATGTTGCTTGGTTTGGCAATTCCATTACTCATTCTCCGACTTATTTATCTCCCATCTTATGAAATAACTTCTTATTTTCTGGTGATTTCTCTTAGCGTGCTTATCGTTTTAATCCTTTCTTCTTGGTTAAATAAATTAGGTGGTGGGGATGTAAAACTGTTCCTCTTGTTGATGATTTTATTTGGTATTGAGCTGCTTTTGTTTATTTTACTGTTTTCCTCACTATTTACACTGGTGTTCGCATTTATTTTTATAAAGAAGCGACGTTTAGCAGTTGAAAGTAAAATCCCTTTTGCGCCGTTTATTAGCCTAGCCACTCTTTTAGTCTATTTTTATTCGATTCAGTTCTAAAAAGAGACAAGCCTCATAAAATAGAATAGAGAGGGGTGTAAGTCAATGAAAGAATCCAAGCATACGATGTCCTTTACGTTTCCAAAAACCGATAACAAACCTAAACCAGCACCCAAGCCCAAACAAGAAGAAAAAATTGAAATTCAAACATGGGATAAGGAACCATTTCATGCAGGTAAAGAGGAAAGAATAAACGATAACAGTGCCGATCAATTTATTCCAAAACCCGATAAAGTAATAGATTTCACAAAAAAATTTGGTCAGAAGAAAAGTGGACGAGAACCGTTTTGGGATGATGGCAATCGTTCCTTATCACCTAAATTACCCCCACATGGACGTAAGAATAAATTTAGAATACAAGCCTTGCCTTGGGCGGTTGTTGCTGCTGTTTTCTCCGCCATTGTTGTTGGACTTGGATTAGGTGTGGTGATGTATCAAATGATTATTCAAGATCATGCAACTCAAGGATTGTCAGCTGAACCTGCAATACCAGCAACAGCTGCGATGCAAGACACGGTTGCCTTTCCAACGATTCATATGGATGTGATACAAGGGGCAGCTTTTTCCGAAAAAGAAAAAGGGGAGCAAGTTGTATTAGAGACACAACAACAGGGATTACCAGCGGTGCTAACGACTGGGGAAGAAACACAGTATATGTTCATGGGGATTGCCAATGATCAGTCAAAGGCTCAAGCGCTTGGACAATTAATTAACGATAGAGGTCAAGAGGTATATGTTAAAACATATACCGTTGATGGTGGGGAAACAAGTATTGAGGGAGAATCCGCTGCGAATTGGTTTTCTAGTGCCCATGCAACGCTCGTTCATTTAAGTGAAATAACATCAGCTCAATTAATAAATGAGGGGACAACGACGTTAAATCAAGAACAGATGGAGACGGTAACCACTAGTCTAGATCAGTTAAAAGAGGCAAGAGACCGCGCGTTTTCACAAATTGGAGATACTGCCATGCCATTTGCACTATCAATGAGTGATGAGCTTCATCTAGCTGGTCAAAAGCTTGTTGAGTACAATCAGAATAAAGATGCAACGTATTTATGGGAATCACAGCAGGCGTTATTGCAAGCTTTAGTTATGTATGAACAAACCGTTTATGCCATAAGAAAGTAGATACTTCGAGAGAGAAGTATCTTTTTTTTCTGATTAACAGATTTAATTCTTTCTAAACACGAAATAATTCGATATACTTTTAAAAAAAAGGAGGAGAAACAATGAAACAACTTCAAGCAGATTCATTATATGAATTCAAAACCGTTACAAGCCCGAACTTTTCTGCAGACGGGGAAATGGTTGTGAGCGTTGTAACGAGTATAGACAAAGAAACAAACGAGTACCACGCGCATTTGCATGTGAATAAAGTAAATTCAAACGAGCCGGCTGTTCAAATAACGTTTGGTGAAACAAAAAACAGTATGCCAAAATGGTCACCAGTTGATGATAAACTAGCCTTTTTATCAAACCGTGCTGGAAAAATGCAGCTCTATGTTAAAGAAGGGTTAGCCGAGGCTAGGAAAGTGACGGATGAAAATAACGGAATTACCTCATTCTTTTGGTCTCCAGATGGAAAGAAACTAGCTTATACGACGTATTATAAGGAAGAAGCCAAAGTAGATAAGGCTTTTCCAAAACCGGTACATATCGAAAAAATGAAATACAAATCAGATGCACGAGGGCTTCATGACGAGAGCATTCTCCGAGTTGTAGCGGTAGACGTGATTACAGGTAAGAAGACTTGGCTAACAGAAGCAGATTTTGACACGCAACTGCTCGGATTCTCAGCAGATTCAACGGCTGTTTTGGTCGCCAGAGATAAAAGTGAGGATCGAGATTTTTCATTCACTGCAGATGTTTGTTTGATTGACTTAGTATCTAAAGAAGAAACAAAGATTACGGACGAGCCAATGGCAGTTAGTGGTGCCGCCGTATCGCCAAACGGAAAGTTAGTTGTTCTCTTAGGACATTATCGTGAATTCGAAAACGCAACCTTGCCTTCATTGTACCTCTTTGATTTAGAGACAAATCAGAAGAGACTTTTAAACGATGGACGCGATATCCTTATTGGTGATTTAGCAATTGGTGATTTTTTACAGAATACCGGTGCAAATCAAGTAATTTTTAATGAAGAGAGTAATGCTATTTACGCACTTGTTTCAAGTGAAGGGGCGGTTAACGTTTGGTCATTTCACTTAGACGGTAAGGTAGAACAGCATTCAGAAACGACAGGTCATATAAATGGTTTTACATTGAATCAAAAAAACCTATACGTTACATACAGTGATAGTGTCAATCCAAGTGAATTGTTTCAATTAGAAAATGGAGAATTAAAGCGAGTAACGGTTTTAAATAAAGGCATTGAAGAGACGTTTCAATTAAATAAACCTGAAAAAATTAAGCTTGAAAGAGCTGATGGTACAAAGGTTGAAGGATGGCTGATGAAGCCTAATACATATAAGGATGGTGCGACCTTTCCTTTAATTTTAGAAGTTCATGGTGGCCCCCACGCCATGTATGCTCACACGTATTTCCATGAATTTCAGATGCTTACAGCGAAAGGGTACGGTGTCTTATATACAAATCCTCGAGGAAGTCACGGTTATGGTCAAGCATTTGTCGATGCAGTCAGAGGAGACTATGGTGGAGGAGATTTTGACGATTTAATGGATGTGCTTGATTATGCGATTGAGACGAACACATGGATCGACCCTGATCGAATCGGGCTAACTGGTGGTAGTTATGGCGGGTTCATGACAAACTGGGCAGTTGGTCATACAAATCGATTTAAAGCTGCTGTTACGCAACGTTCAATTTCAAACTGGATTAGTTTTCATGGCGTGAGTGACATTGGCTATTATTTTACGGATTGGCAAATTAAAGCGGATTTAAACGATCTAGATACGCTTTGGAAGCACTCACCGCTCCGCTATGTTAATGCTGTGGAAACGCCCTTATTAATTCTTCATGGCGAAAATGATTTGCGCTGCCCTATCGAGCAAGCAGAGCAACTGTATATTGAATTGAAAAAACGAAATAAAACAACGGAATTTATTCGCTTTCCAGAAGCGAACCATGAATTATCCAGAAGTGGCAAACCAAATTTACGTATTGAACGATTAAATGCCATCAGCAATTGGTTTGATCGCTATTTATAAAATAATGAAAAAATCGTTTGTCTTTTTGGATAAACGATTTTTTTGTTGTTTTTGGCGTGTATATATTGGTAAACTAATAAGAAGCCTGTACAATAGAAAAAAAGACTGTAGAGGTGTCCACATAAATGAATTCTCTTCTTTTAGCTTCAAGTTCCCCGAGGCGCAGTGATTTTCTTAAGCAATGCCACTTCAATTTTTCTACTTTTTCAAGCGATGTTGATGAAACGATTGAAACCAATCAAACTTTAGAAGAAGCAGTATGCCAGCTAGCTTTGCGCAAGGCAACCTATGCCGCAGATCTTTATGCTGATCATGTGGTATTAGGTGCAGATACAATTGTTTCTTATGACGGTATTCATCTTGGTAAGCCTCAAACGAAAGAAGATGCGAGAGCAATGTTAACAGCGCTTTCTGGAAATACACATTTCGTTTCAACTGGGGTTGCGATTGTACACAAGGAAAAAAAAGTTGTTTTTTCCGAAACAACGCGTGTGACGATGGCGGAGATTACTGAAGAACAATTAGATGCGTATTTGCAAACGGATGAACCTTTCGATAAAGCTGGTGGCTATGGTATTCAGAGTTTAGGTGCGATGTTTGTTTCTCATATTAATGGCGATTTTTATACAGTTGCAGGTCTACCACTTGCAAGAACTGTAAAAGAATTAGCTTCGTTCCATATTTATCCGCAAATAAAACCGAATTGAGAGGACTTGATGCATTGACTTTATTTATTCGAGATGTGCCTCAGAGAGAGCGCCCGCGCGAACGCTTTTTACGCGAGGGGCCAAAAGCGCTTTCGAATCAAGAATTGCTCGCTCTGTTGCTTCGAACTGGAACCAAACAATATTCTGCATTACATGTAGCTTCTGAGCTGTTAGCGGGATATACAACGTTGACGCATTTAAGCGAAGCTTCTTTAGAGGAAGTGCAGCATATTCCTGGTATTGGGGTGGCGAAAGCAATTGAGCTAATGGCAGCAATAGAATTTGGCCGACGCCTTCAGCGCGAGCAGCGTGGAGATAAAACGATTATTACGTCTCCCGAGGATGCTGTAGAAGTGGTTGCCGATGATTTAAAAGGATTGCAGCAAGAACATTTCGTCGCACTTTACTTAAATACAAAAAATCATGTAATAAAACAGAAAACCGTCTTTATTGGCAGCTTAAATGCCAGTATTGTTCATCCTCGAGAAGTCTTTAAAGAAGCGCTTCGTACGTCCTCCGCAGCTGTAATTTGTCTCCATAACCATCCAAGTGGCGATCCATCACCAAGCACTGAAGACATTAGTGTGACAAAGCGTTTAGATGAAGCTGGTAAAATCCTTGGAATTACATTGCTCGATCATATTGTCGTCGGTGAAAACTGCTTTATTAGTTTAAAAGAACGAGGGTTCTTAACCATGTAAAATAGTGAATAACAATGTGAAGAGATTTTTTTGCCTAGGGAACTTTAAGGCTATTTTTTTTGGCAATTATTCGATATAATAGAGGGTATGAGTTTATATTACGACATGAATTGATATGCTTTACTAATGAATGACTAAATTAAAATTGTTTGACATTTGAATAGACACGAACCTACGTGTAACTAAGGGAGGATATTTGCAAAGCTAATAGGATGTGCGTCACAAAGCACTCGCTTTGCAGATTACATAAATATGTTTGGTAGCAGAGATATTGGAATAGATTTAGGAACAGCAAACACGCTTGTTTATACAAAAGGGAAAGGGATTGTTTTGCGGGAGCCTTCTGTTGTTGCCTTAAGAACCGATACCAATTCCATTCAAGCGGTAGGAAACGATGCTAAAAATATGATTGGTCGTACTCCAGGAAATATCGTGGCTGTTCGCCCAATGAAAGATGGCGTTATTGCTGATTTTGATACAACGGCAACGATGCTAAAGTATTTTATTCAACAAGCGATGAAGAACAGCTCTATGTTTAGCAGAAAACCTGCTGTTATGGTTTGTGTGCCCTCTGGCATAACAGCTGTTGAAAAGCGTGCTGTTGAAGACGCAACAAAACAAGCTGGAGCAAAAGAAGCATATACGCTTGAAGAACCGTTTGCGGCAGCAATCGGTGCGAATTTACCGGTTTGGGAACCAACTGGTAGTATGGTTGTTGATATTGGTGGAGGAACGACAGAAGTTGCGATTATTTCGCTAGGTGGAATTGTGACAAGTCAGTCCATTCGAGTTGCTGGTGATGAAATGGATGATGCAATTATCCAGTACGTGAAAAAAACGTACAACCTAATGATTGGTGAGCGTACATCAGAAACGTTAAAACTAGAAATCGGTGATGCCAGTCCTGATCTTGAAGAAAAAGTTGAAATGGATATTCGCGGAAGAGACTTATTAACAGGTCTTCCAAAGACGATTACTGTAACGGCTGAAGAAATATCCAATGCGCTTTCGGACACGGTTGAGACGATCATTGAAGCTGTGAAAGACACACTTGAGCAATCCCCACCTGAGCTTGCTGCTGACATTATGGATCGTGGTATTGTGTTAACTGGTGGAGGAGCGCTTCTTAAAAACCTTGATAAAGTGTTAAGCGAAGAGACGAATATGCCAGTTATTGTTGCAGAAGATCCGCTTGACTGTGTGGCAATTGGAACAGGAAAAGCGCTTGAGAATATTCACTTGTTCCGTACTAAAGCGGGTTCAGCTAGATCGGACTGGAAGTAAGGAGTAAAGGATGAGGTCATTTTTCTCCAATAAAAAGCTCATCGTCCTATTGGTTAGCATTATTATCTTAATGGCACTCATTGGCTTTACAATGAGGGATGAGCGAAACTTGTCAGAGCCTGAGCAAATTATGAGAGATGCGGTTGGTTGGGTTCAGAACCTAGTGTCAGCGCCAGCTCATTTCTTTGGTGGTATTTATGAAAACGTCCAAGAAATCATCCATGTATATGAAGAAAATCAATTGTTACGAACACGTTTAGAAGAATATACTCAGTTATCCGTGCAGAAAGATTTACTCGAAGAAGAGAATGAACGATTAAGAGGGATGCTTGAGATTGATGAGACGCTGAGCGATTATTCTCGTTTATCCGCTGTGATTATTAATCGTTCGCCAGATGCTTGGGAACAGTATGTTGGGATAAACCGTGGACAAACCGATGATGTTACTAATGACATGGCCGTCATTGATTCTCAGGGTGGGTTAATCGGGAAAGTTAGTGATTCTAGTAAATTCACTTCGTACGTTCAGCTATTAAGTGACAATGACCCGACAAATCGAGTGTCCGCACAAGTTATGACAGAAGACGAAGAACAAGATCCGGCAATTGGTTTTATTGAGGGTTACGATGTATCTGATGATTTATTAATCATGCGGAAAGTCGATATTGAACTAGAGATTAATGAGGGTGAAACGGTAACGACTTCTGGACTAGGAGACGTCTATCCTTCTGGACTTTTGATTGGGGAAGTAAGTCATGTGGAAGTCGATGAATATGGACTCTCGCAAAATATCTTTATTGAACCAACAGCTGATTTTTCGGCTTTAGATTATGTCTTTGTTGTTCAACGTCACTTGCCATCAATGGATAGTGATGTTACTGAAGAAGGTGAGAACGAATGAGCAGAGTCTATTTCTCTCTCGTTCTCTCCCTACTCTTAGTTGCTGAAGGTTCTCTTTTGCCATACATTATGCAGAACTATACCGATGCTACACAGTTCATCATTCCCCGATTCTCTTTAATGGTTATTGTATTAATTGGACTTTATTCTGGTAAGCAAGTAGCGCTAATTTATGGACTTGCTTTTGGGCTTATTTACGATGTTGTCTATACGAATTATTTAGGTATCTATTTATTCGGCTTCGCGTTTTTAGGCTATCTTTTTTCAATACCTTTAAAAGTAGTTAAAGAGTCAGTGCTGTGGGCTGTTTTAATTTGTATATCAAGCGTTTTTCTGTTTGAGTATTATCAATATGGATTGTTTTATGTTCTTGGCGTTACCGATATGTCTGGTAGTGTATTTTTTACAAATAGACTGGTACCAACTCTTATATTTAATAGTGCCTTTGCTATTATACTTGTACTACCTTTTCGGAAATTGGCTCAACATGTAAATGAACAAGCAAGCTTTCGTGACCGCTAAAGCAGGATTTTTTTTGCTGGATGTGGAAAGTTAATTTTACAATGGGAGTTAGTAGAGGTGAACACAGATGTCGCAAGGAAAGTCACTCGTAACAATAAAGGGCACAAAAGACGGGTTAACGTTTCTGTTAGATGATCGTTGCTCATTTGAACAACTGGAGCATGAATTAAAAGAAAAATTATCATCGAATTACTATAAAAGTGAAAAAGATGATCCTCACGTTTATGTGAAAGTTAATGTGGGCAACCGCTATATTACTGATTCAGATCGAGAAAAGCTTGAACAACTTATTACGAGCGAAAGCCATTTGCGCATCGATCAATATGAATCGGCAGTCGTTACATTAAAAGAAGCGAAAGCAATGGAAGAACAAGCCCAAACCGTCACGATGGTGCGAATGATTCGTTCTGGTCAGGTTGTTACAATTAAAGGAAATGTCTTGTTAATTGGAGACGTAAATCCAGGTGGGTTACTTGTTGCGACAGGAAACATTTACGTAATGGGCGCATTGAAAGGCAAGGTTCATGCAGGATCTGAGGGGAATGAGCAAGCGATGATCTGTGCAGCGGTAATGACCCCGACACATTTGCAAATTGCTTCAACGTGGCGGAACTTTGCAGATCAAACACTGGAAGAAACGCAGATGCGCGCTGCTTTCCTAAATAAGGTAGAAAACGAAATAGTAATTGAAAAAGTACAAGGTCTGTTAGATGTAGAATTCTTACGTGAAAAAGAAGCCGTTTCGTAGATTCATGGATGATAGAAAGGGGAAATGAGCGTGGGCGAAGCAATCGTTATTACAAGTGGCAAGGGTGGTGTAGGAAAAACAACTACATCAGCAAACATTGGGACTGCGCTTGCACTGGAAGGTAAGAAGGTATGCTTAATCGACGCAGACATTGGCCTGCGGAATCTCGATGTAGTTATGGGATTAGAAAATCGGATCATATACGATCTTGTTGACGTTGTAGAAGGACGCTGCAAATTAAATCAAGCACTTATAAAAGATAAGCGGTTTGATTATCTATATTTGTTGCCAGCAGCGCAAACAAAAGATAAAACAGATATCATGCCGGAGCAAATGAAGAGTTTGGTTGATGAGCTCAAAGAAGAATATGATTTTGTTATTATCGACTGTCCCGCTGGAATTGAACATGGATTTAGAAACGCTGTCGCAGGGGCCGACAAAGCGATTGTCGTTACAACACCCGAAGTTTCGGCGGTTCGTGACGCAGATAGGATTATTGGATTGCTTGAACAAGAAGAAGTTGAACGACCTCGTCTTGTAGTTAATCGAATTCGTACTCATCTTGTAAAAAATGGAGAAATGCTTGATGTAGATGAGATTACTTCAATACTTGCTATTGATTTAATTGGAATGGTCTTAGATGATGACCAAGTAATTAAGCATTCAAATAAAGGTGAACCAATTGCTTTACATAGTACAAGTAAAGCGTCTATTGCCTATCGAAACATAGCGAGACGAATTCTTGGAGAAACCATTCCATTAATGGCAATTGAAGAGCCAACTTCTGTTTTTTCAAAGATAAAAAAGCTATTCGGCGTTCGTTAAGAGACTTGATTTTTCAAGTCTCTTTTTTTATGTTTAGGCAAACTATTAGCGGGAACTAATAACAGTAGAGTCTATTTTGAAGGGATGATTGAGTAAACATGGCTAAGAAAATTGCTGTTTTAATTACCGATTTGTTTGAGGACATTGAATACACAGACCCGAAAGAAAAATTAGAAGCTGCTGGTCATACATTGATTACAATTGAAAAAGAAGCTGGAAATATCGTTAAGGGAAAACAAGGAGATTCAACTGTGACTATTGATAAAGGGATTGATGAGGTTGCTCCCGATGATTTTGATGCCTTGCTTCTTCCAGGTGGTTTCTCACCAGATCAGCTAAGAGGAGATGATCGCTTCGTTGATTTTACCAAAGTATTTGCTGATCAAGGGAAGCCAATTATGGCAATATGCCACGGTCCACAGTTACTAATTAATGCTGATGTTTTAAAAGGTCGAACGGTTACTGGAGTAAAGCCAATCGTGCCTGATTTAATTAATGCGGGAGCAAATTTCAAAGATGAAGAAGTCATAGTTTGCCAAAATAATCTTGTTACGAGTCGAACACCAGATGATTTGCCCGCGTTTAATCGGGAATCGCTCCGTGTTTTAGAAGGCTAATAGATAAAAAAGCGGATCGCCCTCAGTAGAGCGATCCGCTTTTTCTATGTACCTTTTCTTGATAAATAAGTTGGACCTAATACAATTGATTTAGATAATTTATTACATGAGTCATAAATGGATAATGCTGCAATAGAAGCCGACGTCATTGCTTCCGTGTCAACGGGTGTTGCATGTTTCGCTTTTACTTCCACTTGTATAAGTAATTCCCAAACGCTCGCACTGATCTTCCAGTCAAATGTAATAAGGACGCAGGTTAATTCTTTTGGATAGCTGTATGGCAAAATAGATGACGTGTTTTTTGCTGCCATGGTCGCTGCAAAGCGAGCATTTTCAAAAACACTCTGTTCACGTAACGGTCCAGTTTGCAGGCTTTCATAGAGTTCGGTTGTAATCTGTACGCTAGATTTGGCAATGGCGTGCTGCCATACTGCGTTTACACCAGATATATCACTCATGCCTAGCCCTAGATGCTCTTGTTTTCGCCTCATGCTATCCCTCTCTCCTACAAACATATCTCTTTTATCATAAGCGACTCAAATTATGAAAGTCAAGTCTGTATATCATATTGTAAACCCGATTAAAATTATGGTTGACATATTAAGCGAATCTCTTTTATAGTGTAAAAAAAGAGAGGAACAATTGGTATGAAATTAAAAGATTTGAGCCTCATTGCTATGATGACCGCTTTAACAGCTGTTATGGGAGCAATCCCTCCTATCCCCATTCCGATATCGCCGATCCCAATTACACTGCAGTCCATCGCACCGATGTTAGCTGGAACGATTTTAGGTGCTCGGCGAGGTGCATTGTCTATGATGTTATTAATCCTACTAGGAGCGTGTTCATTACCTGTGTTTTCTGGAGGAAGAGGGGGTGTTGGAGTACTGCTTGGTCCTTCAGGTGGGTTTATATTCGGCTGGGTTCTGGTTGCTTTTTTTATTGGGCTGTATGTTTCAAAAAAGAAAAACCTTGTAAGTTGGAAGTTAATGACGATGAACTGTTTAATCGGAATCGTACTTTTGTATGTGTGTGGTGCTACATACATGGCATTAACAACTGCTTTTTCATTCCAAGATGCAATGATGTTAAACGTATTTTTTATCCCTGGAGATCTGATTAAAGCAATAATCGCGGCATTAGTAGGAATACGAGTTGTACGAGCATTAAACGGTTCAATTACATAAAGATAAAAAGGAAAAGCGCCGTGGTTAAATAGAACCGTGGCGCTTTCACATTTTAAAACCTGTGTTGCTCGTACGTTTCTTGTTTTGAGATTCGAGCGATATTTTCAACTTCTTGATCAGATAATGTCCCTTTTTCAACGGCTTGAATGTTTTGTTTGAGCTGATCGATTGAGCTCGCTCCTGTTACAACAGCTGCAACGGGTTGATGAGCTAAACAATATTGAAGAGCAAGCTCCACATTCGTGTGGTCACTGCCGTAATTTTGCATAAAGAGGTCACGAATTTGCTTCAGCTCTTTTGCGGAATAGCTAAGGTAACCCTCTTTATCTGCTTTTGTAGCGCTTATTGGTTTGTCACTTAGAATACCTTTAGCAACGGGACCTCGCGCAACAACGCTGATGTTCTGTTCTTTTAAGAAAGGGAAATATTCTTCTGGGCGGCGATCAAGAATGCTGTACTGCATCATAACCGATACAATATTTGAACGCTCTGCAAATGCCTTAATTACATTTGGCCTAATGGAAGAAATGCCGTATTCCCGAATTAGTCCATCTTGCTTGAGCTCATCAAACGCTTCAATCGTCTCATCGATAGGATCATCAATCGTTCCACCGTGAAGCTGATAGAGATCAATATAGTCCAGTTGCAAACGCTTAAGACTGTCCTTTAATGCTTGTTTTATATGTTTTTTTGAAGGGTCCCATTCCCATCCTTCTTTGCCTTTCGTAAAGCGATTTCCTGCTTTAGAAGCAATGACCAACTGATCTCTTTTTCCTTTTATGGCAGCGCCAATAATTTCCTCGTTTTCGCCATAATCATATAAGTCGGCAGTATCAACATAATTAACGCCGAGTGACAAGGCTGCTTCGATAATCTCAGTCGCTTTTGCTTTGTCTGTTCCTAATGACATGGCTCCTAAGCCTAGTTCACTCACGTATAAGTCGGACTTGCCTAATCTTCGCTTATTCATTGAATCACTCCTCTTCCTACCTATTCCCATTTTAATTTAGGATTAATCTGAATACATGTCAAGGACAAGTCATACGATTAATTAAGCCTAGAACGGTTTTATTAGCGAAAGGGGTTAATACAATGGATGCCCGGAAACGAATCGAAAAACAAATTGCAGCACGACGACAACAACAAAAGTCTGTACCCGTAAAGTATGCTAAAGCTAGTGATACTGAGGACAAATATAGTGATCAGGTCACGAGCAGGAAAAAGCCGAACGGGCTGAACCGATTCTTATTACAAATTGTAATAGCAGGTTGTTTGTTTTTCGCAATTGGGATAGCGTCACAATCATCACAAGCGCAATTGGAACCTGTGCAAGCATTCGTTGAAAGTTCTTTTGAAGATCATTTTCAATTCGCTGCTGTCTCTGCTTTTTTTGAACAAACATTTGGATCCCCATTGCAACTTTTACCAGATCAAAGGGAACAAGTAAATGAAAGTGAAAACATGCTTGATTATGCTGTACCTGCATCAGGCGTGATTCGTGAAAGCTTCTCAGAACATGGTCAGGGAATCTTATTGGAAACAGGTAGTGGTGAGGAAGTGAAAGCTGTAAAGGGTGGGCATGTCATTGAAGTCAATGCCGATGGTGAATCAGAGCTTGGCAAGACAATTGAACTGCAGCATCCAGATGGCTCAACGTCCGTCTATGGCATGCTCGATGATATAGCTGTTCGTCCCTATGACATTTTAACAAGTGGTTCAGTTATTGGAACGGTCTCTCAACCAGACGATGAGCAATCAGCTTTGTTTTATTTTGCAATCAAACAAGAAGGCGAATATATTGATCCAAGCAAAGTGATCGATTTTGATTAAGATCGTAACGAAGATTCGTATTCACCCTCTCTTCTGGCTTATTATCGGGTTAGGTGTCTTAACGGGTCGCTTTAAGGAAGTACTAATGATCTTAACGATTGTCTTTATCCATGAAATGGGTCATGCGTGGATGGCCCATTTCTTCGGTTGGAAAGTCATAAAAATTGAACTTATGCCATTTGGTGGTGCAGCAGAGGTTGAACCTGGAGGAATTCGTCCGCTCAAGGAAGAATTGCTCATCGTCTTATTTGGTCCTCTCCAGCATTTTTGGCTATTGGGGCTATCATTTATGCTTGTGGAAACGTCTTTTTGGTCGATCGCTGATCACCAGCTTTTTATCGGTCATAACCTCGCTATTCTGCTCTTTAACTTGTTGCCAATTTATCCATTAGATGGAGGAAGACTTGTACAGCTGTTCTTATTTCAAATTACATCATTTAAACGAGCAAGTGCATGGTCACTTTATCTGTCATGTACATGTCTGCTGTTAAGTTTGTGCTTTATAAGCTTCTTTCCACTTCACTTAAATTTAGTCATTATATTTCTCTTTTTATGCGTCGCCCAGTTTCTTGAATTTAAACAGCGCAATTACCGGTTTATCCGATTTTTAATGACAAAAAAAGAAGATGTTACTTCAAAGAAAACGGTCACGATCTCGGTTGAAGCCCACCAACAGCTGAACGATGTAGTCGCAAAATTTAAACGACATACTATTCACCGTATCTTCATTCGTGATCAAGAGAATGTCGTTGAAGTAGATGAAAAAAAACTTTTATCAGTCTATTTTACTAAAGGTATTTATGTTCCTGTGAAGACGTTGATTTAGCGAGGTCTTAATTGTGTCTCACCTTTACTTCAAGTACAATATGAACAGAAGTGAAGGTGAAGTGTAATGAAACAAACAATTCGAATGACAAAAAGCCCACTTAAACGCGAAGCAGTCGTCATGGAGAATGGTGATGCCGTTGAATGGTTTATTGAAAGTGACCATATCCCTAAGCTAGTTGGAAGTGTATTTAAAGGGAAAGTGGATAAAGTGTTACCTGGAATGCAAGCTGCATTTATTAATATTGGTATGGATAAAAATGGATTTATTCATCGAGATGAATTGCTTTCTTATCATTTAGATCGTGATGAAACAAAAGAAAAGAAAAGCATTACATCTTACCTTTCAAAAGGAATGGAGTTAACCGTTCAAGTAACGAAAGAAGGCGTTGGCGACAAAGGACCTCGACTTTCTGGGGTTGTTTCGATTCCAGGAAGTCATTTGGTTTATATGCCTGAAGGAAATTATGTTGCTATTTCAAGGAGAATCGCAAGTGACGAAAAAAGAACGGAGCTAGCAAAAGCAATTGAGCCTTTTTTACAAGGTCAAGAAGGTGTCATTGTACGTACGCAAGCAGCTGAACAAGATACTGCGGCTATTAGCGAGGAATTAGCATTTTTACGTTCCCTTTGGTTCCATACCAAGCAAGAAGAGCAATCGAAACCCCCATTTTTACTCTACCAAGCTTCCTCACTAATGGAGACATTGATTAAAAGCTATTTAATGGAGCCGCTTCAAGAATGGGTCGTTGATGATTACAATGATTTTCAATTGCTTAGACGGTTAGTGGGGGGGAAGTGGATTGATCGCATTCGTCTCTATCCTCATCAGGGCTCTTCATTTGAAGAGATTAATAATCAGTTGGAGAAAGCACAGAAAAGACGCTATTGGCTAAAAAACGGCTCGTTTCTTGTCTTTGATGAGGCCGAAGCGATGACGGTGATCGATGTGAATTCAGGTAAATATACGGGGAAACATAATCAAGCTGAAACCGCATTTACCGTTAATAAACAAGCTGTAGTCGACATTTGTAAACAGATTCGCTTGCGCAATTATAGCGGAATTATCATTATTGATTTTATTGATATGGCGGATGATACTGCTAGGAACCGAATTCTGTCCCTTATGGAAAAGGAATTAACGAAAGATCGAATTAAGACGAGCATTAAAGGATTTACACAGTTAGGTCTGCTTGAGATGACTAGAAAAAAAACAAGACACTCTATAAAGCAAAGTCTGTCAACGGAATGCAGCGTCTGTAAAGGCAGTGGAGGAGCCCTGTCAATACATGCCCATGCGTTTGAATTAGAGCGATTGCTTCTAACCTATAGAGATCAGTCAGTGGTTGTGAAGGTAACGCCTGAGCTCAATCATTTGATGTTTGACGCAGATAATGTACAAAAAGAACGACTAGAAGCATGGACAGGAACAACGCTTTATCTTCAACTGGATTTGAAGCAGAGACTATGCAGTCATCAACCCTATCAAATCGTTTATGCCGGGTCTAATGAAGAGGCAATCATTTATACTAAACGTGCGTCAGAACAAGATTGACAGCTCTCTCTTGCTTATGCTAAGATGTGGAGTGTTAGTGAATTGGTCGCACCCAATGAACTTACAACCGCGCAGATTAGGTTTTAAAGGATAATCCCTGCCTATAATGGCGAGTCTGATGTTATGAGGAGGTGCAGAGATGTACGCAATTATTGAAACTGGTGGAAAACAAATCAAAGTAGTAGAAGGTCAAGAAATCTACGTTGAAAAATTAGACGCAGAGGCTGGAGCTGAAGTTAGCTTTGACAAAGTTTTATTCGTAGGTGGAGATTCAGCGAAAGTTGGAGTTCCATTTGTAGAAGGTGCCTCTGTTACAGGAACTGTTGAAAAACATGGCCGTAATAAGAAAATTATCGTCTACAAAATGAAAGCGAAGAAAAACTACCGTCGTAAGCAAGGTCATCGCCAACCTTACACTAAAGTTGTAATCGGAAAAATCAACGGTTAATCCGATGATACATGTTCGTATACAGCAAAATCAGCATGAAGATATCGTTGCATTTGTAATGAGTGGACATGCGGAAGCTGGTCCTCACGGTCAAGACATTGTATGTGCTGGGGCATCTGCTGTTTCGATTGGAGCAGTAAATGCGATTCATGCACTTTGTGATGTCGACATTGTCGTGGATTCAGCTGGAGAGGGCGGTTACCTTAAGTGTGCTGTCCCGAGCGGGTTAACTACTCGTATTTTTGAAGATGTTCAGTTGTTGTTGCAAGGGCTAAAATTATCCTTAGAAGCAATGATGGAGACATATCCTTCATTTATCACTGTAGAAATAGACAGGAGGTGACTTTCATGTTGAGAATGGACCTTCAATTTTTCGCATCGAAAAAAGGGGTAGGTAGCACAAAGAACGGACGTGACTCACGTTCAAAACGTCTTGGTGCTAAACGTTCTGACGGTCAAACTGTAACTGGTGGATCAATCCTTGTGCGTCAACGCGGCACTCGTGTATATCCTGGGAACAACGTTGGAAAAGGTGGCGATGATACATTATTCGCCAAAGTTGACGGAGTTGTAAAGTATGAGCGTGTCGGACGCGATCGCAAACAAGTGAGCGTGTATCCAGCATAAAAAAAGAACCTTTGCCTAAGCAAAGGTTCTTTTTTTTGTCGAAAAAAGCTGTCTGAAAAATGATCATAAAGCACTAGGTTGACTAGCAGCTTTTGGAATTGTGGTACTACTTAACACTATTTTTGTCGAAATAGACTTTTAAAAGATTGGAAGATGAAGTAAACTAGACGTATACATGAATAGGGAAAATAAGGAATTATTAGGGTGGAGGAGATGTGAAAATGAAATCAACAGGTATTGTAAGAAAGTTAGATCAGTTGGGTAGAATTGTTATACCAAAAGAATTACGCAGCATGTTAAATATTGAAATCAAAACCCCCCTTGCTATTTTAATTGACGGAGACCAAATTGTTTTGGAAAAGTATCAGCCTTATAGTGCATGTATTATTACTGGAGAAAGCTCTGATGAGAATTTATCAATTGCAAATGGGAGCATTGTCTTAAGTAAAGAGGGCGCAGAAAAGTTAATCCAAGAATTAGAATTGAAAGTAGAGCGACAACACCGCTAGCCAAAACCAGGCTTCGGTGTTTTTTAGATTAAATGAAACGGAGAAATGGGGATGGCAATAATGGTAACAGCAATTATTAATGGGTATGTATGGTCTGGTACAGAGAATCAGGGAAATCATTTAACGTTACTAATAGAGGGAAGTCGAATTAAAGCGATTGGTCATCAGCTAAGGATCCCAGAGAAGGCAGTTATTATTGATGCTGCGGGAGGTTGGGTTACGCCAGGGATTATCGATGTACATACACATTTAGGTGTTCATACGCAAGATATTGGACGAGCAGGTCATGATTTTAATGAAACATCTGCGGTTTCTACCCCAGAAGTACGAGCCATTGATGCGATCAATCCAAGAGACAGTGGCTTTAGCGATGCTAGAAAAGCTGGAATTACAATGGTTCAAGTACTTCCGGGCAGTGCGAATGTGATTGGTGGAGAAACCTGTGTCATTAAAACAGCGGGTACAAATGTTGAAGAGATGATTGTGCAAGCACCGTCCGCGATGAAGGTCGCTCTCGGTGAAAATCCTAAAACGGTCTATGGATCAAAAGGGAAAGCACCGTTGACACGAATGGGTGTAGCTGCGGTATTGAGACAGGAACTAATGCGGGCACAGGATTATGCGAACAAGAAAGAAACTGGGAAAATAGAAACGCGTGATCTCGGCATGGAACAGTTGATGCCTGTCATAAAAGGAGAGCTGCCATTACGTGTTCATGCTCACAGAGCGGATGATATTCAAACGATTCTTCGAATTGCTAAAGAATTTTCACTCAAGCTGACAATTGAGCATGTGACGGAAGGACATTTAATTGCCAATGAGCTTGAAACATGTGGATTTAGATTCACGATTGGCCCAACGATGTCGTCCCGCTCGAAACAAGAACTTGCGGAAAAAAGCTGGAAGACAGTTGCTGTATTTGCTGAAAAAGGCATTCCTTTTTCCATAACAACAGATCATCCAGTGATCCCAATCGAACATTTAACAACAACTGCTTCATATGCATTAAAGTACGGAGTCGACCGTGAGACGATGTTGAAGGCGATAACGATCTGGGCTGCTGAACATTTACAGCTTAATACAGAAGTTGGAACGCTTGAGGCAGGAAAGGATGCTGATGTCGTCATCTGGAGTGGACACCCGCTCGAAACGGGCACGGTTGTAATGAATACGTTTATAAATGGAATGGCCGTCTATACTAATGAGGAAGTGATGACAAAGGACGTGTAAATTAGTGGCTTTCGAGAAAAAAGAGCAAGAGCGAATGGCTCAACTGTACCATTCAATTTGGTTTGCGCACTCAGAACAAGAACGAAAAAGATGGATTACCAAACGGGCTTTGCTTGAAGCGCAGATCAGACAAAATTTTAACCACAATGAGTAATTGCAAGTGCGAAAGAAGCTAATAGACTATGAAAAAGCACATCAGCCGTATTTCTGCTGATGTGCTTTTTTTCGTTTAAGATAGTCTTTGTTTTCTCTTGCTTGGATCCATTTTTGTTCAAAGATAGCGGCGGCTTCTGCTTTCTCTTCATCAATATCGCGTTCGTTTACATTGCCGTCTTGGTCGTATTTCTTACCGCCTGGATAATTGGCATAGCGTCGTGCGCGTGTATAGCCCATCTGTAAAAATTTTCGAGCCATATCCATTCCGACGAAATCATCTTGCTTAAGGTAGTTCTCAAACATCGCATAGATTTTTTCGGAAGATGTCGTTGCAATTTCAGGTGTTTTAAACCGCCAATGTTGAACGATTTCGCTTTTATAAGGTTCAACCATTAAAACGCCTTGTTCACCTCTGCCAACACGGTATTTCTCGGGGTGTTTTCTGAAGTCAGTTGATTTATCGATCTCATCATAAAAACCCATTACAAGAACCTCCTTGTATTAAACAAGAATACCCTTCGTTCTTATTAACTAATCACCAATGATCGAGGAAACTGGATAGAGCGTATTGTTATCAACATGTTGTCTATTCTGAATGAGCTCTGATAACAGGTAGCCAATATAGGGTCCAGTCGTAAGCCCACTTGAGCCTAAGCCATTCGCAAGCCAGACGTTCCTAAACTCAGGCAGAGCACCAAAAACAGGCAAATAATGGGGAACAACTGGGCGGAAACCTACACGTGTTTCAATCCATTCAGCTTCACTCAAGCCTGGTGCATAATCAAGCAAACCACTAAAGATTTCATTCATTCCGCCAGCGGTAACGGCTGGATTAAACTGAGTGTTGTCTTCATGGGTTGAACCCGCAACGATCTTGCCGTTTTCAAAAGCAAGCAGGTACTGGGGACCAGGAGGCATAATCACGGGCCAATTGGCTGTGTCATGATTTGTTTGTAAATGTACAATTTGTGCTTTTTGTTCAGCCACTTGAATCGTCAGATGAATCGAATCTCCAAGTGCTTTAGCCCAAGCTCCATTTGTCACTACAAGTTCATCAGAGGGGATGACTTCCTCATTATAAATCACTTGAAGTTGATCAGAAGCAGTCCGTCTCAGATCTGCCCTGCCTTTTAGAAAGACGGCACCGTGCTGTTCAGCAGCCTGCTGCAATGAACGATTTAACGCCATTCCATCAACTCTTGCACCGCCTTCGATGAATACCCCAGAAAATCGTTCCGCTAGTGCGGGGATATGGCTCTGAACCTCTTTAGGCGAGAGCAGGGAAACTCTCCCCATTTCCGGAGCATCAAGTCGCTTTTGTTGCGCTCGTCCGTATGTATCCATTAAATTATCTTCACGATCATGGAGCCAGAGTGCACCTGTTTTTTTATAGCCACTGTTTGTTTGATTCAGCATTTGCAAGTTTTTCATTAATTGTGGGTAGTAAGCAGCTCCTGCTTTAACAAGTTGATACCATGCTTGATTACGTCTTTTTGACACCCAAGGGCATATAATACCTGCAGCAGCATGAGTCGCTTTTCCACGATGATTTTCATCTATGACGGTGACGGCATGTCCTTGCTGAGACAAATGAAATGCGGTTGAGCTGCCAAGAATACCGCCACCAATAATAACAATCTGCTTCATAACACGATCCTCTCTAATGCGCTTCGCATCCAATCGTAGCGAAATGAACCATGCGTGTCAACTAACGAAAAACCATATGGTAAAATGCAGTCACATGATACGAAGGAGGATATGATTTATGAGCATCATGATAGGCGTTTCATCATCAATTGTGGAAGAAGGCAGATTAAGTACGGCGCTTGATAATGTGTTTGCGCTAGATCATGCACATATACTGCCTGTTGTCTTACCGAATCTTGCTCCTAAGAAAGCGGAGCACTATGTCGCTGCACTTGATGGAATTTTGCTTACAGGTGGAGGCGATATAAATCCGGGCCTCTTTAATGAGGATCCCCATCCGGCATTAGGAAGTATTACGCCAGAGCGAGACGAATTTGAGCTTGCCATTGCTCAAGCTGCATTAAAAAGAGAGATGCCGATATTAGCAATCTGTCGTGGCGTGCAGATACTAGCCATTGCAGCAGGTGGCGATATGTATCAGGACTTGCCAAGTCAATTCAACCAGCCACTTATTCAACACCGTCAAGTCGCACCTCGCGGATATGGCAGTCATCGTCTTTCTCTTGCAAAGCATTCACGTCTTGCTTCAATCGCAAATGGTAATGAACTGCTGGTGAACAGCTTTCATCATCAAGCTGTTCGACAAGTTCCTTCTTCGTTTAAAGCAACAGCATGGACAACTGATGGAGTCATTGAAGCCATTGAACGAACAGACGATGTCTTTCAAGTCGGTGTTCAGTGGCATCCTGAGCATATGAAAGATGTCGCTTCTGCAAACTTGTTCGCTGCTTTTATTCAAGCATGTAAATGGTACAAAGGGACATCACCTGCATCGTGATGTTCTTTCTTTTATACTAGAGGGAGAGGAGGAGATAGACATGTACTTTCGTGATTATAAAACGTTTGATGGAATCGGACTTGCTGAGCTTGTTTTAAAGAGGGAGGTTAGCCACGGAGATTTACTGGAAGCTTGTTTTGAAGGAATGAAGCAAGAAGCTAGCTTAAATGCCGTTATATCGACCCGTGAAAAAGAAACCCATCAAGAAACAATGGTAGAAAAAGGCCCCTTTTTGGGTGTCCCCTTTTTATTGAAAAATTCTTCCCAATCCATTAAAGGCGATGTGCTTACGTCTGGAAGTAAATTGTTTAACGAAGCGAAAGCAGGAGTGACCAGTCATTATACAAGCAGACTTCAGCAAGCTGGTTTTAAGATGGCGGGATATACAAATGCGCCTGAATTTGGCTTGAAAAACATCACTGAACCTAAGCTTCATGGGCCGACAAGAAACCCCCATAATCAAGCGCATTCTCCTGGTGGATCAAGCGGCGGAGCGGCCGCAGCTGTTGCAAGTGGAATCGTACCGATTGCAGGTGCAAGCGACGGCGGAGGGTCGATTCGCATACCAGCATCCTTCACTGGTCTAGTTGGATTAAAGCCAACAAGGGGACGAACCCCAGTAGGTCCTGGTGCGGGGAGACAGTGGCAAGGAGCAGCAATTGATTTTGTGCTAACGCGCTCGGTGCGTGATTGCGCTCGTTCACTTGATGTCCTGCAAGTTTATCAACCCGAGGCGGCTTTTCATACACCGCTGTATGAGCATGGTTATGAACAATCGTTACATAAAAAGTCAAAGAAATGGCGGATTGCCTATTCACTTGAATCTCCAGTGGGTACACCTGTCAGTGGAATAGCAAAAAAAGCAGTTATGAAGACCGTTTCTCTGCTTGAACAGCTCGGTCATCAAGTAGAAGAAGCAACGCCTACGATCGATGGCATTGAATTAATGAAACAGTATTATTTAATGAATGCTGGGGAAATGGCAAGCCTGCGGGATAGACTAGAGCGAGGGTTTAATCGGCAGCTACACGCCGATGATTTTGAAACAGAATCTTGGGTACTGGCGGAATGTGGGAAAGAAGTCCGGGCAAGTGCTTATGCACAGAGCTTAACCGCTTGGGATCAAGCCGCTGCAAAAGCAATAGAGTTCCACAACATTTATGATTTATATTTGACTCCAGCAACGGCACAGACAGCACCTCTTGTTGGCGAACTGACGCCGAGTTCAGAGCAGGAACAGGCATTAAAAGAAGCGGTCTTAAAAGGGACCGTGATAGATAAGCTTGATCTTGTTTATGAGATGTTTTTGCCGAGCTTAACCTACACCCCCTTTACCCAGCTTGCTAATCTAACAGGGCAACCAGCGATTTCACTGCCTGTCATGGTAAGCGAGGCTGGCTTGCCAATCGGCGTACAGGCAATGGCAACAAAAGGGTGCGAGCATCTGCTACTACAATTAGCCCGTTTGCTTGAGGAAAGTGAGCTCTGGTGTGGAGCGCGCTAGTTGCAATCGCTCTTCTGAATTGACTATACTGAAGAAGGAAAACGAATTAAAGGAGCGGATGTATATGTATCGCAAAGTAGACGATTTCTTACAAGAATGGAAAAATGAAGCGAACTTGACTAAGTCCGTACTTGACGCAGTAAGTGATGAGAAGTTAGGACAAGCAATTGAAGAAGGGCATAATACACTTGGTTGGCTCGGCTGGCATTTAACGACGACACCGTTGTTTTTTGCGGGGGAAATGGGAATCAAGTTAGACGTTGATTTACCTGATACGCAGCCGAGCAGCGCTTCGTTAATCGCAAGTTCGTATGAAAAGATGAGTGAAGCTATTCTCAATGCGGTAGAAGCGAATGAAACAGATGACTCAATTGTCGAATTCGTCGATGCCCTAGGCACACAAATGCCTAAAAGCGCAATCATGCGAATGTTGATCAACCATCAAACCCATCATCGTGGTCAAATGACCGTCTTACTTAGACAAGCAGGCTTAGCAGTTCCTGGCGTGTATGGTCCAACGAAAGAACAGTCTTAACTCAAACAAATGAAGCAAAAACAGTTGAGTATACTTGATACTCAACTGTTTTTGGCATGTGTAGCCGAGAACCGACAATTTTTTAAAAATAGCATATTGTTTATTGGGAAATATTCTATTTTTCTTACATTTATTATGGAATGAGGTATAATGGAAACAAGTTGAAAGGAGGCCAATAAATGTCATCTATCGTACGTGCGGAAAGAAGTTGGCGCAAAGGTTGTCGAATGGTACAGCTGTATCATCGCTCGCTCGGTTGATCAAGCCGTGCTTCTGCAGATGGAAATCAAACAACTCCTAGAGAAATTGGAACAAAGCGACAGGATCCTTGCGTATTATTCGCTAGTGGAGTACCGATTCAACATGATGATTTATCAATCAACAAATGAAGACGAAGGCGACGAAATGCTTCGTCGCGTCAGTGCAACAGCGGAAGAGTCAATCGATAATATGCTCCGCTACCT
Source organism: Shouchella xiaoxiensis (assembly GCF_016907895.1). Lineage (GTDB taxonomy): Bacteria > Bacillota > Bacilli > Bacillales > Bacillaceae_D > Shouchella > Shouchella xiaoxiensis. Next base: position 291,570 of record NZ_JAFBCV010000004.1, read on the forward strand.
GTATTACTTTGTAAGCGGTCAACATGAATTTATGCATGAACGCTATCGCTCAGCAATAAAGCTGTTTCGAAAAGCTGAGCGTCTGCTCGAGTATGTGAATGATGAGGCGGAAGAAGCGGAGTTTCATTATTTTATGGGGGCAGCACTTCAACGAATTGACCATAATGCTTATGCAGCCTCTTACTTGGAGGACGCAATACTAAGCTTTCAACGCTTGCAGTATACCGAGCGAGTATTGTATTGTTCCAATTTATTAGCAGGTATTTTTTCAGAGGCACGTATGTTTGAAAAAGCAGAAGAAATGTTAGTAGAGTCTATCCATACAGCGAAGTTCTATCCGTACACTAAATTAATTTTGTTAAGAACGTTGGGGATTAATGCGTACCGCAAAAAGGACTTTCTTGTTGCTAAAGGACATTATGAAGAAGTGTTGAAGGATGAAAAATATTCTGGTCAACTTATACATATAACAACTCATTATAATCTTGCCAGAACATTGTTTCATCTAAGGGAAGATAAAAAAGCAGTAACACATTTAGAAGTTGCGAAAAATGGTTCATTGCTGTTGAACCTTAAAGAATACTCGTTACGATGTCAAATTCTTGAAAATATCTACGTTAATAGAAATTATAATCAGTTGTTAGAGGAATTAAACCAGTTAGAAGAGATGCATTTTTACTACGAAGTTAATGAACTGTCAGAAGAACTTTCTGCCTATTTTCAAGAAAAGGAATCTTTTAAGCAAGCATTCTCATTTCCGCAGAAAGCCTATAATGCTAAGCAGAAGGTCTCAACATTAGGAGTTGATCAAATTTGAAGAAATGGATTTTTATTATAGGTATCGCTATTGCTTTATCCCTGCCATCAATAAGTGAATCTGCTGGTGATGATATGAGTATTCAATCGCTTGATAAGCCTATTACCGGACTATAATAATAAAGCGAAAAATAACAATTGGTTTAATTGTTTCGATGCTTCACTGGACAGTTCATCTGTTGAAGATTTTGGTATTCAACCGTTTGAAAAAACAAGTCCATTACATTAAAATCGCTAACTTTTGCAAACACGCCTTCCATAAGGAAGAAGCGTGTTTTTTGTGTTTCTTACTAATCGACAGTCAATCAGTTCCCGCGTTTATAATCTCTTCACGCTTTTTACAAAACCTTAACATAGCACTCAAATTGGCTTAATAATGAGCTCGTATACTTACGTTGTAAGACAGATACCGCTTAGATACAGGGGGAGAGATGAAAAATGAAGAAGCTCAAATTTGGAACGATTTTAGCAGCATTTTTATTAACGGCTACAGCATGTGGAACGGATAACACTGACACAAATGGTGGAAATGGTGATGATTCTACTGGCGAATCAAATGGTGGAGATTCTGCTGAGGAAGCATCAGGAAGTATTCTTGTAGCTGGATCAAGCGCGATGGAACCGCTTGTTGCAGCAGCAAGTGAAGAATTCATGAATGAGAATATGGAAGCAAGTATTTCTGTTCAGGCCGGTGGATCAGGGCAAGGTCTTTCTTCCATCGCTAGTGGCCAAGTTCAAATCGGAAACTCTGACGTATTTGCGGAAGAAAAGGAAGATATTCCAGCTGAAGACTTAGTTGATCACCGTATTGCGGTTGTTGGCATGGGGCCTGCTGCACATCCGGAAGTAGGTGTTGAGGATCTTTCAACAGAAGACATGATTAGCATCTTCACCGGTGAAATTACGAACTGGAGTGAGCTTGGTGGAGCAGATCAAGAAATCGTGTTAGTCAACAGACCAGATTCTTCAGGAACGCGTGATACATTTGTGAAATACGGTTTAGAAGACAATGAGCCGGCTTCAGGAATTACCGAGGACTCTTCTAATACAGTTAGACAAATTATAAGTGAAACGGAAGGCGCGATCGGGTATCTAGCTTTCTCTTATTATGATGAAAGTGGTGCCGTTCTTCCACTATCCGTTGACGGTGTTGAGCAAACAGATGAAAACGTCATGTCTGGTGATTTTCCAATTTGGGCTTACATGCACTCCTATACAAACGGAGAGCCTGAAGGATTAACTAAAGCGTTTATTGATTATTTAATGAGTGATTTCGTGCAGGATGAATTGATTCCTGAGATGGGCTACATTCCGGAAACAGGGATGCAAGTTGAACGCAATGCTGCTGGTGAAGAGTCAGCTAAATAATAGAAATAGAAAAAAGCGCCGCTTTCTTTTTTGAGTAGGCGCTTTTATCTCAGACCGCTTTTAGAGTGAAGATCGAGGGGGAAGAAATCATGCCATCTTCAGTAACTGTGGCAGACCGTTTGCTAGACAAGAAAAAAACAATGAAGCGTGAGCGCAAAGGCAAGCTCATTGTTTACACTTGCGCTGCTTTAATTATTTTAACAACACTCGCGATAACGACGTTTCTTGTCATTCGAGGATTGCAGGCTTTCGTCATTGATGGCGTAAACCCAATTCATTTTTTAACAAGTTTGGATTGGAATCCGACTCGTTCGGCTGAACAAGGAGGACCATCCTATGGTGCACTTCCTTTTATCTTTGGTTCCTTTGCTGTCACCATTCTTGCGGCGCTGATTGCGGCACCTCTTGGTATTGGTGCTGCGATTTATATGACTGAAATTGCTCCGAGCTGGGGCAGAAAAATTCTTCAGCCAGCAGTTGAACTGCTTGTTGGAATTCCTTCCGTTGTTTATGGATTTATTGGTTTAACGCTTTTTGTTCCTTTTGTTCGAGAATATGTAGGAGGACAAGGTTTCGGATTACTAACCGGAATGATTGTACTCTCGATTATGATCTTACCGACCGTTACGAGCATTGCGACAGATGCTTTGAGAACCATCCCTGCAGGAATGCGGGAATCATCGCTTGCCCTTGGAGCGACGCGGTGGCAGACGATTCGACGCGTGATTGTTCCTGCAGCAGCTCCAATGTTATTAACGGCTGTTGTACTTGGAATGGCGCGTGCGTTTGGTGAAGCGTTAGCTGTGCAAATGGTTATCGGAAATGCCCGTACAATTGCTGAGTCATTGGTTGATCCAACTGCAACACTAACGACAATCATCACGCTGAACATGGGTCATACGGTACCTGGAAGCACTGAAAACAATGTTCTTTGGTCGCTTGGTTTAATTTTACTCGTCATGTCCTACTTGTTTATTATTCTTGTACGTTTCTTGTCATCTAGGAGGAAGTTTTCATGAATAAAAAGTGGACAGATCAATTAGCAACTACGGTGTTTACTTTTATTGCTATCCTTATCGTTGCGGTATTGGCTGGTTTATTAAGTTACATCTTATATAGAGGGTTTAACCAACTAAGTCTTGATTTCTTAACAACACCGCCAAGTTCATATCGGGAAGGCGGAGGTATTGGACCGCAGTTGTTTAACTCATTTTACATTTTATTTTTAACAATGGTCTTTACGGTTCCTCTTGGTTTAGGTGGAGGAATTTATATGGCTGAGTATGCGAAGCCTGGAAAAATAACTGATTTTATTCGCACATGTATTGAAGTGCTCGCATCGCTTCCATCAATTGTTGTTGGTTTGTTTGGACTACTTGTGTTTGTTCAATTAACAGGCTGGAGCTATTCAATCTTAGGTGGAGCGCTCGCACTGACGGTGTTTAACTTGCCGGTCATGGTTCGCGTCGTGGAAGATTCAATTACAAGTGTTCCACGTGAACAAAAAGAGGCGAGCTTGGCGCTAGGGATAACGCATTGGGATACCGTCAAAACAATCATTCTACCTGCAGCGTTTCCAGGAATCTTAACGGGGATCATTCTTTCAGCAGGACGTGTCTTTGGTGAAGCGGCAGCGCTGCTGTTTACATCAGGTGTTACCACGCCAAGACTGGACTGGATGAACATTAACCCATTTTCAGAGACGTCACCATTAAATGTTTTTCGTCCAGCGGAAACATTGGCTGTTCACATTTGGAAAGTAAATACGCAAGGCTTAATACCTGATGCAAGGGAAGTCGCAGATGGAGCAGCGCTTGTTCTCATTATTGCTGTGCTGCTATTTAATTTACTAGCCCGTGTACTCGGACGCTTTGTTCATCGTAAATTAACATCTTCAAAATAAAAAGGAGGAAGAACAAATGGCGACACTGACCGTTCAAAAACAAATAGAAGAAGAAATACCTACAGTTGATCAGAAGAAGCTCATTTTACAAGCTGATGACGTTAATATTTATTACGGAGATAACCACGCGGTTAAACATCTCTCGCTCGATATAAATAAAAATGAGATTTTGGCTTTAATAGGACCTTCTGGATGTGGGAAATCAACGTTTTTGCGAAGCATTAACCGAATGAATGATTTAATTCCATCGGCTCGGGTTACAGGGAACCTCTCCTATGAAGGTGTCAATTTATTAAGTGAAGAAGTCAATGTTGTTGCTTTGCGTAAAGAAATTGGCATGGTGTTCCAGAAGGCAAATCCTTTTCCAAAATCAATCTATGAAAACATTACGCATGGATTACGTTTTCATGATGTCCGAAAAAGAGACTGGATTCACATCGTAGAGGATTCATTGCAAAAAGCAGCGTTATGGGATGAGGTAAAAGATCGTCTGCATGATTCTGCGCTTGAGCTATCGGGTGGGCAGCAACAGCGGCTTTGTATTGCTAGAACACTTGCGTTAAAACCAGAAGTTATACTATTGGATGAACCTGCCTCAGCGCTTGATCCAATTGCGACAGCGAAAGTGGAGGAGCTGATGATTGAACTTAAAAAAGACTACACGGTTGTTGTCGTGACTCACAATATGCAGCAGGCATCGCGAGTATCAGATCGGACTGCTTTCTTTTATAACGGTGAATTGATTGAAACAAATCCAACGAGCAAGCTGTTTAGCAATCCCGATCATGAGCAAACGGAAGCCTATATTTCTGGGCGATTCGGTTAAGGAGGCAGCATATGCAAACGACGCTGACAAAAACACAGAACATCTATGACGTTAAAGATTTTAATTTATGGTACGGCAGCAATCAGGCGTTAAAAAACATAACGCTAGAATTAGGTGAAAAGCAGGTTAGCGCTATCATTGGCCCATCCGGTTGTGGGAAGTCAACGTTTATTAAAACATTGAATTTAATGTCGAAGTTAAATCCATCAATCCGTATGGCTGGTGAATTAAATTTCAGAGGCGAAAATCTGCTTACTTCATCAATGGATTTAGCTGATTTACGAAAAACAGTCGGTATGGTGTTTCAAAAACCGAACCCATTCCCAAAATCAATCTATGAAAACGTTGCATACGGACCAAGAATTCATGGGATTCGTAATAAAAAAGAATTGGATGAAATTGTGGAAACAAGTTTAAAAGGCGCTTTTCTTTGGACAGAAGTAAAGGATCGCTTGAACAAAAACGCAATGGGTTTATCAGGTGGACAGCAACAGCGCTTATGCATTGCCCGGGCCTTGGCAACAAAACCGGATGTGCTCTTAATGGATGAGCCAACAAGTGCACTGGATCCCTTATCAACGACAAAAATTGAGGAGTTAATTACGTCATTACGTGAAACGTATTCAATCGTTATCGTGACGCACAATATGCAGCAAGCAGCACGTATATCGGATGAAACAGCGTTTTTCTACATGGGTGAATTAATTGAAAAAGGGTCAACGCAGCATATCTTTTCAAATCCTGATCATAAACGTACGGAAGATTATATTTCTGGCCATTTTGGTTAAAAGGAGTCTATTATGTTAAGAAGTTTATTTCATCAACAGCTTGATGAGGTTGCAAACCATATACAGGAACTTGGCAGCGCTACGTTAGCGCAACTTGATTTAGCAATTGCTAGCTTTGCTAATCAAGACGCGGCTAGTGTGGCAGCTATCATTGATAATGATAAAAACATTAATAAAAACGAGTTAGATTTGAATGAACGTGTTTTTGATATTATTGCTCGACAGCAGCCTGTTGCTTCAGATTTAAGAAAATTAATTGTTGTTATGAAGATTGCCGGGGATTTAGAACGAGTGGCAGACTTAGCTGTTGATTTAGCAAAAGTCTCCAAACGACTTGTTCCGTATCAGGGAGAAGCACGCCAGGAATTATCATTGCTCGCAACAGATGCTCGTAATATGGTTGCTAAAGCATTAATTGCGTATAAAAATCAGGATGTAATGGCTGCACAACAACTGGCGAAATTGGACGATGAAATCGATGAACGATTTGGTTTGTTTATCAAGCACTTGTTTAGACAGGATGTTGGAGAACCGGATGTCGAAATGATTACGCAGCTGGCTTTTATAGCGCGTTATGTTGAGCGAATAGCCGATTATGCAACCAACTTGTCAGAGTGGATTATCTATGAAGCAAACGGACAGCACTTTGATTTAAACTAACGAAGATTCCATAATCTTCGTTTTTTTGTTGCTTTCGTCTTATGCTATACTATTGGTAGAAACTGTGAAGGAGGGCATTGCATGATACCTGCCCAGACCTTTCGAATTATTGTTGCTTTTCATGGGGCGGTTTGGCCGTTGTTTTTTATTGGTGCAGCCGTTTGGCTTTTTTATACTTGGTACGGTCTGAGATCGGGGCGCTTGTTAGTCGCCTCATTTGTCCGTATGACCCAAATCCTGCTCTTAATGACAGGACTCATCTCTCTTTATATGTATCAGTTTATGCCTTTTTATATTGTAAAGGGGATTATCGCGCTGTTCATGATCGTCTTGTTTGAAATAACTCGGGTCTTGCTAAAGAAAAAAGACTATCGCAATATTCTTTCTTATGGATTATTGCTGCTCTTCTCGGCAGTGATTGTTTGGATTATGGGCGTTTATGGTCGCTAATTATAGGTGGACAAAATAATACTTAACAAGTACATAGGACAAGCCGATAAAGAGTACGAGGGTCATTCCCCTCGTACTTTTTCATTTTGAGGTGGATACAACATTGACTCAATATAATTATTTAGAAATGTTCTTAGAAGAAAGTACAGATCATCTTAAAGCGATGAATGAGCAGCTATTTTTATTAGAAAAAGCGTCAGATCCGATAAAAGTCTTGGCTGAGATATTTCGTTCAGCTCATACATTAAAAGGAATGGCAGCGTCAATGGGTTTTACACAAATTGCGAATGTAACCCATGTACTTGAAAATGTACTTGATGAGATGAGATCGGGAAAGATTGATGTTGACTCGGATAAGATCGATTTATTTTTTGAAGCGGTCGAACAATTAGAACAAGCACTTGAGCAGATTGAGACTTCAGGAGCGGAGCCAACCACGTTACAGGAGCTTGAAACAAAGCTATCTCAGCTCCAGTTAAAAAACGAAAAAGTTTCGATTGAAACAGATAGTTACGATGAGTCTACTGAACATGTGATTAATCAGGCTGTTGAACAAGGAATTCCTGTTCTAGTAATCGCTGTTACGGTTGAACAGACGGCGATGCTCAAAGGTGTTCGCGCGTATATGGTTGTGGCAGAAGTTGATCAATTTGGAGAACTGCTTCACGCCAGCCCTTCTACTGAAAAACTGGAAGAAGGCGAGTTTGAAGAAACGTTCACTTTGACCGTTGCAACTGGATTAAGTGAGGAAACAGTAGTCGAGCGATTAAGCCTTATCTCTGAGATAAGTAGTGTGAACGTGTCACCGTATGTAGGGAAGAAAGCGATTCAAGTTGAGACAAAGAGCAATGATTCAACTAATGCTGAACCTTCCTCCGTTAAAAAAACGGACGTGAAAAATCAAAGATCAATACGTGTGCAGATTGATAAACTCGATGACCTAATGTACATGTTTGAAGAACTTGTTATTGAAAAAGGAAGACTTGAGGCGTTAGCGAATCAATTAAATCATGAGGACTTAACAAGTACTTCAGAAAAAATGAGCAGGACGATCAGCCATTTACAAGATGTAATGCTATCTGTCCGCATGATGCCGCTTGAAACGGTGTTCAGTCGTTTTCCGCGAATGGTTAGACAAGTATCCAAAGAGCTCGGTAAAAATATATCTTTTCAATTAGAGGGTACGGAAACGGAAATCGACCGAGCGATTATTGACGAGCTTAGTGACCCAATTCTCCACCTGCTACGTAATTCTATGGATCACGGGATTGAGTTGCCTAAAGAACGAGTGGCAACCGGGAAGCCGGGTGAAGGAACAATTACACTTCGAGCTTACTACAGCGGCAGTAAAGTCGTGATTGAAATAGAAGATGATGGGGCAGGCATTCAACGTGAGCGAGTGCTGGATAAAGCGATTTCAAATGGGCTTATCACCCTAGAACAATCGTCTTCAATGAATAATGAAGATGTCTTCCAGCTTTTATTTGCGCCTGGGTTTAGTACGGCACAAGCCGTCACTGACTTATCAGGCAGAGGCGTTGGACTTGATGTTGTAAAAACAAGTTTGCAATCACTTGGCGGCGAGATTATGGTCACTTCAGAAGAGGGGAAGGGATCACTCTTTTCCATCGTTCTTCCACTTACGGTTTCCATTATGGAAGTGATGCTAATTGGTCTTCAGAAAGAAACATTTGCGATACCAGTTACATCAATTTTGGAAACAGCGCTATATGCTAAGAAGGATATTCAGCTATCAAACAATCAAGAAATTGTTCAAGTTAGAGGGAGATTGGTGCCCCTGTATTCATTAAATCAAGAGATGGGCCTAGATGAAAGTGATGCTGATGAAGTTCCTGTTGTTATTTTATATCAGAACAACGAGCTAGCAGCTATTAAAGTGGATACGCTTATCGGCCATCAAGAAATTGTCCTAAAATCACTAGGGTCAATTCTTAAGCAAACAAAAGGCTTGCTCGGTGCCACAATTCTTGGTAGTGGAGAAATTGCCATGATTGTTGATGCATCCGCATTTTTTACAAGCAAACGAGGTGGGGCCAATGAGTGAGAACCAGTTAAAAGTATTAGCGTGTACGGTAGGAATGGAGCAATATGGAGTTGAATTAAAGCAACTATCATCGATTGAGAAGCCAGAGGGCATAGCGCGAGTTCCAAATGTCCCTAGTATCATTAGAGGAGTTGTTCTTGTTCGTGGGGAACTTGTTCCGGTTATTGATTTAAAAGGACTGGACCAGCAAGAAAATACTGAAATAACCGCATATACACGGTTGCTTGTTTGCAAAAAAGACGAGGGCGATATGGCGTTGCTCGTCGATCAGGCTTCCGATATTGTTGATATCGTTGAAGAATCCATTAATGATGGGATCAGTACTTCGGGGAAAGAGTATCGAACTGGCATGGTTGAGACTGCTATTGGATTAATGACATTAATTGAAACAAAGAAGCTTGCTGAACAAGTTGAGCTCATCCATAGTGATTTAGAAAAAGCTAACCTCACAAAATAGGAGGTTAGCTTTTGTTTTGAATTTTTTGTTCGACAAACGTTTGACTGTTCTCGGAGAGATGAATGGAGTGCCACATCATGTAGCTCAATACCGTCCATAATTTACGGCTATAATCAGCTTGATTTGCTTTATGTGCATCCAGCATAGCTAGAATAAAATCTTTATTAAAGAGATCCTCTGTAGGGCTTTCAAGAATAAGCGACCTTGCCCATAAATACAATTCGTTCTTCAACCAGGCTCGAATTGGAACTGGAAAACCTAATTTCTTTCGTTGCACAATTGAGGCTGGAATGACTTCTTTCATGGCCATCCGCAAGATATACTTTGTTGTCTTGTGTGCAAGCTTATCATCTGTATGAAGAGAACGTGCTAATGCAAAAACCTCTTTATCTAAGAAGGGAACTCGTAATTCCAGTGAATGAGCCATTGTCATCCGATCTGCTTTTACAAGAATGTCTGAAGCAAGCCAGGTATGCATATCAATATATTGCATTTTTGTTGAATCATCGTAATGTGGGACTTGCTGATAAAGCGATTCGGTTACTTCTGTAAATGGGTGTGCTGGATTGTAAGCGTTGAGCAAGTCTGCTTTTTCTTCTTCTTTAAAAATAAACGCATTCCCCACATAACGCTGTTCGATCGGTGTTGTACCACGAATTAGATAATTACGGCCTTTTACAGAAGAAGGCAACTTTGTAGCGAAACGATTTATCGCCGACTGCATTGGTTTTGGAATACGCTTGAACCAGGCTAAATCGAGTGGCTCCCGATAGATATTGTATCCTCCGAATAGCTCATCTGCTCCCTCACCTGAAAGAACAACTTTAACATGCTTGCTCGCTTCCTTTGCAACGAAATACAGTGGAACTGCTGCGGGATCGGCAACTGGTTCGTCCATATGCCAAATGATCTTAGGCAATTCTTGTATGAACTCTTCAGGCGTAATGATTTTTGAGATATGTTTCACGCCTAGTTTCTGAGCACTTTCTTGGGCAATATTAATCTCGCTAAAACCATCAACTTCAAATCCAACGGTAAACGTGAGCAGTTCTGGATTTATTTCCCTTGCTAACGCCACAATCGCAGTCGAGTCAATACCGCTCGAAAGAAACGCGCCAACGGGTACATCAGAGCGCATATGTTTTTGGACGGAATCTCTTAAGCACTCTTCCGTTTGTTTTATTTTATTTTCACCAATGATTTTAGCTTGTGGTTGAAAGAGACGGTTGCTGTATGACTGTATTGTATGCTGGTGCTGTTTATTAATGGTTAAGGTATGCCCTGGAAGGAGCTTGTGAATCCCATTTGTTAATGTACTTGGTTCAGGTACATACTGAAAGGTCATGTAATGTTGTAAGGATTGGTGATTGATCGTTATCTCATGATGTAACAAAGGCATAATTGATTTTTGTTCGGATGCAAAGAAGAAACGTTCTTGATCTTCAAAATAATAGAAAGGCTTAATGCCAAATCGATCTCTCGCACAAAATAATTGACTTGATTCATTATCCCAGATAGCAAAGGCAAACATCCCCCGAAGTTTTTCGACCATAGCTGGTCCTTCCGCAACAAACAACGCAAGTAAAACTTCAGTATCCGATTGCGTTGCAAAGTGATAACCCTGTTGTAATAGGTTTTCACGTAGTTCAATATAGTTGTATATCTCTCCGTTAAAGACGATTTGATAACGATAGTTTTCATATGAAAGCGGCTGGATGCCATTTTTAATGTCGATGATACTTAACCGTTTAAAGCCAAGACGCACGCTGTTATTTTTGTAGACACCAGTCTGATCTGGTCCACGGTGATGGATTGCTTCCAAGGCTTGATTCCAAGTATTTTCATGTAAATAATCGTGCTTTTCTTTAAGTAATTCTCCAATAAAGCCACACACAGTTTCTACCTCCAAGATGAATTATACTTTTAACCAATGCTTGTCTAGTAAACGCTGGCCAGCAGGTTTACTGCTAACGATTACAGGGTATAAAAGGGGTAAATAAATTTAATGATTAATACAAATGGAGGGAGAACAATGAAAGAACCATTTGCAATTGATAAGGATGTACTAAGACAGCTTCAAATAATAAATCGATTAGAAGTTCGTACCGATCTTACTGTTCAATCACTCTATGCAAAGGCTGTTCTAACCTACTCCATGTATTACTTTAAAAAAGCATATTTACAAAAACAAATCGATATAGCTTTAGATGATAGAGACAAAGAGTTGTTTCATATTCTCTCGACGGAATTATCTTCACATTGTGAACAGTTCAAAAACGGTAGGACACTCCATGAGAATGGCTACAATCTTTACTTAAAATTTTAAAGCTATTAAGAGATCCGCTAGCTGGATCTTTTTTTTGAGCTTACTTTCAATGATTTGAGTTATACTATTACTAAGTGCTTTTTATAAACAAGGTATCTTAATTTGTTAGTTTGTGCATTAGCGAGCTTTTTATACACATGGACAATTTCTTTTGAATAAATAAAGGTAAGAAAGCTTCGTTTAACCAATATGAAAAGAGGAGGCGGTGTAAGATGACTACTAACGAAACCGTCTACTGTCGGACAGAGTTTGGACAGCTAATGGAAGTGCTTGTATGTGAACCACGTTTTATGGCTATTAAGGAGCCCATTAATAAAATTCAGAGAACATACGTAAAAGAGAATATTGATAAAAAACTGGCTTGTGCCCAGCATAATCAGCTTGTACAAACGCTGAAGGAACATGGTGTGACTGTTCACACAGTGCCAGCAGCTGAACAATTCCCGGAACAGGTTTTTATGCGTGACAGCGGGTTTACGATTGAAGATACGCTTTATATCGCTCGGATGGAAAGTGCAATTCGTCGTGGAGAAGAAAAAAAATTGAACGCTTTTTTAGAATCAATTGGCAAACCCTACCACATGCTAGAAAAGGGAACGATTGAGGGAGGAGATGTTATTCTCACTGAGAACACAGTTTATGTTGGTTCAAGTGGTCGGACATCGAAAGATAGCATTGAAGTGTTAAAGAATAATCACCCAAGTTTACAATTCCAGTGGATTGATTTTGATCACTCATACTTACATCTTGATTGTGTCTTTCAACCGGTTTCAAATGATTATGCCCTTATTTATGAGCAAGCAATTGAAGAAGAGTCACTGCAACTACTTAAAAAAGCGTATACCTGTATACCTGTTTCAAAAGAAGAACAGTTTCACTTAGGTGTTAATATTCTTTCGATTGGTAATGGAAAAATAATTGCTTTGCCGATGAACAAGTTTACAAATGCCTTATTAAGAGAAGAAGGATTTACAGTCATTGAAGTGGAATTTTCAGAAATTATTAAATCGGGTGGGTCATTCCGTTGTGTTACGCTGCCGGTACTACGGCATTCGATTTGAATGATTAGGGCTAAATCTGGTTACATTACGGAAAACGATCGAGAGAGAGAGGGCGTGCCGAAATGAACCAGAAAGATGGAAATTCAGCATTTCAAGAACGTCTTAAACGGATAGGGCAAGGTGGTGGAGAGGCACGTTTGCAAAAGCAACATGCTCTCGGCAAAATGAGCGCTAGAGAACGAATTAATCAATTGTTGGATCGAGATAGTTTTGTTGAACATCAACGATTTGCAGTGGGTGCAAATGGCTTGCCAGGAGATGGAGTTATTACAGGGTTTGGTAAAATTAATCAAATGGATGTCTGTTTGTATGCGCAAGATTTCACCGTGTTTGGCGGTACATTGGGCATGGCTCATGCTAAAAAGATATGCGCAATTATGGATTTAGCTGTCGAGATGAATACGCCAATTATCGGGTTAATCGATTCGGGTGGAGCGCGAATTCAAGAAGGCATCGATGCGCTTAATGGGTATGGAGAGCTATTTAAACGGAATGCCCGTTATTCGGGTCTCATTCCACAGCTCTCTATTATATTAGGTCCTTGTGCGGGTGGGGCAGCTTATTCTCCGGCATTAACAGATGCTATTTTTATGGTGGAAGAAATCAGTCAGTTATTTATAACAGGACCTAAAGTGTTGCAAGCGATAAGCGGCGAGGAAGTGTCTGTTGAAGAGCTAGGGGGCTACCGCGTTCACGCTCATAAAAGTGGTGTGGCTCACTTTGTTGCGCAAACAGAAACAGAAGCTTTTCAACAAGTAGCTCAATTTTTATCCTATTTACCGATGAATTTGCAAAAAAAATTAAGCTTGCAAGAAAATCCGAAAGAGATTTCAACATGTTTACCATTAGATGATCGCAGCGTCTATAACGTTAAGGATGTAATTGATTGTATTGCCGATCAGCAATCATTTTTTGAAATGGGAAAATCATTTGCTCGAAATCTCGTAACGGGCTTTATTCGGCTGAATGGTAAATCTGTTGGTGTTATCGCAAATAATCCAATTCATTTGGCAGGATGTATCGATATTGATGCAAGTGATAAATGTGCTCGGTTTGTGCGATTTTGTGATTGTTTTAACATTCCTCTGCTTGTTTTAGAGGATGTTAGTGGATTTATTCCAGGAAGTGAGCAAGAAAATAGAGGGCTGTTAAGGCATGGTGCAAAAATAATTTATGCATTCGTAGAAGCGACTGTACCAAAAGTAACTGTCATCTTAAGAAAAGCATACGGTGGTGCCTTTGTAGCGATGAATAGTAAAGCGATTGGAGCAGACTTCGTTTTTGCATGGCCGTCTGCGAAAATCGCCGTAATGGGATCAAGTGGTGCCTCTTCAGTACTCCAAAACAAAGAGAGCGGAAGTACAAAAGATGATCAAGCGCAATCCTCGCCCCTTTTGTCAGCTGAAAAAGGATTAATTGACGATGTTATTTTACCTGAAGAAACTAGAAAAATTCTTATATCGACATACTTACTCATCGATAAAAAAAGAAAGGCATTAGGCACTTTTCGAAAGCACGGAAATATGCCTTTGTAGTTTATTAGATGTTTTTCTTTTTCTCCTCAGCAATCCTATGGTACCATACGATTGAAGTAGATTATTGGGAGAAGAAAGTGAGTCGTAGAGTATGCTTGTTTTAACTGAAGGTTGGTTTCAATTTAGTTTAATCATATTAATGATTATTTTGCTTGCTGTGAGCTTATTAATGGTTCATGCATTTTTAAGAAAAAAAGAGCGTTACTCAAAGAAAAAAGAGCAGACAAGCTCATTCCTTACTTTTTTAAGCGTCCTTACGATTTATTTCGCTTTATCCATCTCCATGCCAGAGGCCTTCTATGCAGATGTTCTAATTACGTCTGATGATGAACAACTAGTTGAAGATGAGCATGTACGCTACTTCTCTTTTTCATCAATCTATCGCGTTCATGCGATTGAGACTGGCGCGTTTACAAGAGAAGCACAAGGTACTACGGTTCTAATAAACACGGAATTTTATCAACCGTTGTTTGAGTTAGTCGATGATGACGAATCACTGTTGCGATCTGATGGAACAGTTGATATGTCGCAATATCTGGATAAAACGATCGTCCCTGCCCTGCAGCAGCTTGACGATGAGGAAATCACGTTAACGCAGCTTTATGAACGATATCCACATCATCAATTTAGCTTTCAAGAAGAGTGAGGATGTTAGCAAAACTTGCTGATTATCTAGCAGAAAGCTACACTAGTTATGGAGGTGACGACAATGAGTCGTGATGTAGACGGGATTACACAAATTTCAACAGATGAATTAAAAGCAATCATAACAAATCAAGCAAAAGAACCTATAATTATTGATGTACGTGAAGTTGATGAATATGAAGATGGGCACTTACCAGGTGTGCCACTTATTCCAATGAATGTGATACCAACAATGGTTGATCAATTGGATCAATCAAAGAGTTATCTTTTGATTTGCAGAAGTGGGCGACGTAGTCAAAACACCGCACTGTACATGAAAGAGCAAGGGTTTGCAAATGTACGTAATTATGAAGGTGGCATGCTTGATTGGGACGGAGAGCTTACGTTTGGACAAGAATGGATTGTCAAAGATCCAAAAGAATTAGATACATGATTATAAAGAGAGCCTCTTCTTGAAAGGCTCTTTTTAAGGTTTATCAAGTCAATTTTAGGGAACAAATAAAGAGAAACGATTCTCGTATTTGGAAGGGGTTGTAGACGATGGATATGAAAAAAACAGCAACAGCAGTCGTTGTAGCAGGTGCAGTTGGAGCGATTACGGTATGCTTAACCGACGAAACAAGAAGAGAGCAGGTTAAAGCACAATCAAGAAACGTGTTAAACAAATTAACAGGAAAAACAAAGGAAGAGAAAATCAAAACATTTCAGTTAGGTAACCCACAACCTTCAACTGAAGATAGTAAAATGGTCGATGAAGGCTCATTGTATAGCATTCAGCGATACAACGAGAAGTATCAGTAGAGCAATGATAGCTGCCTCCAAGGCGGCTTTTTTAAACGAAGGAGTGGAACGCATGCTTACTATAAAAAATGAGTACATAGAAAATATACCGTTACTACTTGTAGAAGAAGAGGATTCTATCAGAGAAAAGCCTATTTTCTTTTTCTTACACGGTATTACAAGTGCAAAAGAACATAATTTACATATTGCCTATACAATTGCCCAAAAAGGTTTTCGTGTTATTTTACCGGATGCGCTTCATCACGGTGAAAGAGAAACAACTGATTCTGAGCGAATGCGCTATCGGTTATTTTGGAAAATTATTCTCCAATCGATAGAAGAATTTCCTTTGCTTGTTGAAGGTCTCGCAAAAAAAGGTCTTGCTTCGAAAGAAAACATTGCAATCGGTGGAACATCGATGGGAGCCATTACGACATTTGGGGCTTTAGCTACGTATAAATGGATTAAAAGTGCAGTCGCCTTTATGGGGGCACCTCAATATGACCAATTTGCAAAACAAATGTTTCAAGTTGCAGATGAAAGTGGTATGGATATAAAAGAAGGTGAAAAAGAAGCAATTCTTGCTAAAATAGAACCGTATGATTTATCAAGTCACTTAGAGTTGCTCAACAATCGACCACTTTTTATATGGCATGGAAAAGAGGATAAAACCGTTCCTTTTGCCTATAGTCTCGCATTTACGAAACAATTACAAGAAAGTAGTACGTTTAACAGTAACCATCTTACTTTTTATGCTGAAGATGGGGTTGATCACAAAATATCAAGAAAGGCAATGCTTGAAGCTGGAACATGGATCTCTGAAGTGATGATCGAAAATAAGCATGCGATCTATTAACTAAATGAGAAGAGAATTAGGAAAAATAGTCATCGTTATTGTTGGTTCTTTACTTTTAGCTGTTGCCTTGAATTTGTTTTTAATTCCAGCAGACGTTTTTGCTAGCGGATTTACGGGGGTAGCTCAACTGCTTTCTTTCGTGCTACCACTTTCACCAGGTATTTTGCTGTTATTATTAAATATACCAGTAGCTATTCTAGGTTGGTTAAAAGTAGGTAAAAGTTTTACAATCTACAGTTTTGCAAGCGTTGTGTTAACAACAATTTTCTTAGAGGTTATTCCTGTACATGCTTTTTCTGAAGATATTATGCTCAACGCTGTGTTTGGTGGAGTTATTGTCGCTGCTGGTGCTGGCTTGCTGCTGAAATGGGGCGCTTCCTCTGGCGGGCTTGATATCATTGTTTTAGTACTAGCAAGAGTAACAGATAGACCTGTAGGTAGCTTATTTTTTATTATGAATTCTGTCATTGTTGTCGTATCTGGACTGATGCTTGATCCGGAAAAAGCGCTATTTACGCTCATTTCAATCTATGTTACATCGCGCTTTATCGATGCGATTCATACTCGATATGTGAAGCTCACAGCAATGATTGTAACGAAAAATGCAGATCTAGTGAACAAGGCGATTCACGAACGATTAACGCGAGGAATTACGCGAATTCCTGCAAAAGGTGGATACACGTCTGAAGAAAAAGAGATGCTTGTTATCGTCATTACTCGTTATGAATTATATGACTTAAAGAATATTATTGAAGAAGTAGATCCAGCTGCATTTACAAATATTGTTGAGACAGCTAGTATTTTCGGTCTGTTTCGAAAAGATTAAGGAGGGGATTTCATGAAGGCGTGGAAATTATATGTAGCTAGTCTTTTTCTATTCACGCTTGTGGCCTGTGGTGGTCAACCAGAAGATGAAGAAGACCCTAATATTCCTACAGGAGGAGATTCAACGGTGGAGGAACCTTGGCTATTTAATGTTGATTATCAGATCGTTGATGATCATCTAAATGTCGATATGTATGTTGAAAACAATACAGATGATGTCCAAACCCTTGTATTCACATCTGGGCAAATGTTTGAAATTACGCTTGTTAATTCTGAAGATGAAGAGGTATACAGATTTTCTGACGATCAAATGTTTACACAAAGTATTCAAGAACGAAATTATGAGGCAGGAGAAACGGCAGACTTTCGTGAATCAATACCTTTAGAGAACATTGCAGCAGGAACATATATGATGACTGTAGAACTAACGGTTTCTGAAGAAACGAAGAATGTATCAGATAATCCAAGTGCGTTTACTCAATCCGTTGAAGTTGAAATTAGTCAAACTGAAGAATAAAAAGGTAGCGTTTAGCTAC
>NZ_JAFBCV010000005.1 GCF_016907895.1 Shouchella xiaoxiensis
CCGGACAACGCTTGCCACCTACGTATTACCGCGGCTGCTGGCACGTAGTTAGCCGTGGCTTTCTGGTGAGGTACCGTCACGGTACCGGTAGTTACGCCGGTACTTGTTCTTCCCTCACAACAGAGCTTTACGACCCGAAGGCCTTCCTCACTCACGCGGCATTGCTCCGTCAGACTTTCGTCCATTGCGGAAGATTCCCTACTGCTGCCTCCCGTAGGAGTCTGGGCCGTGTCTCAGTCCCAGTGTGGCCGATCACCCTCTCAGGTCGGCTACGCATCGTCGCCTTGGTAAGCCGTTACCTTACCAACTAGCTAATGCGCCGCGGGCCCATCCTTTAGTGATAGCACGAAGGCCATCTTTCAACATTGAACCAGGAGATTCTATGTATTATTCGGTATTAGCTTCGGTTTCCCGAAGTTATCCCAATCTAAAGGGCAGGTTGCCCACGTGTTACTCACCCGTCCGCCGCTGACTTCCGGGAGCAAGCTCCCTTCTGTCCGCTCGACTTGCATGTATTAGGCATGCCGCCAGCGTTCGTCCTGAGCCAGGATCAAACTCTCCGTTAAAAAGTAGTTTGACTTGCTCATTTGTTGCTGACGCGTAGAATACCATTCTACGACTTTCATTGACGAGATACCTTGTATCTCTTTATTACGCTTGGCTTTTGTTCAGTTTTCAAAGAACTCGTTTGCGCCGTTCTCTCTTGGCGACTCACCTATCATATATCATTTAAATAATTAATGTCAAGATCTTTATTTGAGCTTTTATTTCACTCAAAATACCGATGTCAACTTTATTTAAAGCATCTCTCAAATTCAAATGAACCAGCAAATGAGTTAAGATAAATGGAGCGGGTGATGGGAATCGAACCCACATCATCAGCTTGGAAGGCTGAGGTTTTACCACTAAACTACACCCGCATATTGAATGTATTTAATAATATGATTTGTCAACGCCCAGACATGTCTCTTCCTCTTAAAGCATTTACACTGAAGTAAATCCGTCGAGACAACTCAAAGCATTGTCGGGGGAGCTTTGTCTTTGTTCGTGGCTGAGATTTTACCACTAAACTACACCCGCTTAAATAACTGGTCGGGAAGACAGGATTTGAACCTGCGACCCCTTGGTCCCAAACCAAGTGCTCTGCCAAGCTGAGCTACTTCCCGTAAAATGGCGCGCCCGAGAGGAGTCGAACCTCTAACCGCTTGATTCGTAGTCAAGTACTCTATCCAATTGAGCTACGGGCGCTTATAAAATTAAAATTAGAACTCGTTGACGACAAATAAAAATATAGCATATAAAATGTTTACTAGCAACACCTTTTACCAAAAAAAATGTATCCAGAACAATCCGCTAATTTTAACGCTTAGTATATAATAAAGAAAAACAATTACTTTCTCAACTTAAAAAGTAAAGTGACCTTCAGTTAAAGGAGCTACATTATGGTTCTTCATAAACAAAAAACAGCGTTTAAAAAAAGGTGGCTTTTAGGAGGGCTTCTATGCACTTTATTTGTTTCCGGATGCACCAACGACCAACCATACAAAGGGGAAGTACTCCAGCCTATTAATCGGTTTATTTATGATATTAAAAAAGTAGTCCCTAATGCGAATGACGATTTTAATGAAATCGACTTATCTCTTTTTCAACGTACACCACATGCTTGGGGCGAGTTTTTAGAAGGTGTTAAAACAGAATTAGATACGACCGAAAAGGTTATCGCATTAACCTTTGATGCTTGTGGGGGTCCAAACGGAAGTCAAATTGACGAGGAACTGATTCGTTATTTAATAACGAATGAAATCCCTTCTACTTTATTCGTAAATGCTCGCTGGATAAAAGAGAATCAAGAAAAATTTTTAGAGCTCGCCAATAATCCTCTTTTTCAAATTGAAAACCACGGTACAGAACATAAGCCTCTTTCAGTCACCGGCGAAAGTGCCTGGGGAATTGTTGGAACCTCTTCGCCAGAGGAAGCATTAGAAGAGATAACCATAAATCAAGATCTAATTTTTGAATTAACAGGAGAACAACCGACCATGTTCCGTCCAGGCACAGCCTTTTTTGATAATATTGCAATAGAGCTATTGCACCACTTAAGCATCCAACCTGTTAACTACTCCTTACTCGGTGATGCTGGAGCTACATACAGCGCAAACCAAGTGGAAGAAGCATTACTTAATGGGGCATTCCCCGGAGCTATCGCGCTATTACATATGAATCAACCAAATAGCGGTACGGCTAAAGGTGTTATTGCAGCCATCCCAACCCTACAAGAAGCCGGGTATACTTTTGTTCAACTTCATGACTTCCCACTTAAATAAAAAATAGTACTCAAATAGTCAAGACCATTTGAGTACTATTGATAAAGAACAACAATCAGCTCCATCTTCTACTGCTGGTGACTGTAACTGAAAAACAACCCCAGTAGGTGAATAATTAATATTCGCTACAACTGTTAGACCGGGAATCGATCTAATCATTTGATCGACTTTCGGTTTATCACTTTTTTGGGCTGCATCCATTAAATGATAAGCAAAAGACTTATCTTCTAAACGTTTTAAGAGTAACTGACTTTGTTGGATTAGATATTCAAATTGTTGAACAGATTGAGAAAATTGAATTGTATTTATCGCCGGAAATTCTGGTCTTACAAATGAGTAGTATCCATTCGGCGAATTTCGGTAATAAGCTCGATCAAAATACAAAACATAACGCCCCCTTAGATCTACACGTTATCCTATGCAATTGACCACCTTAAAGCAACTTATTTATAAAAGCACTCTTTCTTTTAACTACCTAGACTTAATCGGTAAAGCAACAGCATTAAGTCTAATTTTAAATATAAAAAAAGCACCAAAGGTTTATTACCCTGGTACTACTCTAATGCGGTTGAGAAGACTCGAACTTCCACGGGATTTAACTCCCACTAGGCCCTCAACCTAGCGCGTCTGCCATTCCGCCACAACCGCGTAAATGGTGCGGGTGAAGGGACTTGAACCCCCACGTCATAAAGACACTAGATCCTAAGTCTAGCGCGTCTGCCAATTCCGCCACACCCGCAGACATAAATAGCTTATAAAAATGGCGGTCCGGACGGGACTCGAACCCGCGACCTCCTGCGTGACAGGCAGGCATTCTAACCAACTGAACTACCGGACCATTGAAATGGTGGAGGATGACGGGCTCGAACCGCCGACCCTCTGCTTGTAAGGCAGATGCTCTCCCAGCTGAGCTAATCCTCCATATTGACTGCAGATAACCTTCGCAATTCTTCGTCCAATTCGTGCCTTTCAGTCAGTCACGTACGCCTGTACGCTTCTTTCTTCAAGCACTTCTTGTCCTTGAACTACTCGCTTCTCTTTGTCAAACTAGTACCACATATATTCAAAAGGAATTAATGGTGACCCGTACGGGATTCGAACCCGTGATACCGCCGTGAAAGGGCGGTGTCTTAACCACTTGACCAACGGGCCATATCTGGCGGAGAAGGAGGGATTTGAACCCTCGCGCCGCTTACACGACCTACACCCTTAGCAGGGGCGCCCCTTCAGCCACTTGGGTACTTCTCCATGGCTCCACAGGTAGGACTCGAACCTACGACCGATCGGTTAACAGCCGATAGCTCTACCACTGAGCTACTGTGGAATATGTATCATTTACCGTGTCCCTCTCTTGGCGACTTCTATAATATATCATAAGAATTCATTTTAACGCAAGCTTTTTTTCGAGAAAAATTTAAGCGTCCCTCGGCAAATTCCACAGACATAGTTCTTCGTATTAATTCTCCGTTTACGCCTATAAACCTGATCACATTGGTTACATTTATAATAAAGAACGGTCGTTTCTCTTTGTATTGTTTGACAATGTCTAGGAGCACCAACCGCTTTTAATAACTCTTTAAAATCTGCATCAGCATGTTTATACCCTCTTCCTTCTATGTGCAAATGATAGTGGCATAATTCATGTTTGATAATCCCAATTAACTCATCTTTGCCAAATTGAGCATAATGTTTATAATTTAATTCAATGTCATGTGACTTAAGTAAATAACGCCCTCCTGTCGTACGAAGTTTGTTATTAAATCTTGCTTGATGGGCAAATGGTTTCTTAAAAAAAGTCATTGATAACCACTCAGTTAAATGTTGCAACTCGTTTGCTGTCATGTAATCCTCCTAAAAAACAATCAACACTGACAAACCAATAGGCATATACTACTTGAAAAGCGAAAGGAGCGACCTCTATTGCCTACTTGGCTTAAGAAACAACTTCGCAAAGCATACATCGAAAAGAATCGTCATCAGCTTAAAGTTTTAAATCAATGCTGGTTTTATTATAAAGCTTCCGGTTCTACAAATCATACACTCACGCAAAAGCAAACGCTTTGACTAAACAAAACAGGGAGCACTATGCTCCCTGTTCTGTTAGTTATCAACCTTTTTCATCGTTAGCCCTATTCGTTCTTTTGCCAAATCAATAGAATCGACCCATACAGTAACAACATCACCAATAGATACGACTTCCATTGGGTGTTTTACATATCGATTTGTTAACTTAGAAATGTGTACCAGTCCGTCTTGCTTCACACCAATATCAATAAATGCACCAAAGTCAACAACATTTCGGACAGTGCCCTGCAATTCCATTCCTTGTGCTAGATCTTCCATCTTTAAAACATCTTGCTTTAATTGCGGAGCGGGAACATCATCACGAGGATCTCGATTTGGCCTGGCCAATGCATCAAGAATATCAATAAGTGTAGGCATTCCTACTGCTAAATCTTTGGCAAGTGTAGCCAACTCTTCTTTCTTTACTTTTTCTTGGAAGCGATTTGTACCAATGTCTTCAAGGCTAAGCTTAAAATGCTTAATCAGTTGTTGAGTAGACTTATAACTTTCTGGATGAATACCGGTAGCATCAAAAGGGTTGTCACTCCCTTGCACTCTCAAGAATCCAATACACTGTTCATATGTTTTTGCACCTAAACGAGGTACTTTTTTTAGAGCTACCCTGTTCTGAAACGGGCCTTGTTCATCACGATGAGCAACGATATTTGCTGCTTGAACTTTATTTAAGCCCGCCACATGCGACAACAACGCGGAAGAAGCTGTATTGACGTTAACACCAACTTGGTTTACAACCGTTTCAACGATAAATGCCAGTGAATCAGTCAACTTCTTTTGCGATACATCATGCTGATATTGTCCAACCCCAACTGATTTTGGATCAATTTTCACCAGTTCTGCCAAAGGATCTTGCAGGCGACGAGCGATTGAGATCGCACTTCTTTGCTCTACTTGTAATTGAGGGAATTCCTTCCTTGCAAGTTCTGATGCCGAATACACACTTGCACCCGCCTCATTTACAATGACATAGTACACGGTTTGATTAACTTGTTTAATGACAGAAACAACAAACTGCTCCGTTTCTCTTGAGGCAGTTCCATTCCCAACTGCAATCATCTCAATACCGTATTCCTGAATCAAGTCAATAACAATTTTAGTTGCCTCTTCTGTCTTATGGTGAGGAGCAGTCGGGTAAATCACGCCAATATCAAGCGTTTTTCCTGTAGCATCAATTACTGCCCACTTACATCCTGTTCGAAAGGCAGGATCTATCCCGAGTATAACTTGTCCTTTAATCGGTGGCTGCAATAATAATTGTTTTAAATTCTCGGCAAAAATAGAAATGGCTTGTTCTTCCGCTTTTTCGGTTAAGAAAGACCGAACTTCCCTTTCTAATGACGGTTCTAATAACCGCGTGAACGAATCTTTGATTGCTTCTTCAACGATTGGAACAACTGGCGACGTTTTTTTCTTCACGAATAATCGTTTAATACTATCAATAAAAGCGTCTGACTGTAATTGAACACCTACACGTAAAACCTGCTCCTTTTCTCCTCTGTTTAAAGCCAGCGTTCGATGAGGAACGATTTTGCTAATGGGTTCTTGAAAATCATAATAGTTAGCAAAAATCCCTTTTTCATCTTCAGTTTTTTGCTTTTTAGTCGCGGAAATGACACTCTGTCGTAACGCTTTTTCCCTTAATGCTTCTCTTATCTTAGGGTCTTCAGCAACATTTTCGGCAATAATATCTCGTAAACCAGCTAAAACGGCTTCCTCATCATTTAAATCATGTTCCTCATTTAAATAGAGTTCGCATTCTTTTGACTGGTCAAAGTTAAAAGGAAATGATAAAACCTTTTCTGCTAAAGGACTAAGTCCTTTTTCCTTGGCAATTGTCGCTCTTGTTCTACGCTTTTGTTTAAAAGGACGATAGATGTCCTCTAGCTGCTGTAATTTCTCAGCTTTCTTAATTTGTTCCTTTAGCTCAACACTTAATTTGCCTTGCTCATCAATTAGGCGTGTAATTTCCTCTTTTCTTGTATACACATTTTTCTCATACTCATATGTATCTGCAATTTCCTTTAATTGCAACTCATCTAATCCACCTGTTTGTTCTTTACGGTAGCGCGCAATAAATGGAACTGTATTTCCATCGTTTAAAAGAAAAATCGCATGTTCAACTTGTTTTTTATTTAATCCTGTTTTTCGGATTGTGGCTGAAAGTAATTCATTATCCATCAGTTTTCCTCCATTTTTACACCTATCATATCATAAAAAAATAAGCACTTTATTTATATAAGTAAAGTGCTTACTTTAATTTACCAACCATTAACGTGGCATCATCTTTTACACTATACAGTTGATTAGAAATTAGATCATTACTCACTGATAGTGCTGCCAGCTTTCGAATGGGCGGCAAGCTTTCTACCCCGTCTGAAAACATTATAAATGCTGAGCCAGGCTTATACTTGAACTGTTCACTTGTCAACTTTTGCATTCTGCCACATAAATAGCCTCTTTTTGGCATAGGCTGGTCAGTTGATCCATCTGGATGATGTAGTAAAAAACCAATATTTCCGTAGTTTGAATAGGTCAGAACGTTGTTTGCATAATCAATGTGTACAAGCGTAATAACTGCGCCTCTTTCATTTGAAAGAGCTTGATTACATCGTTCTAATATCTCCACAGCTGATTCATGTTGATATTCTCTTATTGCTTGAACAGCTTTCTCAGCGGAAAAGTGCGCCCCTTTTCCACTGCCTAGCCCATCAATTACCGCACATATCGCATAATCACTCGACTGGATCACAATATGCGCGTCTCCACAAACCGTATTTCCTGGTTTTGTCCGTTGTACTGTAGCGATGTCAACATAATGATCTTTGTAATATGTGACCACTAGAAGATCTCCGTTGGTTCAACGCGAATGGATTCTCGTAATTTCTGTAGCGCACGTCTCTGTAATCGTGATACATGCATCTGTGATATTCCGAGTTTCTCACCCGTTTCTTTCTGGCTTAAATTTTCATAGTACGTACATTGCAAAATTTCTTTTTCGCGCTCATTTAATACTTGAAATGCTTTAGCGAGAAGCATTTTTTGATCAGCCTGCTCATAGCCATCATCTTCGTTCCCAACTAGGTCTAACAGCGTCACTTCTCCGCCTTCTTGATCAGCCTCCAGCGACCGGTTAACAGAAAGGGCTTGATAACTTTTACTCATTTCCATCGTTTCAAGTACTTCCTC
This sequence comes from Shouchella xiaoxiensis, assembly GCF_016907895.1. GTDB lineage: Bacteria > Bacillota > Bacilli > Bacillales > Bacillaceae_D > Shouchella > Shouchella xiaoxiensis. Next base: position 7,593 of record NZ_JAFBCV010000005.1, read on the forward strand.
TTCACTAACTTGAAGATACTCAGAAATTTCACTCACAGATGGCGATCGTTGAAGTTCAATTGTTAGTGCATCAGCTGCTTTTTTTATTTTGGGACCAAGTTCTTTAATTCGTCTCGGTACATGCACGCTCCATGTTTTATCACGAATGAATCGCTTAATTTCCCCAACAATAGTAGGTACAGCAAAAGACTCAAAACTTCGACCAAATTCATCATTGTAACGATTTAAAGCCGCAAGCAACCCGACCATTCCCACTTGGAATAAGTCTTCATCATACTCTCTTCCTTTTGAAAACTTGCGAGATAACGAACGCACTAATGCTTCAAAATGCTTCACTAGTTGGACTTGAACTTCTTCGTTTCCTGTGCGTTGATACTCTTCAATCCATATATAGATATTATCCTTGTTCTGATTGTAAGGAAGAGACTCCGTCGACACTTTCCTCCACCCCACTCTCGTAAAGATACTTTGTCATAACAAGCATTACTCCATTATCTTCGTTAATTTCCACTTTATCCATTAATGTTGTTATGAGAAATAAGCCAAGTCCTCCTTCCTTTAAATCTCCAACTGGTTTTTTGGAATCAACAGGACCTAAGCGACTCTCAACCTCATCAATATTAAAACTCTTTCCTTGATCTGCAACAATAATCTTAATCCGATCTTCATAGATATAACAAGCGAGCGAAATAAAGCCATCTTCTGAATAAGCATGTTCAACCACGTTTGTACAAGCTTCAGCTACGGCAATTTTTATATCTTCAATATCATCATAAGAAAAGCCTAGGCGGTTTGCTATTCCAGAAACAGACAAGCGCGCTATGCTTACATATTCAGACTTCGCCGGGAGTTCAATATGAATGCGATCATGTTGTTCCATTAGCTTTGCCCCTCCTTTTCCTTTATTGTGATAACCTCATCTAATCCAGTAATCGTAAATAAGCGTTTGACACGACTGGACATACCTTGCAACGTTAATTGCCCTCCATTTGCATCAGTAGCTTTAAGGATGCCAACAAAAACACCTAAACCAGTACTATCAATGTATTCAACTTCATCAAAATGAATGTTTATCGTTAAGTTTTCTTTTTCCGCTAATGGCAAAAGCGATTCTCTTAATTGCGGTGCCGTATACGTATCAATCTCACCAGCAAGGTGTATATGATAAGTGGAGTCCACTTGTTCCGATCGTATAGAAAGATTCATGTTCAATTTCCTCCTCATGACAGTTAACTTCCATTCAACTCTAATACCACTTCTTAAAAAATCTTAAACCTTTCTACGCAGAATAATTAATGTGAAGTCATCTCTTAAGACAAATTCTTGTAATTTCATTAATTCATCATAGACATGGTCGACAATTTCTTGCGCAGGAAGATGCATATACTTCCGTATTAATTCCGTCAGTTCTTCTCGTTCAATGAATTCATCCCCAATACGACATTCCGTTACTCCATCAGAAAGCAGAACAACGAAATCGTCCACATCTAAGTGTTGGATGTACTCTTTGTAGGTTGTTTTTCTTGATACACCTAATACTAAACCTTTTGCGCGTAATTCCTCAAATTGATCCTTGACCGCATGATAAAAGAATCCTGGCTCATGTCCTGCGCCAGAATAATGGAAATCAGCTGTTGTTCTGTTATAGTATCCATACATCATCGTAATAAACATGCTGTCACCAACATTTTGTTCAACAACTCGGTTTAAATTTTCGAGTAACAAAGACGGTTTCAGTTGTTGTTCAGATGGCAAACTATCCATAGCGTATTTAATCATAGACATACAGAGCGCTGCTGGAACGCCTTTTCCAATAATATCTGCAATGGCCATTCCAAGTCCCTTGTTATCATCATGAACATAGTGGTAGTAATCCCCGCTCATTTTCTTAGCGGGTACACAAACCACACCCACGTCTAGAAATTCCGCATTTGGCTTCTTTTGCGGCAGCAATGTTTGTTGCATGTTTGCTGCAACATCAATCTCTAATTCCAGTTCTTGTTGGCGATTCCTTAAGATTTGATGTTCTTGATAGGCAAGTCCATAGCCCATCATAACCTCAATCAATAAATCAAAAGAATCCTGAACCTTCTTATCAATAGTTGGTAAGACCTCAGTCAAGATTTTAAAATGAATACTAACAAATTCTTCTGGAGAAATTTTTTGCTCCAGAAGAAATTTGCTTATTTTTTGGGCTTCATAAAGACTCTCCTCTGATTGATTTTCTAAAAAATCTTTCAGAATACGTTTATACGAAAGCTGTAGTTTATGATCAGCGACAGGCATTCACAAACCCCCTTACCTTGTCCATTTAGTTGCTGTAATCGTAGTGCCAACCCCTACTTCAGAATCAATTGTAAATTCATCCATTAGACGCTTCACTCCAGGCAGACCCGCACCAAGGCCACTTGATGTCGTAAATCCATCAACCATGACTTGTCTAATATTTTGAATACCAGGGCCTTCATCAACAGCAATAACGCGTATACCTTTACGCAATCTTGTATTTACGGTATTCTCTACTACTTCCAAACGGATTTCACCACGATTGGCATATAAGTAGATGTTTCTTGCCAACTCAGAGATCGCGGTCGTAATTCGCGCTTGGTCAACATTTCCAAAGCCAAGTTGACGAGATAAATCTCGACCAGCTTGCCTAGCAGCAACGATTCCCCATTCATTATTAACTTCTACGCTGGATTGGATATTTTCCATATCTAACCCTCCAGTTCCTGTTGCAAGCTTGCGAGTCCTTGTTCTAGGTCAAGCGCTGTTGATACACCCTCTAATTTAATTCCCATATCAATTAGCGTAATTGCTACAGCAGGACGAATTCCTGTTAGCACAACTCTGGCACCCATTAAGTTTGACATATCCACCACATCGCCTAATACCTTTGCGATGAATGAATCAATCATATCAACACTCGTTAAATCAATGACGACCCCAGTAGAACCCACTTCATGAATTTTTCCAAGTAAGTCCTCTTGAAACTGAAGTGCCGTCTGATCGTCCAATTCAATTTGTATACTGATTAATAAATATTGGTTTAATTTAAGAATTGGAATTCTCATTTTTTACTCCTTCCAATTACAGATCCATTAGTTTTTTTTCTGTCATTTCCAATGCAGTAACAACACCTTTACGCAGTGTGCTTTTTGTTGGGAATCTCGTTAAGTCTATTCCTAAATTAACAATTGTCTGAGCAATCTCAGGCTGTATTCCAACTAATATACACTTTGCGCCTACCAAACGTACTGCCTCAGAAGCTTCAATAATATGATGAGCAACCATTGTGTCAACAACAGGTACTCCAGTAATATCAATTAAAACAACTTTTGAACGGTGTTCAATCACACCTTCTAATAAGTTTTCCATAATCAACCGAGCTCTTGTCGTATCAATACTTCCAATTAGTGGCATAACCGTAATTCCTTCAAAAACAGGAATTAACGGGGCTGAGAGTTCTAATAGTGACAGCTTTTGTAACTCCATCGTCTGATCCCACGAATTCGAGTAATCCTTTACGATGGAATCCATTCGCTCATCAATCCAATCGTTTAATTCAACAATAGTCTGAGCAGAATCTCCAGTTTCCACATTAGGTCGTATAACAAGTTGCTGAGAAGCACTCCGGAATTTTTGGATCAATTTTGAAAGAAATATAAGTGATCCACCCTGTTGTATATGTCTACTGACAAATTCGTTTAATTTATCATTATTATTTTCTTTTGCCGATTCAAGCATCAACAGAATGAACTCATTACTCGATTGTTTAAACGCTTCGTCTGTTAGCGATTGTATATCGTGCTCAGTTCGGAGCCCAGTTAATTGTTTTTCCCATTCTTCCATCAACCTTGTCCGGTTTCTTTGAAGATAAGAGACAATTTGTGACTGCATTTGTCTTCCCCTTCCACTTCAAACATCCTACTATATATTATTTCACGAGTTGGCATTCGTTGCAAAGATTAATCGTTATTCTTCGCATTTTTATAGGTAGTGGTATAAGATACAACAAAAAAACCCCATTTTCCAGAAGGGGTTTAACGTTAAAAATCAATAAGTCCTAAACTTATCGTCAATGCCTTGTCAACAGATTGCATCATCTTATCATCTAAGTGAGTGATCTTGTCAGTTAACCGTTGCTTATCAATTGTTCGGACTTGTTCTAGCAATATAACTGAATCCCGATCAAACCCATACTTACTTGAACTTATTTCAACATGCGTAGGAAGTTTTGCCTTTTGAATTTGTGCTGTAATGGCAGCAACAATAACCGTAGGACTAAATCGATTGCCAATGTTATTTTGAATAATTAATACAGGTCTTACCCCACCTTGTTCTGAACCAACTACGGGAGAAAGATCTGCGAAATAAACATCACCACGTTTCACTATCAAAAGCTACACCCCACTAACGAGACGCGTCAGCGTGTGATTAGCTTCCTCCTCAGCAAGAAAGGCTTCAGACGCAATTGTAAGGTTGATTTTTGCCATCTCCATGTAACCTTGTTGCATCGATTCGCGAATTTCAGCTTTTAAATCAGCACGATCACTATTTTTCGATCCTATTCCATTGCTATCTTCGTTCCATTTTTCTTGCTCAAGCACAGCATCCACCTCATTCAGTTCAGTATGCCTTCTAAAATTACGTTTGAGAATTATATAATCGATCATTTATACATTGTTTATCATAGCATTGCTGTAGGGAGTTTGCAAAGTCCTTTTTATAGATCCGTTTAAATTAATAACAATCTTATTATACAAAACGGTAGGTCAACGTTTTTTTATGATCTTTAGATTCATTTTATCCGTATCACTTTAAAACTATGCACCTTCTATATGGATCAGGTTTAGCATTAGCTGCACACTTATTACCGCAAAGCAGGGAAACCCCACAAGAAGGCTTCCCTTTAAATACGGATCTCTTTTATACTGTTATTTCTCACCGACTAGATACACAGAGCGAGCAATTTCTATTAGCTCACCGTACTCTAGGTCCTGGGAAATTAAGGAGTAGTCCGTTCCATTATGTGACCACATGATACGTTCACCAGACTGAATACCAATTGTAAATCCTAAATCAACAGGATCTCCTTCTGACAAATTCAATGGAGTGCTAAAAACAGGAACCGTTAAGCTGTTTTCTTGAATGAGCGTAAATGATTTCTCGCCCGTGTATTCTTGGACATACGTTGTGCGGTCACCGACCGTTACTTCATCCTCTTTCGGCTGATCACTTATGCCATCTGGAATAAAGTCAGGATAGCGAATTCGTATTTCTTCCTCTGTCTGAGGACTCGTCATTGTTGGCTCTGACATTTGTGCACCCGTCATGATCTTTTCTGTTTCAAATTCTTCTGCAGTTAATGAAGGATTTTTTTCAAATTCGGTAAATGTCACATCGACTAGCACATTGTTATCTGCATCCATTATTTTAACTGTATCAGGGCTTAAGTCTTTCTTATTCAAACGAATTTCTTGGCTGTTTAAATTTTTATTCTGGTACATCGTGGCTGTTTTAAAGACATAATGCTCATCATCTTGCGTAAATTGCATGTCAGCATCCAGAGTAATGTCTTTTAAAAGGGATTCGTAGAGGTATGCTTGACTACTTGTTTTTGGCCAATCGCTTTGAAAGCGGAACACTTTGTTTAAAGCAGGTGTTAGGACAAAAACACCCTCATCATTTTTAAGTATAATTTGACTTTGGTCATTCGCTGCATTTTTCAAATCAACTTTGTAGTAAGTGTTGTCTTTCTGCCATACGTCCACATCATATGTCTGATCTTCCTGACCTGTCTTTAACAACATAGTTGCTTTTGTCTTATAGCCCGTTGTAGATTCTAGCATGTCTTCAACATCATTCAACACATCTTCTTGCGTCTTCTCACCACAAGCTGCTAATACCAACACCATGAAAACAGTGACTACGGATAGCCATAACTTCAAATTCTTCATGTTACTCTTCACCCCTTCAGCTCACATTGGGAACTAGACGAGTGTCCAATACCCTGTTGCTGTAAACTATATGAGCGAGGTCCAAGCATTATGCAGACGAGTATTGACAAGTTTAAATTATTCTTCAATCACAACTTGCGCAACTGCATATTGTTTCGAATGTGTAATAGAAAGATGCGACCGTTCTTGATGCTGTTTATTAACAATATACGGCTTACCGTTATCTGCTCTCATTATTTCAATGTCCTGAAAAGATAAATACGCACCAATCCCTGTTCCTTTTGCTTTTGCATAAGCTTCTTTCGCCGCAAACCTGCCAGCGATAAATTCAATTTGGCGCGCTGGAGCTAATTCAGCCAGCTGCAATCTTTCAGCTTGTGTTAGAATCCTTTCAGACAATCGAGGCTGTCTTTTCTGCACAGCTTTTATCCGATCTAGTTCAATAATATCAATTCCAATTCCTTTGATCATCGTTCTCTCCTTCAAGCCTTTTTTAAGACAGTGTCGCTATACGTATATAAATAAGAACTGCTATAATAGAATGAATCTTAAGCCCAAAAATTTATGCCATTAAAGGAGCTTTTTTATGTTTATTCGCAATGAAACATTCTCTTCTTATATACGCAAATTCCCCGTGGTTAGCGGCATCATCGCCTTAACTGTTTTTATTCATTTTATCCTTTTACTTTTACCTTCTGGATTCTACTTTCGTTATTTAGGTATCGGTTTAAATTCCGGCATCGAAGCTGGAGAATATTGGCGTTTAGTGACACCAATATTTCTCCACGGAGATCTCTTTCATTTGATTTTTAATATGGGGGCCTTGTTAATTTTTGCTCCAGCACTTGAGGGGATGCTGGGACGATTTAAGTTTGCGCTCATTTATTTAATTCCAGGTATTTTAGCAAATGTAGCCACTTATTTTCTGGAAGGCTCCACATACTCACATGTAGGCGCTTCTGGATCAATCTTTGGGCTGTTTGGCGTATTTTTATTTATGTACCTCTACCGGAACGACTTAATGGACCGGCAATCAGCGCAAGCCTTTTTGCCAATTCTCATCATATCACTCATTATGACCTTTATTAATTCAAGAATTAATGTACTCGGTCACTTGTTCGGCTTAGGTTTTGGCGTTTTATTTGCTCCACTATTTCTTAAAGGTGCTCGACCATTACACACCTTATATGCAATGAGCAGATCCCGAAAAACGTATATTGACGATGACGACATATCCTTTAACCCTAATCGATGGAAAAACAGACAACGAAATTCAAAATTGAAAAAGGTTGCGTTCATCATTGGAGCCCTTGTTATCCTCTTTTTACTTTATCTTCAGTTTTCCGCAACGTATTATTAGATGTTTTGTTAGCAGAACGATATTCCTTATTCACTTCAGCATAGCCAAAGAGTTGTCCGCATATGTATGACTAAAGCTTGGCTAATGATTGTGTGAGGGTGATTAAGTGATAAAAGGTATCCGGTATATTGTCATTTTACTAGTTGGCTGCTTGCTAATAAGTTTAGGAATTAATTTCTTCTTTGTTTCCTATCACTTGTTGGATGGAGGGATTATTGGTGTTGGGCTAATTGCCCACTATGTATGGAATTTCCCTGTAGGGATGACCATCATTGTCATCAGTATCCCCATTTATATTCTAGCCTGGTTTTATTATCGTCCGTTCTTTTACAACTCACTTGCTGGCGTCATTGTATCGTCATTAATGATTGATTACTTCGCCCAGTTTATTCCCGACACACCCCTTCTTGGTCCTCTTACAAGTGCTATCATCGGCGGACTAATGCTTGGGGTTGGGGCGGGGATCATGTTCTTACTTGAAATAAGTACAGGCGGGTTTGATCTGCTAGCCCAGATGATTTCTGCTAAGACAAGCTGGAATGTAGGTGTATTAATCGTCGGTTTTGACCTAGGCGCTGTCATTGCTGGAATTCCAATTGTTACTCATGAAGAAATCATCTTATCTACAATAGCAGTTGTAGCAACCGGTTTTGCCACAACAATTATAACAGCACTTGGTGGAGCTAATTCACATCACAAACTTCCTCCAACCTTATCTTAATAGGGCCACTGCACATCTTCAGATAACGCCCAATACAAAATACCATAAATGACCACAATGCTTAGAATGATGACTAACCAAAAGCGATTGCTTCTCCTCATCTGTTACACCTCTTCCCCTTTCTAGTTTACAAAAAAGCCGTCGCGAATGCGACGGCTTTTTATTTATTCTTCATCATCTGAATCAGTTTCCACTAAATCTTGGTTATCGGGCTCGTAGAAGCGGAGTAAATCTCCATAAATCACCTTATCGGAAAACTCTAGGTCTTGAGTAGCCCGTGGCGCAAACTCTTCGCAAGCAGCCTGCTCCTCTTCTGTGAGTGGTTCTCCCGTTTCTTTATCGTAACAAGTGTTATTTGTCCAAACCACATCGTCCGTAATAAAGCTACCGTTTCGTAAAACAGCATATGACTCGTTATCAGGTGAAAAGAGATCTGATCCAAATTGAATGTCTTGCTTTGTCGTCATTCCAAGTAAATGCATCAATGTTGGCTGAATGTCGACTTGCCCACTTACCGTATCAATCACTTCACCTTCATGACCCGGAATGTGAATGAATAGGGGAACACGCTGTAATTGAACCGTGTCAAACGGTGTAATTTCATCTTGTTCTAAAAAGCGTGCCATCGCGTTGTTGTGGTTGCTTGAAATCCCGTAATGGTCTCCATATAAAATAAAGATGCTATCTTCATAAAGCCCTGCTTCTTTAATATCGTTAAAGAATTCTTCAACAGCATAATCCATATAGCGAACAGTCGGGAAGAAACGGTTTAATGTACCACTACCATAGTCGCCTTCATCAATCATTTTATCCTCTTCATCAAGCTCGAATGGAAAGTGGTTGGTTAACGTAATAAACGTTGTATAAAAAGGCTGTGGTTGTTCCTTTAACAAATCGATTGATTGCTCGAAGAACTCTTTGTCTTTTAATCCCCAACCAACTGAATTCTCTTCAGTAACATCATAATACTCCACATCATAAAAATGATCATAACCTAGCGTATCGTAAACAACATCTCTATTCCAGAAGGTTCGATTGTTTGCATGCATGACGGAAGAATAGTAGCCATTCTCACCTAAAATTTTTGGTGTCGCGTTGTAGTTGTTTTGTGCATGTGTGAAAAACACTGCTCCACTGCCTCTTCCAAACATGGAGTTAGCGACGATAAACTCAGAGTCAGATGTTTTCCCTTGCTCCGTTTGATGATAGAAATTCTCGAAATAATAACTTTCATCTTTCAGTTGATTTAAAAACGGCGTTATCTCTTGCCCCTCCATATCATTATCAATGACGAAGCTTTGAATCGATTCGAGTGAAATCATAAAGACATTTTTTCCTTCAGCTACACCGAACATGTCAGGATTAGGCTCTTTATGATTTGCTTGAACATAGTTTTTCACTTCAATGATGTCAGAACTATCTGCGAGCACGCGTTGAGCTCTCGATTGTGATTGAAGGAAGATATCGTAAATATGAAAGTTAAACACACCAATGTTCTTAACAATCATATCACGGTCAAATGACCGCGTAAGTAACTGTGGTCGCTCCGTTTGAGCAAGTGTTAAATTCCCTAAAAATAGCAAGACCGCAAGCGCAGCAATTAAAACGGGCTCTCTCTTTAACCGGCCAACAACAGGAACTTTTTTACGTGCTACAAGCACTGCAAGAATTGCAACATTGGCAAATAAAAATAGGTCCCAAATACTCATCAATTCAAACACGCTTGACGATAAATCTTGCATGTTATTTGTTTGTAACAGAACAGGCAATGTTAAAAAATCTGAATAAAAACGATAAAACAGTAAATTACCATACAAAATAAAAGAACCAATGAATGATAAGACAACAACCATTACGTTTCTCGTTTTATTCTTAAACAGAAGCGCTATACCAAGTAACAAAATAGATGAACTGATTGGATTAATAAATAACAAAAATTCCTGCATCATATTTTCTGTTGGAATTGTAAACGCAACTTTATAAAGCACATAGGTTGTAATTGATAATAAAGCGACAGCTAGCCAAAAGAACTGCAATCTTCTTATACCAGCTTTTATTTTGTTCATATCGCTAGTCTCCTCCCAATTAAAACGAGATCAGCTCTATTTCTTTTGAGCGGTTACTTTTCCCCGTTTTGTATCTACAAGCAATCAGTTTATCAAAAAAAATTTGACTTGAATATAGTTCCACAGACATAACGAACTTTCACACCAGTTTTACATTTTCTTTACAATTTGAAGATATTCTTCAAAAGTGATTGACTGATTATATATGTCAGCTGCGATTTCTCCAACATACCTCAAATGCCATGGTTCATATTGATACCCCGTTATCTCTTCTTTCCCTTCTGGATATCGGATAATAAATCCAAAAAGGTGAGCGTGATCAGCAACCCACATGCCTTCCTCAGTTAGGCCGAACTGTTTCGTTAATGAAAAATTAACCTCGTTTGAGGATATATCTACTGCTAGTCCCGTTTGATGTTCACTATATCCTGGCTTTGCCACAGTTGTTTGATCATAGCCATGCGTTAATTGTGCATTTTGGAATAATTCATATTGCCTTAAATAAGGACGGTAGCCAGAGTTAAAATAGAGGATATGTCCGATCTCCTCAGCGGCTAGAAATAATTCTTCTACTGCTTCTGCAGCCTCGCGTCTTAAATAGGATCGCTCCTCAACTCCACTATAGGGATAGCGAACGTTGGCAACAACTAAGTCATCAGGCTCATACAAAACGGGTAAGCGATTGGCGTGATTTACATTTACAGTTACATTTTCTGGGTTCATTATGATGGCTTGGCCATTTAGCTTAATGGTTTTATTTATTTCTAAAGCCTGTATTGTCGGCATTTTAACAACGTCTGAAGAATCTAAAGTTACCTTCTTTGGTAAAGCAGCTACTTGATATGCATTAGAGCATCCTGATGTAAAAATTAAAGATAAAAACACAAGTGCTACAAGTTTCTGCACTACCATCACCCATACTTTCAATAGACCAAACTCATACCTTCCTACTCATAAAGGTACTGCATTTACAAATGTACCGAACATTCCTGAATTTGTCACCTGACGAGTTATAATCCGCCTTTATTTTATGTTCGCTCTAGCCTGTTTATGTTAATTGTTACACGTTATTTCTTATCCAAAATTTAGGGTGACATTTGTATTTTGTTACCCTGTTGATCTATACGTAAACATTTATTAGCAAAAAAAAAGAAGTGTATGGAGAGTTAAAGAGGGGAACTAAGAAAACTAACAACGTTTGTAAAGGAGTTTTTAACTATGAACAGAGAACGCTATTATGTAACGGTAGATATGGCTATGTTGCAAATTTCCGACCTGAAATTACCCGATAACACCATTCAATATGAAATTTACGCCACAAGTAAAGAAGTGGATCAAATTCAAGCGTTAATTGATCAAATTCGTTCCGAAGACTTTCGCCAAGAGGAAGTTTTCCAACGTCCTTTTCAAGAAAAAGAAGCAGACCGGGATAAAGATAGAACAGACAATGAACTTCAACAACTGTATACCATCATTTATGATCTAGGGACGATTGAAACAAAAGAAGTTGTGAAAGATTTAAAATAAAATCCTTGCAAGAGTTGCTAAATTAGCAGCTCTTTTTTTGATTTTTGTGATACAATTTAGATAACGCTTTCAAAAGAGGTGGTATCTTCAATGGAAATGAACGGATTAATGGGTGGTATTTATCGAGTAGCAGAGTGGATTATGCGTCTCGCTCTATTAAATTTGTTATGGCTTGGTTTTACGATTGCAGGACTAATTGCAGGAGGGTTATTTCCAGCGACTCAAGCTGCGTTTGCAATTTCAAGGCAATGGATTAGAGGTGAGACGGAGCTCCCAATCTTTAAAACGTTTCTCACTTACTTTAAAAAAGATTATTGGAAAGTGCAGAGATTAGGTCTTTGTCTAACTGCGATTGGATTTATTTTACTCATTGATTTATTGTTTGTTTACAATCATACCAATCCGTATATCGCCATGCTATCACTTCCGTTGCTCTTGTTGAGTATTCTTTATGTCCTTACATTCTTTTATTCATTTACTGTTTTTGTACATTACGAATTAACAATTGGTAAATTACTCAAACATGCTGTTCTACATGCGGTTGTGCGCCCGTTCTTAAGTGTCGGTATGCTTGTTAGTTTGCTTGCAGCATATTATTTAATGTTTCAATTCCCTGGCGTATTACCTTTTTTTGGAGTTTCCATTCCAATCTTTTTACTTATGTGGTTTTCTCATTCTGGCTTTATACGTAACGAAGAGAGGCAGAGAAGCCAAGCAGAAGCGGCTTAATGCCTCAAATCCACAGCGTACTTCCAATTGGGAGTACTTTTTTTTGTTCTTCAGGAATGTTTTTTTTACGCCAATAATCATGAAGCTTTTTAAGCGCTTCCGGACCTGTGTCATCAGCTAATCGAAATGTTCCATAATGCATCGGAATAAAAGTGTTCGCCTGTAAATCTAAAAATGCTTCAACTGCCTGCTCCGGTTGCATATGGTCAATTTCCATAAACCATTCCGGTTCATAAGCACCAATCGGTAAAAGCGCATAATCAATCGCTTGTAACGTTTGCTTAATTTTTTTAAATTCATCAAAATAACCACTATCACCTGCAAAATAAACCGTCTTTGCTTGTGTCTCAATATGCCAGCCGCCCCAATGAGACTGGTTCATATCAAACAAGCCTCTACGAACCCAATGTTGTGCAGGAGTAAACGTAAATGAAACACCATTTTCTTTCCAATTGTCCCACCAATTAAACTCAAATACAGCTTCTGATGGGTAGCCTTTTTTTACAAATAAATGCTTTAATCCTGAGGGAATCAAAACTGTTGGATTTCCTGGAATTAGCTTTAATGTCTTAAAATCAAGATGGTCAAAATGCCCATGAGAGATGAGAACATAATCAATTGCTGGTAAACTTGAAATCGGGAAAGGATTTGGGACAGCCCGTTTTGTAGTCCCCATAAAATTGGACCACACAGGATCTGTCAATATATTCATCCCATTTAACTGGATTAAAAAAGTCGCGTGTCCAATCCACGTAATTGAATTAAACTTCTCCATATGTATATTTTTAAATGATGGTGATTTTGTAAAAGCAATTGTTTCACTTAAATCTTTCTTCTTGACCATTCTTTCCTTGTACCATTTTATAAAATCAAGAAACGTGTGGTTATTTTTTATTTGATCAATGTTTTCATATCTCTTTCGCGTCATAGTAGACCTCGCTATACTTTATAAATTTTTTCGTTATTGAAAGGAAGTCCGTTATGCTTACTATATCACGTCAGACTGCAAAACGTTTTTTATATCAGAAAAAAGTAGCTCCCCTTTATAAAAATACCCTTCAACTCTTGAGTGAATTAGAAGCGATTCAATTAGATCCTGTTTCAATTGTTGATAAAAATCATCATTTAACAGCCAGTCTGCGAATACCCAAATTATAAACCATCACAACTCGAATTGTTGTTAAAAGAAGGACATGCATTTGAATACATTGCTCAGGCAGCGTGTTTACTTCCTTTAACAGATTACCCGCTTTTTGCAGATATACGCCACCATTTTTCACTTCGATACAAGGAAGAATTAAATCGTTATAAGGAGAGCACGTCCACCATCTTATCTCGCTTAGAAAACGAAGGCCCTCTTGCATCAGCAGCTTTTACATCGTTAAAAAAAGTGAAAGGCGGTTGGGACACCGATTTACTAACGACAAAAGAAACGAGTCATGTACTGCAGCTTCTTTTTTATACAGGTGACATTCAGATTGTAAATCGAATTGGCGCAACACGCTATTTCGCTAGAACAGCTGATGTAATTCCTCATTCGATACGACATCAAGAAAACGACATGAGTATGGATGAACGAGCACAACAGCTATTAGTAAAGTATGCACGAGCTTATCGCTTGTTCAGCTCAGATGATCCACGCTATGGATGGCAAAGATTAACTGCAAGTCAACGAAAACAGTTCCATCAACGTAACATTGATTCTAACTTATTTACTTCTGTGACGATTGAAGGTGTAAAACGCCCATACGCGATTCTCACAAACGATCTTGACAGCTTATTAAGTCATTCAAGGGAACTTGAACCTTCCATACAATTTCTCTCTCCACTTGATCCTTTTCTATGGAGAAGAGAACGAATTGAGGATCTTTACTCCTTTGTTTACCGTTGGGAAATATACACACCAGCATCGAAAAGGAAGATTGGTCCTTATGGGATGCCTATTTTATAGAATGGTGAACTCGTTGGACAGCTTTCTAGTCATCATAATCGCGCCAATGGCCAACTAGTTGTTGAGCAAATTTATTTAGTAAAAGATTTCCCTATGACAGAAGGAAACTTTGCAAATCTTGCAGCAGCGCTTGAACAACTCGCAAAGCGAATAGGAGCCTACCAGATAGATTGGGATCAATCGATACAGCACCTTGATTAAAGTGCTAACTTGACTGTTAAATGGACAAAATAAACGCCACCTAAAATAGGTGACGTTTTTCTTTAGATGTTCTGTAAATTCTTATAGCTGATTTCAACACTTTCTAGTGGAGGACGTTCACAAACGTCTTGTTCTACAATAAAATAGGTTGTCCCAGCTTCTTTGGCCGCTTTAATGATGCCTGCAATATCTAATCTACCTTCTCCAACTTCTGCAAACGTTTTTTCAGCTTTTTTCATATCTTTTAAATGGATAATAGGAACTCGATTCTCATGCTTTAACACATATGCTTTTGCATCATGATTCGCAAATTCCACCCAGAATGTGTCACACTCCAGCTTCATATTGCACGTTCTTGTATTTCTTAGCAAAATATCAAGACCGAGCTCATCATCAAACTGATCAAATTCAAAATCATGATTGTGATAACAAAGCGTTAGCCCTGCTTCGCGCAGCGAATGGCCAATTGTCTCAAGCTCTTCCGCTAAATTAAAATAATCCGTTTTGTTTCTTCTCTCTTCCTCAGCAACAAATGGACAGACAACAAACTGAATGCCGACTTCTTTATGAAATGAAATTACAGCATCTAGGTTTGTTCGCAACTGGTCTAAAGGTACATGACTTGACCAAGCTTCTAAACCGATATCGTTAAGCATTGCTTTGATTTCAGTAGCACTGTTATTTCCAAACCCAGCAAATTCAACGGCGCTATAGCCAATTGCCTTTACCTTTTCAAGCGTTCCCTTAAAATCTTCTTCCAGCTCATTGCGCAAAGTGTAAAGTGCCAATCCTAGTTGTTCCATTAAAGATTCTCCTCCTAGCCTATATTCTTAACAGAAACAAATGATTTTGACTTAGCTGATTCTAACGCAGCTAAAACAACGCGCAGGGATTTTTTCCCTTCTTCACCTGTTATTAGCGGCTCTCTATTTTCTTTTATTGACGAGATAAACTCATCAATTACCCCACTTGTAACTTGACCACCAGCATCGTTTGTTGCAATTGCTCCCACTGTGTAGCGCTCTACCGTTCCGTTTGTAAGCTTCACAATGACTTGGACATTTGGATCGTCGTGAATTTCGAGCACACCCTTTTCCCCATAGATCGTCGTTGTGTTATCTTCACCTTTGTAATAGGTCCAGCTTGCAGCCATTGTTCCAATTGTACCGCTTTCCATTCGTAATAAAGTAGTCGCATTGTCATCGACGTCTGCATCTTTATCTAGCGTTTCAACAAAGGCAGCTAC
Organism: Shouchella xiaoxiensis; assembly: GCF_016907895.1. Lineage (GTDB taxonomy): Bacteria > Bacillota > Bacilli > Bacillales > Bacillaceae_D > Shouchella > Shouchella xiaoxiensis. The sequence goes on from NZ_JAFBCV010000005.1 coordinate 23,354, forward strand.
TTCTTTCACATCTTCTCCTAGCAACCAGCGAATTAAATCAATTTTGTGGACTCCTAGATCGCCCATCGCTCCAACAAACGCTTTATCTTTCTTCAAAAACCATGTATCTTTTCCTTGGATGCTCCAAGAATCAGCTCCGCCATGGCCAAACGTCGTTTTAAATGTTAGCGGTCGACCGATTTTTCCAGACTCAAGAATCTCTTTTGCTTTTACATGTGGAGGCATTAGACGTTGATTATGACCAATCATAAGCTGAACATTGTTCGCAGCTGCCGCATCAATCATTTTTTCAGCTTCTTCTAATGATGTAGCCATCGGTTTTTCACAAAGCACATGGCATCCAGCATTTGCTGCATCAATAGATACTTGAGCGTGATCGACATTTTGTGTGCATACACTGACTGCATCGATCTCATTTACATTTGCTAACATGTCTTCATGAGATGAAAACACATTTGTAACGCCGTATTGATCCGCCATTTTTTGAGCTACATCTTGATTTAAATCACAGAAAGCCACTAACTCTACATTAGGATTAGCTGCATATTCTGGGACATGTCGGTGAATGGCAATCGAACCACAGCCTACTACCGCTACTTTAATTTTTGACATCTTACTTCCTCCTTACAGCCACCACATATCTGGGGCTGGCTCTTTCATCAATACTTGTTGAAGTGTATCAACAGCTTTTTGGAAACCTTCATCAATCGACATGAGCCCATCCTCATGTTCAATACTAATCGCTCCATCATAACCAACTAAACGTAAGGCACTAATAATATCTGCCCAAGTTTTCACGTCGTGGCCATAGCCTACGGAACGGAAATACCAAGCACGATCCTGTAAATTTGCATACGATTGCATATCAAGTAAGCCGTGCATATTGACGTTATCTTGGTCAATATATGTATCTTTTGCGTGGAAGAAATGAATTGCATTGGCTTTCCCTAATATTTTTATTGCAGCAACAGGATCAATGCCCTGCCACCATAAATGACTTGGGTCAACGTTAGCTCCTATTGCATCTCCACACGCTTCTCTTAGTTTCAACAAGGTAGCAGGTGAGTGCACTAGAAAACCACCGTGAAGCTCTAACGCAATTTTCACATCGTGATCGGCAGCAAAAGCAGCCATCTCTTTCCAATATGGAATTAACTTTTCTTCCCATTGCCATTTTAAAACTTCACCATGTTCATTTGGCCACGCCGCAACTGGCCAACTAGGTTGTTTCGCCCCATCATATGCACCTGGTGTACCAGAAAAAGTCGTTACTGTTGTAACACCCAATTTTTTTGCAAGTTTCACCGTTTGTACAAATGACTCATGGGACGATTTGGCAAACGCTTCATCTGGAGTTAAAGCGTTTCCATGACAGCTTAGACTTGAAATTGTTAGCCCACGGTCATCAACTGCTTTTTTAAACGCTTTCAATTTAGACTCATCCGCTAAGAGCTCAGCTGGATCACAGTGAGCCGTTCCAGGATACCCTCCTGTGCCAATCTCAACTGTTTCTAGTCCTAGTTGTTTTACATGATCAAGCATTTCTTCAAATGGTTTCTCAGCAAACAATACTGCAAATACGCCTAATTTCATTATAAAACCCTCCTATGAAATCGATCTCATATTTAAAGGTAACTCTTTCACACCTATTGTACTTCTTTTAGCGACTCTTTTTAACCCCCTTTTTCAAAAAAAATAAGAATAAAAGTAAACCGAAGTTTACTTTTATTCTTTAAGTTAAATTGGTTTGCTTTTCACTCCAAAGCCAAAGCTTCTTTGCCATTTTTTCATCTTGCGCCCGCTCACTAATTTTTGCTGACTTGCGATTTACAAAATAGTGGCCCTGTTTTGCTGAAACTTTAGTTGAAAGAGCTAAATAAATAGCTGTATCCGCCCCTTCGCGAGGACTAGAGAATACTGGTTTAAGAAGCGAATGAATGGCCTTACCAAAGCCTGTTTCTCTATTCACACCTAAGCTAGTTGCCACAGCACCTGGATGTAAAGTGAAGACAGAGGTACCCGTACCTTCTACTCTTGCTTGAAGTTCCTTAGCAAATAGTAGATTGCATAATTTTGACTGACCGTATCCCTTTAAGACGTTATAATGTTCATGCATATGTGGGTCATTTATATAAAAGTGCCCCCATTTATGGGCTCCAGACGACACAATAATAATTCGACCGTTAGCCGCAGCTTTTAAACGTTCAAGTAATAAATTTGTCAAAAGAAAATGTCCTAGATGATTCACACCAATTTGCATTTCAAAGCCGTCTACCGTCTCCTCTCTTTTAGGACTCACAACTCCTGCATTATTAATCAACACATCAATCTGTTTGTAATTCGAATTTATCTCTGCCGCTGCGTAACGAATACTCTCTAACGAACCAAGATCACATATGACTAGTTCAGCACTACCGTTTTTTTTACGCGATTCCAAATCAGACAATGCTTGCTTCCCACGTTTTTCATTTCGGCAAAGCATAATAACATGCATCCCGCTATTAGCTAAAACCAATGCCGTACTAAATCCCATACCTGTATTAGCTCCTGTAATTACAGCTACTTTCATAGTGTGAATCCCTCCTATTTATGGCTTCCCTCTTTTAGTATACCTTAAAACTAAATTCTTTCTTTTGGTTTCAGTTATGATTAATACGGTTATAGACAGTTAATACGGTTATGGAGGAATGATGATGTTACTACATGCGAAAACATTGGAAACGTTTACGATGAGTGCTCGAGACGGAGAACTTGGACATTTGAATGATTTCTTTGTTGACTCACATACACTTCAGTTACGCTACTTTGTTGGTGATACGAGAACTTGGTTTTTTGGTGGAAAAGTGTTGCTAAGTACTAAAGCATTCAAAGAGATCGATAAAGAAAACGGGTCGATTAGTGTTGATGCAACTAAGCAACAAATAAAAGATAGCCCGAAGCCCGATGAGCAAGCTCCTATTAATCGTTACTATGAAAGGGAACTAAACAATCATTACGGGTGGCCGACGTATTGGGGGACACCAGCTGTTCCTGTTACCTCAACCTATGGAACAAATGCTGCTGCAGGCGCACCCCTTATCCCGCCAGTTTATGTGCCAAATAGTGAGAATCCTGAAGGAACCGACGAAGCAATTAAAACGGGAACCGACGAACAGCAAATGGAAAAAATGCAACAAGATCAAATTCACCTGTTTAGCCTTGATGAATTGCGCGGGTACCATGTTCATGCAAAAGGCGGAGAGGTTGGCAAAATTATCGATTTTGTTGTCGAGAAATCAGACGACTGGCATGTACGCTACATGGTTATTGATACAGGCGGTTTTATGCAAAAAGAACCTGTTCTTCTCTCAATGAGTGCTCTAAAAGATGTGACATGGTTTGATAAAACTTTAACGGTAAGCGTTGAGAAAAAACGAATCGAAACTGCTCCTGAGCATGAAAAAGAGAATCCAATCACGAGAGAGTACGAAGCTAGCCTTCATGCGCATTATAGCCTCAAACCTTATTGGGAACTATAAAAAAAGAAGACGGCACTTTAGCCGTCTTCTTTTTCTTTACGCTCTGATTCAGTTAAATCAGGTTCATTGTAGTTTTCTTCCTCTAACACTTTCTTAAGTTCATCCTCAACGCTCGTTTCCGTTAAAGGAACTTTCGAACGATAAGCGGCCCTCGCAATTAAGTGTCCTGCTACAGGTGCTGTTAAGAAAACAAATACAATCCCTAAGATTAAGCGAATACTAATATAATGATCAGCTAACCAAAAATAGATAAACGTTCCTGTTAAAGTTAGTAAAACGGCTAATGTTGCACTCTTTGTCCCCGCATGCGATCGTGTGTATACATCTGGCAGTCGAATGACTCCGATTGCACTTACCACGGCCATAATGGCGCCAGCGAGGATTAAGATCGCTCCGACCATTTCACCTGTCGCGCTTGCGTTCAATGATGACCCCCCTCTCTATAAACTTAGAGAAAGCAATCGTACTTATAAACGCTAAAATACCAACAATCAATATAACCTCTAAGAATGCTCTTGTATCTAAAACAATTGAAACAACTGCAGCAACTGAAATTAAGTTAACCCCAATGACATCAAGGGCAACAACACGATCGGGCATTGATGGACCTTTAATAATGCGATATGCTGCAATACCAATTGCTAAAGCAAACAAAACGAGTGCCGTGATTAAGATCGCTTCAAACATTACCGCGTCACCTCCATAATTGCCTTCTCAAATTTTGTCATTGCTCTTAATACTGCATTTTTAGAGTCTGGTATATCCATCGCATGGATATAAAACGTATCGTTATTTGGTGAAATTTCAAGTACAACCGAGCCAGGTGTAAGCATCAGAAGAAGCGCAAGTGCTGTTACTTCCCAATCTCCTTCAAGCTTTGTTTTATACGTGAAGATTCCTGGAGTTAAGTTCATTTTCGGGCTTAAGATTTGCTTTATAATTAATACGCTAGATGTAATGAGCTCTCGGATAAAAATAAGCAATAATTTAAACGCTGCATAAACACGTTGCAAATAAAACTCTTTGAAAAAAAATCGGCGCATTACATACAAAATACCCATACCAACTAAAAAGCCAGCAAACCAAGTTGAAAATTGAAAGCTATCCTCATCTTGAAGAAGCACCCACAGAAAAGCAATTAATATATTTAACAAGAGTTGGCCTAACATATGAAGGTCCCTCCTCTTTGTTTAATCTTCATCATTTAGACGCCCCCTTGATTTAAAACAGCATCAATATAGATGTCAGGGTTCATTAACGTCTCTGCTGCATCTGTCACAATTCCTGCAATACCTTCAACTCCTAGTCCAAGCGCCAATGTAGCAACAGCTAACAACACACCAGGGAGAAGCACTCTCTTTTTCAGAGGGATCATATTGTCTTTACTAATAATCGTTTCACCCCAGAAAACATTCCGGAAGATCCGTAGCAATGAGTATAAAACAAAGATACTCGAAATCAGTGTGAATGCCAACAAGACAAAGGCTCCACCTTCAATTGCGCCTTGGGCAACGTATACTTTACCAATGAATCCACTTAGTGGTGGAATACCTGCTAAAGAGATCATTGTAATAAAGAATAACCAGCCGAGTAACGGATAGTTTCGAATCATTCCGCTCATCTGTTCGAGTCGAGCTGTTCCAGATAAGTAAATCGTTAGTCCAACAAGAATAAATAGCAATGCTTTTACAATCATGTCATGAACTAAATAGAAAATGGCTCCTTCTATTGCAGCGCTGTTAAAGATCGCCAGACCGCTTAAGATAAACCCGACAGCGATGACGACATTATAAGAAATGATTTTTCTGAGGTCATTGTAAGCGACTGCTCCGATTGATCCACCTATCATTGTTAGTATCGCCATTACAGCTAAAAGCGTGTGCGTTATTTGCGGTTCGTGATAAAACAATAAGGTAAAAAACCGAAACAGTGCATAAATGCCTACTTTTGTAAGCAGGGCTCCAAATAAGGCTGCGATTGCCATTGGTGGAGCGCCATACGAACCTGGCAACCAGAAATAAAGCAACAATCCTGCTTTTAAACTAAAGACAAGTAAAAAGATAATGCCGATTGTTGTAAGAATCGGTGTTTGTCCGACTTCGGCAATACGTACAGATAAATGAGCAAAGTTTAATGTGCCAAGTACACCGTATAAGTAAGCAATACCGATTAAGAAAATAAATGAAGAAAAAACGTTAACAAGAACATATTTTATTGATTCTCTTAATTGTCCCTTTTCTCCACCTAGTACAATTAGTGCATAAGATGCAAGCAACATAACTTCAAACCCAACGTACAAGTTAAATAGGTCTCCTGTCAGGAAAGAGCAAGCCACACCAGCTAATAGTAGAAGAATAAGAGGATATACAAACATCCGCTCTTTTTCCTCACCAATTGAAGAAAATACATAGAGCAATGAAATGGAAGCTATGAGATAAGCCGTTGTTACAAGCAACAACGAAAAGCTATCTCCCACAAATGTAATTCCAAATGGAGCTGCCCAATCACCAAAGTCGAGCGTTACGATACCACTTAGTTGAGCTTCTATTAATAAGTAAAGACTTATTCCAAACGTAACCACCATTGTCAACAAACTAATCACACGCTGCGTGACAATAAATGGTCTCAAAAAGATGAGTACAATACCTACAATTAAAGGGAGGACCATTGGTAGCACAAGTAAATTATTCATCATTATCATGTCCCCTTAACTTTGTAAGATCATCTGTTTTTAATTCTTTATACGTACGATACGCGAGAACAAGGAAGAAGGAAGTTACACCAAAACTAATAACAATCGCTGTTAATATTAAAGCTTGTGGCAGAGCATCTGTGTAAGATGCTGCTTCCTCCCCAAGTAGAGGCGCACTTGAATCGCGTGAAAAGCCGCCCATTATCATAATTAGCAAATGGACTGCATGGGACATAATCGCCGTTCCCAAAATGACTCGGAGCAAGCTTTTGGAAAGAATCAAGTACGTTGCTACAGTCACAAGTATCCCGACTAAGACAGACATCATTGTTTCCATAAGCTAAACATCCTCACTTATACTAATTATAATGGTTACAACCGTGCCTATTACGGCAAATGCGACACCAGCTTCAAACAAAACAACCGATGCTAGTGGGATTTCACCAAGGATTGGTACAGTAGCAGATATTTCAGTTTGGCTAAGGAATGGAACACCAAATGCCATAGCTGCAAGACCTGTTCCCACAGAGATAAAAGCACCAGCTGCGGCGAGAAGCTTAAAATCAATTGGCATTCCTAATCGCACTGTTTCAATATCAAACGCTAAGAGAAGTAAGACGAATGCGGAAGCCAAGACAAGACCTCCAACAAACCCGCCCCCTGGTTCATAGTGTCCGGCTAAAAAAAGGTGAACACCGTAAGTCAGTATAATGAAAACAGCGACCTTGGTTACCGTATGAAGTATGACATCATTTGTTTTCAACGTCTCGTCCCCCCTTATTCGCCTTAAGCTTAATCAGTACATACACTCCGATACCTGCAATTAAGAGGACGACAACTTCAAGCATTGTATCAAACGCACGGAAGTCTCCTAAGATCGCATTAACGATATTTTGTGCACCAGCGAGTTCATAAGCATTTTCATAAAAGGCAGAGATCGAATCAAACAAGCGGTTACTTTGAACAGATAAAGCAAGCATCGTGACAAGTGTACCGACTGAAAGTGCAATAATAGCATTTATACCTTTTATCTTCCGTTTTCTCTTTTCTTTTTCCCATTCAGGTAAGAAGTAGAAGCATAATAAGAACAACGATGCCGAAACCGTTTCAACAACAAGCTGAGTTAAGGCTAAATCTGGAGCTCTGAAAAACACAAAGAACAGCGCTAATAAATAACCGAGTACACCATTTAATAAAATGGCTGTTAATCTTGATTTTGCAAATGGAATAGCAATTGCCGTTAATGCCATAACAACTGCAATAAAGGCTTCATAGATACTAATTGGTGCATCATTTGACGGGTCAAAACGAAACGCCCCAGTGTACGCAATAGCTCCGGTCACTACAACAATAATGACAATGAAAATATAAACCATATAATGATACATATTGCCTGTCATGTAGCGGTTCGTTAGTGACGTTGAGCGACGTTCAACCGACATAAGCGTATGATTGTACAAACTATCGAGCGAGAATTTTGCTGGGAATAGTGCGTATATTCCACTCCAGCTCGGCCAAAGTCGATACAAAACAATCCCAAATCCAACAACGCCTAAGGTCATTAATAATTCCGTATTGATTCCGTGCCATGGTGCAATGTCATAATCAGGGAGATTCGCTTCCATGAAGGTTGGCAAAATTGCTCCATACCCCGGTTGGATTAAGTATTCCCCTATGATATTTGGGAAGAAGAAAAACGCTACAACAAGGCTTGCTAAGATTACTGGTGGGATTAACATACCAAGTGGTGCTTCATGTGCTTTTTTCTCAAGTTTTTCTGGCTGATAGTTTCCAAAAAACGTTTTGAAAACAAGGATCATACAATAGACAAAGGTTAGAACGCTCGCCACCCAAGCTACAACCGGAAACATTAACCCCCAAGTCTCCATTGAGAAGAAGGAAAGTTCCGACGCCCGCAACGTGCTCGTGAAGAACATTTCTTTACTTAGGAAACCATTAAACGGTGGCAACCCGGCCATCGCAAAGCTCCCGATAACGGCAAGCGTAAACGTAATTGGCATAATCGTCATTAACCCGCCAAGCTTCCGAATATCACGCGTTCCTGTTTCATGGTCGACAATCCCAACGACCATGAACAATGCCCCTTTAAAAGTGGAGTGATTAATTAAGTGAAACAATGCAGTAAAAATGGCAAGCGAGTAATAGGCTGTTGCCTCAGTCGCTTCATCAAAGTAGAGAGCTGCTGAACCTAAACCAAGTAAGCTCATAATAAGACCAAGTTGGCTTATCGTTGAATAGGCGAGTAGCGCTTTCAGATCCGTTTGTCTGATGGCGGTAAAAGAACCCCAAAACAACGTTACTAGACCCACAATACTCACGACCCAGAACCAAACTGCATCTCCTCCAAACACTGGAGTGAAGCGGGCAACTAAATAGATTCCGGCTTTAACCATTGTTGCAGAGTGTAAGTAAGCACTAACTGGTGTAGGTGCTTCCATCGCATCTGGCAACCATATATGAAACGGAAACTGCGCGGATTTCGTAAAGGCTCCTAACAGAACCAAGAGCATCGCAGGAATGAACAGAGTGTGGTCCGTATACTGACCAATTGTAGCGATAATCTCTCTAATGCTATTTGTCCCAGTCATCGTGCTTAACATGATGAACCCGGCAAGCATTCCAATACCACCAGTTACAGTAATTAACATTGATTTCTGTGCACCATATCTTGATTGGCGGCGGTGATACCAATACGCAATTAATAAGAAAGAAGATATGCTGGTTAATTCCCAGAATAAATAAAGGACCATTAAATTATCTGACAGAACAACGCCGAGCATGGCACCCATAAACATTAAAAGGTACACATAGAAATGACCAAGTGACTCACGTTCTTTTGACAAATAATAGATGGAGTATAAAACCACTAGACTTCCTACACCTGTAATCAATAAGGCAAGTATTAGACTTAAGCCATCTAAATAGGCTGCAAAATTTATTCCTAATGAAGGGATCCAAGGAACCTCACTAAAATACACTTCTCCTCTTGCTATCGACGGAATAAATTGGGCAAGATAAATAAAAAGTGCAACTGGTACAGCAAGGACAAACCATCCAGTGTGAACACGTCCGAATTTTTTATAGAGAAGTGGAATAAAAAGAGCGACTATAAAAGGAATAACAATTGCTATATTTAACGTGTACAAAAACACAACCTCCTTCTTAACATCATGCTATCATCTATGTACGCATTCATCTGATCTTAAAATCATTCAAAGTTTACCCCAAAAAAACAAAGTCAATCAACGCTTGTGCTTTCCTGTTAAGAGGGTGTATGATTGAAGCAATTGTTGGAATCTTGTATGCACAAGTCAAAATCGCGCAGTACAATCGTTCACTGCACGCCCAACATACCTATTGGATAGGTAAACACTTCACTCAAAAAAGTGGAAGGTGTTAATCGAAGGATTTTCTCATTATGAATCGTTGATGATTACTTTATGTAAAAAAGTATATACTATTTTTTAATTCATTGCACAGATATACACTTGGAAATGAATAGATGTGTCGAATCTGTCACATTTGCGTCCAAGCAAATTCGATTTGCGCGCATTTTATGGGTAAAGCAACTGTTTTTCAATTTCGATTGTATTTTTTGGAATTACGTTATATAATGGCTTGGTTTCATAAAAGCCTCAGTGGCATAAGGGTGACTGAAGGCGTGTTTTAAGTGCGTTTCAAGTGTTCTTAGATTACTTATTTTAAAAACTGAGGTGAACTCTTTAATGAAGAAAGCAAAAGGACGTATGGATGAGAGTATATTGGTCTGTGTCTATTACGGACCAAACGGTGAGCGTTTAATCAGACGTGGAGCAAAGATCGCCAGTATGCTTGATTGTCCTCTCTATATATTGACTGTTGATTCACTCCCTTACGACGAATTAGACGCAGAAAAGTCAGCTTATATTGATCGTTGGAAAGAATTAGCTGAAGAATGTGATGTAGAAGAATTTGTCATTCGTGACAATGAAAAAAAACCAGCTGTTAAAGTGATTGCAGAAGTAGCACGGGAACACCACATCACACAAATTATTATTGGCCAAACGGCAAAAAGCCGTTGGGAAGAAATCACAAAAGGTTCATTCATGAACGTATTACTTCGTGAAATTCCGTTCGTTGACTTCCATGTCGTTTCGTGTGACCGAGCGATCAAAGGATTAGAAGGGCATTTTGAAAAGGGAGTACGCGCCTATATTGTTGAAGATGAAAAAGGCTACCACTTGCTTTTCACTCATACAAAACAGGCAAAGTATGAAGGAATATTCTTTAAAGAAACCGGAACTGACTTTAATAATGGTGTTTTTAAATTTATGAAACATAATAAAATGGTTCAAGTTCATATCACAGACGATCGTGTTACAGAACCAACTAAAATTTATCCAGAACTAAAAGAAGAAACGCTTAAATAAAAACGGCTACCTCCACGGTAACCGTTTTTTTATTTGAAGATCTTTAACTCGACATGATTCTCTTTGTTCCCTTTTTCATTTGAAGAAGAGGTCAAGGGCTTTCCAAACGGCATTTGTGCTTTTAACTTCCAAGAAGCTGGCACACTCCAACGACTTGAAACCATCTCATCAACATGAGGCTGATAATGTTGCAACGATGCCCCAATTCCTTCTATTTCGAATGCGGTCCAAACAGCAAGCTGGTGCATACCTGAAGTTTGATCAGCCCATTCGGCGAAGTATTCAAGATATTGAGGGTTCTTTCGTTGTGCCGCAGCTACCGCGTTTTCGTCTTCAAAAAATAATACGGTACCATAACCAGCTTTTAAAAGCGCAACTTCGCTGTTTTCCTGCTTATAATCAGTGCCTGCTTGTTCGATAAGTGTTTCTGTTTCAGACCAAAACCAATCATGCTCTTTTCCCAATAACAATAAAACACGAGTTGTTTGTGAATTAAACGCAGACGGGACATACTTTAGTGCATGACTAATGATTTCTTCAATTCTTTCATCACTAATGTCCAGCTCTTTACTAATTTTATTAGTAGAACGACGTTTCTCAACCGCTTCATAAAACAGTGTCATTTCGTCTCCCCCCTCAGGTAGTCTGAAGTAATCCGACTAATTTTTTTAAGTTTATCTAGATTTTGTACGAATAACAACTATTATGCTTTTGATTCAACCAGCTTGATTTTCATCCGATTAAACGATGGATCAACTAATGAAAACGAGTGATTTGAATGCTTAATAATCTCCTGCTGATGCCTCTCTAATCGCTCTTTTAACTCTTGGAAAGAACGTTCATCCGGGATGTTTAACGTAAAAAGTTCTAACCCTACAGCTGGTTTTGGTTGCTGAATGTCTTTACTAGCCCATGTATTAAAACCAAAGTGGTGATGGTATCCCCCAGCAGCCATAAAAAGAGCCTGTCGTCCGAAATAAGTCATGACGCTAAACCCAAGAATGTCTTTATAGAAGTGTTCGATTTGATCCAAATTATCCACATGAAAATGAATATGTCCCATCTTCACACCATCAGGAAGGCCCTTCCATTCGGTAGCTTCCAGCAAGAGACCTTCTATATCAAGCGCTTTTGTATCCATATACACATGGTTATCTTGATCATACTGCCATTCTGTTCGAGGTCGATCACGATACAATTCAATTCCATTACCATCAGGGTCATTTAAGTAAATGGCTTCACTCACAGAATGATCGGCACCACCTATACGTACATTCAATTCAAGCAACTTTTTTAATTGAGCACCTAAACTTTGACGATCTGGATATAATAAAGCAAAATGGTAAAGACCTAAATACGTATTTGGGGGCACTTCTATCGCTTGTTTGTCTTCTTTTAAGATAAGCAGAGGTGTTTCCGTGTTAGAGAAAAGAACGGCTTCTCCTGGTCGAATCATACTAAATTGAAAACCTAATGTTTCTGTATAAAAGTCTAGGGATCGCTCTATATTTTTAACAATTAGCGTTACTTCACCTAAAAACGAATCTTCATGAATCATCTTTTTTCCTCCTAAATTTGAAAATGAGTTAAAATTAGTTTACTTAAATCTCTTCATTATTGTAAGTACGCACTTATTTGTACTATAGTATTAAAAAGGATACTAAAGCCCAAGGAGTGATGATTAATTGGAAACATCTTGCCAAGTTGACACCGCATTAGAAATTCTTGTTGGTAAATGGAAGCATAAGATTTTATTTCAACTCATTACTAAGGATGTGATGAGATTTAATGAATTAAAGAGGGCAATACCTGGAATAACTCAAAAAATGCTCACGTCCCAACTAAGAGAACTAGAACAAAATGATATTATAGAGCGCAAAGTCTACCCGCAAATTCCACCAAAAGTTGAATATTCCATGACAACTTATGGAGAGAGCCTTAAACCGATTTTGGACGCGATGCACAATTGGGGCAAAAACCATATTGAACATTTGGATAATACCTTTCCACAAACTCAAGAAAGATAGATAAAAAAGAAGCAGACATCACTTAAGGAATGCCTGCTTCTTTTAATTCGGTTTTGTTCCTTTTAATACCCACCAAATTAAAACAAATTGGAGAGGTAACCTTAACCAGAGCGCAAAAGCTGGAAGATCATATTGACTCGGTGTAAATGCCATATAAAGATTAACAGGAAAAACCAGTATGAGAAATAGGGCTGTCCAAACGCCTGCTTTTGCCCTTGTCGGTTTATAAACTAACAAGACCGCCAAAAGCATTTCCACGACACCAGATAAATAGACGATTGCAGCTCTAAAGGGAACCCAGCCTGGCATTGCATCGATAAAAAACGAATCGATGACGAAATGTCCCACACCTGCTAGAAAAAATAAACTCGCAAAAACGTACAATCCAATTGATCTTAACATAAAGCCTTCTACTCCTTAATGACCTCTAGTTCAGGTGCCCATTGACTCATATGACTATCAACATCTTGCATATGGTCAAGCACATCAGGTAATTCTTCATCTGTTAAATCTTTCATTGGCGTTACGCGATAATTGCTACTATCCTCTTCGAACTGTACATACGTAGGCATAAATGATGGTGTAATTGCCCGAGCCTTTCCATTATCTTGCATCTCCAACTCAAAGGAAAAAATTCCTCCTACTCGTCTCGGATGATCGAATTGGCCTGATAAAAAATTTCCTAACGAATACACGACAAGCATATCATGATTATGCACACCCTCTACCCATTCAACAGGCTGCAGAACATGGGGATGATGGCCAATGACAGCAGTTGCTCCACTATCTGCTGCTAACTGCACCCATTCTCTTTGTTGATCATTCGGATAATCTACATATTCATCGCCTGCATGAAGGGCAACAAGCACAGCGTCTGCTTTTTCATCTGCTTCTTTAATTTGTTTTTCCATTAATTGAGGTATTGCCAAATTGACTAAATAATCTCGTCCATCTGGAATAGGGATTCCGTTTGTTCCATACGTGTAGCTTAAGATTGCTATAGCAATCCCATTACTCTCTACTATCCGAAGTTCGTCTGCATCTTCCTGATCTCGAAACGATCCTGTATAAACCATATCAAGCTTGTCCCAGTGATCTAGAGCATTCATAATCACTTGTGGACCACGATCAAGTGTATGGTTGTTTGCTAAAGTGACAACATCTACTCCTGATGCTTTTAGGGCATCACCAACTTCGAAAGGGGAATTAAAAGCAGGATAGCCTGACAATCCTAATTCCTCTCCACCAATCATCGTTTCTTGATTGGCAATGGTCACGTCAGCTGCTTCAAGATAAGGCGCTACATCTTCCAACATCGGTACAAAATCAAAGCCATCATTTGTGCGCGCATCGTCGTATACACGATCATGAATAAGAATATCGCCTATCGTACTAATGGTCGCCGTCTTTGAGAATAACTTGTTATCTGTCCCTAATAATTGAGCTGTTCTTTGATCAATTGTTCCTAATACGGCAGTTTCACGAACTTCCTCCTGTGTCTGGCAACCTCCTGCCATTAACAACAATCCAGCGCCTATAACAACAGGATACTTATAATTCATTGCTTTCCTCCTTAAAACAGTTATGTGCTCTTTGTTGCAGCCGATTCTTGCACTCCTTGCAAAGTATGATTTCTTTCATACAAGTGACACGCAGCAAAATGTCCCGTTTCATATTCGCGAATTTGTGGCTCGCTATACGAACACTGCTCCATTACTTGTGGACACCTTGTACGAAACACACATCCACTAGGAGGGGATATCGGGCTAGGAATTTCACCTCTCAAAATAATCGATTCACGTTTATCTTCTAAATCAGGATCAGGTATCGGTATAGCTGAAAGGAGTGCTTTTGTGTATGGATGAAGTGGGTTTTGATACAGCTGCTCACTTGTTGTTATTTCAACAAGTTTTCCTAGATACATAACACCAATACGGTCACTAATGTGCCGAACCATTGAGAGGTCATGGGCAATAAATAAAAACGTTAAACCCTTTTCCTTTTGTAATTTTTGCAGTAAATTAACAACCTGAGCTTGTATGGAAACATCCAAAGCAGATATGGGCTCATCAGCCACAATAAATTCCGGCTCAAGCGCTAAGGCTCTTGCAATACCAATTCGTTGTCTTTGTCCCCCACTAAATTCATGGGGGTACCGATTCGCATGTTCCTTATTCAACCCAACAATTTCAAGTAATTCATGCACACGACGTAGTCGTTCTTTCCCCTGATAAAGATGATGGATATCCATTCCCTCTGCAATTATATCAACCACCATTGAGCGGGGATTTAATGATGCATAAGGATCTTGAAAAATCATTTGCATACGACGGTCTAACTGCTTTTTTGTTTTTGCATCTGCTTGATGGACATTTTCACCATTATAGCGCACTGTACCAGCTGTTTGGTCATAAAGTCGAAGCACTGTTCTACCTAAAGTAGATTTTCCGCATCCTGATTCTCCAACAAGACCGAACATTTCTCCTTTTTGAATGGAGAAAGAAACACCATCAACCGCTTTTAACGTTTGGTTTTTTCGAATGTTAAAATGTTTTTTTAAATGTTCTACTTCTAAAATAGGCTTATTCACGCTAAATCCCTCCAGTTAGATGCACCAACAAACCTTCTAGTTGCACAATGTTCTTTCTCATAAACAGTTCCATTAAGTTCAATTTCTTCAATCGTCTTCCCTGTTTTAGGCGCATGAATCATTCGTCCGTTACCAGTGTACATCGCCACATGGTGAACCGCACCTTGCCCCTCTTCATAAGCAAAATAAAGAAGGTCTCCTGGCTCTGCATGTTTAAACTGAACGTTCTTTCCTGTTTTCACTTGATTCGACGCATCTCTAGGGATCGTTATATTAATCGAACGGTGCATAGCGTAAACATAACCTGAACAATCGTACCCAAAGCTGCTCATGCCACCCCATAAATACGGCAGACCAATAAATCGCCTTGCTGAGTCAACAAGCATCTCACTTCCGTATGTTTCATTAGCCGCCTCAATATCTTCTTTATTTAAATAGCCTTTTCCCAGTGGGGTCTGAACAGAGACATTGTTCTCATTCTCTCGAAATACTGGTAAGACGGTTCCATAACTTAATTTCAATTCATGCTGCTGCCCTTCTATTTTTAATTTAGCAGCTGTGCTTTTAATGCGTACTTCTTTATGAGATTGATAGTTAAAGGGAGTTAACTGATCGAATGGAATCCAGCCAGGGTAGCCTCGTATATTTTTAAGCGTTGGTTGGTTGGGTAGTAAAACTTCTGCCCATCCGTTTTCTTCTCGTAATACCAGAACTGTTTCATTAAAAAGCACTTGACTTTGCACTAGATTATTCGTACACAACTGCAAACGCTGTTCAAACGTAAGTTTTTCCAACCATTGTTCATAAAAAGTTGGGGTTTGAATGGCTGCCAGATCAACATCTCTTGGACTTTCAGGAGAAGTCCATAAAGTTGCTACGGGCACATTCACTTTCATTTCTTCCATTTTCTCACTCCTTCACACCAGATTCAATCATTAATCGTTTACAATCCGCATCGAGTGTTGCCCTCGCTCCAAGCGGAATAGACTTAACGGGAAGACAATGTCCAATTTGAAAACCACTAACAGACGGCTTCCCCTCAATGACCAGATAGCGTTGAATAACCTGTTCAAGCGTGAGCGATTTTGCTGGAGTCTTTGGTTCACATTGATTAAAATGACCAATTACAAAGCCAGCCGCTTGATCTAATTTTCCAGCGAGCCTTAATTGATTCAGCATGCGGTCAATTCTATATGGCTCTTCTTCAATTTCTTCTATAAAAAGTAGAGACCCGTTCGTATCTATTTCATATGGCGTACCTAGTAAACTCGTAAGTAGTGTTAAATTCCCTCCAACAATCGGACCATTAGCTGTCCCTTGCATGAGAGTGTGTAGCGGTTGTGTCGACTGATTGATCATAATTTCAGTTTTTGCAAAGACCTGGTTCAACCCATTTATTGTAACAGCATCTAATTCGTCTACCGCCAAATCGGAACTTAGCATTGGACCATGGAACGTAATTAAACCTGTACGTTGAAAAATAGCTGTGTGCAAGCAAGTAATATCGCTATAGCCCCAAAAGATTTTAGGGTTTTCTTTAATGAGCTGATAATCAATTTGATCAACAATCCTCGGTGTCCCATACCCCCCACATGCGCAAAAAATACCTTTAATGGTTTGATCCTTGAACATGAATTCTAGATCCGCTATTCGTTCTTGATCAGACCCGCCAAGATAGCCGTTGCGTTTTCCGACAGAGGGTGCAAGTTTTACCTTTAGGCCCTTTTTTTCATAGAACGTTTTTGCATAATGAATTTTTTTTAACTCAGGCGGGCTCGCAGGTGCAATGATCCCAATGGTATCGCCTTTTTTTAATAGAGACGGCTTAACGATTTTCATAAATTCCTCCTAAACAAAAAGAGAGGAGAACAACTCCTCTCTTCTTATGCTATTCGTTCAAATCAGCCCATTTTAATTCAATATAACCAACTGGATGACGAACAATTCCAGAGACCGCATCACTTTGCAACACTGGTTGGTTATAAAAATAGAGTGGGAAAAATGGCATTTCTTCGAGTACAATTTCCTCAGCCTCATGTAAAAGTTCAAATCGTCTTTCTTCATCACCTTCAACTTTTGATTCAGCAATTAATTGATCGTATGCTTCGTTTGACCACCCCGTACGGTTCATGGAGCTGTCCGTAATAAAGCTTTCCAAGAAATTGATTGGGTCAGCATAATCCGCTAGAAAAGATGACCGAGACATTTGCATTTCTAATCCACGTTGACGGTCAAGAAATACGCTTGATTCAACAACTTGAAGTTCTACGTCTATTTCTAAATTGGTACTGTACATGTTTTGCAACGTTTCTGCAATGCGCTCATGTTCACTTGGTCCAGAGCTATAAGAAATTGTTACTGGCGGCAGCTCATCATAGCCCTCTTCTGCCATCCCTTCTTCTAGTAGTTGTTTTGCTTCTTCTACATTAAATTCAAAAAGGTCACCGCCCACTTCTCTAAAATCTTCGCCTGAAGGCTCCGTAAAGCCATAAGAGACAAATCCGCCTGCCGGTTCTTGACCTTGACGAATAACTTGTTCAACAATGGACTCGCGATCAACAGCTTTCGCAAATGCCTGGCGAATTTTCTTATTTTGGAACGGTTCCTCTGTTGTTAAGAAGCGATAGAAGTAGGTTCCTGCCTGTTCGTATAAATCAACTTCACCATCAGCAATGAGTGATTCAGCTAAATCAGCAGGAGGAGCGACGGAGTGAAGTCCTCCTTGTTGGAACAATTGATAGGCGGTATTCGCATCTTCAATCATATTCCAGGTTACGCCATCAAGCGCCACGTTGTCCGCATCCCAGTACTCATCGTTTCTTGTCATACGGAGTTCTGAATTATGGTCCCAGCCACTTAACTCAAACGGTCCGTTACCAATGTACGTATCTGCACTCGTATGCCAATCCGCATTTTCCTCAGATGTTTCTTGGTGGACAGGAAAGAAGGACGGATTTGTAATTAAATTTAAGAAATATTGTTGCGGACTTGTTAAGACAACTTCGAGCGTTTTCTCATCAAGCGCGGTCACCATCACATCATCTACCGAACCAGATCCATCATTATATTCAGAAGCACCTTCAATTAAATCGGCTAAAAAAGCTGCAGAAGAGGCAGTTTCTGGGTTCACAAGTAACTTCCAAGCATACTCAAAGTCTCCTGCTGTTACAGGATCTCCATTGGACCAATTTGCATCTTCCCTAATTGTAAAAGTATACGTTAAACCATCATCTGAAATGTCATACGATTCAGCTGTTGCTTCTTCAGGCGTGTGATCCTTTCCTAACCTAAGAAGACCTTCCATTAGATTATTTAGCGGCGCACTCGAGACAGATTCAAATGCCGTTTGTGGGTTTAATGTCGCTGGTTCTGCCCCATTATTTAATAACAGGATCTTATCGCCTGTAGATTCCCCTTCTTCCCCGCTCCCATTTTCAGAGTCGCTTGGCGTATTTGTATCATCTCCTGAGCTTCCCGTCGTACATCCTGCTACTGTTAAAGCTAATACTGCAACGAACGAGCCAACCAACCAATTCTTTTTCATTTTACTTCCCCCTTTTTTATGCTAAATCTTTAAACACCTGTTTTGCACGTGGATCCAATAGCCAACACGCGGCTGTATGAGATGGAGACACGTCTGTACTTGCAGGCATATGATCACGGCACACATCCATTGCATATTGACACCTCGGTGAAAACGGACAGCCTGGTGGTGGAGAGAATAAGTCAGGCGGTGTTCCAGCAATCGGTAACAGTTCTCCTCTTACATCATCTAAACGTGGGATAGAGTTGAGTAGCCCCCTCGTATAGGGATGCTCAGATTGATAGAATAATTCTCTCCGATTGCTTGTTTCTACGATTTTCCCAGCATACATCACGTGAACCCTGTCAGCTAATTGAGCGACAACACCAAGGTCGTGCGTAATTAAGATAATCGCTACCCCCGTTCGCTCCTGAATTTCTTTAAATAAAGCGAGAATCTGAGCTTGAATTGTCACATCCAGTGCTGTTGTAGGTTCATCGGCAATTAAAACATCTGGTTCACAGATGAGGGCCATTGCAATCATCAATCGTTGCCTCATTCCACCGCTAAATTCATGTGGATACTGCTTCAACCTTTCTTCCCCGTTAGAGATCCCAACGACCTGCAACATCTCCAATGCCTTCTTTCTAGCGCCTTGTGCTGAAATGGATGTGTGCTTTCGTATTCCTTCTGTTAATTGAGTACCAACACTTAGCGTTGGATTGAGTGAGGTCATCGGATCTTGAAAGATCATGGAAATATCGTTACCTTGAACCGACCTCATTTTCTTATCTGAAATTTTGAGTAAATCTTGTCCTTTAAACTGAATTTCTCCACTGGTAATCTTCGTAGTCGTTTTTGGTAGAAGACGCATAATACTTTGCGCAGTAACGCTTTTCCCGCAGCCACTTTCACCAACGATCGCCAGCGTCTCGCCCTTATTCAGTGTTAGATTAATTCCTCTAACGGCCTGAACTTCACCACCGTATGTTTTGAACGATACATGTAAATCTTTAATTTCTAAAATAGTCAAAGCCTAGCGCCCCCTTGTTTTTGGATCAATGGCATCTTGCAAGCCGTCACCAAACACATTAAATGCGTACATTGTTAAGGAGATAAAGAAGGCTGGGAAAAACAATCGCCACCAATGACCTGTTAAAATGGCCGATAATCCATCTTCAGCAAGTGAACCCCATGACGCAAATGGTGCAGAAATGCCAAGTCCTAAAAAGCTCAGAAAAGCTTCAGCAAAAATAGCCGATGGTACTGTAAGAGTCATTTGAATAATAATGGGTCCCATCGTATTCGGGAGCAAGCTTTTTCTAATAATATGAGGCGTGCTTCCTCCAAATACTTTGGAAGCTAAAACATATTCATTTTGCTTTAACGACAACACTTGTCCCCTTACAATTCGCGCCATTCCAACCCATCCCGTCACAGTCAGTGCAACAATGATCGTAAATAGACCTGGCCCCATTATGACCATTAATAAAATAACAACTAAGAGATATGGTAAACCATAGAGCACCTCGACAATTCTCATCATGATTGAGTCGGTGCGTCCACCTTTATAGCCCGATACACCGCCGTAGACAATACCGATTACACAATCAATTAACGCTGCGGCAAAACCGACGAATAACGAGATTCGAGCGCCGTACCATGTTCTTGCAAACATATCGCGTCCAAGTGCATCCGTTCCAAACCAATACGTTGATGAAGGAGGCTGATTTACTTGAGTAAGATCTCCTCCGGTTACGGAGTTGGGTGAAATCCATGGACCGATGATTGCCATGATAATAAGCCCAATCATTGTAAACAACCCGAGCATAGCTAACTTATTTTGCCTAAGCCGAATCCAAACCGATTTCCAGTAAGAGAGAGATGGCCTTGACACGACTTCTGCGTTTAATTTTGCTGTATTACGCTTAAACAAGTCATCGCTTACTTGTTGACCTTTGGAATTTAGCAGTGCCATTTCTACTCCCCCTCCCTTTTATGCAATCGGATGCGTGGGTCGAGGAATCCATAAATGATGTCAACAATAAATAACATCACAAGCAAAATCGCGCTGTAGAAAATGGTTGTTCCCATAATAACTGGGTAATCTCGATTGTTAATTCCTTCAACAAAATATCGCCCAATACCAGGGATAGCAAATATTTTTTCTATAACAAAGCTTCCTGTCAGCACTCCTGCAACGAGTGTCCCCATAATCGTCACGACTGGCATTAGTCCATTGCGCAGTGCATGTTTGGTCACAATGGTAAACGGCGAAAGACCCTTTGCTTGGGCAGTTCGTATGTAGTCCTGCGTTAAAACATCGACCATCGTTGAACGCGTCAATCTCGCAATAATAGCCATTGGTGATGTTGCTAGTGCAAATACGGGTAAAATCATATGCTGCCAACTCTGCCAAAGTGCTACAGGCAGATAATCTTTAAATGCATTAATTAATAGCGCTGCTAGAATAAAGTTTGGAATGGATAACCCTAATACTGCTAACGTCATCAGGGTATAGTCAATTAATCCGTTACGTCTTAACGCTGCAAGTACTCCAAGTGTGACACCAGAAATAAGCGCAAAGCCAATTGCATACAGTCCTAGTTCAAGCGATACAGGAAATCCTCTAGAGATCAAATCATTTACCGATACAGCCGGTTGTGAAATTGATGGACCAAAATCAAACTGTAACAACGAGCGCAGATAATCAAAATATTGCACAATAACTGGTTGATCTAATCCAAAATAAGCTTCTAAATTCGCTTGAATAGCTGCATTTGTTGTTTGCTCACTATTTAACGGTGACCCTGGAACGGTATGCATTAGTAAAAATGTAGCAGTTATAATAATCCACAACGTAACGATCATCGCCAAGAAGCGGCGACTAACATACTTCAGCATCTTCTTCGCCCCTCTTTAACAAAACGTTGTTTGCATCGCAAGCTCAGTCATAACCAACATCGCTTGATACGCCTCTTTTACATCACGGGCATGAAAAGAAACCGTTGTGCCATTGTCAATTTGCGCACCAGGCATTAAAGCAGCCCATTCTGCTTGACCATAGTTGGCAAATTCAATATGTAAGACGGGCTTCTCAGTTAATGTTAACGGTTCCATTTTTGTTGCATTCACTAAAGCGGCTTGTGTTTGCTCCTGCAATAGTACTTTACTCTTAGTTGGTGACAAACAAAGTGCTGCAGACCTTGATTGTGCCGTTTTCACAGGAGCGGTTATGACGCCAGGTAACAGTTGCTCCGCTTCTTCGCATGCTGCGGCATCTCCAGCGACCATTAAAACCGGAATCTCATAATACCCGGCTAAATACGCATTTAAGCCCATCTCACCAATCTCATGCCCATTCAGCCACATGGAGCGTACACCAAAAATCATCGTATGACTCATGACGCCTGGCTTTGAAGCTCGTGCATGATAACCCAGAAATAGTGCCCCCGCAAATGTCTGGTCCAAACCTTGCATCATTGAGTAAGGCTTAACCTCACCTGAAATGAGTTTTACCTCTTCATGGAGCTTTTCTACTAGAATGTTATTCATTTTTCCATGAGAATCATTTGCCACAAACTCCGTACACCCATTTTGAAATGCAGCACTTGCAACATGATTTACCTCGTCCGTCATTAATTGTTGCCCTCGTTCATAAAAACGCTCACCAGGAGTGACAAATTGTCGATCAACTAACCCAGATATTCCCTCCATATCAACTGATGCATATAGTTTCATCGCTTCCCTTCTTTCTTTTGATCAATTATTATGGTCGGCTCTAATTCTATTCGCATCTCTTCTTTATTTCTCCTGCATTCATTTCGATTTATTTAAGGAATTTTGTCAATTAACCTCACATTCAGACTCTTTACACATTAAATAGGTCGTCTTTTATTATTACTGGGCTTTCTTTATAAGAAGGTTCTCCAGATCAATTTGTATAAACAAGTAGCAAACATTTTATAAAGCAACTAAAAACATATTTCTTCTTTATTCGAAATCATTTACAATTAGGGAATTCTACTAAGTTAAAATGGAGCAAAATGATGACACCTACTGACTCTCAACATTCTGGAGTATTGGCCGCTTTCAGCTCTTATCTTATTTGGGGGTTACTTCCTCTTTACTGGGCGATGCTTTCATTCCTTCCAGCTTTAGACGTATTAATGTATCGCATTCTTTTTGCTTTTATCTTCATGCTTTTCCTCTATCTTTTTTCAAGAGACAAACGAATCTACAAGCAAGAACTACAGTGGGTTTTCACGAATAAAAAAGCATTTTATCAAATGAGCTTGGCTGCTTGTTTAATTAGTGTGAATTGGTTTCTATTTATTTTTGCCGTTACGAGCGATAAAGTAATTGATGCGAGCTTGGGGTATTATATTAACCCTTTGCTAAATGTTGTGCTCGCCATGGTCTTTCTAAAAGAGAAGCTTAGTAAAGCAGAGATCGTAGCTGTTTGTTCAGCTTGCGTCGGGGTGAGCATCTTAATTTTACTAAGTGGCCACATCCCATGGGCTTCTTTTGGTATGGCTCTTTCTTTTTGTCTGTATGGTTTGATTAAACGGACGATCCCTTTATCTGCCAAGAGCGGTCTGCTCATTGAAACGATTTTGGTCACACCTATTGCCATTCTGTATCTTTCCTTGTTATCCACAACAGAATGGAATCAATTTAATCTAGAAACCCTTGCCCTGCTTTTTGGCGCGGGTATCGCTACAGCGGTTCCACTAATGCTCTTTTCCTACGGGGCTAGAAGAATTTCTTTTTCACTAATAGGCTTTTTGCAATACATAGCACCTACTTCAATGCTCATACTCGGTATATTTGTCTTTGGTGAACCGTTCACTTCCGTTGAGTTTCTAGCCTTTTTGTTTATCTGGATTGGATTAATTGTTTTTACATCTTCAAAATTACTAGAACGTAAAAAACGAACGCTCACTTCTTCTAAAATGAACTAGTACACTAATTCGTGTATACTAAAAAAAACGAATAAAAGGAAGTGTTTCTATGACAACCTACCGCGGGTACATTGGTACATATACAAAAGGAGAAAGCAAGGGCGTTTACTCCTTTACTCTTGACAGCAACAACTATAAGGTAAGTGATATTTCTCCTGTTGCTGAATTAAAGGACCCCACGTATGTGGCTATTAGCGACAATGACGAAATGATTTATGCGGTTATGAAAGAAGACGGTGCTGGTGGAATTAGTGCTTACCACATTAACAAGCAGACTGGAGAGCTTTCGTTTGTCAATAAAGCCATTACAGCAGATGGTGGACCATGCCATGTAACCATTAACACAGACCAAACAAAAGCATTAAGCGCCAATTACCACAGTGGAATGATTACGGCCTTTACGCTTAACTCAAATGGGTCAATTAAAGAGATCTCTTCGACTGCTCAACACGTTGGAAGCGGTCCAAATGACGAACGACAAGAAAAAGCCCATGCCCATTTCTCTGGCTTTACTCCTGAGGAAAACTACGCGGTTGCAGTTGATTTAGGAACAGATGAAGTGATTTTGTACACGTTGGAACAAGGTCAATTACATAGTCACTACACCTATCATGCACCGCCAGGCTCAGGTCCAAGGCATATTGCCTTTCATCCGCATGAGCCTTATGCCTATATCATGACGGAATTATCAAATCAAGTTATCGTCTGTCATTACAATGCTGATTTAGGTGAGTTGAGAGAACTGCAGCTTATTTCTACACTTCCAGAGGGCTTCGTTGAACATAGTCAAGGCAGTGCAATTCATCTATCGAAGGATGGGAAATTTGTTTATGCTGGAAACAGAGGAAATGACTCGATTGCCTGTTTCTCAGTAAACGAGCATTCTGGTGAACTTGAACTGTTGGAAATTGTCTCAACAGAAGGAAGCTGGCCCCGTGATTTTCAGATTGATCCATCAGGCTCTATCCTACTCGCTTCCAATCAAGAGTCTAGCACGCTTACCGTGTTTTCCCGCAATAAAGAAACTGGGAGATTAACACTGCAGGAAGCTCACATTGATGTGCCTTATCCTGTATGCGTAACGTTCTTAACCGAGCCTATCTAAACTACACACAAAAAAGCACATTGCCGAAGCAATGTGCTTTTTGTTATAGAGTTGATAAGGCTTCCTCTGTTTCTTTAAATGCAAGGTCTAAATCTCGCGCAACAGCATGGTAGGTAACAAAGCCACCAGCTGTATTTAACCCTTTTAATAACGAGTGATTTGCAAATAAAGCGTCTTTTACACCTTTATCTGCTATTTGTTTTGCATATGGAATCGTCACATTCGTCAAAGCAATTGTTGACGTACGTGGCACAGCTCCTGGCATATTCGCAACTGCATAATGAATAACACCATGCTTTGTATACGTTGGTGCGTCATGTGTAGTGACGCGATCTGCGGTTTCAATAATACCACCTTGGTCAACCGCAACATCAACTACGACGCTTCCCGCATTCATACTGGCAACCATTTCTTCGGTTACAAGCTTTGGTGCTCTTGCCCCAGGAATAAGGACAGCACCAATCACTAAATCAGCTTCTTGCACAGCAACGGCAATATTGAGTGGATTAGACATCATTGTCTGGATGTCATTGCCAAACTGGTCGTCTAACTGACGTAATCGCTCTGCACTAACATCAAGTAAGGTCACGCTTGCGCCAAGACCGATTGCCATCTTGGCAGCGTTTGTACCGACTACTCCACCACCAATAATCGCAACTTTTGCTCGCTTAACCCCAGGAACGCCCGACAACAGTATTCCTTTTCCGCCATTCGTCTTCTCAAGGAACTGTGCACCAATTTGCGTTGCCATTCTGCCAGCAACTTCACTCATCGGCGTGAGCAGTGGCAATGTCCGGTTTAATTCAACCGTTTCATACGCGATTGCTGTCACGCCGTGTTTGATGAGTGCCTCTGTGAGAGCACGCTCCGCTGCTAGATGTAAGTATGTGAACAAAATGAGACCAGGACGGAAATGAATGAATTCAGATGCCAACGGCTCCTTTACTTTCATAATCATGTCTGCTTTAAGCCATACATCACTTGCTTTATCAAGGATTGTTGCTCCTGCCTCTTGATACTCTGCATCTTTAAAGCCACTTCCAATACCCGCTTCTGACTCAACTAAAATATGATGTCCGCTTGTAATCAGCGTAATGACGCCAGCTGGCGTTATTGCCACTCGGTTTTCGTAGCTTTTTATTTCTTTAGGTATTCCAATAATCATTTTGAAAGCCCCCTTGAATTCTTCTAGTCCTACTAGTATATCCAGAAAAGCGTTTTCTTTCTTTAGGTAGATAAACTAAAAATAAGACAATCGATTTGTGTATTTTACACAAGTCTATTGTCTCCGATGTAAGTCAAGATAAATGCCAATCCGTTCAGTTGGGTCTTTTAATTGTAAACCAGTCAAATCAGTTATTCGTTTTAAACGGTATTGAAGCGAATTTAAGTGGATGTGCAATGCTTTTGCCGTAGAAGAGACGTGCCCATTATTCTTGACATATACCATCACGGTTTCCAGTAAGCTTGTTTGATTCAGTAAATCGTATTCTTCAAGAATGACAATAGCCGGATGATCACCGATTAGATAGGCTTTTTCTTCATATGGCTGAATATAGCGTAATGCTCCTGCTTCATAATAAAATAGTGCATTCTTTAATTCATGAGGGTAACGTTGTTTTAAAATGAGCATTGCCTTCGCTTGTTCGTATGATCGAGCAACATGATCAATTGAAGAAGACGGGTTTCCACAACCCATTATAAGATTTTCTGGTAATTGTTTAACAAGATGACTCACACTATGTACAATTGAACGATTTGATAAGAACGCGATCATGTATCTACCATCAAACATATAAAGAGCGGTGGTTTGTTCAATGATTACTTGGCATTGCGTTAAATGTTCCATTTTATTTTCAAAATCAATCATAAAAATAGTGTGTACCGCACCAGCTAATTTCGTTTCTTCTGGAACTTCTTCCTGAATATACGTATTCGTTAACAGTTTCCAAAGTTTTTCTTCCGTTGACGCTTTTCCTTGAACGTTTCCTTTTTTAATAAGAAGACTAGCCGCTTTAATGGCAACCCGCTTCATCCACTGCTGTTCATAAACAGTTAAAACGCGAGTTGCCTCTGATACCCATATATAGCCAATCACTTGATTCAATTTATCTCGAATTGATAAAGCCACTCTTCTTCCTAAACCAACATCTGGAATACCTGCAATTAAAACAGGCTCAGGTGATTGATTTAAAGAAGTCATGATACCCTCTTTCCAAAAGCGATGGATAAGTGTACTTGGTACTTTGCGACCAATAATCGTAGCAACTCGTGCTGAATCAGTGCCCTCACCGTGCTCAGAATAAGCAAGAAGGTGATGATGATTATTTTCAATTGTAATGGGGCAAGCCAATAACTGGCCTAAATTCTCAGCGAATGCGTCTAACGTGGTAAAGCCTTGGTGTAAAAATTGTGTATACGTATCCGACACACAATCACCCGCTTTCTTCATATCCTTCTGTTAATCCGTATCACAAGTATACCAATAGATCGGTGACCATGCATAACGAGAAAAGCTGACTATTGGTTTTTAAACGTTTCTAATGCCCGCTCTCTCGCTTTTTTATGATCAACAATTGGATCTGGATAGCGGCTACAGTTATACATTTGTTTTTGTTCCGTTGTCATTTTTTCCGGTGAATGAATAAATTTAGAAGGGACATCCTGCAACTCTTCTACAAATTGGCGAATAAACCGCCCATGCTTATCAAACCGTTCCGACTGCCTTGTTGGATTGAAAATTCGAAAATACGGTACAGCATCCGTACCTGTCGAAGATGCCCACTGCCAGCCTCCTATATTTGAAGCTGCATCATAGTCAATCAACTGCTCAGAGAAATACTTTTCACCTTCTCGCCAATCAATTAACAAATGCTTCGTCAAAAACGAAGCCACTACCATGCGCAATCTGTTATGCATCCAACCTGTTTCATTTAATTGACGCATCGCCGCATCAACAAGGGGAAAGCCTGTCACCCCTTTTTTCCAAGCCTTTAATTGGTCATGATCCTTTCGCCAATTAATGTCACGGTAATTTGATTGTATTTCTTCATTCTTGCTATTAGGATAGTTTGCATAAATCATGTTGTAGAAATCCCGCCAAGCAAGCTCCTGAATGAATGTCTCCACCCCTTCTGTCTGTTCCAATTCATCCGCTTTAGCCAACGCTGCATGGTAAACTGAACGAATGGATAACGAACCGGTCCGTAAGTATTTTGATAGCTGACTAGTTGCATCTTTTTCAGGCAGATCTCGATTTACATGGTATGTCGCAAGATCATTCTCTATGAACGATTCCAATTGCTCATACGCTGATGCTTCTCCCGCAAACTTCTTCCACCTTCCCGTTTTTTGCTGCATTAATTGACTGTAAGCTCGCTTACCTTCCTTTAATTCAGTTACGTTAACAAGCATTTGTTTCTTTAACTGTTGGCAGTCGTAGTCGTGAATCATTGGTTTTTCTTCCGCTCGCCATTTCTTATAGTAAGGGCTGAAGACTTTATACGGTGTCCCATCATCTTTGACAATCGATTTTGATCCATGTAAATGATGATCAATCACTTTAACCGTTTTTAGACCCTTTTGTTTTGCCCATTTCTCAAATGTCTGATCTCTTTTTTGACCAAAAGCAGTCTCATCTTCATGAAAATAAATGGCTTCTATCTTTTCGACGGATGTTAAGAGCTGATCGAAGCCTTTCTCCATTTCACCAGTTAAAAAGTGTATTGGCAGCTTTTTCTCTTCAGCATTCTCTACAAATGAATGAAGCGTTTCATAGAAATAATCATGCCTAACTGTAAATTCATCTGTTAATGCTGGATGGATATGAAACACAAATAATAGTTGATCATCCTTGTCCATTTCTTTTAGTGCTTCTGCAAGGGCTGAATGATCGTTAAGACGCAAATCTCTCCGAAACCAAATAACGTGGACGCTCAAATGAATACCTCCATAATAATGAAACTTTTATCATGATGAAATAATAGCCTTTTTACCCCTTGTTAAAACGTATAAAAACGCTTTACATGATGTAAAACGTTTTTCACGTTCTTTCTTATTCAATTGGATATTGATCATGGGTAATCCAGTCACTCCATGAACCAGGATACAATTTAACATTCGAGTATCCTGCTTTTTTTAAAGCCATGACGTTCGGACAAGCTGAGATACCTGAACCACAGTAAACGATGACTTCGCTCTCTTTATTGATGGCATTGAAATGTACACCAAGCTCTTCATTGTTCTTCCACTTCTTATTATCAGCCAGTATTTCTTTCCAGAAATAGCTTAGCGCTCCTGGAATATGTCCAGCTTTTGCGTCAAGTGTTTCACTCTGACCACTATAGCGATCGAATGTGCGCGCATCAATAAGTACAACATTGTCGTCAGCAAGTTTTTTGTATACCTCTTCAGCCTCAATGCGTTCATTATTTCGAATAGTAGGCGTAAACTGAATCGGCGTCCTTGGCTTAACTTCATTTGTAGTAGGGAACCCTTTTTCTTTCCAAGCAGAGATTCCACCTTCAAGTAATGCAACCTGATTCTTCCCAAGATAATGTAGCATCCACCATACACGACCAGCAGCCATTCCGCCATTATTGTCATCATAAACAACGACTCTTGAATCTTCATTAATTCCTTTTTTCGCAAACATATCGGCCATCTTTTGCGGCGACGGCATCGGATAGCGTCCGCCACCCTCTAAAGAAAGGTCTGCCAACTCAGTTGCCATATCAATAAAAAGCGCTCCTGGAATATGGTCTTTGTTGTATTCCCTTCTTCCAAATTCTAAGTCGACCAAGTCATGCCTTGCATCTAAAATCACTATATTTTCTTCTTGCTGAGCATTTAACCACTCTGAAGTTACGATCATTTTCCTCACTCCATTTCTTGAACGCTTTTTAAAAGGATCTCATATAAACAAAAAAAAGACTAGTGAGATACTAGTCTTTCACGGATACTACTCATTCTCAATTAAGAACGTTGAGATTTCATCTAAGTGTTGTTCAATCGATAATGGATCATTGAAATAGTAGCCAATTGAATCCATTTCAAAAATCTTGTCATCTTCAACGGCAGGAAGTCCGTTCCAAATTGAGCTGTCGTATAAAAAGCTTCCATCTAAACTAGGCAACCACGGACCAGTTAAGATATAATCTCCAGCATATTCAGGTACTGCTTCTAGAGAAAGGTTGTTAAAGCCGTTTGAGCCAACCGATTCTTCGACTGATTCTGGCATGTTTAATTCAAATTCTTGATAAAGAATTTCTCCGCCTCGTCCCCAACCGTTTCCATAGAGAACAACATCACTCTCATTTGGTTGTAAGATCGAGATTGTCTGTTCGCCAACAGCTTCTTGAACAGCTGGTTTAAGTTCATCAATTTGCGCATTCCAATCATCAATCCACGCTTGAGCCTGTTCTTCACGCCCGAACATCGTTCCAAATTCTTCTAGTTGCTCTTTGTAGCCAAGTGATGCATAATCAACAGCTACTGTCGTTGTAATGCTCTCTAGTTGTTCAAGAATTTCTGAAGAATGGTAGGCAATAATTAAATCTGGATCTAAAGCCAAAATTTCTTCAACGGCAACAGCATTAGCATCACCCAAATTCTCAATATCAGTCGTATACTCTTCTAAAAACGGACTTTGGAACACAAAATCAGTTGTAGCAATGACATCAATGTCAAGTTCTTGCAAGTAACCAAAATACACGTCTGCGAGTAAGACAACACGCTGAGGATCAGCGGGGATCTCTTGCATTCCATTTAACGCTTCATATTGTATTGTTTCCGCTTGTGTTTCGCCTGCTTGATTGTTATTGTCTGTATTATTTTCTTCAGCAGAATCATCTCCACATGCCGTAAGTAAGACTGCACTTAGTGCTAATGTAGATGTAATTGACCATTTATTTAATCGTTTCATTCGTTCTTGCCTCCACCTTATTGATAAAGATTTTCATTTTCATTAATGAGTATAATATGCGTGCAGCGTTTGTGCAAACAAATTTATCATTTATTTGACGCGTGTTTGACTCATTTCTACAAAATAAAACATTCTAATGCATAGACAAACAAAAAAGAGTTTGCAGTAAAACAAGCAAAACCGTAAACTAAATCTATATTATAGGGGGTGGTTCCTTTGGAGAAAGAACAGCAATTAAAGCGTACGCTTACGCTGGTGCCGTTACTTGTTATCGGCTTAGCTTACATGGACCCGTTAGTTGTCTTTGATACGTACGGAATCGTAGCGCAATTAACACAAGGGCATGTCGCAACATCCTACTTATTCACAATCGCAGCCTTACTTTTAACGGCCTATAGTTACGGTCGTATGGTTCAGGCATATCCAAAAGCGGGATCAGCGTATACGTATGCACAAAAAAGCATTCATCCTAATGTTGGCTTCGCAGCAGGTTGGACGTTGTTACTTGATTATTTATTTTTACCGATGGTTAACTTCGCCATTGGGATGGTCTATTTAGAAGCCGCATTTCCCAATATCCCTGCATTTATCTGGGTCATTATCTTAGCTGTTCTCATTACGACAGTGAACGCACTTGGAATTAAACTGACTGCAAACATAACGGGCCTATTTGTGTTATTTCAAATCATTGTTGTAGCTGTCTTTGTGTTTTTTATCATTCGTGGATTAACAAGTGGGCTAGGTTCAGGCGAACTCGTATCAATTCTACCTTTTATTAGTCCTTCACTCGAAATGGCGACCGTATTTACCGGTGCATCCATTCTTTGTTTTTCGTTTCTCGGTTTTGATGCAATCTCTACTTTATCAGAAGAAACAAAAAACCCTAAGAAAACGGTCCCTATGGCCATTGTTTTAGTTGTACTAATAGGTGGAGCACTGTTTGTTGGCGTTTCTTACCTGCTTCAACTTGTCTATCCAAACTTTGAAGCATTTATGTCAGCTGAGGCGGCATCGTTAGAAATTGCTCAATTTGTTGGTGGCTCCTTTCTACATTCCCTATTTTTAGCAGGGACAATGGTAGCTGTCATTTCTTCATCGATGTCTTCACACGCTAGTGCCTCGCGCTTGTTATTTGCGATGGGTCGGGATCATACCTTGCCTAAACG
The DNA here is from genome assembly GCF_016907895.1 of Shouchella xiaoxiensis. Classification (GTDB taxonomy): domain Bacteria; phylum Bacillota; class Bacilli; order Bacillales; family Bacillaceae_D; genus Shouchella; species Shouchella xiaoxiensis. The sequence goes on from NZ_JAFBCV010000005.1 coordinate 55,292, forward strand.
GTTTTTTGGGTATATTCATCCTACATTTAAAACGCCTTTGTTTAATATTGTGTTAATTGGCGTGCTTTCTTTAACTGCTATATTCGGAGAGCTGGAGATTATTTATTCATTCATTAGTTTTGGTGCCTTAATTGGCTTTACGAGCGTAAATGCCTCTGTAATTGCTCACTATTTTATTCGTAAAAGAGAAAGATCCGTTCAAGGTGTTTTATTAAATTTACTCATACCGCTATCAGGAGCCATTTTTTGCATCTCACTTCTTTTTTCAATAGAGCGAAATGCATTAACAATTGGCTTAATCTGGATGATTATTGGGCTTGTCTACTTTTTAATCAGAAGACGAATGCACCTCAAATTCATTGTTGAAATGAATCATGACAAAGAGTAAGATATAGGAAGTGCTTCCATACATCGAGCGATTTCTACATCGACCATCAAAAATTGATAAAGGAGGTACTTAGTGAGGTCTTTTTTAAAGTCATTTATTTTTTTGTTTGTCTGTGTCGCCCTACTAATTTTTATGGTTTTTTATATAAATAGAGATGAAGCGTTTAATGGCGTTGAGTCCGATTCATTTATCGATATTACGCATATAGAAAATACCCTTGCACAATTTATTTCCTCTGATAAACCAGAAGTTGAAATAGAAGAAATTATTTATGCAGAAGGTTTACACCCTATTATAGAAGAAAAAACAGAGCAATTGATTGAACATGCTGCTGCTGTTGGAATTGATCTGATGATTACCGATGGATTTCGTTCAATAGAAGAACAAAACGAACTTTTCCGTCAAGGTCGTTCAGCGGGCGGAAAAATTGTTACGAATGCTATGGGTGGTCAGTCATTGCATAATTTCGGTCTTGCAGTAGACTACGCTTTATTAAATCAATCAGGCCAGCCAATCTGGGATTTAACTTATGACGGGAATAACAACGGAGAGCCTGACTGGTTTGAAGTAGCAGAGCTTGCAAAAGATTTAGGGTTTGAGTGGGGAGGAGATTGGACGGATTTTGTCGATTTCCCTCATTTGCAAATGACTTTTGGCTATACAATAGAAGAAATACAGCAAGCTTTACTTGAAGCTGAAGGTGAAGAAAACGAAGAGCTACTGCATTTGCAGTAGCTCTTCGTTTTTTATTAATGGATCATTTAATCGATCTATTCTTTTCCGTTTACTTTGCAGGATTTTCCGTGTTTTTGACGAATTAATAGTACATTAGTGACATCGTTACACCGATACTAAAAAAAGTGGGTTGATGACTAGTGGAGTTAGGTAGAACAATTAAATATTACCGAATTAAGCACAATATGACTCAAGCCGAACTTGCTGACGGTATTTGTTCCATTCCACATCTAAGCAAAATTGAGAATACCATTTACAAAGCCAATCACGCAACTGCGTCCCTTCTTTTAGAGAGACTTGGTATTAACATAGAAGATGAATACGCTCAGCAGGCAGAAATTAAACATTCTCTAGAAGCATTCATCGAAGCGATTCAATTTGTTGATGAAAAGGAAGCACACGCGATCATGGTTCGGTTACTTGATAAGGAAAGCACGATAGCACGCACGAACTATATTAATACGTACCACCTTTACATGATGCGCTATCATTTAATGTCTGGTAAAACGCATTTAGCTTTACAAGATTGGACTATTATTGATAAGAATAAAAGCAACTTCAGTGAGGTAGAAGCACTTTCTGCTCGCTTGTTTTATGGCATTTATTTAGTAAACAAAGGTCGCTTAAAAGAAGCAAAAGAGTTACTATTCGACATTCAAAACGAAGATTATTCTTCTAAGTATATGTTTGCACGAGAAGTTTCTTTTGTGTTAGCGCAATGTTATACACAACTAAATGAGCCGGAGAAAGCCATTATTTATGCAAAAGAAGCACTCACTATTTTTAAACAAGAAGATAATTATATTCGAGCGTTTCATTCACAGATGCTGCTTGGAATTAATTATACCCAATTAAATATGGTCGAAGAATCAACCCGTGTTTATAAAATCTTGTTAAGGAATACGAGACTCTTTGGACACGATTCCCTTTACTATCAAGCAACCTTTAACAATGGAATTTTATTAAAGAAGATTGGGGAATATGAACGTAGTCATCAATGTTTTAAAGAATGTATTTCATTTTATGAAGCAGGAAGTCAAAACTATGTTTATAGTTTATTAGCAGATGTGGAAGTCTTGTTTTACATGGAAAATGAGCAGAATCAAATTCGAATGAATCTAGATGAAATTCTTAAGATTAGCGTAACGCGAGGTTTTGAAAAAATGAAACTTCAGGCTAGGTACTTCTCGTATCGACTAGAAGCAAACGATGCAATGTACAGCTTTATAGAAGCCGAGCTACTTCCTCATCTAGATAAACTTGAAAATAAACATGAACCGATTCCTTATGCTTTAGAGTTAGCCAAATGGTACCAAAAGAATGGAGAACATGAAAAAGCCAACGAGTTTTTAAGCAAATACGTTACGGAGACAAAAAGACGGGAATTGTCAATTGTATAATAACCGAAAAGAAGTAGTTGCTTAAGAACTACTTCTTTTTAGTGTTAGGGAGCATTTCCATCCTTACAAACAAAGAGCCTTAAGAAGAGAAATCTTCTTAAGGCTCTTATTTATGCAAATTAACGTGTAGCTGCTTCAGCGTTTACTAGTCCACTACCGTATAGATTGGTGTTTCCTAGGTTAGTAGCTGTGTTTTTAAGGTGATTACGAACTTGAACATTTGACCAAGATGGATTTTTCTGTTTGACAAGTGCGGCAACTCCAGCTACGTGAGGCGTAGCCATTGAAGTACCACTTAAGCTTGCATAACGGTTACCTGGGTATGTGCTCTGAACGCCAACGCCAGGTGCAACAATGTCAAGCCCTTGTCCATATTGAGAAAAGCTTGCACGGTTGTTGTTTTGATCTGTTGCGCCAACAGCCATGGCATTTGCATAACGAGCTGGATAACCAACAGTCCCTGCACCTGAGTTACCAGAAGCAGCAACAACGAGTACACCTTGTGATGTAGCTTGGTTTACAGCTTGCTCAAGCGTTGCACTAGGTTGAGAGCTTCCTAGACTTAAGTTAGCAACGTGCATGCCATTATTACCAGCCCACTGAAGACCTTGGGCAATACCACTGATAGAACCTGAACCATTTGCACCTAAAACTTTAACACCATAAAGCTCGACGTTAGGAGCCACACCAAGCACACCTACATTATTGTTTAGCGCCGCAATTGTCCCCGCTACGTGTGTACCGTGACCATTTCCATCAGCGATGGTAGGTTCACCCGGAACAAAACTTACGCCTCCGCGAATATTCAAATCAGGATGCGTTGAAATCCCAGTATCCAAAACAGCCACTCTTACACCAGCACCAGTAAATCCTCTGTTCTGAGCAATTGGCGCCTGCACTCGATTAATTCCCCAAGGTACTGATTGAGCCATCGTGGTTACTTCAAAATCTTCTTCAATATAAGATATTGCTGGGTCCAACTCAAGGGAAGCCACATCGTCTGGGCTTAATTCGACTGATAAAACAGGGATGGTTTCAAATTCATAGAGAAGTTCAACATCAACCTCTTCTTTATCTTCAGCAAGGATTGTAAAAGCATCTTCCTCCATTTGCTCGACAAAGGTTGAAACCGCTTCTTGCTCATTGAATCCAATTAGATATTTTTCTTTAGCCTCTTCTGCAGCTTGTGCGATCGATGAACTAAATGCAATTGAGATGAGTAGTGCAGTACTTGCTACAATTTTCCCCATTTTCTTATTCAATTCGTTTCCCCTCCTAAATATAGTTCCAACCTGCGCAGCTGGTACATTTAAATTATCAAAGATTGTCACTCTTTTGTATTGGGAAACTACTTTCTCTATTGGGAAACAGTTGTAAATTAGCAGTTAACTACACTTCCTTAAACGGTATATTTTACCATTATTTTTAAAAAAACGTTGGTTTTATCGCATTCAGTCCTGATTAAAGAATGGGAAAAAAGTACAAACTATTAAAAAAGGAGGTTCGAAAAATGGATCAATTAACTCGAACATACTCAAAAAGAGCGGATTTTACGAAGATTTTAAACCCCAGACTCTCTCGTCACATCCTCACGTATAGTCACTGGTATGATTCTGCAACAATTGAACGCGCAAAAGCTGATTTAAAACACTTAATCTAACGAACAAAACAAGACTGTAGGCGTTAAACGCCTACAGTCTTGTTTGATTACAGAAAACGCTCAAATGCAAGTCGATCTTGCTCATTGAAAAAGGCTTTGATAAACCAACCTTCTTCTCGTTCCTCTTGCTTGATTACATGAGTCTGTTCGTTTATCCGGGCTTGAACAGCTCCTTCATCATATGGAATGAGTAAATTTTGAACGCGGTACTCTTTAAAGATACTTGCTTGAATCGCATCAGCAAGTAGATTTAATCCTAATTTTTTCGAGGCTGACACAAATAACTCATTTGCTTGTGTTCGCGGTTCATTCTCATCTGTTAAATCAATCTTATTGTAAACAAAGACCATCGGTTGTTCGATGTCCATGGATTTTAATGTTTCCGTCGTTGTCTCTATCATTTCTTTATAATATTCATGTGAGTAATCCACAACATGCAATAGTAAATCCGCTTCACGAGCCTCCTCCAAGGTTGAACGAAAGGCCTTCACTAAATGAGTTGGTAATTTAGAAACGAACCCGACTGTATCCGCCATCAGAAATGGTAAATTCTTTTTCCACTCAACGCGTCGCACCGATGTATCAAGCGTCGCAAATAACATATCCTTTTCAAACACATGTTTTTCTTGATCATCAGTCAGCATGGCATTTAATAAAGATGATTTTCCTGCATTTGTATAGCCTACGAGGGCGACCACTGGCATTTGTTGCTTTTTTCGTTGACTTCGTTGGATGTCGCGTCGATTGACAATGCTTTCTAGTTCTTTTTCAAGCATGTTGATTCGACTTTCAATCTTACGACGGTCGAGCTCTAATTTTGTTTCACCAGCACCTCTGTTTGCAAGTCCTGTTCCACTTCCTCCTTGTCTACTTAAAGACGCTCTCATGCCAACCAGTCGTGGCAATAAATACTTTAGTCGAGCGACTTCCACCTGCATCTGTGCTTCTTTCGTCTTTGCGCGCTCTCCGAAGATATCAAGAATAAGCATCGTTCGATCATAAACCGTGACCTCTAACAACTTTTCTAAATTACGGATTTGAGAAGGCGTTAATTCATCGTTAAAAATCACGAGTGAGACGTCCATCTCTTCACACATCATCTTGATTTCACTTACCTTGCCTGATCCAATATACGTGGCTTGATTTGGTACAGTTAATTTTTGTGAGACTTGGGCGACGGTGCGCAAATCAAGCGCTTCTGTTAGATTGGTTAATTCCTTCATTGAATAAGAAAAATCAACATCCTGCTGTTTCTCTACCCCAATAATAATGGTATCTACTGTTTTTCTTGTTTGTTGTTCATGCATACACGTTCCTCCATTTGTTTCGCTATTTTTAGGCGCAACAAAATACACACGCCTTCGCCTGTGCGCAAACGAGGACTATATAATTAAGGTCGTCTTCAAAGAATGAGACAGACTACTCCCGTTTACTAGGTTCGAAGAGTCATGCTATTTAGTTAGCGGGTGAGCCGATGATTGTCACATACTTGATCATGATGACGAAACCTCCTTATCAGAATAATCGTATCGTATCACCCTATTAATAGAAATGCAATGCGACTAACTTGTATTATATGGGTTTAATTCCTTGTTTTTCGTTTTTTAATTTCTTTAAGATCAAATAATTAATAATCTCGGGCTCTTCATGATGAACCCAATGAGTTGCATCTGCGACAAAGACTACATCAACCTCTTTGCATCGCTTTGCGCTTTCTCTAGCCAAACGTTTTGAAAGGAAAGGGTCCTGCATCCCCCACAAAATCGTCGTTGGAACATTCACGTGCAAATCAATTTCATCAAATCCGCGCCTCATTTGAATGCGTAATGCACGATACCAGTTTAGCATACCCGTAATCGCACCTGGCTTTAACCAAGCAGATTGATACCTTTTTAAATCATCATTTGCAAAAGCGCCTTCCTTACTTGTTAAAGACAGTCCCTTCGCCATGTATTTAAAGTGGTTCGTTGCAAGAAGCTTTTCTGGAACTTTTGGCAACTGAAAAAACATCATGTAAGCACTTCTAATGATTTGAGTTGGTTTCTTCATAAATATCTTCGGCATATCTGCTGGGTGGGGAATATTAATCGCAAACAATCTCTTCACTCGCTCTGGTCTTGTTGCTGCTAAATGCCAAGCAACTGCTCCTCCCCAGTCATGCCCAATAACAGCGGCCTGTTCTCGATCAAACACATCAATAAACGCCTCACAATCATCTCTAAGCTGATCTAATGTGTAGGACTCGATCTTTTGCGGCTTATCCGATTTATTATAGCCTCGTTGATCAGGTACAACAACGTAATAGCCCGCTTCTGCAAGTTGATTGATTTGATGTCTAAAACCGTACCAAAACTCGGGAAATCCATGTAGCATTAACACAAGATCTCCATTCCTTGGCCCTGCACAGACCATATGAAATGTATGTCCATTCGCTTCCACCATACGATGCTCATACCTCATTTATCCTCACGTCCTTTTCCTTAATATAAGTATGTACCCCAGCTGCAAAAAGATCATGCCATGCTTTTACTATTTTCTAAAAACACTTGACGCATCTTTTTACTCGTCATATACTATTGATAAATTCATAGCATTCCTTCAAAGGGGAGTAGCTGCAAGTTTAAACACTTGAACCAAAGTCGTCATTACGTGGATACTATCCACCGGCTTTGTTTGGCATGATACATACTATGTCTAGCAAGACCTTTGCCTCGTTTTCAAAACCAAGGCAGAGGTCTTTTTTATGTTCTCTCTTCCTCGCTTGGTGAAAACAGTGTGGGGTGTATATTAAGAGAGGCGGGTTGCAGAATGGATGCATCCTTATTAATTGAGTACAGTTGGGTTTTACTTGTTTTAATCGCTTTGGAAGGAATATTGGCAGCCGACAACGCTCTTGTTTTGGCTATTATGGTTAAGCATTTGCCAGAGAAAGAACGGAAGAAGGCTCTATTCTATGGTCTTGCTGGTGCGTTCGTCTTCCGCTTCGCTTCATTATTTGTTATTTCTTTACTCGTTGACTTTTGGCAGGTTCAGGCAATTGGTGCCCTATACTTACTATTCATCGCGTTGAACCACTTGTTTCGAAAACATGTTGTTCGAAAACAAGAACAGGCTGCTGGCTTCACAAAAGTAAAAAAAGGCAGTGGCTTTTGGATGACTGTATTTAAAGTTGAGATTGCCGACATTGCATTTGCGGTTGACTCGATCTTAGCTGCGGTCGCTCTTGCGACAGCTCTTACACCGACAGGGTTAGGCACGGTCGGTAGCATGGACGTTGGACAATTTGCTGTAGTCTTTATCGGTGGATTTGTTGGATTGTTGATTATGCGATTTGCTGCTTCTAAATTTGTACTACTCTTACAGAAGCGACCTGGATTAGAGTCCGCCGCTTTCATCATTGTTGGCTGGGTTGGGGTAAAACTAGCTGTACAGGTGCTTGCACATGATTCAATTGCGCTTATCCCGCATGATTTCCCTCACTCAACCGTTTGGAAAGTATTTTTCTATAGCGTATTAGTCTTAATCGTTCTAGGTGGTTGGTTCCTTTCCAAAAAACCAGCGCCAGGGGAAGAAGAGAAAACAGAAATTGAAAAACGTGCTGAAAATAAAGTTGAGGGATAATAAAGCCCTCTCCTTTAGTTGCAAGAATGATCTGAATATGTTTCACTAAGAGTAGAACCACTAGGGGAGTCCTTTGACTGAGAAAAGCCTTGCTTTGACCCTTTGAACCTGATCTGGTTAATACCAGCGTAGGGAAGTGGAGTAGCTACTCTTTTTTTTATGCAGCACTCCTCTATCAAACAGGTTCTCCTTGTGGAAAAAAGGAGGAAGATTTAGATGAGTTTTAGTAAAGAACTACGTCAAGCAGCAAACCCCGTATTTGAAGCCATTTTAGAGCATCCCTTTGTCCAAGGTATTGGAAAAGGCTCACTTCCTGCTCCAGCACTCATTCATTACGTGAAACAGGATTTTGAATACTTGAATACGTTTATGCAGATTTATGGCGTTGCCATTAGCCGTAGCACATCTCGCAAGGACATTGCGATGTTCACAGAGCAAATTTCATTTGTGCTACATAGCGAGGTTCATCCACATAATAATTTCTGTGAAGTAGCTGGTGTCGCCTATTCTGATTTACAATACGAGCCACTAGCACCTACCGCTCATCACTACACGCGTCATATGCTCGACGTCGCAAACAAAGGCACGCTAGCAGAAATTATTTCTGTATTATTGCCATGTCCGTGGACATATCAAGTCATTGGCGACCATCTTTATGAAACGGTACAGCCAACTGAAGACCACCCGTTTTACGACTGGATATCGTTTTATCGTTCCGGTGGCGAAATGAGCGTTACCAAACAGTTCTGTGACCGGTTGGACCAACTGGCTTTACACGCATCAAGGGATGAAAAGAAGCGGATGATTGACCATTTCATTAAAAGCTGTCAATTAGAGTATGCTTTTTGGGAAATGGCCTTTACCGAAGAAAAATGGCCGGTTTCTCTTGCCTAATAAGATGGACTATATTTGGTATGCGAGCTATGGCTCTAACCTGCTTTATAATCGCTTTATGCGCTATATTGAAGGTGGCCGATTAGAAGGTTCATCAGAAACGGAACAAGGAGCACGGGATACTTCTCCGCCGTTAAAAAGCATGGCTTATTCAATTAGACATGAACTATACTTTGCTAAGGAACGAAGTAAATGGGGTGAAGGCGGCGTTGCGTTTATTAGAAATATGCAGAATTCCGAGATCTCAACTCATTCAAAAGCTTATCTAGTTACGACGGAACAATTCGAAGATGTTGTCTGTCAGGAAAATCAAGTACGTTCAATTAAAGTGGATTATGAGCTACTCCTTAAGCAAGGCTATCTTGATTTGCTTGATAACTGGTATGGTCGCCTCCTATTAGTGGGTTTTAAGGAATCTCTTCCTATTGTTACGTTTACAGCACCTCTTGATTGGTCCGCCGTTGAAGAAAACCGCCCCTCTCAAGCGTATGAATCAGTCATTCTAAAAGGACTTCAGGAACTCGGTCTTTCTCGTCAACGAGCTCTGGCATATTTAACTTCACGCTATCCAGAATAAGAAAAAAAGATGACTTTACGTTTTCGTAAAGTCATCTTTTATTAATATGAAATTATTCGTACTGTGCACCATCATCTGTTTGTTTAGCAAGCACTTCCAATTGAGCTTGATAAACCGCACCTTGATATTCATTGCCTGCGTTCTCATCTAATTTCACACCGAAGTTTATATCGATGTATTGCCCTTCATCCAGTTCCCAGAATGCATTATCAACTCCAGTAAGCGCTCCATCACCAAGGATAAACTCACCTGCATTTTCTGCATAATCTTCTTCATCAATTAACATTGCGACAATCTCTACCCCATCCGTTTCTTCTGCTGCAGCAGAAAACGTCTGGATTTCATTTGTTACACCATTAAACAGTTGGTCTAGCTTATACTGAGCATCCTCATACACGTCTCTTCCAGGTGCAACTGAATATTTAATGGCGATATAGCCAACTTTGTATGAATCAATCGGTACTTCTAAATCAACTGAATGCGAGTAGGTTGCTTTTAGATGAGTATCAAGTGTACCTGTATTCTCTACCGACAACCAATCTCCGAAAATCAGCTGAGATGGCGCAAAGGAGGTTGCCTCCACAATTGATCCATTCATTTCATTTCCGTTATTAATCTCTAACGTACCGTTGCGAATTTCGCCACTCGCTGATGTTTCTCCTGTAAACCAAGAAAATGAGCCTGTTGAGCTGATTGTTAATGCCAACGCGCCTGCAAAAGCTGTACCTACCATTGCTACTTTAAATGATTTTGTTTTCATTACAAGAATCCTCCCGGCGTTTTTTCGTATATTTTTCGTATAACGTTAAACTGATCCATATAAAGATGGGTAAAATGATAACGGTTCCATAGCCAATCGGTTGCTTAATATAAGCAGCCACAGTTCCTAAGTAAGGTATTGTGAACGCATGTACACCTACAACTTGCTCCTTCACAATTGTATCTTCATCAGGCACTTGATTGTTGTCGCCTTGTGTCTCGTAAACAAGTTGCCCATCTGTTTGAGATGATCCAATGATTCGGTGTGTAAAGAACTGTCTCTGTGGTGTCATGTACGTAACAACGTCTTGATTTTTTAATGAAGTAACAGGTTTCATAATCACAACATCACCAGCACTAAAAGTCGGTTGCATGCTGTTTGATAAAATGGTATAGGACGTCCAGCCAAATAATTCTGGCCCCCTGCCTTCCTTCCAGTCCCCTTGTAAGAAAAGAAGAATGACAAGGAAAAAAACAAAGGAGAAAACGCCTGTAAGCAGGACCTTTATGATTGCTAACCCCTTCTTAACCATCGCTTCCTCCTTTGTTCAAATCTTTACTCTTAAGATGCTGGGTTTGAAGCAATAACCGGACTACCGATTGGTAAATCAGCAATGGCTTCTTGAGATACATACGTGCCAAAAGGAACGCGATACACTTCCGATTGATCGGCTTTGTTAGTATAAATGATATAGCCTCCGTACAAACCTTGCGTTGTTGTTTTTGGTGAAACTAAGAAAGCGTTGTTTGTAATGGTTTGACCAGCAGGTACAGTGATTGACGAATTTGTTTGCAATACCATTCCGCTAGCTGCTGCTGGCAATGTACCGTTAACCGCTTCAAACGACACATTCACACTAAATGATTTTGCTTCCGGGCCACTGTTTGTAATGCGTAAACTATGACGCTCACGAATATTACCTGGTTGTGTGCTAACAGGACCAAAACTCACTGCACCTGTTTTATCGGGTACAAGCGTTAACAAACTATCTTCAACATGAAGTCCGTCCATCGTTGATTGGAACATCATAGTAGATTCGATTGCCGCTACAGGGTTAACTCTTCCTGCTCCGACTTCAAATACATTATAATCAGCAGACATCCGGTCGGCTGTGTTCATTAGTTTTGTCTTAATCTCAGCTGGTGTCAAACTGGCATCAGCTTGTAGCATTAACGCGGCAATTCCAGCTACGTGTGGCGATGCCATTGAGGTACCAGAAGATCTACGGTATGAAAATTCATAATCGCCAATGTATTCCGGACCAGCAATGTAGCTTGGTACTGCCGATAATACATCTACTCCTGGGGCTACTACTTCTGGCTTAATCGCTGCTGTATAATTTACCGGTCCTCTTGAACTGAAATCTGCAAGAAGGTCACCGGTTGTAACCGTTCCACTTAAATCACCAAATGTGATTGTCGAACCCTCTTGAAGCAAATCCGCAATCGCTTTTCCTTGTTCATAGGTCAATGAGAAAGATGGAATATAAGCTCTGGAAGCTCCAACATAAACAGGATTATGACCAGTTCCTGGTAGATTGTTATAAATAATTATTCCAGCTGCTCCACTCGCTTTTGCATTAGCGATCTTATCAACAAAGGCTAACTCTCCTCGAACCGAGTAAGCAATCTTGCCGTCCATCTCTTTGTCTGCAAAATCTTGAACTCTAGCTAACCCCACATCCACAAGTTCAAACGATTCGTCCGTAAACTCTTCTAAATTCGTTTCATAGGATTCAGCAATTAAACGAAGATCGCCGTTTAATTGTTCTTCACCTAACGAATAGCTGCTCGAAAATTCTGGAATCGTTAATGGGACATTACTAGCACCTACTGAAATCGGTAGCGCTGCTGATCCCGGTGCTCCAATTGTGTACAAGCCACTTCTTCCACTATTACCAGCAGAAGTAACAACCGTTACACCTGCAAGTACGGCATTATTTGTCGCAATTCCTGTTGGAGCAATTGGGTTATTTGTAGCACTGCCTAAGGACAAATTAATAACGTCCATTCCATCAACAACAGACTGCTCAATACCTGCAATTACCCCCGAAGTTGCTCCAGAACCGTATGGCCCTAGCACGCGATATGCGTATAAATCAGCATCCGGTGCGACGCCAGTGACTGCATACTCTGAATCATTCTCACCTGTACCATTCGTTGTGCCTGCCACATGGGTCCCGTGGCTCGTATAGTAGGAACTCCCATTCGCATTAAACTCTGGCAATCCTGAAGCTTGCCAATCCTCATAGGTAGCCTCCATTGGGTCGTCATCGTTATCAACGAAATCATATCCACCTTTATAGACGCTCTTTAAATCTGGATGATTATAGTCTACACCTGTGTCTAAAACACCAATTTTTATTCCTTCTCCAGTGAAGCCATCAATATGTAGATCATTGACTCCTAGGTAAGGGATGCTGTCAGCCATTAACGCTTCAATTGGCTCATCAACTGACTTCTCTTCAATCGGCTTGATGAGTTCAACTATTTCATCATTGTAAATCGCTTTAACTTCATCGTATTCAGCTAATTCTGCAATTTTGTTAGCTGGAAGAGTTAAAGCCACTCCGTTAAAAATAGTTGTATATGTGTGTTCGATCGTAAATGGGTTAGCTGATCTACTTGTCGGATTAACAGACTCATTTAGTTCGTTCATAAATATTTCTTGCGACTCATCAACTGCTTGCTGAGCATCTTCCTCGGATAGAGATGTCCCTTCTTCCTCAGCTACTGCTAAAGCAACCTTCTGCGGGAGTTCTTCTAATTCAACGATAATTGATACGTCTTCATTACTAGACAAATCAAAGTCATCCGGAAGAAGAAGCGTAGCACTTTTGTCTTGTTCTGCCTTTACGAGCGTCGGTGATCCTGTAAAAGAACTTCCAACCATACAAAGTGATAATGCGACAAGCGAAACAGGTTTAGAGAAGCTTGTCCGATGCATTTTTTTCAATAAAAACACCCTTTCTCGGTTAATTTGTCGTGCTTAACCGAATTATAACGAAGATACAGAAAACAACAATTACTTTCTGCGTAACTTTTACACGATTAACGTTCTCAGCAATTGCATGACTAAAGAATCATTTTTTTATTTAGAAATTGCTAAAAACACACATTTTTTCAACAGGCTATTTATTTCCCAACCTTGTTAACCTTAACTTTAGGAAATGAAAAACAATTCAATATACTCACAGTCTATCGCATGCTTATCCCCATATTATTGGAAAAATTAACAAGACATTTAGTCTTTTTTCCTGATAGTTTTCCCTTAAGCATTTACATTTCCAGCTTGCTCCTTATAGTCTTGAAGACATTTAGTAGAAGTTGTTTACAAAGAAACGTCTTCACTTTAAAGCTCTTATTATTTTATTAAACGCAAAACACCCTCAAAAAAAAGACGATTGTCTTGTTTTTGAGGGTGTTTTAATGAGTCTTATTGATTTCTTTCGTTCTCAATAACTAACTTGCCAATCATACGTCCATCTTCTAGAATGCGATGCGCTTCTTTTAAGGTGTTCACGTTTATCGGTGAAAGTGTATTTGTCATCGTATGTTTAAGTTCACCTTGATCAAACATTGCTGCCATTTTTGTTAGCATTCGATGTTGTTCGGATTGATCCTCCGTCTGAAACATTGACCGTGTAAACATAAATTCCCAACAAAACGTCACGCTCTTCGCACGAATTTTTGTCATATCAATGGGTTTTTTATTCTCTACAATCGCACAAATGGTTCCTTGCGCTTTAATGGAATCAGCCATAGCATCCCAATGCTCATTTGTATCAGCTAGACACAAGATATAGTCAACATGTTCATAGCCAATCTCTCTAAGTTGAGCGTGAACTGGCTGACTGTGGTTAATGACATGATGCGCTCCCATTACATGACACCAATCAATCGTTTCTTGTCTTGATGCCGTCGCAATTACCTCTAACCGTGAACGAGCTGCAAGCTGAATCGCGATCGAACCAACGCCACCAGCTCCTCCAATAATTAATATACTCTTTCCAGCATCCTCCTCGGTAATCTTCATCCGGTCGTATAAAGATTCCCATGCTGTAATGGAGGTAAGCGGCATTGCCGCTGCTTGTGAATACGTAAATGATTCAGGCTTTTTTGCGACAAGCTGTTCATCAACTAGTTGATAGTCTGCATTTGATCCTTGACGCGTTACATCACCCGCATAATAGACCTCATCTCCTACGTTAAATAAGAGACAATCTTCACCAACCTCTTTTACAATCCCACTTGCGTCATAGCCAAGGATACGTAATGAGGCCTCTCTCTCTTTGTTTGCCATTCTTTGTTTCGTATCAACTGGATTCACAGAAACAGCTTTAATTTCAACTAGTATATCTCTTCCAGTTGCTTTAGGTGTTGCAACTTCTTCTTCAAGGAGGCTGTTACTATCCTTAATTGGTAAATACTCATAGAGACCAATTGCTTTCATTCCCATTCCCCTTTTCGTTTAGATTAAAGAACTTAACACGATTCTTAAACACATTCGATACCTAGAAAAACATTTCCTCTTCTTAGAATATCGACAATCAATTGCATTTTACAAGAAAAAGATTTACTTTATTACTATCTCAAATAGAAAAGCAGGTTAATCTCATTGACTACAACCATCTTAATTGAAAAAAATATACCTTGTCCTCTAAGCGATGGCACTATCCTTTATGCTGATGTATACCGTCCTTCTGCCGAAGGGCAGTACCCAACACTTTTAGCAAGACTTATTGATGGAAAAGATTCTCATCGGTTCCGCTATCTAGACCTGTTAAAGGTCGTACAAGCTGGTTATGTTGTTATCTTGCAAGATGTTAGAGGTAGGCATCAATCAGACGGAACCTTCACACCGTTTTATCATGAGCTTACCGATGGGAAAGACGCTATAAACTGGGCTGCTTCACGCCCCTATTCAAATGGTGCAATCGGTATGTTTGGTGATGCATATAGCGCCTTTTCTCAGCAGATAGTAGCGTCTGCAGGCTTAAAAACGCTTAAGGCGCTATTCCCCATTCATGCTTTTAGCAGTCAAGAAGAATTTACACATAAAAATGGGCTTTTTAAAAAAGCAAAAACACTGGATTGGGCACTTTATCTTGCAGAGGATGAAATAAGGAGAAAAGACAATGAACAAACTGGCCAAGATTATTTAATGCATTGGAAAGCCTATACGGACAATGTAGAGCGATTTTATCATTATGAACCAAAAAAAGCTCCGTTATTTAAAATGTTGAACGCCAGCTTATTTTTCTATGATTTAATAAAGCAGTCAGAGCAAGTTACTGAAATCGAAGCAAATGATACCCCATCTTATTTTGTTAGTGGCTGGTTCGATTCTTTCTTAGAAAGCACAATAGAAGCTTTTTCACGTTCATCAAAACAAGAAGATGTTCCTCATACACTTCTTATTGGACCTTGGTCTACGGGAGCAATTAATAAAGACTTATGCACACGAAATTTTGGCACATCTGCATCGCTTCATTCCATTTCAAACGAAGGCAGTTTAACCGATATTCACCTTCGCTGGTTTGATCGGTGGTTGAAACAAGAAGAAAACGGGATTGAGCATGAAGCGCCTGTCCAGTTCTTTGTAATGGGTATTAATAAATGGCGAAAGGAAACACAATGGCCACCCGTTGGGCTCCAAGAACTTCAGCTACATTTTTGCAATAAAGAGAATCAGCTGTTAAAAAACCCAGTTACCCATTTCAACGACTCTATTACGATATACAAAAAGCAAGCTGCAGCAAATTATCTTGACCAGACCTTTCATCGCTACCAAACGACTTGCCTTAATGAAGCTTTGGAAGTTATTGGGGAAACAAATGTGATCATTCAGGTCGATTCACTAGAAACAAGCATCCATTTATCTGCGGCTTTATATGATATTACTGCCAATGGAGACTATCATTTTCTAACTGAAGGAACTGTCACAATTGAGCAAGCACGGACACCACAAGAAGTGACGATACGCTTAAGTCCAACTGCTAATCACTTTAAAAAAGGGCACCGCATCGCAGTAGCTATTGGTCAAACCTCTACGATAGAATACGAATATCACGTAGAAAAAGGAAATAAACAAGGAAGTGCAATAAACATAATCCTTACAAAAGCGATTCTTAGCTTACCTGTTGTTTCAAATCCCTTGAGTTAATTCGACTTTAATTTTTTCTAAAAACCACAAAAAGACAATTTCCCGGGAAATTGTCTTAAAAAATGCGGTTTGCAATGAGCAAACCGCATTTTTTCTTATCTTTCGACCGTTATTGCTTTAATGGTTTGTTCTTCTCCTTCGACAGGCTTGTCGTTATTATCTGTTTCTGCTCCAGCAATTTGGTCAACAACATCCATGCCTTCTATCACTTTTCCAAAAGCCGCATAGCTACCATCTAAGTGTGAGGAATCTTCATGCATAATGAAGAATTGAGACCCAGCCGAATTCGGGTCTTGTGAACGCGCCATAGAAAGAACGCCACGTTCATGGGATACATCATTCTCGACTCCATTTGTTGTAAATTCTCCCTCAATGCCGTAACCTGGACCACCGGTTCCATTCCCAACCGGATCACCACCTTGAATCATAAAACCTGGGATGATTCTGTGGAATGAAAGTCCATCATAAAAACCATCTTCAATTAAAGACACGAAATTGTTCACAGTCACAGGAGCAACGTCAGGATAAAGCTCCATCACAACCATATCCCCGTCTTCCATCTCCATCGTGACAATAGGAGTATCATCAGCTTCTACAGGAACTTCTGGAACACCTTGACCGGCTGTCGTCTCATCTTCTGGCACTTCGCTTTCAGCTGGTTCATTTTGTTCTGCTTCATTTTGATCTGCTTCATTTGGATCTGTAGATGTCCCACAAGCAGCAAGCAACAACAGCATTAACAGTGGAATTACTATCCATTTTTTCATACTTGAAAATCCCTCACTTCACTAATCTTCAATTCCGCTTTCAATTGTTTCTTCTTCTAAGTTTTCATCCAACTCATCAGCTGCGTGATCAGTTAACGCCTCTAACTCGTCGTCTTCATGCACAATGACTCTTGCAGCTTCCGCTTGAGCCGGTACACCCTCTTCAACTGCACCTCTAGGAACTACTTCCACGTAAAGCCCAGAAGCTAACTCTTCCTTGTATGGCTCGAGAACTTCCTCATCATTAAGTGTTAATATTTCGGTAGCAGGATCATAAGAGAACTGCGTCCCTGTCTCATAGTAGCCATCTTCTCCTAAAATAAAGAGCGTTTTTCTTTCTTGATTAATGCTCGATAATATTCCTTTTATAGAAATATCTTTGGCTTGAATAACAATTTTGGTCGCTACGGTTTCATCAACACCGTTTTCCTTCGTCACTTCACCGTAAACCGTTACATCTATATTCGGTTTTAAATACGATTGATTTACACGTAAATAATCTTTTAAATGTTTCACATACACTTCAGTCCGACCACTGATAAGTACATTCGTTTCAGGGCTACTATCCACATCAAAAGACGTCACGCTCGGTGATTCCGTTTCACTCAAAACAGAATTGGTGTTTCCGTCTATACTCGCTTGATAGTCTCCTTCAAACTCGATGTCCGTTATGGTACCGTCAGTTGCAACCATATCGTCTTCGCTAATTGTAATCCGCTCGTTTTGTCCGCATCCTACAAGAAAACAAACCGCAAGCGTATATACAGCAAATCGTGCTTGCTTCAACGAAATTCACACCTCTCTTGCTCCTTTTTTCCTAGTATAACCTATAATTTCTTGTTACGCTCAGCTTGCAGTTCGATTTCATTAATATCACACAACCAATTTGACAAAAGCACATAGTTCCAATTTTTAAGACGTTTGTTTCAAAAAATAACTCCGTGCTATACTTTTAAATAGAGTCAGTCGTTTTCTTAAACGGTCAGAAATGAGGCAAGTGAAAATGGAGTTTACAATAACATTTATGTCGTTTTACGTCATCCAAGTTGAATCTGAAACAGACAAGAAATCATATACACATTATCAAACACTTGATGAAGCAGCATTTGAAAAAAGTCCAATGGCTTCCTTTCTAGAAGGAGAACTCAAAAAAATTGTAAAAAGAAAAGCGGATCATCACCCTAGTAGTGAACAGGTCCCAACAAAGCTTGGACGATTCGTTGTAGAGGGCGAACACCCCCTTGATTCAAATCCAAACTACGCTTTATTTCAACGAGCTTTATCAGCAACAACAGTTGAGTCCTTTAACAAAGAAAGTGAATCATTTGTAAACACATATTTAAAAACAAGCGCTGTTCGTGGAGGGGTATTTCTTGTTTGCCAAGCAAAACCAGAAAAGTATTACAGTGATTCGTTCCTTTTTCTATTAAAATGTGATTTTCAAGACAACATCGCCACGTTAAGTGATGCGAATACACTTATCCAAAAAGTAGAGCGTGCGATCACGACAAAGAATATGAAATCAATCCAATACCCTCATATGATTGAAGAAGGAATGGTAGAAAAGCATGTTTTGAAAATTCATCAATCCTCACATGCCAGATACTTTGAGGATTTCCTTCCTCACGTAGAGTACGGAGATCCAATTCCTTTTGTGTTAAAAAACCAAGTACAATCGTTTCTTGAAGAGCATGGGAAAGAAACGTATCAGCAGAATAGTGAGGAACGAACAATTTTTGAAGAGAAAATCGAGAATTGGGCGGCTAGTGAAACAAGAGAATTACAAGAACAGCTTAATCAGCATCAAGTTATGGAAGCATCGGCTCAACTCATTACCCATTCACCCGATGTAAAGACGCAATTAAAATTAGGTGAAACGAATGTCCAGACACCCATTGCTGAATTCGGCGAAAACGTCCACTTAGCCAAACTTGGAGATCGATACATTGTCATTATTGAAGCAGATCAAGTTCAATTTGATAAGCATGTATCTCCCATTGAATTTCTAAAACCAGAGTCGTTTGATGCAGTATCGGCGAGATTAAAAAACAAAACTCGCTAAACGCTGTAACCTACCTGTCATTGCTTTTGCTGGTCAACTAGGTCACGGACATGAATCAATTTACAATCATGGAATTGATGCTGCCTTTTCTATTGTTCCTGGTGCCATTCCGCTTACTGAAGCGCTAGATAACGCTTCAGACTTCTTAACGACTACTGCTGAACAAATCGCCAAGCTTTATAAAATGTCGTGATCGAGTTGGACAACTTCGCATCCCCTCCTGTTAAAACGCATACGCTTTAGCAGGAGGGGATTTTTATATTACTTACGGTTATGAGACATGTGTTTAATGGAACAGCTGCTTTACTTATTTTATTAGCTATTCTTTATATCCACACGCACCCAGAGAATGCAGAGGCCCAAGTGCAAGGAAGTCTTTATCTTTTATGCGGAATTTGGTTCATTGGGTATTGCCTACAGTTCCACCAACGTACGCGTATAGCAGGTATCCTTGTCACCATCACACCTTTGCTCTTCTTACTTTTTTCATTCTTTTTTCATATAGAGCGTGGTGGCTTGTTTCACTTTTAAAAAATAAATAGAAGCGGGTTGATATCAACCCGCTTCATCTATTAAATGTGTTTATAGCTTCCTTGATAATAAACGAGCGGTTTCCGGTCATTAACAGCCACATCTCGTACTTTTCCAATAAACAATGTATGATCCCCCTGCAAACTCGTATCATGTAGGTCACACACGATTGTCGCAATCGCACCGTCAATTGTAGGTACTCCACCAAAATTGACAAACGAGATATCTTCTTTTTCTTTCTGCCTAGCAAAGTGCATGGACACATCTGCATGATCATCAGCTAATATACTAATAGCAAATGCTTTTGTATCTTCAATCATTGGTTTTATCCGAGCATTATTCGCTACAGATATTAAAACCAGTTTAGGATCAAGTGAAACAGACATAAACGCATTTGCTGTCATGCCATGATTTTCATTTTCCCACTCAGTTGTAACAACCGTAACTCCAGTCGCAAACTTCCCCATTGCTGTCTTAAATAAACGATCGTCCACATAATCCCCTCCTTCTACATAACTAATAATTATTCTCACTCCACTTAAAATAATAAACAGAATTTCTAAACGGTGCAACAATCGTGCTTCACTGCTACGTTTCCTTTCTTAAAGCGCTGGTTCTCACGCCTTTCATTTAAGCATTTAATTAAGGTAAACTAAAAACAGAGAACAAAGTCAAATTGGTTCATTATGCATATGTTATGAAAAGAAGGTAGGCGATGACTTGATTACAATTAAATCTGAACGTGAAATAACACTTATGAAAAAAACAGGAGAATTACTTGCTCGCTGTCATCAAGAAATTGCAAAAATCATGAAGCCTGGGATTACGACTTATGAAATTGATCAGTTTGTTGAGCAGTTTCTAGCTAACCATGGGGCAACACCCGAGCAAAAAGGCTATAAAGGGTATGAATTTGCAACTTGTGCTTCAATAAATGATGAAATTTGTCACGGTTTTCCGAGGAAAAAACCACTAAACAACGGTGATATTGTCACAATTGATTCCGTATTTAATTTGAATGGTGCACTTGCTGACTCTGCCTGGACTTATGCAATTGGGAAGCCTTCTGAACAGGCTAAGAACTTGCTTAAAGTGACATATGAGGCACTGTATCGAGGGATTGAGCAAGCACAAATAGGCAACCGTCTTGGTGACATTGGTCATGCCATTCAATCATTTGTGGAACCTCTAGGCTACTCCGTTGTTCGTGATTTTACAGGACATGGAATTGGCCCTAGTTTACATGAAGCTCCGCAAATCCTTCATTACGGTATGCCTGGCAAAGGACTACGTCTTAAAGAGGGAATGGTTATCACCATTGAACCGATGATTAATACTGGTCGCTACAACAGTACACTTGATGCAAATGGTTGGACTGCGCGTACTTCTGACGGCTCTCTCTCTGCTCAATTTGAGCATACTCTTGCGATTACGAAAAACGGTCCTATTATATTAACGGATCAAAGTGAAACCAGTTTGTTTACGTAAACAAACTGGCTTTTCTTTTTGGTTTTTTGCTTATTATTGGTCAATTATGGGAATAGGATATGTGAAAAGGAGGATGTCTATGTTTGTTTCAAAAGTATTCCGAATTATTATCTTATCCGTTCTTCTATTAATTGGTATTGGCACAGCAATCGTCGCTATCCTTATAGAAACGTCCTATTTTTATTTGGCAGTCATAATTGGATGTACGATTTGCTTATGGATTTATGTCAGTCTAATGTTTTATCAATGGCATCGCCCTGGATTTAGGCGCATGTTTTTACTCAGCATGCTCATTGTTGGAGCGATTAGTGTGTATACATATGAACAAAGACAAGCGCAAATCGAGACAATTGACGAGCCATACGCATCACTTGATCAGCATAAGCCGTTTCAAGCAGATCATCCCCTTGATTCAGCAGAAATCGAATACGAATTAACAGAGCAACTCTTTCCATTAGATGGACAGTCGTTCCTTTACCCACTATATGCAAACTTTGCCCATGTCACTTTTTCAGAGCAGCTTTACACACAATCTGAGGTGACGATTGTTTCTAGTGATGATCCGCTTGATTCATTAATAAGAGGAGAAGCAGAAGTTGTATTCCTGCCTGACTTTTTATTACCTGAATTAGAATCAATTGAAACCAAACATATTGCTAATGATTGTTTAGTCTTTTTTGTACATGAGACTAATCCATTAAGTCAATTAGAGTTAGAGCAAATTAGAAATATTTATGCTGGCTCTATCTCGAACTGGTCCCAAGTTGGTGGAGAGGCATTTGCTATTCGCGCCTACCAGAGACCTCAAATACAAGATAGTCAAGCAGCTTTTGTACAGCTATTAGATGTTGATACGCTCATCAATCCAATCGAAGATAGCCGCATCAATATCCTTTCTGACCAATCACAAATCGCGATTTACGAGAACTTTGAAAATGCACTCGGTTTTACCTTTTACAGCAACATAGTTCCGGTCATTGACTCCATTCAAATTAAACTTCTAGAGGTTGAAGATGAGTCCACATTAGCGGTTCCTATTCATGCCGTTTACTCAGCAGAAAAAGGCTCGAATGAAGAACTGCATTCATTTATTAATTGGATGCTTTCAGATGAAGGTCAGGACATTGTTAGCCAGTCAGGCTTCTTACCATTAAATTAAAACAACCGAGGGTCAGATCTGACCCTCGGTTATAGGTTATTCCTTATTGCTTTATTACTTTTTCAACAGCAGCTAATTCCACACATAAACATAGAATTTCCATCGCTTTTTTCAGCTCACCTAAAGATGGAAACGTCGGGGCTATTCGAATGTTACGATCAACAGGATCTTTGCCATAAGGATAGGTTGCGCCCGCTCCTGTCAATGTCACACCTACATCAGCAGCTAACGACACAACCCTTTTTGCACAGCCTTCCATAGTGTTAAGACTAATGAAATAGCCACCGTTCGGAGTTGTCCAATCTGCTATCTCTTTCTCTGCTAACTTCTGCTCAAGTGTCGAAAGAACTTGATCAAATTTAGGTTTAATAATAGCAGCATGTTGCTTCATCAATTTCTCAACGCCACCTATTTGTTCAAAAAAACGAATATGCCTTGATTGATTGATTTTATCTGCACCAATTGTTTGGATACCCATTAATTTTTTGGCAAACTGAATGTTTTCTTTTGATGCCATAAAAGCAGAAATTCCTGAACCTGGAAACGTTACTTTGGAAGTTGAAGCAAACTGATACACGCGGTTCGGAACACCTGCATGCTCACATTGCTTAACAATATCGAGTAACTCATCTGGTGTGTCAGTTAAATGGTGAATAGCGTAAGCATTGTCCCAAAAAATCCTAAAGTCTGTTGCTTTTGTCTCCATCTTGGACAACCGTTGGACAACTTGATCTGAGTACGTAATTCCCTCTGGATTGCTATATTTAGGGACACACCAAATTCCTTTAATGGCTTCGTCGTTAGCTACTAGCGTCTCGACTTGATCCATATCAGGTCCGTCCTCTGTCATTTCTACTGAAATCATTTCTATATCAAATAGCTCACATATAGAAAAATGCCGATCATAGCCAGGTGTTGGACAAATAAACTTCACTTTAGGTAGTTTAGCCCAAGGCGTTGCATCCGCATCAACACCATGAAGCATGGCTCGAGCCACGGTATCATGCATCAAAGCCAAACTGGAATTCCCACCAACAATTATTTGATCAGCAGCCATTTCAAACATTGTGCCGAACCATTCTTTTGCTTCAGGAATCCCGTCAAGTAAGCCGTAGTTTCGTATATCCGTTTCATTTGCATCAACTACATGAGATTCATTTGTTAAAACCGTTAACATATCCATTGAAAGATCAAGCTGCTCCTGACTTGGCTTTCCTCTAGACATATCCAATCGAATTGTTTCATTTTTGTACATATCATATTGTTTTTGCAACTCTTCTTGATGACGTGTTAACTCAGACAGTGACATATTTTTTAATTGACTCACGTTTTCAACTCTCCCTTTATAGCGCTGCACTCAATTAAACTCATGCTTATTGTAGACCACAATATGCTTACTGTTCAAGCTCATTCAATTCAAGGAAATCTATTTTGCTCTCAGAAATTCTAGCTTCCGACTTGCAATACCATTTTTTTTATGCTAAAAAATGAAGGTGCTATTTTAAAACTGCTTTTCTTTAGGAGGTAAATCATGATTCGTAAAGCAACTCAAAACGATCTTTTTCACATACATGACATGGCTGTCCGTGCCA
This sequence comes from Shouchella xiaoxiensis, assembly GCF_016907895.1. Taxonomy (GTDB): domain Bacteria; phylum Bacillota; class Bacilli; order Bacillales; family Bacillaceae_D; genus Shouchella; species Shouchella xiaoxiensis. The sequence continues at coordinate 79,091 of NZ_JAFBCV010000005.1, forward strand.
CAAAGCGAATGAATGCGGAAGGTAGTGACCAATGGGATAAAACCTATCCGACGACTGAACATTTTCAAAAAGACATTCATCTCGGTTCACTTTATGTTTATGAACATGATGAAAAACTAATTGGCTCAATCACTATTGATCAATCTTTTTCCCCTGAATACGGTGCAGCTACACTGAAGTGGAACACACCTCAAGCCAGTGCGGGTACGTTTCATCGCCTACTTGTTGATCCGGACGTTCGTAAAAAGGGAACAGCTAAAGCCCTCATTACGTTCGCTGAATCTTATTTCAAAGAACATGGCTGCACAGCTCTTCAGATTGATACGTATTCCATTAATCACAAAGCTCAGCGCTTATTTGAAAGTTGTGGTTTTACCAACACTGGTGAATTCTACTTCCCAGGAAAAGAAACGGCTTTTTTAGGCTTTGAGAAAACGATTTAATAAAAAAGTCCTTGTTCAGCTCTGAATAAGGACTTTTTTTATTCTGATACGTTTGTAGAGACATATTATAGGGAAAAGAAGCGCAAATATACGGGAAGAGGTAAACGTAGATGGCAGTTAAAAAACAATCCATAAAATCTTCTATGGTCACTTTTACACGGTTCGGCTTTATTAGTCAGGGCTTTGTTTTCCTATTAATGGGTGGGCTCGCTTTAATGGTCGCTTTTGGGATCAACGAAGATACGGAAGATATGAATGGCGCTCTCCAATCTTTAGGTCAAATTCCTTTTGGTCAGCTCCTGCTTTGGTTAATTGGTTTCGGTTTAATCGCCTTCATTCTCCTTATGATTATGAAATCGATTAAAGACACTGGAAATGCAGGAAAAGATAAGCTTGGACTGATGAAACGGATTGGTTATTTAGGGATAGCCGCAATGTATATCTCTATTGCCGCAAATGCTTTTCGTTTTGCAATGAATAGTGATCAGATGGGAGATTCACCTGAAACATGGTCAGCGACATTATTAAGTCAGCCTTTTGGTCAGTGGATTGTTGGTATAGGGGGGCTCGCTATTATTGGAGGCGGTATAGGTCAAATTGTCATCGGCTTTAAACGGAGCTTTATGCAGTTATTTGATTTACATAGAATGAGTGTAAAAGAAAAAAAACTAACAAGATCAATTGGGACATTCGGGCATGTAGCACGAGGAATTGTCTTTCTACTGATGGGGTACTTTGTCTGTATAACCGCTTGGCAGCAAGATCCTGATGAAACGGTTGGTTTTGATGGCGCATTAGCGATTATCTTGCAGCAGCCTTATGGATCTTTTGCTCTATCAATTGTAGCAATTGGTCTAGCAAGCTATGGCTTGTTTGCAATTGTCCGCAGTAAGTATGAAACGATTTCACTAAAATAAAAAAGAAGAGGAACTTTGCCTCTTCTTTTTAATGGTTATCTACTCGAGTCATGTCTAAATCGTAATCACCGTTCTCTGATTTAGCCGGCTTTGACTCAAAGATACTGCTGCGGTTAATATTTAATTTTTCAGCAGCTCGATCAGCATAAGGGTCAGCTAACTGGCTGTCCTCATTTAAGACAAATTCTAATGTGTTAATTTGCGTACGTAGGCGCTGCATTGTCCGATCAAGGTAGATGTAAACTTGCTGATCGTGTTGATTCATTTGCTTAAAGCTTTGTTCATCTACTTTCATCTCTTTAACCTTATTAATACACTTGCCTAATTCTTCTCTTAGAATATTGCGCTGTTCTTTGACAACTGATACATTTCTCATTCTGTTCATCCTTTCAAAATCCAATAAGTTTTCCGTGCTCATAACCTTGTTGCCTATAACCAGTATAAAGGTTTTGTGAAAAAATATCAGCTGATTCCAATGAATTCTTTAAATAATTGCTCAAAACAAGAAGTTTGACAACGCAAGGCTTTTTACGTTATTATTATCTCAAATTCGAGATAAATGATTTCGAGGTGATTTTGATGAACACAAATCAAAGAGATTCACTTAAGCTCTTTACTGTTCTTACTCGTGCACTCCAGTCAGTCAAAGCACGAGCTGAAGCAGATATAAAAATGCATGGTTTTAATCCGACTGAATTTGCCGTATTGGAATTGCTTTACTCCAAGGGGGATCAAGCTGTTCAGAAGATTGGAGCCAAAGTCTTGATTGCAAGCAGTAGCATCACATATGTGGTCGACAAATTAGAGAAAAAAGAAATGATTGCCCGAAAACCAAGCCCGAATGATCGTCGTGTTACCCTCGTATCAATTACAAAAAAAGGGCAAGCCTGGATGGATGCTGTTTTTCCAAAACACGCTGAAGCACTTGAACAAGTCTTTGCTCCTCTAGATCCTGATGAAAAACAACGTCTCATCCAACAATTAAAAGAAATTGGGCTATATGCAGATAAACTTTCCAAAGAAGGAGTGAACGAGCGTATATGAAAACAGCAGGCATCCATCACATTACTGCCATCGTAGGTGATCCCCAGGAGAACATCGATTTCTATCAAACGTTTCTTGGTTTAAGACTTGTTAAACAAACGATAAATTTTGATGACACGGGCACTTATCATCTTTATTTTGGCGACGATGAGGGAACCCCAGGGACAATTATGACCTTCTTTCCTTGGCAAAATGCCAAAAAAGGAACAATTGGTGCCGGTCAAGTTGGAACAACACGGTTTGCCATTCCAGTAGGTTCCTATTCTTTTTGGCAAGAGCGCCTAGATACATTCGCTGTCCCATACCGTGTAACCACTCGTTTCAATGAACAATCACTTTCCTTTACTGATCCTCATGGATTACAACTTGAATTAACGGAGTCTGATGCACCTAAAAGCAGCAGCTGGTCAGTAGATGACATACCGGCCACTAAGATGATAGTAGGTTTTGCTGGTGCCGTTTTATTATCTGCCTCATATGAACAAACGAATAAAATAATTGAAGAAATAATGGGGTTCTCATACGTAGGAGAAGAAAATCAATTTCTCCGATTTCAATCAGAAGCATCGATTGGAAACACAATTGACATTTGGCAAACCGATGCTGCTCCAGGCTCAATTGGTGTGGGAATGGTTCACCATATTGCCTTTCGTGCAAAAGATGACGCTGACCAATTAAAGTGGAAACAGCATGTTGAGTCGTTTAATCAGTCCGTCACACCAGTTCAACCACGACAGTATTTTAATGCGATTTATTTCAGAGAGCCAGGAGGCATTCTTTTTGAAATTGCGACAGACCCGCCTGGTTTCACCCACGATGAAGCGTATGAACAACTAGGAAAAAAACTGATGTTGCCTGAATGGTATGAACCAAAAAGAGCAGAAATTGAGAATGCACTACCTACTATATCCCTTACCTCAAAAACAGATAAGGAGTGATTTACATTAGCCTATTTAATCTTTTTTCACGTAATAAATCGTCCCAAAAAGCCTCTAACAAAGAATCCTATTTTGAGAATCCAGTACCCCCTGCCGTACAAAAAACAACATCAGAAACAAGCAATAAAGAGTATCTACAAGCGATTAAAAATAGACGATCTATTTATGCCTTAAGTAAAGACCCTGTTTTGACGGATGAAGAGCTGCATGAAATGCTTGAGCACGTAAGTATCCATGTTCCATCAGTAAAGGATATTCACACAAGTAGAATGGTACTGCTGCTACACGATGAACATGAAGATTTATGGGCTATGACATCCTCTATTTTAGAAACGCTGGAAGATCAAGATACCTTTGTTAATACAAAAGCAAAGCTCGAAATGTTCGCCCATGCATATGGGACGATCCTTTTCTTTGAGGATGAAGCGAAACAAGAGCAAATAAAAACGGAAACTCCTCAATATAAGGAATATGTTTCAAGCTGGTCTCAGCAATCAAGCGGTATGCTCCAATTTACGATTTGGACAGCGCTTGAAATGGAAGGATATGGTGCATCCTTACAGCATTTTAATCCTTTAATTAATACCCAAGTGAGAGACAAATGGAACTTACCAAGCTCTTGGAAGTTAATTGCCCAAATGCCCTTTGGTAAGCCAGTTGAATATCCAAATAAGAAACAAGTTGACACAGCAGAAAAACGTCTGCTTGTTTCTCGATCATAGAAAACTCGTGATAGGGCTTCACGAGTTTTTTTCCGTTTCTCCATTCTAAAAGAAACGTTTGACAAGTATAGCTTCCCGATGTAAAGTGAAGTTTGCAACAATTTTATATGTCCTCGTTAGGTGAGGCTCCTGTGCAGGAGATACGCTGCTACCCAAAAATGTCCAAAGACGCCAATGGGTCAACAGAAACCATCGACATAAGGTGGTTTTTAATGTAGCTGGATTAAATCCTATGCCGCACAGTGCTAAAGCTCTACGATTGGAGGATACGCGCTTCTTCTGCGCTCTTTTTACGCATGCGTTTAAACACCTCCAACAGGATTAGGTGTTTTTTATTTTGGCTTAAAAGGTGGTGGTGTGGGATGGATAGTATACCCAATCCAAGGATAGGCTTTATACAACAGACAGAGGGGTTCCGTCCCACATCGGTGGAATGGTCCTCTTCTTAAAAAGGAGGAGAACACAGTGGATAAATTAAAAACAGACCGGAAACGGAATGAATACAAAAAACAAATTGTTGATTACCTTGTTTCTCGTAATTTGCGTGGCTTCCGTGAAACCTTTCTCGAGCTCCATCCAACTGATCAAGTTGAGTTGTTTCACGAGATTGAGCGTTCTTTACAAAAGCAAGTATTGCTTTTCTTAAGTCCTGCTGAATTTGCCGACTTGTTTGAAGGGCTTGAGCTTGAAGATCAACTAACGGTCTTTGAAGGCTTAAGTTACCAATATGCGGTCTCAATGTTCAATACGATGTCTGCCGATGATGTGGCTGATTTCTTAGCAGAAATTGATACGGATCGTTCTCAAGATATATTAAGTTCCATGGATTTGGAAGAAGCAAAACGAGTAGAAGAATTAATGGCGTACGCACCAAAAACAGCTGGTGCGATTATGACCAAAGAATTTGTCCGTTTATCTGTTGAGTCAACTGCAAAAGATGTTATCGCAGAGCTGAGAGAAACAGCACCTGACGCGGAAACCATTTATTATTTATATGTAATCGACCAGCAGCAACGACTAGCTGGAGTCGTTTCCTTACGTGATTTAATCATTTCTACGCCCGAAATGACGGTTGAAGACATTATGAGTACGCAAGTTGTTTCTGTTAATGAAGATGAAGATCAGGAAGACGTTGCTCGACTCATTAAAGAGTATGATTTCTTAGCTGTTCCCGTTGTAACACCGGACAAGCGCTTAGTTGGTATCATTACAGTCGATGATGTAATTGATGTTCTAGAAGAAGAAACAACAGAAGACTTTGATGAATTTTCCGCTTCCCGCGGCGCGACGGACTTATCATTAACGGCTTATACTGCGGCTAAAAAAAGAGCTCCATGGTTAATTATCCTGATGTTTTTTGGTTTAGTAACAGCAAATATCATTGGTATTTTTGAAAATACATTAGAACAAGTTGTTCTTTTAGCTGCATTCATGCCTCTCATCATGGGTACAGCAGGTAATACTGGAACTCAGTCATTAGCTGTAGCCGTACGTGGACTTGCCACAGGTTCATTTGAACGAGGTGGTGTTTGGAAAACCGTTAAGCGGGAACTTGGAACAGGTGTTATGCTTGGTGTGATTTGTATGCTCGTATTGATGGCCATTATCTATACATTTTACGACAATGATTTTACACTTGCTTTTATCGTTGGGTTTTCACTATTTGCGGCACTTAGCGTCGCTGCTGTTATTGGAGCAACGGTCCCAATCATTATTAACAAATTTAAAATTGATCCGGCAGTTGCCTCAGGACCGTTTATTACAACCTTTAATGACATTATTAGTTTGATGATCTACTTTTCAATTGCCACTTCACTATTAGATCGACTTTAAAAAAGATAAGCTAACTAGCTTATCTTTTTTATGGTTAAAAACAGACATTTACGGGAATAAAATTGAAAAAACGTTTATGTATAAAGGGGATTTCAATTTGTCTAGAGAACAACGGAAAATGGACCATATCTTTGAAGCAGTAAATCAAGAACAGACACATTACCCTTTTGAAGACATTACCTTTATTCATCAGGCTCTTGCAACATCCAATGTTCAGACTTGTTCACTTGAAGCAACTTTTTTAGGTCACTCTTTTCCTATGCCGCTCTTAATTAATGCTATGACTGGTGGAGGCGGTATTCAAACACTGCAAATTAATGAACAGCTAGCTGAAGTTGCGCAGCTCTATTCCATTCCAATGGCTGTAGGTTCTCAAATGGCTGCAATAAAAGACCCCTCACAAGCAGAAACGTACAAAGTGATTCGTCAAAAAGCACCTTCGAATTTTCTAATTGCAAATTTAGGGGCTGAAGCAACAGCTGAAGATGCGTTAAGCGCAGTGGAAATGATTGAAGCCAACGCTTTGCAAATTCACTTTAATCACATCCAAGAATTAGCAATGCCAGAAGGTGATCGTAATTTCTCAAAACGACTGCACAACCTAGAGAGCATAGTCCATAAAAGTCCTGTTCCCGTCATTGCGAAAGAAGTTGGTTTTGGGATGACTCGAGAATCAATTGCAGCTCTAAAAGAGATTGGCGTTGCTGCCGTTGATGTGAGTGGCAAAGGGGGAACCAATTTCTCTAGAATTGAAAATGCTCGCCGCAATCAGCCCATGTCCTTTTTTAACAATTGGGGGATCTCGACTCCGATCGCACTTGCAGAGGCTACGTCTTTAAAAGAGCCACCAGTTCTAATTGCGTCAGGCGGTATTACTTCTAGTTTCGATGTCGCAAAATCGATCGCCCTTGGCGCTTCAATGACGGCCATGTCAGGTAAACTGATTCAACTTCTTGTGAATGACGGTCTTGATTACGTCATCTCCTATTTACAGCAATTGAAGACTGAGCTTACCTACATTCTAGCTGCGCTAAATGTTAGCAATTTAACTCAGCTTCAATCGGCACCCTTCGTTATATCCGGAAAAACACATCATTGGCTGCATGAACGTGGAATTGAAACAAGCGCTTTTTCACAAAGGTAACCCTTTTATTTGAGAACTAGAAAAACACCACCCGAACGGATGATGTTTTTCTAGTTCTTTATAATCGTGTAATCAAGTGTTACAAAGGATAATCCCAGAACCTTCAAGCGATGGTTTGCACGCAAAGTTGTTGAATTAACTTGAATTAAATGGAGCGTTTCTTCAATCGGGGTTCTCATTGTGAATGATCCAAAGCTTAGATAAACCCCTGCATCTCCACTGCCTCCGTCACCTAAAAGCAGCAAACCGTTATGCTCATCATTCTTAGGCATTAAAACACCTGTCATGATTCCCCCAGGTAAAGGCAGTCCAATATTGTTATATCGAATTCCCTCTCTTATATGACTCGAATAAGCAGCAGTAAAAATAGGTTCGCCCTCTTTTGTCCGTCTAATCCAGACGTTCGATTGAGGTCTTCCATTCATATCATCCAATACTGTATAAATCATTCCATCCATAGCAGCATGATGAGTTGGAATATGTAATTGTTTCATCTTTTTTGTTAGCAATCTAATTGGTTTCTGCACCCATTTAAATGGTTTGTGCCATTGGACTTCAGCTTCCATCGTAAAAAGATGAGTCTGTTCATGAAACTCTGCAACGAGTGGGGCAAGCTTTGTTGAATCGAAGTGTTTATTTGTGTACGTTTCCCAAGAGTCGATTAATGCATCTGTCTGTTTAACTGAAGCATTTACGAGCAACTTGTCTTGTACATATTTCGCACCTCTCAGCGAACTAACAGGTACAAGCGGCACAGAATGTAGGTTCTTAGGTGCAAGGGCATTCCAGGTCCACAAGGCAATCAGAGCAAAGCCAAAAGCATTGGCCATCCCATGATAGCGAACCATATCAGGGATCGTGAGCCGAACAGGTGCCCAGGCAAGACCTGCACTGTATAGATAAGACAATACCATCGTTGTCATTAAGATTAAGCTTGATAAAATAAGTCCAACTCTCTTAAACCCTTTTAAAGACAGCCCATATGCAATGGTAATAAGCGCAAACCAGAATACAAAAAAGATATAAACCAATACAAGAATTGGTTCAACTGGAGGACCTAATTCAATTCCTAACGCAACGAGTATGGGGCCAGCAATGATGCCTGTCGCCAAAAGCGGGAATGATTTCATAGACGATCCCATTCTCCTTAATGACCGACCAAGCATGCCGCAGACAATTGGTAAGACAAAAGCAGAATAATGAAAGTGGACAGCCGTCAAGTCAATAATAGTTTGCGAGTAGTGTAAAAACGAGCTAGCCTTTCCAATTGATAAGAGAAACCAGCCACCGCCGACTGCTAAATAGATACAACCGATGTAAATTAACACTTCCTCAGCATCGCGAAAGCCTTTTAAGGCTAGCTGACTGAATCCGTGAAGCGCAATAACGACTGTAGCAGCGACCCAAATAAGTGCAAAACCTAGTGCTAGCCACACTTCAGAAAGAGACAATGCAAGTAAGCCAGCGATTGAGAAGCAAATAATCCAATCGTTTAATTTTTTTAGCATCTGATCATAAAAACGAATACTCGTATTTGAATGACGTAACAGTACCCTCATTGTTAAAGGAACAATGATCATCACAGCAAAGCCAAGAGCTAATTCTATGCCATTCGGTCGAAAGAAAAAAATCCAGACCGCGAGCAATAACCAGGACAATAGATCCTTTCTCATCTTCCTTACCACTCCGTTATGATGTAATCAATTAAATGCGTATCTTCATTCTTTCGGAACTTGCTTGCAGACACACCCACCGTTTTTTTGAACAGCTTAGTAAAATAATTCGGATCGTCAATTCCGACTTGATGCGCTACTTCTGCAATCGTATCATCGGTTTGGGCAAGCAAGTAAGCGGCTTTTTTCATCCGGACGATTGTAACATAATGCATTGGGGTTATGTTTAATTCAATTTTAAATTGTTTAATAAAATAATACTTTGATAGCCCCACATGGTGGGCAATGTCCTCTAAGTGAATTGGATCAGCAGCTTTTTCTTCAATATACTGAACAGCATTAGCTATTGGCGCTTTTAATCTTTTCTTAGAAGGTGCTTCAAGAAAATGGAGCATTGATGTCATAAACTCGTACGCTTTTTGTGAGCCAATATAAGAATTATGAATATCTCCTGCCGCCGTTTCTGATAAGAGCTTTAGTAAAAGTCTAATCGGCTCTGCTTCTCGCTGGATCGAGAGTACCGGCCCGTATTTCTTTAAGACATGTTCATGCATTCGAATTGCTTCACTGCCTTCCATCGTCACGTAAATAAATTCCCAGTTTTCATTAGAATCGGGAGGAAAGTAGTAGCGATGATCGCTTGGCACTGAAACAAAAAAAGCTTGATGTTTCCCAATGTCATATTCTTTATTCTCATACGTTAATTTCCCTAAGCCCGAAAGCGTGTATTGAAAGACAATTTTTTCATTTTCAAGACGTTTTCTTCCGTCCCAATGATAAGAACCATCTGATTCTATCTCCCATCCGACATTCCATAAATTCATTACGAAAGGATATGGATTTTCTTGAAATCTAAAGCCATATGAACCCCTTTTTTGTTCCATATTCACGTAACCCCTCTCTATTATTCAGTATACATGAGGGATTAGAAGAATGAAACGCGCAATTTGAAAGCGCAATTATTTCCATAAAGGGAACAGCAATTTTCTACCTCTTTCTCCAATCGATCTCTTATACTTAGCTTACTAAGGTTAAGGAGGCTTTCCATTGAAAAAAATCACATTTATCGGGGCAGGAAGCACGATTTTTGCTAAAAATGTACTAGGTGACTGCATGCATGTCGAGGCATTGCAACAGTTTGAGTTTGCCTTGTACGATATCGATCCTGTACGTTTAAAAGAATCGCATACGCTGTTATCCCATCTAAAAGAAAACGTGCGTTCAACTGTCACAATAAAATCATATGACGATCGAAAAGAAGCACTAAAAGGTGCCTCATACATTATTAACGCAATCCAAGTTGGCGGGTACAAACCGAGTACCGTGATTGATTTTGAAATCCCAAAGAAATATGGCTTGCGTCAAACGATTGGTGACACAATTGGAATCGGCGGTTTATTCCGCTCGCTTCGTACGATTCCAGTGCTTTTAGATATTGCTAAAGATATTGAAGAAGTTGCTCCTGAAGCGTTGCTATTAAATTATACAAATCCAATGGCTACTCTTATTGGCGCTATCTCTCGAACAACAGCTGTTAAAAACGTTGGGCTTTGTCACAGCGTACAGGTTTGTACCAGAGACTTATTTAAGCACCTAGACATGGATCACAGCGGTATTGAAGAAAAAATCGCAGGAATCAACCATGTTGCCTGGTTACTAGAAGTTAAAAAAGATGGGGTTGATCTCTATCCCGAAATAAAACGCCGTGCACGAGAAAAGAGCAAGGAATCACATCACGATATGGTTCGCTATGAACTTATGCAGCGTTTTGGCTACTATTTAACGGAGTCATCTGAACACAACGCCGAATATCACCCTTACTTTATTAAGTCGAAGTATCCAGAATTAATTGATGCTTTTAACATACCGCTAGATGAGTATCCAAGAAGATGCGTCAGCCAAATTGAGCGCTGGGAACAGATGAAGGTAGATCTTGTTGACAACGCGTCGATTTCCCATGACCGTTCGATTGAGTATGGTTCCCGTATTATTGAAGCGATGGAAACAGGTGAACCATTTTTATTCGGTGGCAACGTGATGAATACGGGCGGACTTATATCAAATCTGCCACAAAAAGCGTGTGTTGAAGTCCAATGTATTGCAAATCGTTCTGGCATCACGCCGACGCATGTTGGCGATTTACCTGAACAATTAGCAGCAATCAACCGTACGAATATTAATACACAGTTGTTAACGGTTGAAGCGGCTTTAACGCAAAAACGTGAACATATTTATCACGCTGCTCTGCTTGATCCACATACGTCTGCGGAACTATCGATTGATGATATCGTTTCTTTATGTGACGAATTAATTGAAGCGCACGGCGATTATTTGCCAACTTACTCCTAATCTCAAAACCAACTCTACTGAGTTGGTTTTTTTGAAATGAGTTTCCCAATCTGCACTGGATTGTAATCAATTGAATAGTTCGATATACTCAAAACACGAATATTTGTTCGTGTTTTTTGTTTTTCTATTGTTCGTGTCTCTTTAATCTTCAATCTCTTTAAAAGGAGGAATAAATCATGAAGAAAAGTAGCCCTTCCGCCGCTTCAGTAGAGAGAATGGTTGACTTGTTCTTAAAAGAACCTGAACATAAGAGCTTATATGACCGGGCACACGCGCAACCGACTAATAAAAATAAACAAGCACTTGATCAAGCCTTCAAGCTTTTTTTCACAAAAATAAAAGTCGTTCAATACATTAGCCGGTTAATTAAAGGTTACTCCATTGATTTTGATAAGCGAACAAGAAAGAGACAAGCCTTCCTCTCCATTGACTCTAATATTAATGAAGAGGATCACTCGACGCTAGATTATTTCATTCAGTCCGCTGACGTTCATACTGATAGCGTTCGAGTAAACGATGAACAAGGAAACACCGACGAATTATTTGAAAACAAGCTGCTTGCCAAGTCGTTCAACCAATTAGATCCTGTTCAACAAAAAGTACTCATCTATTCATTCTATTACGGCTACAAAAACAAAGAGATTGCGAAAGAACTAGCTGTGTCAGAACAACGCATTTCCTATTATAAAAATAGAGCACTATTGCTTTTGCAACAAAGTGTTCGTTCGTAATTATGTGAGGGGAAGGGGATCGCTATGTATGAAGAATATGAATCAATCCTAGTTGATTTCAATGCTAAAATCAAAAAAAGCCTCTATCAAACAACTCCGAACAACCGTGATGACTTGGAACAAGAAATTAAAATAAAGCTATACGAAAAACTAGCCGTAATCCAAAACATTGAAGCACCTGGCTTTTATGAGTTTGTTTACGGATCAGCTTGCGTTGCTGAAGAAGAAGCCGTTTATCGTTTCCAACAAAAAAAAGAATAATGAGGAGCCCTCATTATTCTTTCACTGAACCAAGAACGATTCCTTTTACGAAGTATTTTTGCAAAAACGGGTAAACCAAAATAATTGGTAATGCGCCAATGAAGATTTGGGCTGAACGAACCGTTCTCTCTGATAAAGCGCGCATTTCATCTGGATTGACATTTATTTGTGAGAAATCATTCTGAACAATAATTGTCTGTAAGAAAGTCGACAGTGGGTATTTTGCAGAGTCCGTTAAGTAGATTAAACCATCAAACCACGAGTTCCATTGTCCAACCATTGTAAATAATCCCACTGTCGCTAACGCCGGTAGTGATATTGGTAAATAAATTTTGAAGAGAATTCTGAAGTGCCCTGCTCCGTCAATTAGTGCAGCTTCTTCAAGTGATTTGGGCACACCCGTCCGGAAGAAGTTCAGCAACAAAATCATGTTAAAAACATTAACCGCTCCTGGTAAAACGAGTGCCCAAACGGTATTAATTAATCCTAGATTCTGGACTAGAATATAGGTAGGAATTAGACCACCGTTAAATAACATGATAAACACGAGCGCATAAACGTAAAGCTTTCTTCCTTTAAATTCATGGTCTTCTTTAGACAGCGCATAAGCAGCTAATGTTACTACCGTCAAGCTGACCACTGTACCAAGAATTGTTCGAAACACACCGTTCCAAAGGGCTCTTAGAAAATTTTCATTTCCTAATGTCTGTCCCCAGGCAGCTACGGTAAAGTCAACTGGCAGAAAGCGCACCAGGTTTGCATTCGCTGGAGCTGATGCACTGAATGAGACCGCTAGGATGTGGACGAGTGGCAAAATACAAAGGATCCCGAGCAACAATAAAAAGATAGTGTTAAATACGGTAAAAATTTTATACGAACGACTTCGATGATGCATATGCCACCCCTCCTAGAAAATTCGATAGTTTGCGTATTTATACGCTAAGCGATAACCCGTTACAATTAAGATAAAGGCAATAACCGATTTGAACACACCTACTGCGGTTGCGTAACTAAAGTTTTGTCCTAAAATCCCTTGTCTGTAAACATACGTATCAATAATATCGCCTTTGTCGTAAACAAGTGGATTATATAAGTTAAAGATTTGATCAAACCCAGCGTTTAGAATATTTCCGAGTGCAAGCGTTGCTACAACAATCGTAATTGGTAGCAATCCCGGCAACGTAATGTACAGAACTTGCTGTAACCGATTCGCACCGTCGACAATTGCCGCTTCATATAAACTAGGATTAATTCCGGCAAGCGCTGCCAAAAAGATAATGGCCGAGAATCCGAAATCTTTCCAAACATCAGATACAATAACTGTTACGCGGAACCAGTCACTATCCCCAAGAAAGAAAATCGGTTGAATATTAAAGACTCCTAGAAACTGATTGACTAATCCCCCATCAACCGAAAGTAGGTCTAGTAAAATTCCTCCTAAGATTACCCATGATAGAAAATGTGGCAAATAGACAAGCGTTTGAATCGAGCGTTTATAAGCCATAATACGAACTTCATTAAGCAGTAGAGCAAACATAATTGGCACAATTAACTGAAAGATAATTTTAAATGTAGAAATAACAAGCGTATTCCAGATGACTTGTCTTCCTTCTTGAAATTCAAAGATCCGCCGGAAATTCTCTAACCCAACCCATTCTGAATTAGAGAACCCGTGCCATGGCTTAAAATCTTGAAATGCCATAATTATTCCGCCTAGTGGAATATAGTTAAAGATAATTGCAAAGATAATTGCAGGCATCACTAGAGCATGCAGAGGCCAGTTCCGCTTCATGTTCCACTTTTGCTTTTTTTTCTGTGGAACATGCGGCAACGAATTTGCTTTTGGTTGCACCATTTTTAATCACTCCCTTATCGATTTCTAAACTCATGAGGTGTCTGATTAAACTCTCTTTTAAATACGCGAATAAAATAAGACGAGTCTTTATAGCCTAACTCTTTTGAGATTCGACCAACCTTGTAATTCGTGTCGGCTAATAATGTAACTGCTTTTTTCATGCGTAGCCGATGTGTGTAATCTGTAAAGGTCTCCCCTGTCTCTTCTTTAAAACGCTTAGAAATGTAAGCTGGATTCATATAAAGGAAGTTTGCTACTTCTTGTAAATTAGGCTGTTCAAACAAGCGGGATTCGACATAATCTTTGACGCGATTAGCAAGCTGCTCTTGCTTCTCATCTTGTTTTAGCGGCACAACTGCCTTGGTCTGAAAAGCACTTTGGGCATCACGCCAAAATAAAACCGATTCACCTAATTGAATATGCACAGAATGATGGATCATTTTTTTAATTTCTTTTTTTAATGAGATTATTCGTTCCTGCACAATCGATTGAAAGAATGGAATGTCCTCTTTATACAGAGGGTAGAGCATCATTGACAGGCTATCAGGCGTGTCTTGATGCCGAATTATTACAGCCTTCTCAGATAAATGAGCAGTCACGATCGATAATAATTGTTCAAACATAGGCCCATGTTCAGCTAATTGTACAGAAAGCCATACTGCTCTTACATCGTCTGAGGAAGGTATGTCGTATGCTTCGAGTTCCGCCCTCATGTGTTTCCTATCCTTCTCACCAATCAACCAAGGTTTAAAAATTGACTGACCGATATAGTCAATGTGAGATTTAATTGCCTCAATTGAACGATCATGAATATAGCGATCGTTTAGCTCTTCTTTTCGTTTTTGCAAGGCCCGTTTCACTGTTTCAAGAAGCTCTTCATCACGAACAGGTTTTAATAGGTAATCGACTGCATCGGCTTTAATGGCTGCTTGAGCATAGGCAAAATCTGAATGACCAGATAAGAGAATACATTTCGGGTTCACCTCACCAGTAACCATTTCATTTAACAAATCAATTCCGGATTTTCCTGGCATACGGATATCGGTTACGACAACATCTATTGGTTCCGTTGAGAGATAGCTCAATGCTTCCCTCGCTGAAAAAGCGCAGTAAACGTGGTTAATATCCAACTGACTCCAATTCAGACTCGCCAGACCTTGCAACGTTGCTTCTTCATCATCGACTAATAGCAATTGATACATTTTACCTATCTCCTTTCTGTCTCATTAAACTCCCAAATAATATCAGCTCGTAAGCCGCCTAAATCTGAATGTGAAATGAGTAGTCCAGATTTGCCACTAAATCGTTTTCTTAAGCGTTGATGTACATTTCTCATTCCATAACTTTCAGATAGTACTTCTTCTGAATCAAGGTTTTCTCGCATTTCCTCCAGCTGTTGATCACTGAGCTGTTCACCGTTGTTCTCGACAGTTAGCTTGCAGTAGTTTCCGACCATTTCACCTGTAATGATGATCTTTCCAACCCCATCAACATGGTCAATCGCATGAACAATCGCATTTTCCACAATAGGCTGCAGTAGCAAACGGGGAATCTTCCGAGTTAGTAAATCCTCGGGCACATCAATGGAATAACGTAAATGCCGTTTGCGCAGAGCATGGATTGCTAGGAAGTTATTAACCAGCTGAATTTCTTCCTCAATCGTAGTCTCTTCTTGTTCAACCTTCGTCCGATACCGAAAATAGTCTCCCAGATGCAAGGACATCGCTTCAACTGCATCTGTATTTTTCACTTTCGCCATATTCTTAATATAGAAGAGGCAATTGTACAGAAAATGAGGATCAATTTGGGCTTGCAATAGTTTTAGTGATGCTTGTTGCGACCGAATTTTTTCTTCATACACTTCTTCAATTAGCGTCTGAATTTGGTCCGCCATTTCATTAAAACCACTCATTGCAATCGCAAACTCCTTTTGTTCTGGAACACTCATGCGTGTTCCGTAGTCCCCTTTTTTAAATTGGAGAATCGCATCTTTTATCCGATCGATTGGTCGATGAATTTGGGTGTATAATAACCAAGCTGCTGCTACGCCTAAACACAATAACACTATCCCCGTTATATAAAACCATGTTCTTGTTGTTGAGAGTGGGCTTAATACTTCTTCAAGTGGAACAAAATCAACCAGCGTCCATCCTAAGCTTGGTGATTCAATGTATGTCACCGTATAGTCTTTTTGATCGATTTCTAAGCGATAAGTTCCCCGGTATTCTTCGTCTGAATTTAAAGAAAAACCATCTTCTAAAAATGGATCAACAGACATCCCTGTAGGCTGAATTGGCTCAAACGATGAATTGTAAAGAATGGCATAACCGCCTTCAGATGATTCTAAGTCATTAAGATGCTCCTGGATCGCCTCTGTGTAAAGTCTTGCCTCAATAATGACGGCATTCTCGCTTGTTTCAGCGTGGATTGGAAATTGCACATGCTGAACAAAGTAAGGTCGATCTGAGTCATTTCCGTTCGCGCTTTTTATATACGTCCACGAAGAGGACAATGTATCAGGTCGGTCAGGTGAAGAAACCATCGTTGATAAGCGACGATCTCCATCAGGCAAAAACATAGTGACATCTACTAATACCGTACTTAATTGCTGGTACAAGAGCATTTTCTGCTGCACATTGCCTTGAAGTTCGATTGATTCATACGGGCTGAGGAAATCAATATTACGCAACCGACTTGTGTCCGGATCAATACTTAATGCAACGAGAAATTGGGACACTTGCCATAAATCGGCTTCCAACCGATTCATGGTCACTTCGAGACGATTTAAGTTACGGGTGTCGATCTCATCTCGAACTACTTGTTCACTGACATAATTTGAATATGTATACAATAACGCCACAGGTACTAACAATAGAATAATGCTGATAACCATCTTATGAAAAAGACTAATCTGCTTCAATCGAATCCCTCCCCCTTGCGTTATTCTACCCAACAAGCCTCGAGGGAGAAAGGTTTTTCTGTTAATATCACGTTGATAGACATAAAAAAGGCAGCGTAAATCAGACGCTGCCTTCAGTTTTCAAATATTAATTCGCGCTAACAATGTCGTACCATTCATTTACTTCTTTTTCAACTTCTTCTCCACCAGACGTCTTCCATTGCTCGACTAATGAATCAAATTGATCAACGGATGTTTCTCCATAGATCATTTTGTTAAAGCCTTCACTAAGCATGGTGTCTAAGGCGTCTCCACGGCTAACCATTGTATCGGTCGGCGCTCCAGTGAACATACTTGCAACCTGGTCTTCCGCACCATCAACAACAATTTCTGCACCTGCCCAAGCTTGTTCAGGATAGTTTAAGTACATTTTCTGTTCAAACGGCGTTGTTGGCTCTTCCCCGCGCGCAAATCCAGCAAGCGTATTAATATAGAGCGATGGAATTCTTGCCCCATCGTACGTTAACGTATATTTAAC
Source organism: Shouchella xiaoxiensis (assembly GCF_016907895.1). Lineage (GTDB taxonomy): Bacteria > Bacillota > Bacilli > Bacillales > Bacillaceae_D > Shouchella > Shouchella xiaoxiensis. The sequence goes on from NZ_JAFBCV010000005.1 coordinate 96,438, forward strand.
CGGGTCAATACCGCCGCCAGGGATATCATCGTCATCGTAGCTGACTTCACCGTCTTCCATCACGTAGTCATACCCTTCAGCAAAACCGTATTCAAATTCTCCACCAGCTTCGGGATTAGCATAATTCTCAAACAAGTAGTTTTGATAAACAAAGAATGCTTGAATCTCATCTTCTGAAGCATCTTCACTAATCATGACAGAACCGTTTTGCGAAGTAACCCCTGTTGCACGACCCTTTAACCCATCAGGACCTGCAGGAATATCGTATGCTTTGTATTCAGCACCATCGACGTTCTCATGAAGTTCTGCTAATGGCCAATCAGGCATCCAGTGCGGACCTGCAATAATTCCGGCTCTACCTGCCGTAAATAGCTCTGCTGCTTTCCCTTCATCCCACAGTCCTGCTTCTGGATGCAAATACTTTTCGTCCATCCAGCGATTCAAAGTTTCTAGTGCACCTTTCATTTCCGGCTGAATATCACCGTTTACAAGTGTGCCATCCTCAGCAAGGTTCCACTGGTTTGGCATTGCACCATATGCACCAAACACCCAGTCAAGCGTCGACATCCAAGTATTCAACTGGTTGGCAAAGCCTGCTGCCACTCCGTAGACTTGTTCGCCCGTTCCAGTCGGATCTCCATTCACAAACGCATCCATAATGTTCTCAATATCTTCAAGTGTTTCAGGTGCTTCTAGACCTAAATTATCCATCCAGTCTTGACGAATGAATAAAACCGTATCACCATTCATTTCATAATCTAAGATTGGAATAGCAAAGCGACCTTCTTCACGTGTATACGGGTCCCAGGCATGGGGATCATCCGCCATTGCTTGTTTCCACGTATCTGAAGCATATTTTTCAAATACTTCACCGACCTCAATCACTCTGCCTGAATCGATAATATCTTGCGTTAAGCCACTTCTTAAAGCCAATATTGACGGGAATGGCTGGTTATTAGTCATTTCAAGCTGTAGCTTCGTTTCAAATGTTTCACCTGGTCCACTTGTAGTCCAGATGTAATTTAAATCAATATTAAACGTATCTTTAACCCAATCCGTATGAACATTGTCTTGAATGGTTTCTCCTTCACGAAAGAAAATATCTCCAGATACGTGTTTAATTAAATCTAATTGCACAGGCTCTTCAAAGCGCTCCGGTAATTCAGCTGCTGAACCGACCGCATCTAACGTACTCTCTCTCGGTCCTGAGTCATTATTACAGCCAACTAAAACAACTGCTGCTACACTCGTCAACAAAATGGAACTATACTTTTTCAAAAAGTGCTCCCCCTTTAATTTCGTCTCATCTTCTCCCAACGTATTGCAACGAAAAGGCATTCTATAAATGGATGACGGAATAATTCGTAATGTAAGCCTTTTCAATAAGTAATATACCGTTTTTTTTCACATTTAGAAATGCTACTTCTTTTAGATTTATAGTACTTTTTCTACTTGTTTGAAAAGGCTTACATAAATAGTCATAAAAAAGGGAAGAGGAGCTTGATCTGAATCAAGCTCTCCTTCCAATTTGCATGGAAACGGAATCAGCTAACGCCTTATAACCAATCAGTTGGTAAATATGATTCGACGTTGGGTTAGACAAATCCGTGTATAAAAGAAGTGACTCATACCCCAGCTGTAAACAGTGTTTGCTTAAAGCTGCAACACAATCTGAGGCATAGCCTTTCTTTCGTTCACTTACTGGTGTATAAACAAGATTTATCGTAATCGTCTTATCGACTGGCCTAGTTAAATTTGCCATTGAAACAGGCACACCGTCAACTACATATAGATAAAGCCCATTCTTGATTAGCTGTTGCTCCGCGGCTTTACGTGCCTCTTCAAGCGGCAACGGATTTCCAGGTGTGATACATGTTTGGAAATCAGAAATCCACTCTGTAATTAGCGGCAGGTTTTCCGGAGTCATCTTCACTAATGTTCCTTTATGTGCTTCTGTATGGCTGACCTCTTTTAATGTGTAAAGCCGCTGTTGCATATGCACGCTTGTTGTCGTATTCCGTTCCTCCGCTATCGTCTCAGCTAATCGCATCGTCTCACGCTTTAATCCGATCACTCTTTCAATTTTTGTTTTCGCAAGTAGCTCTGCCAACGGCTTATAGTCAAGTGAAGGTTGTTTTATGTCAAAGGCGACAATTGCTTGCTCAGGAATTGTTTGCAGACAAGCCAAAACCGGAATAGTATCTTTATACGCGACCGCCATTAAGAGCGGTTCATTGCCATTTTTCATTGATTGCAAGAGGAGGCCGATGAGCAAATTGTTTTCTAGTAAGTTCTGCTCAAGCATACAACGGACATCTTCATAAAAAGAGTGACTGCTCTTATACGTAATGACGTTCATAAAAACCTCCTTCTGACGGTTTAAGCACGCTCTTCAACTAGAGAAACAAGCGTTGTAATGACCTGAACCGCTTTTTTCATATGGTCAATTGAAATGTATTCATAGCGTCCGTGATAATTCTGTCCACCGGTAAAAAGATTCGGGGTAGGCAACCCCTTATACGATAACTGGGACCCGTCTGTTCCACCACGAATTGGTCCCACTATTGGTTCAATCTCGCATTGTTTCATGGCATCAAGCGCATACTCAACGATCTCTTTTTGCGGTTCGACTTTCTCACGCATATTGTAATACTGATCTCTAATTTCAATGGAAACATTGTCTTTTCCATGCTTATCCTGCATCTGTCTAACAATCGCTTCCATCTTCGCTTTTCTAGCTGCAAACTGTTTGCGATCAAAATCGCGGATAATAAACTTCAGTTCAGCAAAATCGGTATCGCCAGTCATTCCTAATAGATGATAAAACCCTTCGTAGCCTTCAGTAAATTCAGGTGATTCCTCCGCTGGCAGCTGCGCATGAAACTCCATTGCCCGCTTCATCGCGTTAACCATTTTGTTCTTTGCTGTTCCAGGGTGCGTACTTACGCCTTGAAACGATACTTTAGCAGCCGCTGCATTAAAGCTTTCGAATTGAAACTCTCCAAGTGGACCTCCATCCAGTGTATAGGCGAAATCAGCGCCAAATGCCGCCACATCAAAGTGACTTGGTCCTCTACCAATCTCTTCGTCAGGCGTAAAAGCGACTCGAATTTTTCCATGTTTCACTTCAGGATGAGTAATTAGATAATCCAGTGCTGTCATAATCTCTGCAATGCCTGCTTTGTCATCTGCGCCAAGTAGAGTTGTACCATCTGTCGTCATTAATGTTTGTCCTTTGTATGACTCTAGCTCAGGGAATTGTTTTGGCGATAACGTAATTTCATCATTAAGCTTAATGTCTCCCCCTTGATATTCATGGATTTGCGGCTTGACGTTCTCCCCGGTGAAATCAGTCGCTGTATCCAAGTGGGCTAGTAAACCCACAACAGGAACCTCTTTCTCGGAGTTGCTTTCAAGAGTTGCCATAACATAGCCGTTCTCATCAATTGTTACTTCCGTTAACCCTAATTCCTTTAATTCATTTACGAGCATTTGGCCAAGCTCTAATTGGCCAGTTGTTGTTGGAACCGTTGTACTTTCCTCAGATGACTGCGTGTTGACTTGTGCATATTTTGTTAAGCGCTCAATCAATTGTTTTTTCATATCATAGACCTCACTTCTAATTATGTTACCAATAGTATAGCAAGGAATGAGGGATTATCTACGTTTTGCGTTCGCATTTCAAAAAAATAAAAAGTCATCGCTCTAATCATCAATTTATGATATATTCATATACATGCATAATTATAAATTTATACCAAAAACAAATTTTTAAAAATAAAAAAGACGAACAACTAAGAAGTGAGGGTGATGATCATCGAACATATGGGCTTTATTTCACTAATTCCGCCCCTTTTAGCGGTTGGATTAGCCATTATTACAAAAAATGTACTCGTTTCACTATTCACAGGATTGTTTGCAGGCGTTCTTTTATTAACTAGTGGAAATCCGATCACTGCGACAACTGAGACAATCGGTGAATATTTATTCCCTCAATTAACGGACAGCTATAATGCAGCCGTACTTGTTTTACTCCTATTTATTGGTGGGTTTGTTGGTTTAATAGAGAAGTCTGGGGGATCTGCTGCTTTAGCACAACAAGCTGTCCGCTTCTTAACAACAAAAGCAAAAACACAAATGGCCGCCTGGTTTGGTGGACTAATGATTTTCTTCTCCGATCTAGGTTCTCCGCTAATTGTTGGACCTATTTTTGAAAAGATTTTTGATAAAGCAAAGATTTCTCGTGAAAAACTGGCGTGGATTATTGATTCAACCGCTTCTCCCTTAGCCGTTATGATTCCGTTTATTGGTTGGGGTGTATACATTATGGGCTTGATACGCCAGGAATTTGAAAACATCGGTTCCGACATGTCGGAGTTTACAGTATTTCTAGAGGTGATTCCTTTTCAACTATATCCAATTTTAGCCGTATCGATCGTTCCGTTAATTGCGTTAACAAAGCTAGATTTTGGTCCAATGGCACGAGCTGAAAAAAGGGTTGAAGAAACAGGTGAACTTTATTGGAAAAACTCTCGCCCACTCCGATACAGCGAAAAAATCGATGAGAATCAAAAAAGTTATGCCATTCTTATTTGGCTCCCATTACTCACGCTGTTTATTACTCTATTCGGTCTTTTGTATACATATGGTTTCCCGTTTGAACCCGTTGCTGGGGGAGATTTTCGCGTTGCCTTAAGCACCGCTTATCTGTTTGCTAGTATCGTTCTTATCGGTCTGATGGTTCTTTTAAGAGTAAAGCGTTTTTCAGAGGCTTTTGAGCTTTATACAAAGGGAATGCAGAAAATGGTATTTGTTCTGGCAACACTTGTTCTCGCATGGGCGCTTGGAACGGTCATTAGTGAAATGGGGACCGCTAATTACGTCATTGAACTTCTTCAGGACAGCGTACCGAGCTATCTCGTTCCAGCAATCTTGTTTATTGTTGCTGTTTGTATTTCTTTAGCAACAGCCACTTCGTGGGGAACGTTTGCGATTATGATGCCCTTTGCTATTCCAATGGCTTTTGGTCTTGATGCCCATCTGGCCGTTTGTATTGGTGCGGTTCTCTCAGGCGGGATCTTTGGTGATCATTGCTCACCTATTTCTGATACAACCATTTTATCTTCGACTGGCGCAGGTTGCGACAATGTTGATCATGTTAAGACGCAGTTTCCTTATGCCGTAATGAATGGCTTGATTGCCTTTGTCACGTTTATTCTGGCTGGAATTACAGGAAGCTCGCTCGTGTTCTTAATAGCTCTATCTTTAATGATTATGACCGTTTTCTTCCTCTCAAAATTAAAACCAAAGCTTTCACAAGTTTAAAAAGAGAGTTGCAATTTCTTTTTTCATCGCTTATACTTCTAAAAAATAAGCAAACGCATTTATGAAGGACATGATGTAAAAGCTCGTTTTCTTAAGCAGAGAATCAAGGTCATTGGCTGAGAACCTTGAAGAAAACCCTTTTAGATTACCACCTTGAAGCTAGTACGGGGAGAATCCGTACTCGGTCGAACCGTTATCTCGCTTAAGAACACTGCTTTATTGCATTGTAAGAATTAGGGTGGAACCACGACCACACACGTCCCTTGTACAGGGATGGGTGTGGTCTTTTTTATTGATTGTTAAGGAAAAAAAAGCGTTGAAGAGGATATGCTTCATGATTATTCATTCGACAGAGAACGAGGTCTCGGCTGCAAACCTTGTGTTTGAATTCATGTAGTACCACCTTGAAGCTAGTGTGCGGAAATGCGCACTCGGTCGTACCGTTATCTCGTTTAAGAGCAATGCCTTTCGACGCATTGTAAAAGTAGGGTGGAACCACGACCACACACGTCCCTTGTATTGGGATGAGTGTGGTCTTTTATTCGTTTGAGGAGGAGAAAAAATGATGGAACAAGAACAGAATCACCAAAAAATTGGGCAGGAATTACAGTTATTTACGACGCTTGAAGAAGCTCCAGGTATGCCTTTCTTTTTACCAAAAGGGATGGTCATTCGTAATGAATTAGAGTCCTTATGGAAATCACTGCATCAACAAAACGGCTACGAAGAAATTCGTACACCCATCATGATGAAGCAGCATATTTGGGAACAATCAGGACATTGGGATCATTATCATGAAAACATGTTCTTCTCACAAGTTGATCAGCACTCCTATGCCTTAAAACCAATGAGTTGTCCTGGCGCGGTCTTATTGTATAATCAAAAAAGAAGAAGCTATAAAGAACTGCCTGTACGCTATGCTGAACTTGGCCTTGTTCACCGTTATGAACAGTCTGGTTCTTTGAACGGGTTGTTACGCGTCCGTTCCTTTACGCAAGATGATGCTCATTTATTTGTTCGGCTTGATCAAATTGAAGAAGAGCTTGCAAACGTCATAAAGCTCGTTGAGCAGGTTTACAGCCACTTTGGTTTTGACTACCATGTTGAGCTCTCTACTCGCCCCCCTAACTCGATGGGTTCAGACGAACAGTGGTCACTTGCAGAGAGAGCACTCGAATCCGTTTTAAAAGCAAAAACGATCGATTATCAGTTAAATCCAGGCGACGGTGCCTTTTATGGACCAAAAATTGACTTTCATCTTAAGGATTCAAAAGGAAGAAGCTGGCAGTGCGGAACAATCCAATTAGATTTTCAAATGCCGGAAAAATTCAACTGTTCCTACATTGATAGTGAGAATCAACAACAAACACCGATTTTAATTCACCGCGCGATATATGGAGCTATTGAGCGGTTTATGGCAGTTTTAATTGAACATTATGAAGGTGCCTTCCCGTACTGGCTTGCACCAGTGCAAGTTGTGCTTCTTCCAATCCACGAATCTCATCTCGATTACGCACAATCTGTTCAAGAAACATTAAAGGCTGCCGGTGTTCGAGTTGAACTAGAAAAACCGGATCAATCCTTTAAAGCGAGAATTCGCAAAGCAAAGAAAGAGAAAGTTCCTTATCTGTTCATTATCGGCAATAACGAAAAAGATTCCGCTTCCGTCTCTGTTCAGGACAGAGCACAAAATCAACTTAACCAGACAGTTGTTGATTTTTTGGCACAACGCCAGGAGGATAGCTTATCTTAACAAGGAAAGGAGTTGTACTGATTGAAAGCTTTACTCGTTATTGATGTTCAAGTTGGCCTCATTTCACAAGGTGACTTCGCTAAAGAAGTCTCGCTTATTGCAAAAGTATGCGAGCAATTCCAACAAGACCAATCCCCGGTGATTTTCTTAAAACATGTATCACAGGATGAAACAAGTCCATTTTATGAGCAAAAAACAAGTGCCTCACTCGTAGAGGCACTTGTACCTTATGCGACGCAAATCATCAAAAAAGAAACGCCAAATGCTTTTTATCAAACATCACTGCAAGCTGCTTTAGAAGCAGAAAACGTTACACACTTATTTATAACCGGCTTTAACGCCGAATTTTGCTGCATGTTTACAACCGTTGCCTCGCATATGTTAGGTTATAAAGTCACATACCTCGAAGAAGCCGTCTCTTCTGTTAATAATGGTGACGTTTATGAGATGCCGCAGCTCGATGTTCCAGAGTTTATTGCGACTGTTTTTCACTGGTCAAATGTCGTTGAAGTACTGACAGACGAAGAATACAAAACGCTTTATACATAAAGGGTGCTCGAGTGATATTCGAATGATCATTTTTCATGGGGCAATCGCACAATAAACATTGCTCCTTTTCCTTTCTCACTTGTCACGTCAATGGTGCCGCCATGAAGCTTTACGATTTTAGCGACAATTGCTAACCCAAGACCATTGTTTGACTTCTCACTTGTTCTTGCTTGATCTTCTTTAAAAAATCGTTCAAAGATATACGGTTGTGCGGCTTCACTAATGCCTTGTCCGTTATCCGTTATCTTTATTTCGGTATGAGAGCTAGTTCGCCTACCTTCAATGGAAATAGTACCGCCGTGATGAGAAAATTTCAGCGCATTAGTAAATAAGTTAAGCCAGACTTGATAGAGAAGCTGCGCATCTGCTGAAACCTCGAGACTTGGCAAATCACTTTCAATGTATAGCTCTTTTTCACGCCACTTGAAAGCCGTCGCCTGAAAAACCTCCTTCCACTGTTGATTGAGAGAAACCTCTGACATCTCAGGACCACTGTTTTCTAAAGACGCAAGCGTTAATAACTGGCGACTAAGTGATGACAATCGCTTTGATTCAAGGTTAATTTGTTCAAGATAATACGCTTTCTGTTTGATGCTTAAATCCTTATCAGCAAGTGCCGTAGTCATCCCTTGAATGGTTGTTAAAGGAGACTGAATTTCATGAGATACATTTGCGACAAATTCTTGTCGCATCCCCTCTAACTGTTGCCATTCCTTCATCATTTTCGAAAATTGCAATGCCAGTTGTCCAATCTCATCTTTACGATTCGTCGGTAGAACAACGTCGAACTGTACTTTACTCAACCTCTTTGTTGCTCTCGTAAGTTGTTCAATCGGCGACACGATATACCGAGTGGAAACAAACACCAGTAAAATACTAAAAAGAATGATAAACGTAATCAAAATTGCTAAAAACTCGCGGAATTCGCCAAGCTGCTGCTCAATGCTTGGTCGAATAAAGAGGGCATACGTTTCATTATTAATCGTAATTGGGACACCAATTGAATTGCTAAGCTCGTTGTTAAAGAAGCCTGTTACGAATAATTGCCCTTCATTTTTAGAAACTCCAGAATACGTGCCGCCCGCTAACACCTCTTGCACATTCGACGCCTGTAACGTTTGCTCTCGAAACGCCTCTCCATAAAAGACTGGCTTAAGGCTTTGTTCATCAAAAATAGCTAGTTGATAACCGAGTTCGCCAAGATGCGTCAAGTACAGTTCCGCTTCTACGTCGGTTGCGCTGACAAACGTTTGTACTTCAGTCGCTATTTCCGTTAAGCGCTCTGCATTCTCGGGTTTTAAATAAAGTTGGTAATATACATTCGTCAACAGAAACGAAACGAGACTACTAAGTGCCATCACAGCAAGCGTTGTAAGAACAATTCGCACATACAATGTTTTCAATCCTGCACCTCAACTTTATACCCTACGCTCCGTATCGTTTCAATCATTAGTCCAGAATTTTTCCCGTTCAATCGTTCTCTTAAACGCTTAATATGGACATCTACGGTACGTTCATCACCAGCAAAATCGATTCCCCACACACGGTCAATTAACTGCGTCCGTGTAAACGTTCGCCCCGGCTGACTCGCTAAGTAATCTAGTAGCTCAAATTCTTTTAAAGGAAGCATCAGGACATGATCATGAATAATGACTTCGTAACTAGTACGATCGATTGTTGTTTGGCCAACCGTTCGTCGTTCTACTTGTTCTCTTAGATAGCGACGCAGCAATGCTTTTATGCGAAAAATTAATTCTTTCGGTTCAAACGGTTTTGTTAGATAATCATCTGTTCCGACTATAAACGCTTTTTCTTTATCCAGCAGCTGATCTTTAGCTGATAAGATCAGAATTGGTATGTCAAAATCTGTTCGGATTTCTTTACAAAGCTCATATCCATCTAAAAAAGGCATCATTAAGTCCACAACCGCTAAATCAATTTCATTTTCTGCCAGTAGATCTAAGGCCTCTTCTCCATGCTTCGCTTCTACGACATGGTAGTCATTCAACTCTAGCTGGCGTTTTATTACGTCACGGATGGAAGCATCATCATCAACTACAAGAATCTTCTCTCTCATTTGTTCGTACCCCCAAGCATTCATTCCTCCTCTTACTATTGCCCGTTCGTTACTAAAAATCAAGAATGGACACAAAAAAGATGAACATCTACAGACAATGTTCATCTCCTCCTATGACTATCCTTTAACGCCTGTTAGAGCGATTCCTTCAATAATTTGACGTTGCGCAAAGAAGTAAACAATTAATACCGGAACAACCGAGATCGTTGCACCTGCCATTAAAAGCGGCCACTGCGTTACGTATAACCCTTTAAACATTGCTAACATAAGTGGGACCGTGAATAAGTCCGTATCGCTTAAAAATGTAAGCGGTTGGATGAAGTTGTTCCAAATTCCAATAAATGAGAAGATCCCAAATGCCGCAAGTGCCGGTTTAATAAGAGGCACCATAATTCTCAAGTAAATAAACGCTGGGTTTGCTCCGTCAATAACGGCAGCTTCTTCCATCTCCTTTGGAATTCCAAGCATAAACTGGCGCAATAAAAACACACCAAAAGCATTAAACAACGCATTAGGCACGATGATTGATAAATGCGTGTTCACCCAGCCTAGCCCATCCATAATCAAGTAAAGAGGAATGAGTGTAACCTGCATCGGTACCATCATCGTTGCAAGAAAGGCAATAAACAACACCTTAGATCCAGGAAACTTCAATTTTGCAAAAGCATAAGCGGCCATCGAGCAGGTCACTACTTGGCTCACCACAACGATCGTGGAGATATAAAAACTATTCCAGTATGCTCTTCCAAAGGGCATTGCCTGTAGTGAATCAGTAAAGTTACTCCACATAACTGGACTCGGAATGAATTCAGGTGGTATTGCAAACATTTGCTCAAATGATTTCAAACTGCTTAGCCCCATCCAAATGAATGGACCAGCCATGACAAGCGAACCAACAATCAAGGCAAAATGGAGCAAAATGCGCGAGAGCCGAAGCTTCTTTTTTGGTTTTTGATAATGAACTTGCTTATCGACCGCCGTCTTCATAATGCACCCACTTTCTTGAAACCGTAAACTGAATCAATGTAAAGATTAAAATAATGATAAACAGAATCATTGCTGCTGATGTACTTGTACCAAATGACTGACGTGTGAAGGCTTCATCAAAAATATGAAGAACCAAGGTGTAGCTAGCTTTACCAGGACCACCTTGTGTCATAACGTATGCTTGGTCAAATACTTGAAACGAGCCAATCACGGTCATGATCGCGACAAAGAATGTCGTTGGCGACAAGAGCGGAAACGTGATGTGCCGGAACTTCTGCCAACCTGTTGCACCATCGATTTCAGCAGCTTCATAATAACTCCTTGAGATTCCCTGTAGTCCGGCTAAAAAAATAACCATATTCGTACCTAAGCCCCACCAAATGCTGAGCATCGCAATAGAAGGCAGCACCAAGTTACGGTCAGTAAGCCAGTTTGGCCCATCGATCCCTACAATCGCAAGAAGCTGGTTAATCAAGCCGAAGTCACCGTTTAACAGCCACATCCAGATTACCGCAATAGATACGGAGCTTGTGACAACTGGCATAAAGAAGAACATTCGATAAAAATCTTTCCCTTTTACTTTGTTTAACGCAAGCGCAGCAAGCATTGCTGCAATAATTCCACCAGGTATAACCATCAACGAATAGATCGTCGTATTACGTAACGCTGTCGTGAAATTCGGGTCTTGAAATTGCGTAATATAGTTTTCAAATCCGATAAATGTACGTTCACCAAATCCGTCCCATTGCATAAAGCTAATCATTAAAGCAAACAGAAGTGGGAGCAGCGAGAAGCACACCATTCCAATCATTTGCGGGGCGATAAATGCATAACCCCACCATTTCTCTCGCTTTGAATACATGCGTATCCCTCCTTATTTAGCGCCAGAGAAGCCCAGCTACAGCTCCTCTGGCTTTTCTATTATTCGTCTAAAGCTGCTTTTGCCACCCTGCTTGCTTCATCTAAAGCTTCTTCTCCAGTCATATCACCTAGCAGCATCAACTCATAAATTTCATCAAGATCATTATTTAAACCCGGCGATGTAAATTCGTAATTAATGACTCTGCCTACGCTTCTCGCGTCGAGCAAGTACTGACCGTGTTCTGGTCTATCCTGATTGAGCACAATATCATCAATACCTTCAACAGATGGAACGGCATTTCCTTCGCCATCAAGACGAACACGTTGACCTTCCATTGACGTGTAATATGAGATGAATTTCTGCGCTTCCTCTACGTGTTCACTCTTAGAGTTAGCAGCCATGTAAGCGGTTGCGATTGTTGCCGTTTCAATTGGCTCACCCGTGTTAGATGGAAAAGGAATATAATCAAAATCCAGACTTGTTTGCAAGAACATTGGCGTGAGCCAGCGTCCAGCAGAAACGAAACCGACAGAATTCGTCATGAACATTCCCTCAATGCCTTGGCCATCTGGCATTGTTCCAGCATAGGTAAAGTTACCAGCCTGAACCATCTCATCCACATATTCAAACGCTTCAAGTGTAAGCTCATCCGTATCAGCGACAATTGCATCATCCGTAGCAAAGTTGCCACCGTTGGTCCATACCCAGTTAATGAGATTGCCGTGGCCACTTTCTTGCACATAACCATGATTTCCCGCTTCCTTTAGCTTCCCGGTTATTTCTGCGAACGTATCCCAATTCCAATTGCCTTGCTCAAAATACGTCTGCGGCGACTCAATACCTGCGTCTTCAAGCAACGTTTTATTGTAGTACATCAAGATTGGATTGCAATCAACCGGTAATCCGTAAACAATCTCATCTTGTTTGGACGGACCCCAAATATCGTCAGTAAATTCAGACTCTTGAACGTATGACTCATCTGTTCCCATGAAGTCAGACATCGGTTCAATTGTGCCGTTGGCGATTAAAGTAGACATGTTCTCAGACCCAACATAAAACACATCCGGTGCCTGCCCGCCTTGAAGCCGTGTTGTTAACGTTTGAAAATAGTTGTCATTTGGAATACCTGTTAACGTCACTTGAATTTCATCCTGTTCTTCATTAAAGGCATCAACAGCGCGATTATACACTTCTAATTCGGCAGGATTCCCCCATGCAGAGAAGGAAAGTTCAACCACATCTTCCCCACCTGATGAACCTTGATTACAGCCTGCTAGTAATGCAATCGCCATCGTTGAGACAAGTCCATACTCCATGCTTTTCTTCATTTTGTTATCCTCCTATTTGATTGTAATCGTTTTCAAGTTATACTATGAAAATAGGGTAAATATTTAGATAAAACAAATGTCTTTCTCTCATTATACGATGAAAGAAGTCATTTTTAATTGGTAAGATTTTTGCGATAAAGGGTAATTTATTGCGAGTCGGTTGTTCCACTAATTGACTTAGGAGGCGTTTGATTATGGACGAAAAACCAGCTTTTACGAGAGGCGCACATTCATTCACGTTTCAATTTTTACCTGAAACGGGTTTGTTAAGCATGTGGAACATAGGGTGGGAAGTTCAAATGAACCCCCATTATTACTGGGATGGTCGCACACGCTACGTTGACCACAATACATTGATCTTCCAATATACTCTAGCTGGAAAAGGCATGTTAGAGATCTCGGAAAAAACGTATGAATTAACACAAAACCAAGCTTTTCTCGTATCTGTGCCAGGATCTCATCGCTATTATTACCCAAAACACGCAACCGAACCGTGGGAGTTCATTTATATTGCACTTCAAGGACCAACGGTTGAAGATATTTGTCACCGCCTGACGCGCTACTCAGGCCCTGTTTTTTCGTTGCCGATCGATTCATCGTTAATTCGTTCGCTTTTTTCTATCTATGCGGAAACCCAAGCCGACCGGCTTCGAGATCCTTATCTAGCTGCAGCCCAAGGGTACCAATTTCTACTAGAATGCTTTCGCGTTCTATCTGAAGAAATACCAAAGGGTGATTCTTATTACTATCAACAGGCGATCACCTATATTGAAGCAAACTATCATTTACCCCTTTCTCTTGATGAGATTGCTGGCGAAATTGGAATCTCCCGCTACAGTTTAATTCGCTTATTTAAAAGTCAATTAAATCGGTCGCCGATGAACTTTGTCAGCGAATTACGGATTCGCAAAGCCTGTTCCATGTTAATCCATACCAATCGCCCGATTAAACGCATCTCTCAAGAAGTTGGTTTTCAAGACGATAACTACTTCCATAAAGTATTTAAGCGCTATACCGGTCTCAGCGCTGGTCACTTTCGAAAAAGCGGGGATTTATCACAACTATTTTCTAGCAAAACGCAAAAAAGATAATGAGGAACGAGATGTTAAGGACATTATCCTCTTATTACAAACGTAACAACTAGATCTCTTTTCCTGTAATACTTAACGAAAACTATGGCAAAACATCTTGATCTTCCTGCACAGTTCCCTAGCTCTATGTAAGTTTACTTAACAAGGTTTCGTCTTCCCATCATCCGTGTATACTCTATTACACAGTCATCACAGATGAGAAAGGACGTGACTTAATATGGAGCAGAGATTAAATTGGATAGACGTGGCAAAAGGCTTAGGTATTCTTCTTGTTGTCATGAGCCACGCTCCCATGAACCCTGAACTCAAAGCCTTTTTATTTGCATTCCATATGCCTTTATTCTTCTATTTATCCGGTGCGGTTTTTCGTCCGAAAAGCATCAGCACATGGTCATTTATAAAAAAGAAAGCTCGATCGCTCTTATTGCCCTACTTTTTCTTTTCAGCGCTTTCTTATGTATTTTGGTATTTTATCGTCCGACATTTCTCCTTTTCACCAGGTGAAGGGGTTAATCCAGTTGATCCATTGTCAGGCATCCTAATTTCCACACCTGAAAATTATGGCTTGACTTACAATCCAGCAATCTGGTTTTTAACCTGTTTATTCGTTGTTGAGCTTGTATTCTTTCTTTATCATAAAGTAAGCAAAGGACAAGGCTTATGGTTCTTTATTCTTTTCATAGGGGTTGCAGGATATGCGACGACGTTTCTTGAGTACGCTTTACCATGGAATGGCTTTGTTGCTTTAACTGCTCTTGTTTTTTATGGTCTTGGCTATAAAACGAAACAGATCTGGAGCAGTCTCTCATGGAGAATGACAATACCTGTTGTAACCGTGCTGTTTCTTCTTGTATACACAGTGCAGTCATTAAATGCAGAACGAATTGATATGCGCGCAAATATTATAGGAGATGGGTTCTATTTCTATTTAGCAGCGCTAATAGGAATTACGGCATTCTTGCTCTTTGTTCAAAAAATCGATCATTCTCGTTCGCTTTTATTCCTCGGCAAAAATTCAATTGTTATTCTTGTCTTGCATATGCCGATACTAAACGTTGTTCGCGCTGTCTTTCATTACGGATTAGGAATTGATTTAAGCGTTGCGAATACATTGCCGTGGACGATTCTGTTTACAGCAACCACTGTATTGCTTACAATTCCATTCATATTCCTGTTTAATCGTTTTCCTTGGTTTCTCGGGAAGCCCCCAAAACAAACCAATGACGCGCCTCAAAAAGCGTTTCATTTACAGAAAAAAGCCGCTCTCTAAGAGTGGCTTTTTTGCTAGAACTAATAGTAAACAGTCTTAAAACGTCTTTATTCAACCGGCCAGCTTTGCTGGTGGTAAGCCATATCCCAGAACATATATTCATACCTGCTCGTATTTAGGAAGATCTGCTCAATTCGGTTTAGCTCTTCTTCAGACTTTGACTCAGCTAGACCGTCAAGCGTTTCGATTAACCATTCGGCAATTGCCCCAAACTCTTTAGAAGCATACATCTTAACCCACTCGCCATAGTATTCATGTTCAGTAGCTCCAGGAATTTTTGCAAGTTCCGTTCCAATTTCATAGTAACTCCACGCACAAGGTAGAATGGAAGCAATTAATTCAGCAATCGATCCTTTCTGAGCTTCCGCCATCATCACTCCACTATATGCTAGCGTTACAGGACCAGGGACCGTTTCTTCAAGCTCTTGTCGGGAGATTCCGAGCCTTGCTGCGTACGATCTGTGCAGCTCCATTTCTGTATTTAGCGTTTCATCTAGAGCTTTTGCAAAGCCTGACATTGTGTTTAGATCAGGCGCAAGTACACTTCCTAAAGCCATTACCCGCGCATAGTCGATTAGGTATTTATAATCCTGACGCATGTAATATTTAAATGAATCTAACGGCAGTGTTCCATGACCAATCCCTTGTACAAACGGATGTTGATGACTAGCTGCCCAAATTGAATCTGCCCGCTCTCGTATGCGTTTTGAAAAAGTCATTGTTTTGCTCCTCTACATTTTATTGAACAAAAAACCACTTTCTACTCAAAGAAAGTGGCATAATCCATGGCTATTGATCGATGCCCACTTCCCTCCGCTAGTTTTAACTAGATCAGGTCATTAAGGGTTAAGGCAAATCCTCTCTCAGCTACTTAAAGCACCCCTAGTGGTAATTATTCTGTTCTCTTTTTTAACCTATCATAGTCTCTCTACCCTCGCAAGAAACCGTCTTCACAGATTATAAAATTTTTGATAAAAACAATTTCGTGCGCTCATGTTGAGGTCGCTCAAATAAATTTTCTGGCGTACCCATTTCAACTATACATCCTTCATCAAACAATACGACTCTGTCCGCTACTTCTCTTGCAAAGTTCATTTCATGGGTTACAACTAGCATAGTTATCCCCGTTTGAGCAAGCTCTTTTATAACAGTTAGCACTTCTTTAATCATCTCTGGATCAAGCGCGGATGTCGGTTCATCAAACAACATTACTTTCGGCTCCATTGCCAGCGCCCGAGCAATCGCCACACGCTGCTGTTGCCCTCCAGACAATTGACTTGGAAACTTATTTGCTTGCTCATAAATTCCAACTCGTTTGAGTAAAGACTCGGCTTTTTGTTCCGCTTTTACTTTTGACCACTTACGCACAACAGCAGGAGAGAGCATAATGTTTTGTTTAATCGTCATATGCGGAAATAAATTAAACTGTTGAAAAACCATCCCTGTTTCTTTTCTGATCGCGTCAATATCTTTTTGTTTATGGGTGAGTTTCTTCTGATCGACAGTAATCGTTCCAGAGTTAATCGATTCAATTCCGTTTAATGTTCGAATAAAAGTCGATTTTCCTGAGCCTGATGGTCCTAAGATACAGAGAACTTCACCTTGCTTGACCTTAATCGAAACATCTTTTAACACATGTAATTCACCAAAGTATTTATTTAATCCCTCACATGTAATCATCCATTGGGATTGATCTGTTTTTGCTAGTTGATTCATCTGCTGGCATTCCTTTCTTCGTACGAACACTCTTCTTATCATAAGCAATCTGAGTCGTCTAAAGCAAGATCAAGCGATAGCTCCCTTACCTACAGCCAGAAATCCAATTTGTTTATTAATATCCATCATTTTCTTGTGCGTGATATGATAGAGCTAATCAGTACTCACTAAAAGGGGATTCTTTTTATGACAACCATACTTACTGCGACTCTCGCTTTACTCATCTATGCACTCGCCTGTTTTTATGTCAGTTATAACGGCTGGCGTTGGCTTAATACAAGTTTCTCATTCCCTTATAAAAAAAGTTACTTCTTTGTTCTTTCATTTTTAGCAAGTGCATACATACTTTCTTACTTCGTACCATTCGCTTGGCTTGAGCTCGTTGGTGGTTATTGGCTGGCACTGTTCGCCTACAGCTTGTTCCTGCTGCCAATCGCAAACATCATTTATTTTTTATCCAAGAAAAAGAAGGCTGTTCTCCTTACGCTTGGATACACATTTTCTGCCCTGTTTACCTTTGTTCTTATTTATGGGTCGTTTAATGCCTGGTCGCCAGTAGTTCGGCACTATGAAGTAGCGCTTAACAACGAGAGCCGGTCTGTCCAATCGGAAGAACTACGCGTCTTGCTTGCTGCCGACTTGCATATCGGTAACCAGATTGGTGAAAAACATGTGCAGCGCTTTGTAGATGTTGTTAAAGACGAAGCGCCTGACCTCGTGCTGCTTGCCGGTGATATTATTGATAATACAATTGATACGTTTATGGAAGAAAATTTAGTTGCTTTATTTGAAGAAATTGATTCACCTCTTGGAGTGTTCGTTGTACCAGGCAATCACGATTATTACGGAGGTGATTTGCTGTTATTGAAAGATGAATTTCAAGAAATAGGCATCCACTTCTTAATGGATCAGCAAGTTGACGTTAATGGACTGCTAACCATTGTCGGTCGCAAAGACTTTACCGATCCTGACCGACTTTCGATTGAGGAGTTAATTGAAGAAACAAGTTCAGCACTCCCAATTATTATGCTTGATCATCAGCCTCGGGACATTTCTGAGGCAAGGGACAGCGGTGTTGATTTAATTGTATCAGGACACACCCATCGTGCTCAGCTATGGCCAGGACACTTGATTACTCAACAGCTTTACGAAAATGACTGGGGCTACAAACAATTTGATCAGCTTCATTCATTTACAACCTCTGGATTCGGGTTTTGGGGGCCGGCGCTTCGAATTGGCAGTCGCTCTGAAGTGATGGTTGTTGATTTGCAATTTTAACTAGACAAAGAGGGCAGCGATTACGCTGTCCTCTTTGTCTGTATTTATTTCTGATCATTTGTCTCTTCAGAGAGATCACCATCTGGGATATTTTTATCAAATTCCTCCCGCATTACTTCAAGCTCTTGCTGGGATTCTTTTTGAAAATTCGGGTCCCATTCTTTATGTTTATTCTCTAAACGAAGAATGTCGTATTCACTACTAAGTGCCTTTAACAATGAAACGCTCATGAGTACAATTACAATCGCAAATGGGAAGGCTGCAATGAGCATGGCCATCTCAAGCGCTTGTAATCCTCCTGAAAGCAGTAACGCTGCTGCCGTTCCTGCAAGAATTAAGCCCCAAATAATTTTCACACTTGTTTTTGGGTTTAATCGACCGCCTGTTGTCAACATCCCTAATACTAATGTTGCCGAGTCAGCAGATGTAATGAAGAACGAAGCAATTAAGAGTACGGCGATTCCAATGATAGCGATACTAAATGGATAGGACTCTAGAAATGCAAACAGTGCGACTTCATTTCCTTGATCAGCAATAAGTTGGTACAACCCGCCTCCTTGCGAAGCATCCGCCTCCATACCTGCGACTCCAAAAATAGAAAACCAGATCGCACTGAAAATAACCGGTATTGCGGTAACACCGATAACAAATTCCCGAATCGTTCTTCCTCGAGAAACACGGGCGATAAATGTTCCAACAAAAGGAGACCAGCCAATCCACCATGCCCAATAAAACAGCGTCCAATCATTGAGAAACTCTCGATCTCCAGTAAATGCATTCATTCCAAATGTCATGCTCGGCAAGTTTTGCAGATAATTTCCCATTGTAGTAGAGAACGTCTCAATCATGCGAACACTTGAACCTAACGAAAAGACGAAGATCATTAACACTATAGCTACCACAATGTTTGTCCAGCTTAAATAACGAATTCCTCTATCTAAACCCGTTGCTGCCGATAGTAAGAAAAGAACCGTTACTATTCCAATAACAATGAGATTCGTCACTGTGCTATTCTCAATTCCATTAAAACTGTAGCTCAATCCTGCTGTAATTTGAGAAGCCCCTAAACCAAGTGAAGTAGCAACGCCAAAAATAGTTGCAAATACAGCTAAAATATCAATGCTGTGACCAAGTCCGCCTTGTGCTCGTTTTCCCAACAGTGGAGTGAAAGCAGAACTGATGAGCGCTGGCGCGTCATGCCTAAATTTAAAATAAGCAAGAGTTAGCGCAACAATCGCATATGTAGCCCAAGGGTGAAATCCCCAATGAAACAGCGTATATTGCATTGATTCTGCCATTGCTACAATGGTATTTGCTTCTGCAGAAGGCGGGCTATATAAATGAGTCAATGGTTCTGCAATACCAAAGAAAACAAGCCCTACACCCATTCCAGCAGTAAACAAAAATGCAAACCACGTAAAATAACTGTACTCTGGCTTTTCATCTGGCTTTCCAAGTCTAATTTTCCCAAAAGGACCAAATACTAAAAAGAGAGCAAGTAAAACAAAGGCAGTTGTTGCCAGGATATAAACCCAGCCAAAATTCGATGCTAAAAATCCATCAATAAGTCCTAAAACGGCATCGACATTCTCAGGTAAAAAGATGCCCCATAAAATAAACACACTTGCAATTGCAAGTGATACCCAAAATACGAGCGTTAATGTGTTGTTTTTCAACTGATCTCCCCCTTGTCTTTATTTAGGAATCACATCAATAGTTATCCCAACATATTTACTTTCCCACACTTTTCTACATTTCAAACATAAAAAGAACCCTTTTTTAGCTTACTGCTAAAAAAAGGGTTCTTCATTAAACTGCTTTTTCTTTCTTCTTCTCTTGCTTGCTTCGTAGTTGCCCACAAGCTGCATCGATGTCAGTTCCTTGTTCTAAGCGAACCCCACAATTAATGCCTTTCTTCTTCAATGTTTCAAAAAATGTCCGAATGGCTTCTGGCTCGCTTCGTTGATATTGGCCGTGCTCATCAACGGGATTGTACGGAATCAAGTTCACATAAGAAAGGTGACGCTTATCACCGATAAGCTCAGCAAGCTCTAGCGCTTCTTTTTCGTGGTCGTTCACGTCTTTAATTAAAATATATTCATACGTTACGCGACGATTTGTTTTGTCTAAATAGTAGTTAACGGATTCCATTAACTTTTCAATTGGAAATGCTTTGTTGATCTTCATGATGCTTGTGCGAAGCTCATCGTTTGGCGCGTGTAAGGATACGGCGAGATTAACCTGGCTTTTAAGGTCAGCAAACTCTTTAATCTTGTGCGCTAAACCACTTGTTGATACCGTGATATGTCTCGCACCAATCGCAAGTCCTTTGTGATCTTTAATAACATCAAGGAAATCAACCGTATTTTTAAAGTTATCAAATGGTTCCCCAATACCCATTACAACAACGTGACTGACGCGCTCATCTTGTTTTTTGGAGTCAAGATGAAATTGGACTTTCATAATTTGCTCAACAATTTCTCCACTTGATAGATCACGGTTCTTTTTAAGTAGTCCACTTGCACAGAAACTACAGCCGATATTACAACCAACTTGAGTCGTCACACAGACTGATAGCCCGTACTTATGACGCATTAATACCGTTTCAATTAAATTGCCGTCGTGCAGCTTAAAAAGAAACTTAATTGTGCCGTCTTTTGATTCTTGACGCACATGCTCCTCAAGCGTTCCTAACGTAAAATGTTCTTCTAAAAGAGATAAACAGTCATTCTTCACATTGTTCATCTCAGAAAACGACGTCACTCTTTTTCGATAGAGCCAGTCCCATACTTGTGTTGCTCTAAATTTTTTGAAGCCACGCGCCGTTAACCAATTTGTTAACTGCTCCATCGTGAGCCCGTAAATTGATTCTTTTACCATAAATAACCCTCTCTTCATTTTTTGAATTCTGCTATAGGTACATTCGCTTTTTTAAGCTGCGAAAAATAATCGTTCTACAATCTTTTATTATAGCAGACTTGTTACAAAAAAAGAAAGGGGGTTATTAATAAAGCTTCAAGAGGGAGTAATGATTAGGAAGAGAGAGTGAAGGAAGTTCTCCAAGAACATTAATTTCTAATTAAGTTCCCGTATACATAGAGAGCATCTTCAATATGATAAGGATCGGTATGATGATTGCCCTTTGCTTGCGCAGTAATTAGAAGATACTCTTTGCCATTAATTAACGCTAGGCTTGCGAGGCACAAGCCTGCTTCTTTTGTATAACCAGTTTTCCCGCCTAGTAAGGCTCCATCGGAAAATGACGTTTCAGGGATTTTGGAAAACAACGTACTTGTAAGGGTTAAACCGTTAGGATGATAAAAACTCGGTTGAGTTGTATGGATCGCAGCGGTGAACACTTTTCGAAACACGTCATTGTTCATCGCATCGTTTAGAAGGAGGAGCATGTCACGACTAGTTGTATAGTGATTGGTGTCGTGGAGTCCAGTCACGTTTGTAAAGTGTGTATCATTTAGTCCAAGCTGACTTGCTTTTTCATTCATTCGTTTTACATAGGAAGTCTCGTTACCGGCTAGATAAGTCGCCAGGGCCAGTGAAGCTTCTGCACCAGAAGGCAACATCACTCCGTACATTAAATCAATGAGCTCTACTTGCTCATTCGAAGCAAACCCTGCCATTGCAGCGTTTGTACCGCTTAACTGAGCGTGTATCTCTCCAGTAACGATTGTTTCTTCATTTAGATCATCTGACTGTTCAATGGCAACCAAGACCGTCATTATTTTCGTTAACGAAGCAGGATACATCCGTTCATCTGCATTTTTTTCATGGATAATGGTTCCAGTACCCCTTTCCATTAAAATCCCATGTTCACTATGTATATTTTTTTGAAACGAGTCAGTTGATTTGAACCCCCCCGTGAAGGAGTAGGAACTCTCCATTACCCATAAGGTACAAGCAACAATAACCAACACAATGGCTGTTGCTATCTTTTCTTTTGCAGTGTATGAACGCATGTAAAACACCCTCCTCTATAATTGTATTAAACCATGTAAAAGAAGGGTGTTTTTTAATAAAAAATGAGTAAAACCTTAACTTTTTCTTAAGTTTTTTAATTCAAAGGCAATCTAACCGAAAAAACCGTTTTATTGTCGGAACTTGTTGCAGAAATCGTACCACCATGGGCAACAACAATCTCTTTAGAGATGGCTAGTCCGAGCCCTGCTCCTCCTGTTTGTGTACCTCTTGAAGCGTCTAAGCGGTAAAACTTTTCAAAGATACGCTCCAGTTTTGATGGGGGAATGGGCTTTCCCGTGTTTTCAATTGTAATGATCGCGTTGTCTTTCTCTGTACGAGCCCGTAAATAAATCACGCTGTTTGGTGAGCTATAGGCAACGGCGTTCTTTAAAATATTATTAAAGACGCGGCCCAACTTATCTGGGTCTGCCGGAATCGTTAATTCTTCAACCGCATCTACTTCCGCTTGAAGCTGACCTGCTTCAAATAGTGGATAAAACTCATCAGCAAGCTGCATCAACATAAAGGGTAAATTGAGTTGTTCTTTTTCTAGAACGATTGTTTGTAGGTTGAAACGCGTGATTTCAAAAAACTCGTCAATTAACTGTTCTAACCGATGTGCTTTATCAAGTGTTATATCCACATACTTAGCTCGCTGTTCAATTGGCATATCCTTCGCTTCATTAAGCAAACTTAAATAGCCAATTACCGATGTTAATGGTGTTTTAATATCATGTGCTAAATAGACAACAAGATCATTTTTCCGTTGTTCTGCTTCCTGAGCAAGCACAGCCCTCTCTTTTAGTGTATCTTTCACAGACTGAAGCTTTCTTTCCATAAAATCGAGTTCATCAGGCAAAGCAATTCGCTCAGTTGACTCAGCAGCAAGGGCATCAATCCCTTTGCTTATTGCAATAAAATACGATTTAAAGCGGGATAGAGCAAAATAGAAAACGATCAGCAATAACACAATAAAGCCAAACGCCAGCCAAAGCGTTTTGTTTTGCCTAAAAATTGTCGCATAGACTCCAACCGCTTCGTAATACTCAATGTCCCAGAATGTTTGCAACCCCATGACAAACAGTTCTGCGAAGGGTGCCTGTAATATTCCGTCAATAAAGATATAGTAAATGATCAGTCCAAGAACAGCAGTAACAATCGAAATAGCAATAACTTGTCCAATCATTTTTCGTTTTAACTGGCTGAATTGCTTATTCAATCATATAACCTACTCCCCAGACAGTCTTAATGTATGAACGATTCTTTGCGGCTGCGTTCATTTTCTCACGTAAATGACGAACATGCACCATTACGGTATTGTTGCTACTATAGTATTTATCCGCCCAAACCTCGTAAAATAACTCTTCAGAACTGACTGCTCTGCCTTGATTCTCACAAAGAAACCAAAGGATTGAGAACTCTTTCGGCGTTAGGTTTAGCGGCTTTTCGTTCAAAAAACAGTTACGGGAATGTTTGTCGAGCGTTAAACCAGATATGGTAATGATATGGTCGGTTTTCTCCTCTTCTTTGCGCTCAGTTGAATCTGATTGATTGTATGTTTTCGAACGCCTGAGCTGTGCTTTCACCCGAGCAACCAACTCCAGCGGCTGAAACGGTTTTGTCATGTAGTCATCAGCGCCTAGCGTGAGCCCGGTTATTTTATCGACTTCATCGTTTTTTGCCGTTAGCATAATGACTGGGTAATGAGCTACTTCTCTAATTTTTCGACAGAGTGTGAACCCATCCATATCCGGCATCATCACATCCAGAACTGCCAAATCAATTTCTTCGTTTTCTATATGAGCTAATGCATCCGTTGCTGAATAATACGCATGTACCGTAAACTGCTCTAGCTCTAAATACAGCTTAATTAAATCCGCAATTTCTTTTTCATCATCAACAACTAAAATTTGAATTGACACAATCAGAACCCCTTCTTTTCTTTACTCATAGAACAAGTATAGCGGAAAAAGGGTCCACTCGTTTAGGGTTTTTTATCCATTTACATGAAAATCGACTGGAACAACATCTTCAAAACTGATGCAAAACCACTTCAGTAGAATCTTCCACTCTTAGCGAGCACGCCCTCAGTCGCTTGCGTTTACTTACATAAAATAGAAGCTTCTGATTCGCGTTAGCCAAGAGGAATGCCAGACTCTCACTCTCGGATTAAAATCAAAAAGGCGATTAATCCAACTAGGATTGTTCGCCTTTTCATTCTGTTCATATCTTTTTGTCACGGTCACAATTTTAACGATTGATGAAAATCGAGTCCTGATTCGGTTTTCTCGATATAGCCGCTTCTAATAACGAAGTCGCCAAAGTGTTCACCAGCTTTGCGCTCTTTTGCATAGGCAGAAATAATTGGTTCAAGCGTTGCTAAAATCTCTGCTTCTCCAATATTTTCTTTATGCATCTTACTTAAGCGATCCCCAGCAAAACCGGCACCTAAATAGAGATTGTATTTTCCAGGAGCTTTTCCGATAAAACCAATCTCTGCAAGCGCCGCACGTGAACAGCCATTCGGACAGCCGGCCATGCGGATCGTAATCTCTTCTTCTCTTAAACCAGATTGATCCAGTATTCCTTCAATTTTTGTAATTAACGACGGCAAATACCGTTCTGATTCTGCCATTGCTAAACCACATGTCGGCATTGCGACGCACGCCATTGAACTACGACGGAGCGCCGAAGTATGCTCACCAGCTGACATGCCGTGTTTCTCGAGCAACGCTGTTATCTGCTTTTTCTTGGCGGTCGTTACGTTGCTAATAATAACGTTCTGGTTCCCAGTTAAGCGAAAATCACCTGTATGAATTTCCGCAATCCCGCGTAAACCAGTCATAAGCTGGAGGGGACCATCATCTTTGATTCGGCCATTCTCAATAAACAACGTGTAATGCCAACGTCCCTTTATCCCTTTTGTCCAGCCATAGCGGTCACCGTTGTGCTCAAATTGATCAACCGTTTTCACATCATCAAGGGAACGTCCTAAGCGGGACGTTAACTCTTCCTTAAGCCAGTCCAAGCCATGCCGATCAATCGTATATTTAAATCGCGCATATTTTCGCTCTGAGCGATTTCCATAATCACGTTGAATCGTAATTAATTGTTCCGCAACTTTTACCATGTCTTCCGGTTTACAAAATCCAATTAATCGGCCAATTTGTGGATACGTGTTTGTATCGCCATGAGTCATGCCCATACCGCCACCAACCGCAACATTAAAGCCTAGCAGCGTACCATTTTCCACAACCGCGATGTAGCCGATATCCTGTGAAAAAACGTCCACATCGTTTGCTGGCGGAATGGCTACACCAATCTTAAACTTTCTTGGCAAATAGTGTTTTCCGTACATCGGTTCAACTTCTTCTTGTTGTTCTGTACCAGCTACTTTTTCTTCATCGAGCCATATCTCATGATAAGCTCTCGTTTTCGGGAGTAAATCATCGCTTAGTTTTCTTGACCATTCATAAACTTCGGTATGGATGTCTGACTGATACGGATTTGGCGTAATCATTACATTACGGTTCACATCTCCACAAGCCGCAATTGTATCCATTAGTGCATCATTAATCGCTTTAATACTTTTTTTCATGTTCCATTTTAAAATGCCGTGGAGTTGAAAAGTTTGTCTTGTTGTTAAACGAAGCGTGTTGTTTCCGTACGTTTGCGCGATTTGATCCATTGCAAGCCATTGTTTCGGAGTAGCGACTCCACCTGGCAAACGGACGCGCACCATGAATTGAAAGGCTGGCTCAAGCTTTTGCTTACGCCGCTCATTTCGTAAATCACGGTCATCTTGTAAGTAACTGCCATGAAACTTCATTAAGCGATTGTCGTCGTCATTAATGCCTGCACTTAACGGTTCTTGAAGTGCTTCTGTTAACGAACCTCTGAGGTAATTACTCTCATCCTTTATACGCTCTACATCACTAGGAGGTCCATGCTGGGTGAGTCTATCATTTTGTTGTGCCATCGGTTACCTCCATTAATATACATCGCGTAAATAGCGGTTTTGTTGTTGCATTTCAGTTAAATAAGCGAGCGACTGTTCCGCGGTCTTGTTGCCTTCCTGCTCAATAATCGCAAGGAGGGTGTCATGAACATCTTTTGCCATCTGCTTTTCATCCCCACATACATAAAACGCAGCTCCTTGCTCGAGCCATTGATAGAGTTCAGAAGCATGCTCTCGCATTTTATGCTGCACATAGACTTTCTCAACACCATCCCTTGAAAAAGCAACATCCATTTTCGTGAGAAAGCCTTCCTGTAACCATCTCTGCCAATCAAGCTGATATAAGAAATCCGTTGTGAAGTGCTGATCTCCAAAAAACAGCCACGCCGGACTCGTTGTTCCGAGCGCCTCACGCTCTTCAATAAACGATCGGTAAGGAGCTACACCAGTTCCTGGTCCTACCATAATAATCGGTGTGTCTTGCTTTTCAGGTAAGCGGAAGTTATCGTTGCGCTGAATGAAGATTGGCAGCGTATCGCCGGGCTTCTTCCGTTCTGCACATTGGACCGAACACACGCCAGCACGTGGTCTACCATGGGCATCGTAGCGTACCGCACTTACAGTAAGGTGAACTTCATCAGGCTCTGCCTCGTAGCTGCTCGCAATCGAGTAAAGCCGTGGTGGAATCTTTCTCAAGACCGAAGCAAATTCAGTCGAAGTTGCTTTAAATGGTCCAAAATCCCGCACAACATCAAGTAAATCGCGCCGATCAATGTACGCTTGCAGCTCTTCCTTGTTTGCAGATTCTAACAGCGTGCTTACTTTTTTGGACGATGAAAAAGCAGCTAGTTTTTCTAGAACAGGTTTTGTCACAATGGTTATTTCAAACGTTTTCGTAAGTGCTTCTTTTAAAGCAAGCTGCTCACCCTTCTTATTAATTGAAACAAATTCGGTCCCATCATAATTTAATTCACTTAAGAGCGCATCTACGAGCTGTTCATCGTTCTCTGGATAAATTCCAACGCTATCACCGGGCTTAAACTGAAAACCAGACCCTTCAAGCGAGAGCTCAAGATGACGCGTTTCTTTTAACGAGCCTTGCCCGTTTAAACAGATGTTTTCCAAAATCTCCGCATGAAACGGGTTTGTTCGTGAATAATTACTGTCTTGTTTTAATTCTAGTTGTGGCGTTGCTTGCACTACTTCTGCTGTATCTGTTTGCAAATTGGACCGAACAGCTTCAAGCCAAGTTGTTGCATCTTCATCAAAATCTATATCGCAATCGACTCGAGGCGTTATTGCCGTTCCACCGAGCTCAGCAAGCCTCTGGTCAAACTGTTTCCCCGTCTCACAATAAAATTCATAAGAAGAGTCGCCTAGAGCTAACACCGCATACTGTAGGTCATTTAATTTCGGCGCTTTACGCCCCATGAGAAATTCATGAAAGGCCATTGCGTTATCGGGTGGCTCTCCCTCGCCATGTGTACTCACAATCACGAGTAAACGGTGAACAGTCTTCAGCTCTTTTGCTTTGTATGTATGCATCGATGACAGCTCTACCGCAAACCCATCTCCTTCTAGCTGTCGCTTTGCTTCCTCAGCAAGCTGTTGACCATTCCCTGTTTGGGAGCCATACAGGATGGTTATCTGCTTTTTCACAGCTGGCGCTTGACCAGGGCTTGTTCCTGCCGTACCGGCATTTAAATCATGTTCTTGATTTGCCCCGGTTCCAGCAGTTGTTGCTGCCATCATATACCCACTCAGCCATTGTTTCTGTTCATTCGTTAATGAGGGTAGCAGTGAATTTAACAGCTCTACTTGCTGCTCATTAAACGGACTATTTGTACTTTGTAATGTCAACTCACTCACCTCAGATCTTACCCATTTCATCTAATTGTTTTGATAGCCAACTCTCACGATCAACACGCGTAAGCACTTCGGTTGAAGCCAATGCATCTACTAAAAACCGTTTCTCGCTTGAATGTATTCGACTATTAAGAATGCGTTCTCGCGCGTGTTTTAAAAAAAGTAGATCTTCTTCCGTTGTATCGGATAACTGGTTTACGATTTTTTTCCTCAGTCTTTTCGTATAAACTGGACTAGCGCCAGAAGTAGATAGCGCAATCGTTAACAGTCCTTTTCTGATGATTGCCGGAAAATGAATATCACTGCGACTGGCATTATCCGCTCGATAGACGAGTTGCCGTGGTGCTCGATTTTTCATTAATGCATCATGCAGGTTCTTGTCATTTGTACACAACAACAAGGCATCACTTAAAAAGCATTCCCTTTTAGAAACCATCCGTTTTTCATGGGTGATTTTAGGGTGTGGAATTAACGCTGTCCACTCACTTGTTAAACATCCTGTAATTAGATAGACACTTCCTCCCGCCTCGATCACAGTACGCGTCCGTCTTAGCGCAACGCTGCCTCCGCCGATTACCACGCAGCTACGTCCTTGCCATTGAAGCAACATGTTATGCAAATCTTTCTGCGGCGCACGCTTCTTTTGCCCGGCGAATAAGCACGGATTTTAAATCATGATCGAAACCGAGAAAATCACATAGAACAAACTGTGTACTGCTTTCTCTTTCACTAATCGCTGCACGAAGTTCTTCCATTAACACTCCAGTAAACAGCAAATAAGGCAGAACATAGACCGTTTTAGTCTGGAGTCGTTCACACTTGACCAGGCCTTGTTCAAGCGTCGGTGTAGTGGCCGCTAAAAAAGCAATTTCGACATTGTCACACGCCATTTTTTCGTAAATCAATCGAGCAATTTTCGCAACATCGCTCGGTTGATTTCCATCACTAGAACCTCTGCCGACGACTAAAACCGTTGTATCGTTTTTACGCTCTTTTTCTAAGCGAGGTAGACCGGCATCTTGCAGTCGTTTCAAAGCGACGTCGATCACATCTGCCTCAATTCCAAACGGACGCCCATAGGTTATTTCTAAGCGAGGATGACGTTCGCGCGCTTTAGTTAATTCAGCGGGAATATCATGAGTCGCGTGATATGCCGTTAGTAGCAAAACAGGAACAACTGCTAGTTTCGTCGCCCCTTCTGCTACAATATCATCTATCGCTTCTTGAATCGTTGGCCGAGCCAATTCAATGTATGCCTCTCTTTGCAAAACAGGAAACGCAGGTTTCACTTGCTCAATAAACTGCAGAAACTGCTTGTTCCCCTGTTCCACTCGACTGCCGTGACCGATGTACAAAATCGCCTGCAACTGCATCCACCTGCCCTTCAAACCATTGATTGAGCCAGTTAGTCATTGGCCAAGCATCTGTATTTACTGATTCAGAGAAAGGACGATGAAGTGATAGTAATCGCTGTTTTACATCAGGAGATAAAGCAAGCAGGTTCAGTTTTCGCAAAGCTGGATAATCACTGTAAAGCTCAAGTAACAACTCACATGCCGCTACTGAAGGAACAATAATCTCCGTTAGATTCTCTTCTTCTAGTAAACGATTCAGCACAATTTTTGAGGAGTTCACTTTTGTTTTAAGCATCGTTTGTTGATACGCATAGCCTTCTTCACAAAAACGGGCATCATTTGCTAAGAGCAACTTCGCCTCTGCGTTACTTTGTGCTTGAGGTCGAATGCCATAGCTGTGTAAAGCGGCTTTTGCTCGCTCTGTTTTCGCCGTGAATACAGCTTGAAGCTGCCTTATATCGATTTCTTGTTCCTCGAGCCATTTGAAAAATACCGTTACATCTTCTGCATCCTGAAAAGCGACCTCACCATAGTGGTCAAATTCGATTTGAGGTAAGGGGAGCATCGTTTTGTGCCAGCGCGGATATAAAAACGGTTCAGCACCCTCTGCTTCAAGCTGTTTGGCTACATTTTCTGATAGCTCATCGTTTAAGAGCAGTGGAGAGGAGCCAAACAATGGCTTGTTTTCAAACCAGCTCTTACCTGTATACTCTGACGCGATCTCTCCGACAAGCGTAATCGCAGGATTGGATAGTTTTTCATGTTCAACCGTGGCGACAATCGTCCCAAGCTCTGCTTTTACCGTCTTTTGTTTTGTTGTTGTGCCCCACTGGATCACTAAAACAGGTTCAGATTCAGACCGGCCATTCTGAATCAAATTCTCAACAATAGTTGGTAAATTTTTTACACCCATGTAAAAGGCAATCGTATCAAGTTTGGAAAGAGCTTCCCAATCAAGTTCTAATTCATCCTTGCCTTTGCGATGTCCCGCTGCCACCGCAAAACTCGTTCCATAAAGTCGATGTGTAACAGGTATACCGGCATAAGCAGGCGCTGCGATCCCAGCAGTTATTCCCGGAACGATTTCATAAGGAATGTTGTACTCCTCTAAAAAAGCCGCTTCTTCACCAACTCGTCCAAAGACGCCAGGGTCACCGCCTTTTAATCGGACGACCGATTTACCTGCCTGAGCATAGCGCACCATTTCATCATGAATGGCTTCTTGTCGAAGAAAGTGCCGCTGTGGCAACTTTCCCGCGTAAACCAACTCTGCATCGAATTTCGTCTTTTCTAACAATAATGGGTTAACGAGACGGTCATACAAAACAACTTCGGCTTGCTCAAGGTACGCCAGTCCTTTTGCGCTAATTAAACCTTGATCGCCGGGACCTGCGCCAACCAAATATACGGTGCCTTTATCGACCATAAGCAAGCTTCCTCTCTTCTTAGAACAGAATTTGTTTTTCTTTTAAATACGTTAAGATTGTCTGAACAGCCTCATCAACCGATAGATTATCGGTTTCGATAACCAGCTCAGGCGCATCCGGCTTTTCATAGGGAGAGCTGATTCCAGTAAAGTGGGAGATCTCACCTGCCCTTGCTTTTTTATATAAGCCTTTTACATCTCTTTTTTCACATTCTTCTAATGAACAGTTGACGTAAATCTCAATAAACTCCCCTTGCTCAAATAGCGCGCGAACCGTATCTCGATCCTTTTGAAAAGGTGAAATAAAAGCCGTAGACACAATCGTTCCAGCGTCTACAAACAGCTTAGAAACCTCACCAATCCGGCGAATGTTTTCGTTACGGTCAGCATCCGTAAACCCTAAATCCTTGTTTAAGCCGTGTCGAATATTATCTCCATCTAATACATACGAGGAATTTCCTTGTTTAAAAAGTTGATGATCTAGGGCATTTGCGAGCGTTGATTTTCCAGATCCTGATAGACCGGTAAACCAGAGTACACAACTTTTTTGCTTCAGCTGTTTTTGCCGCTCTGTCTTTTTTACGCTTGTTTGATGCCAGACGATGTTGCGTGTCATTCATTGTCCCCCTGTTCATCAGCACCACGCATTAATACTTCGACCACTTCTTTTCGACTAAATTCTTTTGGCGGCAGCTCTTTATTTTGTAGCATTTCTCTCACCTTTGTCCCTGAGAGGATGACATGGTCTTCTGCTCCATGTGGGCATGTTTTTGGTGAAGCCATATTTTCACAAGCCTTGCAATAGAAGCTATGTTCAAAAAAGATTGGCTTAATCCCAAGCTCATCGTTCGGAAAATGAGCGAAGATTTTTTGCGCATCATAAGTACCATAATAATCACCTACACCGGCATGATCGCGTCCAACAATAAAGTGAGTGCAGCCATAGTTGCGCCGGACAATGGCATGAAAGATTGCTTCTCTCGGTCCCGCATACCTCATCGCTGCTGGAAAAACAGATAAGTGTACCCGGTTTTTAGGGTAATACCGCTCTAATAGCACTTCATAACTTTCCATTCGTAACCCAGCAGGAATGTCGCCTTTCTTTGTCTCGCCAACAAGGGGATTGAGAAACAAGCCATCAACCGTCTCCAATGCCGCTTTTTGAATGTATTCGTGCGCGCGATGGACAGGGTTCCTCGTTTGAAAACCGACAATCGACTGCCACCCTTTTTCTTTAAAAATGGCCCTCGTTTCACTTGGATCTAAGTAATAAACCGCAAAACGATCATGTTCCACTCGCTTCGTCACTACGATTGATCCTCCGATATAAATTGGTGAACGCTCAAATAATTTGGCAACTCCAGGATGTTGATCGTCTTCTGTTTGATAGACGAGTTTCGCTTCTTTCTGTTTATCTGGTTCATATATAGAGTCGATTTGAATAACGCCGTAAACCTCTCCTTGATAGACAAGCTTTGCCTCGTCTCCAAGTGCTAAGCGAGCAGCATGTTCGAATGGAATTGGTAAAGTAATCGGAATGCTCCACGGTTCTCCATCTTGCAGACGCATGTTTTCACAAACAGATTCATAGTTTGCTAGATTCATAAAGCCTGTTAACGGTGAAAAACCGCCATTGCCAATTAGCTCTAAATCCGATAGTGCAAAAGCATCGAGCTCAATTTCTTCTTTAATATGATCGATAGCTACAGCTGGATTATAACGGTCAACAAGCGATGTACGTTGCACTGTTGTCATGATTCATCTCCTTTTATCGGCGCATGCAGGCCGCATTCAGTTTTTCCACTACCTGACCAGCGTCCACTTCTTTCATCCCCTCCAGCAGCAACTGGACTGGTGCAATACGTGCAGCCAATGCTTGGATACTGCTGATCATGAAGCTTATTGTAAGGAAGTTGATGAAGCTCGATGTACATCCAAATTTCTTCCTCAGTCCAATGGATAAGTGGGCACACTTTAATCTTTTTAAACCGATGGTCTTGATTAATGAATTGCGTAGTAGCACGAGTAGGTGATTGCTGCCTCCGTAAGCCGGATAACCACGCATGGTAAGGTTGGAGCTCACGTTCTAATACATCAAGCTTTCGCAGTTGGCAGCATTGATCGGGATTTCTTTCCCAGAGCCGGTCACCGAACTGCAGCCGTTGCTCTTCTGGCGTGAGGCTCGGTTTTGCCATGTTAATTTGAAAAGAAGGATAGCGCTTCTTTACTTGTTCAATTAATTGATAGGTTTCTGTGAAATGGAAATCGGTGTCTAAAAACAAGATCTGTGCGTTTTTTTGGACTTTTGACAATAAATCAAGCAGAACCATTGCCTCGGCTCCAAAGCTACAGGCATAAACCAGCTTTCCTTTAAATTCATTCGCAGCATAGCGCAAAACATCCAAGCTATCCCGACCAATTAAATCAGTATTTAACTGCTCGAAATCCTGTTTCGTTAATTGATCATACGACAAGCTCATTTGTTACACCTCATTTCACTCGTCATTAATTCCTTGTAAATTGATATGTTTTAAAGAAATTCTACTCGTGATTCTTCACCCTGTCAACGATTGATTTCAAACAATCTGAACTATTCGAGATTTACAATGACCCATCACAAAAAGCCACATCTGCTGATTCAGATGTGGCTAAAGGGCTTTTTCTCATTTAATTTACGGGTGTAAGCGCCTTTTCTCCAGCTAATACATTCTTAATATTAGCGGCTGCAAGGGTTGCCATTTCGTTGCGTGTTTCGACAGTTGCATTGCCAATATGAGGTGTAAGCACAACATTGTTCATTTGTATTAGTTCGTCATTAATTTGTGGCTCAAATTCAAACACATCAAGCGCAGCTCCAGCAAGCTGTTCCTTTTTTAATGCTTGGACGAGTGCTTCCTCATGAATAACCGGGCCACGCGCTAAATTAAGGAGAACCGCGCTTTTTTTCATCTTAGGGAATGTGTCTTCATTAAATAGATGATGCGTTTCTTTCGTATAAGCCGTGTGGATTGAAATCACATCAGATGTTTCAATCAATTCATCGATCGGCATGTACGTCGCCTGATAGAGCCTTTCTGCCTCTTGTTTGCGTGTTCGTGCAGTGTAAACAATATTCATATCAAATGCTTTAGCTCGCTTTGCTACAGCTTGGCCAATTTTTCCGAATCCAATGATGCCAAGCGTTTTTCCTTTCAGTTCATTTCCTAAAAAGAACAGTGGAGCCCATCCATTAAAACCCGTTGTGCGGCAAAGTTGATCGCCCTCTGGAATTCGTCGCATTAAACTAAGCATTAAGCCTAACGCAAGTTCAGCAGTCGCGTCCGTTGATACTTTCGGGGTGTTTGTCACAACGATCCCCCGCTCAGTTGCTGATTGAACATCAATGTTATCAAAACCAGCACCGTAATTAGCGATAATCTTTAAATGAGGAGCATTCTCTATTACACGAGCACTTACTTTGGTAGAAAGAGGACAAAGCAATGCTGTTGCCTCTTTGATTTGCTCTATCAATTCAGCTTCGGAGATGAGCTGTTCTCCTTTATACACGTCATACGAATAGTCGCTGAGCCTATGATAGCCAGCTTCTGGAATTTCACCAGAGATATAAATCTGAGCCATTTGCTTCACTTCGCTTTCTAGTTGTTGTTTCTAGCTGGTCTTTCTAGATGAAGAATTCGTTTCTCAATTCGATTCTTCCACTCTAATGATAACGCATCCACTGAGAGAATTTTGTACATCGCCTTCAAATCTTTGTTTTCAAAATACGTTTTGTTACAAGCTAATATGGAGATGCTTTCTTTATTCCGTTGAATAAGCTTAATCATTGACGTGTCTTCTATTTTCCCTTCCTCAATTACCTTTGCTAAGTAACCTGTTAAACCTGTTTCAATGACTCTTTTTAATAACGTATTCGCTTCAACATAACGATCAATCGTGCTGCAAGGTACTCTTCCCTGAGTGATTTGAATAACGGTTTGTCCTACTTGATAAATGTCTCCGATGTAAACATCCTTTTCTAGCATATTTGAGATGGTGATATTTTCACCAAAAGCAGGTAGAGGAAGAGGCTTTCCTAATTCCTTTTCCCACTTGTCATAGTGCTCATACGGATAAAAACAAACGGCCCTTTCAAGTCCTCCGTGATTCTTCTTATCTGCAACACCATCGTTTTCAAAGCCTTCCTTCAGAAGGTATGCTTCCTTCACGCTCGTTTTGCCAATTCCAGTTTCCATCGTTTTTCCGGCACCATAGCTTAGCTTTTTAGGCTTTCCTACTGCTAAACGATGAATAGTCGGTTCATTATTCATAGTGTCTCTCCTCTATTGATTTGCAATTGATCGACCGGCAACCCGTCCACTAAATAGACAGCCACCTAGAAATGTTCCTTCCAACGCGCGATAACCATGAACGCCACCCCCTCCAAATCCTGCTACTTCTCCTGCTGCAAACAGCCCGTCCAGTGGCTTCCCATCTGCTCCAATAACACGAGCAGATAAATCCGTCTGAAGACCACCAAGCGTTTTCCGACTAACAAGATGAAGCTTTACGGCAAACAACGGACCGTTTTTTGGATCTAATAAGCGATGTGGCTTTTCAACTCGAACCCATTTGTCACCACGATACGTTCGCGCCTGACGAATCGCCATTAGCTGCTGATCTTTTGAAAACCGATTATCCAGCTCCCGATCTCGAGCAGCAATCTGCTTGTGGATAAACGCTTCATCAAGCCAGGGACCTTCACCCATGCTGTTCATTTTGTGAACAAGTGCAGAAAGCGAGTGGGCTGATACGAAGTCCTCTCCTTTCTCAATAAAGGCTTGTACCGGATCAGGGGCTCCAGGTAAGATACGCTTTAACACATGGCTAATCTTCTTATTCGTTAAATCTGGGTTTTGCTCCGAGCCTGATAGCGCAAATTCCCGCTCAATCATTGCTTTTGATAAAATAAACCACGAGTGGCTGTAGCCCGTATCTTGAATCGCCTTTAAGCTTGCTAATGTATCGAAACCAGGAAAATTCGGCGAACCGAAACGTTTTCCTGTTGCATCAAGCCAAATGGAGGAGGGGCCAGGTAGAATGCGAATACCATGATTATCCCAGACAGGTGTATGATTACGAATGCCTTCTGTGTAGTGCCACATCCGATCGGGATTAACAACTCGTGCCCCTGCTGCTTCAGCTATGCCGATCATTCGACCATCGACATGGGCAGGAACACCGGCAATCATCTGCCCAGGCGGCTCTCCTAGCCACTTAGGCCAATTTTTCTTGATTAGTTCCATATTAGCACCAATTCCGCCGCTTGTGACGAGAATATGTTCTGCGTAGAATTCAAATTCACTTTGCACGTCACGGTTACTTGGTTCTCCACGAGCAGCATTGCTCGTTGCTAAAATTGTCCCTGCTACACCCGTTGCTTTATTTCCTTGAAGAAGGATCTGGTCGACACGGTGACGAGGACGATATTTGATAATGCCTTGCTTGCGAAAAGTGTTAAATTTATGTAGAAATGGAGCAAGAATGGCTGGTCCTGTCCCCCAGACAATATGAAAGCGGGGAACCGAATTCCCGTGCCCGTCGGCAAGTGAACCGCCTCGTTCAGCCCAACCAACAACCGGGAAGAACCGAATCCCTAACGAATGTAGCCAGCTCCGTTTTTCTCCAGCAGCAAAATCAACATAAGCTTCTGCCCATTTATGTCCCCAGAAATCTTCACCTTGGCTCGATTCCAAGCGATCAAAACCTGCCGTCCCCAGCCAGTCTTGCCAAGCAAGCTCCTTCGTATCTTTAATGCCCATTCTTCTTTGCTCAGGTGAATTTACGAGAAACAGCCCGCCAAACGACCACCACGCCTGTCCTCCTATTGAAGCCTCTGGCTCTTGATCAAGCACTAATACATGTTTATTCGCTTCTGCTATCTCTGTTGCTGCGACAAGACCTGCCAAGCCTGCCCCTACAATTATTGCATCATACTTCATCGCATTCACTCCTCATAGCATTACTACTACATCACACAGTCGTTTTCCTGTAAAATGCAACTAAAAGTGCGTTTTAAAAAAAGTTTAGATTTCTCAAACATTTCTCCAACAGTTTCTGCTTCTGAAACGTTATCTCTATGAAACCGGCTTTAAGGAATGGATGATGCTCATGCAGTTTTACCGCAGAATAGAAAATGATTTACGCCGATTTGCTGCTTCTATTGCACGGCATCAGCAAGAAGCGGATGATTTAATTCAGTCCGCCTGGGAGAAAGCTTTATATGTGCAAGACATTGAAACATGGCCTTACTACAAGCAAAAAGCGTGGTTTTACCGCGTGATGAAAAATCAATTGATTGATTTAAAACGGAAACAAGCGAAAGAAAGCTCCTACACGGATGAACGAGATGAGCCCGTTTTTATTGTCAGTGGCTATTCGGCAATAGAAATGATTGAGCTATTAGAAAGCCTCACGCCTACACAGAGCTCGATTGTTTTTAAACGTTATTGGGTTGGTCTCTCCAGTCAAGAAATTGGCGAACAGCTGCAAATTCCTGCATCAACTGTTCGTTACCAGCTAGCAAACGCCATTCAAACATTGCGTTCATTATTAAAGGAGGAATTGAAATGAAACGAACCTTGAAGAATATCGGTGTGTTAAATCTATTAAATGCTACAGAAAAAAGTATTGAAAACATTGAGGCGATAAAAAACGTCGGCGTTGTGATTTATTCGAGTGAGACAGCCCATCTTATACCGATGTTAAACATTAAAAATTTAGGTGAATCCATTTGTACAGGTAAAGATATCCGTTTAATAACGGGGATGTTTACAATTGATGCCGCTTTTCTTCGAGCAGCAACAGAACCACTCACTTTAGTTGTCACAGGTATTGTCACTTTTGCCGCAGATGTAACAGAAGAATTGATAAAAACAACGAAGTGCCGCGTCATTATTGTCGGTGTAACGTTTACTCCAAATCACTTAAAAGGGTACGTCAATTTACTTATTGAACAACATACAGGTGTCATTACTGGATACAAGAACACGGAACCGATTTTTCGCGCGGGAGAAGTGGAACTAACAAATGGCTTACTGCAATCATTAACTGATCAGAGCACCTTTGTCGTCAACGGTTCTTTGAGCCTTTCACCTGATCTCGACTTTAATCATTTCTCTGCGAAAATCGCCGCTTTAATTGTTAATGGTGGACTACTATGTTACCAAAATCAAGAGGCGGGAGTGATGTCGAGAACAACGATTAATGGAACACAAACCATCATTCCTACAGACTATACGATTTTAAAATCAACGATGCAGCTCACAAACCGGAGCATTCGCCGCTTTAAAAACCAAGCAGTCCACGCATCGAAGCCACTAATTATCCAAAGTGATGTGACGCGTGAAGCCTTTTCTTCAGCTTTCAAAGCAATCGACTCTTCTTCTTACCTCATCTGTCATGAGAATCTGGAGGATTTAGCGTATGAAGCCCTTGATCAACTCGAAACCGACGTTTTCACGTATTCGCATCACCTAAAGTATGTGGAAAAAGAAGAATGGGGCAATGCCGAGCTCGAAGCCATTAGCGATCATACGCTTATTGTTGTTGCTAAAACATTAACGCTTCGTGATGTTACGTTAGAGCTGCTTCAGCAGAAAAACATCTCCATCATCTTACTTGGCGAAATTCATATCCCTGATCCATCCTATGCATCTGCCATTCGCTCGTTTATTACCGTCAATAATGGTGTCATTGTTGACCTTTCGGAAAAAGGAGAGGATCACACTTTAGCCAACATGGGGCAGCTTACGCTCTAGAAAGGAGCCTACTGTGCAAACAAGAGAAGATCGGCTTTGCCAGATAGAAGAACTACGTGAAGAAGCTCAAAATGAGGCTTTAGCCAGGCAATACAAGCATGAGAAGAAACCTGAATCCCTTTGGCAAGTGCATGGATTTAACAAACTATTAATCTCTTATAGCATTTCAACGATTGGGCAATGGTTTGACATGATTGCCCTTATGGTTATTTTCGGCTATATTTGGCAAGCTAGTCCCTTCATGCTTGCCCTTATCCCGATCGCCTATGCTTTGCCAAAAGTTCTCTTTAGTCAGTTTGCTGGCGTCTTTGCTGAGCGGGTTAATAAGCTTAAACTAATGGCAGGGGCGGATTTATTAACCGTCCCGCTAACGATCGGGCTATTCTTTGCACCGTCACCGGTCATAGCGCTTATCTTGTTATCCTTAAGAGCATCAGTGACCGTCGTTCATTATCCAGCACAACAAAGCTTAGTTCGTGAGCTAGTCCCTTCAAGCTTACGCATTAAAGCGGTTACTTGGATTGGTGGCGTCAACCAAGCAGCCAAAATAATCGCTCCACTCGCAGGTGGAGCACTGCTCGCATTTACAACGCCTCATTTACTGTTGTTACTAAATGCGTCTGCATTTTTTCTATCAGCGCTTATTCTTCTTTCAATAACAAAAAGCTATAGACCGACAAAACAGGCACAAGCGAGTAAACAGGAATCAGACGCCCCACCTTTTTTTACACAGTGGCGCAGAGGCTGGGTTGTTCTATTCAGAAACAAGCTATTGCTTTGGCCTCTCTTACTAATGTTAATCGGGATCAGTGCGATACAATTAGTCGATTCGATGTTTCCAGTTCTGTTTCGGGAACTTCTGCCCAATCGTCCAGAAGTATTGACATGGCTAATTACATCAATTGGCTTAGGCGCTTTACTAATGATGACCTTCCTTAACCGCTTTAAAGCATTTAACCGTCCTCTAATCTGGGTCTGCCTGGCTAAACTGCTTATTGCTCTTTCCTTTCTCGGTTTAGGCTTTTTGCAAGCAGGCTTTTCTATCTATCTGTTGCTGCTCTTAGGGGTACTATGTGGATTTGGCACTGGTATTGCGCTCATTTTATCGAGCT
This sequence comes from Shouchella xiaoxiensis, assembly GCF_016907895.1. Classification (GTDB taxonomy): domain Bacteria; phylum Bacillota; class Bacilli; order Bacillales; family Bacillaceae_D; genus Shouchella; species Shouchella xiaoxiensis. The sequence goes on from NZ_JAFBCV010000005.1 coordinate 136,162, forward strand.
ACATCATTCAAACGATTCCGGCAGAAAATGAAGTCAGTTTAGTAGCTGGAATATTTGAAACATTAACAAGTGCCTCTGTTTTCATGTCTCCTTTACTCGGAGCGCTATTCGTCTCTGCTATCGGCGTTCAGCCTGCTTTTGCTCTATGTGGAATCTTGTTAATTCTCTTTGCCAGCGGTGGCGGTATCATTAGTAATAGAGAGAAAAAATTAATGAAACAATTACGTTTCCAAAGAACGGAGCAAGCTTCTTAACAGAAAACGTCCCTCATATTTATGAGAGACGTTGTTTTATTATTGAATAAAAGCGCTGATAAGTGGTTCCTCATCTAATAACAGATAACCTCCACCTGCACGATTAACCTCAACCGTAACTTCTCTTGCCGGCATTAATGATTCTCCATCAATCCGATCCATTACTTCAACAAGAACAGAAATAAGCTCTTCCTCGGTAATGTTTTCGTCATAATTCCCATTGCTCAATTCTTCCGTTAAGAGCAAATCAAGCTCTCGATCAATAGCCAACATGTCTAGCCCTTCAATACTAACCTCAACCATAAATGTGTCTTCTGACATAGCGCTTGAATCAAGGATGAGGTAGTTTGTTTTTGCAAACTGGCTGAGAAATGCATCCGCATAATCATTAATAATTTCATCACTTAAATCCAAACCTTCAAAGCCTAAACTAAGACCTAGCTGAAACTCATCTCGAAAACTTTGCTGATAGTCTTCTCCTGACGCTCTTTTCTCATCCTCTTCTTCCTCACCTGGAACACGCTCAACATACTCATCGACGTTTTGAAAAACGCCTGCTTGAATTAGGGCATCAACATAGTCCTGTGATTCTTGTTCATACTGCTCCTGTTGATCATAAGACAAGTTTCCAACAGCAACGAGATCTTTATCTGGTTTTTCAATTGCCGCAACTTCATCAAATAATGAAAATAAATGACTTCCTTCAATTTCCATCTCTTGTTCGTAACTTTGAACACGTAACTCATAATCAGCAACATATTGATAACTCATAATTCGGTTCGTGTCTTCATCAACGTCAAATGAGAGTTCAAATGCATTAATGGTCGCTTGGTCTAACGGAACATCTTCAGGTTCTTCTGAGATAATAAAAGCTGCAGATTCAATAAATTCACGAGCAAACGCCGGAACAAGTAGCTCTTGTGCTTCTTCATCTCCATTATACGTCAGGCGGTATGAACCATCATTATCCGTTAGGTCAAATCGTTCAAAAAAGGCTTCGTCAAACTGCTTAAAGTAAGCGATTGGATTTTGATGCTCTTCACGCCAGCCATCCAGAATTTTTTCTTCTTCCTCTTCATCCTGATAACTCATTTCGCTTATATACATAAAATCTTCGCTATCCTTGTAAGCAATCGTTCCGTATTCCTCTTCAATATGTGTAACACCATTGGTAAAATCATAGGAAGCTACACCTTCTTTTTGCATTCCATACATTCCAGTATGATTAAATGCTACTTCCAACGATTCCAACTGACCATGATTCTCTTCAATTAATGCCATTAATTCTGAAACTGTTAAATCTTCCTGTTGCTCCTCATCTCCCCCCGTCTCTTCCGCATCCTGATTGCAGGCAACTAATAAACTGAACCCAACTAAAGTCAATAAATATTTCCTCATATTTCTATTCTCCCCTTTACACTTCCTGTATTTGCTAATGAATTACACCTATCTTTACCCAAACCAAATCACACATAATCCTGTTTTATCAGACTATTTTATTTTAATTTACTTTTTTATCGGTATTATTTCATACGACCTTTATTCATAAAGGTTTCATTAGGCTTCTAGAAAGATATGTATGAAGCAGATTTGATTTTCATATTGCTTACTTGACCAGTCAGAATGATTTATACTTGTACTATCAATGGTAAAGGAGACTACGTATGAACATATTATCAGTAGGTGCTGGAGGAATAGGTGGGTATTTTGGAGCTCGATTAGTTGAAAAAGGCGAAGATGTAACGTTTCTTGTGCGACAACAGCGAAGAAAACAGTTAGCTGAAAGCGGCTTAACCGTTAAAAGTATTCATGGCGACTATTCTTTTTCACCAAAATTAGTTACTGCAGCTGATCAAGACCAGGGTCCGTTTGACCTTGTTTTATTTACAACGAAATCCTATCAGCTTCAGCAAGCAATTGAAGATGTACGTCCATTTGTCCATGAGAAAACCATTATCCTTCCTTTGTTAAACGGCGTAGCTCATTTCGACCAATTAAAACAAGCATTTGGAGACCGTGTGATTGGTGGACTTTGTTTTATTGAAACATCGCTTGCAGATGATGGTTCCATTTTACAAGAGAGTCAAATTCACCGACTCGCCTACGGTGAATGGGATGGCCAGGAAACTGAACGAATGAAGCAGCTTCAGCAACTCTTTTCAGGTACGAAAGCAGACTTTGTATACAGTGGACAAGTTGATACGGAAATCTGGCATAAGTATTTATTTATTACAGTTGCATCTGGAGTTACAACGCTATTCCGCTCAGCAATCGGTCCGATTCGGGACTCCGAACAAGGCTATGATTATATCAGAACGGTTCTAGCTGAATGCGCTTTAATTATGACACATGAACAAGCGCCAATAAGTGAGGAAATCGTCGCAACCCACATGAAGACATTTGAATCCATTTCCCATTCAATGAAATCATCGATGTTGCGCGATATGGAGCGCGGTGCAGAGACAGAGGGAGATCATCTGCAGGGCCATTTATTGCAACTTGCCGACAAGCATAAGCTTCATGTCCCCCTCCTAACGACCATTTATCAAAATGTATTAATTTATAACTTGAATCGTTAAAAAGCTATCGAATAAAAACTGATGATTACACGTCTTTCTCTAGATAAGCCTCTTCCATTAATTGAGTTAATGCGGTTGCAATTTTGTCTCTTAATAGACCGTGCTGCTCCTCTTTGTAAGAATCATCGTTACTTTTCCAGTGCTCAGCTGGGTAATCCCAGACAGGACGACTGATGCGCTCCGGTGGCTCTGAATGATAGCGCGGAAAAATATGCGTGTGCAAGAATGCGTCTGTGTTTCCATAGATTGAATAATTAATACGCTTTGCCCCCGTTGCTCGTAGGACAGCTTCACCGACTAAGCTTGCATCGGACAAATACGCCGTTCTTTCGGGCATTGGTAACGCTTCAAGGGACTCTACCGTTTTCTTCGGTAAGAACACGCAATAACCGGGTAGGAACTGCGTATCTCCCATAACGGCAAAACCGCTGCTCATCTCAGTAATGACCAGTGGATTCTCACCTCTAAGAGCAGATCCAATCCGATCGCTTTTCCAGTCTTCATTAAATTGCGTCATTTTTTTCACTCCTTTCATTTCTTTTAGTTTAACAGAAAAAAGCCTTAGCTCGTTTGAACTGAGCTAAGGCTTTTGCTTATTTTAATCCTTCAAGTACTTCAACGGCTTCTTTTAACGTTTCCGGTTGACCGACGTTTCCAGGGAAAATCACATAGGCTTTTCCAGGGAACTTGCTCTCCATTCCTGTTTTCCAAACAGGAATTCCAGGCTTAATCTGACCAGCTACTTCTGCTCGTTTAACGGATAAGCCAACGGTACCGATGCTGCTTGACGTAATTCCGCCTTTTGCAATGATATAGCTCGGTTCAACCGTTAAATCATGGATGATGCTTGTGACAGCATCCGAAATTTTAATTGATTGTTTTAATTCTTCTTCTTTCATATTGTCACCAAGATCAAGTCGCTCTCTGCGCGTGTAATAGACCACAGATTGCCCCTGTTGAATCGCTTCTTCACATGCAAGGCGCACGCGTTCTGTTTCTTTTTGGAATTTGTCAGCGTCTTGAACAAGATGCACGTCAAATTCAATTCCTTTCACAACGCCACTGTCCAGTAGATGTTTTAGTTGTTCTGTTGTTTTTTGTACATGTGAGCCAACTGCGATAATCCCACCATTTGTATTTCCAGGAGTGATTAAATCATCTCTCGTAAGTAAAGGCTTGTCGCTAATACCACCAAGAATTTTTGTTAACGCCGCGGCGCTTCTGCAAATAAATTGCTTTCCTTCTTTAAGAGCCTGCATAAAAGCTGTAGAAAAGACTTCAACATCTTCATAACCAACTGCGTTCACAACTACTTTTTGAAAATGACTTGCTTCCATTAGCTGTGCTTTGATTGCATCTATACGCTGTGCACGCAAGTCCTCGAGTGAGATATAGATCGTGTTTTCTTTTGTATACTGTCCTGCCGTTTTTTCTTCAATCCATTCGCCTAAGTGAGAAGCAGCAAAACCAAATGTCCGGTCGTGAGCAAACTCAGTTTCACCCGCTGGGACAAGCTCCTCTCCGCTTTGTACATAATGGACGTTATCAATCGTAAAACGGCCGCCCTCTTTAAAGAATGGAATAATGATCTCTCCGGCAAACTGAGTCTCTATATGGGCTTCAATTGTTTGCTTTAATGTCTCTGTTTCCAGTGGATAGTGACCACGTAATGTGGAGTCACCTCGGCTAATAAGTACATATGGAGTGCCAACTTCATCAGAAACGGTCTGAACGCGCTCGGCAATCTCTTGATGGCACTTTTTCGTTTCTTCTTCAGTAAAGCCGCGGGAATTTGTTAAAATAAAGAACATCGATTGGTCTTCTTGAAATCCAGTTTGAATCGAGCTTTTATCCCAATCTGTAAAAACGGAAACGCCGTGAACGGTTTGAATTCCGGTTGGATCATCATCAAGCACGACAATTTTATGATTTGAATGAGCTAACTCCGCTTTTAAAGCGGCTTTTGTCGCTTCTCGTTCAACATCAGGTATTGCTTTAAAAGCTTCTTTTGCATTTAGTGGTTTCACGCTTCATTCCCCTTTCGTGTGACCATGATATTCGCCATTTTTTCATAGTGCTGCACGATGCTCGCATGATCTAAGGCGTCTTTCCCATCTGCAGAAAGAGAATGGAAGATTTCTAATAATTGACTTGAAAGAGGAAGCGGTACATGTAGCTCATGAGCTGTGTTCATGACGTTTGTTAAATCCTTCATATTAATATCAATTCGTCCGCCAGCTTTAAAGTTACGATCCAAGATCATTGGGATTTTTGCATCCATTACTGTACTTCCAGCTAATCCGCCACGAATGGCTTGGTACATTTTATCAATATCGATACCTGCTTTTGATGCAAGTGCTAAAGCTTCCGATACCGCTGCGATATTTAAGTTGACAATAATTTGATTAGCCAATTTCGCTGTTGTTCCACAACCCGAATCACCGACTAGCACAATATCCGTACCCATTGCCTCCAAGACTGGTTTTGCCGCTTCAAACACCGCTTCTTCTCCACCGACCATGATCGCGAGCGTCCCATCAATTGCTTTCGGTTCTCCCCCACTCACAGGCGCGTCAAGAAAATGAACGCCTTTTTCACTAGCATGTTTCGCCATTTGCTTCGAATCAACAGGAGAAACGGAGCTCATATCAATGATCGTTAAACCTGCTTCTGCACCTTCAATTACGCCATTAATACCAAATACAGCCGCGCGCACATGCTCGCCTTTTGGAAGCATCGTAATCACAATATCACTGTTTTGAGCGACTTCTTTTCCCGAAGTTGCTGCGGTTGCACCTTCACTGGCAATCGCTTGAACCGCGTCTGTATTTAAATCAAAAGCAGTTACTGTAAAGCCGTGTTTGATTAAATTTCTAGTCATTGGCATTCCCATAATACCTAGTCCGATAAATCCTACTCTTTTTTTCATTTTTGTCTCTCCACCCTTATCTAAAATCTAAAGTCGGAAAAAACCAACTGCAAAATGAAGTCGGTTTTTTTCCAATCACAGAATACGTATTATCTAGCTATTTGTTTTTATAGACCTGGTAAGAAACCAGAAATTGCGCTTAATAAGAAAATAAAGGTTAGCGCAGTTAAACCTGCGATAAATCCACCAATGCTCCAGACGCGTAGTGTTTCTGAAACCGTAAGACGTCCAAACTTTGAAACAACCCAGAAACCTGAATCGTTTGGAAGGGACAGCCCAATACCACCAGCACAAATTGCTAAACCAAGAAGAACTGGCGATACACCTAATTCAACAACCATTGGTCCGAGTATGCTTGCAGTTGTTACAAGCGCCACTGTTGCACTATCAAGTGATGCACGTAGAATTTGCGCAAACACAAACCCAAGTAGAAGGGCAGGCATATTAAATCCTTGCATTAAATTAATTAACAAGTCGCCTAAACCTGTTTCTTGTACAACTCGTCCAAATGCACCACCAGCACCGGTAATTAATACAACCATTCCCGATGCTTCAAATGCTTGTTTAAACACCGTTGCATTTGATTCTTTAATGTATTTTGGTAAAACAAACATCGCAACGATAACGCTGATTAAAAGCGCCATATTTTTATCACCAATTGTTGCAAAGATTGATGGTAATAAAGCATCCTGATTGTCACGAAAAACGACGTTATTCATAACCGTATTCGATAAAATCAAGACAATTGGAAGCGCAAGAGTTGCGTAAGCAAGCCAAGTTGGAATTTCTTTTGAACTTGTCGTTTCTGCGCCTGCTTCAATTTCTTCTTCCGCATCATCTAAGCGAGTCCCATTGGGAATGCGCTTTCCAATAAATTTACCGTACATGACCCCGCCGACAAGAGTCGCTGGAATCGCTACTAACAATCCATATAAGAAGAACACACCAATGTCCGTGTTCATTTGATCCGCTACTACTAACGGACCTGGAGTCGGAATAATTAAGCTGTGCGAGACAATTAAACCGATCGCTAATATCGCGACAAAGGTTGCTAATGAGATTTTTGTTTTTAACGATAAACTTTGAACCAATTTATTTAAAATGATGAAGGCTGCATCAAAAAATACAGGAATAGCGACTGTTGTTGATGTTGCAGCAAGTGCGTATGGCGAATTTTTCACTCCAAAAACGCGTAACATTGAACTTGCAATTTTTTCAATGGCTCCCGAAGCAGCTAAAAACTGCCCAAAAATAATTCCTAGACCGATTAAGATACCCACACCTGTTAGCGTAGCTCCAAATCCTTCGGCAATGACGGTTGGTACTTCACGAGAAGGAATCGTTGAAACTAAACCAATTCCTATTGCGGTTACCAATAGTGCAATAAATGCATCCCACTTAAACTTAATAATTAATACGAATAATAGGATTAAGGCTACGACAAAGCCTAAGATAAGTCCGTTTCCAGTTAACATATAGTCACCTCTATAATTAATTAATACGTATATATTTTGCTTAGATCTATTTTTTCATACGGGTAACGGCGAGGCGTGACCGATTAATATTGGTTTTACCAATCCCTCCTGCTTCAGAGGCAACGCGCGTATAAAGTGTATCCAGTAATGCTAGTTGAACCAATCTTGAAATCATTGCATCAGATTGGCGAGATGTTTCATGAGCTTGCGTAATAAGGCAAATATCCGCACACTGTGCAAGCGTCGCCATTTGATTTGAAGTAATAACCAGTACAAAGGCTCCGCTCTGTTTCGCCAATTCACAGACGTTAATAATATCAATTGTTTCACCAGAATGAGAGATGGCAATTACCATGTCTCCATCATTCATATGACTGGCATAAATCGCTTGATAATGAGGGTCTTTAACAGATAACGTCATTCCACCAAGCCTCATAAATTTATGTGCACCATCTTCAGCTACTGTTCCAGATAAGCCTTGCCCGAAAAAATAAAGTCTTTTCGATTGCTGCATCCGTTTCACAGCAAGTTCAACTTGATCAATCTGGAGCTGATCTTTTGTTAAAGACATTGCTTGAAAAAATTGATCGCCTATTTTTTCAAAAACAACATCAACCGAATCACTTGGTGCAATATCAATCGCTTGTGAAGAAGACGGTTTCATTTCAGCTAGTTCTTGCGCTAAAGCGACTTTTAATTCTTGGTAACTGCTATAGCCTAGCTTTTTATATAGACGAACAACGCTTGGTTCACTGACTTCACTCAGAAATGCAAGCTCATTCATAGATAATAAGAATGGTTTTTCATGACTTTTGAGTTGAATAATAATTTTTTCTTCCGTAGCTGTAAGCGATTTCTTTTTACTTTCAATCCGCTCTTCAAATGTAATCACATAGGACACCCCCTATCCACGTTAGTAATATTACTACACAAATAACGCTTACACAACCATTATTTTTAGTTTTTCTACAAAATTCGACTTGATTCGAATTGAATATGAGCATATTATACGTATATATTGTAGTTTAACTACATCAATTGGAGGTTTTGTTATGTTTACTACAACAAAAGAAGTACTTATGAACGCGGAAATGACTAACAGCGCAGTAGCTGCGTTTAACTGTTACAATGCTGAAACGATTCAAGCAGCTGTTCGTGCCGCAGAGAAAACTAGTCAACCTGTGATCATCGCCTACGGGGAGCGCTATCAAGATTATATGAATTTGGAAGCATTTGCTTCTTTCACTAAAGCTTTAGCTGAACAAGCATCGGTTGATGTAGCGCTTCATCTTGATCATAGCTACCAAGTTGAAACCATTAGACGTGCTGTATTCGCTGGATTTACATCTGTTATGTTCGATGGCTCTGCTCTTCCATTAGAAGAAAACTTAAAACAAACTAAAGAAATAGTTGAGTTTGCCCATTCCCATGGCGTTTTTGTCGAAGCTGAAATCGGGTCAATGGAAAAAGGAGCTTTTTCTGATGAGGAAGAAGGGGATGGTCGTTTGACGGATCCTGCAGAAGCCGCAGAATTTGTGGAACAAACAGGAGTAGATTTCTTAGCAGCATCCATAGGCACCGTTCATGGCATGTATGAAGGGGAACCCCATATTCGCTTAGAGCTCCTCGATCAAATTAAAGCGTTAACCCCTGTTCCACTCGTCCTTCACGGTGGCTCTGGCACGCCAGAAGAACAAGTTCTTCAAGCCATCTCAAAAGGAATTCGCAAAATTAATGTAAATACCGAGATTTCATTAACGGCAGTAAAATCCATTCACAAAACGCTTCAAGACAATCCAAACACACACTTGAGTTATGTTATGGAATATGCGCAAAACGAAATGATTGACCATATGGCTCGTATCATTAAAACGTTTGCTAATAAGTAAATTTATTAAGACTGGGACACAATTTGTGTTCTAGTCTTTTTTTGTTGATGCATGTTTTTTTAGTCAACTGACATAATAAGAAGCATTCAAACGAGTAGAAAGGAGTGAATCGGATGAGCACTAAAGTTGATGAAACAACAGCAAAAGTCCAACCTGCAAAGAAACTGAATGAAAAAATTACGTTCATTAAAGAAATAATTGGTAAAAGTGATGATTTAGTTGTTCGTCCATTCACCTTTGGCACCTACCAAGCTTCATTAATCTACATAGACGGTCTTGTTGATAGCAAAGCAATCCAAAAAATCCTTTTAGGAGCTAAGACCTTTCAAGCTAATGAAGACCAGCTTCCCTTCCATACTTTTCAAGCTGAACTTGAAGCAATTGGTCACGCTGAAAAGGCACTTGATTATGAAACCATGCTTAATCGGTTGTTCAAAGGAAATTGTATCTGCGCGATAGATGGTTTTTCTTCTTGTATAACGGTTGCGATTCCCCAGTTTACCGAGCGTCCCGTAACTGAACCAACAACAGAAACAGTGGTGCGTGGTCCAAGAGAAGGCTTTGTTGAAAATATGCGGGTTAACACCTCGTTAATTCGACGACGACTTGCTGATGAAAATTTATGGATTGAAACAAGAACGCTTGGTAAGCGTACAAAATCGACTATATCGATTGCCTATGTCAATGGCATTGTTGAACAATCCCTTATTGATGAACTTTACACACGACTAGACCGGATTGATACAGATGAAATACTAGAAGATGGAGAAATTGAGGAGTTAATTCAAGATGCATTTTACACTCCGTTCCCAACCGTTTATACAACCGAAAGACCTGATACAGCCGTCTCTCATCTACTTGAAGGAAAAATTGCGATTATACTTGACGGGTCACCAATGGTCCTTATTATTCCTGCTCTATTTGTTCAGTTCTTTCATAACGCAGAAGATTACACACAGCGAGCTGATATCGGAACCTTAATTCGCATTTTGCGGTTTTTTTCGATCTTTATCGCTTTACTTGGACCATCTATCTATATTGCAGTTACAACATTTCATCAGGAATTGATTCCCACGGGCCTGCTCGGCAACTTGGCAGCACAGCGAGAAGGGACGCCGTTCCCAACCTTCATTGAAACACTTATGATGGAAATTACGTTTGAGATTTTACGGGAAGCTGGAATACGTATGCCGCAATCTGTTGGTCAAGCGGTGTCAATCGTTGGCGCACTTGTTATTGGTCAAGCCGCCGTTCAAGCCGGGATTGTATCCGCTGCAGTCGTTATTGTTGTTGCAATTACAGCGATTGCTAGCTTTGTCTTTCCAAGTTACAACATTGGTATCCCCATTCGAATTCTTCGCTTTGGCTTTATGGGATTAGCAGCGTCATTTGGATTGGTGGGGATCTGCGTCGGGTTTACTGCTATGCTCCTGCACTTATCTAGCTTAAAGTCATTTGGAAAGCCTTATATGGATGGCTTTTCACCCTTTATCCTGAGCAATCAAAAAGACATGATGCTTCGAGCACCGAAGTGGATGATGAATCTTCGACCTATGCCAAAGGATCAATTAAATGCTGTCCGCCAGCGTGGAAAGCGCCCTAGCTCTGAAAATTAAAGGATTGGAGACATGTAGACGATGCGAAAACAGATACGGCGACTTCTCAACTCCTTACTTGTTCTCCTTTTATTATCAGGCTGTTGGGATCGCTGGGAATTAAATGAATTATCATTAATTGTTGGTATGGCTATTGATAAGGATGATACAAATTATATTCTGACGATGCAGGCGATGAACCCATCAGAGATTGCCTCTCAGGAAACGGGCAGAGGTTATGCTCAAGCAATGAATGTACAAGAGAAATCTGAAACAATCCATGAGTCGCTTCGAAAAATGGTGCAAAAATCACCGAGACGTTCATTTATTTCACAGTTGAAAGTCTTAATCATAAGCGAAGAAGTAGCTCAAGAAGGTTTGGAACATGTCTTAGATTTCTTCTTCCGTGATCATGAAGTTCGTTCTGATTTTTATATCGTAATCGCTCGCGATAACAAAGCATCGGAAATTTTACAGGTAATCACGCCGCTTGAAACACTGCCTTCGCAGAGTATTTATGACTCTATCCGATTTTCACTACGTTCTTATTCTGGCACAAAGGCGATTACAATGGATGAACTTTATCAGGAAATGATGGCGGAGGGCATCGAACCAACAGTGATGGGCATTACCGTTGAAGGGGATTTAGAAGTAGGTAAAACTAAAGAGAACGCGGAAACAAATCAAGCTGCCGCAAAGTTGCGTATTAACGGAATCGCTTTGTTCCAAGACAACAAGCTGATCGACTGGTTCACTGAAGATTATAGTAAAGGACTCGATTATTTAACTGAAAATATAAGCGATAGTGTTACAAGTATTAAGTGCCCTTCAGGCGGTGAACTTGCGTTGGAATCAAGAAAGACAAAAAGAGAGCTTGACGTTCACTTAACGAATGATACGCCATCAGCAACCTACTCCTTTACGATCGAATCATCGATTTCTGAAGTGGACTGTCAAGGTCTTGATTTAGCAAGTTCTTCAGATTTCGCTGAGATTCAATCAAAAGCGGAAAACGAATTTAGAGATTCCCTCTTGCAAACAGTCCAAGCTACTCAAGCTCTGAAAAGCGATGCTTTTGGTATTGGTCAAGCGATTTACCGTAAATATCCAACTTATTGGGAAACTCATCGTGAGGATTGGCCCGCAATCTTTGCAGAAATGGACATCGATGTTCAAGTTGAAATTAACTTAACAGATAGCGGCAGTATTATTAACTCGTTTTCAAAAAGAGGAAGATGATCTATGGTGTTAAAGTTTGGTTTATTAATTGGAACTGTAATCATTATTGCGCTTAGTCAAAAAAAGAACTGGTGTGGCGATCGCAAATTATCATTTGTGTTTTTCACAATGCTTACCATCGGATTCCTGTATGGATCTGCCTATATTTTAGAGATTCAAATTCCAAGTGTTGCCAATGGACTAACCAAGCTAATTAAAAACATAAGGGGCATTTCATAATGGCAGTTGAACGAATAACCAGCAGTCAGTTTCGGATGCTTGTTCTCTATAGTACATGCAGTACGTCGATTCTCAGTATGCCACTTATTTTAGGGTCAATGTCTGGTCGTGATTCATGGTGGATCGTGCTGCTTGGTACGCTTTTAGGAGCACCGATCATCTTCATGCTTCTTACATTAGCTCGTTGGTATCCCAAAAAAACGTTCTTCCATATGAGTCAAGCAATTGTCGGTAAGAAGTTAGGGCTATTATGCGCTATTTGTTTTACATTGCTTCCCCTGTTAACTGTTTCAACTAAACTTCATTACTCAACCGCGTTTATTACGACTCACCTCTTAGTCAGTACACCGACCGTTATAATTGTAGGACTTTGTATGACTGTCGTGGCCATGGCATGTTTGTTAGGAATTGAATCGTTCGGACGAACAGCAGAATTAACGACCTTTTTCTTTTTCGCACCGCTAATTTTACTTTTTGTTATGAAATGGCCTGAAGCCGATTTCGAAAGAATGCTTCCCATCTATAGGGGAGAAACAGCCGATTATATTAGTGCTTTGCTTTTCTACATCTCGATAACAGCTTGCAACAGCATTATTTTGCTATCAATTTATCCTGGCAATGTCTCAAATAAGAAAAAAGCGGAACGAGCTTTTTGGCAGGGCTTTCTGATCGCTTGCCTCATTTTATTTTTAGTGACCTTACTTTGCATCACTGTGCTTGGGCCAGAACTAATGATTGCATCCTATTTCCCCATGTTTACCTTGTCTCAGCGCGTCTCTTTTGGCGATTTTGCACAACGAGTTGAAGCGCTCTTAACGATTATTTGGTTCATCACCATTTTCTTTAAAATCACTCTGTATTTATACGCAACCGTGCGTGGGTTTAGTTTTATTTTTAACATCAAAAAAACAAAAACACTCATTCTCCCGATTGCGTTATTATTCGTCTTTATTCCATTACAGGCTTTCGACAATTCAGCGAAGGATTACGAGTTTTACGTCGGACCTGCAATGTGGCTATCCTTACTTATCGGCGGGCTGTTGCCGATTGGCTTGTTCATAATCGGATTAGTCAAGCGAAAAAAGAAAAAACAGCCTCTTCTCCCAAGACATTCGATCGAAAGCAATTAAAGGAGGTGTGGAAATGCCAACGCAAAACAAAACCATTAATTCACTTTCATTTACGTTTATTGTTATTTATGCGACATGCAGCACGGCTTTACTTGGCATCCCGTCTTCTTTAAGTGCTTTAGTCAATCAAGATGCTTGGCTGTTTCCGGTTATCGGAAGTACATTAGGTATTGGTGTTGTTTTTCTTTACACCGTTTTAGGACGCTGGGCACCTAAAGCAAATATATTTGAGATGAATGATATGATTTTGGGTAGACCGCTTGGCCAAGTCGCTACCTTTGTCTATGTCCTGTTTCCTTTGTTCCACTTCCCGGCTATTAATTCATATGGCATTAGCTTCATCACTCATTTTCTACTGCCTTCAACTCCATTTTTTGTTATCTTTCTGCTTTGTTTAACAATAATCTTATTTGGCGTCTTTTCTGGAATTGAAGCGATTGCTCGAACCGCCACCTTGATTAGCCTCTTTTTTATTGTCCCACTCGTGATTTTAATTGGTTTAAACTTGCCCGATATCGATTTAAAACAGATGCAGCCCTTTGCTCATACAGCCCTTACAAGGGATGGCTGGGAAGCACTCGCTTTTTTTATGGGTAATGTCGTTTGTAACGTCGTCATTCAACTAAGTATCTTTCCGAAATACTTAGGCAATAAGAAGACGGGTGAAAGAGGTCTTTGGGTAGGTTACAGCATCGGCTGTTTCATCTTGATTGTGATTACATTTCTCTGTATAACCGTCCTTTCACCGGAAGTAACGGCACGCGATTTTTACCCAGCTTTATCCCTTGCGCAACGCATTGAACTCGGGACTTTTCTAGAACGAATTGAGGCGACAATCACGATCCTTTGGTTTATCTCCATTTATTTTAATTTGCTGCTTTATTTATTTGCTTTAGTTGAGGGATTTAAGCATTTTTGGCGCTTGAAAGAAAGCAAACCGTTAATTCTTCCCTTTGGCTTAATCCTGCTATTTGTCGGGGTAACCTTGTTTGCAAACGTCGTCCAAGAACGAGAATTTTACCGCTATGTTAGTATTCCTCAATCAATACTCACTGGGTTTGTCCTTCCGTTCTTGCTTGTAAGCGTAGGCGTTATTAAACGAAAAGCCAAAAATCAACAGCTCTACCCAAAACATTCCACGGAACAAAACCAATAAAAAAGCAGGAGCTAATGCGCCCCTGCTTTCCATTAAATATTCTCCTGCTTCAACCCATCAATAATGTTTTCTTTTTTCACCTTAGAAATTGAATACATCATCGCTGCCCCCACAATAAGAAAGACGGCAACAATAACGATCGCGATTGGAATCCACGGTAGTGAAAAGCTGTACGAGAACATCGTCTGTGTGCGCCAATATATCAAGTACATCACACCAATTCCTAGTGGCAGACCGTACAGGAGTGATTTCAAGCCGTAGAAGATGCTTTCAAAGTATATCATTTTGTTAAAGGACTTCGGCGTCATTCCAATTGACTTCAGCATTGCAAACTCCCGTTTTCGCAGAGCAATGCTTGTGGATATCGTGTTAAAAATATTCGCCACTGAAATGAGCGTGATTAACGTAATAAACCCATACGTAAAGATTGAGATAACAACAACCATCTGTTGATCACTTTGCTTCATTTCATGAAAATTATTAATGCTCAATTGCCCACGTGTATCAAATTCCTCAATTACCGTTGCAGCTTCATTCGGATCATCACTCGTAAAGTACAAAGCACCATCTTTTTGACTTAGATAATTGTCAGGATGAGCACTAAAAATTTCTTCTACACTCGCTTCGGGAACAATCATAACCAGCGAGGAAATGCTGAAGAAGCTAACGCTAATTGGTGCCTGATCTGTTAGTGCAATAATTTCTGTAGTTGCTAATTCTGTCTGTTCAGTAACTCCTGAATCTCCCCATTCTCGGTGAATTAAGTCAATTGAATCGCCAACATTGGTCTTTAACACGTCTGTCTCGACATATTGACCATCAATATCGTCTGGATAAGTAATTTGATTTACGACAATCGCAGGATTCAACACGTCTTGATAATTATCCAAATTTAGCCCAATCTGATCAGCATAACGCTCAAAATATTCTTCTTTCATAGTGATTAGCTCAACGTAATACGGATAGCGTCCATCTTCAAGAAATTGACCATCCGGATCATTCTTTGGTGTGCTCCCTATTTGATTTTTGAAACGATCAGCCATACGCTCATACTCAATTGCAGCTGCTATATCTGCATTTACACGATTTTCAAAGCTAAAATCATTTACTAAGTCCATAATCTGATCATTCTCAAGCAGTTCTTGAATAAAACGACTGTTTTCAAAATTTGAGTAAACAGATACATCATACTGCATCTCATCCTGCGTCATCTCAAACGACCGCGTCAAATTCGCTGTAAAGTAACTAACCGTCAAAAATAGCACAATGCTGATCATTAACGAGAAGACCGTGACCTGATAACGTCGCTTATTACGTTTCAAGTTCTTCAAGCCAATTTCGGCTTCCATTCCGAACAGGGAACGGACTAGTTTCGAAGTCTTCACCTTTCGTTTAGACAGCTTAATATCATTCGATTGTCTAATCGCATCGATTGCGGTAATTCTTGATGCTCTTAGAGCCGGTATATAGGACGAAATGAAAATGGTTAAAGCAGATACACCTGTTGCAATGAGCAATGACGTTGGCGTCACCACTAAGCGAAGTGCTTCTGGCAAGCCAAAGCTTTCTTCCAAGATTCCATTAATAATGGAAAAGGTAATGCCAATCCCGGCGATTCCGGCAAGCAGACCAATTGGAATACTAATGATCCCAATTAAAAAGCCTTCAAAGAAAACCGAGTTGCGCTTTTGTTTCTTCGTTGCCCCGACGCTTGAAAGCATGCCCAGCTGACGAGAGCGTTCAGATACGGAGATCGCAAACGCATTGAAAATGAGAGCCACTGAACCAATTACAATAACGGTAATAATAATGGACAATAAGCCATAGATGACTGTATGAAACCCTTCATTCCCAGTCACTAAATGATACATAAGCAGATCTGTATTAAACGTGCTTTTGTTTCCGATGTTCTCTTCTAATGTTTCTGCTTTCTCGTAGATCGAACCATTAATTTGACTGGCCACAATCATTGCAGTGACTTGTTCATCTTCGGATAAAAGGTCTCGGTCTGTATAACCAATCGCTGAATAGACCGGTCCCCACATAGGAACCCAATTTGGCTGTTCAATAATTCCAACAACCGTGTAGTCTCTTTCTGTCTCTATCTGAACCGATTCAGCAACTTCTCCATTCGAATCGGTTATAATCCAGCTGTTTAAATCTAGCTCTCCATACCCTTCTTCTTCTGTGTAGCGCTCTCCTATCTCTAACTGAATCGTACTGCCAATTTCGTAACGCCCTTCATTTAATTGGACGAATTCTTCTTGCAAAACGACTTCATCGGCTGCTGCCGGTAAGCGCCCATCAATTAAAGTAACAGGAAAACGTTCAAAGCCCTCCTGATCCATTTCCCTTACGTACATATAGGGATTCGAATCAGTTCCTTCCTCGCCAAGCGGAGCAAATCCTAACTCTTTTACAAGCGAAACCGCTTCGGTCAGTTCGTCTTTTTCAATCGTCTCAATCTGCTCTTTATATACATCCTCATACGAAACATGCCACTCACCTGTGCTTTGCATCGTCGTGCGCTGCAGCATGTCCATAAACGACACACCGATCGTTGCCACAGCAATAATCATCGCAACGGAGATAATTGTTCCAAACATCGTAACGAGCGTGCGCTTTTTGTTATGCTTCAAATTGCGCACGGTCAGTTTATTGACAATGTTCATGGACGAATCACCTCGTCCTTAGCTACCTTTCCGTCTTCAATTGTAATAATTCGATCGGCTTGCAATGCAATTCGTTCATCATGGGTAATGACAACAAGCGTCTGGTTTAATGTTTTATTAAACATTCGTAACAGATCAACGATGTCGCCACTGTTTTTGCTATCCAAATTTCCGGTTGGCTCGTCGGCTAGCATAATTGCTGGATTACTCATTAACGCCCGTCCAATTGAAACGCGCTGCTGCTGCCCACCTGAAAGCTGATTAGGTAAGTGCTCAAGACGCCCTTCTAACCCTAATGAATCGACAAGGGAAGCAAAGTGCGCTTGATCAACTTTATGGCTATCAAGCAGCAGTGGTAGCGTCATATTTTCTTCAACTGTAAGAATTGGAATTAAGTTATAGAACTGATAGATAAGTCCGATCTGACGTCTTCTAAAGATTGCTAGTTTCGTTTCATTCAACTCATACATATTCGTTTGGTCCACAAACACATTTCCACTAGACGGCCGATCAACTCCACCTAATAAATGAAGCAGCGTAGATTTACCAGATCCAGAAGGACCGATAATTGCTGTAAATTCACCTTTTTTAATCGAAAATGAGACATTATCAAGCGCTTTTACCGCCGTGTCACCTTTGCCGTACACTTTTGAGAGATTTTCTACTTTTAAAATATCCACCGGACATTCCTCCAATATTTGATGTTAACTAAAGTATAAATCGCGAAAGTGACTGCTCCGTGACAAAGAAAGTGACAATATCGTCACTTTCTAATTGATTTATAAAGCTTTACACGAAAACTTGTCCCTAATTCATTTGGAATGACTTCAATTATTCCGTTTTGATTCGTGATAATGCTTTGCGCCATCGCCAGGCCGATCCCCACGCTGTTTCTACCTGCATCCTTGCCTCGATAAAACCGTTTGAATAGATGCGGCAGCTCCTGTCTTGGTATTCCTTTGCCCGAATCGGTCACAATAATCTCTGTAAACAACGCATTCTCATCATATGTAAGAGAAATAAGTCCGTTTGCAGGTGTATGCTCCACTGCATTTTTTACGATATTAATAAGGGCTTCTTTAATCCAATGAAAATCGCCGATCACACGGAGGTCTTCTCGCCCTTCAAGTTGTAGCGTCTGATTCTTTAATTCCATTGGGATACGGAGTGGTTCAATCACTTCTTCTATTAGGGAGCTTACTTGCACCGTTTCTTTCTTAAACACAATCGTGCCAGCATCCATTTTTGACAGCTTTAATAAGGAGGAAACAAGCCAATCAATTCGTTCTAGTTGAAGCGTGAGGCTTTTTGTAAACTCCTTGCGCTTTTCTACTGGCAAATTTGGATCAGCTAATAAATCTGCCATAACGGTCATTGACGTTAATGGTGTCTTTAACTGATGGGAGATATCACCAATGGCATCCGCCAATTTCGTTTTGTCTGAATTCAGTTGAAAGCTTTGTTCAGATAACAGCTTTGTCACTTTGTAAATCTCGCTCTTTAAAATGCTCAATTCGCCCTCTTCATGATCACTTAAATCAAACGTTTCTTTCGATGAACCGATCTTTCTTAAGTATGAAGACAGTTTTCCAATTTCTCTGTAACGCCATGTTGATTGGTATACATTAATCGAGATAACGAACAGTACCGTTCCAGCTGTGACGAGCCCCGCTTCTATTGAGATAAAGAAAGCAAATATGGTCCCTATTACAGCAACAATGCTCATTCCGATTAATGAGCGGACAAACTGTCGATTCCGTAGCATTAGTTGTCCACCTTGTAGCCCAGCCCGCGAACGGTCTGAATCAGCGTTGGTTTCTGAGGATTGTCTTCAAGCTTTTCACGGAGGCGTTTAATATAGACGGTCAGCGTATTGTCGTTGACAAAATCTCCTGCCACATCCCAAATCTGCTCCAGTAATTGCGTACGAGAAAGTGTCTGTCCGAGGTGATTGGCAAAAATCATCAGCAAGCGGTATTCAAGTGCTGTCATTAGAATCTCTTCGTCTCGTTTGTACACTTTTGCTTCTCGTACATGAATACGGATTGACTGCAGTTCAACAACCGCTTGCTTCTCTGTCTTTTTCTCATAGCGACGCAGAACCGAGCGAATGCGCGACAGCAGCTCCCTCAGTCGGAAAGGTTTAGTAATGTAATCATCAGCCCCCATATCAAGCCCTTTTACCACATTGCCCTCATCATCAACTGCTGTTAGAAACAACACAGGTACATCGTGGTTCTCTTTTACAAGTGAACATAGCTCATATCCGCTTCCATCAGGTAAAGTTAAATCAAATACACAGACGCTAATCGTCTCTATTTGACTCTCGATAACTTTCTTGGCCGAAGCAACGTCTGTGCATAAGATTGGTTCAAATCCGTCCTGCATCAACGAATACTCCAGACCACTAGCTATCGTCAAATCATCCTCCACTAAAAGCAATTTCATTTTTATCCGTCCTTCTTCATCAGTCCTATGAAAGGGATTACGTAAATTGGGTACTAATACGATTGTGCAATCTTGATCGAAAACGTAAGATTTGATTTTCACGTCCAAAATGCACGCGATTCGTTAAGACAATGACATGGAGATCCTTTTGCGGATCAACCCAGATGCTTGTTCCAGTAAAGCCGGTGTGACCATAGCTAGATTGCGAGAATAAATCGCCACAGGTCGATGGTCCGCTTGATTTCAATAACCAGCCAAGTCCACGTCGCTCTCCCATATTTTCAGTAAAACAACTTCGTGCTAATTCTACTACAGGTGTCGCCAATATCTGCTTTCCCTTATATACACCATCATTGGTGATCATCGACATAAAGTTTCCTAAATCCTTTACGGTCGAGAACAAACCCGCGTGCCCACTAATCCCACCTAAATGCCGAGCATTTTCATCATGGACAATTCCTTTTAACCAACGCTTGCTTATCGGATCATATTCCGTAGCAGCACAAGTCTCCGCTTGCGGGAAAAAGCCGGTTTGACTCATCTCTAGCCGCTCAAATAAGTGAGTTTGAGCATGCTCAGCAAAAGGGGTCTCCGAAATTGCTTCAATGAGATAATACAGCGTAATAAATCCTAAATCACTATATTCGACTTGCTTTCCAGTAGCATTATGTAATGGAAGTTCTGCTATCGTGTTAAGCACGTCTTTATCTGCCATCTCATAAAAAGGATAGTGGGCCCGCATTCCTGATGTGTGCGTTAGTAATTGATAAATGGTGATGTCTTTTTTATCGTCTCTATTAAATGCTGGTAAAAAGAAGCTGACACGATCATGCAGATGGATTTTACCGTTGCCAATTAGCTGCAAAATAAGCGGTGTTGTACAAACCACTTTGGTTAAAGAGGCTACATCAAAAACTGTATCAACCGTCATCTTTTCTTTTGCTGGATATACAGCCGCATAACCAAAGGCTTCCCGGTAAAGCAGTTGATTCTTTTTGTATATTCCAACAACGGCACCGGGAATTGTTTGTTGATTAACTTCATGTTGAATCCATTGGGATAAATCGAACGTCACTTTCATTCTCCCCTTTTAGTAGAATAAAGAACCAGCAGTAAACACTGGTTCTCATGTTGTTACCTGCTCGTATAACCTGCGTCTGCATGTATTGTCGTTCCAGTTATATATGAAGCTTGATCAGAGGCCAGCCAGAGCGTCGCTTCTGCTACTTCTCGATCTTTGCCGAACCGTCCAAGCAAGCTTAATTGAAGTGCATATTCTGCTTCATTTAACCCATGTTCTTCAAGTGCACCTCGTAACATCGGTGTATCAATTGCCCCCGGTGCTACCGAATTCACGCGAATCTGTTTGTCTCCATATTCGAGCGCAGCAACTTTAGTCATCCCTACTACACCATGTTTGGCAGCGACATAGGCAATGTTGTTCGGCTGTGGTCGAAAACCGCTAACCGATGAAATGTTGATGATTGAGCCACCGTCTCCTTGTTTTAAAAATTGTTGAATTTGGTATTTCATACACAACGCAACACCTTTCAAATCAATCGACATCAGCTTATCCCAGTACGCTTCATCAAATTCAGCAACTGGTTTATTATCAGGCGTAATGGCTGCATTATTAACGGCGATATCCAATCTTCCATAAGTCGAAACAGTTGCTTGTACTAATGCTTGAATGTCATTCGTGTCAGCAATATTTGTTTGAACAAAATGAGCTTCTCCACCGCTTTCTTTAATCTCAGCAACAGTCTCCTGCCCTTTTTCTTCATTAATATCGGCTACAACAACCTTTGCTCCTGCTTTAGCAAATAAGATTGCAGTTGCTCTGCCCATCCCCATTGCTGCTCCTGTTACGATTGCCACTTTGTTTTCTACTACTGGAAATGTCTTCTTACTCAAACCTCTCTTTAGTGTAATCAATTTACAGTTAGTAGTGTACCTTTTTTCCGAAAAATGATAATGAAAAAAGGAATTTTACATTTTACCGCGAAGACACAAAGAAAGAGAGGTGTACCTATATGAGTGATATGCTTGTTCCCTTGTACCGATTACCGCAAGAAAACGACAGCAATGATTTTGTGATTCGTCGGGCCTTAGCTCCCGAAAAATCAATTGTGCTTGATTGGGTCAAAACGCATTTTAATCAAGGTTGGGCCGATGAATGCGACGTGGCCTTTAGTCAATCTCCCGTAACATGCTACATTGCGATAAGAGACAAAGAGCTTCTGGGCTTCGCCTGTTATGACGCGACACTCAAAAACTTCTTTGGCCCAACAGGTGTAAAAAAAGAAGCTAGAGGGTTAGGCGCAGGAAAAGCGCTGTTGCTCCGGGCTTTTCATTCAATGAAGGAAGCTGGTTACGGATACGGAATCATTGGTGGTGTTGGACCGGCTGCCTTTTACGAAAAAGCGCTTGGGGCAACGCTCATTCCTGATTCAACCCCCGGCATGTATAAAGGAATGTTGGCAAAGCAGTAAAGAAAGCCTTTACATGAATAGAGTAGTAAGTTAAACTATTGATTAACTAGAAGAGAGAAGGTGATGGCTATGACAAAAAGACAAACGATCGTTTCTATTTTCATTCCATCATCCTTCTATTCGTGCGCACTTTTTTAGCAAAGTCCCGCTAATAGAACATGCTTACGTAAGCTCGGATGATGGAACATGTCCGAGCTTTTTTTGTACGTATTGCATCTATCTATTAGGAGGATTTTTATTGAATTTAATTGATTTAGGCTATAGAGATGAACTTGCATATGACGGTGACGAAACATATTTAGCTCGCGTTATCCGTGAACATAAAGGACACTATACCATTCAGTCAACAGAAGCCACTTACCAAGCCGTTGTTCGTGGCAGACTGCACCATGAAGCGCAGTCGCGCCTTGAACTGCCAGCAGTAGGTGATTGGGTAGAAATAACGCCTCAAGCCCATGGTCAAGCTATGATCGAACGATTAATTCCCCGTTTTCCGCGATAACGCGAAAGGTCGCTGGCTTAAAAACAGAGGCGCAAATTATTGCAGCCAACGTGACAAAAGTGTTCATCGTGATCAGCAGCGCTGAACCACTGAACAAACGTAAGCTAGAGCGCTATCTTTCAGTCGTGTGGGACTCAGGTGCTTCACCAGTTGTAGTTCTTTCGAAAGCCGATTTATCAGAGGCAGCTGAAGAGATAAAACAGGAAGTAATCGATCTTGCGCATGGCAGTCCTGTTGAATTATGGAGTGCTGAGACGGAAGTTGGTAAAGCAGGCTTGTATGAGTTGATTCACCCTGCTGATACCATTGTTTTGATGGGTTCTTCTGGAGTAGGAAAATCGACTTTGCTTAATGCACTTTTTGCTGAAGAAAAAGAAAAGACCGGTGCGATCCGCGAGCATGATCAACGGGGCAGACATACAACCACCCACCGAGAGTTACATGTCTTGCCAACCGGCGGTATTGTAATTGACACACCAGGAATGAGAGAAATGCAGCTCTGGTCTAGTGACAACTCCGGTGAAGATGCCTCATTTTCTGATATCGTCTCCTTACAACAACAGTGTCGATTTTCCGACTGTTCCCATACCTCAGAACCAGGCTGTGCGGTTTCGCAAGCATTAGCTGACCAAACGCTTGAGCAAGGTAGGTGGAATAACTATCTTAAGCTTCAGCGTGAGAAAGCGCATGCGGAACGGAAGCAGAGCGCGAGACTTGCATCTGAACAAAAGAAACAATGGAAGAAGCAAACCGCAAATAGAAAACGTCATAAGTAATGAAAAAAGAAGCGCTGTACGAATGTACAGTGCTTCTTTCCGCTTGCTAATCCTTACATTTTTTATCGTAATCGCAACATTTTTCTCTTAGTCTCCGGCATTTTTCTGCTCGCTTATAATAATCAGGCTTGCCTAGAGGAATATATTGAGCAAACAGGTTCAAGTCCGAATTTGGCGCAATGAAGCTTTGCCCTGGTAAATAGGTCATTCCACTTCCGTCTGGAGCTGTATTCCAGCTTATGAAACGAAAACCTGGTCTTAAGGGAATTTGCAGTGGAATCGTAATGATTTGATTTGGCGCAAACGGAATTGGATCAGGAATATTCGTTGCCGGAGGTCCGTCAGCGTCATTGGCAAAGAACGTTAATAAAAATTGATCTTCTGCAAATCGAGCAGTTAAAACGAGATTGCCCGTTGTTCCTACCGGTATTACCGTCACTCTGTTTCCAGCTTCATCAAAGAAACCTAAAAACTGTTGACCTGGAATTTGCTCTGGATCTTGCAATACAATCGGAAGATCAGTGACCGTATACGTTGGCGGATTTGGGTTTGCTTGCCCAGGGAATAGTCCTGCGTACGTAATTGTATAGACGATTGGTGCAATAACGACCTGAGTCGTGCCCTCTAATCTTACTTCCCACCCGTCAAACCCTACCGGCGGCTTAAGAAACGCATCTGCATCAGCCTGTGTTAATGTTGGATATGCAGGTGTAGCTATTGCTACTACAATTGGCGTGCCTTGTGGATTTGTTGAGACGTATGGCGTTCCATTCAATTGAATGACCGAACCAGCTAAGGGCCCAATAATTTGCGCGACATTCGGTAAGCCAAGGATATAAAGCCCATTTGATAACTCACGATTGCCAGCTACATTCAAGGTACCCCCACTGAATACGCCAGGCGCAAGCGCATCTGCCGTGTTATTCGCTAGAATGTTTCTATCACTTAACGTAGCCGTCCCGTTATTGCTTATATAGAGACCACCTCCATTTAACGCGCTGTTAGCTGTAATTGATCCTCCAACCAGATTAGCAACTCCGTTTGCCGTAACAAAGTAGCCTCCTCCATTGGCATTCGCGCGATTGTTGCTAATAATTCCTCCTGAAAGATTAACCTGATTATCACCTGATTGAATAATCCCTCCTCCAGATAAGCCAGCCACATTTCCAGAGATCGTCCCTCCTGAGAATGTGTGTGCCCCTTCACCACCGATGAAATAGCCACCACCGTTCCGAGCAGCTTGATTGTTAATAATTTGAACAGATGCCTCTACATTTGAACTGCCCGTAATAACGCAAACGCCTCCACCATTCGCGCTCACCAGTGCACCTGCCATTCCAGCTTGGTTATTTGAGATGACAACATCCCCACTTACCGTCAAGGTTCCAGCAGGACTCGTATTAAAGTAAATACCACCGCCATTTGCCGCTAATGAGCGATTGGCATTAATGAACGTTGATCCAGTAACAATTAAATGACTCGTATCGTTCGAAAACCAAACACCGCCACCATTTCCTGTTGTTGCGACATTTCCCTCAATCGTACAATCTTGAATCGTTGTATTTAATACCCCGAGACCGCCAGTAAGGCGAAGGCCTCCACCTTCAACTTGAGCGGTATTCGTGGTTAGCGTATTTGAACTTAACTGCAACGTGCTTTGCCCGGCTTGTTGATTAGCAAAGAAAAAACCGCCACCTGCTTGACCTGCTTGATTATTCGTGATCCTATTATTCGTCACAATCGCGTTTGCACCGGCATCATTGTTTATTAGGACGCCGCCTCCACTTTGACCTGAACGATTTTGATCGATTGTGGAGTTATCCAAATTAAATGTTAATAAACTTGGTCCACCGTTCACAAAGATTCCGCCGCCGTTGGACCCTGCTTGATTTCCTGTTGCATCAATCGCTGAAATCGTCACCGTTGAAGGAATTGTTGTTGATGTATTGTTGTAAAAGAAGCCCCCTCCAGCCCCTGCTCTTGCTTGATTATTAAGGAATTGAGCGCCAGTGATGTTCACCGTACCGCCTATTTGAGTCGACACGCCTAACCCACCAGCAATCGATGCGCTATTCCCTGTAAAAACTCCACCTGTAACAGTAAGGTTTGCACCACCAGTATTAGCAACAAGCAGAGAGCCTCCGCCGTTGCCAACAGCAGTGTTATTCGTAAATGTTGGAGCAGCCGTTATTGTATATTGATCAAGACTATTTGTGCTTAAAAAAAACACACCAGCCCCTCCAGAAGCCTGATTCCCTGAAATCAAGGCATTACCTGTAATTAAGAGAGAAACAGGTACCGAATTGTTGGTTAGATTTGTATAATAGATCCCTCCTCCATTACCGATCGCCGTGTTATTGGCAATTTGAACAGAATCACCAATTGTTAAATCACTACCTACTCCATCAACATAACAGCTAGAGAAAATCCCGCCCCCTTGTTGGGCTCTGTTATTCACAATGGCTGCGCTACCTGAAATCGTTACACTATCACCTACATTACGTCGGGCGATCATGACGCCGCCACCACTTGTACGTGAAATACAACCGGTGATTGTGGCGTTTGCCCTCATAATGAAGCCACTTGGTGTACCTACAAGTCCTCTTAAATAAAATCCACCTCCTTCTTGAAAGGCATAGTTATTTTGCAATGTGAGATTTGTATCTAAGATTACCGTTCCACCTTGGGCACTAATGAGACTTCGATTGGTTATAATCCCTTCCGGATTACCAGCTAAATTGCCATCTAGCGTAATGTTTTGAAACGTCACGGTTGCTCCGTTAATTACATTAAACATATACCCTGGTAGAGGGAAATTGGCCACTTTAGATAACGTTTGTATCCCTGGACCTTGGCTCGTAATAACCGTACTGTAATTCACATTAATTTGCGCGCTTATTTGGAAGCTTGCCGTTATTTCTAGTGGCGACTGTTGTGCTGCAACAGCAGCTAATAGTTGAGCTTCATTTGCTACAAGAACCATCTCATTATCTTCCTTTCATCGTTTTCTGCTCTTGTAGTCTATGTTTCTTAGTCTTCATATGATTGAGGCAGGTTACTCGACTAGCGAAAATTGATGAACGGATCTAGAAAAAACCAACCGCTTAGTAAGCAGTTGGTTCCTTAAGAGCTTTATCTAAGATCGGCATCATTAATGTATCAACGATCCGAACAACATATGCATGGTCAAATGCTTTGCCAATTAAAAAGACACGATAGGTAATTAAAGCGGGACCGATGTCAGCAAGCAAATCTAGCTCTGGATCGGTCAACGCATGCTGTTCTTTTAAAAACGGTTGAATAATTGACTCAATCGTTGCTCGATGCTGGTAATAGAAATCATTATGAAGCCCTTTTTCTAATTCTTTATGATGAGGCATGGCCGAACCAATTGCTGTCAGTGCTTTTTGATAATTGGCTTGTTCATTTTGAAAAACAAGCGAAAGCATATCAATTAATTGATCTCTCAACGCTTTCTCTCGATTAAGCGTCTGACAAAGTGTTTTAAATGGACTTATCGATGATGCTGCATCGATAACCAAGGCGGTCTTTGATGACCAGCGCCGATAGATTGTTGCTTTTCCAACCTTCGCTTTTGCGGCAACAGCTTCTATTGTTAAGGATTCATAGCCATTCTCAGCTAGTAATTCCAGTGTGGCAGTTAAAATCACTTCATTTCTTGAGAGATCAAGAGGTCTACCGCGCTTGCTTTCATCTTGGTCAATCTGTTCTGCGTTCATTAAAATAGCACCTGCCCTATTCAGGTTATTACTTACAAGCTTAGCACCTCAGCCTTATTTTTACAAATACGGACCTATTGCGTTTCGTAATTCATGGTGGTAAGATAACGTAGCTGAACGCAGACGTTCTATATTTCTTTTTTTATGAGTGGAGGTTAAAAGATGGCGGTTATTGGTCAAGAAAGTGATGCTGCTAAAGAAACAAGCAGACCAGACATTAACCCAATTCCGGTTATTGCCGTATTATTATCAGGAGCATTTGTGGCGATTTTAAGTGAAACCATTTTGAATGTCGCCCTAAATGCTATTATGGATGACTTCGGTGTTTTCTCAAGCACCGCACAATGGTTAGTTACCGGATACATGCTTGTAATTGGTATACTCGTGCCAATTTCAGCTTATTTTATGCAACGATTTACGACGAGGCAGTTATTTATTACAGCCATGTCCCTATTTTCAATTGGAACGCTAATTTCAGGATTAAGTCCTATTTTTTCGATTTTATTAATTGGTCGCTTAACACAAGCAGTTGGTACAGCGATTATGATTCCGCTATTAATTAACATTATTCTTTCCGTTATTCCAGTTGAACGCCGTGGTGCAGCTATGGGTATGGTTGGTTTAGTGATTATGTTTGCTCCAGCGATTGGACCAACCGTATCAGGGTTGATTGTTTCCAACTTTTCGTGGCGCTGGTTGTTTTTCTTCATTTTACCGATTGCACTTGGCTCGTTGTTTTTCGGAATGAAGGTACTAACGAATATTTCAGAAACAACTAAACCTAAATTAGATGTCCTATCCTTCTTATTATCTTCACTTGGATTCGGGGGCATTGTTTACGGCTTTAGCGCTTCTGGTAAGGGCGATGCAAGTTTAACAGATCCACTTGTACTCTCTTTTCTAATAATAGGATTTGTATCAATCGCATTGTTTAGCTGGCGCCAGTTAAAGCTAGAGAACCCTTTGCTAGATATACGCGTATTCCGCTATCCCATGTTTTTAATTGGACTCTTACTTGTCATGCTCGTTATGATGACGATGTTTGCAATGATGCTTGTCATGCCGATTTATATGCAAGGTGCATTGTTATTCACAGCTGTTACAACAGGCTTGATTATGCTTCCAGGGGGGTTATTGAATGGGGCAATGTCTCCGATAATGGGTCGTTTATTTGATAAGTTTGGCCCGAGACCCCTGCTTATCCCTGGTACGATTATTCTTGCAGCAATTGTCTTCACTTATCGCTTTACTGTTCCAGGAATTCCTGTTTGGATTGTTGTTGTTCAACAAGCGATTCTAATGATTGCAGTTGCGATGATCATGATGCCGGCGCAAACAAATGGCTTGAATCAAATACCGGAAAAACTGTATCCTCATGGTACTGCGATTATGAATACGCTGATGCAAGTTTCTGGTGCGATTGGAGCAGCTCTATTTATTTCTGTAATGGAAACAGGTCAACAAACCTATCTTGATACGAATGACATCGTAAATCCAACGGAACAACAAACAATTGATGCTTTAACGTACGGCTCGCAACAAAGCTTTTCGACCGGCTTTTACTTAGCGCTCGCAGCAGTTGTGCTTGCTTTACTAGTTAAACGTAGTCAACAAAAGAAACAGTAAGAATTATTTCATTTCTATAAACGATACGCTCTCGCGTATCGTTTTTTTCTTGAAGAATGAGATCTCCTCTCTTTAAGCTATCTCACAAAATGAACCTTGACTTTCCATACAAAAACCGCTATCTTTATTAGAAATATTTACAACGAAGATAAGGATTAGTAAAGCATAGGACCTTACACAGAGAGGAAGCGTACGCTGCGAGCTTCTTAAGGAAATCGCTTGAACCTGCCTTGGAGTTCGCGGATTCCGCGCGGTGTTTACACCGTTATCAATCAGAGTGTACATGTTTATTGTGTAAACGAGGGTGGTACCGCCAAAGCTTGGTCCCTTACAGGGATGAGGCTTTTTTGTGTTTTAAAAAAAATGAGGTGACGAGGATGTCCAAGAAAAACAAAGGGTTTGTACAACAGATTACCGACATGGACGGTGATTTCGCCCAGTGGTATACCGATGTTGTTAAACAAGCTGATTTAATTGATTATGGACCAGTTCGAGGAACCATGATCATGAAGCCTTATGGCTATGCGCTGTGGGAACATATTCGCGATGTGCTCGACAATCGAATTAAACAAACTGGGCACTCGAATGTTCAGTTCCCTCTTTTTATCCCAGAAAGCTTGCTTCAAAAAGAAAAAGATCATATTGAAGGGTTTGCTCCAGAAGTGGCTTGGGTTACGCACGGGGGTTCTGAAGAATTACATGAACGATTAGTGGTCCGCCCTACATCAGAAGTGTTGTTCTGCGATTACTATGCACGCAACATTCATTCATACCGAGATTTGCCAATGCTTTATAACCAATGGGCTAACGTAGTTCGCTGGGAAAAAACAACCCGCCCTTTTCTGCGTTCATTGGAGTTTCAATGGCAGGAAGGACATACAGCACATGCTACGCATGAAGAAGCAGAGATAGAGACGAGACAAATGCTTGATGTCTATACCGAAATTGTTGAAAACCAGCTAGCGATTCCTGTCATTCGCGGAACAAAAACAGAAAATGAAAAATTTGCCGGCGCCGTCTATACATTAACGATCGAAAGCCTCATGCATGACGGAAAAGCCTTGCAATCAGGTACGTCTCACCATCTTGGAACAGGGTTTGCCGAGTCATTTAATATAACCTACTTGGATGAAAAAGGGACTCAAAACCATGTTCACCAAACATCGTGGGGGATTACAACACGATTGATTGGTGCACTCATCATGGTTCATGGTGATCAAAGTGGGCTTGTGCTTCCACCAAAGGTCGCACCAACTCAAGCCATTCTTATTCCAATTGCTCAACATAAAGACGGCGTACTCGATAAAGCTAGAGCGATACTTCATCAGCTGACACCACATATTCGTATACAGCTTGATGATTCTGATAAAACACCTGGCTGGAAATTTAATGAGCATGAAATGAAAGGTGTCCCTATTCGAATTGAGCTAGGTCCTAAAGATATTGAAAAAAATCAAGCCGTGCTCGTACGCAGAGATACTCGTGAGAAAATCATTGTCTCCTTAGAAGCGCTACCGACAGCATTAACGCAATTGCTTGAAACGATACAGTCAGATTTATATCAAACAGCAAAAGAAAAACAACTTGCGAAAACAACATCCGTCTCATCATTTGTAGAATTTGCAGCTTCGTTAACATCAAACCCAGGATTCATCCGGGCAATGTGGTGTGGAGAAACCGCTTGCGAAAAAGCGATAAAAGAGCAAACCGGCGCAACGGCTCGGTGTATCCCGTTTGAACAAGCTTCTTTATCAGAGCACTGTGTTTATTGTGGTAAAGAAGCACAGAAAGAAGTTTATTGGGCAAAAGCCTATTAAAGTTAGGTCTATAAAAAAATCGGGAGGATCGCGAATTTCTCCTAATTTCCTATTTCCTGGGGAATAATGTCGATTTAAAAGTATGAAAGGAGTTTTATGTGAAAAAATATCGCCCTTTCTTCTCTTGGCTCCTTGTGGTCTTATGGATGATTCTCATTTTTTATTTATCGCACCAGCCTGGAGAAGAATCTTCAGATCTAAGTGGTGGTCTGATGGCTTTGCTTAACAGCATTCTTCCATTTGACCTATTAGAAAATCAAACTGTTCATACACTCTTGCGAAAAGGCGCCCATATTAGTGCTTATTTCGTTCTAAGTTTATTAGTAATGAATGCGTTTGGACAGCTGGCTATCGTTGGTAAGCGGCGCGTGTATATGACATTTGCTATCAGCTTGGCCTATGCCATCTCTGATGAGGTTCATCAACTTTTTATCCCTGGACGAAGTGGTCAGGTAACGGATGTGTTGATTGACTGCTTAGGCAGTGCAATAGGAATTGCGTGTTACAGCCTATTTGTTCAACTTAAAAAACGCTATTGGCCGTAAGCTTGGTCTATAACTTTCGTAGATATCGTTAATTTTTACGAACTTCATCCTCTTTCTACTATAAGGAGGGTGAGGAGAATGACAAATCTAAATGAATGGGTTTTTATTCTTGGGAATTTCGGCTTCCCCGTTGTTGTGGCTGGCTACTTATTAATACGCTTTGAGAAGAAGATTGAAGTGTTAACAGCCGTCATTAATGAGTTGAAAAACACGCTAACAAAAAAAGATAAGCGTTGAGCGAACGGCAGCTATGTCTGCAGGAATTGTACAAACCAGTTAGCCTAAAGCTAGCTGGTTTTTTTCAGAGAAAAACCAGTAATTCATTCTAACTAAACGTTTTTAATAACCACCCCACCAAATGCGTCTTCAAAAAGAGCTGACAAGGTTTCAATCATTTCTTCATTCCAGTTCGCTCGCCTGTTTTGATGAATTTCTAATAAGAGCCGTTCTTTCGAGGGCCAATAGGTTATTTCTAAAACTCCTTTTTCTTTCTGCTTCTTTAAATGCCAGTGATAGGACCCTTTTTTTGTACGTAACGTCATGCGTTTAGAAGGATCCAGCCCAGACGCATGCACAATTTTTTCAATCTCTTCACAGATGATCTCTTGGTCCAACGGTTTTAACTTGAATAGATTTGAATTAACTAATTGATATGTAATCATTCTCTTCTCCCCCATCGTTCATTTTGGTTACTTCTTATATTCTTATTTTATCAAAATGAACACCCACTTCATTCTTTGACTCAAAAAAACAGCGTAATTAGCTGTTGTCTCAACTTAAATTTGATATACTAAAAAGAAAAAAGGTTTGATTGGTTTGAACAAAGCTTTTGTAATTGGTGATATACACGGATGTTACTCAGAGCTCCTTACTATGCTTGATTTTTGGAATAAAGAAGAGGAACAGCTCATTTTTCTTGGCGACTATATTGACCGGGGAAATGATTCATTTTCCGTTGTAAAACTTGTCCATTCTCTTGTTCAAGAACATGGTGCTATTGCCTTAAAAGGTAATCATGAAGCGATGCTAATTGATTGGATCAATGAACGACATGTTGAACGTTTCCTACGTAACGGTGGACAAGAGACAATTACATCATTTCTTGGGACCGATGACGAACCCGATAAGAGACGCGCGATGATGGAAGCGTTTCCATTAGAGATTCAATTTCTGGCTAAACTGCCGCTCTATTATGAATGGAACGATTTTTTATTTGTTCATGCCGGGGTGAATTTGTCATTAGATGATTGGAGAAAAACCTCTAAGAAAGACTTTCTATGGATTCGTGAGCCATTCCACAACGACGAAAATCAAACAGGTAAAACCATTGTATTTGGTCACACGCCAACTCAAATGCTCCACCCTGAACCAAGTACAGAACCTTGGTTTTCGGCTTGTCAAACAAAGATTGGAATTGACGGTGGTCTTGTATTCGGTGGAACTCTTCACGGGTTAAAAATAGATCAATCTGGACAATTTCATTGGCATCACATTCATAAAAAAGAAGGTCGTTCTTAGTTCAACTAGGAGGGACCTTCTTTTTTTCCTTGTCCGCTAAAAGCTGCTCCAGTTGTAAGACAGCCTACTCGTCTCACAAGTTGCTGCGAGAAGAGAGCCATCGGATACTTCTTTAAGCGCAAAGACCGAGAGCGATTGTGGATCGACATGTCATTCGAACAAGGTCCTCATTCCTCGTTAATACACTTACACTACCTAAACCAGGTACCGGAATACCAATAGCCATTTTCTCACTCCTCTTCCTAACAGGTCTTTCTTAAAAAAAGCTATGTCTGTTTGATGGAAAGGGACTATCCGTTGTCCTCCCTCCATTTTAAAAAACGAACGGATTGGTACCAATATTTGGTTTCGTCCATACAAATCGCCTTTTTGTAAATCATGTGTTACACTGTTGTAAACAAACTGAAATGTAAAATCCTTTCTTCCCCATTTTTTCACGCTTTTTCAAACTTGCCCAATGATCCCCTCTGTTTTTTCATACTCAACCACATTAAGATACTACTTATGAAAACATTATTCTCTTTACTCACTACTATTTTGTTGTCCGTCACTTTTGCCATTAGTTTTTCTACTGATGCCCATGCTGCGTCAACACATACCGTTTCTTCAGGGGATACGATGTGGAAAATTGCAGCTCGCTATCAAGTAGGGGTTTCTGAAATTATTGATGCTAATCCATCCATTTCGAACCCAAATATGATTTACCCTGGTCAAACAATTCAATTACCAGGTCAGAATTCAAATCACCAATCAATGGAACAGCAAGTGGTTTCACTTGTAAATGCCGAGCGTGCCAAACATGGTCTCCAACCTTTAAGAGAAAACTGGGAGCTTTCTCGAGTAGCCAGGTTTAAATCAAATGATATGCGCGACAGCAATTACTTTAGCCATACGTCACCTACATATGGAAGTCCTCACCAGATGATTCGCGACTTCGGGATTAGTTATCGTGCTTCAGGTGAGAATATCGCTGCTGGTCAAACGAGCGCTCAATCCGTATTTAATGCCTGGATGAACAGCTCAGGTCACCGCCAAAATATCTTATCTGCAAACTATACAGAAATTGGCGTTGGTTATTCTCAAGGAGGATCATACGGTCATTACTGGACTCAAATGTTTATTAATCGTTAACCATAAGTAAGACAAGAAGGATTATACCTTCTTGTCTTTTTTTCGCTATCTGATTTCATCCTATAACAACGCATAGCCGACCTTCAAACGGGCACTTTAACAGAGAGGTGAACTTAAATGATGAATAAAACATTCCTTATCGTTCTTACCCTTTTTTTTAGTTTAGTCTTTGTTCAATCTGCAACAGCAGCCTCTGCTGTTGAGGTTTTTACTATTGAAAAGGAAGAAGTTGTTTACAGTACGTCAATAAACAAACGAATTGAAAGCGAAACGACCAAGCTGCTTAATGAAGCAAAGGGTTTAGTAACAAAAATTGACCCCATTCCTAAGACCGGTTATTTAATTAAAGTGCCTTTGACTGAATCCTTTTCCTTAAACAATCCATGGATCAAGTCATCGATCAATCAGGCCATTTTTGTAATCACTGATGAAGATTCCCCTTCTTTTATGGTAATAAATGAAAAAAACCAATCAATCTTTTTATATTTCGATGGCGATATTAATTCCTTGCTACAGGCAATTGATTTTTCAATCCCTTCATGATTTTGCCTTATCTTTTTGCTGAAACTTAAACGAATAAAAAAAGGCGCTGTTTTAGGCGCTTGTCTTATTTTTTGAATTATTAGGTACTTGTTAGTTCAATTGTCATTTTAGAACATATAGTACTAATGTAAGTATGACTTACAAATGAATGATCGGATTTACCGCCAAAAATCCACGAAAGAGTATGTGTGTTTTAAAACTTTATCTAAGTAAATCCTTTAGTGGGAGAAGGTATTCGTTAATCGTTTTACAAACCTCAGCTTTTTCAATTATTCATGGCAACCCATCTTGCATTTTCATGTTAAAGGACCTCCAATTGTTAAAGGAAGCGAACCGCCTTCGCTTCCTTTTTACTATTCATATATTGCTTTCTCATGGCTAAATAGCCTATACTAGAAAAAATGAATAGTTATTCATTTCTTTAAAAGAGAGGGTCCCATGCTATGCTATTTTCTAAATCAATGTCCGAAAAAACGGTTGGTTCTGTTCAGATGGCGAATGGCAAAGTGACATTCCGTCAAATTCAGCTTAATACATATAGCTTTGCGATTGATGGTCTTATTATTGATGCAGGAGGGTCCTCACTCCGTTCCCACTTTCTTGATTTTTGGAAGAAGCAATCGATTGATTCATTGTACTGTACGCATATTCACGAAGACCATACAGGCTGTGCAGACTGGTTCGAGAATCAGCTGGCTGTTCCAATTTATTTAAACAAACGTTCCATTCCAGAAGCTACAAGACCGGGGAAATACCCGATTTATCGCAAATTATACTGGGGCAAACGTAAGCCATTCCACCCCAAACCCATGCCTGAGCATTTTTCTAGTCGAACACAGGATTGGACAAGTATTTACACGCCCGGACATTCCTATGACCATACTGCCTTATTAAATAAGACAACAGGTCAGCTTTTTTCAGGTGATCTTTATGTGCAGACAAAAACAAAAGTAGCCATGGAAAGCGAATCCATTCCAGAAATTATTCAGTCGCTTGAAACGGTCTTAACCTATGACTTCAAAGATGTATTCTGTTGTCATGCTGGTTACTTGGAGAATGGGAGAGAACGACTCGTCGCAAAGCTAGCCTATTTAAAAGAAACGGAAGAACATGTTCTCATGCTTCATGAACAAGGTTTACCAATTAAGGAAATACAAAGTCGCTTATTTCCACGAAAGTATCCGATTACGTTCTTTTCTTACGGCCAATGGGATTCTAAACATATTATTCAATCAATCATTAATCACGCTTAAAAAACGAGCAGTAGGGTAGACCCTACTGCTCGTTTTTTGCTTATTCACTCTGTTCCAGATACTCGCTTGAAACGTCTTCAAGTGGCTGCCCTGTCGCTACAGAAATAGTTGAATACGATGTTTGATCTTTGAAGCGGTACAAAAATGCCGCTTCTCCATTCACTGTCCCTTTCGTTAATTCTTCTACTTGACCCTGACCTAACCGAGCAAGGTGTGCCTCCACTTCCGCTTCCGTCACTTGAATGTTGTTAAAATCCCAATCGATTGAAGCTAGTTTCCACGTCTCTTCTTCTTTTAAGAAGGTCAGGTGCGTTGTCCCAGCCTGCACTGTGCTTGTGGAAAATTGGTAAAAAGAAGCTTCTATTTTTTCATCATTAAAATCATTGACTTGAAAGCGGTTTGTCTCTTTCATTGGAACCCACACACCAGCATCGCACTCACAAAAAATGTGCGAAGCATCGTTCTTAATTAAATCCACGACTTCATCTAGCGCGATTGCTTGTAATTCGTCTTCAATCACGTCTAGCTGAATGTCTTGCGCGCCCCACCAATTAAAGTTCGTTCCTGCATTCATCAATAAACTGTCGAGGTCTGCATAGCCCTCTGTTGCGATTGTAAGAGCTTCTTCGGCAGTGACTGATTGCTCTGCCGCCAGAGGCTTATATGTAGTAGATAAAAGCGGGATGATTACGATCGATAAGATCAGTAAAATAAGTCCAAACCCTGTCGCTCCAATTGTTTTTCTCATCGTCATCGCCCCATTCGCTTGTCATTTTTGTTCTAGTCTTACTTTTAGAATACCTTCTCCCTTACTGAGCCAAACCTCTTTTTCTGTCTTTTTTTCAATCGATCACTTATTTTTACATCATTTTTTCATACTGAAGAACATACTGTGCACTATCACATAAAAATGAGGTGTAAGACATGTACATCCACATCGTCAAGCCTGGAGAAACGTTCTCATCGATTGCTGCAGATTTTCGCATACCGCTTTATACACTTTTACAAGCCAATCCACGCGCACAGCCTAATCTACTATACACAAATGAACAAATCGTCATTCCTAACTTACCTGATCCGGCCACTCTACCGTACCAGATTATCATTTCTTTATCGGAACATGCATTACGCTTATACAAAGACAATCAACTGGTTCACACCTATCCCATTGCCGTTGGAAAAATGCTGACACAAACACCGCTTGGAGATTATGTCATCATCAACAAAGCACCTAATCCTGGAGGTCCGTTTGGGACGATGTGGATGTCGCTCTCTAAACAACACTACGGTATTCACGGAACCAATGATCCGTCTTCAATCGGACATTCTGTTTCACATGGCTGCATTCGAATGCAAAATGCCGATGTTGAAGAACTTGCTGCTACAATTCCTATTGGCACAAAGGTCACGATACAGCCATAACATCCTTATTTTTCCCAAAAACGTTGCTTGCGTAAAACTATCACACTAATTAAACTATTAAGGATAGATGTTATTTCTTAATACTTGGAGGGACTTTTTTGGAGATTAAACAAGGTGAAAAGCTATTATTTGTCGGAGATTCCATTACCGATTGTGGGAGGGACCGACCTCTTGGTGAAGGAACTGGTGATTCCCTCGGTAGTGGCTATGTTTCTTATGTCGATGCCCTGCTGCAAAGTGTCTACCCTGATCGTTCGATTCGCGTAGTAAATAAAGGGATTAGCGGAAATACGGTGCGAGATTTAGAAGCGCGCTGGCATGCTGATGTGGTCGAGCAAAGCCCTGATTGGCTCGTGCTCATGATTGGCATTAACGACGTTTGGCGCCAGTTTAGTAAGCCATACCAAACGGAAAGCCACATCCATAGCGAAGAGTACGAAGAAACGATTTACCGTTTAATCAATGAAGTCAGCGGAGCAAAGCTGGTATTAATGACACCCTTTTACATTGAGCCGAATAATCAGGACCGCATGCGCCAGCGAATGGATGAGTACGGTAAGATTATGCAAGACATCGCTAGCGAAACAAACGCTTTGTTTATTGACACCCAAAAAGCTTTTGAACCGTTACTGTCCTGTTTGCATCCTAGTGCGATTGCTCAAGACCGCGTTCACCCAAATGCTAGAGGTCATATGGTTCTTACAAAAGCATTTCTTACGAAGGTCGGCTTTCAATGGAGCTAATGAACCATGATAAAAAAATGAACCCTTCCAATTGAGGACGGGTTCATTTAGCAAGCAAGCGCTCTAATTTCTCTTCATTCGGTTCAAAATCTTTTACTTTACCAGGGAGTAATTCCACCGGACAAGCTACTAGCGCACCTGTTTCAAAGCATTCTGCAAGGATTAAGCGAACGGCATCTTCGTTATGTCCCATCGCTACCGCTTGTTCTACTACATCTTCCTGAGCGCGCATTTTATCATTGGCAATCAGATCATACATCTGTTTTTTTAATTCATGGTCAATCGTATCCATCGAATTCCTCCTCGGCATTAACTTAATCTATGTCATTCCCCGTTGCCGTAAATCAAAACACCATCACGTTACAACGATTGTTTTAGAAACTGTTTGGGAGACATCCCTGTATACTTTTTAAAGACGTGACTGAAATATTTATAGTCGCTAAATCCTGTTTTCTCCGCCACTTCATAGACAAGCATTTTTTCATCTTGTAAATAATCAAGGGCTTTCGTGATCCGGTAGCGTGTTAGTAGTTCGCTAAAGCTATATCCCGTTTTTTCTTTTAATTTCATGTTTAAACTAACCGATGATAATCCAAGTACTTCACTTGCGTCTTTCAAAGTTATTTTCTCACAATAGGATTGTTGGATATACTCCATCGTTTTGCCGACATAGGAAGAAGGGTATTCCACTTGCACGTTTAATAAATCGGAATAAGCTTTCACTTGTTGATTCAGTTGATCCTCCTTTTGTTTTGTCGCCAACTTTTCGACAAGCTTCTTTACCGTCAGTTCTAAATCAGATAAATCAACCGGCTTCAGCAAATAGTCATGAACACCTATAGTAATTGCTTGCTTTGCGTAATTAAACTCTCCAAAGCCAGAAAGAATGACAGCTTCAAATGTGTAACGTTTCTTTGCTTCTTGTAGCATGGTAAGGCCGTCCTTGTAGGGCATTCGAATATCTGTTATCACAATATCAGGTTTCGTTTCTTCAATTGTTTTAAGGCCATCTGCACCGTTCTCAGCAAGACCAACCACGGTACAGCCATTTGCTAACCAATCCATTCGATACTGTAGTCCCTTTAAGAGAATCGGTTCATCTTCTACGAGCACAACTTTTAACATATGTCTCACCCCTCATATGGAATTGTCAGTCGCACCGTCGTCCCTTTTTTATACTCCGATTTAAGCTCAACTCCATACGCGTTACCATAAAGAAGTTGGAGCATTTGATGCGTATTTTTTAAGCCTGTATGTGAAGCCTCAGCCATCACACAGCTCATAATCAGCTCTATTTCTTTCAGTTTTTCTTCCTCAATGCCCATTCCATTATCGCTGACCTCAACTTGAATCACTTCATCAATTAAGCTTGCTTTTACTAAAATAAACAACTCAGGCATTTGATCAACACCATGCTTGATTGCGTTTTCAATAAGTGGTTGCAGCAACAGCTTCGGCACTCGCGCTTTTACTAATTTTGGTTCAATCTCTAATTGATACTGAAGACGCTTGCCGTACCTCATTTTTTGTAGCGAAAAATAATCCTGTACATAAGCTAAATCGTCTTCAAACAGTACCGTCGTTCTGCCGAAATTAGCATTATAGCGCATCAACTTTGCTGTCTTTACAATCATATCCGCAGCGCTTTTGGGATCAGCAAGCGTTTCATATTTAATCATTTCAAGGACATTGTATAAAAAATGTGGATTAAACTTTGCTTCGAGATGACTAATTTCGCTTAAACGCTTTTTTTCAAGAATCGCTTGATTTTGATCAACTAACGCGTGAATTTCGGTAATTTTGCTTTGATATTCTTCATAAATCGACCACACTTCATCGTACATCTTCTTATTTCGGAAATGACTGTTGTGATTTTTGGTTGTAATTAAAGTTACAAGACTGTTAAAAGGTTCAAGTGATTTTTGAATGATTTTC
Source organism: Shouchella xiaoxiensis (assembly GCF_016907895.1). Taxonomy (GTDB): domain Bacteria; phylum Bacillota; class Bacilli; order Bacillales; family Bacillaceae_D; genus Shouchella; species Shouchella xiaoxiensis. The sequence continues at coordinate 175,790 of NZ_JAFBCV010000005.1, forward strand.
GGCGTAACGAGATAGATAATTAACATCACGATCATGCTTGCAACAATCATCGTGACAATCCCATAAATGAACAAAATCGCATAAGAATTACTAAATGCCAATGTAATCACTTGTATACCTTGCTCATCAATTGTTGACTGTACTTGGTAATAGTAGTCTCCATCATTATGAAGCCAGCTCTTTTCTGTATTAATCATCAATTTGCCAAGAGAATCAATTCCGAATACATGGGACTGGCTTTGAAAAATAAGGTTATCAAATCGATCAGTGACCATATATATTAAGTTGTTTTTAGCCGGAAGCTCGTGATCAAGCATAAAGAGTAGCGTGCCAAGCCTTTCTCCATCTGCAACAACTGCCGCGGCAAACAGATAAGATAAACCTTGGTCTGCATACGTGAATTGCTTGGTTACACGTTGTTCATACAAACCACCTTCGCTTTTTTTTATGTAATCCGTAATTCTCATTTCGCTTTCAAATGCTTCCATTACTGGCTGATAAAAGCTTGTCGCTACCATTTCCTCCTCATTGTTTAGTAGAACAAACTGAGAGTGAATCGCTTGCTTATTGCGAAAATCATAAAGAATACGGTATGCCTCATTAGCAGGACCATCTTCTAGCAAGTACTGTACAACTGTATCATGACTAGCCAGTTGTTCCGTCCCATCGCGGTACGATTGAAATTGCGCAGTTAGTGACTCGGTTAGCTCTTCATTAAACTGTTTATTTGGTTGAACAATCGATAAATAAAATACAAGGTAGAGCGATAGGAAATAAAACAAGAGAATCGCAAGTAGAATGACAGCAGCATAAGAAAGAAATGTCTGCTTAATATCTTCTTTCATTTTTCTATGCTTCATCTTTATCGCTCCAATCCTGTTACTCATTGAAGAAGACTGCCTTTCTAATGTAAGGCAGTCCTCCTTGTTATAGGTTCATTTCTTTCTTACCTGTTAATTTAAAGAAGAGCAACAATGACAAAATTGACGTAATTGTAAGTATCGCAGAGTATGCCGAGGCATTCCCAAAATTACCACGGATAACTTCAGTGTAGATGGATACCGCTAATGTTTGCGTATTGCTAGAATACAAGATAATCGAGGCACTTAATTCACCAAGAATCGTAATCCAGCTCATAATCGCTCCAGCCAATACTCCCGGCATCATCATTGGAACAACAACCTTAAAGAACGTTCGTCTTTCGGATGCTCCAAGGCTAATGGCCGCCTCTTCCATACTCGGGCTAATTTGACTCACAATCGCCGTACTCGAACGAATCGTATACGGCATCCTCCGAATTACAAAAGCAAGAATGAGAATAAGCGCAGATCCGGTTAAGTAAAACGGTGCATCGCTAAACGCAAACACGAGCGCAATTCCGAGAACCGACCCAGGAATGACAAACGGCAGCATTGAAATCGTATCAAGCATGGAAGTAATCGCATTGCGTTTTCGCACGGTTAGGTAAGCAATTAAAATCCCGATCACAACGATGACAGCGATTGCAATTAAACCGAATTTATACGTATTCAAAATCATCGATAGATCACGATTAAACAAGATCGTTTCGTAGTTTTGTAGTGAAAATCGTCCAGTATACACTTGCCCACCAACTGTTTCTAAAAACGACGTGTACACGACAACAAGCTGAGGCAAGATTGAGATAAACGTGACAACGTATACAATACCATGGCTTATGACGTTTTTGACCCCTGTGCTTCTCTTTGTTTCCATTGGTCGAAGCGCGGACATCGAATAGGAGTATTGACGCGCAATGATTCGCTGGACTAAGAACAACGCAATCGTGACTATAATAAAGATTGCCGCAATCGCAGCTGCAAATCCTGCATCTCCGCCTACTTCACTCATAAACTGAGTATATATTAAAACAGGGATTGTTCGGTACCCCTCACCGATTAACATTGGCGTTCCAAAATCTGCAATAACGCGCATAAATACCAATAAAGAACTTGCTAGAATCGTTGGTGTTATTAACGGAACAACGATTTTCATGACGCGTTGAATTCCAGAATAGCCAAGACTTTCCGCTGCTTCAATTAAGGAATTATCGACGTTTTTTAGTGCACCTGAAATATAGATAAATATTAGTGGAAATGACTGTAGTGTGAGAACAAGCACAATCCCCGCAAAACCGTAGATTCCATCAAAACTCATGTTAAAAGTGTCGTTAATAAACTTCGTAATAACACCGCTACGTCCTAGTAACTGAATCCAAGCATACGCACCAATAAATGGTGGTGATATATAAGAGACAATAATGATAATTTGTACAGCTTTGCTTCCGAAAATCTTGACACGTCGGAGCATGTAGGCAAGCGGCAACCCTATAATAACAGCAAGAAGAGTACTAACGACTGTGACCTTCACACTGTTCCAGAGCGTTACCCAATAAAATTTCCGATCAAAAAAATGAGCAAAATGTTCAAATGTCAGTCGCCCTGCCTCAGCATCGTAAACACTTTTATTTAAGACTAAAATGACGGGAAAAATAATAAAGAGAGCGAAGAACAGCATAATGACAAGCGTAATGATATTCCAACCAGTGAGGCCTTTGCGCAACATGATTACTCACCTGCCTTGATCAGCGTCGTTTCGCTCTGGGCATCAAACACATTAATCAGCTTTGGTTTTACCTTAACGAGAACCTTCGTTCCTTCTGGAATGATCGAATGATCCTCAATGTTTTGGACGACTTCAACTTTTTCACCGGATTCCAACGTCACAAAGTAATGCGTGTTAATTCCAAGAAACATCGTGTTATTAACAACACCTGCAATTGCCTGTTTATCAGGCGTAACGTAAAATTCCTGCGGTCGGATTGAGACAAGCACCTCTTGCCCATCGCGAACGTCATCACGTAAATTCGTCATCTTTTCACGATAGTGATCGTTAAAGATGATGTAATCGCCATCAGTTGTCTTCTCGACAACAGCCTTCACCACATTAGACGTTCCAATGAACTGAGATACGAATACGTTGTTTGGACGTAAATAAATGTTTTCCGGCTTCCCGATTTGCTGAATCACCCCTTTATTCATGACCGCAATTCGATCGGAAATCGCAAGTGCCTCTTCTTGATCATGCGTTACATAGACCGTTGTAATGCCCACTTCTTGTTGAATGTCTTTAATTGCGTTTCGCATCTCCACTCGAAGCTTGGCATCTAAGTTGGATAAGGGCTCATCCATTAACAATACTTTTGGATTAATGACTAGCGCTCTCGCTAGCGCTACACGCTGCTGTTGTCCACCTGATAATTTGTCTGGCTTCTTGGAATGGTGATCTTCAATTCGAACGACTTTCATAATGTGATCAATTTTCTTCTTCATTTCTTTTTTGTCATCTTTATTCACTTTCAATCCAAAAGCAATGTTATCCGCGACCGTCATATGAGGAAAAATTGCGTAGTTTTGAAACACCATCCCCATTTTTCGTTTGTTCGTCGGGATGTCGTTTATTGTTTGCTCATCGAGCTTAATTGCTCCACCTTCAATTGAATTAAAGCCAATAATCATCCGCAGCAAAGTAGTTTTCCCACAACCAGAAGGTCCGAGCAGCGTAAACAATTCACCTGGTTTAATGTGTAATGATAGCCCATCAATGACCGTATGATCCTCATATTTCTTTACTACTTTATCAATATTAATTGCAACGCTCATGTTTTCTCCCCCTTAGCTGAATAAAGAAGCATGCAGTGTACTGGATAGACTCTGCATGCCTCTGTTTATTAGTCCATCGAACGCTCAAGCACGTCTACATAACGTGATGTGATTTCATCCGTATTTTCAATAATGTAGTCCTCGTCATACTCTTCAAACAGCTTAATTTCTGATTGTGGCGTCATATAATCTGCAACTTCAACCCCTTCACGTAGCGGTCGCACAGTTAATTCCATCCCGGTTCGACTTTGAACTTCTTCTGAAAGCACATAATCAATGAACTTCTGGGCGTTCTCTAGATTATCCGTCCCCTTGATGATTTGAATAGATTGCCCAGGATAGACAACTCCTTCTTCTGGGAATACCACATCAACAGCTGCGCCACTTACGATGTAATGGATAACAGGGTCTTCCCATGTCAGACCAACCGCGTACTCACCATCAGCGACACCGCGGTGTACTTGACCGGAGCTACCTTGTACTTTGCCATCAAGATTTTCCATGAAGGCTTCTACGAATTCCCACGCCTCATCAGCTAACGGATCGCCATCACCTGCCGCATACAGCATAGCTACAAGCGATTGAAAGGCCGAACTTGAGTTGACTGGATCACCAAACGCAATCCGCCCTTTTAATTCTGGATTCAACAAATCTTGAAAGCTTTCGACTTGAACATCCCCAATCAAATCCGTATTAACAATAAAAACAGTCGGATCAGAAAACGCTGGCGTAATAAATCCTGTAGTATTTTTGAAGCCCTCCATCATAAATTCATCTTCCGGCGAGACATACTCTTCAAACAAATCTGTTTTATCATGAAGCATGGTAATATCAGCTGCCCACAAAATGTCACCTTGTGGATTATTTCGCTCTGATTCTACCCGTGTAACCACTTCCCCAGTTCCTGCTGAAATGGTTTGAACTTTAATACCTGTTTCTTCCTCAAACTTAGGAATAACGGCATCGTTTAAATTTTCACTTCGGGTTGTATAGACAACTAACGTGTCGTCTGAGCCAGATTCACTGCCGCACCCTGTTGCCACAATCGCTGTTCCAAGTAAAACCCCCATATATTTAAGCGCTTTCATAATAACCCCTCCTTGTTCTATAGCTTTATCGTAAAGCCAATTCTGCTTTTACGTAATCCTAAAATTATTAAAATGTATCCGAAATCGTATAAGAAAAACGCGATGTTTGCTCTATTTATAAAAAAAGGACTGGCTTTAGGAGGAAATTCCTCTAGAGCGTCAGTTCGATAAATTTCTACGTGGAATTATTCCCCTGGAAATAATTCCACGTTTTCTGTCGTTATTTAATGACGCCTCTGTACCAACTAGCCTCATTTATATGTAGAATTGAGCACCACTCACAGTGAATTTAGCTCCTTCTACCCTCTTTATGATGAAAGACAGGTTAAAACCAGCTATCGTTTGATTAACAACATGTATAGGAGGCGGTTAGCATGGCTGCAGCTAAACAGAACACTCATTCAAAGTGGCGAGGCGTATTCATTCCTTTAGGAATCCTTATTCTCTCTCAGCTCATCTTTTATTTGTTTGAAGATACATGGCTACTGAACCCTGGGTATAGTCCTGGTTCAGTTGGAGGACGCCTTATTGAATCAAGGCTTTTCACAGAATGGATCACCATTTATCAGACGCCAATGTTAAATTTCTCAACAGCAATCATCGTTGTTGTCTGTTTATGCACAGCATTATCAACGCTATTAAGGAAAACTAATCGTTAGTAAACGGAAAGGAGTTAATGATGACAGCTATTTTAGAACTTCAAAACGTCTGTAAACAATATGAGGGTTCGTCCTTTAAACTAAACGAGGTATCCTTTACGATTCCCAATGGATCAATTGTCGGCTTTATTGGCTCAAACGGGGCGGGAAAAACAACAACAATGGGGACAATCATTGGCACATTAAAAAAAGACTCTGGTACCATTCATGTTTTCGGAGAAGAATTTTTACAACAACCCGCACTAAAAGAAGAGATTGGTGTCGTGTTTGATAACATGACCTTTTCAAACAACTTAAACACAATCCAACTAGGGAAAGTGATGCGACTCCTTTATAAAAGCTGGGATCAAGAAATGTATCGGCATTACCTCAAGTTATTTTCCCTACCAGCCAAAGAAAAAATAAAAGGGTTCTCTAGAGGAATGTCAATGAAATTGTCCTTGGCAGTTGCCTTGTCCCATGATGCAAAGCTGTTTATCTTAGACGAAGCAACAGCAGGCCTTGATCCAGCTGGTCGAGCTGAAATACTCGAGGTATGCGTGGCAATTGTTAAAGAAAAAAAGCGCGGGATTTTAATGTCATCGCATATTACGAGCGATATTGAAAAGATAGCAGACAAACTCATCTTTATTAAAGATGGTGAAATTGTCTTGAACGTGATGAAAGAAACGCTGCTACAGAAACATGGCATTTTTTCCTGCACGAGAAATGATTTTGAGCAGCTAAACAAGGCAAACATCGTTGCTTATTTTGAAAGAGACGATTTAATTGACGTGCTTGTATCAACAACTGATGGTCTTCCTGCTACCTTCACCAAACAACCATTTTCGATTGACGATGTATCACTCATTTTAATGAGAGGAGTGGTTGTATGAAGGGGCTTCTACTGAACCATGTATTTATTACAGAAAAAACGATCAGAAACTATGGTTTACTAGCGATTGTTATTGTTGTAGCGCTTTATCTCTCAGGTCACTCACTTGCATTAAGAGGAGCAGGCTTCGTTCCTTTCCTCTTTCTTATTCAACCTGCATTCGAAGTATTAAAACATGATGCGCTATCAGGTTGGCATAAATTCGTCATCACGCTTCCTATTAAGCGGGCTACTTATGTTCAAAGCCACTACCTTCTTTGCCTGATTCTAATTGGAAGTGCTGCCATTATTTCTCTAGGCTTATTTCTCCTTGCTCAGCTTTTGATTGACTTTGACACGATCCTTACTTTTTATCTCTTTTTCTTCAGAGGAATGGGCATCGTTTTAATCATAGCTGCGCTTGTTTATCCCTTAACGTTCAAACTGGGAATTGAAAAATCTGACTCAATCGTCATCATTAGCAGTATTAGTTCGGTTGGACTCTTCTTCGCAAGCTCAATCGTATTTTCTTTATTTACATCGAGCTCAAGCGATTCTGTTGATTTGATCTTCTCGCTTTTCTTTCTGATCATTTCCTGCATTCTCTTTTTACTTTCATGCTTGATTTCAAGCAATATTTTTAATCAAAAAGAGTATTAAAAAAAAGGTGCGGAGATTCCGCACCTTTTTTTAATTACCCTGGAAATTCGATTAAGCCCGTTTGTTTCAACAGTGCTTTACTCATAGCTAACCTGACCGTCTTCAGTGGGTTAACAACTTGGCAAATGCTTAAATCTCCACTCGCACTTAGAAGCATTGTTGCTTCATTAAACGTTAGGGGAGTCCGTTCTGTTAGGATATTTGCCCATTCTTTTACCGCTCGCTCCGTAGCTTCTTCAATTGTTAATGCTGATGAAATCACTTCAATCTCCTGTTCGTTTTCTAACCACGGCATAGTCGATTTCTTCTTCAGTACTGTAAGCGTAACTGATACCGTCGCATCAATTTCAACACCGGTTACACATACTTCTCCGTCCCCCATTGTTGCGTGTACATCACCTAAGGCAAACAGCGCTCCTTTAACAGCAACTGGAAAATAAGCCGTTGCCCCTTCTGTCATATGCGTGTTGTCCATGTTTCCGCCATGATCTCCCGGCGTCCCACATGAGATAGGCTCGCCGCTAGGTGCTACTCCTATCACGCCAATCATCTTCCTTAATGGTAGAATGATGTTCTTTGAAAAATGAACGCCATGTTCATCCACTTTCATTCGCTTGTATGAGAACGTCTCAACTTGCTGACCAAGCACACCTAAACCTGGGGCCACAGCCATAACGCCCTCTTCTTCTAATTCAATCTTATGAATGTCTACTTTCAGCGTGTCTCCAGGTTCTGCGCTTTCAATGTAAATCGGTCCCGTCGCTGGATTGACGCGCGCCATATTTATTTCATTAAAGGTTGAATGTTCGTCTTTTAATTGATTTGAAAACGCATCGAGCGTCTCCACTTTCACCGTTCTTCCACTCTCCACCTTAACTGTTGCAGCTGCCTGTTGTGAGAACTGGTACAGATGCATTTCTTTACTTACGAACATTTGCTTACACCTCTTCTTCAAGTTGTTTCATTAATCAAACAACACTATTCAAAAGAATGCAATAAAAAACAATTCTTTAGTTATTCTATCAGTTGATTAGAGAACATATATTCGCATATAATACGGAATAACATCATGGAGGTATTCAAATGAGGCACACACATCCCTTTTCTATGCACGATCATGAGGCAGAGGAACGACTTCAAGAAGCACTGAATACATCACGAATTTACATCTATACGTATTATACAGATCGGTTATTGAGAAAAGAGCTCAACATCTTTGAATCTTATGCTGATTCTCTCGTTAAATTTCCACATGTATACGCAGTGGCCATTCGCGACGGACTAAAGCGCCTTACGATTGATTTGAACGATATTAAACAATATATGGAACAGCTTCACCTAACCATTAATGAGCGAGCCACACAACGAACGCAACAAACCATTTCACATACGATGAGGCTGGAACAAACAGAAAAACGAGTTCATTTTCGCAAAGAAACTTTAAATAAAGAAGTAAAAGCAAGGATGTGTATGTACGTTTTTCCGTTAAAGCGATGATTCGTCCGACAATTATCGGCAAAAACCGAAATGATTTGCATCGATTAACTGTTAAATTAGATCCTTTTTTGTCGTATAAAAAGATAAATACCTAATTAATGTAAAATAATCGTATCTTTTGTATTGAACTTTTAATCCTAATTACTGTTGCATTTTTGAAATCACGAGCCTTATAATAGACCTATTGTGAAAAGGATAAAGTCGGTTGCTATTGAAAATACAAGGTCTTTATACCTAGCAACCTATTGGAGGCATTCAAGTAATGAAGGAAGCACTCATTCCTGTTGTAAGAAACGCTTTTATGAGGCCAAGGATTGTTGCGTTCATTCCAGCGCATAATGAGGAAAAATCAATTAGAGATTGTTTAGAAGGATTAGCAGACCAAGATCTGCCACCAAGCATCGAACTAGATATCATCGTAATTGCTGACAATTGTCATGATCGCACCGCAGAAGTTGCCATGTGCTCTGGCCAAGAATTGCATTTAAATGTAATGGTCATTAAAACAGAGAACAACAAACAACGAAAAGTAGGTGCATTAAACGCTGCATGGAAAAGTTTGTATGGTGATTTACTAGACATTTACGATCAAGAATTGAGCCCCTACCAAGAGATTTATAACAAATCGGTAAAAGCAATCTTAGGAATGGATGCGGATAGCAGGCTTGCTCCAGGTGCGCTAAAGCATTTATGGGATGGGTTGATGAGTGCGCGTAACATTGGTGGCGTCATGGCAAAGTACACAATGCGAATGCCGAGAAAAATGAGCGAGCTTTCCCCTGACGATCCCCACTACGAAGTGAAATTGGAAAGTGGAAACTATGGCAGTCAAATAACACGCTGGTGGACGCATCAACAAAAGCAAGACATGACGAGTTGGCTCTTGGCATTGCAGTACAAAGGCGGTAGCACCTACGTATTAGGTGGGCAAGGAACACTCTTTCGTCCGGCTGCTCTGCACGATATTGTCCAGCGAAACAACTTAGATGGCCCTTGGCAAGATGATAGTGACGTTGAGGATATGTTGTTAACATGGCAGCTTCAAAAAGCAAAATGGAAAACGTTAATAAGCCCAACAGCTCGCTGCTATGTAGATGCCATGAGATCTTATCACACGTTTCGACAGCAGCGGATTAAGTGGGCATCTGGCACTTTAGACTTAATGACAAATCAAGAGCTCGGTTTGCGTACACCTCATCGACTGAAACTTTGGCGATCAGAATGTAGAAAATTACTTGACCTAACCATCCGCATCATGCTTATCACCCTTCTTACAATCGCTTTAGTAACAGACCAATTTTCATGGAACTGGCTTTGGATTATCCCGATTGCCGTTGCCGTTATCTTAAACCTTGTTCTTGCTTTAAAAACACCGATGCGAAGGCCCATTGACGTGGTGATGTCTTCTACTTTAATTAGTTCCGAGATTTATTTATGGGCTAACCTCATCACATTCTTACAAGTCTGGCTCGATAAACTTTCGCAGAATCGAAAAGACGGGTGGCAAAATCAATACAGTGCCGAACAAGGCAAAACAAAAAGCAGATTAGTTGAGGGAGTCATTTTGATCACTTTGCTCATTGCTGCAGCAGTAGGATTTGCAATCTATAACCGTTCTTTTTTCACAAGTACTTCTGTAAAAATGACCGTCTCACCTTTTTTAGAAATTGGCTGGATTCTGCTCACTTATTTAACCATTCTAGCCACATGTATTATGATCCATCAGCTATGGACTTTACGCCGGAATTACAAAGCATAAATTTCCTGTTTTAATTGTTAAAAAAATCTGTTTTCAGCCGATATACTCTGTACATACTAGTTGTCAACCTTTTTTATTGCACTGATGTTGGGAAAATAGATTATTACTAGTGAGGTCATATGATGAAGAATGAATGCTTTATTGCACAATGGGGTACATTTCTATGATTGGCGCTATCCCGAGTCTTCCTGTTTCTAATTTAAAATCAAGTGTCCAGTTTTATACCAATCGATTAGGCTTCCAGCTCATTCAATCAAATCAAACGTCGGTCTCGCTCCAAAATGGCGAAGTTGATTTATTTTTAATCGAAAAAAAGGAAATTCCGATTATGTACTGCGGTTTTTACGTCAACAATTTAAAAGATCATCTCCCAGAAGTCGTCAGTATAAAAGAGTTAAGTGATATTGGGAAACTCTCGATTAATAAACAAGGTGGTCTTTATTTTAAAATGAGAGATCCAGATGGCAACATCATTGAAATTATTGAACAAATTAGCTAAAAAGAACTGAGGTAAAAGCAATTCCAAAAACCGCTCTAATCCAAAAAAACGCGGAAGGATTTCCAATCATCCTTCCGCATTTATTTTAGTAAAGCCTTTCTAGCCATCTACACGAATGGTAAACTGCAGATCATCTGTTAACGCGTCGGATTGAGCCGTTTCACTTGGTCCCTCGATGCTCAATTCAATTTCATTTAGCCCTTCCACCGACTCAACCGGGTAAAGCAGTGTCGTTTGCTTCGACTCATTTGCGGCAAACGAGTGATCTGTTTCGTCACTAAGGACTACATTTGGCACCTCTACTTCTTCTCCTGTGTTTGTCTTCAAGCTTGTGTGCCCAAATGAGAAATGAACATCATCATCAGACTGATTTTCTACAGTTAACTGTAGCTGCACATAGTGAATGTTCTCTTCACCGGTGAACGCTGAGATTAACCCATCTAACTGAGCTGCACCTAGCTCCACTTGTTCCACATTAACAACCATTGAACCGACTTCCTGCGTCTCAATTTCATCCACTCGCTTCAACGCTTCAAACGTCCCTTCTTCTTTTTCCACAACTTCAATTACTTCAAGAGGCTCCGTTTCAACAACTTCTTCTGCTGTTTCGTTTGGCTCGTCTCCTTGATTTTCCGAGGCACCCTCATCATTGCTACATGCTCCAAGAAAGACACCAATCACTAATCCGCTCATCATTAACTGCTTTTTCATCGTTCACGTACCTCCATCATTAAACATAGTTCAGATGGTACCACAGCCGTTTACAGACTGAAAAGCAATACGGACAATTTCCACGTTCTTTGAGCATTCGTAAAGGAATTGTAATAGTCTTCCTTTACTCTTACCTCTGTTACTCAGACTTCATTAATATACCGAGCTCCTCGAAATCACCTGGCGCAACAAAAATTACTTCCTCTCCACCCAGCTCTGCGATAAAGTAGTGGTCATACGTTTTCACAGAATAGATGGCGGTGCCTTCCTCAAGTACATTCGACTCTAATTCTGTTTTAGGCGTTTGATTGATTCTCGTTTTGTTTGTAACTTCCCCTATTTTTTCTTCAATCTCCAGCGTCCCGTTATTTGTATAGAGCCCTTGGTACGTTTTACGTTCAATTACGACAAACGGTTGGTAATCGGTTTCTGCATCGTGCAGATCAGTTGCAGGTGCAGCTTCAGTACAACCAGCTAAATAAACGATTAGAAGTACGACACACCATTTTTTCATCCAATTATTTCCTCCCTACTTTTCTGTACCCACTACCTTCTTAAGGACGATGCAGAAGAACACAAATCAGTCAAAATCCACGCACTTCCAATGAAGAAACATTAAAACAAATAAAAAACCACCGACCCCTTGCCAATTTAAACTTTATCTGTTATGATTAGGATTGCTTATTTTTGTTCGGTGCAAAGGATAGTATGAGTATCTTCGTCTTGAGTTTCGCTTTGAGCAAGGATAGTAATACATTGTGCGATTACGCACTAGGAGGCAACAATCATGGAAACAGGTACAGTAAAATGGTTTAACGCAGAAAAAGGATTCGGTTTCATCGAGCGCGAAGGTAACGACGATGTATTCGTTCACTTCTCAGCGATCCAAGGCGAAGGCTTCAAAACGTTAGAAGAAGGTCAAACAGTTTCTTTCGATATCGAAGACGGCGCTCGTGGACCACAAGCTGCTAACGTAACTAAAGGTTAATAGCTTTTTAAAAACAGACTTTCCAAGGAAAGTCTGTTTTTTTTATTTCTCTTCTATTCCTCGTATTTCCTTTATCATTCTTTCTAAAAAAGCAGCTGCTTGCGCTCTTTCCCCTAATTCAGCTTCAATCCAGTCCATTTCACCTTCGAGCAATTTTACCACTTCGATCGCTGCTACGCGATGATTCGTAGGCGTCGCATTCATCATACTTTTTTTGACTAAGGTCATAACGGCAGCTGGTAGTTTCGTTTGAACGACCTTTAAACCAAGCTGTGCCCGATCAGGCTGATAGCGCTGCATCAATACTTTTGCGAAATGATCATAGACATGTCTCAGCAAATCAACCGCCCAAACGTCATTCCCTCGCTGCTGCGCTTTGTTGTATTTAAATAAGAACCACGCCGTATCGTACGCATGGTCGCTAAACTCACTTTCTGTTAAGTTCAGGCTTTGACTAGCTTCAAACCGCTGTAATTTATTATTTGGATCATAAACAACCTTAAAAAAATCTTTTTCTGTAAATGTCTGTTCCGTTACAGTAAATAAATCGATATGTAATAAGTTATCAAATACAGCGATGATTTGAGGAGCAATAATAAAGTAATCTTCGTAAAATAAAATTGAGCGATACGTTTCTAAAAATGTAAGGCGGTCATTTAGAAATGAATCGAGCTGTAGTTCATCAACAAGAACGTACAAATCAACGTCAGAGTATGCATCATGTTCATCACGCCCCATTGATCCTTTTAAAAAAATGGCCTGAACACGCTCATCTTTTTTTAAATGAGCAGAAATGATCTCAACTGCCTCTTCCTGTATGCTCATACGCTTTTTCCTCCTAACATCTCGTTTTCCAATGAGCAGGGGCAACTAAATGATCTGGCAAGCGCGTGCGCTCATTCCCTATTGCTGCATTTATTTGCGGTTGGGTTAAAAACAAGGCTTCGGATAAATCTGCATCATTAAGTTGTGCGTCCCTTAAATCAGCTCCAATTAAATCAGCTCCGCGCAGGTCAGCCTCACGTAAATCAGCGGCTATGAGCAAAGCGCTGCGAAAGTCCCTGCCTTGTAAATTCCGCCCTTTCAAATTCGCCCCTAAATAATCCGACCGCTTTTTTGTTTTCTTTTGAGAACGATACGAGCGACGATAGAGACTGCTAGATTGAATAAACAACGGCTTTATCTTAATCCGCTGTTGTGCTAAATCAATCTGACGGATGTCCTGCGGCGTTTGTTGCGTAAGCGTTGTTAGTTCTTGAACAGCTTGTTGAAGCTGCAAATGAATCGCTTCTGTTTCCGTTAACTTTAGTGCTTCGTTTAAATAGGCCAGCATCTCATGAAGTTGTTGCACAATCGGAAAGGTAGCAAACATCTCTTGTTTAATTGCCAGGCTGCTGTCTCTCCAATTCTTTCCTTCAAACAGAACTTGCGTCACGTACTGGCCTGCACCAAAACACTCATAGGATACACACCCTTTAAATCCGTTTTCGCGTAGTGAGTTATGGATCGCACAGGCGAAATTAGTTTTCAAGTGGTGACAAGGCGTACCAGCATCTTTATCCACGGGGAAATCTGCGGACTTCGCGTAGGGCAAGGCAACACAGCATAGACCCACACATTGACTGCAATTAGATGCTAACTCTCTATTCATATAGCTCCTCCTCTTTCACTAATGAAGCCAAAAAAAGCCTCACGTCTTTGCGACTCTTTAAAACAATAATTGTTTTTTCATGAGCGTAGTTTCTTAGACGATTCAGAATAACGGGTCTATGCTTTGTCGGGTAAGACCAGACCCATTTTAGAAAACCTAGATCAAGTCTTTCTTCGCAACCTTCCGCCATATCAGGTCTCGTTCTATTACGGTACTGCCAGTTTCTTTTTAACACTCGGTATAGACAAACCACTCTTGGCAAATCGATAAAAATAATGGTGTCGGCTTGTTCTAAGCGGAGATCCATCGTTCCATTGTAATTGCCGTCCATTATCCATCGCTCTTCTGCCATAAGCGATTGTTGAGTCAGGCGTTGTTCTTCCTTATTCGTTGGTACCCAGCCTGGATTCCAGAACAGCTGATCCAAATGCCAAACTTGAAGCTTTCGTTTCTCGCCAATCTGACGAGCCAATGTCGATTTACCTGAACCGCCAGAGCCAATTAAAACAACTCGATTCATACTTTGAGACATCTTCTTTAGCCTCCTAAAAAGAACCTACTCTAATGACCTAATTCTACTTTATCATTGGATAATAGATTGATCACTCTTTTTCAAAAATATAAAAAATCTCTGCATAGAGGCTCTTCATTTACTTTTCGACATCGAGCACAAAAACATCACTCACTTGTTCTTGATACCCTTTCGAATAGACCCCAACCACGATCGTTCCTCCTCCAACATATTCCATTCATGCAAAATTACCTGTATAAGCGTCTCTTCTATCAACTATTTTCATAAGAAAAAAGCTACTCATTAAGTAATGAGTAACTCCGGTTAACTCTTTATCCAGAAATACGATTGAGCAGCTCACTGTTCTGCGCTGCCGTACCGCGGTAATTCGCAATGCCGTACTGTTTAGCTAGACGTTCCCGATTGGCGTAGGAAGAATCAATTCCCACACGATTTAGATAGGAAACAATGCCTTCTCCTTGTCTCGCCGGTGGTCTTGTTCCCGGTACGGTTGACCCACCGCTCCGCAGCAGGTTTAATAGTTGCGTATTTTGCGCTGATGTCCCGCTATAGTTGCGTATGCCATTTTGACTAGCAAGCCGAGCGCGATTTGTATAGCTTGAATCAACACCTATGCTGTTCAAATACGTCACGATGCTCGTTGTATTCTGGTTTCCACGCGGCGGATTAGGCGCTTGTCCTCTTTGTAGCAGTTCAAGTAATCGAGTATTCTGCGCCGCTGTTCCGGTATAGTTTGTGATGCCATATTGGGCTGCTAAACGGGCACGGTTCGCATACGATGAATCAAGTCCTTGCGCATTCATCCAGCTGACAATACTTCCTCCACTCGCAGGTGGGGTTGGGGTTGGCGCTGGTCCCCTCTGTAATAATTCAAGCAAGCGCGTATTCTGCGCCGCTGTTCCGGTATAGTTTGTGATGCCATACTGCGCTGCTAAACGAGCACGGTTCGCATACGATGAATCGAGTCCTTGCGCATTCATCCAGCTGACAATACTTCCTCCACTCGCAGGTGGGGTTGGTGTCGGAGCCGGTGAATTTGGTGACTCTTCAACTGGCAGCTGTCCACTTTGCAACAACTGCAATAAGCGAGTATTCTGTTCAGCCGTTCCTCGATAGTCAGCAATTCCGTACTGCGCAGCCAGCCTCGCCCGGTTCGCATACGACGAATCAAGTCCTTGCCCGTTCATCCAGCTGACGATGCTGCCCTCAGTTACAGGTGGTAGCGGAGTCGGTGCTGGTTCATTCGGTAATTCAACAGGTGCTTCTGCTTCATTAGCAGGTATTAGGCGTCGAAATGCTTCAATTCCACCGGTATTAATGATGTTTGCCGGACAGCGTTTCCCACTCCAGCGCTGGTGCGCTACAACGTTCTCAATTGAAATGCTGAATTGATCCATTAGTTGCCGAACCAAGATCGCTGCATTCTGTTTTGCCTTTTCAAAATCACCATCGCGGTTTACACATATTTCAATTCCGATAGACTGACGGTTTCCCGTGCCGTTTCGACCATCACCTGCATGCCAACCATTTTCATTAAGTGGCAAATGTTGATAAATCGTCGTTCCACTATCGACTGTAAAATGCCAGCTTGCAGCAGTTGTTGGGTTCTTTACATAGCGCGCGTGCATTTCTGCATTCGCTCCAAGACTGGTATTCGCCGTTTCATGAATGGTGATGAAGGTTGGCGTGAGTGCATGACGAGGGCGATTACCGTTAGATACTGGTATTAAGTCTTGAATAATATTCATTTTATCCTCCTCCCATATTCCTAGTTTATTCAAGTCCCTAATAAAAGAGATCGGCAAACGCTGATTATTAACAAATCTGTGCAGATGAACTAGAAAGACAACAAAAGCATCTAAGAAGGAGCTGATTACTCGCGCTTCTTAGATGCTTTTTTTATTTCATTTACGCTTAATATTTGTTTGACTGTCCGCCATCGATTGGAATGACTGCTGCATTAATAAAGTTTGATTCATCAGATAACAGAAACGCCACCAGATGCCCCACTTCTTCTGGCTTTCCGAAACGCTTCATTGGATTTGCTTTGACAAACTCTTCTCCTGTCGCTTCCCAATCGTCTCCACCCATTTGTTTAAGAGACCCTTCAACCATTGCCGTTAAAATTGCTCCTGGCGCAATCGCATTGATGCTGATGCCATACTGCCCATATTCAATCCCTGAGTTTTTGGTCAAGCCAACGACTCCATGTTTACTGGCTGCATATCCTGATTGATTTCCAACTCCACGAATCCCGCCAACTGAGGCAGTATTAACAATCGAGCCTGAGCCCTGTTCTTTCATAACCTCTAGCACATATTTCATGCCAAAGAAGACGCCATTCAAGTTAATATCGACTACTTTACGAAACTCATCAATACCATAGTTCTGCGTTTCATTTTGCTTTCCTTCAATCCCAGCATTGTTAAAGAAACCATCAATCTTACCAAACTGCTGTTTTGTTTCCTGCACAAATGATTTCACAGCCTCTTCATCGGAAACATCTGCTGTTAATGTGAGGATCTTTACATCCGGTACCTCTTTTTTTATTTCGTTCGCTACTTTCTCCAGCGATTCTTCATTTAGATCAACTAAGGAAAGCGTAGCTCCTTCTTTTGCTAATTGCATTGCGGCGGCATGTCCTAATCCAGATCCTCCACCTGTTAGTAGGATCACTTTCTCTTCAAAACGTTTTTTCATGATGAGGCCTCTTTTCCTTAGAATAATTTAGCTATACCCTATTCTGAAGCTTTTATCACGCTTTACGTTATACTAAGGATAGATTTAAGGAAAGAAGGGGAACAGATGGATGTCAGATTAACGGATTACACCGATCTCTGGGCGCATTCGTTTACTGAAGAGGCGAAGCGGTTGCAAAGCTTATTCGGCGACGAACTAATAAGAATTGAGCATTTTGGCAGCACAGCTGTTCCTGGTTCAAAAGCAAAGCCCGTTGTTGATATGATTGTTCTTGTGCAAGACATCAATCGAATTGATCTTTTGAATGACACGATGAAATTCCATGGATATGATATTGCAGGTGAATGGGGCATTCCCGGACGACGTCTCTTTCGCAAAGGCTGGGACAAACGGAGCCACCACATCCACGTGTATCAATCGGACCATCCTGAAGTTGACAGACATCTACTTGTTAGGGATTTTTTAAGGGCTCATCCAAAAGAAGTTGATGCTTATAACCAACTGAAGGTAGGTTTGGTAGCGCTTTATCCCCAAACAAAAGAATACAGCAAAGCCAAAAAGCCTTATGTGCAGGCGCTCGAAAGACGAGCTCTTATTTGGGCAAAAGATCACTCCAAATAAACACAGGGAGGGGAAGGGCGTGGACGTTCAATTACTGGAACAAGACATGTGTCGTATTTTAAGACATACAGCACCAACCTATCCGATTCGCGTTGATTCAGCAGGTTTTTGTAAACTCGAACACTTAGTTGTTCTCTTGAAAAATTCAAGCCCAACTGAACGGTTGACCTTAACTGCAGCAGATATTATTCATCATTTCCGCCACAATCGCCGCTATGAGATAAACAGTCGTTTTATTCGTGCTCGTTATGGCCATTCATTTATCAAAATAAACTACGAGCCCTCTCATCCGCCAGCTTGTTTATACCACGGAACAAGCTTGTCCACGAGGCCACATTTAGTAGAAAATGGCATTCTTCCAATGGGCCGGGCGTACGTCTATCTTGCTGAACAAGCTGAAGTGGCTCGATCATTTGCGAAAGGACCTCAAGAGGAGAAGGTTGTGCTGACAATAAATACAGAGCGAGCGCTATTTGAGAAAGCGTCATTTTTTAACATTAAGGATGGGATTTGGCTTTGCGCGATAATCAAACCCGATTGGCTTAGCTGCAGCGATCATTTTTTATAACCATTCCACTCTTTTCGCTTATACGTCGTTTTCTTTACCAGTTTAGTCAATAGAATTAAGCAGATTAAGAAGGAACCACTTAGATACAACCCTGGCCGTCCTGTCGCTTCAAGGGCAATTCCAGCGATCGCAGCAAGCATCAACACGATCCCAAAACCGTTTACTACATGGCGTAGAATAGAATGCTTCAGCAATTTTTCATTCGAGATAATCATTCCAATCCAGTTTACTAAAATTAAAATTCCAGCCGCCGTTGTAATGTATTCAAATAATTGGTCAGGTAGGAGCAACGCAGCTACGATTACAGCAATTAAACCGCAGATCGCTAAAGTAAGTGAAGCAAGCGGCAGCTGATGATAGTTTATTCGTTTTTGAAAAAATGCTGGCGCATGCTTATTTTTTGCCAAACTGACTAACAGCGTCGTGACCCCGAATAAAGATGCGGTCATTGCAGAAAAGCCTGCTACAATAATTGCCCCGTTAAATACGTGAGGAAAGAAAGCAAGTGAATAACTAGTTAAGGCTGTAACAAATGGACTTTCTTGTTCATTAAACGATTGGTACGACGTCATGCTGACAGCAAGCCCAAGTGAAACCATGTACAATATTGTTATTCCAACAAGCATGATTGTTCCTGCCTTAGGTGCATCGGCTTTATTCTTTAACTGAATGGCCATTAAGCCAATGACCTCTATCCCACCAAAGGCATAGAACGCATAAATAAGTGACCCCCATAAGCCGGTTAACCCATTCGGAAAAAACGCCGTACCTGTTTGTGGCAAGCTCGGTTCCTGCCCTGCTCCTTCCAACAGATGAAATACAGCTAACAAGCCCAACACAATAAACATTAAAATCGCAGCTACTTTAATAAGTGATAATACGTTTTCAACACGATCAAAACCACTTGTTCCCATCAATACAACGAAAATCGCCAGAATTGAATAGACACAAGCAAATAACCAAAGCGGCACATCTTCAAACCAGAATTGAGATAAGAGGGAAAGGGCCGTTAACTGACTGCCAATAATGAATAGATTTGTCATCCAATAATTCCAGCCCGAAGCAAAACCGGCCTTTACCCCGAACGCTTTTTCTGCATAGTAACTAAACGAGCCTTCTTGAGGGTCGTTTACCGTCATTTGCGCAAGCGCTAAAAATACGATATATGTACCTACTGCAGCTAAAAGAAACGCCAGTAGCACAGATGGTCCGGCAAGCTTAATGCCAATGCTTGAACCGAGAAAATAACCTGTTCCAATCGTGCAGCCTATTCCTAACAAGGACAGCTGCCACCACGCTAATCCCTTCGCTTTCGCTGTTTCTTTTTTCATACACATCCCCCTCTTTGTTGCTAGGGTTTGTGTGCATGAACCTTTCTATCCACATTCAATTAATAATCATCAGAAACCATTGTTGAAAAAATAGTACAAGAAACCATCCACATATGCCTAATAACAGAGAAATGATTAGGTGCAATGAGGATTGAAGAGAATAACCAATGATTAGCATCATGACAATTGTTGCTGGTAGACCTTTGACTACGCCGAACACAAACTGCGAGAGTGAGTCTGAAGCAGCACCTCCAAGATGAAGCCATAAGATGCTTAACAACGAGACAAGTGGCAATGCTGCAACAATTCCTCCATAAGTGGGAAAACGACCTGCCAGAGCCGTAATGCAGGCAATAATAACGGCAGATAGGAGGATTTTAACGATTGTGAACATTGGCTGCTTCGTCCTTCAACATTGTCAAAGCAGTTAATACCAGCTGTGTTTGTTCCGGCTTTAGGCTTTGCAAAATGGTCTCAAGTTTAGCTTCATCCAAACTTGTATGTCGATGCAGCGTTAACTTCCCTTCTTCGGTTAGCTCTACTAGCACCTTTCGTTCATCGTCTTTGCTTCTTACCTTTGATATATACCGTTTCTCAATTAGTCTTTTTACATGTTCTGATGCTGTGTTTTGAGATGTGTTAATGGCTTGGGCGATCTCTTTCACACCAACCTCCCTTTCTTTATCAACCGCTTGCAGTACGCGAATCTGTTGGTGCGTCATTTTTTCTTTGTGATCGTAACGTAATGCGTAATAAATATCTGTCCATAGCTCATTGACTTTCTGAATATCGCTACTCATTCTCACCCTCCATTTATATCGTTAGATAAGATATAAATGGATTATACGATATAAATCGCAAATTGAACAGCTAATTTATTGTTCTTTATTGAAAAACAATAAAAGATTCGTTACGCTACTAACAAAGCGTTCTCTTACTACGACCGAGTAGACTTGTTTACAAAACAAGACAACGATAGAGGAAAAATAACTGTCTGAGGTGATAAAGTGCCGATCATTGTTAATCTTGACGTAATGCTCGCCAAACGAAAAATGAGCGTAACGGAATTATCAGAACGAGTAGGAATTACTATGGCTAATCTATCAATTTTAAAAACCAATAAAGCCAAAGCTGTCCGTTTCTCTACATTAGAAGCAATCTGTGCCATTCTCGAGTGTCAGCCGGGCGATTTACTTGAATATAAGGAGGAGAATGAATATGAATATAGCAATAACTAGCAGCGGCATTTCCGTTGTTTTAATAAGAAAGCGTGAGCACGGGAGCGAAGTGCTTTTATTAAAGCGAAGCACATCCGTCTTAAACGGCGAATGGTGCTACATTGGCGGGGGAATTGAAGAAGGGGAAAAAGCGTGGGAAGCGGCATTGCGCGAAGTCGAAGAAGAGACAGGAGTTACAGCGCTTGATTTGTACGTTTCAAATACATTTGATCAATTTTATCGACCGCACCAGAATGACATCTACCTCGCGCCTGTGTTTGTTGGGTTTGTCAAGGAAGATCAGCAGATCGAGTTGAATCATGAACATAGTGACTACAGATGGCTTTCATTTACAGAAGCAAAAAAACGAGTCTGTTTGCCTGGCAACGATGCCGTCCTTTCCTTTATTGAGAAGCATTTCATTAACAAAACCCTAATCCCCTTCTATGTATTACTTCCTAGGCTTCGAACGTGAAGCGTACATTCTGGCCATTGAAGAAGGAATAAATTGAAGGTCATAGCGATTTTTAAGCTCTCCCTTAATAATGGCACTTAGGCGCCTTCCTTCTTGATTGTGGTGGTCCTCTCGCATAACACCATCTGGCAGCAGCTGATCTTTATTCCAATCGATCCAATTCCCGTATTGCTCTGCCCACTGCGCTAACGCTGCTTTTAATTCTCCTGAAAGTGGTAGATCTTCAAGCTCAAGATTACACCCGCATTCCATACACCAGAACGGATCTGCACCGACATCTCCTTCGAGCTTTAAACTCGTTGTATTTCCATCACAAAAACAATCCATTTACTTCTCCCCCTTGCTTGCGTTTATTTCATTGTACACAATTACTCCCAGAAATAAATTTAATCTTTGTGCAAGCAGGCTTTATCCCCTTTTTGTTGAATACATATCCGTTCCAGAAATCATCGGGCACCGCTGCTTTTTTCTCAGTCTCGAGACCTAGTTACTCTTCCACCCGCAGAGTGGTTTCTTAGGTTCTGATTTATGCTATTTTTGAATAGAACGGATTATAAACTTTTTCTAAAGAAATGAGCGATTTGCGTTTTTCTTTTAAGAAAAGTCGTATAATTCATTATTGGCATAGCTTTACTTTTTATTGAAAAGGAATGGGGCGGAAAACTTGAACATAGGCATTTTTACGGACACCTATTTCCCACAAATTAGTGGGGTAGCAGCTTCAATTGCAACACTTGATAAAGAGCTGACTGCTTTAGGTCATAACGTCTATATCTTTACATCGACAGATGAGGCGGCGAACAAAGCGAATGAAGTTGGAAAAGTATTTCGTTTACCAAGCTTCAAATCAATGTTTGTTCCTGAACGACGATTAG
This sequence comes from Shouchella xiaoxiensis, assembly GCF_016907895.1. Taxonomy (GTDB): domain Bacteria; phylum Bacillota; class Bacilli; order Bacillales; family Bacillaceae_D; genus Shouchella; species Shouchella xiaoxiensis. The sequence goes on from NZ_JAFBCV010000005.1 coordinate 198,154, forward strand.
CTTACAGCGGCGTCCGAACGGCATCTCAATTGGTGCGGAAACTTCAAATCGATGTGGTTCACACGCATACCGAATTTTCAATGGGCTGCCTTGGAAAATATTTAGCGAAGAAACATAAACTACCTTTTATACACACTTACCATACAATGTATGAAGATTATGTCCATTATGTAGCGCGCGGAAAACTGCTCACGCCTTATATGGTTGGAAAATTGACAAAATGGTTTTGCAGAGGAGCAGATCTCGTCATTGCTCCGACTGAAAAAGTGAAAAAGACATTAAAACGGTATGGCGTAGTCGCTCAAATTTCTGTTGTTCCAACGGGTATCTCTTTGAAACAATTCAAGCGAACGAACCAAACAACACAGAAAACCAATGCATTAAGAGAAAAACTTGGTTTCACTGTTAACGATCGAATCATTGTCTCTATTGGAAGAATGGCAGAAGAAAAAAACATGCAGGCTCTGGTTCATGCAGTGAAGCAAAGCCAAGCAATCAAAAAGCCATTTCAACTTGTGCTTGTGGGCGATGGACCAGAACGTAAAAAACTGGAAACCTTGACTCATTCACTTGGCGTAACAGATTTTGTTCATTTTGTCGGCGCAGTTGATTGGAAACAGATTCAATACTACTATCAGCTCAGCAAGGTATTTGTAAGTGCTTCAACCACTGAAGCGCAAGGCTTAACCTATATTGAAGCAATGGCTTCTGGCTGTGCGGTCGTAGCAAAAGCCGATCCGAGCATTGAATCGATTGTTCAGCACGAAGAAACTGGATTCGTGTTTGAGAAGGACGAAGATCTTGCGGATGTGCTCCAGTCAATCTGGGCTAACCCAGACTTGCTCGCTCGCATACAAGAAAATGGAAACCGCCATGTTAAGCCATTATCAGCGGAAACATTCGGTCGTAAGCTCGAACGCGTTTATTTTGTCCAACTTCGAAATCAACAGTATTCTGAACGCTATGAACGTAAACAATCGTCGCTATTTTACCGGATGCGGAGGTCTTCATGATTAAATTAACGATGCTTTCTTCAGCAGAAAAAGTCAAAGGCCAAGGGGTTGCCTCGGCTTATCGTGAGCTGGTTAACTTGCTCCATTCACAAACACAACAAACGTATGATATGGCGATTAACAACTACCGACGTACTGATATTACGCACTACCATACGGTTGATTTTCCTTTCTACTTAACAACTTTCTTTAAGCGGACGGGCGTAAAAGTTGGCTATGTTCATTTCTTACCTGAAACGGTCGACGAAAGCCTTCAGCTTCCTAAACTGTTTCGAACGATTTTCTATCGCTATCTGGTCTCCTTTTATAAACGAATGGATCATTTAGTCGTTGTGAATCCTTCCTTCATTCCTAAGCTAGTCGCTCTTGGGTTGGACAAAGATCGCATTCACTACATTCCTAATTTCGTCTCTAAAGACACGTTCGCAAAGGGCAGCGATCAAGACCGACATGCATTACGAGCAGAATTAGGAATACCAGCAGACGCCTTTGTAATCATTGGTGCTGGTCAGATTCAACATCGAAAAGGCGTGCTTGATTTTATAGAGGTAGCCAAAGCTCGACCGGAGGTTCATTTTGTCTGGGCAGGCGGTTTCTCGTTTGGACGAATCACTGCGGGTTATGCTGAACTAAAGCGGGTTGTGGAGAATCCACCAGCCAATGTCCATTTTCCTGGCATAGTGGAACGGTCAGAGATGAGTCGCTATTACAATGCAGCCGATTTGTTTTTTTCGCCCTCTTACAATGAGTTGTTTCCCATGACCATTTTAGAAGCAATGAGCTGTGAAAAGCCTTTGCTGTTACGCGACCTGGATTTATATGAAGATATTCTCTTTCACTATTATCAAAAGGCATCATCAAATGACGGTTTTCTTACCGTGATTGATCGCTTGCTGAAGGATACTACTTTTTACAAAAAAGCCGTTAGCCAAGCTCAGCAAGGTGCTTATTTTTATTCAGAAGAACGGTTAACGGACATCTGGAATGGCTTTTACCAACAAATGGCTTCGAATAAGCAGGCACCTTCCTATGGATAAAAAATCAATCTGGCAGCTCGTTCTCGTATTTGCGATTGGGGCTGCTTCCATTTGGTATTTTTCTCGTTCAATCAACTTTAATCTGTTGTGGAACGGCCTGAAACAAGCAGACATGAGCTGGCTATTTCTCGCTTTTATTGTTGTTTTTCTTACTTGGGTATTTGAAGCGCTGGCGCTACTAGCACTAACAACGAAGGAAAACGAGCGACTTCCTTTTAAAACGATTTTCTATACAACGATGATCGGCCAGCTTTTTAATCAAATTACGCCATTGGCCACAGGTGGACAACCTGCACAACTCTATGTACTTGTTAAACGAGGCGTCCATGCAGGACGAGCTACGTCCATTCTCGTCATTAAATTTCTCATGTTTCAAGTTGTCTTAGTTGCTTCGTTTTCAGTCATCTTGCTGTTCGCCTATTCTTCTCTTGCTGAGGCATTGCCGAATATGCATTATTTGATTTTGATTGGCTATGTCATTCATGCGAGCATTATCGTTGGGCTTTTACTCGTTGTGCTTCACCAGCGCTTGGCATCGTTTTTAGCACGTACGTTGCTCAAACCTGTGTCTCTGTTTAGTAAGGCAAAAGCACAGGACTGGCGCTCAAAACTTGATGGGTCCTTACACCGATACCATGAGCAAAGCCGAGTCATTATGCGAAATAAAACGAGGCTGTTGCTCGCATCTTTACTTACGTGTGCACAGCTCCTCTTCTTTTTCAGTTTGCCCTTTTTTATTTTCCAAGCGTTTCACGTTGAGTCAATATCGCTGTTTATCAGTACGTCTTATCATGCCTTCATCATGATGTTCGCGTCCGTTGTCCCGACGCCAGGCGGCAGCGGTGCAGCGGAGTTTACATTCAATGGCTTGTTTCGCCCCTATATGAGCGCAGAACAGCTTGTACTGTCTCTTCTTTTTTGGCGCGTGATCACGGCCTATTTAGCTGTCTTCATTGGCGTGTTTTTAACAGGACTCAGCGCCCGAAAAAAGAGAAGTTGGAAACAACAAATCATTAGTAACCGGGATCTTTAATACTTACTTGCTCTTGTCCTTACACGGATGAGGGCATTTTACTATAAAGAAGAGCTTGAAAGCAGGGCTTTAACGGGAGAAAGTTTCGCATAAAAAATACCCTGGTATCTCCAGAGCATCTTTGTAAGGGGGAGGACAAATGATTCGTATTACGCTAAAAACATCTTAACGTTAGACCATTTCGTTACAGTTAGTGTAACACGATCTATATTGCTTTTCTATTGGGATAGTTCGAACAGTTCTTTCAATTCTTGCTATCAATATTCCTTTGATCCGTTGTTTGCAAATGGTTAACTTTACAATTTTGCAGATAGAAAAATTAAAAAAGCTTTGATGTTCATAAAACAAGGCATTCAATTGCTGTTTTTCACGCCATTCCTGCTTTTTTGAGGTTGGGAAACATCTTAATTCACTCTGAGTAAGCGTCAACATTCGTTTTCAATGTGCAGCTTTTATCAATCTTAAAGAAGGAAACAAGTAAAAGATGCCGAATCATATACATAGTACATAGTCTAGTTGAATGGAGGTGCGCTTTTATGAGCTACGAGATCCTATCAATGCCTGGTTATCGAGCAATGGGCATAAAAACAGAAGTCATGTATGACAACATCTCTGGCTTAGAAGAAGGTATGCACTCAATTAAGGAGCGAGTAAAAGAGTTTGACTATATTCAAGATGCGACGACCCATTTAGCCCTTTCTTATCATCTCCACCCAAATGGCTTTGTCCACTATTCGGCTTTTAAAGTTTATCCAGAACAACCATTATTAAAAGGAATGGTTGATATGCTAGTTCCTGCACTCACCTACATGAAAGCAACTCTTTCAGTTAACGATAATGTGTATGAAGTCTATCAATCTCTTGAAAATTATCTCTTAAAATCGCCTATAAACCATACACAGATGCCCGGACTACCTACTATGACACGCTTCCGATTAAACATGAACATTATCCTCTTCAAGCAGAGTATCAACAGTATGAGATTTGGATCCCAATTCAGAAACGTGTAGGTGCAAAGAAAACCAGTCATCTCAATGTAATTAAAAATTAAACAGGATGTTTGCCAAACGAACAAAAAAGGTACACACTAGTAACAGAAAGACTACGAGGTGATAATTATGGAACAAGCCATCGAGTATGATCTCTTCAATCAGCAATTTTTACACGCTTTAAAAACAATGGCGACTGAACAACCAAGTGAAGATCAAGAAATGGCAGCTTCCGTTTTACACTTGCTAAAACAACAACCTGGCGCCATTCATTTAATTGATCGCGACTACAAAGAAGCAACAATGATGGAGTTTGCCCAAATAACAAACCAAACAACGAATCGAACAAAATAGAATGAACATCCCATCTAAAGTGAAGCTGTTCAGCTTCACTTTTTTGCACTAATCAAGGAGGAAACAAAATTGGATATTAATCAAGGACTCGTCCAGAAGTTAATTGACGAACAATTCCCAGAATGGAGTCATCTACCAATCAAGCCAGTGCAATATAGCGGACATGATAACCGCACCTACCATCTTGGCGACGAGATGGCCGTCCGCTTACCGAGTCATCCGGCCTATGAGCCTCAAGTCCAGAAAGAAGCAAAATGGCTTCCTTACCTTGCCCAGCATCTATCTCTACCAATTACTGAACCCCTTGTAAAGGGGCACCCTAGTCCGCTTTTCCCACTTGATTGGTCGATAAATAAATGGGTCAAGGGCGCAACCTTATTTCATTCAGAGGTACATAAACAAACGATTGCCCGTGAATTAGCATCTTTTTTATCCGAACTGTATGAGATTGATGCACGAGAGGGACCTCCTGCCGGCACTCATAATTTTTACCGTGGTGGTAATTTGAGCGTCTATCATGAAGAGACTCAAGCTGCCCTCCGTAAATTGAAACAAGACGTTCATGTTGATACGTGTCATGAGATTTGGGAGCAAGCACGCTCAAGTCATTGGAATAAATCCCCTGTCTGGATTCATGGTGATGTTGCACCGGGAAATTTAATTGCTTCAGACGGTCATTTAGTCGGTGTGATTGATTTTGGAACAATGGGTGTGGGAGATCCAGCATCCGATCTGACCATTGCCTGGACCTATTTCAATAAGGATTCAAGGCAGATTTTCAAGAATGCCTTGCAGCTTGATGAGGACACATGGGACCGTGCTCGTGGCTGGGCGCTCTGGAAAGCGCTCATTACGTTTCATGATGACAATAACACCGTCAAACAGTTTGCACGATCAACGTATCAAGCACTGCTTTCAGACGATAAATTGTAAAAGACAGCCACGCTTTTTAAGCGTGGCTGTCTTTTTGCTCGAGGGTTATTCTTTTTTTGCCTGCTTCTTATAATAGTGCTTTTCTTTCTTCTCGTTTCTAAAGGTTTTCTGTGTTGGATAATGAGCCGTCGCGAAAGAGCCTCCACTCACGTCTTTTACTGTATGAACAACGGTAAATGCTTGCTCATCGACTTCTTTAATCAGCTTTTTTAAGTAAAACAACTGCTGTTTTGAAACAGCGACATAAACCAGTGTTTCTGCCTCGCCCTGCTCATTGGCATCTCCTCTTAACGTTGTCGTGTGTGCCCCCAGATTGTGACGAATTGAAGCAGAAATCCGTTCATTTTCCTCAGAAAAGATATGCACAATCTTCTTAGATTCAAACCCTTCAAGAACATAGTCGGTCACTCGTTTTCCAATAAAGAGAGCAACAACCGTGTACATCGTATAAAGAGGGCCAATCACAAAAATACCTGCACCAACAATGAGCGCATCGAGAACAAAATTCGTCCCAGTTAATTCCCAGCCAAACTTATAATTAAGCATTCTTGCAATTGTAGAAGAACCACCGGTCGTACTTCCTGACCTAAAGATAAAGCCAAACCCGATGCCTGTAAAAACTCCGGTGAAGAGAGCTGCCAACAATTGATCACCAAACGCATTTACGCGACCCTCAAGCAAGTAAAGAAAAAAGGAAAAGAGCGGGATCGTAACAATCGATTTCAAAATCATGCTTCTCGGTAAATAGCGGTAACCGATTAGCAAGGTTATCCCGTTTGCGATTAGCGTAACAACTGCCGGTGAGAAACCATAAGCAAAATAAAGCAACAATGCAAGACCTGGAATCCCACCTTCTGCCAGCGAATTCGGCATGGCAAAAACGGCAACAGAAAAAGCAAAAAAGAACGTTCCAATTACCATATACACATAGTGTCTCATTCAGCACTGCCTTTCGAATCAGGGTAAGCATAGACTCCATTCCCTTTTTAGCAAAACTGAAATCTTTTATTTAATGAACAGTAAAAAACAATGAAGCCAGCTGTGGCTACATTGTTTTTTTCATTTCTTTAAGCTGAACAGCGTTTTTTGCCGGATGACGTAATAAAATTACCGCTACGACACCATACAAGGTTAGTAAGCTAACGACTAAAATCATCACATTCATCTCCTCACGTTTTAACTACATACGTTGGATGTCTTCTCATCATATGCGTCTTCTTTAAAGAAGAGATAAAAGAATGATTAAGATAATATAAAGGTTAAAGTTGTACGTAAAACACCTCGAAAAATTGTTCTATTCTTCAATAAAAAACTTATTGACAGATCGGAATTATAAGAATAATATAGTGAAAACATTATATGCTGAACTAACGGCGTGTTCATGTTTACTTAAATCCCGACTATTTTCATCTGATTACATAATATTATAAAGGAGGAGTTTTCTTTTGAAAAAATTAGCCTTACCTCTTACCTTATCAATCTTTGCTCTTGTTTCTTGTCAATCTGAGTCTTCTAGTGGAGATGGAGGTGTGATTGAACTACTAAATGTCTCCTATGACCCAACTCGTGAACTATACGCAGATGTCGATGATGCTTTTATTGACTACTGGCAAGAGCAAACGGGTGATACCGTGAAGATTAGCGTTTCTCACGGAGGGTCGGGTAGTCAGGCTCGCTCGGTTTTAGACGGACTTGAAGCAGATGTCGTTACGCTTGCGCTTGCCTATGACATTGACGTTTTGCAGGAACGAGAACTGCTTGATGCCGACTGGCAATCTCAGTTTCCAGAACAATCTGCACCTTATACTTCAACGATTAATTTTCTTGTACGCAAAGGAAATCCAAAAGATATACAAGATTGGGATGATCTTATCCGCGAAGATGTTGAAGTCGTTACACCAAACCCAAAAACATCTGGCGGAGCACGTTGGAATTACTTAGCTGCTTGGGGATATGCAGAGGAAACGTTCGGTTCAGAAGATGAAGCCCAAACATTCGTCCATGATATTTACCAAAACGTTGCGGTGCTTGATTCTGGAGCTCGTGGTGCGACAACATCGTTTGTTGAACGAGGAATAGGTGACGTTCTACTTGCTTGGGAGAACGAAGCGATTCTTGCAGCCAATGAATTAGGAGAAGATGAGTTTGATATTGTCACACCGTCGATGTCCATTTTAACGGAGCCTCCTGTTGCTATCGTCGATAAAGTTGTTGATCGCAAAGGCACACGTGAAGTCGCTGAAGGCTATTTAGAATTTCTCTATACAGAGGAAGCACAGCGCTTAATTGCCGATCATCACTACCGCCCGAGAGATCAGGATATTTTAGCAGAGTATAGCGATACGTTCCCTGAAGTTGAGCTGTTCACAATTAATGAAAAATTCGGCTCTTGGCAAGAAGCACAGGAAAAGCATTTTTCCGATGGAGGGATTTTTGATGCCATTTATCAACCTTAACGAGCGGAGTCACGTATGAAGCGTGTTTTACCAGGATTCGGCATTAGTTTAGGGTTTACTCTGCTGTACCTAAGCTTTATCGTCTTAATCCCACTAGCCGCTCTGCTTGTTTTTACTGTCGATAATGGCTGGGAAACGTTTTGGAACGCACTGAATGACCCCCGTGTATTCGCAGCATTTCGGTTAAGCTTCACCGCATCTTTTATTGCAGCACTTATTAACGGGATCTTTGGCTTATTGATTGCTTGGGTTCTTGTCCGCTATTCCTTTCCTGGTAAACGGATTATGGATGGGATGATTGACCTTCCCTTCGCACTCCCGACAGCTGTAGCAGGAATTGCTTTAACCAGTTTATATACAGAGTCCGGCTGGATTGGCTCTTTGCTTGCACCGCTCGGAATCCAAGTCGCATTCACCCCTCTTGGCGTAACGATTGCGCTGACCTTTATTGGACTTCCTTTCGTGGTGCGGATGGTTGAGCCTGTTTTAAAAACAATACAGCAAGAACAGGAAGAAGCTTCAGCCTTGCTCGGGGCTTCTTCCTTCCAAACGTTTCGTAAAATCATCTTTCCTGTTCTTGCCCCAGCCTTACTTACGGGAATGACGCTTGCATTTGCGCGGGCGCTAGGTGAATATGGTTCCGTTGTTTTTATCGCAGGAAATATGCCAATGCGCACCGAAATCGTCCCGCTATTGATTATGACCAAGCTGGAACAGTTTGATTACGGTGGCGCAACAGCCATTGCCCTTGTCATGCTTATCCTCTCTTTTGCGCTTTTGCTGCTCGTTAACGCGTTCCAGTGGGTGTTGATGCGGAAACTCGGGCAAAGGAGGATCACATAATGAAAACTAAAAAAACGTGGATGCAATATGGACTCATTACAATCGCTTGCTTGTTTTTAACAGCCTTTCTGTTTCTACCTTTGGTTGTTATCTTCGCAGGTGCCTTTAACCAAGGATTGAATGTATTTGTAGCAGCGATAACCGAACCTGATGCCTTATCGGCAATTCAACTCACTCTGCTCGTTGTTGTTATTACCGTGCCGCTGCATACATTATTTGGATTAATGGCTGCTTGGGCCTTAACGAAATTTCGCTTTAGAGGAAGACAGCTTCTCATTACGCTAATTGATATTCCATTCGCTGTTTCTCCAGTCATTGCTGGGCTCTTGTTTATTTTGCTCTATGGCGTGTATGGGTTCTTCGGGGAATGGCTTGTTGCAAATGGCTACCAAATTATTTTTGCTCTGCCAGGAATCGTTTTAGCAACCATGTTCGTGACGCTTCCGTTTGTCGTCCGTGAACTCATTCCTTTAATGGAAGCACAAGGATCTGAAGCAGAAGAAGCGTCGATTACCCTCGGTGCAAACGGCTGGCAAACGTTTTTAAAAGTTACGCTACCGTCAATCAAATGGGGACTGCTTTACGGAGTTATTCTTTGTACAGCTCGAACGATTGGTGAGTTTGGCGCCGTATCTGTTGTATCGGGAAAAATTCGCGGAATGACCAACACCATGCCTTTACATGTGGAGATTCTATACAATGAATATCAATTTACAGCCTCCTTTGCGATTGCCGCCCTCATGTCTTTATTTGCTATAACAACGATTCTGATTAAGCAGCTTGTTGAATCAAAGCAACGAAAGGAGTAGCACATTGACGATAGTAATGAAAAAAATCGAAAAATCATTTGGAAAAACACAAGTACTAAGGGAAGTTGATTTACAAGTCGAACAAGGCGAATTGCTTGCTTTACTCGGTCCGTCGGGCTCAGGAAAAACGACGTTACTACGAATGATTGCCGGACTTGAATCTGCCGATGCCGGCAAGATGACGATTAAAGGTAAGGACGTTACAAATACATCGCCAAAAGAGCGTAAGGTGGGTTTTGTGTTTCAACACTATGCGCTGTTCGCTCATATGACCGTTGCCGCCAACATTGCCTACGGCTTGAAAGTAAAAAAACGTAAGGACCGCCCTTCAAAAGAAGAGATCGAAACGATGGTTAACGATTTACTCACACTCGTCAAACTTGACGGTCTTGCAAATCGCTTCCCAGCTGAACTATCAGGTGGACAGCGTCAACGGGTCGCACTTGCACGAGCACTGGCTATTAAACCAGATGTTTTATTACTGGATGAACCATTTGGAGCCCTTGATGCACAAGTGCGCAAGGAGCTCCGGCGCTGGTTGCGAACGTTGCACAAACAAACGGGCATTACAACCGTTTTCGTTACTCATGACCAAGAAGAAGCGCTTGACGTTGCTGACAAAATTGTTGTGATGCGTGATGGACAGATTGAACAGGTCGGCTCACCTATTACAGTATACGAAGACCCTCAAACACCTTTTGTCTATCAGTTCCTCGGCAATGCTAACCGCTTTAACGGGCGCTCAAATGAAGGATCAATACAAGTAGGAAACGCTAAGTGGGAAACCGCTTCCGCTTTTGATAATGAGGATGTCGTCGGCTTTGCCCGCCCGCATGAATTTGTTGTCTCAAAGTCCTATCAGGGTAATGCCGATTTAGAAGTGGTCGTTCAGTCCATTCATCCCGTTGGTCCCATCATTTTTATTGAAGCGACTCAACCTGGTTCTAACGACATTATCGATATTCAGCAGCCAAAAAAAGTCTGGTCTGCACTTAATTTGAATGAAGGTGATACAATGTATATTCGCCCTGAAAAGATCGGCATTTTTCAAGTAGATGATTATGTGATCTAAACTGTGGAAAAAGAGCGAACTTTTTTGCTATTATCCACAGAACACCAAACTATACACATGGTTTACGCACATACTCACATTTAAGATGCAGCTTCCCCTGCGCCAAATTATCGTTATCCACAGAAAAACGAGCTACTCTATAAGGAGTGGCTCGTTTCATTTGTTAATTCAATACTTGTTTCCGCAATAGAAACCCCGTTTACAATTAAGGAGATCTGGTGCATACCAGGGTAATGGGTGCGCGTCGATAAATTAGCCCAATGAATTGTACGAGAACGGTTTATTCGTTCTGGCTTAGAAAAATGATGATCAACAAGTAGAAATTTTTTTCGTGATTGCTTGCCATTGGCTTTTATGTAATCTACAGCGTATTCAACCCTGATCCTTTTATCGGTTTGTTCATTAATCGTCAGCCCCCAGCTCAGCGTTGTTGATTCACCAATTGAGATGACGCTCGGCTCTATTGCCAACTCCCCATTTGTAATTAGCTGTTTCTCTTCAACTACATTCGCATACCCAAACAACGCATATGCTTCTGGCTTCTCCATCCTTAATAAGCCGCGGCAGCCGTGTCGGATAATCCAGTCCGTATGAGCATGCTGATTTTTCCAGTCTTTAGCCGTTTCTAGTACGAGCATTGGGTGGTCTTTTGAAATATCATTTAAGTTATTGGCAACGCTCTTCCTTACATACAAAGACGAATCTTGCTTTAAGAGTTCAAGCACGTCGAGAACCGGTATTGGGTCTTGTTTAAAAAGAACGAGCGCCTGTCCCCACGGTAGGCGTGGTCGGCAGCCTTCACTTGCCAGCCTACGCACATGCTCATTGTCAGATACAGCCCACTCCTTCATCTGCGCCATCATCCGCTCGGGCTGACTCAGGATAAACGGTCTTACAGCAAATTCAGCCGATGAACCTTGCGTAAAATATTCTAGTCCCTTCATGGAGAGATCCCAATCTGACTCCTCTTGTCCGTACACCTCAATAAAGTCTGGAAACACAACAAACAAGCCTTTTTGCGCTTCATTCCCAAGCGTCAGTAATACGTCAAGCGCCTTTGGGTAGTCAGTAGGCAAGTGCTCACCTAAAGCAACCGTGATTTTACGCATACGCTGTTTTAGCGATAATCCATCCCAGCTTGAATCAAAAATCGTACTTAGAAAAGAGTCTATTTCAAAAGGAGCGTAAACGAGTTTTACTTTTTCAGCAAATTGTTGAAGAACGTGTGGATTGTACATTTCTTTTAAAGGCTCTGCCATGTGCTTCACTTCCTCTTCCACTGATATTTCTGTAAGTATACCATGAAAATAGAAAGTACGTTCCCCTCTAAGTTTCAAGCTTTCTCAATGTGCGCTGGACCACTTGTTTCCATCGGTTGATTGCCTCTTCTTTCTTAATTTGAGCGTGAAGATGCATGCCGTTTTTCATTTCGCGTAAACCAACGATGAGAGCATCTCGATACAGTTCCTTTTCCTCCCAAAAAGTTGTAAGTTCAGCGAATGTATCTATCTGCTCAATAGGTTCTCCAGCGAATAAAATAAAAACGACAGGATCAAATGATGCCGGTCTTACACCTGCCCATTCCCAGTCGAGAAAAGCGTAGTGGTTGTCGCCCTGAATGATATTCATCGGCAAGAGGTCACCATGGCTTAAGCTCATGCGGCAATCCCGATGTAGCGTTCCTCTTAACTGCTCTAGTTTCTTTAGATCTTCATCTGGTAGCAGAGAGCGAAGCTGCTTTAAGTAGCTATCTAGTTTTTCGTCACGGTTGTAGCTAGACATCCAACTAGAGGGGATTGGCCATTTTGCTACTTCGTTTATTTGTGCTAGTAGTTTCGCTTTATTAATCTGTTCACCAATCATAAATGCATCTCTTTTTTGAGCTAACGTATAGCCCTGAATGCGCCCTAAAACAAGGATTGCCTGCGTTGAATCAACATGGCTATACAACAATACAGGTATATTCTCTTTTCCATTAAACTGCTTGTAGACGTTTATTTCATGCACAATTGAAGTGAAAAAAACACTTCCATCATTGCTAGCTATTTTTACAAAATAAGCTTCATTCATCCACGTTACCCTTTGCTCTATTTGGAGTACTTGAACAAGCTCTTCTATTACAGTTTTCCTAAAGAATTGCTCCAGTTCTATCGGTACATTCAACGAGGATTCCTCCTTAAACGATCGTAAACTAAATCTACCATATTCCTTCCTTAGTAAAAAGCGACACCTTACGAACAAAAACAGCCTCCACCAAATCATTTGGCAGAGGCTTTTGCTTTATCCTTCTTCTTCAATTTTACGAACCGCTTCAATACTTGTATCCACCCGTTTCACAAAGAATGCTAAAACAAGAGCAATCAGATTCATGGCAAGTGAAACGTAGAAAGCAAATTGAATTCCGCTAAGGAGTGACTGCTGCATAACGGCTGCTGACGTCGCTTCCGTAATCGTTGCTGGATCGACTCCTGCAAGCAAGTTCGCAGCTTCTGTACTCGCCACACTGTTCATAATCGTTACAAGAATGGCTGTTCCAATTGAACCGGATACTTGCTGAGCTGTGTTGTTAATCGCGGTTCCATGTGGATTTAATCGCGTCGGTAACTGGTTTAAGCCGTTTGTCATAATGGGCATCATAACCAGCGCCATCCCTAGCATCCGTAAACTATAGATAAAGACAATTGTCATATAAGGAGTATCTAACTGCAAATTAGCGAGCATATACGTTGATACTGCTGTGATAACCAATCCAATCACAGCAATCGCCCTTGGTCCAAATTTATCAAACAAGCGTCCCGTTATCGGCGACATCACGCCCATGATAATCGCTCCCGGTAGCATTAATAAACCAGAATCGAGCGGAGAAATTCCCCGAACACTCTGCACATACGCAGGCGTCAAAATCATTCCAGAGAACATCGCAACGGCATTCACCATCGCGATAATGGAGGCGAGGGCAAACATCGGATGCTTGTAAGCTCGCAAATCGAGTAACGGTTCACTCATTTTTAATTGTCGTATGATGAAGGCAACAAGCGAAATTGTCCCGACAATCAACGTCGTCAATACCCATGTATCTGTCCAGCCATCAGCACTGGCCGAACTGAAGCCGTATAATAAACCACCAAACCCTAGACTTGAAAGCACAACCGATAAGTAGTCGAGATTCGCTTCTTTGTTTTGTGGCATGACATTTTGAAGTTTCCAGATTGATAATACAAGACTGATAATGGCAAGAGGCAGAATCATTTCAAATAAAAGGCGCCAATCATAGTTTTGAACGATGTAGCCAGATAAGGTCGGTCCAATCGCTGGGGCGGTTATCATAACAAGACCAAAGATCCCCATTGCTGTACCACGCTGCGCTCGTGGAAAACTTACGAGCATCACGTTCATTAATAGCGGTCCCATTACGGACGAGCCAACCGCTTGCACCATACGCCCGGTTAATAGGATTGCGAAGTTCGGCGCAAATGCGGCGACCGCAGTCCCTAATGTAAAAACAGCCATCGCTGTTATATACAAACTTCGGTTCGTAAAGCGTGTTAACAAGTAGGCAGAGGCAGGAATTAATATCCCACTGACGAGCATATATCCTGTAGCTAACCATTGAACGGTAGAATAATCGTCAATGCCTAAATCGACCATAATACTTGGTAAAGCTACATTTAGTAAAGAATTGTTTAAAAATGCAACAAATGCACCAACAAATAAGATCCCAATCATCAGATAGGGAGGTTTTTTGGTTTCAATATTCGGTTCCACGTACCCTCACCCTTTTCAGGAAGTTACTATCACTTCGTAATAATATACTCACCGTCTACTTTAGTCAATATATTGAACTCACAGTATAATTCCATTGTATTTTGCCATTAATAAATTTATACTTACCTCACCAACACCCTTTTAGGAGGCTCTTATGGATGAATGAAAGAAAAAAACAGATTGCCGATGCTGCTTTAGCACTCTTTCAAGAAAAGGGAATTGAGCATACGTCGGTGCAAGACATATTGGTAGCCGCAACGATTTCAAAAGGCACATTTTATAATCACTTCTCATCTAAAAATGACTGTGTTGCCGAGATTTTAGAAAACCTGCGCGAAGAAGCGGGACAACGACGCATTGCGGCCCAGATTGGCAAAGATAAACAAGATCGCGCTATTTTTGTTGAACAAATATCAATCCTGATCGAATTACAAGAAGAACGCCGTTTGTATCGATTGTTTGAAGCCATTCTTCACTCACATGAAGCAGACTTAAAAAAACTTGTTTTACAGCATCGCATCCATGATATTGAGTGGCTCACTACGAGACTAACCGAGGTAAAAGGTGACAACGTCCGGCCATACGCGTTTGAAGCTGCTGTGTTATTCACAGGAATGCTCCAGCATATTCTGTTTGTTAACCGCTACACAAACAATCAGTACAACCTGAAGCATATTATTGATGTGCTGTTAGGTTATTTAGAACTCATCCTTCCCACAATGAATCAGGAGAATACAATGCTGCTCAACAAAGAAGCGATTAATCAATTCAGAGCACAGGTTGATAAAAAAACCGTTACCTATTCGGACATTACTTCAAGCCTAGAGCCTTTTCAAAACGCGCAATTATCACAGGAGCAACAAGATCTCGTCGATGCCATTACAAATGAACTGCAACAAGACCGTCTGCGAAAAGTGGTTTTGCTATCCTTGATCAAACCTTTTCGTTCATCATTTAGTAAAACGCCACTTGAAGCCGATGCAAAAACGCTCGCTAATTTAGTTTGGTTTTATATCCATTCACAATAACAAAAAGGGATGCTCAGTTAATCTGCATCCCTTTTCCTCTTATTCCTATACACTAACTCCCTAAAAACAATCATTCTAACAGATTATACCGAAGTCGCTGCCTGACCACCATCAATTCGGTGATAAGAGCCGGAGATAAAGGAAGTTTTGTCAGAAGCAAGAAAAGCAATCAAATCCGCAATTTCCTCCGCCCTAGCATAGCGATTCATCGGAACCGAAGCTTCAAATGCGACTTTCGCATCCCCCTCTTTACCAGGCATTGAGTTCGTCTCGATTGAGCGCATCATCTGAGTGTCTACGCCCGATGGACAAACAGCAACTGAACGGATATTGTGCTCCGCACCTTCTAGCGCCGCTGTTTTGTTGTAGGCAGTCACAGCATGTTTTGAAGCCACATACGCACTCATACCGGGTGCTCCAAGCAAGCCTCCATTGGAAGCAAGGTTGACAATGACGCCGCTTTTCTTCTCAATCATCGTTTTCATCACGTACTTTAAGCCAAGAAACACTCCGACAACATTTACATTAAAGACGTTTTGTACATTCTCAACCGTTTGCTCCGTAATGTTTGCGAAGGCTCCATTAATGCCTGCATTGTTAACAAACACATCAACCTTGCCATATTTTTCAACAGTCGCAGCAACATAACGCTCAACTTCTTCTTCTTTCGTTACGTTCGCTTCAAGTAATAGGGCATCATTAAGATTAGCTTCCTTCGCTGCTTTACTCAATGCGTCTTTGTTTAAATCAACAAGCGCAAGCTTAGCTCCTTCTGCTGCGAAGGCTTTTGCAGTAGCGATCCCAATGCCTCCAGCGCCTCCCGTAATCAAGACAACTTTATCTGAAAACAAATCCATTTTCCATTTCTCCTTTCATTGCATTTTCATCGTTACGATGCCCCAAAAAATCTTTTTTATTAAGACGGTTAGGAGAACATCGAACACATGTAAAAGGCGAAGGGTTCATTTAAGATGAACCCTTCGCCTTATTATCCCTATTCGCTATTCTTACCTTAGCCAGTTGGATTTTGCTTAACTGGACGTCGCTTTGCTTTTCGTTTAACAGGTGCTTTTTGATTAAAATCAAATTCAATCTTGCCATCTTTTAAAATTAGAGCGGCACTAAATGATTTGCCCGCTTTGCTTTTAAACCCTTTTAGGACACCGGACTTCCCACTTGTTAAAAGTTTCTTTGCAGTTGCTTCACTTAGTTTTTTGCGCGCAAGCGTTTTTGGCAATACAAACTTACAGTTCTTTGCCGAATAACCTGAACAACCATAAACTCTGCCTTTATTAATGACCGCTTCTCCACATAAAGGACAGTTTCCAATCCCGCTTCCGCTAGGTGCACCTTCACTCGGGGTGTTTAGCTCGATTGAACCTAAGCTTTTTGGCGCTTCGGTTAATAGATTTTGTACAAACGCATGAATGTTAGCAATGAACGTATCAGCTTGCTTCTCGCCTTGGCCCACTTTTTTCAAGAAAAGCTCCCACTGCGCCGTCATGTCCGCTTTGCTTAACAAATTGCCCTGGACGGCTTGGCAGAGAATCATCCCTTTCTCCGTAACGCGAACTCTATTTTTTTCAACTACGATATAGTCGCGGTTTTTCAGCGTCTCGATAATATTTGCCCGCGTCGCACCTGTACCGATTCCCGTTACCTCATTTAAGATTGCTTGCTCTTCCTCTCCTTCAACAAACTTTCCAGCCGTTTTCATTAAGGGAATGAGCTGACCTTCCGTATAGAGAGAAGGCGGTTTGGTTTGGTCTTCTTTTGATTTCACTTCCGCAATGACGTCCTCCCCTTGCGTGAGCGGGGGAAGCAATTGTTCTTCATCCTTCGTTTTAGCGCTTGTGTTTTTCCCTGCAAAAAGGACTTTCCAGCCTTTCTCCAGCTCAACTTTTCCCGTTGCATGAAATGGAAGTCCCTTTACATCGACGTGCACGTTCGTTTCTTCATACTTATAGGTTGGAGCAAACATCGCCAGCGTTGTTAACAGCACTTCATTGTAAATGTTGCGCTCGTCTTGCCGTAAGCTAGCAAGCTTAGCTGGTGTTGGGATCGTTTTCGTTGGAACAATCGCGTAATGCTCCTGTACTTTTGCATCATCAACATAGCGTTTGCGCGGATAGAGAAAAGCTGGCTCAAATGCGTGATTAGCCACTTGTTGATACTTGCTCAATTTCGCTTTTAAATAAGCAAACTCCGCGTTCGTAATATGGTTTGATTCGGTTCTTGGATAGGATAAAAGCTTGCGCTCGTACAGCTTTTGCATCAAACTGAGCACTTTTGATGGACTGTATTTCCACTTTCGGTTCGCGCTCGCCTGTAACGTCGCCAGGCTATGCAAAGGGGGCGATGGCATTTCTTTGTTTTTCTTATCTACTTTTGCAATCTGCGCGTCATTCGTTTTCTCAATTCCGTGCTTTGCAACTAACTGAGCTAGCTCTTCTTTCGTTTTCAAGCGTTTTTTATAGGCTGCCGTAAATGTCCCATGTTGCGCTTTCACTTTAGCCGAAAGTTCAAAATAGGGTTCAGGCTTAAACTGCTCGATTTCTTTTTGACGCAAATAAATTAAATAAAGCGTCGGCGTTTGCACGCGTCCAACCGAGAACGTATCATGAATGCCCTTCCCTCGCAGCAATAATGAATAGAGTGGACTGGCGTTCATCCCTACCAACCAGTCGGCTACTTGCCGTGCTTTCGCTTCGTCGTACATCCGTTCAAACTTTTCCCCTTGCTGTAAATGGAGAAAGCCCTCTCTCACAACGTCCGTTTCCTGTGAATTAATCCAGAGCCGTCTAATGGGAACTGTATCTCGCACTCCGGCATGCTTAATAATTGAGCGGGCAATATTCTCCCCTTCTCGGTCCGGGTCGGTGGCAATGATAATATCGTCTGCTCGCAAAAGCCAGTGCTTTACAATCGTAAACTGTTCGCGCTTACTCGGAGGAACTTGAAACTCCACGGCATGAGGCAAAATGGGCAACCCCGCCAAGCTCCAGCGTTCCCACTCTTTTTTATAATGACCCGGCAAACAAAGCTCGACCAAATGGCCAATCCCCCAAGTCATAATCGCTTCTCCCGAAAAGAAGCGAGAATCATTTATCGTCATATACCCTTTTTTCTTCGCTGTCTGTGCAAAAACCGACGCATAGCTCCGTGCTTGATCGGGTTTCTCCGCTAAGATAACCGTTGTCACTGCTCATTCCTCCTACTTCCTGTCCTGTCGCCTGTGACCAAATCTACTGGTAGTCTATTATACAGGAAACAAATTAGGAGAGACAGGTTGAAAGGGCTCAGATACCTGTTTCATTTATTGAATCTTGCTTTAATCAAACGTTTAATTAAGTGATTCTCTCCGTGCTTGCTGTATTTTTGTTAATACATTTTTGGCGTATTGGTAGTATGCGAGATGAGGAAGTTTCTTTGTAGCTTCGACAGATACCTGAGCCTGTTTTATTTACAACCAATTGCCAAACGCCCCCTTCTCCTGTACAATCGAGAACGAAGAATATAGCTTGTAACGTAAAATCTATTTGTGGATCTTTTCAGAGCCTTGCTCTTTTTCCGCCACGCCGACCTAGGGTCGGTGTGGCTTTTTTTATGTAGAAAGGAGATTAACTATGAAAGCAACTTGGTTGTATTCACTTGCCGTGCTTATAGGCGGTGCGTGTTTCGGTATCTTATCGACATTTGTTAAATTAGGATACGCTGCTGGAGCAAGCTTGACGCACATCGTCTTATCACAGTTTGTTATCGGTCTTGTTATCCTTGGAGGAATGCTTGTTTTTACAAAACGAACATCTTTGTCCCTCGCTATGATTGGCAAACTGCTTGCCTGCGGAATTCCAACAGCGATTACAGGTGTATTTTACTATCATTCCTTGCAAACACTGGATGCCTCACTCGCAGTTATTTTCTTGTTTCAGTTTGTTTGGATTGGCTCCCTTTATGAGTTTCTTTTTACGAGAAAACGAGTAACGCCGCGAAGATTTTTTTCGATCATCATTTTAATAATTGGGTCGATCTTTGCCGCAGGTGTCTTGCAAACTTCAGTTCAATTTGACTGGATTGGCGCAGGTTGGGCATTGTTAAGTGCTTTTTGTTCTGCCTTATTTATGTATTTAACCAGTGTCGTAGGGACAGATGTCCCTGTTGTACAAAAAAGCTTTATCATTTCAATTGGCGGGCTGGCGACATCGGTCCTTGTCTTCATCCCTACACTCGGCTCCCTCCAATTCAGCGGACTTGAGCCATCGTTTATTTGGATTGCCTTATTGCTTGGTTTTTTTGGTATCGTTCTTCCTCCGCTAATGTTTTCTATCGGTATGCCGAAAATTGGGTCTGGTCTCGGAGCCATTCTGTCAACAGCCGAATTACCTGTTGCCCTTTTCTTCTCGATCCTTTTGCTCCAGGAAACGGTTCTTCCGCTGCAGTGGTTTGGTGTTATGATTATCTTTGCTGGTATATTTTATGGAAATGTGACACGAAGGTCGACAAGGAAAGATGAACTGAACTGGAGGGAAAACGATGGATGAATTGCAGCAGATCGCTTTTGTTGAAGAAGGCGATCAGATTACGAAGCTAGACGGGGGTCATTCGGCCGATCAAAAATACAAACTGACTAAACAAGATCAACAAAGCTATCTTGTCCGTATTTTTCAGCTGAAAGACCTAGATAAGAAACAAGCTGAGTTTGCTTTACTAACTCAATTACAAAATTTACAGGTGAAAGCGCCATTGCCGATCGATATTGGCTCCATTCCTACATTACAGCTTGGTTATTCCATTGTATCTTTTATTGAAGGGGAATCTGGTGAGAAGGCGGTTAAAAAGCTTTCTCCAACAGAACAACTGCAACTAGGACGAGAAGCTGGTCATGAACTACTGCAAATGCATGAACTGCGCCCGCCCACGACCATGCCTAGTTGGTATGAACAAAAGTATGCTAAGCATCAGCGCTACCTTGATGAATATGGCAATGGTTCTACTCATATAGATGATGCTGATTTGATCTCACAATATATTGAATCACAAGCACACTTAATGATTGGTCGTCCAACTATGTTTCAGCATGATGATTACCATTTAAACAATATCATCGTAAAAAATGGTCATGTTGCTGGTGTAATTGATTTTGAACGATTTGATTGGGGCGATCCCGTACATGAATTTCTCAAAATTGGCTTGTTTACCCGGCACCTTTCGACGTCATTCTCGACCGGTCTCATTCAAGGGTACCACCTGAACCAAGATCCTGATGAACAGTTCTGGAAATTATACGGACTTTATACTGCCATGGCCATTTTTTCTTCAATTGTCTGGACAGCAAAAGTGATGCCCGCTGAGATGGACTCCATGCTTAAGCGAATTTCAACAGTTCTGCAGGACCATCATCGGTTTGAACGACTCGTTCCAATCTGGTACAAGGGAAATTCACCTGATTAGGAACACCTCAAACACGATGTATAAACAGACTGTAAAATCACATACTAAGTCCATCCTTGTTGAAAGTAGTGAATCGACCATGAAAACAAAAGGTGGACTATTGTTTACGTTTGTATTACTCCTGACATTTTTTCTTCCATCAGAAGTGAGTCACGCGGTAATTAAGGAGCGTCATGAATACGAACGGACCGGTAATGTTTTTTGGGAAGCGCAGACGGATGAAATGCTCGTAGCACTGACATTTGACGATGGACCCCATCCGGCTAATACACCTGAGCTTCTTGATTTACTCAAGAAGCATAACGTCCATGCTACTTTTTTTGTGGTTGGTAAATGGGTTGATGCTTATCCTGAGCTGGCTCACCGTATTGTAGACGAAGGACATGAAATTGCCAACCATACATACAGCCACAATTATGACGAACAAATCTCTAAAGACACGCTCATGGATGAAATCGAGAAAACAAATGTCCTGCTCGAATCAGAGCTCGGGTTCAGACCAACATTTTTCCGTCCCGTTGGTGGCTACTACACAGATGAGATTATTGAAGCAGCGATCGACTTGAATCAAGATGTGTTACTCTGGTCGTGGCACCAAGATCCACGTGACTGGGCGGGTCCACGAATGGAGTCAATCGCAGCGCATATCCTTAACGGAATTACCCCAGGCGACGTCATTCTTCTGCATGACGGTGGTGGAGATCGAGAAGAAACACTAAAAGCCGTTGACCGGATTATCCCGATTTTAAAACATCGTGGTTATTCATTTGCGACTGCTTCTCAATTGCTTCATAGCAACACGCCAAGTCCCGCCTCTTCATAGAAGAGCGGGACTTTTCTTCATTTAAAAATGGAAAAAACGTAAAAGACGATCTAGGAAATTGGGCTCAGACGTGTCAATTGCCTCTTCTACATCTGTGCCCGTTTCAGCCTCTTTTTTTTCTTCTTCAATCAGGCTTAATTCCTCAACTAAGCGAATGGTCTCTCCTTCTGTAATAACGAGGCGCTGTCCGAGTACGGTTACTTCCAAATCATCACGATCGCCAAATGTCACATAAGCATCCTGCTCAAGTTCGTATTGTTGACCATCTTCATCTTCAAACACTTTACCAGCTTCCAGTTCATTCGTAGAAAAATGCTCTGTTCCATAGCTGAGTAAGCTTCTTGCATCGCTGTAAGCCGCTTGCGAACTCGGCGCATTAAGCGTCACAACAATCCATTCGTCATCTTCTGTTTCCGCTGAGGTGACTAATGTAAAGCCAGATTGAGAAACAAATCCATTTTTCACACCAGTAATTTCATCGTGATCGCGAACGAGCTGATGATGGTTATAGAGCGTTGTTTCCCAGCTCTC
Source organism: Shouchella xiaoxiensis (assembly GCF_016907895.1). Taxonomy (GTDB): domain Bacteria; phylum Bacillota; class Bacilli; order Bacillales; family Bacillaceae_D; genus Shouchella; species Shouchella xiaoxiensis. Next base: position 220,291 of record NZ_JAFBCV010000005.1, read on the forward strand.
CCCTTCCCAGTCAAGTTCTTCTGTACCAACTATCTCCCGAAACGTTTCATTATTCAGCGCGTATTGCGTAATTTTTGCCATATCATAGGCCGTTGTATAGTGGTTTGCATTGTATAAACCATGCGGATTCGTAAAATGTGTATTTGTAACGCCAATTTCATCTTCTAAGAACTCATTCATTTCCTGAGCAAATGCTTCTTCACTGCCAGCAAGATGCTCGGCAATTGCGCTCCCGGCATCATTTCCTGAGTTAATCAACAGTCCTTGGATAAGTTGTTCGAGCTCCATTTCTTCATCTTCAAGCAAAAAAACGGTTGTTCCAATCACATCAACAGCATCTTCGCTTACAGTGACAACCTCATCCAAATCGCCTTGTTCAATAGCCATAATTCCCGTTAGAATTTTCGTTATGCTAGCGGGATACATTTGCTTGTCCGCTTGTTTTGCATAGAGAACTTCCCCGGATTTTTTACTTATTAATATGGCCGTTTCGCTTGTTACAGTAGGCTCTTCGGCCGCGACAGTTTGCGTAAGCAATCCAAGGGAGAGCACTGTCCCCATTGTGCTAATTACGATCTTTCTCATGTAGTTCCCCTTTTCCAGCTTGATAGAATTCCCCCAAGCTACATTAAAACATAGAAAGATGTACAGGCAATCACATGCAAATCACAATTTGATAACAAATAAAAACAGCTTAAACTCAAAACGTTTTTAAGCTGTTTCTAACCCGTCTGTTCAACCAATTTTCCATGGACAACAAAGCGACCATTTTTGCCAGCTTGGCTAGCGTCACAAGTCGATAAAGTCATAATTTGATCGTTTTCATTTACTTCAACAGCTGATTCAAACATTGAACGGCCTTGAATGTCGTCAATAAAAGAACTGTAATGTGCCTGATCGTTAAACTCCGTTTCAATATAGTAGAAATCAGTTGTCGTGTAATAAACGGAAAAGACCTCGACTTGATAGGATTTCTCTGGTGTATCAAACAAAAACGCATACTGCTCATCAAAAAACGCTTGATCCGTAAACGCTGATAACCCGCTAAACATTGAGCCGTCACGCATCTCGTGGCCATAGAGAATGGTATGTCGATCTTCTGCTACGTCCCGAACGCGGTAATCCATAAAAATGCTGCCTGCCCGGTTCTTCTCTTCTTTGTAATTCCTGCGTAAATAATACTCATTGTCTTGCGCTTGCAGCACAGGGTAGTCAATCGAGGTGCCTTCAATCTCAATCCAGCCGACAATATCCGAATTAAGATCCTGAAGCGGAGCAAATGCTTTTTGTTGACCTTCAATTGATACCGATTGTTTATCTATAGCGTTCCTGTCTCTTTGATCAAACAACTCTTGTGCGTCTTGCAACACTTGGCGGTTGTTCCAATAGTCATAACCAATAAGCAGAAGGTGAATGGTTGCATAAATGAATAATCCTGCAAATAAAAAGGTGATGCCTTTATTTACCCACCTCACATGCTTCTCCTCCATTCACTAGTGCTCCAGTTGCTGTTCCAATTGGCACCAGGACGCTCCCTGATTGCTCATTTGAATGTATGATCGTTTCAATTTGGAATACGGAGCGAATGCATGCACTCGTTAGGACCTCTGCTGCACTTCCCTTTGCCACAAGCCTGCCAGCTTTCATAACCCAGACATCATCGCTGTATTGTAGCGCTTGATTTAAATCATGCAAAACCATCACAACCGTCTTTGCCTTTGATTGATTTAGCAGACGCACGCGCTCTAGTATCTCAAACTGATGATACAAATCAAGATATGTTGTCGGTTCATCAAGCAAAATCACATCCGTTTCTTGAGCGAGGGCAAGCGCCAGCCAGACGCGTTGCTGCTCACCACCGGATAAAGAGTCTACAGATACATCTGCATAATGCGTTAATCTTGTGACGGATAACGCCTCATCAACAGCCCTTTCATCTTCACTCGTCCAAGAACGTATCATCGTCCGGTAGGGGTGGCGTCCATAGGAAACTAACTTGCGGACACTAAGATCGAGCGGTGCCTCATTCCTTTGATAAACAACCGCCAGCTGTTGTGCCAGCTCCTTCCCTTTGAAATGAGCTAACTTTTTCCCATTAAAACGAATTTCTCCCCTTGATGGAGCAAGCTGTCGCGCCAGCATAGCAAGCATCGTTGACTTACCGCTGCCATTCGGACCGACGATTGTCGTTATTTTGTTCTTTTTAATTTCCCCTGACAAAGCTTCAATCAATGGTTTTTTCGTTTGATAGGAGAATGACACATTATGAAGTTCCATTGGCAAATTTACTCCTTCTCAATAAAAAGATTAGAAAGGGCCCACCGATAACCGACATAAGAATGGAAGCTGGTAATTCATTCGGTGCAATCATTAAACGACCGAGCGTATCAGCCAGTAACAACAAAAAGGCGCCACCAAGTGCTGAGAACGGCAGAAGTACCCGGTAATCATTTCCAACTAGCTGTCTGCCAATATGAGGGATAAGCAATCCGAGGAAAACGATCATCCCTGCTAGAGCTGTTGCGACTGAAGCTAAAACAACCGCAACAACGGAAACAACCATTCGGACAACCGTAATACGCATTCCTAAACTAGCAGCGGTTTTTTCACTCAACTGAAGTACATTACAAGCACGGGCTAACAATAATGCTAGTAGAATGGCTATTCCACCAAACAACATCATCGCATTGGCATCTGTCCACGTTTTCATCGATAAGGTTGATGATGTAACCGTTGAGATGCTCGTAACAGAATAACTCCCCCGATATTGGAACACTTCCGTTAAACCCGAAAACGTGGCATGGACAGCAACCCCAATTAAAATAAGCTTTAATGGACTCAGCCCGCCTTTATAAGCAAAGGAATAAACGAGTAAAAACGCAGTCATTCCGCCAACAAAAGCAAACAGCGGCATATAAAAATAGAGCTGCGGAAAAATCGTTACAAATAAGATTGCGACAAATTGAGCGCCCGACGAAATACCAATAATTCCTGGATCAGCAATCGGATTCCGCATAACGGCTTGAATTAAAGCTCCAGCAAGAGCAAGTGCTGCACCAGCGATTGTTGCCACAATAATGCGGGGAAACCGCAAATCATAAATGACGTTCACTTCTTCATCAAGCCCTGTGCGCACCCCTTCTACTAATTGACTAAATGAGACAGCAATACTGCCACTCATCGTCGCCCAATAAAGAACAACAAGAAAGAGCACCGTTAAAACGAAAAACACGAATCCCTTTTTCATAAAGGCTGCTCTTCCTCTCCATAAAACATCTGCTCTAGCTCATCCATTGCCTCCATAACAGCAATATTCCCAGTCGTGCCAAAAAGCAGTTCCTCTAAATCATAAACTCGCCCTGTCTGAACTGCATTAAAGTGCTTCCATATATCATTTGTTTTAAATTCTTCATTAAACATCTCAACAACTTCGTCAGGCATACCATGCGCAGCTCGCAAGATAATGTCCGGGTTCGCTTTCTGGAGATGTTCTGTATTCGAGGCCAAATACTCTGCTTCTTGTTCACCCTCAATGACATTTACACCGCCGGCTAGTTTAACAAGATCGCCAACATAGGAATGTTCCGTCGCAACGAGGTAACTGCCTGGCACGCCCATCAAGATTAACACGGTTGGCGGCTCCTCATTTTCAGCACGACTAGCAAGTTCGTCTGCTCGTTTTTCAAACGATTGAACCAATTGAGCCGCCTCTTCTGCGCGTCCATACTTGGCCCCGATTTGTTTAATTTCTTCATTCATGCTCGCGACACTTTGAAAATCAAGGAACTCCGCCTCAATTCCGGCACGTGAAAAGGGTTCCTCTAAATCACTTTGTAATGACGTGACGCTCCAGACGACATCCCCTTGCAGCTGGCGAATTTGTTCAAGATCGGGACTCATCGGATTCCCAATTTCCGTTACTTCTTTGTAGCGCTCAGGTAAATCCTTGTAGCTCGTTGGAATACCTGCTAAATCTAGATTAAGTGCATCGGCAAGTTCTACTGCGGAGACGGTCGTCGCAACAATACGCTCCTCTTGTTCGTCTGACGCCTGAGGCTCTTCTTCTGTTTGAAAACGTTCAGAAGTAGGCTGGCATGCAGCAAGCACGCCAGCCAAAGCCGCACATAAAAGTGCTTCTTTTTTATACTTCATCGTTAAGCTCCTTTACTACCTATTCACTGGCCAGTTTCTTTCTTCTACTCCATTTCCAGCCGAAGAAAGCGATTGACAAGATTAACAAAGCTGAATAAAAACCAATTGCTGCTGAATCAAATGTTTGCGGGTTGTTCGCAGCATTTGTTCCGGCTGAAGTACCGCCTGTTCCATTGCCCGAATTGCGATCAAAGCTAAGCGGAGTTTCATTGTTATTGTCATCGTTGTTGCCTTGATTGTTGTCCCCCCCATCGTTTGAGCCATTTCCATCACCTGGTACAGCTGGATGAGGTGTTTTTTCTGCTTCAACAAGCTCCAAGCTTGCCGGATCAAAAACGATTTCCACATCGTATGCATTGTTATATGTGAAGCCTGGAATTCCAGTTACTTCAACATGAACCCATGCATTTGTTTTCTCAGCTAGAGAATTCGTCGTAAAACGGACGGTCCGCTCTTGCGTCTCGTTATTCTCTGAAACAAGTTCAGGACGCTCGCCATTTACGGTGAAATCCTTGTACCAGTCACTATTTGTAAGCGTTAAATCAACTGTATAGTTGTCACCTTTAACGAAAACGGTAGCTGGCTTTTTCGTATAACCATCCATGACGGAAACTTCCGTTGTTCCTTTTTTCAAAACAGAGAAGTCAATTGTATACTCTCCATTTACGAGTTCTTGTGGCTGACCACCATTGTTTCCGTTGTTATTATTACCATTATTGTTGTTACCATTGTTACCGTTATTACCATTATTGTTGTTTCCGTTGTTACCGTTATTTCCATCGTTTCCATTCGGATCTTCTCCGCCACTCGTTGGTGGAGGGACTTGGTCCTCTTCAATTAGAATCAAAGAATCTAAATCGAATGCTAATGTCGCATCATACTGATTGTCGTACTCAAATCCCGGGATATCTTCAACTGAAATATGCACCCATAGGTCAACCGCGTCTGCTAAATCTTGAATGTCAAAACGGACGGTGCGCTTGTCTTCTTCTTCGTTAACAGATACTGTCTCAACGGTCTCACCATTGATTTCAAATCCTTTGTACCAACTATCGTGAAGCAGTGTTAAATCAACCGTTATCTCGCCATCTTTCACAAATAGAGATGCAGGTTTTTCTGTATACTGATCCATTACCGATAAATCCGTTGTTCCTTTTTTCAGAACAGAAAAATCAACTTCATACTTGCCATTTACAAGTTCGTCATTGTTCGGTTCTTCCGTTCCTGGTTGCTCAGTTCCTGGCTCTTCTGAGCCCGGCTCCTCAGTACCTGGCTCCTCAATGCCCGGCTCTTCCGTTCCTGGCTCCTCAGTACCTGGCTCTTCCGTTCCTGGTTCTTCTGTTCCCGGTTCTTCTGTTCCCGGTTCTTCCGGCGCTTCAACTAACTCAACCGTTTCTAAATCAAACAGAATTCGAAAAGCTTGCGTATTTTCATAGACACTTCCGTTCGGCAATGCCACGCGCATAGATACCTTTGCTTGAACCACTTCTGAGAAATCTGCGACTTCAAACGCATACGTTCTTGTGTTTTCTGCTTGGTTCTCGTTTACAACTTCGCCTTCTATGAATTCGCCAGCCTGTTCAAGCTGCAACGACGTAATTTGGTGGCTATCTTTTACGGTTAATTCAACTGTGTTCGTTCCTGCTTTCACAGTTAAATCTGCAGGATTGACTAGATAGCGGCTCATTGATGAATCGCGGTCTTCCGTCGCGTGCTTCACTGCAAAGCCAATTGTGTACGTACCATCTTCTAGTGATGCAGGTTCTTCTGTTTCTGGCTCTTCCTCCGGCGCTTCAACTAACTCAACCGTTTCTAAATCAAACAGAATTCGAAAAGCTTGCGTATTTTCATAGACACTTCCGTTCGGCAATGCCACGCGCATAGATACCTTTGCTTGAACCGCTTCTGAGAAATCTGCGACTTCAAACGCATACGTTCTTGTGTTTTCTGCTTGGTTCTCGTTTACAACTTCGCCTTCTATGAATTCGCCAGCCTGTTCAAGCTGCAACGACGTAATTTGGTGGCTATCTTTTACGGTTAATTCAACTGTGTTCGTTCCTGCTTTCACAGTTAAATCTGCAGGATTGACTAGATAGCGGCTCATTGATGAATCTCGGTCTTCCGTCGCGTGCTTCGCTGCAAATCCAATCGTGTACGTACCAGCTTCTAGTGGGGCAGGTTCTTCAGTCCCTGGTTCTTCGGTTCCTGGCTCTTCTGTTCCTGGTTCTTCCGTTCCTGGCTCTTCTGTTCCTGGCTCTTCTGTTCCTGGTTCCTCAGTTCCTGGCTCTTCAGTTCCTGGTTCTTCTGTTTCTGGCTCTTCTGTTCCTGGTTCTTCAGTTCCTGGTTCTTCAGTTCCCGGTTCTTCGGTTCCTGGCTCTTCTGTTCCCGGTTCTTCTGTTTCTGGTTGATCAAGCTCAATAATTTCTGCTTCTGCGAAATAAAAGGCAATGTCAACTTCGTATTGACTGTCATAATTAAAGCCTGGGATACCTGTTACGACAATATGTACCCATGCATCAACGGTTTCTTTATTGCTCGTAAAGCGGACAACACGCTTATTGTCAGCTTCTAACTCCTCAACGATTTCCGGTGCTTTTCCTTCAATCGTAAACTCTTTATACCAGCTTGCATTCGTGATTGTTAAATCGGTTACGTATGCACCGTCCTTCACTTGGACTTGTGCGGGTTTCTGTGTATAACCATCCATGACGGACGGTTCACTCGTACCTTTCTTTAAAACCGTGAAAGGAACATCATACAAACCATCTGCAAGCGTTTCTGCAGCTTGTGCCTGCTGACTTGCCGCTGGCATAACCAGCGCGAATACAAGCAGAAACGCTAACGTACTATTTAGCCATTTTCTTATACTTTTCACTTTGTCTCCTCCTTAGTTCAACGCTTGTTTTCTACGGTTGATAAGGAGTACAATAGCACTGATGATGGCAATGCCAATGAGCAAAGCAACTGGAGCTGCATCACTTGTTTGTGGATTGTTCTCCTGCTTGGTTTCTTGTTGATTCGCTGTATTGCTGTTGTCTTCCGACGATTGAGCTGCCCCAAGCGGCTCGTCGTCATTTGTTTCTGTTGCTGCTTCGGTTGCTGCTGATGCGGTTTGTGTTAAACTGCTTTCATCAAAATCAAAGCGGACCGTGTAGCCATGATCGTAATCAATGTCAGGTACGACTACATGAATCTTTGCTTCAGTCATCTCGCTAATACCTGTTAGTGGGAATTGAACGCGGGCTTTATCATTTGCTGCATCCTCTGATAAAACCGTTACATCTTGAAAACTACCGTTGCGTGGTGTTTTAAATTCAGTGATCCAAGCGTAATGATTCAACGTCATCTCCACTGTTATTGCGCCATTTTCCACTTGGAGGGTAGCTGGCTTTTCCCAGTAATCATTTGCAATCGATGCAGATGGGTCTGTTCCATGCATCACCGTGTAGTCAATTGTATATGTCCCATCTTCAAGTGCAGCATGCGCTGGCGCTGAGAAAAATGAGAGCACTAGGAACAGGGCAATTGCCACACGGATAAGGCTTTTCATCATAAACCTTTCCTCTTTTCTACAAATGTGAGAGTTATTGTGCTTGTGCGATTGGCATCCGAACGACTTCTACTTGGTAATACTCAATTTCGTTTCCGATAATGTAATCTGGACGTGCATTTTTTCCTGTATGTGCTTCACGGAATGCTTCGCTCTTTGTCCATGCTTTAAAATCTTCAATCGCATCCCAACGTGTACTGATCGTTACTTCATCACGCTCTTTTGCCTTCGTATTTACAAGTACTTCCAAACCACAAAACCCTTTTGCAAATTCAATTTTTCCGATTTTGTTAAAGCGCTCGACAAGCTTATGGCCTTCCCCTTTTTCAATAAGCGTTTTGTTTGCTACGATAATCATTTTGTATCCCCCTAGATATAGTTAGTTTGTAAAGCGAGTAAACCTCTCTTCACCTCCTTTAAAGAATTAAAGATTCATTCCTTTTTTCCGAATTAAATAAAGAAAGAATGGTGCACCTAAACAGGCCAGTAAGATTCCTGCGGGAAACTCCAATGGATCGAAGGCCGCTCGCGCAACCGTATCGGCTCCAACAACAAGTGCTGCTCCGCCAATCATTGAAAAAGGCAACAAGAAGCGATAATCACTGCCAATATACAATCGAATCATATGTGGCACGACTAAGCCAACAAAGCTAAGCAACCCAGCGACACTAACCGCCGCGCCAGCTAGTAAACTCGCAAGTCCTAATAGGAGAAAGCGAGAGCGCTCGACTGACACGCCCAGTAATTTTGCCGTGTCGTCTCCGAGAAGTAGTAAGTTAATCGGACGAATGGCAAAGATCGTTAATAATAAACCAGCGATGGCATAAGGAAGCATAAAGTCAAAATGATACCAACCTCTTCCTTGAAATCCACCTGCAAGCCACGGAAGCAGCGATTGCACTCGGTCGCTATACAAAATCATAAGACCACTTTGAAGAGCCCCAAAAAGAGCATTTACAGCCACACCGGCCAAAATAAGCTTTAATGGTGAGGCTCCGTTTTCCCATGAGAGCACATAAATCACAATCGCTGCGACAATTGCGCCCGCAAAAGCAAAGGCAGGCGTTAAGTAGCCGAATTGCGGCAGAACTACCATGGCAATCGTTGCAGCCAACCCAGCTCCTGCCGTCACGCCGATAATACTTGGATCAGCAAGGGGGTTTTTCATCACTCCTTGTAAAATGGCACCTGATGCGGCCAAACAGGCTCCGGCAAGTGCTGCCACCAAAATGCGCGGGAGCCGGACATTAAACAAAATAAGCGAGTGCGCCTCTTCCCGATTTTGCAGGGCACTAACAACATCCGATGTTGAAAAGACAATCGCTCCAAACAAAAGCCCACTTACAATTGCCATTAGCAGGAACAGTGGTAAACCAAAACTTAGCCCTTTTCTGCGTCTCGATCGCTGTTCAATTGTTAATGGCTTCAATTTTGCTGAACGTCTTTCAGCTTTTCATACATATAATCAAGGGCATCAATGATTCGTGTTCCAGGATTCGTGCCGAACAGATCAGCAGGAAGAATGTGCATTCGACCTTCTTGTACTGCAGGAAGCTGCGACCAACCCGCATGTTGATTCATTTCTTGTTCAAAGCTGTCTTGCACATTTGTCGGATCACCATGCGCCATAAACAGGACTACATCTGGGTCTTCTTCAATTACTCGTTCTGGCGACAACGCCGCATACTGGGGATATTCTTGTAGTTGCTCAAACGTGGCCGCTGTATTGACGCCACCTGCCCCGTCAAGAACACTCCCCGCCAATGATTGCGGTAAGGCGATTAAATTCGATCCTGGTGCGCCATAAACGAGCAGCGCGGATGTTTCGCTATGTAATGCCTCTTCTTGCAGCTGCTCTTCTTTTTTTGTAATTGAATCGATTAGCTCTTCCGCTTCTGCCGATTTCTGAACAACCTCGCCAATAAGCTCGATTTGATTTTTAATCTCATCAACGGAATTCGCACTTGTTAAAATGACTTTCGCGCCAGAACTTTCAAGCGTTTGCACGTCTTTCAGATTCATCGGATAATTAGCAAAAATAACGTCTGGCTTCGCAAGCATTAAACGTTCACTATCTGCCTCATGATAAGAGCCTACCTGAACAGCTTCTTCTGCCGCTGATACAATCGAGGCTTGATGGCCCGTTGGTCTTCCTGCAACCTCCTCTCCTAATGCATAAACAATGTCTAGTTCACCATTTCCTAGCACAGCAATTCGTTCTGGGACGTCTGCGAACGTTACGTCACGGTCAGCAAAGTCTGTAACAGTGTACGCTGCTGATTCACTCGTTGAGTTAACTGGCTTTTCCTGCGCAGTTGTTTGACAACCTGCAAGCATGATGACAAGACATACAGCGCCGAAAAAGGTGGATTTATTCATTTTCATACCCCTATCGATAATGAGAATCAATTTCATTTACTTTTATATTATTGATAATGATTATCAATGTCAAACGTTTTTTTAACAGATAGATGAAAAAACAAATAAAGCAGATGACTACGGTCACCTGCTTTCACGAATGGTTTATTTCGTTAAATCAATTAAAATCTTTGCCTGGCTCTTATCTTCAAGCAATAGCTCTAACCCTTTCTCAACAACATCATCGAGCTTAATTTTTTTCGTGATCACTTTCTTTACATCAAGGCTACCAGATGCAATCGAAGCAATAACGTCTGGAAAGATGTGGCGGTATGCGAGTGTTGCCGTAATGGAAATTTCTTTCATCAGAACTTGAACCATATCCACCGTTACTGGTTTAGAGAAGGCAGCAATGACCATTAATTGACCTTCTTTTTTCAACGATTGCAACGCTGCTTCAAACGTGGGTTGTACGCCGGCTGCTTCATACGCAACGTCTATCCCACGAGGCACAATCTCATAAATCTTCTCCACCGGTTTCTCATCCATGCTGTTAATTGTATGAGTTGCTCCACACTCGATTGCTTTTGCAAGTCGTTCTTTTGAAACATCAATGGCAATAATTTGCGAAGCTCCTGCCGCTTTTGCTGCAAGAATAGTGAGAAGACCTATCGGACCAACACCAAAAACAGCAACAGCTTGTCCAATTTTTAGCTGGCTTTCTTTTACTGCTTGTACCGATACAGCAGCCGGCTCCACAAGCGCACCTTCTTCGAGTGATACCCCTTCCGGCAGTTTATGCAGCATACTTGCTTTAACGGCAGCGTATTCGGCAAAACCTCCATCATCATTTAAACCAACAAAACCGACTTGGCTGGATAAATTGTATTTTCCTTCTTTTACGAATGGGTCATCTTCTTTGAAAAGGAGCGGTTCAATCGCCACTTTTTCGCCCACTTCAAACCCGGTTACGTCGTCGCCAATTTCTGCTATCGTTCCGGCAAATTCATGCCCAAGCGTAAGCGGGACTTCCTTTCCTGTCAGCACATCTGGACCGTCAAGTGGAATGGATAAGCCATGATGATAGGCGTGTAAATCACTGCCGCAAATTCCCGCGTAACTTACCTTCACTTTCACCATGCCCGCTTCTACAGTTGGCTCCTCGACTTCTTCAACACGCACGTCTTTCTCTCCATAAATTCTTGCTGCTTTCATCTTCCCACTCCATCTCTTTCAGTTTTAAAAAACCTATAAAGTAGTATCTGCTTTACCCTATAAGCTATTCAACCAAACGTAACTGTCTTTTTTAAAAAAACAGTTTAAAATCCCGCCATTGCGGAAATGTAAAGAGAGGTTCATACTTACTTGGAACAATTAGAAAATAGAAAGAAGGCATCATCATGAAATTAGCACAAATTACGATTATCGCGCTTGTCCTATTTATTAGTGGCTGTTCAAGCAATCAAAACAGCTTCGAAGAACAAAGAGACGAATGGCCTGAACTTGCGGTCGTTGAAGCTGAAATCGGCTCCGACTGGGACAATGTCTCTGTTGAAAACGATCAAGGCAATAGTCGTGTTCTTCTGTATGAGACAGATGGAGACGTTATGTACAAATCCGTTTATGTCTTAAGTGAACAACGACTAAAAATCATCCACACGCACGAAGGCGATGAAGGATTGGTTTTTGATAACGTCATTGACGAATAAAAACAAGCGCACAGGCTATGGTGCGCTTTATCTATCTTTACGCTGTATGATCATGTGCAATGACTTCGTCAAAGGTACCCGTAAAGGTAAGCCATCTAATACAAATTCCATCGGCAATAACGGTATCACATGTCGCAAATGCCGCCTCATCAGATGCGCTCGACCAGCGAGCGTGACTATACCAACTAAACGACTCAACCTCATCAGTAGGTCTACACAAGTACAAATCAACAGTTTCATGTTCTTCTTTTAAATCATTCAGCAGAACGGCAATAAGTTTTTTTGCACCTTCATGATCAAGCTCATCCGTAATATGTTTCACTTGTATGCCTGAACTTGATTGAGCTGTATCTTTTTTCACTTCAGCAAATTGATTTCCGCTCATAAACCCCATCCTCTCAGGTGTCAGACTTAATAAGTGAACCGTGTCTTGGGGGAAGACACGGTTCTATAAATATAGGGAAAAGGGCAATGCACAAATCAATTCGTTTGATTTGTCTTTCTTGTATAACCGATTTGCATAGTTATAAACCTGCTTTTTACAGTTAATGTGCAATAGCTTGTCCATGTTCGTGCAAAACAACCATCCAATACAAATAAGAAGGATGATCGACATAGGAAAACTTCATTTCAGCCTAACCCCTTTCGCTAACCATTTGAAAGAGATGATTCATCCAGCACTCTCAAAACTGCGACCATCGATGCTCACTTTCAAGCCTTCTACTGCAGACACTTCCGCCTTAGCACAACCTTGCACCTCGGGAAAGACTATCGCAAACCCGTGTCTTTTGCTTCATTTTGACGATAGCGTTACGTACGTCCATTCAACTTGCATACTCTTGCATAAACTAGTTTGTATAGCTATTCATTATCTATAAATGTTCATATTGTAAAGTGAGGAGAATTCAATGAAAGTCGGAGTTATTGGTGCTGGAAAAATGGGGGAAAACCATGTTCGCACTTATTTATCATTAACACAAGAATGCCAATTTATTGGATTATTCGATGTCAACCAAGTCCGCAGTAACGAAATAGCGGACAAGTATCATGTAAAAGCCTTTCCAACTATTGATACCTTGCTTAAGGAAGTAGATGCCATCAGTATTACCGTGCCAACCGCCTTCCATTACGAAATTGGTCTTGCTTGCATAAAGCATAGAGTCCATATTTTGATGGAAAAACCAATTGCTTCAACCCTTGCACAAGCACAGCAACTAAAGCTGCAGGCTGAAAAAGAAAATCTATGTTTTCAAGTTGGACATATTGAACTGTTTAATCCGCTAGTGAAAGCGTTGCAAGAAGCCATAAAAGATGAGGAAGTCATTGCGATTGAAACGCATCGGATGTCTTCATTTAGCGCACGGATCGAAGGGGTCGATGTGGTGCAAGACTTAATGCTGCACGACCTTTATATTTTAAACACGCTTCTTGCGAACGACAGCATTCAAGAAGTCCAGACAGTCGGTCACCTAGCAAAAGGGATGCCGACACATGCGGTCGCAATTGCTAAATCAACCAAAGGAATTGCTCTTCAACTGACCGCTAGTTATCAATCAAACAAAAATGTGCGATCGATTCATTTGTTGACGCAGCGCGCCTACATGGTAGCAAACTTATTAACGAACGAACTTGCTATTACACGATCGACCGAACCATTTGGGAGCTTTTCCCGTTCAACGACGGAAATCATTCAAGCACCGTCCTTTCACCAGCCACTAGCACTAGAACTACGGGCTTTTCTATCATGCATTAAAGCACAGAGCAGACCTTTTGTAACAGCAGCGGATGGCATTCAAGCCCTCGCTCTTGCCACAAACATTAGTGAGTCTATTCAATTAGCTAATAAAAACGCTTAAAAAAAGATGTCCCAGTTGCCGTTTGCGCATCTGAAGGGCATCTTTTTTTGTAAAAGTTTTATTAGATATTGCTTGATAACATAAGACGAGCCATTGACTTTCTTTTCCGCTGATGAAGTATAATCCCGCCGCTCAACCTCTCCTACAATTTAAAGCTACTCTTCTTTCTATTCTAGAAAAACAGAAGCTAAACACTAAAAAAAGAAGCACATATTTGGGCTTCTTTTTAGTGCGAAATTTATATGGTTTGCGGGAACCTCACGTAGTTGATCGCATCAATCGATATAAACTGGCTTGTGCCGGATTCATAGCCATCGGTTATAGTAACCTCAAGTAACTCTGGTGTGACTCGCACGACTAAACCTTCAATTAAGTTTGTATCTGTTGCAACTTCTACACGTGCACCAAGTCGGTCTGAAAGCTCTTGGTAAAAAAGACGCTTGAACAAAACGATTTCCTCCTTTGCCTCTATTTTCTGTTAGTCTCTTAAAATGATTGAATCGTTTCGATTTTATCAATTCGCACAAAGACTTGTGTCTCGGTTTCATCAATTAGTACGATATAGTCTTTTTTCGTTGAAAGCAGTGTGCCTGAAACAAATCCAAATGGCGTTGACACTTCAATTTGCTCTCCAACCAAGCTTTTTAATAGGCCTCTTTTTGTAGCAGGAAAGCGCCAAAGTACTGGAAATAGCAAAAACAGAAAAAATGATTTTATCGCATACAAAAAACGTTTAATCAACATTTTATCCCTCCCTTTGTATCTCCTTTAGTAAATGCATGCAAATTCAAATTGCTTGTTAGATTGCCCTGTAGCCTCGCGAATTCCATCCGTGTCCTGTCTCGCTAATCTAAGCCTTCTTGAATGATCAACCGCCACATATCTTATTTAAAACTCTATTTATAAGGAGGTTTCTAAACATGAAGGACATCGTCGCTATCATCATTGTCCATGAGAGCCGTGATTCGATTTGGCACACGCTTGCCTCGCTTAAACAACTGGAGAAACATCTTCAAATGATAGCGATTGTTCATCCCCCTGAATACCACTTGCCAAGACATCATTCAAACTGCATTTCCTACCCCGTTAAGGGTGATGACATTGGTATGACGTTAAATGATCTCCTGCGTCATTTAAACGCTTCTTACGTTCTTCTGCTTCGTTCTGGCGCATCCTTGTCCACAACGGTTGATATTTCTTCAACCATAAATCAAACAAGCGGCGCAGTTGGGAATCAATATGCATTGTTCATTCCTAAAGCTACTTATGTGCGCTATCCTTTTCCTGACCAAGACCTGCTTCCCTTTCCAGAAGCCTTGTTGCCTTTCTGGTTTTCTTTGCTGCCTCGTGACAAAAAGGTATGCCTCGCACAAAATGAGCAATGGGCTCGTCTAGCAAATCATTCCAAACAAACAAGCGTGCGACAAAAACAAGAATGGACCAATAACTATGCGTTGACCTCAGAGACCAGTTCTGAACTCTCAATAACGGTACTTATTGCAAACTACAATCAGCATCCTTATTTAGACAACGCGATTGCATCATGCCTTATTGGACCTTCCATCCCTGAACAAATTCTTGTGGTCGACGATGGCTCTACCGATGACTCTGTATTTAAATTAAATCGATGGAACGTAGACAAGATCCATATTCTTTTTAATCCCCATAATGAAGGCAAAGCCCGTGCGCTAAACCGCTTGCTCCCCTTTGTCAAAAGTGACTACATTATTGAACTCGATGCCGATGACTGGCTTGACCCAGATGCATTTTCCATCTTGGCTAATGAATTGGTTGATATGCCTATGGAATCACCACTTCTCTACGGAAATTTCCGCAGATGGAAAGCCGAAAACCTCAATCAAGTGCGTTATAAAGGAATCACAAAAGGTAGACAAATCCAAACAAAGCAGGATTTGCTCGGCTATCGTTTTCCGCTTGGACCACGCATTTATCGGACCTCCGCCCTGAAAGAAGTAGGCGGCTTCCCAATTTCCTCCTACGAGGAAGGACGTCTATACGAAGATGTGGCTGTTCTTGATCGACTCCTTGAAGTGGGTCCACTTCTCTACAAAGACTTTACGATTTATAATGTGCGTGACCACATGGAAAGCATTACGCAAAAAAACCACTCCAAATGGAATGGTTTTCTTGATCAACTAGACCCTTAAAGTTCAGGTTAAATGGCTTTTAGGGTCTACTTCAACTTAGTTCCTTTCGCCTTTACATTTTTTGAACGCGAACGCTTAACCCTTCTTTATAAACTGATTAACACATTCAATAATCGTATATTGCGCATCGATTGATAGCTCGGGCGAAATTGGCAAGGCTAAGATGCGGTTCGCTGCCTGTTCCGCCACTGGAAAGTCTCCTTTTTTATAGCCAAGTCCTGCAAATACCTTCTGTAAGTGAAGCGGCACAGGATAATAAACAGCTGACGCAATTCCTTCTTGTTTTAAATAGTCGGCTAGCTGGTCCCGTTCGTCGAGCTCAATACAATATTGATGAAACGTATGCGCTCGCGAGTTTGGAACAATCGGTTTTTTAATTGAATCAACTAATCCTTCAGAATACCGCTTGGCGATTTCCTTTCGTTTATGCAAAAACAAATCAAGAAACGTTAGTTTAACAAGTAAAACGGCTGCTTGAATCTCATCAAGACGGCTGTTTTGACCAATCGACTCATGCATATATTTACTCGTGCTTCCGTGGTTTCGCAGTTGCGTGACTTTATGACTCAATGATTCTTGATTGGTTACAATTATCCCTGCATCACCAAATGCACCAAGGCTTTTGGAAGGAAAAAAGGAAAAACAGCCGATATCTCCTAGTGCACCAACGCGCTCCCCTTTAAATTCGGTACCAATTGCTTGGCAGGCATCCTCAATCACATAGAGATGATGCTTTTTCGCTATTTCTTGAATCGCATCCATATTTGCTGCCTGCCCAAATAGATGGACCACAATAATTGCTTTTGTTTTATCGGTTATTTTTGACTCTATCTCTTTAGGGTCGAGATTATACGTATCGCTTTCAATGTCTGCAAAAACCGGGGTAGCCCCTGTTTGGGCAATCACTTCACCAGTCGCAAAGAAAGTGAACGGGGTTGTCACTACTTCATCACCAGCGCCGATTCCAAGCGATTTTAACGCGATATAAAGCGCATCCGTCCCATTTGCAACACCACTGGCAAATCCTGCATCCACATAGTCTGCCAAGCGCAGTTCGAACAGCTGGCCTTTTTTACCTAATATATAATGGCCACTTTCAAGCACCTCCATGATCTCTTTGAGGAGCATAGGTTTAAGCAGAGAGAACTCGCTTTGCAAATCGACCATTGGAATCGGCGTCCGTTTTTCCTGCCCACTCATAGGCCTAGTCCTTTATAGGCAATTCCCTGTTTTTTTACTGCATGTTGATCAAGTGCATTTCGACCGTCAAATACGAGCTTACACTGAGTAAACCAGCCAAAGTCCAAACTTTTGTATTCATCATGGAACGCCTGCACAATAATGACATCGATCTCTTTCGCTGCTTCTTCGGTTAACGAAAACGGCGTGAGTGCTCGTTTTTTTGTTTCTGCATCAGTAAACATTGGGTCATGCACAAAAACGTCTGCTTGCTTTTGCTTTAATTGGTCTACCAATAACCAAGTCGTTGATTTTGTTTCTTCTTTTACATTCTCGCGATACGACAAACCAAGAATCAGCACTCGTTTGTCTTTTAGCCCGTCCATATAATCATCGATTTCTTTGACCGCACGACCGGCCATACCATCGTTTACTTCCCTCGCTAAATGGGCGAGTCCCTCAGACAAACCTCGTTTCATAAAAAAGTATGGATAAATCGGAATGCAATGGCCTCCAACACCAATTCCAGGTGAATGAATATGCGAATAAGGTTGGGTGTTGCTTGCTTGAATTACTTCAACAATATTGACGTTCTTTTCTGAAGCGTAAACAGCTAGTTCATTCGCTAAAGCGATGTTCACATCACGGTAAACACATTCTGCTACTTTAGCAAACTCAGCTGTTTCAGTAGACTCTACTTCAATAATGTCTGCTTGAATCGCTTGCTTATAAAACGCTGAAGCACGCTGTAAACTCTCAGCGTTTATACCACCAACAATTTTAGGGTATTTTTTTAAGTCACTTAAGATTTTATTTGAATAAACTCGTTCTGGACTATACGCTAAAAAGAAATCCGTTCCTGCTTTTAAGCCAGAAACAGCTTCCAACCTCACACCAAATCGATCTCTTGTATCTCCGGTTGGTAAAGTTGTTTCAAAAATAACCGTTGTATGTTTCGTTAAACCTGCCGCAATCTGTTCAACAGCGGCGTCCATATACGTATAGTCCACATCATTATTTTCATAGATAAGAACTGGTACAACAACAACGACAATATCAGCTTGGGAAACAGCTGTTTTTGTATCAAGTGTTGCGCTCAATTGTTTGTTTTGGTGACCTTGTATAACAAGTTCATCAAGTCCTGGCTCATTTTTCACATGTGATATTCCAGCATTTACAGACTCAATTACTGCTTGATTTACATCAGCACCAATAACATCAAAGCCATTGCTCGCATAAATGGCAGCCATTGTCAGCCCTATTTTCCCTAGACCGACAACTGCCACGGTCTCTCTCTTCTGTACTTTTTTCATAAAGCGTCTCCTCTTCT
Organism: Shouchella xiaoxiensis; assembly: GCF_016907895.1. GTDB lineage: Bacteria > Bacillota > Bacilli > Bacillales > Bacillaceae_D > Shouchella > Shouchella xiaoxiensis. The sequence goes on from NZ_JAFBCV010000005.1 coordinate 238,593, forward strand.
CGATTGATTCCAGTCTTCATTACCTACTGTATGTAGGGGTTTTTTAGATGACTGGACTACTAAATCAAGAGAAAAGTGGAAATTCATCTTTTCGCTGGTTCTGACAAAAGTCGCTCGTAAATCTCATAGAGATGTTGCTCCATCTTTTCCCAGCCATACCTTTCCTCCATCACTTTCCTCGCACGCAAACCTCTCTCTGTGATTTGTGCTCGGTCTTCGTTTAATCGAATCAGCGCTTTAGCAAAATCGACTGGTGAAGCATTTTCTTCTAGCACAAAACCACACTGGTACTCACTGATAAATGCTTTCATATCCTTCCCTCGGTTAACAAGTGGAGGAATGCCTCTTTCTAAATAGCTGAAAAACTTATTAGGCATCGAATACATCCGATTAAGTGAGTTTTCCGTTTTTATGTCGATCCAACCTATGTCTATATCTCGTAATTCTTCCGCCAGTTTTTCATAGGGGACCCAGCCGACCCAATCAATTTTCTTCCGTATATGTTCAGGCACTCTATTTCTGGCTGGTTCTGCTAGCCCACCAATCACTTTCACCCGTAAATTAATAAAACGATTCGCATACTCAACGATTTGAATTAACCTCGCTAAACTGCCTTTATCTTCATCCATCCGCCCGACATAGCCAAGAACAAGCGGGGAATGGTCATCTTTGTTTTTCTGTTCGAATGGTGACAATAAAGGAGAATTAAAAAGCACCTCAACCGGCACAATAGCGTTCATTTGCTCGTACCTTTGTTGGATCGACTTGGATACAGTAATGACCGTATCTAACTCCTTAAACATTTGCTCCAGCAGTTCTGTCATCTTCACTCGTGTTATCCGACTCATCTTCTCCAGCGCGTCCGGCACCAGTTCATGGCTGTCATAAATGATTCGAGTCCGTTGCTTTCTTTGGTTAAGTACCCGCTTGATCATAAGCGCGTCATAGCAAGAAGAGAATTCATGCGCGTGATAAAGGTCAGCCTGAAGCTCCACTCCGAGTGTTGTTAATGGACTAGGCAAGGGGTCTAGTTTGCCTGATTTTGCATAATACAATTGCCTCGCAATCTGCCGTTTTGCACGTGGCGGATCATAGGCAATGATTCGAACGCCTTCATGCATAAATGAAGTTTCCAAAAAACAATCCGTTAGCAAAGATCCATCTATATCAAATAAAAACCCTTCTCGCCTCGGTATAATCATCGTGACGTTGTATCCTTTTCGCACAAGGCTTTTTGCTTCTTTTTGAAAAATCCGCGCATCTAAAAAAGGATGTTCCGCCACTAGAAAACAAATTGTTTTGCTCATTGTCTCCTCCTTCGTCCTCAAGGTAGCCATCTATTTATGCTTAATGCCGTGGCATAAAACCGTATTCGCCATACATTTATTAGTAGTGCATGTTCAAGAGAGAAGAGAAGAAAAGAGCTGAGAACATGACGAACGCAACTTCTGCTTCCAGCACCTACGTTCTCGGTACGTGAGGAACGCAGAAGCAAGCTGACGCCGATAGTCGACTGCTATTTTTCCCGGAATTTTTGAACGTCCTCTAGTAATATCGGTTCAAAAATGAGGACAAAAAGAGCCGAGAAGATCAAGGAAGCGCAGCTGCGAGTACCGGAGCGTACGTTTTTGGTACGTGAGGAACGCAGAAGCAAAGCTGACGCAGATAGTCGACAGCTATTTTTCCCAGAATTTTTGAACGTCCTCTAGTAATATCGGTTCAAAAATGAGGACAAAAAGAGCCGAGAAGATCAAGGAAGCGCAGCTGCGAGTACCGGAGCGTACGTTTTTGGTACGTGAGGAACGCAGAAACAAGCTGACGCCGATAGTCGACAGCTATTTTTCCCAGAATTTTTGAACGTCCTCTAGTAATATCGGTTCAAAAATGAGGACAAAAAGAGCCGAGAAGATCAAGAAAGCGCAGCTGCGAGTACCGGAGCGTACGTTTTTGGTACGTGAGGAACGCAGAAACAAGCTGACGCCGATAGTCGACTGCTATTTTTCCCGGAATTTTTGAACGTCCTCTAGTAATATCGGTTCAAAAACGAGGACAAAAAGAGCCGAGAAGATCAAGGAAGCGCAGCTTCGAGTACCGGAGCGTACGTTTTTGGTACGTGAGGAACGCAGAAGCAAGCTGACGCCGATAGTCGACTGCTATTTTTCCCGGAATTTATGAACGTCCTCTAATATCGAATGAAACTAACACCTGATTGGTGCAACTAATAGGAGGCAACAATGAAACTCGTTACCGTCATCGGGGCACGCCCTCAATTTATAAAAGCTTGTATGGTTTCAAAACGGTTACGTCAAGACGCTTCAATTCAAGAAGTGCTCGTGCATACAGGTCAGCACTACAATGCCAATATGTCCGACGTCTTCTTCGACCAATTGAATATTCCCAAACCGGATTACCATCTCGGAATTGGTTCTGGGTCACACGGAGAACAAACTGGCAAAATGTTGATGGAGCTTGAACAAGTACTTGTCAAAGAAAACCCAGATGCAGTATTAGTATATGGCGACACCAATTCAACCATTGCTGGCAGCCTTGCATCGTCCAAGCTCCACATTCCGATTATTCATGTTGAATCTGGCTTGCGTAGCTTCAACCGCCGGATGCCTGAAGAAATTAATCGAATTGTCACCGACCATCTATCAAGTCTGTTGTTTTGCCCGACGCAAGCGGCAGCTGCTCAGTTAAAAAGCGAAGGCATTACAAAAGGAGTATACGCGACAGGCGACATTATGTATGATGCCGTCCTTCATTACAAAGACATAGCACAAGAACAATCAACGATTCTTAATCAATTAAACCTAACTTCAAAAGAGTATTATGTCGCAACCATTCACCGCGCCGAAAATACCGATGATTTACCAAGGCTTGCCGCCATCATGGAATCCTTCTCAAAACTGGGGAAGAAAGTTATTCTGCCACTCCATCCCCGAACGAAGAAACAATTACAGCTACTTGATTCTCCAGTCTCTGATAAAAAGGGAAATCTACTCTTTATTGACCCACTGGATTATTTCGATATGCTTGCACTTATGAGTCAAGCCAAGGCGATTTTAACCGATTCTGGTGGCGTACAAAAAGAGGCCTATATGTTGCGCATTCCTTGTGTCACTTTGCGCGATGAAACAGAATGGATCGAAACTGTTGAATCTCATTGGAACCAACTCGTTGACGCAAGTGATCCTGCAGCAATTGTAAAAACGGTGCATCAGGCGAAGGAACAGCCAGTCTATCCAGCTCTATTCGGTGACGGCCACTCCGCAAACCAAATTTATACGATTATAAGAAAACACTTTCCTTCTAGTTAGAAGGAAAGTGTTTTTTATTTTTCGATATAAAAGCTTTTTGGTTTGTCTGCTAGTAACGTTTCATACAGCTGCAGCATTCGTTGCTCCATTTTCTCCCAGTTGTACAAATTCTCCATCGCTTTGCGTGCATTCACACTCATTTGTTTTAATAAATCTCGATTTTGATGCAAATACAACACAGCTTCCGCGTAATCGTCTCCTGTTGCTTTTTGTTTGTTTAATACAATGCCACATTGGTGTGTCTGGATAAACTGCTCCATATCATGGCATTTATTGACGATAACCGGTATTCCGTTATTTAAATAACTAAAAAACTTATTTGGTAGCGCATAGGAACGGTTTAACGAGTTTGATAAATCATCAAAATCGATCCAGCCAATATCAACCTCAGCCATCTCCTTCGCAATGCCTTCAAAAGGAACCCAACCAGTCAGAGAGATATGAGGCTGTAAATCTTTTGGAACGTCAAGCTTATGACCATGCAAAACGCCCCCAATAATTTTGAACGTAAAGGAATTGACCTGTTGCTTAGCAAGTTCCGTTATTTTATAGATCTTATCGCTGCTTCCTTTTTTGTTGTCAGCAACATGCCCTTCGTAGCCTACAGTCAACTCCGTTTCTTTTGGTACTCGCGCCTGATAATCATGATTTAGCGGCGGAGAATTATACAGAATCTCGATCGGCAGAAGCGGTTGTTTCGTAATGTAATACGCTTTTATTGAAGGCGATACGGTAATCAGTTGATCAATTTCCGTTAACATATCATCAAGCAATTTTCCCATTGCGATAAATTTAGGCTTTTTGTCAAAGGGATCCGGGATCAAATCATGGCTATCAAAAATCAATTTAACAGGCTTCCCATTTTTTTTACGTAGGCGTTTAATGCCGATGCCCGCAAACAAAGAAGCGACTTCATGAGCATGGTACACATCAGCATTTTCAGCCAGCCCTAGCTTTACAAGCGGATTATTGAATGACAACGTATCAGAATCGATATATTCCTGCATATGTTCAACGGTTGGTTTAAACGTCTCAAAATCATAGGTGACGATTTTGATGCCTTCATACATAAAAGAGGTTTCCAACAATTCATTTTCAAACGGTTCCTTATTGATGCGAAATAATTTCCCTTTTATTCGGGGTACAATCATGACAACCTCATACCCATGTTTCTGTAACGACTTTGCCTCTTTTTGAAAGATACGCGTATCGAGAAACGAATGGGTATGCACAAGCATGCATACTTTTGTCACTTGCCTTCCTCCTTCAGCAGCCGCGCAGGTACTCCAGCAACAACAACATGATTGCCCGTGTCTTTTGTAACAACGGCACCAGCTCCAACAATTGTTCCCGCACCAACTCGGACACCAGGTAAAAGCGTTGCATTATTCCCGATTTTAGCACCCGATTCAATATGTGGCCCCTTCATCTCGTATGCTTTTGCTCCCATATATTTGTCATTGGACATCGACACGCACGGACCGATAAACACATTGTCTTCAATAATCGTGTCACCTGTTACATAAGCCGACGTCTGGATCGTGCAGTTGGCGCCGATTGTTGTATTTAATTCAACGATAGCAGACCGGCCAATCACGGTTCCTGCTCCAACCGTGACCGCTTCCCTTATGCTTGCATGATCTCCAACGAAAACATGGTCTCCAAGCTTCGTTCCAGCATAAACAGAGACAAGCGAACCAAGTTTTGTGCCTTTGCCAATCACGAGCTTGCGTGTTCCTTCACCTGTTTTTCTCATCCGCTTATTACCGCCCGGCTGAATGCCCAGCACACAGTTCGCCCCCACCTCAACTTCATCTCCAAGCTCTGTTCCACTTAAAATAACCGTGTTGTCGCCAATCACTACATGATTTCCGAGCACAACACCTTCCTCAATTACAACATTGCGTCCTACTTTTGCTTTTTCTGTCATCCTTTATTTTCCCTTCATATAAAGTATTTCTTCAATCTGGTCGATTAACTGCTTTGTCCGCACAGCCGTTGAGTGGTTTTTATGAATAAATAAATGACCTTGCTGTGCAACCAATTCTCTTTCCTTATGCTGATGCAAATAATACGCAGTTGCCTCAGCAACATTTTCTTCATCGACTTTGATAAAATGTGTACCAGGCTTGAATCCGAGGTCTTCTAATTCGTTAAAACTCGGGGCTAACAGAAGTGTATGGCAGGCAAGGGCTTCGTAGTATTTTTTTACGGGATAACCATATAGAGAGGGACAGGTAAAAAACAGTTTCGCTTTGTTTAATTCCATTGCATAACGTTTACCGACCAATCCTTTCCGATCTGTTTCATCAAAGGTATAGCCTGGATGAGGTCGATAGATAAAGTTGGAATCATTGGCGAATGTTTTTAATAGATGCTCGCGAAATGGATACGCCGCACCCACTGCCCCAAGCAAGAGCAGCTCATAGTTCTTCTCTAATTGATAGTCTTTAAAGATACGAGGCTCAACAAAATGAGGCAGCCAGCGTATTCGATCTGCGAATTCCGGGTACGCCGTATAGCAAGCGTCCCTAGTTACACTAAATACATACGTATTCGGGTTCTTCCTTAAAAACTGGCGTCTCTTTTCCGTAAATCGATGCACATCGTTTACAAACAGAGCAGATGGAATCAAGGTTGTAGCAAGTCCATGCACAACAGGCTCCATCTTCTTTCCGATATCATTGACGATTATGATGAAATCAGGCACCACAGTCAGTTGCTTTAAAATAGACTGGAGATGACCTGACTTTCGCCAAACCGTTACTTGGACATGTGTCGCAAGTTCTCTCTCTAGATACGAATAGTTACGATCAATATAAGTTGAGGTATCCTTTGCAATAAACAATAGATGAAACAGTCGCCTTTCTGCCATTCACTCACTCCCGTTTGCACACAACTTCATTGCCTCTTCCATCGTATGTTTGTGCTCGATTGACCGATTCAACCTTTGCCCCTTTTCTGACAGACTTGGGTGGTCCGATTTTTTAGAGCTTTTGTACAGACTGAGAAAAAGGATGACTCGACACGTTAACAGGTTGGGCTAAAGCTAGTAGTTAGACCAGAGAACATGAATACTGATACTGAACCGCTACAGGAGAATTCCTCGCTTTCCGGGGGCGCGGCCTCAGCCTCCTTCGTGGAAAACCACCACTCCATAGTCTTCAGACACGTGCTGGCCCCAGGAGTCTCGGATTCTCCTTCTGCTACTTTTAATATAAAACAAATGACGAACGCTCCTATTTTCAGGAATGTTCGTCATTTTTGTCTGTCTATCTACTTTTGTACCAGGCTCTTGCTTTCATCATTCTCATTAACTAGGTTCCAGCAGTATATTGTTTAATTTCTTCCAGCATCATGCCTCGGACAAATCCAACCCCGTCAACAGTGAATCATGAATAACAACAAGCATGCCTTTTTACATTCCAAACTACTGTTTCACAATTCTTATCGTTATTGTAACAAGCGTTACCTTTCATTCTGTCTCTAACAGCTTTTTTGTAAATTCAATTTGGTCTGTGAACAATCCATCAATTCCATATTCGTTCACTCGTTGCTGCTCTTCTCTCTCCGTGTCGCTATCGGTGAAGTAAACATGCACTGCTTTACCGGCAGTTCGTAACGCCTGCACGTCTGCTTCATGCAAGTCGCCTGCTTCCGCACCAATCGTTTGGTACGGAGATTGTAGAGCTTCATCAAGCTTAAATTCCCCACGTCGAATCAGTTTGGTTAACGGTATCTCTGGGGCAAGTTCTGTCAGCCTCGCAAGGCTCGCATCTGAAAAAGACTGCAGCATAACGAATTGAGATGCTAGTACGTCATGGTCGTTTAAAAGCTGAATAAGCGTTTCTTCCATTTTTAATTGATCTCCAACAAGGCGTGTTTCAATATAATACGTTTCCCTTTTTCCATACCGCTGCAAAATTTCTTCAAGGGTCGGAATCGGTTCTCTCATTTCGCTCCCATTAAAAACGCCTACTGTGTTAAAACGCTTTAACTGCTCAAGTGTATACGTTTCAACGTTTCCTATTCCGTCAGTTGTCCGGTCAATCATTTTGTCATGCATAGCGACAAGCACACCATCTTTTGTCATGCGCAAGTCAATTTCGAGCGCGTCTACCCCGTCTTTTGCCGCTATGTCGTAGGCCGCAAGAGTTGCTTCATTTGCTCGGTCCTTTGCTCCGCGATGCGCATAAATTTGAACAGGTTTGTCCTTAAGTACAAGCTCTTCTTCACCTTGTTCCGTCAGACCACTTGTCTCTTTTCCGAGCGTATTCAATTCAAACGCGAGCACAAAACCAACAAGGAGACAACACCCAACCAGAACAATTATTTGCCATTTCGTCAACTGTTCCCGCTCCCTTCAAAAAAGAAAAGGGGACGATGAGTGACACCGTTCCCTTTTTTGCTTAGTTGCCTCTTGCTTTATTTGCTTGTTCAATCGCCGCGTTAACTTGATTAACCGCCTCATCAAAAGCTGCGTCAGCATTCTCACCATTGTAAACAGACTCAAGAGCCGTTTCGATAATTTTTCTTTCTTCTGGAATCATATCCATTAATGCCCCTTGTGTCGCAACAGTAGGTGTTGTTGCTTGAAGCTGCTGGACAGCTGTTTGCAACTGCGGCATATCTACGTAGGCATCTTGGGCAACCTGTTCATCATATGCTGCTGGGTTAATGGCAAAATAGCCCGTTCCGACATGCCATTCCGCCTGAATCTCCGGAGTTGCCATGTACTTCATAAAGTCCCAAGCGGCCTCTTGCTCCGCGTCCTCTTTGCCAGCAGACATCCATAAGCTTGCACCGCCGATGACAACCCCTTCTCTTTCCTCCTGCTCTGGATAAGGAATAAATCCAACTCCGACCTCAAATGGCGCATTATCAATGACGTCCCTCGATTGAGCCGATGATTGCATAAACATCGCTACTTCACCAGATAAAAAGCCTGCGACCATGTTGTCAGAGTTGGTTCCGTAGTTCATGAACGTTTCATCTTCAATCATTCGTTCCACCCATTTAAAAATCGATCTGCCTTTTTCATCATCAAATGCCACTTCTGTTGCTAGATCGCTCCGCCCATTGTCGTTATTGAGTAAGTGCCCACCTTGGTTAGCCAAAAGTTCTTCAAACAACCAGCCATACGCTTGAAGGGCAAATCCACGCATACCGTCATTTGCTTCAGCAATTGTTTGACCGGCTGCTTCAATTTCCTCGTACGTTTGCGGAGGGGCTTCCGGATCAAGACCAGCCGCTTCAAAAGCATCTTTGTTGTAATACATAACAGGTGTCGATGAATTAAACGGCATCGAATAGAACTGACCGTCAATGTTATAGTAATTGGTTATATTTTCTTCTAAACCGCTCATATCATACTCTTCTTCATCGATAAATCGCTGAATTGGCTCAATATTACCGCTGTTGATCATCGACATTGAACCGATTTCTTGCACTTGAATAATCGTCGGAGCATCTTCTGTTCCACCTACACTGTGGAATTTAGGCAATGACTCCTCGTAGGTCCCCTGGAATTCTGCATTCACTTGTACCTCATCCTGCGATTCGTTATATGAAGATACAATTTGATCTAACGCTACTTGCGCGGGGCCACCCATTGAATGCCAGAACGTGACAATCGTCTTTTCATCTCCGCCTGTACCATCCGATGATCCACACGCTGCAAGCGCAACTATACTCATTGAGCTAATCAATATCCCTAATTTTCGTTTCATCATTCCATCTCCTCGTTCTTATTTAAGCGCTCCTTCAGCCAGTCCGCGCTGAAGTTTCTTCTGCCCTAAAAACAGAAGAATTAATGTCGGAAGAATAACAATGACGGCTCCTGCCATCACGACTCCCCATTGGTTTAATGTCTCCTGCGATTGCAGCTGTTTTAAGCCTATTTGAACCGTTCGCACCGAATCATTTGTCGTCGCGAGCAATGGCCATAAGTACATATTCCATGATGTTAAAAATCCATAAATACCAAGCGTCACCAAGCTTGTGCGGGCAACAGGCAATACGACCGTCAAATAAAATTTAAAATCGCCCATTCCAGCAATTTGACTCGCCTCTTTTAACTCAATTGGAATTTGCTTAAATGTCTGCCGCAGCAGAAATGTACCAAACGCCATCGCAAAAAACGGCAAGGTCAAACCTGGATACGTATTTAAAAGTCCTAATTCACGAATGGTTTGGAAATTAGGGATGATTGACGCTTCAAAAGGAATCATCATCGTTGCAATAAACACAAAGAACAAGGCGTCCCGCCCTTTAAATTTCAAAAATACAAAGGCATAGGCCGCTAAGCTACATAGGATAAGCTGCCCGATCATGATAACAAAAGACACAATAAGGCTATTTAATAAATAGTTCATCAGCGGAAATCGTTGAAACGCTTGAATGTAGTTTTCAAACGTCCAAGCGCTTGGAATAATCTGGCCGGTCAATGTATCCTGGCTCGTCATAAAACTCATTAGAAAGGCTAAAATAGCCGGGGCGAACAGCACGGCCGCTGAGACGATTAATAGCAAGTAGAACAGTAATTTACGTTTCCACGTCATCATCATTGGTAATGCACCTTCTTTTCGCCAAGCTTAAACTGGATTAGCGTCATCAGTAGAATAATCGCAAACAAAATAACGGCTTGCGCACTTGCCGTTCCATATTGATAATTGACAAACGCCTCTCTGTAAATCGAATAAACAAGCAAGTTCGTTTCATTTTGCGGTCCTCCGCGCGTCAACATGTCGATTTGACCAAATGTCTGAAACGCATTAATCATCGTTACCGTCACGACAAAAAACAAAGTAGGTGACAGCATCGGAATCGTAATACGCCGCAGTTTATAAAAGTATCCCGCCCCGTCAATATCAGCAGATTCATATAAATAGCGGTCGATCGATTGCAGTCCACCAAGCAAGATTAAAAAAGTAAAGCCTAGATTCATCCATATTGTTGAGATGGAAACAGAGAACAATGCCCAGCTTGGATCGGTAAGCCAACCAATTGCACCAACCCCAAACCAGCTAAGAATTTGATTTAGGAAACCAATGCTTGGATGAAACAAAAACAACCAGAACACAGAAGCCGCAGCGACTGAAATCCCCATCGTAGATGAAAATATCATGCGAAAAATACCGATGCCACGTAATTTTTCGTTGGCAAGAATCGCTAAAAACAACGCAATTAAAATCGTCCCAGGAACCGTATATAAAACAAACAAGAAAGTCGATGTTAAGGACTTTATAAATAAATCCGACGAGAAAATTCTCGTAAAGTTCTCAAATCCTACGAACACGGTCGCCATACCACGGTTATCCGTTAAGAAAAAGCTTAAATAAAGGGTCCGCGCCATTGGGTAAAACAAAAACACACTAAATAACAGCAGCGATGGAAATAGAAAAAGCATTCCCTTCCCAAAATTTAACCGGCTCCGCTTTCGTTTTTGCTGTTTAAATAAATGCGCTTGCGAAACGTACGCGGATGTCTGCGTCTTCGTCATAACAGAACCTTTTGTACGGTTTGCACTTCAGCGGATTTCAAAAGCGCCCCGGTCGTTGAATCAAAGAAATGGAAGTGACTTGGTTCCAGCTTAACAGGCACTCGATCACCTGTTTTTATCGCCCATTGCCCTGGCCATTTGGCTGTCCATAGTTCTTCACCAACACTAAACGTAATTAATGTTTCATTCCCTAGTTGTTCCACGCTCGCAACATCAAGCTGCTGTGCGGCTTCCAATGGCTCATACTGAATATGCTCTGAGCGAATAGCTGCTGTTACGTGCTCACCCAATCCGGCAAGACTGTCGGGTAGAGAGAGAGTAAGCGTGTTTCCTATTTCAACCTGATTTAACTGATGATTCACAAGGGCATTTGCTGTGTTCATTTTCGGCGAACCTATAAAAGTAGCGACAAATAGATTAGCAGGTTCATTGTACAAATCAATCGGACTACCGACTTGCTGGATGACTCCATCATTTAATACCATTATGCGGTCACCCATTGTCATTGCTTCAACTTGGTCATGGGTAACATAAATCATTGTCAGTCCTAATTTTCTTTGCAATCTACGAATCTCGATTCGCATATGAGCACGGAGCTTGGCATCTAAATTGGAAAGAGGCTCATCCATTAAACAAAGAGGGGCTTCACTGACGACAGCTCGAGCTAGCGCAACACGCTGCCGTTGTCCACCAGACAACTCTTTTGGCTTTCTTTCTAACAGGTCGGTTAATCCCATCATCTCTGCAGCTTCTTTCATACGCCGTTTTTGTTCGGGCTTTTTCACCCGTTTTGCATCCAGCCCAAAAACAATGTTCTGTTCAACAGTCAAGTGGGGATACAAGGCATAATTTTGAAAAACCATTGATAGATTCCGGTCTTTTGGAGCCAACATGTTTGCCTCTTCTCCATTTAGTAGCAACGTACCCCCTGTAATCTCCTCAAGTCCCGCAACCATTCGCAACAACGTGCTTTTGCCACAACCAGACGGACCAACTAGTACAAAAAATTCCCCCTTCTCAATTGATAGACTAATTTCATTAAGCACATTTTTTTGCTTATCATAGGATTTAGTTAGATCAATCAACTCCACTTGCTTCATGCTGCCGTGCCTCCTTGTCACAATGTACGTTCATTTAAACATAAGTTTGATAGAATTTTGCTTCGTTTACAGAAGCCATACATCTTCTTTAAAATTAACGTATTGAGAACATACCTCACTTAAATTGTTTACAATTTTTACAAAAAGTTAGTGATTTTCGTGTAAACGAATAGAATTTGGACTACTCTTCTAATCAACTATATGCACGTACCACAACAATATGTAAGCGCAATCATTATCCACCCTCAATAAAGCGATCATAACGTTGAACATTTCATTTAGCACCACAAAAACAGGCAGCCTAGTCGGCTGCCTGTTTTTGTTTTTCATTCATTAAGTTGCTTTTACGACTTGATCACGTAATGCCCGTTTCAAAAACTTACCGACCGATGTTCGTGGCAGTTGTTCCATAAAGATAACATCATCCGGCAGCCACCATTTTGAAAATTGCGTTGCCAGATAGGCATTAATGTCTTCTTTTGTAGCCTGCTCCCCCTCTTTTAATACAACACAAGCAACAGGTCGTTCTTGCCACTTTTCGTGGGGAACAGCAACAACAGCCGCCTCAAGTACGGCTTTATGTCCCATGATCGCGTTTTCCAAATCAACGGAAGAAATCCACTCTCCACCACTCTTAATTAAGTCCTTCGTACGATCGACGATCTTAATTGACCCTTCTTCATCAATTGTGACAACATCGCCCGTATGAAGCCAGCCATTTCGGAAGGCTTCTTTACTTCGCTCATCTTCATGGTATTGATCAGCAATCCAAGGGCCACGAATTAACAGTTCACCCATTTCATTGCCGTCCCAAGCAATCTCGCCATTCTCATTCACACCTTTTATCTCAATGAGCGGTACCGCCATGCCTTGTTTAGCACGGACGTTATAGCGATCTTCTTCTGCCCAGCTAAGCTGATGGCTCTTTAAGCTGGAAAAGGATACGATTGGTGATGTTTCCGTCATTCCATACGCGTGGAAAAATGGAATGTTCAATTCTTTTTCAAAGGCTTCAATCATGCTTTTCGGTGCAGCCGAACCACCACAAACAACGCCTCTTAGGCTGCTCAGATCATAATTTCCTTTCTTTATGACCTGAAGCAGACCAAGCCAAATTGTAGGGACACCGCCAGTAAAAGTGACCTTTTCTTGCTCGATCAATTCCGCAAGCAGTTGGGGCGTAAACTGCGGCCCAGGAAGAACTTGTGTTGCCCCGTAAAATGTAGCGCTAAAAGGCAGTCCCCAAGCATTTACATGGAACATCGGCACTACAGGCATGCACACATCCCGTTCCGATATTGCCGTCGTGTCGACCATACCTTGGACCAAGCTATGAAGCGTAATTCCTCTATGAGAGTACAAAACTCCCTTTGGTTTTCCTGTTGTAGCGGATGTATAGCACATCGCCGCAGGCTCATTTTCATCAATATCATCTAAAAATGGGAATGCCGAATTGCCCTTTTCAAGCAACGATTCATATGAATATAAAGGTGCAAGCGTTGATTTAGGAAGCTGCTCTTTATCAGACAGCAGGATAAATGTGTGCACTGTCGTTAATTGGTCTTGAACTGCTTCAATCAGCGGGAGTAGGTCTTCGTCAATAAGTAAAATTCGATCTTCGGCATGATTAATCACATACACCAGATGATCAGGAGAAAGTCTCATATTGATCATATGTAACACAGCGCCGATCCCAGGTGCGGCAAAATACGCTTCCAAATGGCGATGATGATTCCACGCCACCGTTCCAACTCGTTCTCCTCGCTTCAGCCCAAGTTCCACTAACACACTCGCTAAAGCTCTTGTCCGCTTCCCTATTTCTTTGTAGGTTAATCGATGAGTCTTTTCCTGTGTTCGTGAGACAACTTGTTTTGCTGGGAAGTAGCGTTCCGCACGTTCCAACATCGGCGGAATGGTTAATGGTGTATTCATCATTTGAAAAACCCCTTTTCAACATATTTGAATGCGCTTTCACACTTTGCTATTTCTCATTTTATCAAGTACGAGTAAAACTAGCAAACTATTGTTAAAAGATTCGTACTTTTGTTTCTTAGTCTAATGTAGTTTCCTATTAAGCATAGTAAAAACGCGCTTGTCGCAGGAATATGACTGAGCCTTTGTTCCATCAACTTATTCTTCGCAAAAAAATCGCCTTATCGTTTTAAATGTCGGTATCACACCGACCATTTAGGAAACAAGGCGATTTCTAATCGATTCATATAGTCAAGATTGGTTTTGCTTTACTGTCATGGGACTTGACGCATTCAAGCTTATTTAAGCATATGTTCAGGCAGTTGATAGGCCCCGTCTTCATCATGAATTTCTTTGCCAGTTGTGGCTGGGTTAAAGACGCATACCATCCGCATATCCGTTTTTGCACGGAGGTAATGTTCATCATTCTCATCAAGTACATAGCACTCGAATTTCTTTACTGGCCATACTTTTCCGTCCTTAACCGTTTCAACTTCTCCTTCACCTTCAATGATATAAACAGACTCTAGATGATACTTATACCATAGATGCGTCTCCGTACCCGCTTTAATTTGCGTATCGTGAACCGAATAACCCATCCCGTCTTTCTCAACAACAATCCGTTGACTCGTCCAGTTCCCTCCGTCAACATCTCTTTCTGTTCCTATGATTTCTTCTAGTTTTACTACCTTCATGAAAATACCCTCCTAGTTTGTTACTGCTTCTTTCACTCCGAGCACAGCCCGCACACTGTCTTCAAGAATGGTTAGTCCTTTTTCCAATGCTCCCTCATCAATCGTTAAAGCAGGGAACAGCTTAAAGACCTCATCGTTTGCCCCAGCGGTTTCCATAATTAACCCTCTTGTGAAAGCCTCCTGCGCCACCTTACTTGCTAGTCCTTCAACTTGAGATTCAATCCCAATCATCAAGCCGCGTCCTTTTACATGCCCTTGAATTTCCGAATATGTGTCGACCAGCTTTGTCAAAAAGGCATGGACCGTACCAGACTTTGCTTTAATTGACTGCTCAAAGGTCGTATCTTTCCAATAATCTAACGCCACTGTTGCAGTGACAAACGCGTGGTTGTTTCCACGGAATGTCCCATTATGTTCGCCCGGTTCCCAAAGATCGAGTTCAGGCTTAAATAACGTTAGCGCGAACGGCGTTCCGTAACCGCCAATCGACTTCGACAAACAGACAATATCTGGCTTAATACCTGCTTCTTCAAAGCTGAAAAAGGTTCCAGTTCGTCCAACCCCAGCCTGGACATCATCAATGATCATCAAGATATCATGTGTTTTGCATATTCGATCTAATCGCTGTAACCATTCCGTACGCGCGGCATTCAGTCCGCCCTCTCCTTGAACCGTTTCTAGAATAACGGCAGCTGGAATATCGACTCCAGATCCACCCTCTGTTAAAAACTGTTCAAGATAGTCAAGTGAATCTAGACCTTCATTGACAAAATTGTCATACGGCATCGTTACAACATTAGTTAGCGGAATCCCTGCTCCTTTTCGTTTAAAGGCATTACCCGTCACGGCTAAAGAACCAATTGTCATTCCATGGAATCCGTTTGTAAAGCTGATAATATCGGTACGACCCGTTGCTTTTCGGGCAAGCTTTAAAGCCGCTTCAACCGTGTTCGTCCCTGTTGGACCTGGAAACATGACTTTATAATCTAGTTTTCTAGGCTTTAAAATGATTTCTTGAAATGCCGTTAGAAATTCTGCTTTCGGCTTTGTCGCCATATCAAGCGAGTGAGTCACGCCATCCTCCATGATGTAGCCAACAAGCGCCTGTTTCATTTTATCGTCATTGTGACCATAGTTCAGGGCACCTGCTCCTGAGAAGAAATCAATGTATTCGTTCCCCTCTTCATCCCACATTTTCCAACCCTTTGCTTTTGTAAATACGGTTGGAAAAGCACGACAATAGCTTCGTACTTCTGATTCTAAATCTTCAAAAATAGTCATATTTGTTTTATTCACGTTATGGTGTTCCTCCCTAGAATCTTTTTTTAAGACTTAAGTGGTCCAATGCGAAATGTTTTTTCTTCCTCATGGTTTTCATCCGGAAATAGCTCTTCTCCAAAACAATCCGTGATGCGACAAGATGTTCCTCGTGTTCGAGCCAGCTTTTTAAACAACGATTGAGAGGCAATGTTGGACGGTGTAACCGTTGCTTCTACATAGTTGACCGCTTCACATGCATGACGCTCGCACAAGGTTAGCAGCAGATCGAGCGCTAAACCTTTTCCACGTTGAGATTCAGCCACTCCCACTTGCCAAATAAACAATGTGTCAGGCTGTTTTGGCGGGATAAAACCTGTAATAAAGCCAACTAGCTCATCGTCTTCTTTCGCGACAATACAAGTTTCGTCGAAATATTCACACATCATTATATACTTGTATGACGAGTTAGAATCAAGCGACGACTCCTCTGCCAGCTGCCACATTGCAGCTCCGTCTTCAACGGTTGGCTTTTCAAGCGTTAATACGGGGGTTTGAGCCATAAAATCCTCCTTTTTTGGAATGAGTGCGCTTTTGCACTTTATTTTTTTCTTACGTTTTAACCCTTTCTAATCATAGGATGCTTACGCCGTTTCTGCAAACGTCTAATATCTGAATATAAGCGCTTAAGCGAAAATAACGAAGATCCTTCCCCCTATTTAACATCGTTCTCCTGCTATATCCTCCCGATAAAGCCGAAATGCTTAGGAGGTCTGTAGAGCTGCAGTGACGGCGCTCACCCTTAATTGGAAAAAGACTTACATAAAAACCAGATTACCCTTAACAAATTTAAAAACCACCACTCATATAATCGCTTTTACGTTAGAATGAAAGAAAGATTAAACTTCTAGGAGGAAGAACAAGATGATTATTCGTGAAGCAACGGTTGACGATGCTCAAGCAATTGCCCATGTGCATGTCGACAGCTGGAAAACAACTTATGCAGGCATTGTACCCGCGTCCTTTTTACAAAAACTATCTCATGAAAAACGTGCCGACATGTGGAAAACGATTATTCCGAGTGAGAATGGCTACGTCACAGTAGCTGAAAGCTTAGACGGAAAAATCATTGGTTTTGCCGATTCCCGTCTAAGAGAAAAAACGGCTAATGGACAAGCGGGAGACCTCACTTCGCTCTATTTACTGGATGTCCACCACGGTAAAGGCATTGGCAAAGCGCTTCTGCAGGCACAACTCGCCCACTTAAAAGGCGCAGGCTGTACGAAAGTCTATGTTGAAGTCTTGAAAGACAATCGCACGCGCCAGTTTTACAGCTATTACGGGGCCGACCTACACGAGACGAAACAAATTGAGATTGGTGGAGCTACACTCGATGAAGAGATTTATGTTTGGACAGACATTGAGAAAGTGCTTGCGCGCTAAAAAGAATGGCGCAAGTACTTTCTCAATGTCTGTTGTAGAAATAGGCTGCCCCTAATTCAACTTCAAGCTCTTTTGCAGCTAGTTGCATAAAATCCCACGAGAAACAATAAAAACGCCACAACGTAATTTCCCCATCGTTGTCATTAAATGTATGGATATTGGTGAGGTAGAGCTGATTGTCTTTTTTCTTGTCGTATTCAATTAATACATAACGGCCCCACAGTTCCACATACTCAGCCTTTACCTCATGATGGTTTCGCACAATTTCTGCCCAATCTTGTAACGATTGGTTTTCAGTCTCATCTTTCCCCATTTCATAACCTGAATGAATAATATCCGTTACGACGTTCTCATTAAGTACCGAAGCAATTATCTTTGGATCTTTGCTTTTAAATCCGTCCAGTAACAGCTGAAACAATCGACTATTTGGTTCAACACGCCTTGTAGGCGGCAGAACAACTTCAGTCCAGTCTGACTGCTTCCGAAGCTTCTGTCGTGCTCTGTGCACATTGGTTGTTACAGCATTCTCGGATGTCCCAATAAGTTCTGCTACTTCCTTAGCTTTACAATCAAATACATCACTTAAAACAAGCGCAACATACTGTTTTGGAGACAGGTGGGTCATTAGTATTTCAAGATTCTCCAGAACGGTAAAACCTTGCTCTTCAGTTGCACCATTTAATACATGTTCATGGTCGTATTGCGATCGTTTCTGCTCTCTTCTCCATTGATCAATCCAAAGATTTGTGGCGATTTTCATTAAATATGCTTTTGGTTGAATTGGCTGATAAACCTTAGTCAACATGGAAAATGCCTTAAGTAACGTTTCTTGAACGAGATCCTCTGCATCCCAAGGAGACCTAGTTAATGTAAAACAGTACTTCCATAAATCGGATCGGTACGGTTCAATTGTCTGTTTAAATTGGAATTCAAGTTTCTTCAATTCCATATTTACTCCGTCTACATTCATGAAGGGTAATCTCCCTTCCTTGCTTTCACAAGCAAAAACGCTGGTGCTTTCAATAGTTTTTCATAGGTTCGCTCGTTTCTAACTCTAAATTCCTCTGTCGGCTCTGGTTCAATTATTTTTTCAAGCGAAAACCATGTTGTTGTATCATTTACAATCTCTTGCAGCGACCTCCGATAAAAAGGAACAGCTACCGTTTTCCCGTCCTTTGTCCAATGATCGACGATTCGCTCCACTGCAAAGTAGTTCGGGTTCTCCAGCAAACGAATATCTGTAAATGGATGATGAACGGAGAACAGGAAGGTTCCACCTGGCTTCAATACTCTCTTACATTCACTAAATAAACCACGCCAATCTTTTATGTAATGCAGCGTTAGTGAAGAAACAATGGTGTCAAAAGATTGATCTGGAAACGGCAGTGGTTCTTCTAAATTTAAGCAAATGACGTTGCCTTGTCCCTGTAAGCGGTTCTTTGCAGCTGCAACCATTTCTTCGCTGCCATCACATGCCGTGACGGAGGCACCACGCTTAAGTAATTCCGAACTATACCAACCAGCCGCGCAACCCGCATCAAGAATTTCCTGTCCACTTAAATCAGATTCAAGCTGTTGCAACATCGCAGGTCGCTCATACGCGGAGTTATAAAGATTCTCGGTATCAACAGTGTTTGCATACGCTGTGGCTAAATGACTAAAGGCTTCTTTTACTTGGTTATCCATAGATCATCATCTCCTACTTGTTTTCGTCTTGTGCTTTTTGAATGTGAGCGGAATGAAAAGGAGAGTCGATCTCTTCACTGACAATACTAAGTACATTCTGATCTAAATCAAAACAGTCGAATCCTTTCATACCACCAAAGTCATCATTCGGCGTTACGGCGACACCTGCTTGCTGAAGACGGTGATGAGCCTCGTCTATATTGTCGACTACAAAGTTGAAGTACACATTTTTTTGCTTTCCTTGAATCACAAACTCGGCTGGCTGCGGCGATTTCACCTGAACAAGACCAAGCTGCGTCCGGCTACCGGCAAAATAAAATCCTGCCCCTCCTTCCCAACGGTCGATAAACGTTACGTGCAAATGCTTTTCATACCACTTCTTGGACTTCTCCAAGTTTGTTACAGGAATAAATACACTGCCAATGCGAAACATATGATACACTCCTTTTTAAGTAGATTCATAGATAGAACGAATACAAGAGCAAAAATGTTACACTTTATCTTTAAAAAATGTTTTTCATTAGCACGGCATGCCTGTATTAAGTCTCAAAGCCGTAGCTTAACGTCTTTAACTTTACCAATGATTTGCGTAGATGAACACGCTTAAATAAAACAAAAAACAACAGCGCCAAACACATATACGCTATACCAACTGAGAAAGCTAACTGAAGCGGGGTGAACCATTCGGTTAAAAAGCCAGCACCAATCATTGCAAGCCCCATTGAGCTATTCTGAATCATCGTCAATGTCCCAAACAAAAGCCCTCGTTTTGCAGGGGGCAAAATCCGCATTAACACCGTATCAAAGCAAATATTGCTAATTCCACCGACAAACGTAATCAGGATGGCGAGAAATACGGCTTGCATAAAAAAGTGAGATTGACTTAAAAACAAATGTCCAATCCCTTCAAAAAAAATCATACCGACCCCAATTGCTAGATAACGTCCCCGAATCCACTTTGTTAACCCTGAACTTAAAACAAACCCCAAACCTAGTGCAGCATAAATAATGCCAACACCCAAATCGCCTTTTCCAAATACATCAAGGGCTATCAAGTTAAAAATGACGTTATCGACTCCGTTGGCCAGCGGCATAACGAACATCACTAATAAGAATACGCGCAGCAGCGCAACTTGGATAAGCAGGGTAACGCTCTTATCAGAAGAATTCACATCCTTTTTTTCCAACGGAGTGCTTTCAAGCTTCGTTAGAGGTATAACCCAAAGAGCGGCGAGTAAGAGGAAAAGAGCGTGTAGCCAAAACAGCATGGTAACATCTATTAAAAAGGCCGTCATTCCTCCTAAAAGCGAACCAACTACAAGCGTCATACCGACCACAGTCTGTTCCAAACCATTGACTTTGGTTAAGTTCTTTTTCTGAACAATATCCGGAATACTAGCAAAGCGGACAGGCCGATAAATTGCTTCCCCAGTTGCGATCAGAAACGTACTGATATAGAGCAACGAAACCTCTTGAGCTACTGCCGCGCCTACCGGCATAAGGGCAAATGGAATTCGCCAAACATCCGTCCAGAATAACAGCTTTGCCTTGTGAAAACGATCTGCCAAATAACCACTGATTGGCGCAAAAAAGATCGTCGGCAAGACACGGAGCGCCAGCAAAAAACCAAGTGCCATTGCCGATTCTGTTAACACATAGAGCAAAGCTAACGACCCCACTTGTGCAAACCGAGATCCAATTCCGTTTAACAAAGAGCTCCAGAAGATCCATTTATATTTCTCTTCTTTTTTTAATACGGATAGGCCGAGCATCATCCACCTCCTGTAATTAATTAGATATATATCTAATTAGATTCTCATAAAAATGACCTGCTTACACAGGCCACATTTCTTTCGGATTAAGTTCATACAGTCCGTCTTTACGGTACATAAACTGCGCCATCACAAACTCTCTTCTTATTGTGGCAAAGTCTTCATGATAGCGTTGAATGTACTCGTTCAGTTCTTTTTCCTGATAGACTTTCCCGTCTTCTAAACCACGTAGCATGTATTCTAGTACAATTAATTTCTTCTTTCGTTGAGCGGGTAGTGTCTTAAGCTGCCCCGTTTTGTCTGTAAAATTGTCTATAATACTAGTCTTCTCTTCCACGCTCACCTCAAAGCTCTCAAACATCTCTGATCCTCCAATTCGCACGATGGCCGTTGCCATTTGCTCTAATTTTCGTTCATTCAAGTAAAAGTAAATCGTATTTTTATCTCGGCGTTGATAAACAACATCGATTTCTTTTAATTTGCTAAGATGGTGGGAAATCGTTGGTGGTTTCAAGCCTAATTTCCCGGCAATCGCCTGCCCATGTAAAGGGCCTGATTTCAACAAAGTGATTATGCGAATTCGCGTTTTGTCTCCTAATGTATTATGAAAGTTTACAATTCTACTTAACTGCATCAGCTACCTCCTTATCTAATTAGATTATAATCTAATTAGATAGATATTGAAACACTAAAAACATCTCTACAAAAAAATGTAGAGATGCTCCATTAGTTAATCCTTTTTAACGCCGTTTACAATCAAAGCTATTGCCCCGTCTCCCGTAACGTTTGTCGCCGTTCCAAATGAATCTTGCGCGAGGTAGATCGCAATCATTAGGGCAATTGCCGCTTCATTAAAATCAAGCATTGACGATAAAATTCCAGTCGCTGCGATAACCGCTCCTCCTGGAACACCTGGAGCGGCAATCATTATGACACCCAACATTAAAATAACCGGAATCGTGCCAACAAACCCTGGGAAGTCGAGACCTGGAGTTACGTACATCACCGCTGTAGCTGCCGTCACGATCGTAATCGTACTGCCAGACAGATGAATGTTTGCACATAGCGGCACAACAAAATCGGCAATTGAGTCTCGAATGTTGTTTTTCTTAACGGAGCTTACGGTAACCGGAATCGTCGCCGCACTGCTCATCGTTCCGAGTGCCGTAATATAGGCTGGCAGCATGGATTTCAATAGCCGAAACGGATTTGCTCCATTTACCACGCCAGCAACACTGTATTGGATGACGAGCCAGAACAAGTGCATCGAAATCGCTAGTAGCAGCACGATGCCAAATACACCTAACGTCTCAAACACTGTCCCATCATAGCTCATTTCAGCTAACACCCCTGCGATATAAAACGGGAGCAAAGGGATAATCGCTTTACGAATAATCAATTCTATGATTCCTTGGCCCTCTTCCATTACTCGTTTAAAAGTAGAAGCTCCTGTGGCAGCAATACCAATCCCCAGTACGAATGCCAAAGTAAGTGCTGTTAGAACGCCAAAGATCGGCTCTAATTCAAAGTCAACAAAACGCTCAAGCTCAGATGGGCTAGCAACTCCTTCTGCGCCAATGCCAAGCGTCGGAATAACAAACATTGCAACGGTAACAGCAAGAAGGCCGGCAAGAATCGTCGATAGATAGGAAATTCCCACCGTGAAGCCGAGCAGCTTTCCTCCTCCTTTTCCAAGACCGGCAATTCCAGCCGTAATAAAGAAAAGAATGATCAATGGCACCATAAAAAAGATAAAGCTACCAATTAAATCACTAATCGTTACCATTAGACGAGCAACCCACTCATTCGCAACGAGACCAATAACAACCCCAGCACCAATTCCTAGTAAGATACGAATAATTAATTTCATCTGCTTCTCCTTTCTCGTGATGTCCCTCTTAAGAATACAAGTGTCATTATAGCACGAACAAACCAATAAAAGATGATTGACTTTTTACAAATAGTTGGAAGTGTAGACTTTTCGTTTTTATCACAAAAAAAGAAAGAGCCAGCTACCGAGCTGGCTCTTTCTTGCAAAACAAAGATTTTTAAGGTGAATCGCATTTGGGGGAAAACACGATTCGGTATGTGTCAAAAGGAAAAGGGATAGCAAATCTTTTTTGATTTGTAATTCTCTTATAACCGCCTTTAATCAATCTTAAACCTTTTCTCAAAAACTTTTTTCAATATAAAATTACTTATATTGCCAATTGGACACATACTCTTCTATTGTGGCGGGTAAGAGACAACAAAGGAGGTTTTTATAGTGGGAAAACGAGTAACGCTCTTATTCATGGTTCTTTTTCTAGCTGCTTGTAGCAACGGAGATGAGGAGGATGCACCAAACGAAACAACGGATTTACCTGAAACAAATCCACAAGTACAGCTCTATGTAAACGGTGAAGCAATGAATGACTATCAATCAGAAATGATTTGCTGGCTTAATTGTGACAATGATTTCACTGGAGAAATAGACACAGAAGCCGCTCTTGAAGAGTTTGAGCCGATTCCTGTAAGCAGCACAGACGTAGTATCTTTTGACATTGTATGGGAAGAAACACCGGAATCCGTGCAACCAACACATCTCGTCGGCTATCGCACGTCTTCCAATCTGTATAGTCCAGCTGAAATTGACGGGGATGAGTACGCAATCGAAGACGTCTATTCGTTTAATCCTGTTGAAGACGCTCTTCATATCGTTCAAACGAATTTTGCTGATGACGAAGGCGAAATACTCGGTAGCATGGCCCTCTACTTTCTTGTAACGATTGAAGAATAGGAATAAAAGCTCCGGCTGCGGAGCTTTTTCACATTCACTCATTTGCCTTCTCCTTGCGCTATGCTATTCTTACTATAGATCGATTCGTTATTTTACGAAGTTGATATTCTCTTTTAAAAATAGCAGATTTGGAACACGATTCTAGGAGGCTTTCCATGTTACTTGCAGCGATTGTTAAAAGCATCCCTTCGACCTTTGGCGTTTTTCTCTTCAGTTTATTGTTTATGGCACTCTTTTTTGATGCCATTCAATGGGAGCGAATCATTATTTTTAGTTTTGGATTCCTGTTCATTTCAACAATCTATTACTTCATTCGATTAACTACAATGAAGCGACAGCTGATTGATAACAATAAAGATGAGAGTGCTTAACCTCTTGTATCCAGGCTTTTTTACATAGGCTGACGCTCACAGAAATCAGACAGCATACTGGCTAACTCGTGTGCCCTTATTCCTGATTTTCTGCTTATTCCCATGAATGCGTTGACGCTTTAAAGTGAAATGAGTAAGCTAATTGGTGTAATCCCCCTTTTTAGAGTCCTGCATCCCTGCAGGCCTCTTCTTTTTATGTCTGCAATAAGAAAAAGCCCTTTGACGTCGTCATTGGACTTTTCCCTCACTATGTACGCTTCATCTGTCTGTCGTCGCTGTCCAAGCCATTATCTATTCTTGACGGACTGGTCCCTTCAAACAATTTCTACACTTACCTTTTCTTCGCACCGGTGAGCTACAATACCCGCAATACTTTATAAACACTAATTCACCCATGTAAATCGTCACCTCATGGCGTAATTACCCATATTAAATCATTCGTAAACGTCAATACGATACTCTTGCTGTCATTGTCTAGCCACTATGCCAATGTTGAAACTATTCCTGAAACAAAATCACGCCTATTTCGTATAACAAGACATACATAATTGATAGAAAGAAGTTGACGCAATGATTCTTTTAGAAATGGTACTTGCAGGACTAATTTTATTCACCATCCTCCTCCAATGGACGAATGTGCGAAAAAAGCTTATTCTGATCACAATAATTGGACAATGGGTGACGTTAATCGCTTTGTTTGTTGACTATGGCTGGCGTTGGCCAATGATTCCACTCTACTTCCTTACGCTTTTTGTAACGGTTAAAATGATTCCCACTGCTAAAGCGAGCACAATTAGAAATAAGGTCATCCTCGCTACTTTCGTTGTATTTGCGCTTTTTTTGCCTGGAATTCTGTTTCCGTGGTATTCATTTAGCGAACCAACTGGAGAGTATGCCGTAGGTACCTCTTCGTATGAAGTAGTTGACTCGACCCGGGAAGAGCGTTGGTTAAACAATGAGGATAATCGTCGCCTAATGGTTCAATTCTGGTACCCAACGGATGATACAAGAAAGGAGCAAGCCCGCTATCATAATCACCCTGCCTTGTTTATGAACGAGTTTGGAAAAGAAAATGGCATTCCCGGTTTCTTACTCCAGTCTTTTGCCAAGCAACGAACCCATGCTCACAGTGACGCAACACTGTTAAATCAGGAGCAGCCTTATCCAGTTTTATTTTTCTCCCATGGTTTCGGTAGCAATCGTGGACAAAGTCAGTTTCAAGTAGCTGAGCTTGCTAGCCACGGCTACATCGTTATTGCCATTGATCATACCTACTATTCCCCCGGCACCGTTTTTGCCGATGGGTCAAACCCAGGAGTTGCGTCAATCGAGTTTAATGAAGATGAGAGCGTCATGGACGACTACGCCTACGAATGGAGCGCAGATGCCCGAAGCGTTATGAACTGGCTAGAAGATGTTGAATCAGGCCATTACATGGATACAGCTCTTGTCAGTCAATTCTCCGGCAATCTCGATCTCACAAGAGTTGGTTATTTAGGCCATTCGTTTGGCGGAGCTTCCGCTAGCCACACGCTCGCTGTTGATGAACGTTTTCACGCGGGTATAAACATGGATGGTTTTCCTTACGGAGATGCTGCTGAACTTGGAGTTACTCAGCCTTTCTTAACATTAACAAGTGATCAGGATATACTCACATCTTATATTGAAGACGAAGAATACCTATCCCGTTATTTTCAACAAGTGGAAGCAATTAGCGGTCCTGACAAAGTACATGCTATTCCTGGCGCAATGCATCTGGACTTCAGTGACATTCCTCTCTTATCCCCCATTACTTCTTGGTTTGGCATGACTGGTAAGGATAATCAACATAAATTCATTAATAAACTAACATTAGAGTTTTTTAACGATACACTAAACTAAAAAAAGACCGTCACCTTGCTGGGAGACGGTCAAGTGTAATTCTTTTATAAAATCGAGGTGTTCGATGCAACGGCTTCTCAATGTCTTGCCTCAATGCCTCAATTGCTTCAAGTTTTCCACCTAATTGATGATAGACTCGCTCGAATAAATCTGGGTTTTCAGCAAAATAAGCGATGAGCTTTAATCGCTCTGTCTGATACTCTCGTCTAGCTAATACATCAGGGATGATTGCTCTTAGCACATGAATGATTGTCTCTTCTTCAAAGCGCTTATATTCACGCGTTAAACAATCAATTGTCATTCCTACATCATTGTAAATGAAGCGTCTAAACATCGTTCCGCCTGCCTGTCCAAACTTATTTGCGAGAAGCGGCATGGCCCAGTGGTAGTAGCGCCTAAACAGCGCTGGTTCATCTGACTTAATGCGCTTCATCTGGATGGTAATGGTATGAAGTAACCCAACCGTGTCCTTTAATTCCACACGTTGGTTAACTTCAAATGTTGAAATCAGACAATCAAGACAAGGATCATCCCGCTTCATTCGATTAGACAGATTAAGCCATTCTTTATACTGGTCAATTTGTTGATTAATCGAGCGCTCTCCCCAATCGATTCGTGCTTTGAGTTCGGTAAAAAGCAATTCCGCTAACTCATTCGTTAAACGATGAGGATACAACTCGTCCACACGTATTAAGCTTAATTCCGTTAACAGCACCTTCGACCAGTTTAAATCTGGAGCTTGCTCCTGTAATATAGCGCGAAAAGAGTTACGCATATTTCGTAATCCCTCATCCGTCCAGTTAGTCAATTCACATTGACCAAACATTTTCGCAAACAAGGCCGGGTGAGCTTGACACAATGACCAGAGCTGTAGTCGCTTCTCTGCATCAGGCTCTCGCCCATTGCGATCTAAAATCGACTGTGCTAAACGTCGTTTACTCTCACTTAATCCACGTTTGCCATTGTCTTCATACGCCAGCTGCTTAAACAACAATTCCACATAAAATACGTCCTTCTTTCCGTTGTTTAGTTGCTGTAGATGTTTGCAACTATCCTTTAGCTGTTCATCGGTAAACAACAACTCATTCCAATTATGAGACGCATAAAAATGGAGTAGAAAGGCATCTGCATAAGCCATAAGTTGATCAAATTCTGATTCCTTTGTATCAACAAGCAACCCTTTTAACGATTCAACCCAGTAGGATACTGCTTTTCTCTTGTGCACGTCTGCTTTTGTTTTCTCACTACTATAAAGCAAGGATAACGCTAATTGCTTCGTATCCTCTAAATGACGTTTTTCATAGAGAAGTAAATCTACCGATATCGTATCCATTACCTGCTTTACTCTCGCCAAACTCGCTTTTGTTCGTGCAAAAGTTAGCATGCGCTCATAGTTAGTAGATTGCAGCTGTTTGTGTTCATTTAGAAATTGATAAAGCAAGGTTGCGCTTTCAAGATCTTCCTTGACTTCTTGAATCGTACACTCGTTCATAAAGTCATGCCATTCCTTACGCGCTTGCACTTGATACTCGTTTTGCGCCGGTGTGTCAAAGCGGTTTTGAATAAAATCGAATACATAACCATATACACCTTGATCAATATCTTCTTGATAATAGCGTGTTCCTTCTCCGAGCGTTGCCATGATCGGATAGCGCTCCCGCTCCAGATCATGTACATACGTTGAGAAATGCGCTTTCCGCTGCAAAGACGCAGGTAGATTTAGCTGAATTGCGGCAATCCACGTTGGCAATTCCTCCTGCTTATTAACAAGCAACAGTGCTTCTTGTCTAGCTCCCGTTTCAATTAATGCACGGACCATCTGCGATAGCCTAAGGGCATTATCCTCCCTATTTATAAAAGCATCCATGACATCTTCAGAAAAATAGCCAGTTGGTATGGAAGCTTCCAGCACAGGCAATGGTCTCGGCTTGTGACTAAAATCGAGCTCATTCATTGATAATTTTTTTCGAAATAGTGAAGAACGGTAAAATTGAATCGATGGGATTGGCCAAGCTCCTTTTTCCAGCACAAGGACGTGAGAAAAATAATTCCCGTATTTTCCCGACAAGTCTTTTCCACTATATACCGTTTGGCAAATGCCGTAGCGCCCGCTCTGTAACTGAAATGAGGTAAATTTAATAGGGAAATACGCATCAATTTCAAAGCGAATTGGCTGTGTCGGTAAATGGTTTGGTGGCTTATACAGACAAATTCGTTCTAATTCTTTTAGCTCACCGTCCGAAAAACCTTCCGATGATGAAAAAATCTGTTGACGTTTTCCAGCAGAGTGTTTTCGATTAAAGGACGTATAGTAGAGCTGTAATAACCTCACAAAAATCCCTCTCTTCCAATGATCCCATCACACAAATCTGAAAACTCATTGCGTTCAGACTTCCTTCCTCAGTTTCCAAAGCAACGCTTGTTAAACCGCAACAGAATCATTTCCACATAATAGAATTAGTATATATGACTACGACAAAAGACACAACTTAAAACCGTAATTTATAAACAGAAAATGACTTATTACCCACAATAGAAATCTTTCTATATACAGACTTCATTAGTAAGTACTAGAAATAATGCTTACATAAGGGGTTAACATACACTAAATAAAGAACCCTTGCTAATGAAAAAACAAGGAAAAGGCAGATGCCCCCATAGGATCATCCGCCTCTTCCTTCTATTCAATTTTTTATAAGGGCTAGGTTCAACAGACCTGCCTTGACGTTTAACTGCTTAAGGCGCTAAGTAATCACCTTCCCAGACGCGGTCACGGTTTCGCACCCACGGATCATTAAACAAACTCCATGCCCCTTAATTTTCAGCTGGGCTCCACATCTCATTCCAAGCGAGGAAATAGGTCTAATCTAACGCCTCCTTAGATTACCATATCTAGGAAAGCATAGACATAAAAAATACAGAGGCAGCTACAGCTACCTCTGTTTCCTTTTTTATTTATAAACTTTCACGCGCTCATCAAGCGGCTTAAATTCTTTTTCCCCAGGGCTTTGTAACGGCTTGCCAAACGGCATTTGCGCACGAAGCTTCCACGTTTCAGGAACATTCCACTCTTTTGCAACCATTCCATCAACAAGTGGGTTGTAGTGCTGCAACGACGCACCTAGTCCTTCATTCGCAAACGCTGTCCAGACCGCGAATTGATGCATACCAGACGATTGTTCCGACCATACAGGGAAATTATCCGCATAAAGGGCAAATGCTTCCTGTAGACCGTGAATGATTTCTTGATCTTCAAAAAATAAGACCGTACCATAACCCGCTTTAAATCCGTCCATTTTCTCTTGTGTTCCTGTGAAATCACCGTCACCGACAACACCTTTTAAAATGTCTGTCGTATTGTTCCAGAACTTGTCGTGCTCACCGTCTAGCAAGATAAGAACGCGAGCAGTTTGTGAATTAAATGCAGATGGTACGTATTTAACCGCGTGCTCAACGATTTCTTGGATACGCTCTTCTGAAACGACCTTCTCTTTTGAGATCGCATATGAAGAACGACGGTTTTCAATGGCTTCGAAGAAATTTGTCATAATGGTTTCACTCCTAATTTTCTTTTATCTTTGTATGTAATGCTCATGTTACTCCTACCAAGTGACCTTGACTAGTACGCACTTGATAGTGGCTTAGTATCTTTTAGGATACCAATTGATGGAACTGACCAAAACTAGGATGCCCTTAAACGTTCTTCTTATGTATGTGCACGAAACAGGCATGCCCCAAAGTGGAACATGCCTGTTTTGTTATTCTTTTACGTTGCGGGCAACTGTTAAAAAGCGGTGTTGATTGTTAAGCACAAACCCTTTGCTCGTTAATTCCTTATAGGCTTTTACTAACCCTTCAAAGTGAACGTCTACACTGAAATGAAGATACTCCCATTCAATCACTTTGACATAGTAAATTAAGGCTTTCATTGAGAAAAACGTTTGGTCCGGAAAATACTCTTCTGCCTGCACGATTTCAAAAGACGCTCCCTCAAGTTCTTCCACCGTATTACGCAAGTTTAATCCTTCAAAGGCAGGTTGATGATCTCCGAGTAACAAATCCGCCAACCGTTTTCCGTTCCGTTCTCCTACTTGTTGCGTAATAAAAATACCGTTTGGTTTCAATACGCGCTTTACTTCAGACACGGAAAACGATTCATGGCGATTTAATACGATATCAAACCGATTATCCGGATATGCTAAGCAATCATCAGCACCTACAAAGGCCAGCTTCACACCAAGAGGAACCACTTTCTTTTTTAATAGCGCAACGTTTGGTTCCCACCCTTCCGTTACTGCCGTTTTACCATACGGATGGTTTAGCGTTAACAAAAACTCTCCCCCACCTGTTCCCATGTCTAGCAACTCCATCTGTTCGGACAGGTGCTCGCGAACAATGGTGCGGTAACTCCATGGTGTACGTTCTTCTTCACACTCACCATCAAGTGCAGAAAAATCCCAGCCCGAGAAGTTGATTTGTTCGTTTTTTAACCATTCTTCTTTTAGTAACTGTATATTCATTTGAATAGCGCCTCCATCTAATTTTTTGTTCTTTTATGATGTGGGGCGATACAGTTAACTGATGGATTGTTAGCTAACGATACTCGATACAGAATCCATCAGATTCCTTAACTGTATCGAGAAATTACTTCGTTTCATGTTTCGTCATCCCTCTCTTGCTTTCCTATTAGTCTAAGGGTGAACGGCTCTAATTACAATCGAAAGTTTTGAATAGTCTTATCAATTCGAACTCACTTCCTCAATCGTCCAGCCGAATGGGTCAGGTCCTGGCTGCCAATGACCGATACGCTCCGCTTCCGTCATCAAACAAGCATCCAACTCAGCTTCAATCTTTTTTTGATTGAGCGAAACACCAATAAAAACAAGCTTGATGTGCCTGTCTCCGTACGGGGCTCTCCACTCTTCCTTTAAATGAGGATTGGCAGCCATAATCTTCCTCTGTTCTTCTGGAGACCGAGAGTCAACCCAATACGTAACTGGCTCTAATTGAACAGATGTTCCTGCCTGTGAAAACGTAAGCGCGACGTCATGATGCGTGCCGCACCAGACAATTCCTTTTGCCCTGACAATTTCTTCAGGCATGGAATCTGCCCACTCAACAAAGCGCTCAGCATGTAAAGGAAGATAGCGCTCGTAGACGAACGACCCAATCCCATACTCTTCTGTTTCTGGCATATGGGCTTCAGGACCAGCTGTTAGTTCTTTAAGCCACCCCGCAGACTCGCTCGCTCTTTCGAAATCAAACAGCCCTGTATGTAGAATCTCGGATGGATCTACTTTCGCTTGAGTTGACTGGATGATTCGAGCAGTAGGCTGAAGCTTACGCAACACGCTTTCTAATTGCTCAAGTTGATTCGGTTGTACAAGATCACATTTATTCAAAATAAGCACATCACAAAATTCGATTTGGTCGATTAGTAAGTCGGCAATCTCTCGCTCGTCCTCCTCACCGAGAGCTTCCTTTCGATCAAGCAACGAGTCACCGGAGCGAAAATCTGTCCAGAAACGATTCGCGTCAACAACGGTTACCATTGTATCTAATTGACAAAACCGTGTTAAATCAATGTTTAACTCTTCATCAATATAAGAGAATGTTTGCGCAACCGGTACCGGCTCGCTAATACCCGTTGATTCAATTACAAGATAGTCAATATCGCCCTGCTTGGCAAGCTTCTCTACTTCAATTAATAAATCCTCGCGCAGCGTACAGCAAATGCAGCCATTGGAAAGCTCCACTAGTTTTTCTTCCGTTCGTGAAAAGTTTCCTCCTTGCTCAATTAAACCTGCATCAATGTTCACTTCACTCATGTCATTTACAATGACAGCTATCTTTAACCCTTGGCGATTTTGCAAAATATGATTCAATAGCGTTGTTTTGCCAGACCCTAAATACCCACTCAATACCGTCACCGGAATTTTCTTCATGTCAATCACCCTCCTACAAATCGTAATTATTACGTTTTAAAAACAACAAAAAAAAGAACCGTTTACCAACTTGCTTTTTTCACACCTGGAATTTGACCTTTATGCGCAAGTTCGCGAAATGCAATTCGAGATAGTTCAAAATCACGTAGAACCCCTCTAGGTCGGCCTGTTACGCGACATCTTCTCGTAAGCCTTGATGGCGATGAATCTCGTGGCAGTTTTGCCAGGGCTGCGTAATCACCTTTTTCTTTTAACTCTTTCCGCAGACTTGCATACTTCTCAACTAATTCCTGTCGCTTTTGTTCTTTTGCGATTTTGGCTTTTTTCGCCATCCAAACCATTCCTCTCATTTTCCAAATCGTAATGATTACGAATTATAACAGCTACTTATGACCTTGGCAACCTCAATTTATTCATTAACGAACAGATCATAGCGTGAAGGACAGATTTATTACGTAACGATTAGTAAAAAAAGTCGTCCGTTACAAAAGGACGACTTTATTAGTCCAGCAATGTTTTGACATAACCGCTGCATTCATATACACGTTGAAACGACTGCTTGATTTGCTCTTTTTCATCACCGAGATAGTGGGCAAAGAGAAATTGTGGTTTCGTTTCGATCTCAACACCGTCAAACCACCGATCCATTTCATTTGCCCCTTCCGCATAAACGTGAAGATACGATGAACGTTTCGTAAATCCTTGCTTTTCGTACCAGGCGTGGACCCAATCATCATCCCTAGTCCACGCCTCTAAGTATGCTAAACCAAGCTTATCTGCTCGCTTTAAGGCTTCACCAAGTATCGTTTGTGCGATTCCCCTTCGTCTAAAATCAGGATGAATCGCCACATGCCAGATCATTCCACCTCTGCCAGTCCCTAACGTGCAGACAGTGTGATCGCTTTCTTCATATTCAAGATCAAGTAATCCGACAATCTGATCATCTATGATGGCAACGAGCTCTATAGACGAATTGACGTACGTTTCTTTTTTGATTAACACATTGTCAAAATAAGAAGTATTTAAAAAAGCGAGCACACGGCAGCGAAGCCATCCTTGTTCATCTGTTTTTTGATAAGTCCGAACATGCAAAGCTCATCCCTCCTTATCCAAATAACTCTTCCTCATGACGCAAATAATGCACTTCTAACAGCTGCGCTAACGTTCCAATTTGATAATAGCGCTCATCAGCCGCCTCAACAACTTCAATAAAGGCATCTTCAACCGTTTCGTCTTTCTCTAGCGCTTCGTAAGCTTGCCAAATTGGCATAAAATAAAATTGGATTAACTCGGCATAATTCGTTGCAGATATCTGTTCAAGTGCGAGACTAAGCTCAGCGACAAAAAAATCGATCCCCGTTTCCTTGATATAGGATTCAAGCCAATTACACACACTTTCATGACCTCCGCTTTCCATCTCTGAAAAGTAGTGATAAACCAACAGCGTTTGCTGCAGCCGTGGTTTTTCTACCGGAAGCTCTAATTCACTTAAACGCTCAACCATTTCGTTCCATTTATCTGCTGATCCCACGTCATCCTCCTTCATCCTTTTTCTTATCATACCGTTTTTTGCACATCTTGGAAAATAAGTATTTTAATAATTTACGTTTTAAATTCTTCAAAAAAAGGTATGAGTACAGACTAGTCTTTTTTTTATCGACTAACTCTACTAACTAGCCAATTTCGGAGGTACCATTGATTGACACATTTCAGCGGAAACACAGACGCTCTCGATAACATTGTATTTATTGTTGGACCAAAACCTGCTCCCATTACGGCACTAACCTATGATTCTAGAAAAGTAGAAAAGGACGGTTGCTTTGTTTGTATTGATGGGCATCAATCAGACGGTCATCTTTTTATTGAATCTGCTATACATAACGGGGCACATGTCATTATCGGAAGCAAGAAGAACATCCTGATGGATTGGTACTACAAGCGACCTGATTTAACCTTTGTGCTTGTACGAGACACAAAAAAAGCGTTGGCTCGCTACGCAACGACCTTCTATCAAAATGTCCATGAAAAAATGAGTTTAATAGGCGTAACGGGGACAAATGGAAAAACAACGATTACCGCATATATCCGCTCACTCCTAAACGCGCTTGGAAATCCGACTGGATCAATTGGAACAGCAGGTGTTTGGGATCAGCAGCAGAAGTTGGAGTTTAACAAATCAACACCAACAACACCAGAATCATCTGATCTACATTCTATTTTTTCCCACCTATACGAAAAAAAAGCAAGCCATGTTGTTATGGAAGCTACTTCAATTGCACTCGATCAAGAACGTCTGCATGGTATACAGTTTAATCTAGCCGTTCATTCCAATCTCTGGCCCGAACACCTCGATTTTCACCATACAATGGAAGACTACAAAAAAGCAAAACTACGTTTATTTGAGCAGGCCGATATAGCCGTTGTGAATAACGACGATGACGGAATGGCTCCTGATATCATCCGGATGTTTGAAGGAGAGCTTTGGACATATGGAATGGAGCGGGATGCAGATGTCAGAGCTCGAAATATGAAGAGCGTAGCTGCAGGTACTTCCTTTGACTTACTTGTTGATGGAAAGGTACATTCCGTTATCGTTCCGATTTTTGGAAATCACAACGTCGCCAATTTCTTAGCAGCAGTCACGACTTGTTTAGCGCAAGGACATGGCATCGAGAACATTCTTCGTGTTTTACCGCTGATACAAGGGCCGCCTGGGCGCTTTCAAGTGGTCAACAACTACCCAGATAGACAGCTGGTCTTGGATTTTGCTCATTCGCCTCGTGCTCTTGAAACGCTGTTCGAGACGATTGAACCATTTTCTTATAACCGCATCATTCTCCTGATTACCGGAATTGGCATCCGCGAGCGCCATTTACGACCTGAGATCGCTCAAGCTGTTGAAGGGAAAGCCGATGCATATGTGGTAACGGTCGATCATCCAGGTGATGAGGATCCGGAAATCGTCATGGCCGATGTTGTATCCGGGTTCACGGAAGTACCCGCAAACCTACATCTCGAGGCAAAACGGGGACAAGCGATTCAAAAAGCGATGTCACTAGCCGAAAAAGGCGATTTGATTCTCATCACTGGCATCTGCATGGAAACGTTCCAAATTGTAAAAGGAGAACGGGTTCCCTACCATGATTTTGATGAAATTAAATCCTTTTTACACAAACACCATGCCATAACAACTTGTTAAAAAAAGCGCTAATCCGAATGAAGCTGGGTTAGCGCTTTTTCCATTAAGCAAAATGACAAGCAACATAATGTCTTGGTTCCACTTCGCGAAAAGCAGGCACTTCTGCTGCACACGCTTCCGTCGCAAGCGGACAGCGCGTATGGAACTTACAGCCGCTCGGAGGATCAGCTGGATTAGGCACATCTCCTTTTAGTGGCACATGCTCCCGTCTTCGCTTAGGATCGGGTACTGGAACGGCAGCAAGCAGTGCTCTTGTATAGGGATGAAGCGGGTTTTGATAAAGTTGATCGCGGGAACCAAGCTCCATCATCGTCCCAAGATAAAGCACGCCAATTCGCGTACACAAATGTTCAACTACGCTTAAATCATGGGAGATAAACAAATAAGCCATGTTTTTCTTTTCTTGTAGCTCTTGAAACAAATTAATGATTTGCGCTTGAATGGACACATCCAGAGCAGAGACCGGTTCGTCCGCAACAATGAATTCCGGATCCATAATAACGGCACGGGCAATTCCAATTCGCTGACGCTGTCCACCACTGAATTCATGAGGAAACTTATCAATGTGGTAATGGGGCAAACCGCACAGCTCCATCACACTTAACACTTTTTCACGGACTGTTTCCTTAGTAGCCAATCCATGATCAAGCAGTGGTTCCGCAAGAGCCTCACCAATTCGCAAGCGAGGATTAAGTGAGCTAAATGGGTCTTGAAAGACAAACTGTAGTTTAGGGCGTAAACGGCGCATGTCTTTTTTTGATAGTTCGTGAATGTCTTGGTCTTTATAGGTAACCGAGCCAGCCGTAATCTCATGCAGGCGAAGCAGCGACTTGCCAATTGTGCTTTTTCCGCTCCCCGATTCACCAACAAGACCGAAAGCTTCGCCTCGTTTAATGGAGAAGCTGACGTTATCAACGGCAATTACCCGCTCGGGCTTTCGATTCAGGAAGGAGGCTTTAGCTGCATATACTTTTTCGAGGTTCTTCACTTCAATAAACGACGTACTCATCGGACAGCCTCCCTCTCTTCATAAAGCCAGCAGGCAACTTCATGTGTCTCCTGTCCCTCCTGTTTTAGCGTAGGTGCTTTGCTTGTACAAATATCCATGCAGTGTTCACAGCGATCAGCAAAATAACAGGAGTCAGGCAAGTCTACGAGCTGGGGCACCTGACCTGGGATCGTGTAAAGCTTTTGCTTGCGCGCACCGAGAATTGGTTTGGCTTCAAGCAGTCCTTTTGTATAGGGGTGCTTTGGATTCTCAAAAATTTCTTCAACGCCACCTTGTTCAATGACTTTACCGGCATACATGACAACAACATAATCAGCCACTTCTGCAACTACACCAAGGTCATGGGTGATTAACAGCATCGACATGTTCCGCTCTTGTTTTAACGAACGAAGCAAGTCTAATATCTGCGCTTGAATCGTTACATCAAGTGCAGTTGTCGGCTCATCGGCAATCAGCATTTTCGGATCACAGGAGAGGGCAATCGCAATCATAATGCGCTGGAGCATCCCCCCGCTCATCTGATGGGGGTAAGATTTGAGAATTTGCTCCCCTCGTCCAATTCCAACAAGCGCAATTAGCTCAAGCGCTTTTTGAGTCGCTGCTTTTTTTGAGAGCGTTGTATGATTTAAAATCGTTTCCTTCAGCTGTTCTCCAATTGTCAGCACCGGGTTAAGCGAGGACATCGGCTCTTGAAAGATCATCGCGAGTTCATTTCCACGGATTCGACGCATGTCTCCTTTTGAGAGAGTGCGCAGGTCGGTACCTGCTAGCTTCATTGATCCGGAAACGACGCCGTTGCCTGTAATCAAATCCATTATTGATAATGCGGTTACGCTTTTTCCACAGCCTGACTCGCCAACAATACAAACGGTCTCACCTTGACCAACCGTAAAGCTGACGCCATCCACTGCTTTAACAAGTCCTCTTTCCGTCTGAAAATGGGTGCGGACTTCTTCTACTTCTAACAGAGGTGTCTGCTTCTCCATTATCATCAACGTCCTTTCATATTCGGATCAATCGCATCACGCAACCCGTCCCCAAGCAAATTAACGGAGATCACAGTCGCAAAGATTGCCACACCAGGTGGGATCCAGAGCCACGGCCGGTTGGTAAAATCAATTAAACTATTCGCCGTATTAATCATATTGCCCCAAGATGCTGTCGGTGGCACAACACCAAGCCCAAAGAAACTTAAAACCGATTCGCTCAAAATCGCGCCACCAACGCTTAACGTAGCTGTCACAATCAGAAGCGGCACAACGTTTGGCAAAAGATGATTTACTACTTTTCTCCTGTCTCGTAAGCCAAGTGCTTCCGTTGCCTGCATAAATTCACGTTCACGCAAGCTTAACACCTGACTTCGAACAAGGCGGGCAAGCCCTGGCCAGTTAACGAGACTAAGCATGATCATCACGACATAAAGTCGTTGTTCCGCCGGTACTCTCCACTCCGACATCACTGCAGCCATAATAAAAAGAAGTGGAATACCAGGGAGAGTCATCAATATATCAGCAAGACGCATCACTATTTGATCAATAATGCCTTTGTAGTACCCACCAAGGATCCCGAGAATACCGCCAATCGATACAGCTAGAACCATGGCGCCGATGCCAACCGTAAGGGAGATTCGCCCAGCAAGCATTAGGCGCGTCAGCACATCCCGTCCTAAGTGGTCGGTGCCAAGCAAATGCGCTCCACTAGGTGACTGGTGAATCATTTGTGGGTTCGTCCCACTCGTCATATAAGGTGAGAAGAATGGTCCGACAAAGCTAAACAAAAAAATAAACAACAGAAAAAGGAGCCCAAACATCGCCATTTTGTTTTTAATAAAGCGACGTCCTACTTCTCTCCAGAGAGAGGATTTCTGTCCTTTTTCAAGGTCAAGCGCAAGCGATGACCGGGTATCTGGACGATTTTCCATCCTGCTCCTCCTTTATTTCACTCGAACTCGTGGATCAGCAACACCATAGAGCAAATCCGCAACTAAGTTGCTAATGACGGTAAGCAACGCAATAAACATCGTAAAGCCCATTAACAACGGATAATCCCGTACGGAAAATGCCTGCATGTAGATTGCGCCAATGCCTGGCCAGTTAAAAATCTGTTCAATGATAATCGCCCCACTAAAAAGCGCAGGCAGCTCAAACGCAAACAGCGTAATTGCTGGCAAAAGCGCATTGCGCAAAGCATGTTTGTAAATAACGACTTTTTCTTTAAGCCCTTTTGCCCGGGCGGTTCGCACAAAATCTTGTTTAATGACTTCGAGCATGTTTGTTCTAAAATACCTCGTCAGTCCGCCAATCCCGAGCATCGTTAAGACAAGAACGGGCAGAATCATATGCTCTGCAATATCCTTGATGTGCTCCCAGCCGCTGTAGTTCATACCCGAGCTAGTCATTCCTCCTGCCGGAAGCCAACCGAGGTCCACCGCAAAAAACTTAATTACAATCAATCCAAGGAAAAACGACGGAGTTGCCATTGCCGCGAACACGAGAAACGTGACAAAACCATCAAAGAATGAATACTGCTTTGTTGCTGATACAACGCCAACCACAACAGCAATGCCCCACGTTAAAAAAAGCGAAGCAAAGGCAACAATAAATGAGCTCCATATGTAATTTCCTAGTACTTCCGTAACTGGACGCTGGAACTGTAGCGAATAGCCTAAGTCCCCTTGAAACAAGTTTCCAACCCAAATAAAGTAACGAATAAACGTCGGTTGATCAAATCCATAAAGTGCTGACAGCTCGGCCTTGCGTTCAGCAGTCAAGTTCGGATCGGCATCAATGAAGTTTCCGGGTACAAGTGAGTATAAGAAAAAGATAAGTACAGAAGCACCAATTAATGTTGGGATTAGATAGAGCAATCGTTTGACTACATAATTACTCAACGAACGGTCCCCCCTTTAGTGAAAATGGAAACGGAGGACAGATGATCCGTCCTCCGTTCATCCTTACTCTGCAACATCAATGACATTCAAGTTTTCAAGACTAAGAGATATGCCGCGGAAACCGTTCGGTTCAAATCCTTCGACTCGAGCATTTGTCGCAGATAACACCTTGTTGTAGTTTAAGAGAATCATTGGTGGATCATCCTCAAGTGCCTCATAGAGCTCATGGTAAGCAGCAGCCCGTTCATCTAAATTACTAACAGCTACCGTTGCATCAATTAACGCATCAATCTCTTCATTTCCATACGCTTTAAAGGTATTCCCTGTATGCTCTGAATGGAATGTCTGCACACCAATATGTGGGTCTGGCTGCATCGTCGTCGAGAAGCTAACTAAGTCATGGTCCCCATTATCAACGCGAGCAAGCAAAGCGTTAAAGTCCATCTGTTCAATTTGCAAATCAATACCGATCCGCTGATAGTCTTCTTGCAGCAGCGTTACAAGGACATCACTCGCACCACTTGCTTCAGTTGTGAAGAAATAGACGCGCAATTTCTCTCCGTCTTTCTCACGAATTCCATCAGATCCTTCAACCCAGCCAGCTTCTTCAAGCAAGCGCTCAGCTTCTTCTGGGTCAAATGGGAAGCCCTCGATCTCATCGGTATGTGCCCAAGATACAGGCGCAACCGGAACATTTGCTACTTGTGCAAACCCTTGGAAACGAATATCTACGTAGGTTTGACGGTCAAATCCATAGTTAAAAGCTTTCCGAACATTGGCATCTTCGAAGATCTCTGATTCATGGTTAAACGCAATATAGCTGTAGTTTGACGACGTATATAAATCAATATTGGCAAACTCAAGCGATTGCAACATGTCAAAGTTGTCTTGATTTGCTGCAAAAGCACTGTAATCAAGCTCGCCAGTTTGGAAGAACTGCTGGGAATCCCCCTCGGTTGTCCGGTAGATAAACGCATCCGCATCTGGTTCACCATTGTAATAATGCTCATTAGATGTAAAACGAATTTCTTCGCCTGGGTTATAGGCCTCAAACTTAAACGGGCCAGCGCCAAGAGGACGAAGGTGGAAATCACTTATATAATCGAGATCGCCTTTTTCATACTGTTCTCCGTAATAAGCTTTGCTTAACACTTGCCCTCCAAGCATTGTCAGCGCCCGCGCATTCGGCTCTTCCACCTCAAACTCTATTGTTTGTTCATCAACGATGGTAATGCCTGCTATTTCCGTTGCGTCGCCTTCTTTGTAATCAAGCCCCCCGACAAGATTCGTTTCCGAAATATCCGTTGTTCCTGGATAGCTAGGATCGTACAACAACGTAATCGTAAACGCGACGTCTTCAGTTGTTAGTGGCGTCCCATCATCAAACAATAGATCATCACGCAGCGTGAAGCTGAATGTTAATTCATCATCTGAAACATCCCATGTCTCAGCTAAGCGGCCAAACGGTTCACCGTTTTCATTAATGTCAATTAAAGGTGGAAACATAACAGCTTGCACATTCCCATCGTAGCCACTTGTATTAAAGTAGGGTGTAAACACACCACCCGGTTCTTGCAGTCCAACGACAACCGTCTCCCCCCGGTTCGTTGCAAGTGCAGGTGATGCAGCTGGGTTACTTGCCTCCACTTGCGTATCTTCGACAAGCTGAACATCAGCTACTTCTTCTTCTCCGCTGTCACTGCTAGTTGGAGGCGTTGGCTCATCACTGCCCATTTCCGTATTGCAGGCCCCCAGCACCGCCGTAAGTGCAACTGCAGGTATCGTTAAAGACCATCGTTTTTTCATCTTTTCTCCCACTCTTCCCTTTTGTCTCATGATTTTTCACAACTTTATGTAAAAAAAGTGATCTTCATTCATTAAACCACATTATTCCGATTAGTCAACAAGAGATTAAATTCTTAGTATAAAAGTCGGTTTATCCTATTTGTGCAAAAAAGCTCATCATACAAACAAAAAAAGCCTTTCACTAATTTGTGAAAAGCTTTCTCTTATTCATATTTCATCGACTTCACACATCAACTATTGGAACGTTTTTTTACGATTATTAACCGTTATTTCTCCACTTTTCGATACAATTGACTCTGTTCATCAACATAGTACTTCCGTCTGATAATGGACAACGGCCGCCACGTTCTCGACCACTCTTTTTTAAGCTGAGAATAACCCATATCGTCCCCCACACGATAAAGATTTGACAAGTCCTACCTCTTAATTTTTTGTCAGTGAAAAGGAAATTGTGAGGGATGTCATTTCACAAAAGTTGGCTACTCGTTTCCTGTCGTGTTTGAGTTTAATAAGCCGACTCTTCCTCAGCAAATTCTTCAATTACCAGCGATTGAAAAGCGAATTCCGCGTCTTTCCCTTGAGGACTGCATCCATACAATCCAGCGTGGACTTGCTGATTCTTACTGCACAAATGAGCAATACGTATTTGCGTCCAATGAATCTCATCGCTTGATACATCAACATAGTACGTCTGCTTTTTTCGCGTAATTCGGTACGACATCGCTTCAATCGTTTCAATGGGCTGGCTTGACCAGTCCGAGTAGCCATTGTTCGTCACAACTACACCAAGCTTATTTGCTTCAGCTGGGATAAATTCGCTTGATGTTTTTAACCAATTGTTCTCGTCAAAACGAATCATAAGACCGGCTTGGTCATAGCGATTAACAGGAGACGTCACCACCCTTGTCGTTATCCGAAAATCACCTTCAATCTCCGCATAAAGAAAATGGCCATTATCTCGCCGAAAGCCATAGTGCGTTCGTTGCCAAAAATCGGTGTCTGCATCTGATCGTATCTTTAACCCATTCTCTACAACCCAATGCGATGGTTCATTCAGCCAGTTGAGCTTGTCACTTATTGTTTTTTGCGTAAATGATTCCTTCAGAATCGTCTTGTCCATCTGCCTCGCCTCACTCCGCTTTTAAAGTGTTTTAATAATTCGTGCGGGATTCCCACCAACTACCACATTACTTGGCACGTCTTTTGTAACCACGGCACCCGAAGCAATTACAGCATTATCACCGATAGTGACGCCTGGATTAATAATCGCGCCGCCACTAACCCAGACCCGGTCGCCAATGGTTACGGGTTTGCCGTATTCCACACCGGAAATGCGTTCCTCTGCATCCAATGGATGTGTGGCTGTATAAACATGAACACCCGGTCCAAACATGACATCATCACCAATTCGGATTGGACAGACGTCGAGCATGACCGTGTCAAAGTTAGCAAAGAAGTTTTCTCCAACAGAAATGTTGTAGCCATAATCACACTTCAGCGTTCCTTCAAACATCACTTCTTCACCTGTTTGGCCGAGCCATTCTTTAATAATTGCCTTACGCTCTCCATCATCCGTTGAGCGCTCAAATTGATACATCAACTTACGCGAACGTAAGCGACCCTCCTGCAGTTCTTTATCAGTAGGAGCGTATAGTTCCCCCGCGATCATTTTCTCTTTCTCTGTTTTCAACTTGTCCAACTCCTTCTTTCGATGAGGTGCTTTCACCCCATTAGTTTAAGTTGTTCCGCTTCAATGAGCAAATGCAAAATAGCCTTTGCTAAAACGTTACTTTTGTTAACACACTAACTACAGGAGAATTCGTCGCTTTCCGGGGGGCACTGCCTCAGCCTCCTTCGTGGAAAACAGCCACTCCAGAGTCTTCAGACACGTGCTGATCCCCTAGCAGTCTTCGGATTCTCCTTCCGCTCATTTTAGTATAAACTAAACGACGAACGTTCCTATTTTCAGGAATGTTCGTCATTTGTGTCTGTCTATCTACTCTTGTCCCAGCCCCGCCTAATCTTTAATTAATCTCAAAGCGGTCTTCCGAAATGACCTCATGGATCTTATAGGTACCATCAACGCTCCTAATAATGAACTCGGTTCGTCTCTCTTGCTGCATATCTTCATCTGATTGTTCGTTGTACCAATTAAGCTCTTCGTAAATTGAAACAAGCCACTCTCCGTCTGAAACTTGTTCTTGCCCGATATAAGTCGGTTGACTAATTAATTCCTCAGTAATATCCGCTGCATTTAACTGTTCAATATACGTCACTGCCTGGTCATAAGCAGGTCCATCAGCAGTAGTTGACGCTCTAAGTATTGAGTCATCCCCACCTCTGCTAATCGAATAGAAAGAGCCAAAGTAATCAGACGCTGTCGTGATCGCTCCATCGCTTAATACAGATTGTCTTTCATCAACTGTGCTTACTTCTTCTCCGGGGTAGCGCCCAAAAAATGTATCAGATCCACTAAACGATTCGTATGGATTGTCCGCCTGCCTCTCACCACTGTACAGATCACAGTCACGAACAGACCATTCGCCG
Source organism: Shouchella xiaoxiensis (assembly GCF_016907895.1). Taxonomy (GTDB): domain Bacteria; phylum Bacillota; class Bacilli; order Bacillales; family Bacillaceae_D; genus Shouchella; species Shouchella xiaoxiensis. Next base: position 281,765 of record NZ_JAFBCV010000005.1, read on the forward strand.
TCAACATAATCGGCATTAAGCAGGCAGTACAAACCATGCTGCTCTAACTCATTTTCGGCGTCACTTATTTGAGCATGGTAGACAACTGGAATACGCAATTGACTAAGATCGTGGTCAAGAAACGTCACCTTCGCTCCTTCAAACGCAATGCCGACCTCGTCAATTTGTCCACCAAAGTTTTGCTTAGGCCAGACGGTTGCCCCATCACCTGATTGATTTTCTAGAAAACCTAACTCCTGATTCGCTTCCGCTTCAAACCATCGTTCCCCATAAGCACGGACCGTCTCAACTAGCGGTTCACGCTCATCTTCAGGTAAGACGATAGCCCTGTAATCGATGTCGTAGCGATTTTCTTCTAATTGAATCGGTTCAGAAGTTGACGTCCCCCAAGGCAATTCTCTCTTAATATGAAAATGATGCTCGCTTGCTGGATCGACCGGTCCCAGAACAAGCGATTGTCCCTCCAGAGTATAGGTCTCATCTTCAAACACAATTGACGTTGGGTACGAATCAAACTCATCACGCTCAAAAATCGCTAAACCCGGTTCATAGTCAAGCACTAACTCTTCCTGACTGATTCCGTCCATTGTAAATTCCGCCACAGCTTCAGCTTCTCCCAACTCGGTATCAAGACTTGCAGATAAGCTGTAAATACCAGGAATAAGTGGGCCATACGTTAAGGAGCCATCGTTTTCCTGTTCTTTTTCTTCAACCCACTCTTCCTCATTTAAAAAATACGTTGCTTCAGGGTGCGGATACGCAATGGTTATGTAGCTTCCCGTTACTTGAATCAAATGCTGGTCAAAAATTCCGAGCCACTTGCCTTCCTGCACAACCGAAAACAAGCTACCTTCCTCTTGATTTTGTAAAGCTCGACTAAGCTCTGCTAACTGTTGCTCTGTTTCATATAAAGCAGTGAGTCCACTTGCTTCATATGGTTGCACGCCTGACCCATCTTCATAAATAGAAAGCCGCTCGATCGTGCGGTTGTTATCTCGCTCTAGTGCCTGCACAAAACGATCAATTGTTGCACTTTCCGATACATACTGCTTTCCGGCAAAATAAAGACCGATAGTCACAGCAACCAGTGCCACAAATCCTGCAATGGCCATCAGAATCCGCTTTCTCCGTATATGATCTTCTACAGGAGAAACCGCCCGCCACTTCGGTTCTCGAATTGTTGTTTCCGATGATTCTTCGTCCTCTATGCCTGGTTCTTCAAGTTTCGACTCGCCTTCCTCATTTGAACTTGCGTCCTCATTAAGAAGTTCATTTCCCTTTGTTTCATCATTTTCAGTGTTTTTTATTTGTTCTTGACCACAGCTGCCGCAGAACCGACTTTCTGTCTTTAACTCGGCTCCACAATTTGAACACGTTCTCAACATAAATCCCCCTTAACGTACAAAATGCTGGTAAAAGTATAACACGTTCACAAAAAAAGAACGTTTATTACGAATAAATTAACTATTATGTTTTCCAAATTTACTTACAGGGCTAACTACGTATTAAGTGCACCACCTAAACCAAGGGCGCATACCTATAGAACAGGATTAAGCTCAGAGAGGTTGATATTTATGAAAAGATGCCAATACTGTCAACTTGAAGCATGCATATGCAAGCAAAATGTCCAATACTTTAACAAGCATACACGTGCCCGACCAATCGGAATGACTGGTCCAACCGGGCCGACTGGACCTGCCGGGACACCTTCAGGAGTTACTGGAATGACTGGGGCTACTGGACCTACAGGTGCTACAGGTGCCACGGGGGTTACTGGTCCTCCAGGAACTGGGGCAGGGATAACCGGAGCGACTGGACCGACCGGACCAGGGCCCGTTGGACCAAGGGGTGGAACTGGCCCAGTAGGACCAACTGGACCGACTGGTATTGGGCTTAGTGGGGCTACAGGGTCAACAGGAAATACTGGCGTCACAGGACCTACAGGCAGTACCGGGGCGACTGGCATTGGACTTAGCGGAGCAACAGGTTTTACTGGTAGTACCGGGGATACCGGACCTACGGGACCACAGGGCGTTCCTGGTTCTCCTACTGGAGCGACTGGTGCCACTGGACCAACTGGACCAGGACCCGTTGGACCACAAGGACCCACTGGTGCGACTGGCTTAACTGGTGTGACAGGAGCGACCGGCCCAACAGGAAACACTGGACCGACCGGGATTGGATTAAGCGGTTCGACTGGTGCGACTGGTCCCGCAGGCCCTACTGGTGCCACTGGTATTGGACCGACTGGACCGACTGGAGCTGCTGGTGGCGGCGGTGGCGGATCTGTTTTCATTCAGACCACCACACTCGGTAGCGTCAATACGCAAATTCCTTTTAATGTCGGAGCTGGAAATAATGAAGTTTTAGGTGCGTTAGTTTACAATAGCGAAGTTCCTACCGTTGTTGATCGCTTAGCTTGTTACATCACACAAATTGGAACAGCAGGTCAATTTCAATTAGCCGTTGGGCTTCCAACTTCAACAACGACTGTCCAAATAATTGGTGTTACTGCAAATTATACTGGAACCTTACCTGGTGGTTTGTTTATTCTTCCGCTTACAACACCGGTTGCAATCCAAGAAGATACGCCTTATTACTTGATTATCAAGGACCAAGACAACGGTTCTGCCTATGGTGGGATAACAGCTGGTTATGGTACAACAGTTGCTGGATCACCCATTAATTTTAGAGAGCAGAATGTTGTAAACCCACTAGTTGGTGGAGAGATACTGAGCACAACTGATGTAAGTTTATCGCTTACACCATGGATTGCTGCCTTGACGGTTGACTCTTAAGTTACGAGCAAGAAAGAAACTCTTCTGTTAGAAGAGTTTCAGGCTGTTGAGAAAGTAATTTCTCAACAGCTTTTTCTTATTTATAGACACCTAAACAAAAATACTCTTGTTATAATGGAAAAAAGAACGGAA
>NZ_JAFBCV010000006.1 GCF_016907895.1 Shouchella xiaoxiensis
GTCACACCCGTTCCCATGCCGAACACGGCCGTTAAGCTCTTTTGCGTCGATGGTAGTTGGGGGCTTCCCCCTGTGAGAGTAGAACGTTGCCGGGCGATGAGAAAGACACCTGAAAAGGTGTCTTTTTTTTCGAGTCTCCTCAAAGCAAAAGAGTACTACTTCGAAGAAGGAGAAAAAATAAAGGATAAGACAAATACGAGAAATAACCACTTTATAAGAAAACATCATGAATCGTCTTCACCGAGAAAGCAACGTGCTCCCCTGTGAGACGGAGGGGTTGTTTTCGTAAACCATCATGAAGTCGCTTCAAAGCAACAGCATCATGACTCAGCGTCCCCGTAGGAAACCACCGCGGAGCCAAGAACGTTGCCGGGCGATCAGAAAGACACCTGAATAGGTGTCTTTTTTTTCGATTCTCCTCAAAGCAAAAGAGCGCTACTTCGAAGAAGGAGCTACAATAAGGGATAAGACAAATACGAGAAATAAGCACTTTATAAGAAAACATCATGAGTCGTCTTCATCGAGAAAGCAACGTGCTCCCCTGTGAGACGGAGGGGTTGTTTTCGTAAACCATCATGAAGTCGCTTCGAAGCAACAGCATCATGACTCAGCGTCCCCGTAGGAAACCACCGCGGAGCCAAGAACGTTGCCGGGCGATCAGAAAGACACCTGAAAAGGTGTCTATTTTTTCGATTCTCCTCAAAGCAAAAGAGTACTGCTTCGAAGAAGGAGAAAAAATAAAGGATAAGACAAATGCGAGAAATAACCACTTTATAAGAAAACATCATGAATCGTCTTCACCGAGAAAGCAACGTGCTCCCCTGTGAGACGGAGGGGTTGTTTTCGTAAACCATCATGAAGTCGCTTCAAAGCAACAGCATCATGACTCAGTGGCCCCGTAAGAAACCACCGCGGAGCCAAGAACGTTGCCGGGCAAACCGAAAGACACCTGAAAGGGTGTTTTTTTTCGTGTACGCTCAAAGCAAAAGAGCGCTACTTCGAAGAAGTAGCTACAATAAGGGATAAGACAAAAACGAGACATAAGCACTTTATAAGAAAACATCATGAATCGTCTTCATCGAATAAGCAGCGTGCTCCCCTGTGAGACGGAGGGGTTGTTTTCGTAAACCATCATGAAGTCGCTTCAAAGAAACAGCATCATGACTTAGCGTCCCCGTAGGAAACCACCGCGGAGCCAAGACCGTTGCCGGGCGATCAGAAAGACACCTGAATAGGTGTCTTTTTTCGTCTATACTTAGAACGGTCATTTCCTGTGTCATTCACTGTAAAGATAGAAAAATAATTCTATGCAAAGTAGAGACGTGAGCAAATAGATCATCCTTATACTTACAAACTAGATAAAGGTTATGTTACAAATAAAAGAGAAATGATTTTGCTATTAAGAGATAGTTAAGGAGGAGAAGTTTTGAATACTATTTTTCAAAGTATAACTGATTTCATATACGCAGAGACACAGATAGAAAGGTCAGATATTATCATTATACCTGGTTCAAGTCGAACTGAATTAATTAAAGAAGCAGCTCTCTTATATCACGATGGTTTTGCACCATATATTCTTATTACAGGTGGTCCTAATTCTAAGTTGTCACAGACCGAAGCAAAATACCTTAAAGAAATAGGCTTATCGTTAGGCGTGCCTGAAACGGCAATTTTTATTGAAGAATGTGCAAGTAACACTTATGAAAATGCAAAAAATGCGCTAATTAGTTTAAAAGAAAAGAAACTCGCATATTCAAAAATCATTCTCGTTACGAAACCAAGTCATGCAAGACGTGTTCTGTTAACCTTTTCAATGGTTTCAGAAAAAACAACCTTTTTCATTAGACCAGCAACAGGTCAATCTACCATTGCAAAGAATAATTGGTTCCTAACGAGCGAAGGAAGAGATGTAACGTTTAGTGAGGTTAAAAAGATTGGTATGTATTTCCCTGTTATAATACGAGATCATACGAAAAATCTCCCACCTATTAACAAGGTAGGAGATAGTAATATTTAGCTGATTGCTAAACCGCCGCTTGCATAACCTGCAACGGTGTTAACAAGGGTTAGACCAGAAGCTGTAGCTGAGAACACCAATAAAAGGCGATCTCCAGCCGTTACTGGAATGGAAAGTCCTGTCGCAGTTCCACTAGAAATAGTACCTAGAGCAAGGACTCCAGTCAGGTCAGGAGTTAACGTTACAATTGCCCCCGGAATAGCTGTAAACGTATTTGTTGGAGTAGGCCCGGCAGAGCGGAAGACTTGTGCTGAAATGGTAATGCTAGAACCAACAAGAGACAAAGCAGCTGTGGTGCTGAAAAACCCTGTTAAGGAAGTGATTGTGCCGTCACGTGGAACTGAGAATGCAAAATTGAGTAATGTTCCAGCAGCTCCTGTAAGGTCAATAGTGTCTCCGCCTAACAAACTAACACCGACAAGTGAATTACCGAACCCTACTAAGCTTGTAGTGCCAACAAGACCGCCCACTACTGTGGTCAATGCCGTTGGTAATCCCGAAGCAAATGGCATAATAGATCCGGAACCGGCAACTCCAGTAATACCCGGTAGTCCAGTAGGCCCAGTAACGCCCGGTAAGCCAGTAGCACCAGTGTCACCAGTAGGCCCGGTAATACCCGGTAATCCAGTAGCACCAGTGTCACCAGTAGGCCCAGTAATACCCGGTAATCCAGTAGCACCAGTAGGTCCAGTAACGCCTGGTAATCCAGTAGCACCAGTGTCGCCAGTAGGCCCAGTAACACCCGGTAATCCAGTAGCGCCAGTGTCACCAGTAGCACCAGTAACGCCTGTTAAGCCAGTAGCACCAGTGTCGCCAGTAGGCCCAGTAACGCCTGTTAAGCCAGTAGCGCCAGTAACACCAGTAGCCCCACCACCAGGCCCAGTCGGCCCGGTAGGACCAGTCGGCCCAGTAGCACCAGTTGGTGGATTAATAAAAGTAGGACCCGTTATACCAGTTATTCCGCCATTACCAGGTCCAGTAGGTCCGGTAGGTCCAGTTATGCCGATACATATTTGACAACCATCGTTTCCTCCACCATTTGAAGGGGTGCGCATAAAATGTTGGATGGAGTTGCATTGACAGAACGATCGGTTGCAGTTATTGCAGTTGCTATTATCCATGCTTATCCTAATCTCCTTTATTAAAAACCATTTGATATACACATATGCACATAGGTCATATTGGGTCTTACAAATTTAATAAAAGAAGAAAAAAGGGCGGCTGAACTAATTAAGAAATGCGTTTTTTTTTGTGGTGAGATTTGAAGTTCTCTATGTTAATAAAGTAAGCGAGGTTGAACGTAAATTATTCCTGAGGCTTATCTTTTGCTGAGTTTGTTTCCTCCATTCATCAGCTAAATTACGAATTTTTAATAAAACTTTCTCAGTAGAAAATAAACTATATATGACAAAAAACCTAATCCTATTTAGTAGGATTAGGTTTTTTCATTTTTTATTTTTTGAAAAACCCTCGTAATGCAAAGGCGATGTTTTGAGGACGTTCAGCTAGGCGTCTCATAAAGTAACCAAACCAATCTGTTCCAAATGGTACATAGAGTCTTACTTTATAGCCCTCTTCCATTAGCTCTTTTTGCAGAGCTTCGCGGAATCCATACAGCATTTGAAATTCAAATTGTTCTTTAGGGATTTTGTTCTTATCTGCATAAGCCTTCACCTTATCGATGATCATATGATCGTGTGAGGCGATGGCAGTGTAGCTACCACTATCAAGATGATTTTGAATAATGGTTATATAATTTTCATCAACTTTTGCTTTGTCTTGAAAGGCTACTTTTTCAGATTCTTTGTAAGCACCTTTTACAAGTCTTAGCGGAACGCCTTTTAATGCGGCGACATCGGCTTCTGAACGGTGTAAATAGGCTTGAATAACAGTGCCGACATTGTCATAATCTTTGCGTAAAATGGATAGAATGCGTAAGGTTTGTTCGCAGTGAGAATAATCTTCCATATCGATACGAATGAATATGTTAAAACTTAAGGCAGTTTGACAAATGCGTTTCATATTGTCGAGACAGAACTCTTCATCAATATCTAAGCCAAGCTGAGTCATTTTTAAAGAGAGGTTACACATAGCGCCAGTCTCGTTGATTGCTCGAAGTACATTTAAGCACGCTTCAGTTGCTTCGATTGCCTCTTCTTTTTCTGTAACAAACTCACCTAAGTGATCTAGTGTACAGTGTAAGCCTTTTGAATTAAGTAACTGAACATTTTTCATGGCATCTTCAAGCGTCGCGCCGGCAACAACTTGTGATGCTCCGAACTTCAGGCCCCATTTTTTAGCTGCTTTATTGAGTGGTTTGCTTTTGGCGAGCTGCATAAAAAATGAGCGAAGTGGTTGTTCTAGGACCATGTGTCATTCCTCCTAAGATGAGATCAAACCTATACAATAAGTAATGCAAAAACGATGCCAAGTTAGATTGAGAGATTAAACTAGTTATTTTTTTAGTAATCGTCTAAAATGTATGTATGTAAAGACATAAGTGTCTAAAGTGTCTAAAAATAAATGTGGAGGTCTGTGTTATGCAAACAACGTTAAAAGATGTTGCCAGACCATTTAATGAAGAACCTGACCGTGACGGATGGCAATTACCTGAGTCTACATTGTTGAGTCAGATTCCTGTATTTTCTGAAAATGACAAGAACATATATACGTTCAATAGTGACCAACAAATTGTGGGTCTCATTGATAAAGCTGACTTAAGTTCATTGTTACTAAATGAATTAAAGCGCCTTCATTCTTTTCAAGAAACGATCCTTAGAGCTATGAATGATGCAGTAACCATTGTTAATGAATCAAGTGAAGTACTTGCTATCAATCATCGTTCAGAGGAACTTTATCAGTTAAATCATGATGAAGTAAAAGGTCGTCCATTGAGTCAATTCTTTGACGAAGAAGCGCTTGTTTTATGGTCAGTGATGAAAGATAAACAACCGGTTATGAACCAATACAATCAACCAAAACAAGGGCTACATGTAATTGTAAACACGGTTCCTGTTTTTCAAGGAATTGAATGTATTGGTGGAATTTCAATTGAGCGTGATATTACGGATGTTGTCAAATTAAATGAAACATTAACGACCACTACAGCAAGTTTACATGATTTAAATGGACATGTTAGCGAGCTCCCTTTTGAAACAATAATAGGAACGAGTAAACCAATTAAACAGGCGATTGAGATGTCTAAAAAAGTAGCGAAAACGGATGCCAATCTATTATTAACAGGAGAAAGTGGTGTGGGGAAGGAATTATTTGCTGAAGGCGTTCATCAAGCGAGTAATCGAAGGGATTCTCCTTTTATAGCGATAAATTGTGGTGCGATTCCAGCAGCTTTATTTGAAAGTGAGCTATTTGGCTACGCTCAAGGTGCGTTTACTGGTGCGGTGAAAGGCGGAAAAAAAGGGAAGTTAGATGCGGCAAAAGGGGGTACATTGTTTCTGGATGAAGTTGCGGAAATGCCACTGGAACTACAGGTCAAACTGCTGAGAGTTCTGCAAGAGCGTCTTTACTATCGAGTAGGTGAGCATAAGGCAATTCCTCTAGACGTACGCATTGTAGCAGCTACGAATCGAAATTTAGAGGAAATGATTGAAGCAGGTACATTCAGAGAAGATCTATATTACCGACTACATGTTATACAAATACACATCCCACCACTTCGTGAACGCATGGAGGATTTGCCCGAATTAATCCAACGTTTTGCTCATGAATTTGCAGTCCGATATGAGAAGGTAGTACCTACTTTTGATGCAGAAGTGATGTATATGTTAATGAACCATCGCTGGGAAGGGAATATTAGACAGCTCCGTAACTTGGTCGAACGAGTCGTTATTTTAACAAATGATGCGGAATCGATTATTCATTGGTACCACTTACCTGAGGCTTTTCAGAGGCAGGGGAAGCACTTATCTTCAACTGTACGATCAATTAAAGATGAACGTCATGATATTGAATTAGCATTACAGAAAACGTATGGAAATAAATCAGCGGCAGCGAAAATGCTGGGTATTTCAAGAGCGACCCTATATAACAAATTAAAACAGTTAAATGTATAAACAAAAGTGTCTAAATAGACAACATTGTATAGACAAAAAAGACACGTTCGACAGAACGTGTCTTTTAATGTTTAATACATTTCTGAGATTGTTTTTGCTTGCATGTGTAGTGCAAGGTAATCTGGTCCGCCCGCTTTAGAATCTGTACCGGACATCTTAAAGCCACCGAAAGGATGGTACCCTACAATTGCACCTGTACAATTGCGGTTAAAATAAAGATTCCCAACGTGAAAATCTTGCTTTGCTTGCTCAATTTTAGCACGATTGTTTGTTATAACAGCACCCGTTAAGCCATACTCTGTGTTATTCGCAATTTCTAACGCTTCATCATAGCTTGAAGCTTTGCTAATTGCTAAAACAGGACCAAAAATTTCTTCCTGCATGATGCGGGCTTTTGGATCAACATCAACGAACACAGTTGGATCAATAAAGAATCCAGTTGAGCTGTCACTTTTACCGCCTGCAACCAGCTTTCCTTCATCGTTTCCAATCTCGATATAGCCTGTGATTTTATCAAATGCTGCTTGATCAATTACTGGTCCCATATAGTTGTTAGTTGCTTCAGCTGGATTTCCAACCGTCAATTCTTTTGTGCGTGCAGCCACTTTCTCAACGACTTCATCATAAACGTCTGCATGGATAACCGCTCTTGAGCCTGCTGAACATTTCTGACCAGAGAAGCCAAACGCAGATACGACAATAGCGTCTACAGCTGTTTCAATATCGGCTTCGCTATCTACAACAACTGTATCTTTTCCACCCATTTCAACGATAACGCGTTTTAAGTGGTTTTGCTCTTTTTGAACAACTGCTGCTTTTTCGTATAAGCGCACGCCGACATCGCGAGAACCAGTGAACGTAATTAACGCTGTTTTTGGATGCTCGACTAAGTAATCACCGACTTCACTTCCGCTACCTGGGACAAAGTTAATCACGCCTTTAGGTACGCCAGCTTCTTCTAATACTTCTACAAATTTTGCAGCGATTACAGGCGTTGTGCTTGCTGGTTTAAGAAGAACCGTATTCCCTGTAACTAAAGGTGCTACAGTCGTTCCAGCCATGATGGCAAAAGCAAAGTTCCAAGGCGAGATGACAACCGTTACACCTGTTGGCGTGTAGACGTAGCTGTTTTGTTCACCTTCGCGACTGATGATTGGTTTGCCGTTTGCTAATTCAATCATTTGACGTGCATAGTATTCTAAGAAATCAATTCCTTCAGCTGTATCACCATCTGCCTCTTTCCAAGGCTTTCCACCTTCTTTTACAAGTAAAGCAGAGAATTCATGCTTACGTCGACGGACAATAGCTGCTGCGCGAACAAGAATATTCGCTCGCTCTGCAGGAGTTACTTTTCTCCAAGATTCAAATGCAGTGCTTGCTGCTTGAATGGCTTGCTCCGCGTGTTCTTTCGTTGCTTTTCCAGTTGTTCCGATTACTTCGGATTTATTAGAGGGATTATAAGATGTAATTTTTTGCTCAGTGTCAACGCGCTCACCGTTTATCACAAGGGGATAATGTCCACCTAGTTCAGATTCGACTTTCTTTATCGCGTCGAGCAAAGCTTGTTTATTTTCCTCGATTGTAAAATCTGTGAATGGTTCGTGTTTGTATGGTTGTAACATAAAAATCCTCCTTCAAATTCGATTCCCTATTTATAATGCAAAAACCATGCCAAGTTCTTTTTTTGTGTTGGAAAAGCCATACAATGTATACTGCTTAAAGAGTCAATTTCAAAATATAAGGAGTGCTTATATGAGAATTGGGATTGTTGGCACGGGTAGAATGGGTTCTGTTATTAGCAAATGTCTAGTATCGAATTATACGTTAACGTTGTATAACCGAAGCTCACAGCGTGCAAAAGTACTGGCAGATGAGCTAAAGGCACAATATGTGGATGAACCACTAGGTTTAAGTACGTGCGAAGTAATTCTCCTCTCTGTGCCAGCTGATCAAATTGCTACTGTAGCAGCTGAAGTAGCGGCATTTTGCAAGACTGATACAATTATTGTTAATACTGCAACCAAAGCTTTCATTTCAACGGAATTGCGTAGTAGACACCCGCATGTTTATTTTGTAGACGCTAAAATCATTGGTCATGCAGGTTCAATGGAGTTCGGACAGTCAGCTTACGTTATTATTGACACGAGCGAAAAGCTTTTTAAGCCATTAAAAAATATTTTTTCATTGATTGGAACAGTTGAGCGGGGGGATAGTAAGCTAGCACCGACATTATCGACACTTGCAACAGAAGTAGGGATACGAGCGGCTGTGCTGTTAAAAAGTGAATTAGCTCCATATCATTTAGCGCCTGAATTAGAGAAAGTGTTGATTGAAAGCATAGGTGCTGGAACGATGAAAGCCTATATCAATGGAGATTTAGGGCATTTTGGACAAGAAATTGCCCGAAGAATAGAAGCGGAGATAGGGGTGGAAGAATGAAGCAAGTGTATAGTGAACTGATTACTTTTAGAGGCTCCCATGAATAATTTGGCTACCAACAAGGTTTAAAGTTGAAAGATTCTTATATTGTTCGTAATCGCGAAAATCAGTGGAAGGTTAGGAAAAAGCGTTTTTCAATTGACGTCCAAGAAGCAAAAAGAGAGATTGAAGTTATTTCAAAGCCAATTTGGCAGGAGTTACTCGGCTTGCAGCAAGCGCTGGAATGGCCAATTGAAGAGGTATTAGCTGAGTTTGGTGGGTATCGAGTGCCGTATAATAAATCAGGATGCTCAATTGCAACAGGCTCTAACTATTTAATTCGAAACTATGATTATCATCCAAAAACATATGATGGCAGATATATGCTCTATCAACCATCAGATGGAGGGCTTGCGACAGCGGCTCCAAGTCAACGCATAACAGGGCGCATGGATGGAATTAACGAAGCAGGTCTTGCGATGGGTTATAATTTTATGAACAGAAAGCGACCGGGTGCAGGTTTTATTTGTTGTATGATTGGGCGATTTATTCTAGAAACATGTGCTAGCGTGAAGGAAGCGATTCAGCTTTTAAAACACATCCCCCATCGCCATTCCTTTAGTTATGTTGTTTATGATCGCACTGGCGAAACAGCGATTATTGAAGCGTCCCCTCGTGATGTTGTTGTCCGCACTTCAATCCGCTGTACCAATCATTTTGAAGAACAGAAATCAGAAAACCGTCACCATTTAATTGACTCAGAACGACGGCTTGCTGTTTTAAAGGAAAATCAACAGCAAGAAATGATTGTGGACGAGGCGTACAAGTTATTTAATCACAGTGATCAAGGGATTTTTTCAGATCTCTATGAAAGTTGGGCAGGAACGATTCACACATCGGTTTACTTTCCAACAGCATTACAAGCTTGGTTTACGCTAGGACCAAATCAACCACCAACAGTAATCGATTTTAAGAGCTGGCTACAAGGAACCTCTTTAGGTATAAAGCGAATTGAGGGAGAAATAAATACTAAAGTACCTTTTTTACATATGGATTATCCGGCAGATTGGTTTAATGGTGAGAAAAGAACATGATCGTCCCTAAGAAGTTATCTAGGAAAGCTTCTTTATAGCAATAAAAGTGTTTATTAAAATTATGATTGAGGAATTATACTCATGATTCTCGAACAAATTAGGGAAGATAAAATCAACTTTTTTAAAATGAATGAAGACCTAATGAGGAGATTGAGTATGAAGAGAAAGTCTAAGGTATGGGTGTGGACAGGATCAGCTGTTGTTCTGCTCGGGTTTGGAGCTTTAATTGCCGCAAGCCTTTATCTGTTTGACATGGCTATTGCTCGTGATACAGATACATTCGAGCTTTATGCTGGAGAAGAGTACAACCATGTAGATGAAGAAGTTGAGACAATGATGGAATTAATTGAAAAAGGCGAGGCGTGGCTGTCACAACAGGAAGTAGAAATACTTGAACAAGTAACTGATGATGGCTTAACGCTTTATGGGCGCTATATTAAAAATGAACAAGAAACGGATAAGTTGGCATTGTTGCTTCATGGATATAGAGGGGTAAGTGATCAGATGGGGCTAGCAGGCGCATTATATGCTGAGCAAGGGTTTGATCTGTTCATTCCAGATGCGAGAGCACACGGAAAGAGTGAAGGCAACTTTATAGGCTTTGGTTGGCCAGATCGATTGGATCAAATTAATTGGTTGGAAAAGCTTATTATAGAAAAAGGAATTAACCAGATTGTCCTACATGGCGAATCGATGGGAGCAGCAACGGCACTGATGACCGCTGGAGAAGACAAGCTGCCACAACAGGTAAAGGCGGTTGTGGCGGACAGTCCATACACATCTGTTGAGGATGAGTTATCACATCAACTAGAAAACCTGTTTAATGTACCTAGCTTTCCCTTTATTCAATTAGGGAGTATCATTACTCAAATCCAAGCTGGTTACTCCTTTGAAGAAGCATCTGCGTTAAAACAAGTGAAAAGAAACACGCCACCTCTTTTTTTAATTCATGGAGATCAAGATGATTTAGTGCCTACTTATATGTCAGAAGAGCTTTATGCACAAGCCACAGGGGAAACGAAATTATGGATTGTATCTGGTGCTGACCACGTTGCAGCGAAATTTGAGAAACCAGAAGAATACAAGGAGCGTGTGTTGCGCTTTGTTCACCAATATTTAGATTAATGCCTTTTAAGAGACAAGGACAAGAGGATATAAACAGACTGAAAAGATGATTAGTCTTTGTTCGGATTGATCGTCTTTTCGTAGCGTTTATGAGAACAAGTATTAGAAGAAAGGGGATTTCAAACGGTCAGCACGAGTCGACGAGTCTGAAGACTATGGGCTGTGTTTTTTTGCGTTAAAGGCTGAGATTTGTTTTTTCTTTAGTGGGTTTGTATTAGTGTTCGTAGAATACGACGTTTTGTCCGACCTTTACGTGTCCCCTTTTTTTGAAAAGGTCAATGGAAAACAAGAATAGCCTATTGACGTTGTAAACAAATTAGGTAAAATGAAGATGGTTGGCACTCGCAAGAGTAGAGTGCTAAAAAAGAATCAATCGACAGAAGGAGTGTTTAAGATGGAGAAAAAACAATTCCAAGCAGAATCCAAGCGTTTGCTGGAAATGATGGTAAATTCAATTTACTCTCAAAAAGAAATCTTCCTACGTGAACTTATTTCAAACGCTAGTGATGCGATCGATAAAATGTACTACCGCTCACTCACTGACGATTCACTCGAATTTGAGCAAGAGAAATATGCAGTTTTCATAGAAGCAAATAAAGACGCGCGGACATTGACGTTAAAAGATACTGGAATTGGTATGACAAAAGCTGAACTGGAAGCCAATTTAGGAACCATTGCCAAGAGTGGCTCACTAGCATTTAAAAAAGAAAACGAGATTAAAGATGGACATGACATCATTGGTCAATTTGGTGTTGGATTTTACGCTGCTTTTATGGTTGCTGATAAAGTATCGGTTCTCAGTCGTTCTGTCGATAGCGAAGAGGCGTTTCGTTGGGAATCTGATGGAACAGATGGTTATACAATTGAGCCGGCTGAGAAAAATGAAGTAGGAACCGAAATTACGCTTCATTTAAAAGAAAACGGTGATGAAGAGTCATTTGATGATTATTTAGAAGAGTACCGTCTTAAGCAAATTATTAAAAAGTACTCTGATTTTATTCGCTACCCGATAAAAATGAATGTAACGGTAAGTAAGCCTAATGAAGAAAATGAAGACGAGTATACAGAATTCCAAGAAGAACAAACCATAAACAGTATGGTTCCTATTTGGCGCAAGAACAAAAGTGAACTAACAGATGATGATTATGAGCAATTTTACCAAGACAAGCGTTATGGATTTGATAAACCGCTTGAGCATATTCACGTTGCTGTTGATGGCGCGGTTCGCTACAACGCGATCTTATTTATCCCGGAGAGTACACCTTTTGATTACTATTCGAAGGAATTTGAAAAAGGACTTGAGCTTTACGCGAACGGCGTTTTGATTATGGAGAAGAGTGCGGAGCTTGTCCCAGATTACTTTAGCTTTGTAAAAGGAATGGTTGATTCAGAAGACCTTTCGCTGAATATTTCTAGAGAAATGCTGCAGCATGATCGCCAGCTCCAATTAATCGCAAAAAATATCAAGTCTAAAATTAAGAGCCAATTAAAAACAATGATGAAGAAAGAACCAGAGAAGTATGAAACGTTCTACAAAGCCTTTGGTCGTCAGCTTAAATTTGGTGTTTATAATGATTTTGGTGCGAATAAGGATGATTTACAAGACTTGCTTATGTTCTATTCTTCAACGGAGAAAAAGCTTGTTTCTCTAACTGATTATGTTTCTAGAATGAAAGAAGATCAAACGCAGATCTACTATGCAACTGGTGAATCCATTGATCGCATTGCGAAGCTTCCACAAACTGAAATGGTCGCTGAGCAAGGTTATGAAATTCTTTACTTCACTGAAGATGTAGATGAATTTGCAATTAAGATGTTGCGCTCTTACAGTGAAAAAGAATTCACTTCCGTTTCTAGCTCTGATTTAAAGTTAAACGATGAAAACAAAGAAGAAGAGGAAACTCAACCAGAGCATACGGAAATGTTTACTAAGATGAAAGAAATTCTTTCGGGTAAAGTTAAAGACGTTAGAGCTTCCAAGCGCTTAAAAACGCACCCCGTCTTCCTTGCAGCTGACGGTGAAATTACCCTTGAAATGGAAAAAGTTTTACAAGCTATGCCTGATAATCAACATGTAAAAGCAGAAAAAGTGCTTGAATTAAACAGCAATCATGAAGTGTTTAAGTCACTTCAACATGCTTTTGATACTGATGAAGAAAAGCTATCGCTCTATACAAATTTATTGTATAGCCAAGCTTTATTAATTGAAGGGCTCCCGCTTGAAGATCCAGTTGAATTTACTAAAGATATGTGTAAAGTAATGATTTAATCAAAAAGGACAGAGGTTCTATACCTCTGTCCTTTTTGATTTTCAAGAAACTGATCCTTTGGAAAAATTTTATTTGTATAATTTTTAAAGGTTCCTTGCAATTTTGTGAATGGATGTTTAACATTGTATAACATGTGGTACTTATCATAGAATTCCTTACTAAATTGTCAGATCTTTTACATAATGATTGATAATGGAAATGGAACAGAAAGAAGGGTGAGAAATGGCAGAAAACGTAAAGAAAAGCGGACCTTTTCAACGCTTTTTAGACATGATTGAAAGGGTTGGAAATAAATTACCACACCCAGTTAATTTATTTGCAATCCTTGCTGGTTTAGTTCTTATTGCTTCCGCTATCATTGCAAGTTTCGGAGTTTCTGTTGATGATCCAGCTAATCCAGGAGAAACCGTAGAGGTTCAAAACTTATTGAGTGGCGAAGGTATTTCTTATATCTTTACGAGCATGGTCGACAATTTTATCGGGTTTGCGCCACTTGGTGTTGTTTTAGCAACAATGCTTGGTATTGGTATATGTGAACGTAGTGGGTTAATAAGTGCTGGTTTGAGAGGTTTTGTGCTTTCAATTCCAAACCGTCTTATTACAGCAGGACTTGTATTTGCGGCAGTTATGTCCAGCGTTGCTTCTGATGCAGGTTATGTTGTATTGCCTCCACTGGGAGCTGTTATATATGCTGCGCTTGGTCGACATCCACTTGCTGGTTTAGCAACAGCTTTCGCGGGTGTTTCAGGTGGATTCAGTGCGAATTTAATGTTATCAGCAACTGATCCGATGCTTGGTGAGATGACAATGCAGGCTGCTGCTACCATTGATCCAGCGTATGCGGATCAAATGAACAATGCAATGAACTGGTGGTTTATTATTGTTTCCACCTTCTTAGTGACGTTTGTCATCACTCTAGTATCTGAAAAGGTTGTTGAACCTCGTTTAGGAAAATATAAGGGTGATTATACCGGGGATCTTGATAAACTGAAGCCAATTGAGAAAAAAGGGTTAATTTATGCATTGATTTCTTTTGTTATTTCAGCAGGTTTAATGAGCTTACTTGTTTTCCCTGAGTGGGGACCAATGCGTGGGACAGGCGATAGCCCAATTGTTGTTTCACCGTTTATGGATTCACTTGTTGTTGTTATTCTATTATTATTCTTAATTCCAGGTTTGGTCTATGGGATTGTGACCAAAGCAATTAAAAATGACAAAGACGTTGCAAACCAAATGTCAGATACAATGGCTTCAATGGGGATGTTCATCGTTCTTGCCTTTACTGCAGGTCAATTTGTCGCATATTTTAATGAATCAAATTTAGGGTTAGTTATGGGAATCTATGGTGGTGAGTTACTCACATCGCTTAATATGGATGGCATAATGGTCGTAATTGGTTTCTTAATTATCACTGCCTTTATCAACTTATTTGTTGGTAGTGCATCAGCGAAATGGGCAATGATGGCACCTGTTTTTGTGCCAATCATGATGCAAATCGGTTATTCTCCTGAGCTAGCACAGGCAGTTTACCGTGTAGCCGATTCTTCTACAAATATCATTACACCACTAATGACTTATTTTGCAATTGTTATAGCGTTTGCACAGAAATACGATAAGAATATGGGAATTGGGACATTAATTTCTGTTATGTTACCTTTCTCCATCTGGTTGTTAATTTCGTGGTCCGCTATGATTATTATTTGGATCTTCACAGGTCTTCCGCTAGGTCCAAATGCACCTGTTTTCTATCCTTAATAAAAATGTAGACCGCCTCTGCTTAAGCAGAGGCGGTCTTTTTCGTTGTTTAGTCCTTATTATTACAAAAGGATTCATTAAGTTTATCTAGAATGTATTGTATTGAGGTAAATGAAATAAGGGAGATGGAAGCAATGACTACAATGCCAATGGATTTATTCTCAAAACAATTTCACCAAAGTCCTTATACGTACTATAAAGAGATTCGCGATCATCATCCATTTGCAAAAGTGAAGATTCATAATGGAATTGCGCATTCATGGATGGCTTTTTCGTATGAAGCTGCTGAAGCGGTGCTAAGAGATGAGCGATTCATAAAAGATATGAGAACGGTCTTTCCTGATGATGTGACGGCGGAGAATTTAACACCGATTGCCCATAGCATGTTATTTGTTGATCCTCCTGACCATAGGCGTCTTAGAAGCCTTGTACAAAGAGGGTTTACACCAAAGAAGATTGGGCGATTAAGAGGAAGGATTGAAGAAATTGCCCAAGAACAAGCAGCATTAATGCATGGAAAAGAACAGATAGAGTTTATTGAAGCCTATGCATTCCCAATTCCCATTATTGTAATATGTGAACTACTTGGTATCCCTTCTGAAGATCGTCTAGACTTTCAACGCTGGTCGAATGTGATGGTTGAGGTTAGCGATGAACCATCTTTTAATGAAGAATTTGAAACAGCAATGCATGAGTTTCATCATTACCTAGAGCAGCTACTTGAAGCAAAACGGTTGCAGCCTAAAGAAGATTTATTGTCAGAGTTAATTCAAGTAGAAGAAGGAGGGGATCGGTTAACGGTTCGAGAGCTATATGGTGTGATCATGTTATTAATTGTTGCTGGACATGAGACTACCGTTAATTTAATTGCAAATGGAGTGTTAGCCTTATTAACACATCCAGACCAATTTGAACAACTAAAAAAAGATCCTTCCTTAACTTCACAAGCTATCGAAGAACTATTACGCTACAATGGTCCAGTTGAATTTAGCACAGACCGGTGGGCAAGGGAATCATTTGAGTTCATGGGGCAACAAGTTAAAAAAGGAGATCATGTGCTCGTTTCGTTAGCTTCGGCTGATAATGATCCGAATGTATTTAAAGAACCTGAAAAGCTCGATATTACGCGTGAGAAAAGTCCCCATCTTGCGTTTGGGAAAGGGATTCATTTTTGTTTAGGAGCACCACTGGCAAGGTTAGAAGGAGAGATTGCGATCCGCGTATTACTGGAAGCCTTTCCTAATCTGGCGCTTGATGCAGACCTACCAGAGTTAGAATGGCGCCAAAGTTTAATTATTCGAGGGCTAAAAAAATTACCAATAAAGTTGCGGTAATAGCAAAAGCAGAACCAACCCTGGGTTGGTTCTGCTTTTTAACGTCTAAATTAAATGGTTGAAGGTACAAGGTTAAAGCAACGATTGTAGATCCACTCGTAATCTGATTGTGTTAAATCACGCGGATTACCAACAGTTTGTGGGTCTTTTAACGCTTCTTTTGACCAACGTTCTACTTGTTCAGGATCAACGCCTTGTGCTTCTAAAGTGGGTACTTCAAGCTCTTCGACAAGTTCGTACATATATTTCACAGCTGCTTTGGCTGCCTCATTTGTTGTCATATTTGCTGTATCAATACCGAATGCTTGCGCAATGCGTGCGAAGCGTCCAGGTGCACCCATCCAGTTAAATTCCATGACAGGACCCATCATCGCAGCCACACATTGACCGTGGGCAACTGGTACCATTCCGCCAAGCGATTGACTCATTGCGTGTGCTGCACCAGCTGATTCACTTCCGTAAGAAAGTCCAGCAAGCATTGCTGCTTGGGCCATACCATAACGAGCTTCTATATCATCTCCGTCAGAATAAGCACGACGAATGTACGTTGCTGCATATTCAATGGCAAGTAAAGCAACCGCGTCCGTTACAGGTTGTGCATACTTCATTGTGTAACATTCAACCGCGTGTGCGATTGCATCAATACCAGTCATAGCTGTTACATGTGGAGGCATTGATGTGTGAAGTTCTGGATCAATAATGGTAAGATGAGCGGCGATTAGCGGACCACCCGTATTAAATTTGTATTCACGCTCTTCATCTGTAATAACGGCCCATTGAGTTACTTCAGACCCTGTCCCTGCCGTTGTGGGAATGGTTGCTAGTGTAGGTATGCGATTCTCTAAAGGTTTTTTCCCGTCAGCTGCTTCGTAATCAAGCACGCTACCTTCATGAGTCACTTCAACCCCAATGGCTTTTGCCGTATCCATTGATGATCCACCTCCGACAGCGACAAGACCATCACAGTCATTTTCAAGATAAAATGCAGAGCCTCGAGCAATTAAACGAGTTGGAGGATTTGGTTCTACTTCATTAAATAAAACCACCTCAACGCCTGCTTTTTTCAAGCTTTCTTCAACTGGTTTTGTTACGCCAGCTTTATAGATTCCTGGATCCGTAACGAGAAGAACTTTCTTTGACCCATAAGCTTGCATCTCTTCACCTAGATTTTTAATAGCTCCGATACCGTGTTTAATTGCCGTTGGTACCTCAAATGTATGATAACCTAGCATCGATTCTACTTTCATATGCATGCTCATTAAAATCTCTCCTTTTTCCTTTTTAGAATTTATGAACCTTCTATTATTTGAACCAACCAACTGGTTGAGGGTTCTTGTTACGGAAAATATGTTTTACTTCTGTATACTCCTCAAGTCCAATCTTACCAAGTTCGCGACCAAACCCAGATTGTTTATAGCCTCCCCATGGCGCTTGTGCAAAGTATGGGTGGAAATCATTGATCCAAACCGTCCCCATACGTAGCTTCCCAGCAACCATTTCTGCTTTATCAATATCCGTTGAGAATACAGCACCAGCAAGACCATAAATTGTATCGTTTGCTTTTGCAATGGCTTCATCTGCCGTTGTAAACGTCTCAACTGTTAAGACTGGACCAAAGACTTCCTCTTGGACGATACGCATATCATTTTTACAATTTGTAAAGATCGTCGGTTCTAAAAAGAAACCATTTTTTAAATCAGCTTGTTCTGGACGCTTTCCACCAACAGCAAGAGTCGCACCTTCATCAAGTCCAATTTGAATGTAACGCTCAACTTTTTCCCGGTGTTCTGCAGAAATAAGTGGGCCAGATTCAGTTGTTTCATCAAATCCATTCCCAAGCTTAATCCAAGCAGCTCGTTCAACTAACTTTTCAACGAACGCATCATGAATCGATTCTTCGACAAGCAGTCTTGAACCGGCGGAACATACTTGACCTGCATGGAAGAAGACAGCGTTTAACGCTTGATCAACGGCTGTTTCAAAATCAGCGTCAGCAAAAACGATGTTTGGATTCTTACCACCAAGTTCAAGCGCGATTTTCTTCACGTTGCCGCTAGCTGCTTGCATAATCGTTTTTCCAGTCTCGATGCCACCGGTAAAGGAAACAAGGTCGACATCATTGCTTTCTGAAAGAAGGGCACCAACTTCTGCGCCTGTTCCAAGTACAAGGTTAACAACCCCGGCAGGGAAACCAGCTTCTTCAAAGAACTCAAATACTTTTGCTGTTGTAAGTGGTGTAATTTCACTTGGCTTGATAACGAGCGTATTACCAGCAGCGAGAGCAGGTGCTAGTTTCCACGCTGCTTGTAAGAGTGGATAATTCCAAGGGGTGATTTGTGTGCAAACACCAATTGGTTCTCGAACAACTTTGCTTGTTGAGTCTGGTAATGGGCTCTCAATTACTTCGCCGCCATCTTTATCAGCAAGTCCTGCAAAGTAGAAAAAGACATTTGCAATATCGTCCATGTCACCTAGGCTTTCTTCTAGCGTTTTCCCGGTATCCAACGTTTCTAAGTGAGCTAATTCCTCACGGTTATCTTTGATTTTTTGTCCGACTAAACGAACCATTTCTCCACGTTCACTTGCAGGTGTGCTTGCCCAACTTCCTTCATCGCAAGCTTTTCGAGCAGCGGCGATTGCTTTTTCTGAGTCAGAGCGAGTGCCTTCACTAGCTGTAGCAATAACCTCTTGATTAAACGGGTTAATAATCTCTCGCTTATTTCCTTCAGTTGCTTCAGTCCACTCTCCATCTATATACATTTGGATGTGCATCGGATAGCCACCTTTCATTTTGTTTAAAATATATTAAACAATTAATACAAAAATAAATTTAACATTGATCGTTTATCTTGTCAAAAAAAGAACCTACCCTTTTTTAGGGAGGCTCAATTATCTTGTTTGTATCTTTCAATAATGTCTTGTGCTAAATTGCCCTCTTTAAATTGTGTTACAAGTAAATCTAGAAACTCATAATAATCGAGCGAGGCTTTAATCTTTGCAAGCGTATATTCGGCTTCTTCCTGAATATCATCAGGTGTTTCTGGATTTTTAATAAGTGCTTCATATTGAGGGACAGCTTGTTCAATTGCTTTCATATTAACAGTACGTTCTCGTTCCCATCGGCGCGTAAAAAAGGACGTAAAAAATTTAAAAAAGTCTCTTTCCGCTTCATACAGATCTTTGCGTTCGCCTTTGCGGTAAACACGATGAATAATATTTTCTTCCATTAGTTTGCGCACGCCAATACTCATACTACCCTTGCTCATTCCAAGTTCATCACGGAGCTCATTAAGATTCATCGGATGTTCATTCAAGTACAGGGTGGCATACAGTTGTCCAATGGAACGGTTCACTCCGTAAATGTCCATCGTATCAGCAATTCCATCTTTTATGATGGAATGAATACGGTCAATATCGTCCCGTTGATTTGTTTCGTTTTCCATGAAAACACCCCTTTTATCTTCTTCTTTGGTCAAATTGTAGCGTTAGTATATCTGCTTGCTTTAAAGAAAGCAAGATCGTTGATTCTAATTATGAAAGCGTTATTCATTGACAGATTAAATGGCTATGTTACTATTGTGTTTAAATTGTTCAATTCATTTTAAATTAATTTTACAAAACTTTAAGGAGAGATGCAAGTTGCAAAAAAAATTATGGTCAATGATTGCGGTTGCTTCAATCGTATTAGCCGCATGTGGAAACGATGATACTAGTGAAGGCACAAATACAAAGGAAATTGAATTAACCTACGTTGCTTGGGATTCGGAACTTGCATCCAATCACGTTATTAAAGAAGCATTGGAACAAGCCGGTTATGATGTCACATTAACGGTTGTTGAGCAAAGTGTCATGTGGCAAAGTGTCGCAGGTGGAGATGTAGATGGCCATGTTGCGGGATGGTTACCTGAGGACATGCGTGCTGATTATGAACGCTATGAAAATGAGATTGTTGATTTAGGTGCTAATTTGGAAGGTGCTCAGACAGGTCTTGCTGTACCAACGTATATGGATGTTGAGAGCATTGCAGATTTAACGCCAGAAATTGTAAATGAAATAACCGGAATCGATGCTGGTGCCGGTGTGATGATCGCTACTGAAAAGGCGGTTGAAGAATATGATTTAGATTTGGCAATCTCTAGTAGTATGGATGCCTTTATGACGCAACAACTTGGAGATCGTTATGAAGCCGAAGAGCCAATTGTTGTGACCGCTTGGCAACCGCATTGGAAATTCAATTCCTATGATTTGCGGTTTTTAGAAGATCCATTGGGCGTGTTTGAAGCAAATGGAGAAATCCGGACAATTGTGCGAGAAGGTTTGGAAGAAGAAGATCCTGATGCATTCCGTATTCTGGATCAATTTTATTGGACTCCGGATGATATGAACGAAGTCATGCTTAATATCGCAGAAGAAGGCATGGACCCGGAAGATGCAGCGAAGTTATGGGTAGAAGATAATCAAGAACAAGTCGATGAATGGCTTGAAGGAGTCGAATAAAAGCAAAGATAAACAGGGCAGTGCATAAGCAGCTGCCCTGCTTTTTTGTGTGAATTAAGAGTGATGTTTTAACGCATAGATGTCTCGTTCGTGGTTGATAAGCTTGTCTTTAATAAAGTCAAAAGTGATGGAAGAATGTTCGCTGTGTTTTTGTAATTCTTTTGATATCGCCTTTTGCTCAACCATATCGTTTTTTAATTGAGCAACGTCTTCTTTCAGTACGGCAACATCTTTTTTGAGTACAGTAACGTCTTTCTTAAGGATGTCAACATCGGTTCGAAGTTCTGCTAAATGGGAGTTGACTTCTTTAAAAGCGGTCATAATCTGGCGGAATTGATTATCGGTCAAGTAAATTCGCTCCTTTCTACAAGTATTATAAGCGAATCAATAAGAGAAAGCACGCATCTTATGTCGATTCTTGTAACATAGGAAATTTCTCTTAATCAGCATATTCCATGGTATTATACTCCTAATTAAAAACAGGAGGGACGTTTTAAATGATAGGATCGGGAATTCAACATTTTAGTATTAAAGTTGAGGGTTCTTTCCTTGGCTTGGTCTTTCGGTTCGTTTTTCTAGGTGGCGTTTATAGACATCATCATCTTCTTTAAGCTCAATTTCTTCCCCGTCAAACACAAAATTTCTCTTGCCATACAACAGAATCTCCGTTATAGTGTAAAGGCTTACATAAGGTCATCAGATGACCTTATGATATAATGGATATGTTCGAGGAGGAAATGCGATGGGTGTAGGTTGGCTGTCTTTAATTGCACTAACGCCAATTCTGTCTGTTCTCTTATTTTTAGTTATTTTAAAATGGCCAGCTAAGCGAGCAATGCCGATTGCTTTTGTTATTACAGTGCTTGTGGCGTTTTTTGTTTGGCAAGTCCCTGTAAATCAAATAGCGGCATCTAGTATGAAAGGTGTTATGACTGCTGTAGAAGTTTTGTTTATTGTTTTCGGTGCGGTACTCATGCTCAATACACTTCGTGAAAGTGGAGCGATTCATACAATCCGACAAGGCTTTACGAGTATATCACCAGACCGCCGAATTCAGGCTATAATTATTTGTTGGCTTTTTAGTTCTTTTATTGAAGGTGCATCTGGTTGGGGAACTCCAGCCGCGATACTAGCACCATTACTTGTTGTAGTCGGATTCCCAGCAATGGCATCTGTCATGGTGGCGCTTATCATTCAATCAACACCTGTTTCTTTTGGTGCGGTAGGCACTCCCATTCTAATTGGCGTTGGTTCGGGATTAACAGGATCAGAAAATGTAAACGCGGCTGCATCTTCACTTGGCATGACGACAGATGCATACATACGAGCAATTGGCGGAGAAGTTGCTATTTTTCACGGTCTAATTGGCCTCTTTATTCCGCTTATCATGGTTATGATGTTAACACTCTTTTTTGGAGAAAAGCGTTCAATTCGAGCAGGTCTTCAAGTATGGAAATTTGCTTTATTCGCGGGTGTCGCATTTACAGTCCCGTATGCAATCGTAGCAAATTTACTTGGACCAGAGTTCCCCTCCTTATTTGGAGGATTAATTGGAATGGCACTTGTTGTTCCAGCAGCTAAAAAAGGATGGTTTATGCCAAAAGAGACGTGGGATTTTGCGAATTCTTCCAAATGGGATCCTGAATGGACTGGTGCACTTTCTGCGGACCGTCTCATTCAACCGACGATTTCACCTATTAAAGCATGGTCTCCATATATTTTTTTGGATTTTTACTTGTAATCACAAGAATGAATGACCTACCCTTTGGAAATTGGTTAAAACAAGCTTCAATTCAGTTTGAGAATGTACTTGGTACGTCAATTTCGATCGAAAGTACACCTCTATTTCTTCCTGGATTTATTATGATTGTTGTTTCAGCGATAGGTTTCTTTCTTTATAAAATGTCTGGGAAGGAATATGGATTAGCACTCTCGAGCTCTGCCAAAATGATTATTTCTGCTGCACCAGCCTTATTGTTTTCTGTACCACTAGTACAAGTCTTTATTAATTCAGATATAAATGCACTTGGCTATGAAAGCATGCCGCTTTTGCTGGCAGAGTCGGTTTCCAATTTAACAGGCGACAATTGGCCAGTAATAGCACCTGCGATTGGTGCACTTGGAGCATTTGTTGCAGGAAGTAATACGATAAGCAACATGATGTTTTCTCTCTTTCAGTTTGGAACGGCTGAAAACGTAGGTGGTAATCCTGCAACCGTTGTCGCACTGCAGGCGGTTGGTGGGGCTGCTGGGAATATGATTTGCGTCCATAATGTTGTCGCTGCTTCTGCAGCAGCAGGAATTGTGGGGAAAGAAGGCGTACTTATTCGTAAAGTGATGATTCCGCTGACATATTATTTAGTGTTCGCAGGTGGTCTAGGGTATGTAGCCATTCATGGGGTTGGTTTTAATATTGGCACATTATTAGTAGTCGCCGTAATACTTGTTCTTGTTATCTTAGTGATCAAGTACGGTCAGTCAGGTCAACAGTATCCATATAAGAAACAAAATAAAAAGAGTTCAAACATGTAGGAGCGGATGTTTATGAAAGTCTCGTTATTTGTGACATGTCTAGCTGACGTCTTTTATCCAGGGGTCGGTCAAGATACAGTAGAAGTACTAGAGCGACTCGGCTGTGAAGTTGATTTTCCTGAAGCGCAAACATGCTGTGGCCAGCCTGCTTTTAATAGCGGCTATCATGAAGATACAAAAAAAGCAGCGAAGCATACGATTAAGACGTTTGCTCATTCAGATTATGTTGTACTTCCTTCTGGCTCATGTGCGGCAATGCTGCATGAGTACGAAGAATTATTGCATGGAGAACCGGAGTGGCAAGCGCGTGCTCGGGAGCTGTCAGAAAAGACATATGAATTTACTCAGTTCCTAGTAAACGTTTTAAAAGTAGAAAAAGTAGGAGCAACTTATCAAGGTAAGGCAACATACCACACGTCTTGTCACATGACGAGATTGCTGAAAGAGAAAGAGGCTCCATTTAAGCTACTTGAACAAGTAGACGGACTTGAACTTGAGCCTTTACCGAATAAAGAAACATGCTGCGGTTTTGGTGGAACTTTCTCTGTGAAGATGCCAACTATTTCTGAACAAATGGTTGAAGAAAAGGCACACAATATAGAACGTACGGGTGCAGAAGTATTAATTGGAGCAGACTGTGGTTGTTTAATGAACATCGGCGGACGTATTGAGCGGAATGGTCAAAAAGTCCAAGTGAAGCATATAGCACAGATTTTAAACAGCAAGGAGTGAAAAAATGGGTATAAAAATAGGAGATCCACAATTTACAAAGCGAGTGGAAAAAGGCTTACAAGATGATTTTATGCGAAATGCCGTTAGCTCTGCCCAAGAACGATTAAAAACCTCAAAGTCAAAGGCTGAAGTGGAACTTGGAGATTGGGAAGAGTGGCGCAACCTTTCAGAAGAAATAAGAACTCATACGCTTAACAATATTGATTTTTATCTGCAACAGTTAAGTGAGAATGTCAGCAAAAGCGGCGGCCATGTCTATTTTGCGCAAACTGCAGATGATGCAAATCAGTATATTAAAAAAGTGGCTAAAGCAAAAAATGTGAAAAAAGTTGTGAAATCAAAATCGATGGTGACTGAAGAAATCAGCATGAACCAAGCGCTCGAAGAAATGGGCTGTGAAGTGGTCGAAACAGATCTTGGTGAATACATTCTTCAAATTGATGATCATGATCCACCTTCTCATATTGTCGCACCGGCTCTGCACAAAAACAAAGAACAGATTCGTGATACATTCCAAGAGAAAAAAGGCTATACGAAATCAGCGAATCCACAAGAACTAACGTTATTTGCGCGGGAACAATTACGCAAAGAGTTTCTGTCGGCTGATCTTGGGATTACGGGATGTAACTTTGCGGTTGCTGAATCTGGAAGCATCTCACTTGTTACAAATGAAGGAAATGCTCGTTTGGCAACAGCATTGCCTAAAACACAAATTACAGTGATGGGTATGGAGCGTGTTGTTCCAACTTGGGAAGAGCTTGATATTTTAGTAAGTATGCTGTGCCGCAGTGCTGTTGGACAAAAGTTAACCAGCTATGTCACTGGTTTAACAGGAGCCCGAGAAGATGGTGATGTGGATGGACCAGAAGAATTTCATCTTGTCATTGTTGATAACGGTCGATCGAAGATTTTAGGGACAGAATTTCAAGCAGCGCTTAATTGTATTCGTTGTGCGGCATGTATTAATGTTTGCCCAATCTATCGTCACGTCGGAGGACACTCCTATGGCTCAATATATCCAGGACCAATTGGAGCAGTGTTAACACCGCTTTTGGAAGGATATGATGATCATAAAGATTTGCCGTATGCATCAAGTTTATGTGCAGCCTGTACAGATGCTTGCCCTGTGAAAATCCCACTGCACGAAATGTTAATTAAGCACCGGCGCATTATTGCTGAAGAAAAGCGTACATCTAAAGCAGAGGTTCTAGCAATGAAAGGTTTTGGTGTGGGTGTGAGTTCACCAACTCTATACAAAATTGGCACGAAAATGGCACCTATGATGATGTTTCCCTTTGTTAAAGACGGAGCGATTATAAAAGGCCCAGGTCCTTTAAAAGGCTGGACTGATGTGCGGAACCTGCCAGCACCTGCAAAAGAGCGATTCCGTGATTGGTATGCAACTCGTCAGAAAAAGGGGGATTCAGAGTGATTGAAAAACGAGAACCTTTTTTAGATCATTTAGCAAAACAACTGGGACGGGAGCGGATAACAGAAGGAGTTGTTCGTCCGACTTACAAGAATGCCCCACAATTACGGGTGATGGAAGACTATTCACAAGATGATTTGGTAAGTGTCTTAAAAGATCAATGCTTGGCTATTCATACAGATTTTAAACAAACAACGGTTGCTGGCCTAGAGGAAACCATTGATCAAGTTCTGCTTGAATATGAGGCCAAGTCCGTTATTACATGGGATGACCCACGGTTCAATGAATTTGGACTAAGTTCGTTTTTAAATCGCGAGTATGTAGACCTGTGGAAAACTCATCCGAATAACCGTTCAGTTGAATTAGCTGAAAAAGCAGATGTCGGCATTACGTTTACAGATTGTACATTAGCTGAGTCTGGAACGGTGACGCTTTTAAGTGGCAGCGGCAAAGGCCGTTCTGTTAGTTTGCTTCCACGTTATTACGTTGCGATTATCCCTAAAAGTTCACTTGTACCTCGAATGACTCAAGCAACAACGAAAATACATGAAATGGCTCAAGCGGGACGCTTGCCATCGTGCATCAACTTTATTTCCGGTCCGAGCAATAGTGCAGATATTGAGATGAGTTTAGTTGTTGGTGTACACGGACCTTTAAGAGCTTGTTATATTTTAGTGGATGATAAGTAAGAAGGAAGCTGATGCGTGAGGGCATCAGCTTCGTTTTCTATGTGTGCTATACTGTGGGTAGAAGATTTGAATGAGGTGTCAAATGACGGCATTTAAACAAGTAAAAACCAAAAAGATTTCCGAAGTGATCCGTGATCAGCTTGAAGAAATGATAAGAAACGGCGACATTCAGCCCGGTGAAAAATTAGATTCGGTTGAAAAGCTTTCAGCTAGTTTTGAAGTGAGTCGTTCAGCTGTACGAGAAGCACTCAGTGCACTGCGAGCAGTTGGTCTTGTGACGATTCGTCAAGGAGAAGGAACGTTTGTTAATAAATTTGATTTCTCTGGAATGGTTGATCCTGTTGGAAGAAGACGAATTCTTTCTGATAAAGAAAAGCAAGAATTGTTTCAAGTAAGGAAAATTATTGAAGTAGGTGTGGCAAGTCTTGCCGCTGAACATAGAAGTGAAGATCACTTGGTTCAATTAAAAGAAGCTCTTGATCGAATGGCCATTGCTGAAGGTGGAAAAGACCTAGGTGAACAAGCAGACGTTGAATTTCATTTAGCACTAGCTGAGTCTACAGGTAATGGAGTATTAATTGAAATGATGCAGAAGCTATCTGATACGCTTGCCCTAACAATGTATGAGAGTAGGAAGATCAGCTTGTATGCCAAAGCTCAAACATTAAATAGACTCCACAGCGAACATGAGCAAATTTATTTAGCTATCGAAGCAAAGGATGCCGCTGGAGCGAATTCGGCTATGATGGAACATTTAATCAATGTGGAGAGAGCTTTAATGAATTTTGAGAATGAAAAAGAATTAGATTAAACGGAGATGAAGAACCTGCTGGGCCACAAGGCCAGCAGGTTCTTATTTTATTTTTAAAATAAGCTTGAACAGCACGTTACGTGTTATTTTATACTAATTGAGAAAGGTGGATGAGAGGAATGTACACAATCGGGCAATTATCTAAAAAGACCGGTGTTACGGTGCGAACGCTAGATTATTACGATGAAATTGGTTTGCTATCACCAAAGAAAAGAACGACTGGAGGGCACCGGCTTTATTCAGAGGGAGATGTACAACAGCTCGAGCAAATCCTCGCTTTAAAGTATATGGGTTTCACATTGGACAAGACAAAAACAATGTTAGAAGGAATGAACTGGCAAGAGTCAATTCAGGCGCAGCTAGACATGGTTTACGCAGAGCAAGCGCGGTTAAACGAATTAAAAGAAGCGCTTGAGGGCGTCCAATACGCTTTAAAATGGGAGAAGGAGCTCGATCATACGATTTTATTTGAAATGATTAAAATGTTTCAAGCTGGCAAGGAAACAATAAAAGAACGGCTTAAACCGTATTTAGAGAAGGAAGAGTTTGATTACATTATGCAGCTTAAGAAAAGTCAGTCTCATGTAAGTCAAGAGGAGTGGGAGGCACTGCTACTAGATGTCCGTGCAAATCTTGATCAGCCCCCTGACTCAGCTGTAGCGCAACAACTAGCAGAACGATGGTTTGATTATGTTGATCAGATGTTTGAGGGAGATTCTGCCTTAATTGAGTCAATGTGGGGAGCGATCCAAGCAGAGAAGAATAGTCCGATGTTTTACCCAATGGATGAAAAAGTCATCCAATTTATTGATCAAGCTAAGACCTTTTATCAGAAAAGGAGTGAGAAGCATGAATGCAATAGAAGTACAGAAAATTAGTAAATCTTATAAGGAGAAGGTTGTTGATGAGATTGAGTTTACAGTAGAGAGAGGCTCTATTTTTGGGTTGCTTGGACCAAACGGTGCTGGAAAATCAACCACTGTTCGAATCATGTCCTCTCTGGCAAAAGCGGACGAAGGTGATGTTTATGTGGAAGGGTTATCAATTAAGGAGAAAGCGGTTCGAAACCAAATTGGTTATGTAGCCCAGAAAACGGCGGTTAACCTAGCCTTTACTGCTAGAGAAAATTTGATGCTGCAAGGAAGATTATATGGTTTAAAGAGCGGGGCTTTACGAGAAAGAGTGAACTACTTATTGAATCAGTTTGATTTGGAGAAGAGTGCAAATAAGCTGGCTGCAAAATTTTCTGGAGGAATGCAGCGGAAGCTTGACTTGGCGATGGGGCTTATTCATGGACCGTCTGTCTTATTTCTAGATGAACCGACAACGGGTCTTGACCCAGAGGCAAGAGCTTCCTTATGGAAACAAATCATTAAGCTAAAGAATGATAGTAACCTAACCGTTGTTCTAACTACCCACTATCTTGAAGAGGCAGATGCACTTGCAGATCAGTTGCTTATTATCGATAACGGAAAAGCTGTTGTTCAAGGATCGCCTCAACAATTAAAAAAGCAGTTGCAAGGAGAGGCATTAGAATTTCAACTTGCAAATGAAGAGGAAACTGTAAAAGCGAAAGCCGCGTTAACCAATATGGAGGTCGCTAAGCGAAGCATCGTGAATGGTGCTGTCTTACATGTTTCTGTCCATAATGCATCAAGTCAGTTAAGCGACATCTTAACTGTTTTAGAAACTGCGGGGTGTTCACCAAGAGGCATAGCACTATCTAAGCCAACCTTAGATGATGTGTATTTGCTCCACACGGGGAAGCATTATCATGAAAAGGAGGCTATAAGATGACCATTCTCGTTCATTCCTTATACATGGGGCGCAGGCATTTAATTGAGCTCGCCCGATCACCTTATATCATTATTATGAACATTATTCAGCCTGTTCTTTATTTATTATTGTTTAGCGCGCTGTTCCAAGCAATTGTTGATATTCCCGGATTTGCAAGTTCATCTTATCTCTCTTTCTTTAGTCCTGGTATCGTTATAATGAGTGCGGTAATGGCAGGGAGTTATGGGGGACTGTCAATTATTATGGACGACAAACAAGGAATTCTTGATCGTTTTTTGGTCGCACCAACGAACCGATTAGCCATTCTGGCTGGACCATTGCTTAGGGATTCGATAACGGTCACCGTTCAGGTAGTTATTATGCTTGGGCTAGCCTATTTGCTCGGAGCCAGATTTGAGAGTGGTTTAATTGGATTCATCGTATTGCTCATTTGTTCTATATTAATTGGTCTTTCTTTTGGCGCTCTTTCACTTGCCCTAGCACTAGTTGTACGCAATGAGCAGGCATTAACTTCGTTTGTAGGCTTCTTAACAATGCCCGTTTTATTTTTATCTAGCTTATTTATGCCGCTAGAACTCGTTCCAAACTGGATTGGGACAATCGCGCAATTTAACCCCATTCATTGGGCCATTACTGGTAGTCGCCACGCTTTAATGAACGCAGGAAATACGACATTTATTGCTCAACAAGTCTTTTTGTTAGTATTGTTTATGGCAATATCTCTCGGTCTAGCTTTGCTTGCATTCAGGTCGTATCAGAGAAAAATGTAAGGTAGTAGACTCTTCTGTTTTTCTTCCATGCTAGAATGAAGAGGAAAAGGAGATGATGATAATTGGAGTGGAGCCTAAAACAGTTTAACGAATTATCGCCTGGAGAACTGTACGCGATTATTAAAGCAAGAATCGAAGTGTTTGTGATGGAGCAGCGCTGTATTTTTCAAGATTTAGACGATATCGATCAAGAAAGTTATCACTTGTTTTTGATGAACGAGAAAGAAGTGGCAGCCTACGCTCGACTAATTCCTAGCGGCGTTGAATATGTAGAGTCATCCATCGGAAGAGTACTGGTTAGTAAAGCATATCGTGGTCAAGGGCTTGGTCATGTGCTTATGGAGCAAGGAATGGATTTTCTTACAAATCAGTTAAAGGAAAAAACGATTAAATTAAAAGCAGAATTTTACATTAAAGAATTGTATGAAGAGTATGGGTTCAAACAAATTTCAGCTATTTTTCTAGAAGATGAGATTGAACATGCGTATATGTTGTATCAAAAAGGCAGGTGATGGCTATGAAACTTATGAACCATCCAGATTGGAAGCAGCCTCATTCAAATGATTGGTACAACCAGCTTGCACAGGAAGCTGCAGCCTATTCATACGACTGGTCTTCTACATATAGTGATCGTACAGGAGAGAATCTGTTTGATGAACAAGCTTCTTTGCTCGTCAAAGATAAAGACGTACTCGACATTGGCTGTGCAGATGGTCATTTTACGGAAAGATGGAGCAAGACAGCACTTAGAACAGTTGGTATTGATGCATCAGAAGCGTTTATTGCGATAGCGAAGCGGAAAGAGAGGGCAAATCTTTCGTTTGTGAAAGCAAATTCAAAAGAGAATCTTCCAAATTTAAACCGGCCATTTCAAGTCGGACTTATTCGAAAAGGTCCGACATCGGGCTATGCTATCCTCAAACACTATTTGTCTAGTGAAGGAACGTTTTTGGGGCTTCATCCCGGCGATCAGTCAGGCGAAGAACTGATTACCTTGTTTCCGAATCTATTTAACGAGCGAAATCAGAGTGAAGTGAAACAAAAACTACAGGTAATTGAAGAAGAGTTAGCATTTAAATCGTTTCACATTGATGATGTCAGCTGTACGGAATGGCTTCATACGCCGGTTGATGTTTTGAAACTAGCCTGCTTTGGTCAAAAACAAACCGTTTTATTGGCCGCACTTGAAAAAGAATTAAAGAATGTCGCAGAAATATTTAACAAACACAATACATCAGAAGGATTGGCAATTACATATTCACGCTATTTGGTTCGAGGTAAAGTATAAAAGCATACCGCACTCAAAGTTGAGTGCGGTATTGGTATTTTACTCGTATAACACGCCGTTTTTATCAACGTATTGGTGCTTAATAATGGTTCGTTCAAACACTTCACCGGTTGAAGTCTTCCCTGCGATGTCCACTGTCAGCGTTTGTGACGTATTGGGTTTTAAAGCAGAAGAATGAATGGAAACGGAATCGAGTGGCTCGTCAACAACAATTAACTGATCATCAGCGTGCACCGAATAGGTTGTTTCATCTAAATCAATTTTTACTGCATCAAACTGAGCTAATACATTTCCCTGTTCTGGTTCAATTGATTCCGAAACTCCGCCCTCAAGAGCGATAGTCGCCAAAAAGGCATTTTTTCCTGCTTGCTTCATTTTAATGGTCCACTCCCCGGATTCAGGTTGTTTCATTTCAAAATGATGAGCAACGGCCCCGTTAAATAGGCTTTCTTGATGCTCTGGCTGTACGGATGATAAAGGAATGATATTTCCAGATGGAGAGACAAGTTCGGTATTTGTCAGTTCGGTGCTAGTAAGTAAGGAAACGGTACTACTAGAGACGCCTTCTTCTATGATAAAACGTTGCTCCCCTGTTTCGGAAAATTCCCCTCCTCTGACAATTTGATTACTGACTTCATTTACGAGGTTCTCAGTCTCGGTTTGTGCAGCGTTCACTGTAAACTGGTTGCGAATATCTGGAAACACGCGATGACCAATAGCGATATCAAAGTGATCGAGTGATAAAGATGCGATTTCTGCCGCATAAGGAAGTCTTGAACTAGTAACAGAAACAGCACCATCATTTGTCCCATAAAACTGAAGATAAGCTCCACCGAAATAAAGGGAGGAGCCAAAAGATCCCCATGATTTTCCTGATAGGGTTGCAAAAGGTACAGAACGGGAAGTTACTTTAGCATCCGTTTGCGCGCGAAAATTTGCCATTGTTCCTGTTTGCAGGGAATCCGTTCCCTCAGAGCGCATTCCAATAATCTCAGCTAACCAACCTGCCCAGTTACTGTATGCCAAGTTGGCTAATTGACTACCGTGGTGTGGTGTTCCGAGCGTAACAA
This sequence comes from Shouchella xiaoxiensis, assembly GCF_016907895.1. Taxonomy (GTDB): domain Bacteria; phylum Bacillota; class Bacilli; order Bacillales; family Bacillaceae_D; genus Shouchella; species Shouchella xiaoxiensis. Next base: position 31,702 of record NZ_JAFBCV010000006.1, read on the forward strand.
CATTGGAAACATATTGTTCAGCATTATAATGTATGAGCGCTGCTTGCGCGTCAACGCCACCTTTGCTGTGCCCGACAATAATTATTTTCTCGCCGAAATGTTGATTCATCTCCGCGAGCTTCTCTGCAAGAAGTGCTCCATTTGTCCAGTAAGACTTGTCGGGGTGCAAATTAATAAATGCTGTTGGATGCCCAGCCTGCTGCGCTTGTTTATACATGTCGTTTGGTTCGAACCAGGTTGAAGCAGAACCTGTCAGTCCGTGAATAAATAGAATTGGTTTTCCTGTTTTTCGTGGTGGATCTTCGCCAAGGTACCACGTTCCAGGTGGAGCAGCTGGATCCGGTTTTCCTTTGCTAAAAGCTTCCGCCTGGCCAGAATGAAAAGAGAGTGTGACAAACACAACGAGTAGACAAGCAATGGCCCATTTTTTTATTGACATTTAATCACTCCTTTGGTTGGTTTAGTGATCCTTATGCCAAATCTGGCATCAATTGTACCATTTTCTAACAGTCTTTTTTGAAAGCGATAAGGAATAAACTATGCTATACTAATTTGTTAGAATCGTTAGAAAGGCTTGATGGTGCATGTTGGATAAGCTCCCAATATTATTAGCTGTATCTGTAGAACAAGAAAAAGAGGCCCTGTTAAAGGGGTTGGGAAAAGATTCACGGTTTGATGTACTGGTTTGTGGTGTTGGGATGGCAAAAGCCGCTGTTAGAACAGCCAATCAGTTAAATCAAAAAGCGTATTGTGGCGTCATTAATCTAGGTATTGCGGGAGGGTTTCCGACTCATTCAGAGATTGGAAGCGTGGTGATGGCAGATCGTGTGCTTGCTCCAGAAATTGGTGCAGAATCCCCACAAGGGTTTCTATCTATTGACGAGTTGGGGTTTGGTTCTCAAGAAGTACCTGTTGTAACCAATCCATTCTTTGTTGGGAAAATAGCCGAAAAACGTTCAATTAAGGTTGGGACGATCTTAACGGTTCTAACAGCTACTGGAACAGAAGACACGCTGCAATCGAGAGCGTTGCATGGTGCTTTGGCTGAAGCGATGGAGGGATTTGGTGTTGCTACAGCAGCTGAAGAACAGGGGCTTCCATTTGCTGAAATTCGGACCATTTCCAATCTAGTTGGCATCCGTGACAAATCGAAGTGGGATTTTTCGGCCGCGTTTAATGGGTTAACCGATGTTGCTAAAGTTCTGAAGGAGGTTAATAGAAATGAAGATTGCTTTTTCTCCGTGTCCGAATGACACATTTGTCTTTTATGGCTGGGTCCACGGCAAGATCGAGGGGGCACCGCAGCTTGAGGTAACGTATGCTGATATTGATAAAACAAATTATTGGGCGATTGATCAAACGGGACCAGAGGTAATGAAAGTTTCCTATGCCGCTTTACCATACATATTGGAAAACTATCGGCTTGTTCCTAGCGGTGGTGCGCTTGGGCGAGGCTGTGGACCTCTCGTCTTAACGAAAGAAGAACAGGAAGTAAATTCATTAGAAGGAAAAACGGTTGCTGTTCCAAGTGACCGTTCAACAGCTTACTTATTGTTTCGCTTATGGACAGAGCAGAAACTAACGAACAATCATATAACGATTAAAGTGATGCCGTTTGAACAGATCATGCCGGCTGTTAAAGCGGGAGAAGTAGATGCTGGCTTAGTTATTCATGAAGCGCGCTTTACTTATAAAGAGTTTGACCTTCATCTACTTCAAGATTTAGGGCAGTGGTGGGAAGAAGATACAGGATTCCCTATACCACTCGGAGCAATAATTGCGAAACGACATTTGGACCATCAGGAAATTGGTGAATGGGCTACAAAATCAGTCGAGTATGCCTGGGAAAATTCTGCGGAAACTTCCAGTTACGTAATGAATCACGCTCAAGAATTAAAGCAAGAAGTAGCGGAAGCGCATATTGATCTATACGTAAACGAGTTTACTAGGCATTTAGGCAACGATGGCTATGCAGCCATCGAGAACTTACTTGGACGGGCAATGGAGCAAGGTTTGGTTCCAGCATTTGACTTAAATAAGATAAGAGAATAGGTAAGGAGAGGGTCCAAGTGGAATATAAACAATTAGCGTTAGCTATGCTGCGCACAGGTTTGCTTGGGTTCGGAGGTGGTCCTTCTGTTATGCCTCTGTTTAGGCATGAAGCCGTTCATACATATAAATGGATGAGTGATGATGATTTCGGTGAAACGCTGGCAATTGCCAACACGCTTCCTGGACCAGTTGCAACGAAGATGTCTGCATACCTTGGCTATCAATTAAAAGGTTGGCCAGGGGCAATCTGGGCGACAATATGGCATATACTGCCTACGAGTTTAGCAATGATTCTACTATTCTCAGTCGTTGGAGCAGTTAGTAATTCCGCAATTATTGCCGGTATGATTGGTGCGGTTACACCTGTTATTGCGGTTTTACTTGCACAAATGGCTTATGATTTTGGCAAAAAAGCGGTAAAAGGATTTGGTTGGATTATGGGGATAGCGACTTTTGTACTTGCTTTTGTTTTGTTGCAGCTCGTTAATCTACATCCTGGTATCGTTATAATCGTCTTTATATTCTACGGACTGTTTCATTACCGACTTGTGGATAAATGGAGAGCTCGCTCGCAAGGAGGAACGTCATGATCTTTCTATACTTATTTTATGCGTTCTTTATTGCCAATTTGCTTGGCTATGGAGGTGGACCCGCTTCTATTCCACTCATGTTTGAAGAAGTTGTCAACCGCTTTAACTGGTTGTCGAGTGAGGAATTTTATAACGTTCTTGCGCTTGGAAACGCTTTGCCAGGACCAATTGCAACAAAAATCGCAGCGTATGTTGGCTTTAGTGTAATTGGATGGGGCGGTGCACTTATTGCTTTAAGCGCAACCGTTATCCCTTCGGCTGTAGCGATGATCGTGCTAATGCGGGTACTTCGAAAGCATAGGCAATCGCCAATCGTCAAAGGACTATCTCTTGCGGTCCAGCCGGTTATTTGCATGTTAATGGTTCTCTTAACGGTAACGATTTTCGACGATGCCCTGCAGTCAATTGGTTGGATCCAGTCACTTATTATTGCCGCAGTATCATTCTTCTTATTAGCAAAAGTGAAGCTACACCCCGCTCTGGTCATTGTTCTTGCATTTGCCTATGGTGGGATCGTTATTCCATTTATAAGTTAAGGGAAGGTTGTCATTTGACAACCTTTTTCTATGTTTACATAGGTTCGAAAATGTGCGATATTAAGTGTTGAGGTGAAAGAAATGCTATCTTTAGAAAGACATGAGCAGTTGCTTGCTTATTTAGCTGAACATCGATCGATTCGTGTTGCAGAAGCTAGCAAACAACTTAATGTAACGGAAAAAACAATTAGGCTTGATTTAGAGTTTCTTGAAGAGAAAAATTTAATTAAGCGAGTGCACGGTGGGGCTGTATTGGCTGAATCGGAAACGAGCCTGTTTCCGATAAAAAAAAGGCAGGAAAGCCACGGAATGAAAAAACAAGAAATCGCCGAAAAAGCGAAAGCAAGTTTAGTTGACCACGATGTTATTTTAATCGATGGTGGAAGCACATCAGTGGCGTTTGCGTCTATTTTAGGAGATCAACCATTAACGGTTATCACAAATGACATTTTAGTTGCCTCTGTTTTATATGATAAAGAGCACATCCAGCTGCTGATGCTAGGTGGTGCACGTCTGGGCACAACTTCAGCTCTTTATAGTACAGAAACAACAAGCATGCTGGACTCACTCTATGTAAAAAAAGCCTTTATTGGGGCAACAGGTGTGTCGCTTAAAAATGGATTATCCGTCTTAAACCATCAACATATTGATTGGAAGAAGAAAATCATGGCTGTTGGCGAGCAAGTGACGTTGCTTGCAGATTCTACTAAATTTGGTCAGACAGGTTTGATGAAATTTGCGGATATTAGTGAACTTCACTCAATTATCTCGGATTCATCTTTGGATTTGGTGACAAAGAAGGAAATTGAAGCGCTGGGCATTAACGTTCAATGAAAATGATTGTACATGAGTGAATGTTATGATAATATCAAACGTAATTGAACAAAAACGAACAAAAGGGGAATGGGCGATGTTTTCATTAGCAGGGAAAACGGCGCTGCTTACAGGAGCCAGCAGAGGGCTCGGGCAAGGAATGGCGATTGGCCTTGCCGAAGCAGGGGCGACCGTTATTGGAGCGGGTGTAAGCAACATGGCTGAAACAGGTGAATTGGTTGAACAAGCAGGTGGCGCATTTATTGGCATTCATGCTGATCTGAGCACTAAAAATGGCGTAGCTGAGCTTGTAGAGCGTGTTTATCAAAAAGTTGAAAGCGTTGACATTTTGGTTAACAATGCAGGCACGATAAAACGAGCGGAAGCAGAAGCATTTACAGATGAGATGTGGGACTCAGTCTTACAGGTAAACCTTGATGCGGTTTTTGCACTGTCAAGAGAAGTAGGTAAGAGAATGTTGGTACAAAAGCAAGGGTCAATTATTAATATTGCTTCGATGCTGTCTTTTCAAGGAGGGTTGCGCGTACCTGCTTACGCGGCAAGTAAACATGCAGTGGCGGGATTAACCAAATCATTGGCTAATGAGTGGGGTGCGAAAGGGGTAAGGGTAAATGCAATAGCACCTGGTTACATGGTAACAGATAACACAGAGGCAATTCGAAATGATGAAAAGCGCTATCAATCAATCACATCAAGAATTCCTCTTGGAACATGGGGGACCCCTGAAGATTTAAAAGGTCCCGTTGTTTTTCTAGCATCTGATGCTTCGGCGTATGTAAATGGTCACATTCTAGCTGTTGACGGCGGTTGGTTAAGTTCATAATATTCAAAAGGGAGAGTGTAGTATGGATATTCGATATGAGGTAAATCCAGTTGATTTTAAAACGTATCAAACAGAAGAAGTACGCAATGCTTTTTTAGTGGAAACTCTTTTTGAAGATGGCCGTGTTCAATTCACCTATTCTCACTATGACCGGCTTGTAATCGGTGGTGCGGTTCCAACAACTGAACCTTTGGAGTTGGAATGGACCGATGTATTAAAAACAAACTACTTCCTAGAACGAAGAGAGTTAGCCGTTATTAATATTGGCGGAGAGGGAGAAGTTACGGTTGACGGGGAAGTGTATTCATTAGTGAAACGGGATTGTCTCTATATTGGAATGGAGAACAAGCAAGTTCAATTCAGAAGTAAGGATGCTACAAGTCCAGCAAGGTATTACCTTGTTTCTGCTGGTGCACATCGCGTCTACCCGACAAAACTTCTGCCGATTTCGGAAGCAGAGCCAAACAAATTAGGTTCAGATGCAGAATCAAACAGCCGGACGATTTACAAGTACATTCATCAAGAGGGGATACAGAGCTGCCAGTTAATGGTTGGGATGACACTGTTAGAGCCGAATAATATGTGGAATACAATGCCGGCGCACTTGCATGACCGGAGGATGGAAGCCTATCTTTATTTTGACATGGAGCCGCAAACGCGAGTTTTTCACTTCATGGGTCAACCGAATGAGACCCGCCATCTTGTCCTAAAAAATGAGCAGGCAATTCTTTCACCGCCTTGGTCAATTCATTCAGGTGTAGGAACGAGCAATTATACGTTTATTTGGGCAATGGCGGGTGAGAACTATACATTTTCAGACATGGACGCTGTACCAATGGAGGACTTAAAATGATTCAAACGGGAAAAGCATTTATCCATGATCAGTTCATGTTACAAAACGATACAGCAGCAAAACTTTATCATGATTATGCAAAAGAACTGCCGATCATTGATTACCATTGTCATGTATCTCCTATTGAAATCGCGGAAAATCGACAATATCGCAACATCAGTGAAATTTGGCTCCATGGTGATCACTACAAGTGGAGAGCGATGCGTGCCTGTGGAGTTGATGAGTCATTTATTACAGGCGAAGCATCGGATAAAGATAAGTTTTTAAAATGGGCAGAGACTGTTCCATACACACTCGGTAATCCGCTCTATCACTGGACACATCTTGAATTGAAGCGCTATTTTGATATTGATGAATTAGTAAATGCAGAGTCTGCGGAAGGAATTTGGGAGCAAACAAAAGAACAGCTCCAGTCGTCCACTTTGTCTACGAGAGGTATTATTAAGCAGTCAAATGTTGAAATCATCTGTACGACTGATGACCCGACAGATGGGTTGGAGGCTCATCAATCGATTGCACAGGATCGATTTGAAACAGCTGTTTACCCAGCATTTAGGCCAGACAAAGCGTTGATGGTAGGAAAGAGTTACTTTACAGATTATTTAAGTAGCTTGGAAACAACGGGCGGAATCAAAATTGATTCTCTACAGAAACTGCTTGACGTATTAGATGCGCGGGCCAACTTTTTCCATCAACAAGGTTGCCGCTTAGCGGATCACGGGATTGAAACCATTCCATTTCAACAAACAAGTGATCAAGATGTTGAAGCAATTTTTAGAAAAGCTCTTGCGGGTGAGCCCATTTCGCAAAAGGAAACGGAACAATATCAGACATACGTGTTGCTCTTCTTAGGCAAGTTGTATCACTCGCTTGGCTGGACAATGCAGTTTCACCTAGGTGCATTGCGCAATACAAATTCACGCATGTTTAAGCAATTAGGTGCAGATACAGGGTTTGACTCCATTGGTAATTTTTCATTCGCCAAATCATTAACGCTGTTTTTAAATGAGTTGGATAAAACGAATGAGCTGCCTCAGTCCATTTTGTATACATTAAATCCAAATCATAATGAGGTCATTGCTTCGGCAATAGGTAGCTTCCAGGGGGATACACCAGGAAAAATTCAGTTTGGTTCAGGCTGGTGGTTTAATGATACGAAGCAGGGAATGGAAAAACAACTAAATGACTTAGCCAACATTGGCTTATTAAGCCAATTTGTTGGGATGTTAACCGATTCTCGAAGCTTTCTTTCCTACACACGACATGAATATTTTAGAAGAATTATGTGCAATCTTATTGGATCATGGGTCGAAGCGGGAGAGTGGCCAGCAGATGAGAAGTGGATTGGTCAACTTATTCAAGGAATTTGCTACCGTAACGCTAAGCAGTATTTTGCTTTTTAAGGGGCTGGTCAGTTGAAGAAGGTGGTCTTGCTTGGTGGGGCAGGGACGGTAGGAGTATCATTAGCCAAAGGATTCAAAGATCGATACAACGTCGTTATTATGGATCAAAAAAAGCCTGAGGTGGATGTACCATTCATTGCAGTGAATGCTTGCGATTTCGACGACTTAGTAAGGAAGATTCCAGCTGATGCGGATGCCGTTATAAATTTACTAAGGCTTGAACCAGAAAAAAGTCTTGTTGATAAAGTTGAAATGGACCAAATGACTTTGCTCTTTTTTCAAGCTAGTTATTATTTGTATTTAGCAGCGGTGCAGCTGGGTATTCCTAAGGTGGTATTTGCTAGCAGCAACCATGTCACAGATTGCTTTGAAGAACAAGGTCGCTCACTGCTCGGGCGTGAAATTAACGTCAGTGATCCGGCAAAAAGTAAATCACTTTATGGAGTTTTAAAGTATGCTTCAGAACAGGTTGGACAATTATTTGTAGCGGAGCATGACTTGGCCGTCATTTCAATCCGTATAGGATCAATGCCCGCAAAGGAGCAAAAGCTGAATGAAGGAAAGCGAGAACGTCTTTTTCATACACAGCTTTTAGAAGAGGATGCAGTCGAGCTATTTCGCCTTGCGATTGAAACAACTCGTTCGAGCGGGACCTATTATGGCGTTTCTGACCATCCTGACAAGCCGTGGAGCACATTGAACGCTGTTTATGAACTGGGATTCAAATCACAGTCTTAAATGGAAATAGAGCCTGGCATTTGCCAGGCTCTTCCTTGTTAATTGAGAAGTTTATATGGCCATGTTCCAGCCCAGGCATACCCAAAGCGTCTTTCTTGTTCAATTTCCATAATGGAATAACGAACAATGCCGTCACGTCCAGAGAAAATCGGACGCTCGGTATTCACTTCATAAAAACGGTACCAACTATCGACTCCTGCTTGAGGGAAGAAATGGGGTTCAATGCGTCTTTCATAGCGTGTGTTCGTTAATCGGGCTTGATCGAGCCAAGCTAAGCTTGATTGAACAGCCTGATCAATTTCATCTGATTGAAGAACGGTTTGATTCATCAACCATTCGACAATACCAACCGTCTCATCAACAGCAATAGAAGGATGTTCATAAGCACGCCCATGCAAAGGTTCATAAGAAACAGGATCATGCTGCTGGCCCCATCCTGCTAAATCTCCTGCTGAGATAATTTGAGCATGAAGAATATAATCGACACCAGATACGAGTGCTTCATGAGCTTGATTGCGTTGTTCTTGTGTAAATAAATCTCCTTGAAACGGTTCATTTTCTTGAATGATGTCTTCAAGTAAAGAGAGAACACGTATGGTTGCGTGATCATTAAAAGTCACATAATTGGAATACCAAACAGAACTTGATGGATTCTGTCCACGCTGTGGATAAACCTGTCTGAATCCTCCACTAGGATATTGAAGCTGGTTTAAAAAATCAACACCGCGAAGAACACTGTTCTTAAAACGCGGGTCTGCTGTTAGTTGGTAGGCGTTTGCGACAAGGCGTATTTCTGAAGTGGTTGCATCGTTATCAATGGTTCCAAGCTCATGCCCGTTTGATTCCCATACTGATTTTGACTCTGTTCCATCCCACTGCCGTGTATAGATTTGTGGCATGTCTTTAGACCAACCCCCATGATCCATTTGCCAGCTAATAAGATTTGTTGCTTCTTCAATGCTTGAATTACTTGCAGTTGCTGAGGGGGCAAAGAACAAAAGCAAAAAGAGAATTAGTAAAGAACATCTTTTCTTCATAAGCCATCACACCTTTCTTTTCTTAAAACTTTATTAGGAATGATTTTGTGTTTTTTACGACGTTTCTCATTTCATTGCGTTTATTCTACGCTCATGCTTTATTCGGTATTGAGTTGGAGAAAGATTAAACGTACGCTTAAATAAACGATTAAAGTGGGCGTGGGAAATAAAGCCTGTTTTTTTCACAATGATGTTTATTGGCAAGGAAGTTGTTAACAGGAGAGAGCAGGAAGCGAGTAAGCGAACTTGATGAATGTGTTCAGTTAAGGTAATTCCTGTTTTTTCTTTAAAGAGTGTGCTCAGATGATTCGGGCTAATATAAGCAAGGTTTGCTAAAGCGGTTAAAGTAATTGGCTTATTGTAATTTTTCTGAATATAAGCGATGATAGTTGTAATAAGCTGATTGGATTCATCTTGTTTCGAGTGGACTAGTGTGCGGCAAGGAGGGGTTCGAGCTATTTCAATTAGTAATTGTGTTAATAGTGCTTTCATTTGCAATGAGTAATGCCGATCTGGCTTCTTAAATTCTTCATACAAATAGGATACTAATCTTGTAATGGTAGACGAGTGATCTTCTGAAAAATAAAAAAGTGTAGCTTCAGTATTTGTGAGGTTACATAAAAGGGGTTGAGCTTCGTCCAAAACGGCATCATCCGAAAAATTAATGACATACCGTCTATAAGCAGACGGATTTGCTTGAACGAAGCGATGAAGGACATGGGGACGGATAAGCAACAACGTGTTTTCTTGTAACCGAATCGATTCGTGCTGTAGTTGAAAAATACGGTCACCCTCAGCTAACCAGTGGAGTTCATAATCACTGTGGAGGTGAAACGTCTTCATTCCATTAGCTGGCGCTTGTTTTGCACAATAATGGACATAGAATGGATTAGGATGTAAGGAAAAAGAAATTGCCTTCATACATAAAGCCTCCATTTCAAATTGATTGTTTTCTTAGTATATCCTGTTTATAAAGCGCTTACAAAGGAGGGAGTACATGCCGCGCACATGGCTCGGAAAATTAATGGTGTATGGAACGTTGCTGGCTACCATTCCTGTTATCGTTGTAGGCGTGTTCGCTTATTTTCAATCAACGAGTCAAGTTAATCAACGTGTTACGAATGAAAAAGTTGAGCTGATACGCCAAGTTGAGGCAAACGTAGAACAAGTATTGACTACCATTAACCATTCTTTTACAAATACGATGGAATCAGCAACAATGGAAACCGTTATTCGAAACCCCTTACTTGGAGGAGACTTTGAGTTATATCGTAGTTTAAGAGGGGAACTGGGGAAGCTGCAATCATTTGATACAAAAGTAGAAGAAGCAATTGTGGTTAATGCTGAGCAAAATTGGATTGCTTCAAACCAAGGGATTAGACGATTACATACACATCCAGATGCAGAGGTTTATTTACGGTACTTAGATTTACCTTACGATACGTCATGGCTTTTATTGGACGGTACTGAATTTGAGGAACCGATTGTGCGTAGGAGCTGTCCATATACACTCTCTCTTGTAAAAAAGCTACCTCCTCGTCTGAGTGAAAAGTATGGGTTAGCGTTTGCTAATATTCCTATGTGCAGCATTCTTGAGCTGATTGCGCCCGATGGGTTGAGCGATGAAATGATGATCGTAAATGAGGATAACGAGATTATCGTGCATTCATCATTTGAGTTTATTGGCGAACCCATTCAGGCGATTGGGTATGATGATTTTAGTTGGCCAGACGAAGAAAGAGGGCAATTTACGGTACAGTCGGATCAAGGATCTTTTACGCTGACGTATTCACATTCAAACTTAACAGGTTGGAAATATGTCTCAACGTCTTCCTTGAATGAATTAACAATGGAATCTAGAAGCATCGGCTGGTTTACGTTCTTAGTTGTGTTTACATTAGTAGCCATTTCAACAATTGCAATTTGGTACTATTCCCGAAAGTTGTACAGTCCCGTTGAGGAGCTTGTCGCAGCATTAGCCGACAATGATTTGACCGATAAAAAAAGGAACAACGACTTTCAATTTATCCAAGAGAAATACAAGGATCTATTTTCTTCTAAAGCACTGCTAGAACATGAGTTAAGTATTCATTCAAAGCAATCTCGTTCGCTGTTTTTAACGAGACTACTCCAAGGTCAACTTTCACATCGCGATAAGCAAAAGCGATTAACTGGTTTCAAGCTCGCAACACGTTTAGATAAATGGTCAGCTTTTAGTGTGCTTGTTGTTCATGCTGAAACAAACCATTCGCATCAAGACTGGGATGAAAATGAACTAAGGCGGTTCGCTTTGCAAAATATTATTGAAGACACAGTGCCGGAGTGTAATCGATTTCCAACTGTTTGGATAGACGAGCTGCTTGTTTTAATCGTTGGTACAGAGGATGATGGATCTGCTGCTAAAGATGTTGCTATTTATAATTGGAGTGAACGGATAAGTGAAAATGTTGAGCGCTTTGCCAATAGTAACGTAAGCATTGGGATTAGCCAGTTGTTTAAAGAGATGGAGGGCGTCCATCAGGCGTATAATCAAGCAAAAGAAGCCATAACGCATCGATTAAAATTTCCTGATCCTGTAATCATCCATTTTAATAGCGTTCGTACAAAAGGACATACAATTGAATTTCAATATCCCGCTGCAATTGAAGAAGAGCTTTTGTTAGCTGTTCGAATTGCTGACGAAGCAAAAGGGTATCGCTTATTTACAGAGTGGACGGACTATATTATGAAAGAATCAGAGGTAATTGGGGAAGTTCATGTCTCGTTTATTCAGCTAGTCAGTAAGTTGTTACGTTTAAAACAGGAAAGTGGACTGAAAACAAGTGAGCCATTTCTCCCTGAAAATCAATTATTAAATGAAGCGCTACAGCTAAAATCAAGAAGGCAACTGGAAGAATGGGTAGATAAGAAACTACTTCAGCCACTTTTCTCAATGTACAAAGATATTAGTAAAGCTCAGTTCAAGCACTTATCAGAGAAAATGATCCACTATATTCATTCCAATCTCGATCAGTCGATTACGCTAGAGCGATGTGCAGATGACTTGCATTATAATGCCAATTATTTAGGTACTGTCTTTAAAGAAGAAACAGGTCAGACCTTTAGTGAGTATGCTGGGCACTATCGTTTAAAAAAAGCAAAAGATCTTTTAAAACATTCGGATCTGTCCATTAAAGTGATTGCCGAGAGAATGGGCTATACAAACTCGCAAAACTTTATCCGTTCATTTAAGAAGAATGCAGGACTTACACCTGGGCAATACCGGCAAGAGCAAAAAGGATAAAAGCAGCCGCTCTTAAAGAGCGGTTCTTTTAGTTGGATGTTGTCCATAACAGTGATAATCATTTTCCCATATCGTCTGAAAAACCGTACTCCATATAGGGTTTATGGGTAAATGATTATCGTAGGAATGGATGAGCTGTATTAGTATTGGTTGTAGAAAAAGAATAGAAAATGGAGTGGGCAAATAAGAAAACAAAGGTGGGAAAAGGGATGAAAAGTTGGCAGCGATGGGCGACAGTGATTGGTTTGGGAGCAGGTCTTTCAACTGTAGCTGGATGCAGTAATGATGGAAGTCCAACGCAAGAACCGTCAGGGGGAGACAGCGACGAGCCATTTGCTTTTTCAATGATGGCAAATTTGCACACACCAGAAGTGCCTGATAAAAAAATTCAACAATTATTAGAAGAGGCAACAAATACGTCCATTGATATTCAGTGGGTTCCTGACAGTAATTATGAAGAACGGCTAAACACAGCATTTGCCACTGGTACACTACCACAAGCCGTTTATATGAAAAATCAAACAACCTATGATCAATTTAAAGATGCCATCAGAGATGATCAATTTTGGGAGATTGGTCCATACCTTGATCAATTCGAGAACTTGCAAAAGCTCAAACCTGAAGTTATAGAAAATACAATGGTTGATGGTAAAGTATTCGCTCTTTATCAAGGTCGCCCTCTTTCAAGATCAGGCATTATTTATCGAAAAGATTGGGCAGATAACTTAGGGATTGAGGCTCCAGAAACAACAGAAGAATTTATGGAAATGGCTCGAGCCTTTACGGAAGACGATCCAGATGGGAACGGGAGAGACGATACAATGGGGTTAACGGACAGAAGTGACCTTGTTTACGGAGCGTTTAAAACCGTCTCTTCATGGTTTGGAACACCAAACAGTTGGGGCGAAAAAGACGGTGAGCTTTTACCCGAATTTATGTTTGATGAGTACATGGATACTCTTGATTTTTTTAAAGAAATGCATGAAAACGGTTACATGAATCAAGATTTTCCTGTGACTAGTAAACCAGATCAGCAAGCTTTATTTAAAAATGGGACCGCTGGCATTTACGTCGGTTCGATGGGCGATGTTGTCTCGCTTTACAATGAAGCCACACAGATTAATCCAGAGCTTGAATATGATGTGCACAATTATGTAGAGGGGCCTCACGGGGAATACAATATCTGGTCAATTCCAGGCTACGGAAACCTTGTTATTTTTCCAAAATCGTCTGTTGAAACCGAAACGGATTTATTGAATATTCTCTCTTTCTACAATGACATGATGACTCCCGAGTTAGCTAATATAACGTATTGGGGCGTAGAAGACGAGCATTATACGGTGGAGGATGATCGAGCTTTACCTAGTGAAGACAGCCAAGTAACAGATCGAGAAGTGAAGCCGTACCAATCAATTGAAATTGGCGAAGCGGAGACTAGTGGTCGTTACGTTGGAATGAGTATGCTTCCTGCAAAAGTAAAGTCGGAAGAACTGGAAATAGATAATGAGAATTATCTTGTGCATGATCCAACGATTACATTAGATTCGGATACGGATACGACTCACGGTGAGAGGCTTTCGCAAATTATTCTTGATGCTACGTATCAATATATTCTTGGCCAGACCGATGCTGAAGGTTTTGAAAGCGCGATTGAAAATTGGAAAAGCCAAGGTGGAGCAGATATTATTTCCGAGTACAATGACGCCTATAGTGAGGCAAATTAAGACGTGTCGTTAGAGCAGGTGGTCTGGCTCCGCCTGCTCTTTTAATTAGAAGGTGAATAGAGGTGTAAAAATGAGCAATCCTGTTTTGGTCGAGTCCAGACGTGTGCGAACAAGAGAAGAAAAACGACAAGAGCTTTGGCGGAAAATTAAAAAGAATAAATGGATATATTTAATGATTGCTCCGGGTATCCTTTATTTCTTTATTTATAAATATGTTCCTATGTACGGCTTGATTATCGCCTTTCAAGATTACAAACCGTATCAAGGAATTTTAGGTAGCTCATGGGTCGGGTTTGATCATTTTATTCGCTTATTTAATGATCCTGATTTTTGGATGATTTTTCGCAACACGCTCGTGCTTTTTATGATGCAAATCTTTATTTCGTTTCCAATTCCAATCATTTTAGCCTTAATGCTGAATGAAATCAGAAAATTTTGGTATAAGCGAACCATTCAAACACTCATTTACATTCCTCACTTTATGTCTTGGGTTGTTATTGTTTCAATTAGCTATGTCATGTTAACGCTTGATGGCGGCATTATTAACAACATGCTGCGAGCACTTAGTTTTGACCAAGTCAATTTCTTGTTAAATCCAGATTGGTTTAGACCTATGTATATTTTGCAAATTATTTGGCGTGAAGCTGGCTGGGGAACAATTATTTTTCTAGCAGCCATTGCTGCAGTGGACCCACAGCTGTACGAAGCAGCAAAGATGGATGGGGCTAACCGTCTACGTCAAGTGTGGCATATTACATTACCAGCAATCCGAAGCGTCATTATTGTCCTGCTTATTCTAAAAATTGGTGATGTGCTTGAGCTTGGTTTTGAACATGTCTATTTGCTATTAAATGCAGCGAATAGAGAGGTCGCTGAGATTTTTGATACGTATGTCTATACTGCTGGTCTGAGACAAGGACAATTCAGTTATAGTACAGCAGTTGGTTTCTTTAAAGGAATCGTTGGATTGATTTTAGTTGTATTTGCAAATTGGTTGGCAAAACGGTACGGAGAAGAAGGAATTTATTAAAGGAGGGCAGTTGCTATGGTAGGTGATAAATCATTAGCAAGCAGATTGTTTCAACTAACAAATGGGTTTATTCTCGGCGTAATTGCCTTACTTTGTGTTTTGCCATTTGTCCACGTTATTGGCAGTTCCTTCGCAACAGGGGCTGAAATTGCGCGGAGGAGCTTTTTACTGTTTCCAACTGAGTTCAGTTTAGATGCATACCGGTATATTTTTTCAACAGACACCGTACTCCGCTCATTGCTTGTGTCGATTGTCATTACAATAGGGGGAACGGTTTGGAGCATGTTTCTATCGACGATGACCGCCTATGGATTATCGCGAAAAGATTTAGTAGGTAAGCGATTTATTATGTTTTTCATCGTCTTCACAATGTTATTTAATGGCGGTATGATCCCTACTTTCTTAGTCGTTCAGCAGACAGGTTTAATTGATTCATTGCTGGCATTAATCATTCCAGTTTCCATAAATGCATTTAATATGATCATTCTTCGTAGCTTTTTTATGAATTTACCTGATGGGCTTGAAGAATCGGCAAAAATTGATGGTTGTAGCGATTTTGGAATCTTATTTCGAATTGTCATACCATGCTCTCTACCAGCAATTGCAACGATTTCCTTGTTTTACGCAGTGACGTATTGGAATACGTACATGCACGCCATTCTCTATTTAAATGATCCAAATAAATGGCCGGTTCAGGTTCTTCTGCGACAAATTGTCGTGTTAGCAACAGGTATTAATTACGATGGGGCAGAGTATACGAGTGTGCCACCCCCAGAAATTAGCGTGAAAATGGCCGTTATCGTTGTGGCAACCATTCCAGTGCTACTTGTTTATCCGTTTTTACAGAAGTATTTTGCAAAGGGTGCCTTAATTGGCTCAATGAAAGGATGAATGAGCAGGCATATGGCGTTGATAAATTTCTGAAGGAGTTGTATGAAGCAGAGAAAACAACCGTTAGCGAATTGGAAAAGAGAAGAGGAATGCTTCAGCAGGCGTTAGGGACCTTTACAAAAATGGATGCAGTACCTGAACGGATCTCTGAGGAAGCGATTGATTCAGGTATCAAATATCGCTATTCCCTTGAGACAACACCGGGTCTTACAATGCCTTTTTACGTGGTCCATCCTCGCCACATTCAAGCGGAAACACCGATTGTGATTATTTTACATGGTCATGGCAGTGGAGTTGAAGAGATATGGCAAGATGAATCGTCGCATCGAGGAATAGCAAGACAATTTCAAGAACAGAAAGCAATTGTCGTTGCACCGGAATTGGCTGGGTTAGGGAGCAGGAAGAGCGTGTTAGATCAAGCATTAACCAATTCTTGCAGGCGGCTTGCCAGTCAATTGCTACTATATCAAAAAACATTAGCCGGACTTCGTGTCTTTGAAACATCCTGTTTGCTTGACTGGATAAAAGACACATTTCCAAATCGGTTTATCGGATGTTTTGGTTTTTCTGGAGGTGCCCTCATCGCATTATGTACAAGTGCCCTTGAGAAGCGAATAGAAGCGACTGTTTTAAGTGGCTTTGTCAGCCTCTTTCAAGCAAGCATTTTAAAGCAAACGCATTGTCTTGATAACTATGTTCCGGGCTTGCTAAAGGTCGGAGAATTAACGGATTTACTCGAGTTAGTGCAACCTAGCAAACTGTTTATTGAACATGGTAGAAAGGACAATCTCTTCCCGATTGAATCAATGCGTCTTTGCGCAAAAAACCGATTCTATCATGAATGGGATGGGGCACATGAAATTAATGGGAGCTTAGCTGTTCCATGGTTAATGAAACAAGGAAGAGGAGTGTTTTGATGGCGGAATTTAAGAATCCAATTATCCCAGGCTTTTATCCAGATCCATCGGTTTGTCGGGTTGGAGAAGACTATTACTTAGTTGTTTCATCGTTTGAGTATTTTCCAGGTGTACCATTGTTTCATTCCAAGGACTTAGTTAACTGGAAGCAAATTGGTCATGTTCTCGACCGTGTCTCTCAGCTTCAGTTGGACGGTACGCCTAATTCAAGAGGCATCTATGCACCAACGATTCGCTACCACAATGGGTTATTTTATCTGATTACAACATTTGTTGTTAGCCAAACTGGCGCGCGAAAAAATTTCTATGTCACCGCTACTGATCCGGCAGGAGCTTGGTCTGACCCTATTTGGTTAAAAGATGCTCCGGGAATCGATCCTTCATTATTTTTTGATGATGATGGCAAAGTTTATTACACCGGTAACCGTGTTCCTGAAGCGGGACAGACGCATGCAAAACATATGGAGATATGGCTACAAGAGCTCGATGTAAAGTCCGGTTTATTAATAGGAGATAAAACAGGCATATGGGATGGTGCTTTAAAGGTGGCACACGCCCAGGAAGCGCCTCACATCTATAAAAAAGACGATTGGTATTATTTAATAATCGCCGAAGGAGGAACTGGATTCACTCATGCTGTGACGGTGGCAAGAAGCAGAAAGATAGATGGTCCGTATGAAAGCAACAAACGAAATCCAATTCTTACACATCGACATCTTAATAAAAACTATCCAATTGCCAATGTCGGTCATGGGGACTTGGTTCAAACACAAACAGGAGAGTGGTGGATGGTCTGTTTAGGTTCAAGACCATATGGGGGGATATTTCGCAATATGGGAAGAGAAACCTTTCTAGCACCAGTCGAGTGGGAAGATGAATGGCCGGTGGTCTGCGGAGAGACCGGAAAGCTAGAATTAAAGATGGAAGGCCCCACTTTGACGAGAGGTGAGGAAATTGAGCTTGATCAATTCGAGGATTTTAATGAACCAACCTTAAATTTAGCTTGGAATATGATTCGAACTCCGCAGGATTCATTTTTCTCACTAACAGAAAAAGAGAGTTGTATTCGCTTATACGGAAAACCTCACCAGTTAAGTGAGTGTGAGAATCCCAGCTTTATCGGGAGAAGGCAACAACATCTATCATTCAGAGCAACAACGAAGTTTACGCTTCAATCTAGTATAGACGGAGATCAAGCGGGTATGGCGTTGTTTTACAGTCAAGACAACCATTTTCGCTTCGAGATTGTCAATGACAAGGAGCGCCGCTTGCGTCTTGTAAGGCTTGAAAACGGTGAAGAGACGATTCTCGCAGAAAAACTAGTGGAGCTGGAAGAAGTTGAACTCCGTATTCGTGCCGATTTGCAGGAGCTGTCTTTTTTCTATAAAAAAGCTGGGAATTGGAAGAAATTAATGGACCAGATTGACGCTCGTTTATTAAGCACGGATCGAGCTGGAGGTTTTGTTGGGACCTATATCGGTTTATTTTGTATAAGTAAAGGGGCTTTCGGGAGCACAAAAGCTGACTTTGATTGGTTTGAATATAAGGGGGAGACATATGACTGAATTTATTCAACAAGTCACACCACTAGAATGGGGAAAAAAAGCGGTTGAAAGCGTGATGGCATCTTATCAACCAGCTGACATGCCCCCTGCAAATCGTTGGCACTATCATCAAGGCGTCTTTCTTTGTGGTGTTCATCGTCTTTGGGAAATTGAGAGGAATTCAGCATATGTGAATTACATAAAAGATTATGTCGATCATTTAATTGATGAAAATGGTAGTTTTTTGTTTCGACGAGACGAACTTGATGCGATTCAAGCTGGATTGCTATTGTTTCCTTTATATGAACAAACGGGTGATTCTCGCTATCGTGAAGCAGCAAGAAAATTAAGGAATATCTTGCGAACCATTAATCGCAATTCCTACGGTGGATTTTGGCATAAAGACAAGTATCCAAATCAAATGTGGCTAGATGGGCTTTATATGGCAGGCCCATTTGCAATTCAGTATGGGATGGCATTTAACGAACCTGAACTAACAGATATGGTCATGCAGCAAGAGCAATTAATGCGAACATACACAAAAGATGAGCAAACCGGCCTTTATCGTCATGCATGGGATGCTAGCAAAAAAGTGAACGTTTGTGATCCATTAACTGGTCAGACAACGGAAGTTTGGGGCAGGGCACTTGGTTGGTACGCGATGACTTTAATTGATTTCATTGATTTAATAGGCAATGAACATGATAGGTATGGTTCTCTCGTAACGACGTTCCGAGCATTAATGACGCGTCTACTTCATTACCAAGACGAAGCAAACCATTTATGGTATCAAATTGTTGATAAAGGGCATCTCTCCGATAATTGGATTGAATCTTCTTGTTCGAGTCTATTTATCTATGCACTAGCAAAAGGATACAGGCTTGGGCTACTAACAGAACACGAATATAAACAAGCTGAAAAAGGACTAAACGCGTTAATTAAAAACTTTGTGCACGAAAAAGAAGATGGACATGTTGAAATAAGTGGTATCTGTATTGGGACATCAATTGGGCTGTATGAGGATTATATAAATCGACCGACCAGCATCAATGACCTGCACGGTGTAGGGGCGTTTGCTCTTGCATGTGCGGAGTTAGAAAAAGCGAGAAGCTAACGTAGGGGGCAATTCAATGAGGTGGCTAGCGGGGCTATTACTTGGAGTGATTTTTATACTTAGTGGTTGTTCAAATGAAGATGAATCGATACATGTAATGGCTTTTTCGGATGAGCTCTATGCACAACAAGAAGGATTAAGTGACCTTACTGATGAAGACATAAGAGTGACTGTTTTTCCAACAATAGTAGAGCGCTTGCTCGTTGAATTAGCTGGACATGAAGCGGATATCCTGCTAATTGATGAGTCATTGAAGGTCATTGTTGACCCTGATGGATTGGTTTCGTTAGCAAATCGTAACCTTCCACTTGTCTCAATTCATGATGAAACAACATCCGTTGCCGTGTCTTTACCTGAGTTGCTTACTCCTCTCGCATTTGAAAAGGATCATCTTTTGTTTATTCCTGTTTACAGTAGCCGAAATGAAGAAGCGATTCAATTAATAGTGAATTGGCAGGAGGGGGAGTTCTAGTGGAATTAACAGGACTTTGGGGAGCGTTTTATCGAGTATCTTTAATTATATCGAAGCTGGCTTATGTTAATGTCTTATGGATTTTGTTTTCATTAGCTGGACTTATTCTATTGGGGGTCGCACCTGCTACAGTAGCATTGTTTAGCGTAACGCGTGCCTGGGCAAGAAAAGAGTGGGATATCCCTGTTTTTCAAACATTTTGGTCTGTTTACAAGCAAGAGTTTTGGAAAGCAAGTGGTTCATCAGCGATTCTTTTTGGTGTCGGTTTCTTGCTATATTGGAACTTCACTTTATTTGCGGGAGGAGGAGCAACAGAACTTGTTATTCGCGGTATCTTGCTAATTGTAACGGTGTTTTTTGCGGGGATGCTCCTTTTGTATTTTCCGACTTATGTTAGTTTTCGTTTGAATGGATTTGGGCGAGTACGTGCTGCTTTGTTGCTTGCCTGTGGTCATCCATATCATCTTGTTTGTATGGTGGTCGGTTTATATCTCTTGCAATTCATTTTTATGTTTATACCTGGCTTATTGCTGTTTTTTGCTGTTGCAAGTGCAGCCTATCTTCTTTCGTGGCTATCAGAAAAGATTTTTGCTTCAATAAAGAAAAAACATGAGCTCCAACAAGAAGTTACGTCGTAATGGTTTTTAAAAGGGGTGTTCTTAATGAATAAGATCGTCATTTGTGGATTAAGTAATCGTGCGCTGAAGATGTTCATTGAACCAATTCTTAAACGGTTTCCGAATAAGAATAAAATTGTAGCGCTGCTTGATTTTGATTCGAGACGCTATGACCAATGTCTCGACATGTATCCTGAGCTGGCTAACGTTCCATTTTATTTACCAAATCAATTTACGCAGATGGTGAAGGAAGCAGGAATAACGAAAGTCATTGTAACAAGTCGTGATGATACGCATGTGGACTACATTTTGCAAGCTTTGGCGCTCGATCTTGATGTGATTAGTGAGAAGCCAATGGTTACGACGGCTGAAGATGCATGTCGAGTACTTGAAGCAGAGCAAAACAGTAAAGGTCGGGTAACGGTTGCCTTTAATTACCGTTACAGTCCACATCATTTAAAGATAAAGGAATTAATTCAAAGTGGTGCTATTGGCAGAGTGACTTCTGTTGATTTAAATTGGTATGTAGATACCTATCACGGATCGAGCTATTTCAAGCGCTGGAACAGGAATCGGGCTTTTTCAGGGGGATTATCGATTCATAAATCAACCCACCACTTCGATTTAGTAAACTGGTGGGTTAATCAACTACCAGAAACTGTGTTTGCTTTTGGAGATCTTCATTATTATGGAAGTGCCAGCGAATTAAATCCAAGTAAGAAAGATGGTCGGCATTGTGGCACCTGCACGGAGCAGCAAGATTGCTCTTATTATAGACGGTGGTTTGGTCGTGGTGACAGCGCCGTTGCAAAGGATGATCATCTCATGGCTGGTCAAGACGTCCAAGCGTATTCAGATTACCGTCCCGATTCGTGCATCTTTGATAGCGAAATCGAAATAGAAGACACATATGCGGCAACGATTCGCTATAGCGGCGGGACTTTGCTCAGTTATTCCATTAATTTTTCAGTGCCGTACGAAGGTTACCGTCTAGCCTTTAACGGGACAAAAGGCAGAATTGAGACGCAAGAGTATCATTCGCCATCACGGACTCCATTTCCAGTTGCTGCTCAGACGATTGATTATATCCCATTATTCGGGTCGAAGCAGATTATCCACGTTGTGGAAAACGAAGGTGGGCATGGTGGGGGAGACCCTCTCATCCAAGAAGATCTATTTCTGGGTGTTGATCAAACGAGACCTGTTGAAGTGTTAGCAGGTGCAGAAGCAGGTGCTTATTCCATCGCGGTTGGTGAAGCTGTCTGGAAATCTGTTAAGGAAGGAAAGCCAATTACCGTACAGTCACTGTTGCAAAGAGACTGGGAAGAGCAGCGTTCTATTACTTAGAATGATGTTGCTATGTTGTCTTATAAGTCGAAGCAATTAAAGAATAGACGCATGTATCAGCAAAACCTGGTCCGTAGGTACAGCGTTCATTTTCAATTAATACAGCTTCCAGCTGAAAATGTAATTTTTCAGCGATTGCTCTACTTTTTTCATTTTTTGGATCGCAGCGTATTTCAAGCCGATGGGCCTGTAAGGTATAAAAAGCAAAAGAAATGAGTTGTTGGACAGCTTCCACCATATAGCCTTTTCCTGTATAGCGAGAATCAAGCCAGTATCCGATTTCCATTCTTGGAACAGTCCACTTGATCTCATGTAAACCAGCAGAGCCAATGAAAGAACCAGACTCTAACTCAAATAAGTGAAAACGAAGATCCTTTAGTTGCATAAAATCTCGGTATGCCTGCCGAACACCTTCTTCCGCTTCACCCGCATGCTTAAACTGTTGTACCCAAGTTAACCAAGGAGCCAACTCGTTTTGTGACGTTTGTAATGATTCAAATAGAGCTTGCCCATCTCCTTCCTTAGGGGGGCGAATAAAGAGCCTTTTTGTTTTAAATGTGGGTACTGTGTTAAAGGATGCCTGCATCATTATTGCCTCCCATTTGTTTGTGCTATTCTTTGAAAAATGTATGTGGAAGGCAGCTCGGTCTATGTATGATAAAAACGAGTGCGACAAATTAAGTCGCACTCGTTCTTTATTTTGCATGGAGTTGAATGG
The DNA here is from genome assembly GCF_016907895.1 of Shouchella xiaoxiensis. GTDB lineage: Bacteria > Bacillota > Bacilli > Bacillales > Bacillaceae_D > Shouchella > Shouchella xiaoxiensis. The sequence goes on from NZ_JAFBCV010000006.1 coordinate 54,225, forward strand.
CATCGTGGAGAAACTGTGCTCCGCCAGAAACAATGTTGTCATAATACGTTTTGAATCGTGGGTCTGCCAGATAGAGAGAGGCTAAACCTTTATGAGCTTCAGCTGAATAGCTCTGCCATGTATAGAGCAACCATTGTTTATGAGTGTTTGTTATTTCTGAAGAAACTTGACCAGATGGATTAGACGATTTCACCCCTTCTTTAAGCAAATCAAACAACTGTTGTTCTAATCGTTGCATATTTTCATAGTCCGTTTGTGACAGTCCACGCACCTTTGAGTTAGTAGTAGCCAGAGCGTCGTCTCCAAATTTTTTACGAATTTCTTCTCCGTAAAGTGCTTCATTTTCCGCTATTGTCTTCTCTTTAAAAGCGCGGAATTTCTCTTCATTACTGATCTTTTTTCCTCCTTCCAACGAACCAAGTGTTTGATTCACGGTTTTAATTAGCTGGCTGAGTCGTGTTTGTTTAGTGAGGAGCTGCTGACGATGTTGCAGTAGAACCGTTTTCTCATCAAATGAATGGTCTGTCATGATTTGCAGAATCGTATCAAGATCAACTTCCAGTTCTCGATAAAACAAAATGAGTTGAAGTTGATTTACTTGGTTCTGACAATAAATTCGATAACCTGATGAATTAATTCGTTCAGGTTTTAACAGTCCAATTTCATCATAATAACGCAGAGTTCGACTGCTTACGCCAGCGAGCTCAGCTAATTTTTTCACTGTATATTCCATGACAATTCCTCCTCTTCTAGAAGCATAAAGGGTTACGTAGCGTAATGGTCAAGGCTTATTTTAACTCAGCATAAAAAAACCAAACGTAAATTAGTTTGGTAGATGGCTATTATTCGTCAGTCTGTGGGAGAAGATTAATTTCTATACCCGTTCCACTCCTTAAGTCATGGCGATGTAAGCTAAAATCATTTCCGTTCCGATAAGCGTCAGTGCGCTTCACATAGTAAAGAACATCTTTCTTGGGATAAAGAAGTGCTTCAATCTCATGACCACTAATACCTAGACGAGTCCCTTCTTTCTTGTTGTTATACGAATAAGGAATAAGATCATAATCATATATAGCATCTGATTCTTGGTAATTAAAAATAGTTTGATAAATAAGCCCATCTTCAATTTGCGCGAAGCTTGTAATTGGTTCGATTTTATCTGGGTTCGATACAAGCTCAAGGTTTAGAGGATTCTCTGTCGGATTGGCACTAAAAACGCGTTCAATCGATTCATACATGGAGTCTACTGTCCAACTGCCTTGATCATCCGGCAGGATCATCATTAATTGGCCGTCATTAGTAGCCTGGATTGAGCTAGGCAAAACAGGGGAACCTTCATAAATGACTTCAAGTTCACTATCATTTACATTAAATAACTTTGTCTCAGCTCTACCGACCGGTTGAGGTTCAGTTCCCTGAGTAATGTTTTCTCCAGAAACGACAAGCTGATCGCTTGTTGGAATATAAACTAAATCAAAGAGAACGCCTCTAGCCTCAGCAATAATCGTTACTTCATTTGTAGACAAATCAATCGATTGAATCGTGCTATAAGCAAATTCGGAGGTTGTTTCATCTATATAATCTCCATAATCATAGCCAGTTGTTTGTATAAAGACAGCGGTATGATCGTTCGTATAAATAGGGCTAAATATATAGGCATCTACTTCGGATTCAAATAAAGAGATAGCTTTTTCGTTATTTGATACAAGAGATAGCGTTTCGCTTCCCTCGTATTCTGTTACAACCAGCAGCTCCTCTTTTGCATTAACATCGTATTCTCCAGTAAAAGCAGGTACCTTGTCTTGAGAAGCAATGACGAACGAGCCGATTGTTATAAAAAGGAGACAAGATCCAACGAGTGTTCCTAAAGAAAAAACGAGTGTTTTTTTATTAGTCATAAGTAAGACCTCCATTATAAGGATGGTTGTATCGGATAGAGTATTCTACGAAAGATACTAACTATATCAATGCCAAATATGTCTGTTTGTGAAGTAAATAAACTGAAGAACGTGGCTACGTAAATAAATACGTATAACCATAAAAGATAACTTACCTTGAGCCACTTTGACTGTTTATTAGCAAGGTGAATTTGAAACGAATAAACGAGCATCCAAATAATAAAAGGAATCGCATAATTAGCTAGAGACCAATATGAGACAAGTGAGCCAAAAAATAATCCTGCCCAAAGAAAGAATCCAAATACTACTATCAGTAAAAAACCAAGTGTAATATTTACAACATGAATCAATCTCTTTTGACTAACGTTTTTCCCACCGACTGGATAAGTCAAGGCAGTTCGGTATATTAAGAAAATAGTCAATGCGAGAAGAACATATAGGACAATGCTCCATGTTGGGTTATAGGAAAAATCAGGGTAAGCAAATAAATACATTAAGAATAAATTCAGTACAAGAGAAAGGTTAAGCCACAGTTTTCTATTCAATGCATACGTTTGGTTTAAAGCAAAGAAGAGAAGGAATGTATGAGCAAAGGTTGGAATGAAAACCCAGTTGTTGGCTACATTTTCGGTTAAAAGAACATAGAAATACTGAATGCAAACAAACAAATAAGAGCCAATAGCCAATATAAATAGTAGCTCCTTTCGGTAAGGAAACAAAGCTTGTTGAAGACCATCTCCAATCGCTGCTGCTTGCCCGAAGTCCTTCATTGCAAATACCTCCGCTTCATTTTTAGAATAGCCTCTCTCGATGTAATCTAGCTGAAGCGTAGTTAGATGATCATACATCTCATCGTACATATCTTTACGTTCATCTTTGCTACAGTCCGTTTGATTAACGATTTTCAGGAGGTATTCATCGATTTTAGAGTTCATAAGCATCTCCTGTACGCTGAATGAGCTTGTTTAAAGTAGACCAGTCTTTTTTCTTACGTTCTAGCTCGGTTTTTCCGCTATCTGTAATTGTGTAATATTTTCTGCGAGCACCTGTTGTGTCATTCCAATAAGAAGAGATCCAGTCTTTTTTTTCCATGCGCTTAAGCGCGGGGTAGAGCGTCCCTTCACTCATCGAATAATTTTCCTCACTAAGCGCTTTTAATTTCTTCGTCATTTCATAACCGTACAAATCTTGAGCCCCAATTAGCGATAATAAAAGAAAATCAATACTGCCTTTCATCATTTCTTTATCCAATGTAATCAATTCCTTTCGCGGATGCATCGTGTTACAAGGTATATATATATATATGCATCGTATTACAAGGTACTTGGAAAAACAACCCAATAATTGATAAAAAATTGTGTAATTGGCTAAACTATTCCCTATTCAATCCATATGAGGTGAAATTTATGTCATCAATCTTATCCGTTGCTACCTATGATCTTCCTTATGAATTACCGCAAAATCAAACGATGGAGTTTGCCAGAGAATTGTTTTCTGAGAGCTATCAAGATATTGAGCGATTGCTAAAGGTGTTTGCGAATGGTGATATTGAACAACGTCACTTTTCTGTTCCGATGGAATGGTTTAAGGAAGAACACACTTTGGGTGAGCGGAATCATGAATATATCAAAAGTGCAACGGAATACTCGGTTAAGGCAGTTGAAGCTTGTTTGTCTAACGACTTTTTCTTGAAAAGAACAATTGATCCAAGCGAAATTGATGCTATTGTATTTGTTTCAAGTACAGGAATGGCAACGCCGTCGCTTGATGCTCGCCTAATGAATGCTCTACCGTTTCGATCGGAAACAAAACGGATTCCGCTGTGGGGGTTAGGTTGCGCTGGCGGTGCAGCTGGTCTGAGCCGGGGGCATGAATACTGTTTAGCTTATCCAGAAGCGGCCGTTCTAGTTGTGTGTGTTGAGCTGTGTGGTTTAACCTTTCAGAAAGAAGATCGTTCAAAGAGTAATTTAATTGGCACGTCCTTGTTTGCTGACGGAGTCGCCTGTGCGTTACTAGCAGGGGAGAAATCACCTCTATTACAAGAAAGTACTCAACAGTATCGACCGGTTATTCGGTCAACTCATTCGACACTGATGCCTAATTCAGAGGATGTTATGGGTTGGGATGTTCAAGATAATGGCTTAAATGTTGTGTTCTCAAGAAGCATACCGACAATTGTTGAGAATTGGCTTAAGCCTACTGTTGATGCTTATATGGAAAAAGAGCAGCTTGACATAAATGAAGTGGATGAATTTATTGCCCATCCTGGTGGAAAAAAGGTTTTAGAGGCATACGAAAAATCGCTGGGCTTTTCAAAAGAAAAAACAGAGCTTTCCAGGCAAGTGTTGCAACAACATGGTAATATGTCCTCACCAACCGTTTTGTATGTCCTGGAAAAGGCGCTGGAGAAACCACATGAACTTGGAGAAAAAGGATTAATTGCTGCACTTGGACCGGGTTTTTGTTCAGAACTATTACTGGTAGAATGGGCTGGTGATGTGCATTGATTTTTGTTTATGGAATGATTGCGGTCATTATTGTCCAACGGTTAGTTGAAGTGAAACTAGCGCAACAAAATGAAAGCTGGATGAAGGCACAGGGAGGGGTAGAGGCAGGTAAGGACCATTATCCGTGGATGGTTGCTTTGCATGTTGCTTTTTTTATTAGTTTATTAATCGAGGTGACGATTACGCCCGTCTCTTTTCAATTGTTGAGTGTTATTGCTTTTTTGATCGTGCTTTTTGCTCAAGTAATACGCATTTGGGCACTGTCTTCACTTGGGCGCTACTGGAATACAAAAATTATTGTCTTGCCAGAAGCTCCAGTTGTGGAGAAAGGCCCATATCGTTTTTTACGTCACCCCAACTACACGGTTGTGATTTTAGAAGTTGCTTTTATCCCGTTGATGTTTCAAGCATACGTGACAGCTATTGTGTTCACTATTTTAAATGCCTGGATGTTATCGGTCCGAATTAGAGCAGAGGAAGCCGCATTAACTGATGAAACAAAGGATTATGCAACTCAATTTAAACAGAAAAAAAGGTTCTGGCTTATTTGATTAGCTGTTCCTGTCATTTTAAGAGCCAAGCTTAAGTGTTTGGCTCTTTTTTTTGTAAATGAATAAGAAATATGTCTGTTGCTTAATTTTACCAATAAAAATTTTTTAGGTTGCATGCATAGGAAAATCTCCTTTGAAGCAAACTTATATCACCAACATAAGAGAGGTGATACATATGGCTAATCAAAACAGTTCAAACAACCTTGTCGCTCCAGGAGCACAACAAGCAATTGATCAAATGAAGTACGAAATTGCTTCAGAATTTGGAGTGAACCTTGGACCAGATACAACTGCTCGCGCAAATGGTTCAGTTGGTGGAGAAATCACGAAGCGTCTTGTTCAAATGGCTGAACAACAACTTGGTGGTAAGAAATACTAAGCTTTTTTTAAATCAGTGGCGAATGAGCCACTGATTTTTTTGTCTAGATTTGTTTTAAGTAAATTCAAAAAATTGTCTTGCTTTTTCTAAAGAAGGTCGTGTAAGATAATAAAAGCTTTTTACTTTAAGGAAGGGAGAGGATTCAGATGAAACTGTTCATTAATCGATTACATGATAATCTTATTAATTTCATACCAACTGGGTCTTCTCGTAAAAGCAATAACGTCATCTTATAGCTTTTACTTCCGGGGACTCGTATGAGTACCTATTGCATGCGTGTATGAAAGACGTTGCGACGTGGTCGCAGCGTCTTTTTTCGTATTTTGTAAAAAGCAACCATAAAAAGGAGGAACGTCAGATGAAGCGACAAGTGAGAGAATTCATTCCATTATTGCTGGATGCAGGGGAGCTTGAAGGTGGTTAGTTTGTGTTGGAATCAAAAATAGAGAGAAGTGAATAACAATGTTTCGTGTTTTAACTCAGTTGAGTTGGTTTTTTCGTGAGCAAAAGAAACGATACTTAATTGCTGTTTCATTATTAATTTTTGTAAGCGTTGTTGATTTAATCCCTGCTTTATTAATCGGAGAAGCAGTTGATGCATTCCAAAGAGGGGCGCTATCAGCTTCGCTAGCAGGCACGCTTATTGTCGTTATGTTGATTGTGATTTTGGCTAGTTACTTTATTAGTTATGTTTGGATGAGACAGCTGTTTGGTGGTGCGTTTGTATTGGAGCGCAAATTACGCTCGCGCTTTATGAATCAGTTATTCCGCATGGATCCTGCTTTCTTTGAGAAGCGAAAAACGGGAGATTTATTAGCACGTGGAACAAATGATATGAAAGCCATCTCAATGACGGCTGGTTTTGGAATTTTAACGTTAATTGATGCCGTTGTATTTATGGGGATATTGCTTGTGGCAATGGCTTGGTTAATTGATTGGCGCTTAACCTTAGCTGCCGTAGCGCCTCTGCCGATCATTGCCTTAGTTGTGACGGTACTTGGAAAAATGATTCATACGAGATTTTCTCAAGCACAAGAAGCGTTTGGAGACTTGAACAACCGAGTACTTGAGTCGGTAGCGGGAATGCGCGTTATCCGTGCTTTTCGCAGTGAACGACGTGATGAAGCTCAGTTTGAAGCTAGAAGTTTGGATGTATATAAACGCTATATCCAAGTCGCGAGAGTTGAATCTTTCTTTGACCCAGTCGTAAACATTGTTGTTGGGCTAAGCTATGTCATCGGGCTTGGTTACGGCGCTTATTTAGTCTTCAATCAGCAATTAACACTGGGTCAAATTGTCACGTTTAACTTGTACTTAGGGATGCTTATCTGGCCAATGTTTGCAATTGGTGAGTTGGTCAACATTATGCAACGGGGAAGCGCTTCTTATGATCGAGTGAATGAAACCTTGTCTGTTGAAAAATCGGTTTCCGTTCCGAGCAGTGAGAGCAATGGTCTTGCTGATATGCCAATTGCATTTAACAAGTTTACATTTTCTTACCCTGGTACGAACGGGAACCAATTAAAGGACCTTGATTTACTAATTTCTAGAGGACAGACGATTGGAATTGTTGGAAAAACAGGAAGTGGGAAATCAACACTTGTTAAGCAACTATTAAAGTATTATCCAACAGGTGATGCCCAGCTGTTTTATGGAGAATCGTTGTCGTCCGATCTTCATCAGGAACAAGTGAGAAGACTGGTTGGTTACGTCCCGCAAGACCATGTTCTATTCTCACGATCAGTTCGGGAGAATATTTTATTTGCAGTGGGTAAAGCAAGTGAACGTGAACTAAATCAAGCCATTCGTGTGTCAGCATTTGATCAAGACTTATCCTTTCTCCCAGACGGATTAGAAACACTTGTTGGTGAGAATGGCGTATCTCTATCAGGTGGCCAGAAACAACGAATATCGATTGCACGGGCACTAGTTTTGAATCCGGAAGTACTCATTCTAGATGATTCCTTGTCTGCCGTTGATGCCAAAACAGAAGCAAAAATTGTTCAGAACATCCAAAATGAACGGGTAGGGAAAACGACATTAATCACCAGCCACAGGATGTCCGCTGTAGAACATGCGGATGAAATCCTTGTTTTAGACAATGGTGTTGTGAGCGAACGCGGTACACATGCAGAGCTCCTTGTCCAAAAAGGCTGGTATGCGGAACAAGTGAAGAATCAGTCGCTCAAAGAGAAAGGAGTGACGTTATGAGTACAGAAAAGCGTTTAGCACGATACGCGTTAACGAGCAAAGGAACGATTCTTTTCGCGTTGTTTATGCTTTCGATTGCGGTTGCCGCAGAATTAACAGGTCCCTTTATCGCAAAGACAATTATAGACCGACATATCTCAGGAATTGAGCAACCTTGGTATGAAACAGAACCAAATGATCAAGCCGTTTATTATGACGGAGCTTATTACACAAGAGAAGTGTATGTACCTGAACACTTAGAAAAGGGTTCGGAAGTCCAGATCTTGCAAATTGGTACCTCGTTTTATTTTTTGAACCAACCATTACCACTTGACGGGGAACGATCATTTGATGATGGCGTTCTCACGATTGACACGAGTAACCAAGTTCATCAAGCAGCAGCGATTCCGCTTTCTGCAGCAGAGGTGCTTGATTTTTACAGTCCTGAGATTCAATCAATTATTAACTGGTTAGCTTTGTATTTAGGGATTGTTGTTGTTGCTTCTTTCTTCCGGTATGGTCAAAACTTTTATTTGAAAAAAGCGGCTCATCGAATCATCCAACGTATGCGAGTTGACGTGTTTGCTCAATTATCGCGGGTGCCAGTTCGCTTCTTTGATCATCAACCGGCAGGAAAGATTGTCGCTCGAATTACGAATGATACCGAAGCCGTTCGTGAACTGTACATGACCGTTCTCGCGACATTTTTCTCAAGTAGCATTTATATTTTTGGCATTTATATTGCTCTTTTCTTACTTGATGTCCGTCTTGCTGCAATTACACTTATCTTGTTACCAATTTTATTCGTGTGGTTTAAGCTTTATCGGAAATTTGCAGCGGGATTAAACCGAAAAATTCGAGCGAAGAACGCCGATATCAACGCATCAATGAATGAAAATGTGCAAGGGATGGGAATTATCCAAGCCTTTGCTCAAGAGAAAAGCCAGGAAGCGGCCTTTAATAAGTTAAATGAAGAGCACTATCACTTCCAGTCTAAGTTGCTTCGACTAAATTCTCTGACCTCACACAACTTAACGTTTGTGCTGAAAAACCTTGTTTTCGTTGCGTTAATTTGGTGGATTAGTGGTGGAACTGCTGGACTTATTACGCTTGGCGTGCTCTATGCGTTTGTTGACTATGTCAATCGTTTATTTGAACCAGTAAACCAAATCATCAATCAACTTGCGAATCTAGAACAAGCAAGAGCCGCTGGAACGCGTGTCTTTGAATTAATGGATGAGGCAGGGACTGAGGTAAGTGACGAGGAAATACCTCGTCCACGAGGTGAGGTGACATTTACGAACGTCCAGTTCTCGTATAAAGAAGGCGAACCGGTTATTAAAGATTTATCTTTTCAGGCAAAACCAGGGGATACTGTTGCTCTTGTCGGTCATACAGGTTCGGGGAAAAGTTCGATTATGAATGTATTGTTCCGGTTTTATGATCCACAAGAAGGTACGACCAAAATTGATGGGATTGATACAAAAACAGTTTCACCACAAGCATTACGTGCTCATATGGGAATCGTCTTGCAAGAGCCGTACCTTTTTTCAGGAACCATTGCTTCAAATATTGCCTATGGAAGACCCCTTGCAACGCGGGAAGAGATTGAGGAAGCGATTCGCCTTGTTGGCGGAGAAAATGTCTTTTCTAAATTTAAAAAAGGAATTGACGAAGAGGTCACTGAAAAGGGAAGTACTCTTTCCAGTGGGCAACGCCAATTGATTAGTTTTGCTCGAGCGCTTATTGCCAATCCTGCTATTCTTGTTCTTGATGAAGCAACGTCGAGTATAGATACAGAAACGGAACTCTTAATTCAGCAAGGGTTAGAGACGTTGAAGCAAAATCGCACGACCTTTGTCATTGCTCATCGATTATCAACGATTCGTGATGCAGATCAAATTCTAGTGCTAGACAAAGGTGAGATCCTCGAAAAAGGAACGCATGAACAGCTTCTTCAAGCCGACGGCACGTATGCTCAGATGTACCGACTTCAACAAGGGCAAGCAAGCTAATAATAGAGGTGAATGAAATGATTGGCACTGATATAAAAGACTTGCTTATTAAAGAAGAACGAATCGCGGCAAACGCTACGATTTCGGTAACAGAGCTAAGTGGCGGCACATCTAGTAATGTCGTGTTAATTAGCAGTAGTGATGGACTGACGTGTGTGTTAAAAAAGAATCAGCCCGACGTCATAAAAGAAGAAGCTGCTTTTTTAGAAGCTTATCAGCACGTCAATTTTCTGCCAACGGTTCTGTTTAAAGAGGCAAGAAATGAGTATATGATTTACACATTCCTTCCAGGGACGTGTAATGACCCACAGCGAGAAAAACAAGAGATGTTACGTACGTTAGTCCGGGAAGTAGTAAACCACCTTCGCCCTGTACCCAGCTGGGGGTGGGGCTGGAGCGAATCTTTAGCGAATTCGTGGGGTGCGTTTTTGGACCAGGAAAGAATTGCAGCAAAACGTACGCTCATGTCATTTTTGTCTGAAGAAGATCATCTTCTGGTAGCTCAATTAATTGAGCGGATCAAAGAACATCCTTCTCACTATCAGCCATATATGCTGCATGGTGATTGTGGTGTTCATAACTTTATTTTCCGTGAAGGGAAATTATCTGGCGTCATTGACCCGACACCGCTGGTTGGAGAGCCTCTTTATGATTTGCTGTACGCATTCTGTTCTTCACCAGAGGACTTGAGCGAAGCGATTCTCATGGAAGTGGTGGATGAACTCACTGTCGGTTCATCTTTTACCAAAATGAGCATTATCGAACATAGTATCATCGTTCTGTATTTACGAATGAGCAGCTGTGTCCAACACCATCCACATGATTTAGAAGCTTATTTACAAGCTTGGTCACATTGGAAAAGCAAATTATAGGAAACAAATGAACAGCTACATGCAGGTAGCACCTATCTGCATGTAGCTTTTTTTGTTAAACTGGTCAGATTCATTAGCCTGCTAAAATGGTATAGTGGGAAAAGAGAAATGAGGGCTAATGCTTATGAGAAGAACTCGTTCATTAGAAAAGAAGTTTTTGCTTTATTTAACAGGGTTAATTACGTTTATTATGATTTTTGTCACGGTCATTTACGTCTATTTAGAACGAGAGCAAGCGCGCGAATTAATTGGTGACCAGGCGTTGGCTACTGCTTTGGCTGTTGCTGAAATTCCCGATGTAAAAAGAGCAATAGAATCTAAACAGGATGTAGAAGAGATGAGGGTATTAATTGAACGAATTAGAGAGAGTGCGGGGGCAGAGTACATCGTAATTGGAGATGAAGATGGAATTCGGATAGCTCATCCTGATGAAACAGAACTAGGTCTTCCGATGGTCGGCGGTGATAATGAAGGTGCACTTGTTTACGGGGAAAGTTATATTTCTTTAGCTGAGGGCTCATTAGGGACAGCTGTCCGTGGAAAAACGCCGGTGCTTGATGACAGCGGAGCCATTATTGGCGTGGTATCAGTTGGTTTTATGATTGACTATATTGATTCTGTCTTTGAACAGGGCGTCATCGTTTTCGTCCTTTGGCTTGCATTCATCTTTCTCCTTGGATTACTTGCTAGTAAGAAACTAGCTAGCTCGATCCGAAAAGATACCTTTGGTTTGGAGCCGTATCAAATTGCTCGATTATATAAGGAACGTGAAGCCATTTTCGAGTCTGTCAAAGAAGGGCTTTTAGCAACTGATCAGTCTGGGGTCATTACGCTTATTAATCACACTGCAAAAGAGATGTTACTGATTAAAGACGATGTGATTGGTAAACCGATTGACCAAATCATTCCACATTCGGAGATAGGGTATGTGTTGAAACAGCAAGAGGTGGCCGGATCTTCAGAAACAACGTTTAAAAACAAGCGTCTGATTATTCATTACCACGTCATTGAAGAAAATGGCGTTTACGGTGGAAAAGTGGCGAGTTTTCAATACCGTTCAAACATGAATGAATTAATTAATGCTTTATCGGAAATTCAACAGTATTCAAGGGATTTGCGCGCACAAACGCATGAGCATACGAACAAGCTATATGCAATATCAGGTTGGCTTCAGTTAGGTTTGACGCAAAGAGCAATAGAGTTTATTCATCAGGAGACCGGGACACAGCAACAGGACAATCAATGGTTATTCGAGCAAATAAAGGACCCGACAATTCAAGCTATATTAATTGGTAAGCGATCAAAAGCATCTGAAAAGAAAATAGAATTTCTGTTAAATCCTGAAAGTTCAGCTGAGTGGATTTGGCCACAAAGCGCTTCAGCTCCTTTAGTTACGATTATTGGTAATGTAATTGATAACGCTTTCGATGCCGTTTCAACCGTTGAAAAGCCAAGCGTCATTGTATTTATGACGGATTTGGCTGATGAGCTCGTTATTGAAATTGCTGACAATGGGGCTGGAATTGCTCACTCAATTGTAAATCAATTGTTTGTGCAAGGTGTGTCTACTAAGGAAGATGCAGGCAGAGGATATGGGCTAAGTCTCGTGCAAGCAGCCTTAGAAGAACTCCACGGCTCACTAGAAATAGGGGACAATACGCCTCAAGGAACGATCGTTAGTTTATATATCCCAAAAGAAAGGGGTTCTTAAAAGAATGAAGATCATGATTGCCGAAGATGATTTTCGAGTAGCTGACATTCATGAACAATTTTTACAACAGATCGATCAAGTGAAAGTGGTAGCTAAGGCTCGAGATGCAAAAGAGACTTTACTGTTTGCTCGTCAGTATCAACCAGATTTACTTTTGCTCGACGTGTATTTGCCTGACCAGCTTGGAGTCGATTTGTTAGCCTCGCTTCACGCTCAATTGCCCTCTATGCAGGTTATTTTAATTACAGCTGCGACTGAAAAGGACGTCTTTGTAAAGGCGCTGCAGCAAGGCGTTACAGACTACTTGGTAAAGCCGATTACGCTTGCTCGATTAAAACTAGCAATCGAAAAAGCGGTTACTTTAAAAGAGTGGGTTAACAATCAAGATCCCATTACTCAGACAATTGCCGATCAATTTTTTCAAAGTAAGGTCGAGGCAACATCTCATACGATTGATTTGCCAAAAGGTATTGATCAACTAACGCTTAAAAAAGTGCAAGCGCTACTAAAGGAGCAAACAGAGGGAGAGACCGCTGAGGCCATAGGAAAAAAGTTTGGTGCGTCACGGACAACCTCAAGACGCTATTTAGAATATTTAATTTCTGTGGGGCAAGCAAAAGCACAGCTCGAGTATGGAATAGTCGGGCGACCTGAGCGAAAATATTGGCCTGTGTAACTAGAGAAAAACCGTCCAATAGAAGGACGGTTTTTTTAAGACTTAGCAATCTTAAGTCTAAAAGGCGCAATTAATAGGATGACAATGAGCAGCATTCCTAAGTATCCGAAGATTGGATAGAATAGGGAAACCAGCTCAGTAAAGCCGACAAAACTTGTTGCAAATCCTCCAAGAATAAATGTGATTACAAGGATATTAAATTTCTTTGTTTTAGGAGCAAAGAAACGCGTTCCGAATGAGAAAAATAAACTTATTGCTGAGTTATAAATCATTAAGAAGATAATGACAGAGTACAGCAAACCAATGTAGATGGATGCATCATTTGCTAGGCCGAGGAACGGCATATCTAGACCTGCGACGACGTCCATACGAGAAAACAACGTAAAGTGACAAATGACTACAAGAAGACCGACAGCCAGTCCGCCAACTAAGCCTCCAAGTGATGCTTCCTTCGAACTTGATTCGTCTCCACCCATTACGATTGCCATTGGGGCAGCCATAGCAATACCGAGTGAAACGTAATTGATGGCAGAGACTAACCAGTTCCCAGTCGCTGACGGTTGCTCTTTTGCAAGCGGTTCAAGCGCTGTGTAGCTTGTATCCATTGTGGACAAGCTGTAAACAAATAAAAATAATACAAATACAATAAGTAAAGGCGTAATGGCCGCAATTACTTTCACAACACGGTCAACGTTTGATAAAACGGTAATAATAACTAGAACGGTCATTAGTAGCGTTCCAACTATCTCAGGTAGCCCGAATTGCTGCTGGAATATAGCTCCTGATCCAGCTATCATAACAGTCCCGATACCGACTAAAATAGCAATTAATATGTAATCAATAATTGTGCCTAAGAACTTTCCACTGATGCGGTGAATGACGTCTTGATGAGATTCGGCTTTTGTTCGACTTCCGAGCCGTAGTAATAGTAATCCGATATAACCAAATATCGCTATTGTTACAAAAGCTCCTATCGTTCCTAAATGACCGTAACTCGTAAAGTACTGCAAGAGTTCTTGACCTGAAGCAAAGCCAGCGCCGACGAGAACGCCGATAAATGCACTCGAAATTTTTAATATGTTTTTCATAGATTCTTCCTTTCGTGGTAGCGTGAAAACATAATTACCCGAATAAAGGGAATTTGAAACAAATTGAAAGAAAACATGCTACACTACAAACAAATGAGTAAACAAAGTGAGGGTTATATTTGAAACAAAAAAAGCAACTGTTTGAAGTCGGAGCAAATGAATCAATTGGCGACTGTTTGCTACGGATGGATCAAGCTGGCTATCAACCAGTAAGACGGATGGAAAAGCCTGTCTTTAAAAAAGAAGGAAAACAAGAGCCCGAATGGATCAAACAGCAAATTGTGTTTGAAGGGAAATTAAAAGACTCGGAAAGTGAAAAAGCGTAAATAAAGTAAGCTAAGAAAAAAAAGACGATCAATCTTAATTAAGATTGATCGTCTCTTCGTAGTATTCATCGAAACAAGCGTAAGGAGAACCAGAGTCTTCTGCGGGGGTAGCACGTGTCTGAAGCCGCTGGAATGGCGTTTTTTCGCGTAAGAGGCTGAGCCCGTGCCCCAAAAAAGTTCTTCTGTGGCGTCAGTATTCGTGTTTTTTATTAGAAAGAATACGACTTTTTCCATTCTTCCTTCAGCAAGCTATAAACGATATGGTCGTGAAACTGTCCATCTACCCACTCTGCGCGGCGGGCAATTCCCTCTTTCGTAAAGCCAAGGCGTTCAGCCACCAGCTGGCTTTTTTTATTTTGAGTGGAGGCGCGCAGTTCAATTCGTTCCAAGTCATAAGCGGTGAAGGCATGTTCAAGGAGGGGAGCACTGGCTTTTGTCATCAACCCTTTTCCAATGAATGCTTCTCCTAGCCAATACCCTATGCTGGTTGCTTTATTTGTCCAATCAACCCGGTGAAAACCAATCACACCGGCTGCTTTTCCTTTGTACCAAATACCAGCTTGAAAGCCGTCGTTTCGACCAACTTGTTCCATGGTGGAGCGAATGAACCCTTCTGTGTCTTTCACTTGATTGGTCCAGTCTGTCCATGGCATCCAAGGACGAAGATGTGACTTGGATTGTTCGATTAAATCAAAAAAATCTTGTGCCTCGTGTAATTCTAGTGGTTTCAAGTAAGCGTCTTCATCCAGTTTATACGTAAACAAGCTGTCCCACTCCTCATCTGTTGTTAACAGTAAGTATAACAGATCAGAAAAGCAGGTTGTTCTTTTCAAAGTGTAAAAGTTTGCTTGTAAAGCTGAGGGAAAACCGCATTCATTAACATAATCAGCCCATTTAGCAACAGTAACATTGAGGAATAAACAATAAACGCTTGTATGAAGGAGATTGATAGAATGAACAATAATAGAAAAAGAGTGTGCATGATGGCAGCTGGAATAACGGACCGACTGGTTGCAATCATAAATGCGAGTGGTGCTGCGCTGAGTAAATGAAAACAAATGAGCGCAATTATTTGTAGGTCTGTTGCTTGAAATAGCACAAGCACGATCGGAATATGCCAACAGGCAGAAATCGCCCCAACAGTTAATGATGAAAACCAAAATGAGTATACATGTAGCTCACGTTGATAGAAAGCGCGCCAGCCAATTTCTTGAAACAAGCAATAAAAGAAAACAAGTACCCAAAGAGGGTGATAAACCGTTGAAAGTAAAGGTAATGAGTAAGTGGAAACGAGAACAGCGCCATACAGTATGGGGATTAATAAAGCACAGATCCACCAGATATTGGGGCGTATTCGCATCAGTGAACGATCTAAAAATGACTGTGGATAGCTCGTAATATGCAAGACATAAGCAGCAAATAAAGGAGCTATCGCTATAAATAAGGTGAAGGAAGCACTTGGTAGAGCTGGTTCTGTTAGCATTGTTGCGATTAAACTCCATGCTAACCCAAAAGCAATGAACAAATAAAATCGTTTTGTACGCTGTTCATATGAACGCATTCAATGTCCCTCCAGACATAGGCATTTACCTTATCGTATGCATCCATAAGTGAATTTGATATTTTTTAGTGTTTACATTAAAAACGAACATTGTTGAGTGTGTATGATTTTAATGTTCGAGTATCTGTTGACATAGAAGGATAAGGGACGTAAACTATAAGAGCGAATAAGATATAAACGAATAAATGCCTCATATAATCTCAGGGATAGGGCCTGAACGTTTCTACCTAACGACCGTAAATTGTTAGACTATGAGGGAAGTGGATAAGTCTTGCCTATTTTCCGCAGACTTACGAGCACAGTTTCCTACTTTCTCTCAGGTGATCGTTATTGGAACTGTGTTTTTTGTGTTCTGTGGAAGTACTATCAATGCATATTGGAGGATGAACCATGGCTGAGCCCGTGATTGGTGTTATTATGGGAAGCACGTCTGATTGGGAAACAATGAAGCTTGCTTGTGATGTACTTGATGAACTAGATGTACCTTACGAGAAACAAGTTGTCTCTGCACATCGCACACCGGACTTAATGTTTGAGTACGCTGAAACAGCCGTAACACGTGGGCTTAAAGTGATTATTGCCGGTGCTGGTGGTGCAGCGCACTTACCAGGAATGGTAGCAGCGAAAACAATCTTGCCTGTAGTGGGTGTTCCAATTGAATCGAAGTCGTTAAAAGGAATCGATTCACTCTTATCGATTGTACAAATGCCTGGTGGAGTTCCTGTAGCTACCGTCGCCATTGGTAAAGCAGGCGCAACAAACGCGGGGTTACTTGCTGCTCAAATTGTTGGTACATGTGATACAAAGATACAAGACCGCTTGCTCGCTCGAAGAGAAAGAACAAAAGCAGCTGTCCTGCGAAGCAGCGAGGATCTAGTATGAGACAAATCAAACCAGGAGATACAATTGGCATTATCGGTGGTGGACAGCTTGGGCGAATGATGGCTCTTTCTGCCAAACAAATGGGATATCGGATAGCTGTACTTGATCCGACGGAAGATGCACCCTGTGCGCAAGTAGCCGATTACGTCATTACGGCTAATTATGACGACATAGAGGCGTGTAAGCAGCTTGCTGCCCAAAGCGACGTGATTACGTATGAATTTGAAAACATTGACGAGGAAGCAGCACGGCAGTTAAGCGCTGTAAGTGACTTCCCACAAGGATTCAACGTACTTAGAACAACGCAACACCGGGTCAAAGAAAAAGAAGCGCTCGTTTCACTGGATGTTCCAGTTGCTCCGTTTGCTCTAATTACAAAAAAAGATGAATGGTCTGAGGCGATTAATCAAACAGGTTTACCTGCTGTCTTAAAAACCTGTCGAGGTGGTTATGATGGCAAGGGGCAGGCTGTTGTTAAAACGGAAAGTGAATTAACTGCAGCAATTGAAAAGCTGCTTCCCCACGGTGAGCTTGTGTTAGAGCAGTTTATTCCATTTGACCTCGAAATCTCTGTTATTCTAACAAAATCACGTAATGGTGAAGTCACCGTATTTCCTGTAGCAGAGAATGAGCACCGTGACAATATGCTCTACCGGACAATTGTACCTGCCCGTATTACAAAAGATATGGAAGAAGAGGCAGTTGCAATAGCAGAAAGAATTGGCGAGGGACTTGATGTTGTCGGAACGCTCGCAGTAGAAATGTTTGTAACGAAAGATGGCGCTATTCTTGTTAATGAACTAGCCCCTAGACCTCATAATTCGGGGCATTATACAATAGAGGCGTGCAAAACCTCTCAATTCGAGCAGCATATTCGCGCAGTTTGCGGCTTACCGCTCGGTTCTTCCGCTCTTCTAAGTCCTGTTGTGATGGAGAATGTTCTAGGTGAACATATGGAACCTTTAATGGAGCGACTCGATAACTTGCAGCAGGTTTCCCTTCATTTATATGGAAAAAAGGAAGCGAAAGTGAAGCGTAAGATGGGTCACTTAACCGTGCTTGGAACAGACACAGATGCGTGCGTGAACGTGCTTGATCAATTTTGGATGCAGCACATACTACATTAAGCTTTTGGAGGAACCAACAAATGATAGAACGTTATACCCGCCCGGAGATGGGGGCAATTTGGACAGATGAAAACCGCTATAAAGCGTGGCTTGAGGTGGAAATCGTTGCATGTGAAGCATGGGCTGAACTCGGCGACATTCCGAAAGAAGATGTAGCAAAGATCCGCGAAAATGCTAGTTTTGATGTAGCTCGGATCTTGGAAATTGAAGAAGAAACGCGTCACGATGTTGTGGCATTTACGCGAGCGGTTTCTGAGACACTTGGAGAAGAACGAAAGTGGGTCCATTATGGTCTGACTTCGACTGACGTAGTCGATACGGCTCTTTCCTACATCTTAAAGCAGGCAAATGACATTTTGCACAACGACTTAACGCGCTTCTTGGATATTATTAAAGCAAAAGCACAGGAGCATAAATATACGATAATGATGGGTCGTACCCACGGCGTTCACGCTGAGCCAACGACATTTGGGTTAAAGCTTGGCCTATGGTACGAAGAGATGAAGCGAAACATTGAGCGGTTTGAACATGCGGCAGAGGGTGTTCGTTTTGGTAAACTATCTGGTGCAGTTGGAACATATGCAAATATTGATCCTCGAGTTGAGGAATTTGTTTGTGAAAAGCTTGGATTAAATGCAGCGCCAATTTCAACGCAAACACTGCAGCGCGATCGTCACGCAGAGTACATGGCAAGCCTAGCCTTAATCGCGACATCAATTGAAAAATTTGCGGTAGAAATTCGTGGGTTGCAAAAAAGTGAACTGAGAGAAGTGGAAGAGTTTTTTGCAAAAGGACAGAAAGGTTCTTCAGCAATGCCGCATAAACGGAACCCAATCGGTTCAGAAAACATGACTGGTCTTGCGCGCCTTGTTCGAGGTTACATGAATACCGCTTATGACAATGTTGTTCTTTGGCATGAACGAGATATTTCTCATTCCTCAGCTGAGCGAGTGATTTTACCGGACGCAACGATTGCGCTGAACTATATGTTAAATCGTTTTGGAAACATCGTTAAAAACCTGACTGTCTTCCCAGAAAATATGAAGCGCAATATGACGCGCACCTATGGCTTGATTTACTCACAGCGTGTTCTTCTAAGCTTGATCGACAAAGGCATGGTCCGAGAAGAAGCGTATGATTTGGTCCAGCCAAAAGCAACACAGGCTTGGGAAGAAGGAGTTCAGTTCCGGGAGCTAGTTGAAGCTGAACCGCGCATTACCTCTGTTTTGAATGAAGATGAGATAGAGGAATGCTTTAATTACGAACATCATATGAAGCATGTTGATACGATCTTTACTCGTTTAGGATTGAACTAACTTTTTACTGGAGGCCAAAGCGATGAACAAACAAAATTTGCTGTATGAGGGCAAAGCGAAACGAATCTATCGGACGGATGAAGCTGGTTTGCTTTGGGTGCAGTACAAAGATGATGCAACCGCCTTTAACGGCGAAAAGAAAGATGTTCTGGTCGGCAAAGCACGGTTAAACAATGAAATCTCTACGCTCATCTTTGAAACGCTCAAAGAAAAAGGGATTTCGTCGCATTTCGTACGGAGATTATCTGACACAGAACAGCTTGTGCAGCAAGTTGAGATTGTTCCGCTGGAAGTGGTTGTTCGTAATGTTGTTGCGGGCAGCATGGCTAAGCGACTCGGTTTAAAAGAAGGAAAAAGCTTAAATCAGCCTCTTGTAGAATTTTATTATAAAGATGATGCCCTCGGTGATCCATTGATCACTGAGGACCACATCGCTTTATTAAATGCAGCGAAGACTGAAGAGGTGGAACAGTTAAAACAAATGGCGCTTTCAGTTAATGGCGAGTTGATTGAATTGTTTGACCGTATCGGCGTTCGTTTAGTCGATTTTAAACTTGAATTCGGACGGACCGATAAAGGAACATTGCTGCTCGCTGATGAAATCTCGCCTGATACATGTAGATTATGGGATAAAGAAACAAATGAGCGGTTTGACAAGGATTTATTTCGACGCAATCTCGGAAACTTGCAAAAAGGCTATCAAGAAATTCTGTCTCGTTTAACGGTTTAAGAGAAAACCAACTTCGATTATCGATCACTTTAGGAGGTACGTAATGTACAAAGTTAATGTATTCGTTACTTTAAGAGAAAGTGTGCTTGACCCACAAGGTGTGGCTGTTAAAGGGGCCCTTCATACGATGGATTACCAGGAAGTGACCGATGTCCGGATCGGGAAGTTTTTAGAACTGCAAGTAGACAGCGTTGATAACATTGAAGGTCGCGTCAAAGAGATGTGTGAGAAACTGCTTGCAAACACGGTTATTGAAGACTACCGCTTTGAAGTAGAAGAGGTAATTCCCTCATGAAGTTTGCCGTTATCGTTTTTCCAGGTTCCAATTGTGATGCAGACATGTTTCATGCCATCAAGGACAGCTTAGGAGAAGAAGTAGAGTATGTCTTTCATACAGAAACATCTTTAGATGATTATGATGCTGTCTTGCTTCCGGGAGGGTTTTCACATGGGGATTATTTACGGTCTGGAGCGATTGCTCGCTTTGCGCCAATAATGCCTGCCGTTATCGCGGCGGCACGTGACGGTAAACCTGTGCTTGGTGTTTGCAACGGATTTCAGGTTTTGCTTGAAGCAGGTCTTCTTCCAGGGGCGATGAAGCGTAATATCGATTTGAAGTTCGTTTGTCGCACGGTTGAGCTTGTTGTTGAATCGAATCAAACGATGTTTTCATCAGGCTATGCCCAAGGTGAAGTCATTCAAATTCCTGTTGCTCACGGTGAGGGGAACTATGAGTGTGATGACGAGACTCTGAAAGAATTAACAGCGAAGCAACAAATTGTTTTCCGTTACAACGAGCATGTAAATGGTTCGAAAAATCAAATTGCCGGTATTGTGAATGCGCAAGGTAACGTACTTGGCATGATGCCGCACCCAGAACGGGCAGTAGACGCACTATTAGGAAATGAGCAAGGTTTAGCGGTATTTACGTCGATTTTACGCAACTGGAGGGAATCCCATGTCACTACTTCTTGAACCAAGTCCAGAACAAATTAAGCAGGAAAAACGATATCAGGAAATGGGCTTAACAGATGAAGAGTTTGCACTAGCTGAGGAACTGCTCGGACGTCCGCTCAATTTCACAGAAACGGGATTGTTTTCCGTTATGTGGTCGGAGCATTGCAGTTATAAGAATTCCAAAGTGCTGCTCAAGAAGTTTCCGGTTGATGGGGAAAAGGTGTTACAAGGCCCAGGTGAAGGTGCTGGAATTATTGATATTCAAGACGGTCAAGCCGTTGTCTTCAAAATAGAAAGCCACAACCATCCTTCTGCAATTGAACCGTATCAAGGAGCTGCTACGGGAGTTGGCGGGATTTTGCGCGATGTGTTTTCAATGGGGGCTCGTCCAGTTGCGTTATTAAATTCACTACGTTTCGGTGAATTAGAATCACCAAAAGTGAAATATTTGTTTGAAGAAGTTGTTGCGGGTATTGCTGGTTACGGTAATTGTATCGGCGTTCCAACGGTAGGCGGCGAGATTCAATTTGATCCGTGCTATGAAGCGAATCCACTTGTTAACGCCATGTGCGTGGGGTTAATTGATCATAAAGATATACAAAAAGGTCAGGCAAAAGGTGTTGGTAATACGGTCATGTATGTCGGCGCGGCGACTGGACGTGATGGCATTCACGGAGCGACGTTTGCCTCTGAAGAGTTAAGCGAATCATCTGATGAAAAACGACCAGCTGTACAGGTAGGCGACCCATTTATGGAAAAGTTGCTTCTTGAGGCATGCCTTGAAGTCGTTAAATCCGACGCTTTAATCGGAATACAGGACATGGGTGCGGCTGGATTAACGTCTTCTTCTGCCGAGATGGCAAGTAAAGCAGGCTCAGGCATTGAAATGAATCTTGATTTTGTACCTCAGCGAGAAGCTGGTATGACACCATATGAAATGATGTTATCTGAATCGCAGGAACGGATGCTGCTAGTTGTTGAAAAAGGACGCGAAGAGGATATTAAAGCGATATTTGAACGCTGGGATCTTCATGCTGTTGAAGTAGGTGTTGTGACAAATGATTCGCGGCTACGGTTAATGCACAAAGGCGAATTAGTTGCTGATGTGCCCGTAGATGCTCTGGCGGAGGATGCGCCTGTCTATCATAAACCGTCTAAACAGCCGGCATATTACGATGCTTTCCAGGCGGAAGCGGCGTATATTCCTGAAATAGCTGATGCTAAAGAAACGCTCTTATCTTTACTTGCGCAACCAACAATTGCTAGTAAAGAGTGGGTATACGAGCAGTATGATCATATGGTTCAAACCAATACGGTTGTTGCACCAGGGTCAGATGCGGCGGTTATCCGTATTCGTGGGACGCGCAAGGCGCTAGCAATGACAACGGATTGTAATTCAAGGTATTTATATCTGGATCCCGAAGTTGGTGGAAAGATTGCCATTGCTGAAGCAAGTCGTAACTTAATTTGTTCAGGAGCTGTTCCACTTGGTGTCACCGATTGTTTAAATTATGGGAACCCTGAGAAGCCAGAAATTTTCTGGCAGCTTGAGAAGTCAACAGATGGGTTAAGTGAAGCGTGCCGTGTACTCAACACACCGGTTATCGGCGGGAATGTTTCCTTGTATAACGAACGTTCAGGCGGAGCGGTGTATCCAACACCAGTCATTGGAATGGTTGGTCTAATTGAAGATACGGATCATATTACGACCCAAGCGGTTAAACACGCAGGAGATCTAGTCTACTTAATTGGCGATACAAAAGCGGAATTCTCAGGAAGTGAAATCCAAAAAATGCTCGTCGGTCCGATTTCAGGCAAGGCGCCTGAAATAAATTTAGAAGTAGAAAAAAAGAGACAGCAGCAGCTTCTTCAAGCAATCCAACACGGAATGGTTTCTTCAGCTCATGATGTTGCTGAAGGTGGTGTTGCGGTTGCACTTGCAGAAAAAATGATGGACGGTCCGCTTGGATTGGATATTAAGCTTGCGCTGCCAGTTG
Source organism: Shouchella xiaoxiensis (assembly GCF_016907895.1). Classification (GTDB taxonomy): domain Bacteria; phylum Bacillota; class Bacilli; order Bacillales; family Bacillaceae_D; genus Shouchella; species Shouchella xiaoxiensis. The sequence goes on from NZ_JAFBCV010000006.1 coordinate 77,008, forward strand.
AAAATAGTTTTTCAGAAAGTCAGTCACGCTTTGTGGTAACCGTTCAGCCTGAAAATCAATTTTCGTTTGAACAAATAGTTGAGGACGCGAAATTAATCGGGAAAGTAACAGAAGAAGCCAGTTTAAAAATGGAATTCATGGAAAGCGAAACATTACATGCGACTCAAGCAGAGCTTACGAAAGCCTGGAAAGGGGCTATTCCATGTTTGCTGAAATCAAGGGCTTAAATGAAGAATGTGGTGTTTTCGCCGTTTGGGGTCATAAAGATGCTGCGCAGATTACGTACTACGGCCTTCATAGCTTGCAGCATCGTGGGCAAGAGGGGGCAGGCATCGTTGTTTCTGATGGCGAAAAGCTTTCGGCACATAAAGGGTTGGGACTAGTGAATGATGTCTTTAATCCAGCCGTTCTTGGTCAATTAACAGGAAAAGGTGCGATTGGTCATGTCCGTTATGCAACAGCAGGAGGTGGCGGCTATGCAAATGTACAGCCGCTATTCTTTAACTCGCAAAGAGGCGGACTGGCGATTGCTCATAATGGAAACTTGGTGAACGCCAATCATTTGAAACATCAGCTTGAAGCCCAAGGTTCCATTTTTCAATCGACATCAGATACGGAAGTGCTCGCTCATTTAATTAAGCGCAGCGGATATTATACACTTGAAGATCAAATGAGAAATGCGCTTTCCTCTTTAAAAGGAGCATACGCCTTTGCGGTGATGAACGAGCGTCAGCTTATGGTTGCACTTGATCCAAATGGTTTGCGCCCACTATCAATTGGTCGTTTAGGGGACGCGTATGTGGTCGCTTCGGAGACATGTGCGTTTGATATTATTGGAGCGGAGTTTGAACGGGAAGTCTTACCAGGTGAGCTGCTTGTGATTGATGACACGGGGATGCGGAGCGAGCGCTTTGTCTCACCGGGAAATCGAGCCATTTGCAGCATGGAATATGTTTACTTTGCTAGACCCGATTCGAATGTAGACACGATTAACGTTCATACTGCTAGAAAAAATCTCGGCAAACAACTTGCAATGGAGGCACCAATTGAAGCGGATGTTGTGACTGGCGTACCTGATTCCAGTATCTCCGCAGCGATTGGCTATGCTGAACAGACAGGAATTCCCTATGAGCTTGGCATGATTAAAAATCGCTATGTGGGACGTACGTTTATCCAGCCTTCGCAAGAGTTAAGAGAACAAGGCGTGAAAATGAAGCTTTCCCCAGTTCGTGGAGTGGTCGAAGGTAAGCGAGTCGTAATGATTGACGATTCAATCGTTCGCGGAACGACAAGTCGTCGGATTGTCAATATGTTACGTGATGCAGGAGCGGTAGAAGTGCATGTTCGAATTTCATCACCACCGATAAAAAATCCGTGTTTTTATGGAATTGATACGTCGACAACGGAAGAGTTAATTGCCTCCAACCATTCAATAGAAGAAATGCGCGAGATGATGGGTGCGGATTCACTTGCTTTTTTATCGACCGAAGGGTTAAAACAAGGAATTGGCAGGTCGGAATCGATGCAAAATTGTGGCCAGTGCCTGGCGTGTTTTACAGGAGAGTACCCAACAGAAATTTATGCAGATACGTTACATCCCCATGCCAAACTATAAAACAACTGGAGGAATTCAGCCGTGTCAAACGCATATAAAGAAGCTGGCGTAGATATTGAAGCAGGTTATGAAGCTGTTAATCGAATGAAGCAACATGTAGAGCGGACAAAGCGAAAAGGTGTTTTAGGAAGTCTTGGCGGATTCGGAGGAAACTTTGATTTATCCGCTCTTGCTTTAAAAGAACCTGTCCTTGTTTCAGGAACTGATGGTGTCGGTACGAAATTGATGCTGGCATTTATGGCAGACGAGCATGACACAATTGGGCAAGACGTTGTGGCCATGTGCGTGAATGACATCGTCGTGCAGGGGGCTGAGCCGCTTTATTTCCTTGATTATCTTGCTTGCGGAAAAGCACAACCTGAGAAGATTGAAGCAATTGTCAAAGGTGTGGCAGATGGCTGCGAACGAGCCGGCTGTGCTTTAATTGGTGGAGAAACAGCTGAAATGCCTGGAATGTATAGCGAAGAGGAGTATGACTTAGCTGGCTTTGCGGTCGGTGCCGTTGAGAAAAGTAAATTGATAACAGGCAACGATATTCAAGCGGGAAACGTGTTAATTGGTCTTGCCTCAAGCGGGCTGCATTCTAATGGCTATTCCCTCGTTCGAAAAGTTCTTCTCCACGATGCTGAACTACGTCTGTCTGAAGAATACACTGAGCTTGGTAAAACGCTCGGAGAAGAACTGTTAACGCCAACTAAAATATATGTCAAGCCTGTGCTTGCGTGCATGAGAAAAGGGCTTGTTTCGGGAGCTGCGCACATTACCGGGGGCGGGTTTTATGAAAATATTCCGCGGATGTTACCAGATCGTCTTGGTGCTGAGATTGATAACGGTTCATGGCCTGTACCTAACATCTTCTCCTTTATTAAGGAAAAAGGCAGCTTAGCAGATAAAGACTTATTCTCCACGTTTAATATGGGTATTGGGATGGTGCTTGCAGTAACAGAAGAAAACCTTCATGAAGCAATTGAAGTATTAGAACAACAGGGAGAAAAAGCATATATCATTGGACGAGTAACAAAAGAAGCAGGGCTGACCATTGGGGGAATTGACTGATGAGGTTGGCGATTTTTGCTTCGGGAACGGGTTCAAATGCCGTTTGTTTAATCGAAGCAGCCCAAGCAAATCAATTCGAAGCAAATGTTGCACTCGTTATCAGTGATAAGCAGGGAGCCCCTGTACTTGAGAAGGCAGCAGCTCTTGGCGTCCGTGCTGAACAGGTTCTTCCTGCTGCCTTTGAGTCAAAAAAAGCGTACGAGCAAGCGATTGTGGCTCTTTTGCAACAAGAGCAAATTGATTTTATTTTGTTAGCTGGCTATATGCGATTAATTGGTCCGACCTTGCTCGGGGCTTATGAAGGCAAGATTGTCAATATTCATCCGTCCCTACTTCCACATTTTCCAGGTCTTGATGCTATTGGTCAAGCTCTCGATGCGGGGGTTAGCGAGACAGGTGTGACGGTCCATTATGTTGATGATGGAATGGACACTGGACCTATTATTGCACAAGAAACGATTCCTCTAACCTTACAAGAAACACGGGAGTCCTTAACGAAGAAAGTACAAACAGTTGAACATTCGCTTTACCCAGCCGTAGTAAAACAACTTGTTTGTGAACAGAGTGGGAGGAACTAGAAATGAAAAAACGAGCGCTTGTGAGCGTATCAGATAAAGCAGGCTTAATTCCCTTTACTCAAGGGTTAGTAGATGCAGGTATTGAGGTTATTTCAACTGGTGGAACGAAACGAGCTTTGGAAGAAGCTGGAGTTCCTGTCCAAAGTGTGGATAGTGTAACGGGTTTTCCAGAAATTCTGGACGGTCGCGTCAAAACGTTGCATCCGATGATTCACGGTGGGCTGCTTGCAAGACGCGATAAAGCAGACCATGTCGAACAGATCAACGAGCATCAAATTAAGCCAATTGACTACGTTGTCGTTAACTTATATCCATTTGCTGAAACGATTGCTAAGCCAGAAACAACGTTTGCAGAGGCGATTGAGCAAATTGATATTGGTGGTCCAAGCATGCTGCGGTCAGCAGCAAAGAATCACGCCGATGTAACGGTTATAGTTGATCCAAACGATTATGACTCCGTGCTTGATTCTCTTAAACTGGATGAAGAAGCAAAACAGCCATTACGAAAACGATTGGCTGCAAAAGTGTTTCGTCACACCGCTGCTTATGATGCGATGATTGCGGCTTATTTAACTGAAGCTGTAGAAGAGAAAACACCGGAAAGTATAACGATTACCTATTCACATAAACAAGCGCTTCGTTACGGTGAGAATCCGCATCAGAAAGCTGCCTTCTATGAAAAATCAACCAGTTCTCCTTCTTCCATTGCAAAAGCAACTCAACTTCATGGGAAAGAACTATCGTTTAATAACATCCAAGATGCCAATGCCGCTCTTGAAATTGTTAAAGAATTTACTGAACCGGCAGCTGTTGCGATTAAGCACATGAACCCATGTGGTGTGGGTACAGGTAGTACCATTGCAGAAGCCTTTAATCGAGCGTATGAAGCTGACGAAAAATCAATTTTTGGCGGTATTGTAGCCGTTAACGAGGAAGTTGATTTAGTAACTGCTGAGAAAATGAGCGGTATTTTTCTTGAAGTCGTGTTAGCTCCTTCTTTTAGTGAAGAGGCAAAAGAATTGCTGACTAAAAAGAAAAACATCCGCCTGCTGCAAGTTGCGGTGGAACAAACGAAAGCTGAATCAAAGCTCGTATCCGTTCATGGCGGACTTCTAGTTCAAGATGAGGACCTCTATGGATTGGATGAAGCAACGATAACTGTACCGACAAAAAGAACGCCAACTGAGGAAGAGTGGACTGCCTTAAAGCTTGGTTGGAAAGTTGTTAAACATGTAAAATCGAATGCAATTGTTTTAACGAACGGAGACATGACAGTGGGAGTCGGAGCCGGGCAAATGAACCGCGTTGGTTCAGCTGCAATTGCGATCGAACAAGCCGGTGAGCGTGCTCAGGGGGCAGCGCTTGCATCCGATGCGTTCTTCCCTTATGGTGATACAGTAGAAACAGCAGCAAAGGCCGGAATTACAGCGATCATTCAGCCAGGAGGTTCAGTCCGTGATGAAGAATCGATCCAAAAAGCGGACGAGCATGGGATTGCGATGGTCTTTACCGCTGTGCGCCATTTTAAACACTAAGGAGGCGAGCAGGCATGAATGTACTAATTATCGGCAGTGGTGGCAGAGAGCACGCGCTTGCTTGGAGTGCAAGTAATAGTAAGCTTGTAGAGCATGTATATGTTGCACCAGGAAATGCAGGAATGGCTAGTATTGCAACAACGGTTGGACTTGAAGTAGGTGATCATGACGCTTTAGTTCAGTTTGCATTTCAAAGCGACATCGGACTCGTAATTGTTGGACCCGAAATTCCTTTACTTGAAGGTTTAGTGGATCGATTTGAGTTTGAAAACATTAAGGTATTTGGGCCACGACAACAAGCTGCCATGCTTGAAGGCTCAAAATCTTACGCAAAAGACATTATGCACCGCTATCATATTCCAACAGGAAAATCAAAGACGTTTAAAGATTATGACGAGGCTGTGGCCTATGTGCAACAAGAGGGCGCCCCAATTGTTGTAAAAGCGGACGGGCTTGCTGCAGGTAAAGGCGTAACGGTCGCATTAACAATAGAAGAAGCGATTGGTGCTCTTCACCATGTGTTAAAAGACGATGCTTTTGGTGCGGCTGGAGCCCAGGTCGTCATCGAGGAATATTTAGAAGGTGAAGAACTATCGCTAATGGCTTTTGTTAATGGCACAACGGTTCTTCCGATGGTCGGAGCTCAAGACCATAAGCGAGCACTGGATGGAGACAAAGGGCCAAACACAGGTGGAATGGGGGCATACTCTCCAGTTCCTCAGTTTAGTCAAAGCGATGTAGATAGAGCAGTTGCCGACATCTTACAGCCGACAGCTAATGCGATGGTTGAAGAAGGGCGTTCATTCACAGGTGTATTATATGCAGGTTTAATGATGACAACTCAGGGGCCAAAAGTGATTGAGTTTAATGCACGGTTCGGTGATCCGGAGACTCAGGTTGTCTTACCACGGTTAAAGTCCGACTTAATTGAGGTTATTTTAAAGCTGCTTGCGGAGGAACCAGTTGAATTAGAATGGTCTGACGAAGCGGTGGTTGGCGTGGTTCATGCCAGTGTCGGTTATCCAGATACATATGCAAAAGGCGTACCAATTGAAGGATTAGAAGAGGCAGCTGAATCGGCGCTCGTTTTTCATGCTGGAACAAAGCAAGCTGGTCAGACTTGGAAAACAAATGGTGGACGCGTTCTGCTTGTCGCAGCAAGAGGAGAAACAATCGCTGAAGCGCAATCAGCAGCCTACCAAGCAAGCACATCTATTAAAAGCGAAGGTCTTTTTTATCGAAAAGACATAGCGGTAAAAGCTCTTTAATGGAATGAATAAGCAAAGCCGAAGAGACTAGGGGATGAGTTTCTTTGGCTTGTTTCATTTTTAGACCTTTTTCGCTATACTGAAAGCACTATGTAATTAGCAGGAGGTTTAATGTGCAGCGTCTTTATTATGGAGCGGTGCTTTTTCTAGTGTTCCTTGCTCTAGCATTTGACTCGGAGCTACTGCTTACAATTAGCGGCTGGCTTGCGATACCAATGCTTATCTACTCATTTACAAAATCAAATCGTTTATTTAAGGGGATGGGACTGGCGTTTCTACTTGGTGGATTGATTCTACTTCCGTTTAGTGAGCAGAGCCTTGTTTCTTTACCGAGTTTGTTTTCAAGTAATCTAACGCTTGTTGTTTTTGTGGCAGTTGTTCCTCTAATGCAAGCTGCAATTGAGTCGCTGCGCTATGATCAACAGGTAAAATCATGGTTGTTCCAAGGGACGAAAAAAAAGGGACAACTCCAGAATCGCTCATTGCTGACAACTTATGGCTTTGTTCCTTTTATGAACTTGTCTGTTCTTCCCTTGTTGCAACATACACTTATGGACGAGCTTACAACACTTCCTAAAAAAAAGCGGGATCGATTAATTAGCAGAACAACGCTAAGAGGATACGCGCTAGCTCTTGTATGGATGCCGATGGAAATTATGGTCGTTACGGCGCTTGGTATAACAGGCGAAAGCTATCTCTCCATTCTTCCTCTATTGCTACTTTTAACGGTGCTCATGACTGGATATGAACTTCTTAAGAACCGTTTCTGGTTAAGCGCTCCAGTCGAATTGGCTCCTCTTGATAAAACAATAGGCCGCTCAAGACGGTCTCTTTTTGCTTCAGTGTTGCTTTTTTTAATCCTTGTTATTGCGGTTGGTGAGTGGCTTGGACTATCGTTTATTATGACAGTTATTCTCCTCATTCCTCTCTTCGCCTATAGCTGGACGAAGTTAATGGGAGAAGCAGAGACGTTTTTAGAAAAAGGAAAACAAGCACTTAGTCATCAAATTAAATCAGGCATTCATCCTTTCTTAGTTCTGTTTATCTCACTTGGTTGGTTTACAGGTATTTTAAACGGTACAGAACTATTATCCATGGTTCAGGAGCCTTTACGAGCTTTTAGCGAATTTCCTGTTGTATTATTAGGCGCAATTCCACTTAGTTTTTATGCGTTAGCATTTGTTGGAATTCATCCAATTGCATCTATGGTTCTTATCCATGAAGTGGTTGGACCGATTTTAATGCCGGTCATGCCTGCTGGACTTACGATTATGTATATTGTAAGTGCGTTAGCAACATTTACAATTTCGCCATATGGCATTGTTGTCACAATGACAGCCAGGCATACAGAACAGAATCCGTATCGAATCATGTTGACGAATCTGCCATTTGCTTTATTGTTTGGAGCATTAGCCGTGGTCGTTACGATGATATTTCTGTAAATGGTGCTGTAAGTATTAGGATTAATTTTTTGGAACGAACATTGTAGAAAACAGTGTTGGTTCTTTTTATTTTCAAGAAAGAATAGCGATTTCATATAAGTCGATAAATAATTTAATTATTATTCTATAACAGTAATTGAAAATGATATTCTGTTATAGTACAATTTAGAAAATAGCTTCAATTTAACTGGAGGATTGATGGGATGAGGGAATATAAACGTATTGGAAAGTTACACGTGGCGAAAGTGTTGCATCAATTTATTGAACAAGAGGTAATGCCAGGACTTGATTTAGAGTATGAAATTTTTTGGAACAAGTTTGAACAAATAATTCATGAGCTGTCTCCAGAAAACAAAGTGCTCATTAATGAACGAGCAGTATTCCAACAACAGCTAAACAAATGGCATCAAGAAAACCGGTCATACAAACAAGGTGATTACAAAACTTTCTTAGAACAGATTGGATATTTAGAAGGAAGACCAGATAAAGTAACGATTCAGACGGAAAAAATCGATTTAGAAATTGCTCAGCAGTCAGGGCCACAATTAGTTGTGCCAATAAATAACGCTAGATTTGCGGTGAATGCGGCCAATGCACGTTGGGGAAGTCTTTACGATGCTCTTTATGGAAGCGATGCCATTCCCGTTACGAGAACATTGCAAGAAGGGTATGACCACAAGCGCGGAGAAGCTGTCATAACGTATGCAAAGGCATTTTTAGATAAAACCTTGCCGCTTCAGCACTCTTCACACAAAAACGTCGTCTCCTACCGTATCGTTGAGAATAAATTGATTGTTGAGCTGGCTGAAGGCGGTTTCGATTCTCTACAAGAAGAGGCATTGTTTATAGGATTTCAGGGAGAAATGAGTAATCCTTCTTCGCTGCTATTTCGGCATCATGGCAACGGAATCGAGTTGCAGTTTGATCGTAACCATGTAGTTGGGGCAAGTGATTCGGCAGGAATAAAAGATATCGTTCTGGAAGCAGCGTTAACAACGATAATGGACTGTGAAGATTCGGTTACAGCGGTTGATGCAGAAGATAAGGTAGCCGTTTATCGAAATTGGCTTGGACTGATGAAAGGGGATTTACAAGCGACCTTTCAAAAGGGGAATAAGCAATTATCAAGGTCGTTAAAACAGGACCGCGTGTTTCAAACAGCAGAAGGAGGAAAGACTGTTCTTAAGGGGAGGTCACTCATGCTCATTCGTAATGTTGGCCATTTAATGGGGAGTGATGCGATCTTAGATGAACAAGGAAACGATGTTCCAGAAGGGATACTGGATGGTGTAGTGACAGCGTTAATCGCGAAGCATGACTTACTCGGTCATTCTCCTCATAAAAATTCGTTGCAGCAATCAATCTATATCGTTAAACCAAAGATGCACGGTTCAAAAGAAGTCGCTTTTGCAAATACGCTGTTTAACCGTATTGAAGATGTGATTGACGTCCCAAGGTATACAATTAAGATTGGCGTAATGGATGAAGAACGCCGGACGAGTTTGAATTTGCAAGCATGCATTAATGAAGTGAAAGAACGCATTTTCTTTATAAACACAGGATTTCTTGATCGAACTGGTGATGAGATTCATACTTCAATGGAAGCAGGAGCGGTTGTTCGAAAAGATGCGATGAAAAAAACTGCGTGGATTAACGCCTATGAAAAAGCCAATGTGCAAGCAGGTTTAAAAACAGGTTTTCAAGGTACAGCACAAATTGGAAAAGGGATGTGGGCAATGCCCGATGAGATGGCTGCTTTATTAAGAATGAAAAGTGAACAGCTTAAAGCAGGTGCGTCGACAGCATGGGTTCCATCTCCTACCGCAGCGACACTTCATGCACTTCACTATCATGAAGTAGATGTGCGACAAGAACAAAAAAGACTACTTACTGAAGGGCAAGATTATCTCGATCTTCTACTTCAAGTACCTTTGGCGAGTGAAACCTATTCATTTGATCAAATTGAAGAAGAATTAAATAATAATGCCCAAAGTATTCTTGGCTATGTGGTCCGGTGGATCGATCAAGGCATTGGCTGCTCGAAAGTACTCGATATGCATAATACAGCGCTAATGGAAGATCGAGCGACCTTACGAATTTCAAGTCAACTCCTTGCAAACTGGCTCCATCACGGGGTTTGTACTAAAGAGCAATTGGAACAATCCTTTAGCAGAATGGCTAAAGTTGTTGATGAACAGAATGGCGATGATCCGTTGTATTTCCCGCTTTCAAGTAAGCATTCAATTGCTTATCAGGCCGCACTTGAGCTTGTATTTGAGGGTGTAAATCAGCCTAACGGTTATACAGAGCCAATTTTGCATAAACGAAGACTGGAAGCAAAAGAACGGTTTAAAAGCAGCACAAAATAAAGAAATTGAAGAAACCACCTCAAAGAATTCTCTACCTTCTTTAAGGTGGTTTTAGCTGTAACTATTAAAAAAGCTCCTCGTCTGAAGAGCTCTTTCATTTGAATCATTATTCTTCTGTTTTGCTTAAGCAGTGATCACATTGTGTAAACGTCGGTTGTTGACCGGAGATGACCTTTCCACAATTTGCACATTCAGCTGTATGTTCTTGCATCAATAGTACCCCTCTCGTATCAGATGAACTTACTTTATTAATGGGAGAATTGTTCAGTTTCTGTTGAGCCGCTCATTGCTTTCGTAGAGGATGTTCCTCCCGAAATAACGGAAACGACATCATCAAAATAACCAGTTCCAACTTCGCGCTGATGCCGAGTAGCTGTATAGCCATTTACTTCATTCGAAAACTCTTTTTGCTGTAATTCGGAGTAGGCACCCATTCCACGGGCTTTGTATCCGTTTGCAAGCTCGAACATGCTGTTGTTTAAGGCGTGGAAACCAGCTAATGTGACGAATTGAAATTTATAGCCCATCTCCCCTAGCTGCTCTTGAAAGGTCTCGATTTGCTCATCTGTTAATTTCGCTTTCCAATTAAATGAAGGAGAACAGTTATAGGCGAGTAACTTTCCAGGAAATTGTGCATGAATGGCATTAGCAAATGCCTGTGCTTCTTCAAGGCTTGGTTCAGATGTCTCACACCAAATTAAGTCAGCGTAAGGTGCATAGGCAAGCCCACGGGCAATAGCCTGATCAAGCCCAGCATTTGTCCGGTAGAATCCCTCTTCTGTGCGTTCTTGACTCGCAATAAATGGGTGATCATAGGGGTCGATATCACTCGTTAATAAATCGGCAGCATTTGCATCCGTTCTGGCAATAATGATGGTCGGGACGTCTAATACATCAGAGGCTAAACGAGCTGCGATTAAATTCTGCACGGCTGTTCGTGTTGGGATTAATACTTTCCCGCCAAGGTGGCCACATTTCTTTTCGGAAGCAAGTTGATCTTCGAAATGCACGCCTGCTGCTCCAGCTTCAATCATCGCTTTTGTTAATTCAAAGACATTTAAGCGACCACCAAAACCTGCCTCCCCATCCGCAACAATTGGAGCGAACCAGTGTGTATCCGTTTTTCCTTCTGCAAAATCAATTTGATCAGCTCGTTGTAATGCTTGATTAATATTCTTGACGACTTTTGGCACACTATTTGCTGGGTATAAGCTTTGGTCAGGGTACATTTGACCAGCGAGGTTGGCGTCGGCAGCTACTTGCCAACCGCTTAAATAAATTGCTTTTAAGCCTGCTTTTACCTGTTGGACAGCTTGGTTGCCTGTTAATGCTCCAAGTGCTCGAACAAAAGGGTCTTGTTGCATTAAGGTCCATAATCGATTGGCGCCTTGTCGGGCAACGGTATATTCAATGCTCATAGAACCTCTTAAAGCAACAACTTCTTCAGCGGTATAAGCCCTCGTGATGTTCTCCCAGCGTCTTTCTGTAACCCAACTCTGTTCTAAGTTCTTAATGGTTTGTGTACGATCCATCATCAGCTCTCCTTTAAACTGTTATATAACAATTTATTTATTTACAAACTATACTATTACAGTTCCTGTGCTAGCGTCAACCCATTTTTAAAAAAATCTAAAAATTTTATTCGACAAAGATAAACGCTTTTTATTCGATAAAATGCTGTATGTGTTTTAATGTGACTAGACTCACTTTTCAAATAAAAATCATGGTACGATAGTAAAAACATCAAGTAGAGAAGAAGGGATTTATATGCAAAGACAAGCCAGAATGCTCGAGCTTTTACAAGAACTTGTGAATATAGATAGTGATTCTTATAACAAGACAGGGGTGGACCAAGTCGGAAAACGTATGATTGAGGCCTATAAAGGAATTGGCTTTAAGGCAACGCTTTTACCGCAAAAGGAATACGGGAACCATATCGTGCTTCGAGACGATGCTGCGATTAATCCAAGTATTTTAGTGCTTGCCCATATGGATACGGTTTTTCCAAAAGGAACGACAGCAACGCGTCCTTTTTCGACTGAAGGTGACTATGCGTTTGGACCTGGAGTTGCCGATATGAAAGGGAGCCTTGTTACGACACTATTTGCGATGGAACGCTTAGTGGAGCGAAACGAAGAAGCAAGGAAAGAAGTTGAAATCTTGCTTACAAGCGATGAAGAGATTGGAGCGCCGTCAGCTAGGTCCTTTATAGAAGCGCATGTGAAAGGGAAAAAAGCTGTGCTTGTGATGGAACCAGCAAGAAAAGATGGTTCGCTGGTGACATTTCGTAGAGGTGGAGGACGATACACGCTGAAAGTGTATGGCGTCGCAGCCCATTCTGGAAACGAACCAGAAAAAGGGGCAAGTGCGATTGAAGAAATGGCCCACAAAACGATTGGACTTCACGGTCTGTCAAATAAAGAGATAGGCATTCAAATAAATGTCGGCATGATAAAAGGTGGAGTAGCGGTAAACACGATTGCTGATTATGCTGAAGCAGAAATTGACGTTCGTATTTCAACGAAGGAACAGGCATTGGAGGTTGATCAGGCAATTACACAACTGTGTCAGACCACGGTCGTTCCAGGCACAAGCATTAAGCTAGAAGGTGGACTGACTCGACCACCAATGGAACGAAATCAGGAGACGGTTGCGCTCTTTAGTCAAATAAAAACAATTGGTCAGAAGTTACAGCTGAACATTACAGAAGCATCATCAGGTGGAGGCTCTGATGCGTCTTTTGCTTCTGCATTAGGAGTGCCGACTATCGACGGGATGGGTCCAATCGGGGCAGGTTTTCATGGACAAGATGAGTACCTTGAACTGTCATCACTGGAAAGCAGATCTGATTTGCTGTATGAAACAATAAAATCGCTTGTACAAGCTTAAGGAGGAGTGAAGGATGATTCACGTTGTCACAGCGTTGTCCCCTTATAAAGATCAATTGGCAAACCTCTTGTTTGCGTGTGTAAATGAAGGGGCTTCTGTTAATTTTATTCATCCAATGACGATAAAAAAGGCGCAAACCTATTGGAATGAGGTAACGCCTTCAGAATTCCACTTGGTTATCATAGCGAAAGAGAAAGAGGTCATTCAAGGGACAGTCCAGCTCGTATTCTCACAGAAAGAAAACGGTCTTCATCGGGCAGAAATTGCTAAGCTTCTAGTTGCTCCAACAGCAAGGCGACTGGGGATAGGACGACGGTTAATGGAAGCTGCAGAAGAAGAGGCAGTAAAGGCCGGTCGCTACTTACTTGTTTTGGATACGGAAGAAGGGTCTCCGGCAAATTCACTCTATCAATCACTTCACTATCAAATCGCTGGCACCATACCGAAGTTTGCCCGTTCAGCTCTAAGTGGAGAACTGACAGGCACGACGTACTATTACAAATGGTTAGGAGAATAAGATGTATTTCTGGTTGCGTCTACTGTTGATTAGTACATCTATTTTACTCTGGCTGATTGAGGATCAAGCATTGTTAAGCAATCCAGTATATTGGCTGACTGCAGGCGTCCTAATTGCAGGTGCTAGCTCAGAACCTTTGTGGAAAACTCGCTTTTACTTATATAGCATTTTAACTTTTATTGCCTGCTTGTTTACATACGAGTATCAATTGCACTATGGCTGGGCTGCTAGTCTAGTATTCGCTTCGTTCGCTTTTCTTAGTAGCCGAATTCCATTATGGCAAATCGGGTTACTGTTTAGTTTAGTAAGTATTCATGTTCTCCTTCTATCAGAAAAGCTATCACAATTCCTATTCTCAATGGTCGTGGCGCTACTAGTGTTTTCTTTTGCGATCTTTGTCTTAAGATTGCTAGAAGAAGGCAAACAAAAGCAAATACGGATTGAAGAATTAGCTTATGACCAACGAATGTTAAAGCGCCAGCTGCTGTTAGAAGAGGATGCTGCAAAACAAGCGGAGCGAACGCGAATTGCACGCGATGTTCATGATTCTGTCGGGCACCAATTAACGGCTTTAGCAATGCAGTTGCAAATCGCCGAATTAAAAGAAACCGGCGATACTTCCTATATTATTGAGGCTAAACAAACGGCGCGAACCGCTCTAGAAGAGATGCGCAAAGCAGTAAAGGCTTTAGAAAAAGAAGAGATTCGCGGTGTATCAATGATTGTTCGTTTAATAAGAAAATTAGAAGCAGAGAGTCAAGTATACATATCGTTTAAAACGGAATCTGGTGCGTTGTCACAATTTCTTGATGATAATCAGAGCACAGCGGTATACCGCTTTGTTCAAGAAGGATTAACGAACGCGATGCGCCATGCTTTTGCAAAGCAAATTAGTGTAGAGCTTTCCATCGCAGGTGGGCACACATACATTGCAACCGTAAGGAATGAAGCGACGCCTCACTCTTTTGTGGAAGGGTTTGGGTTAACGCAATTAAGGCAGCGGTTCGAGGAACTGGACGGAACATTCACCACGGGTTATCAAGACAACTATTTTGTCATGAGGGGGGCATTTCCAATTGGATCATCAAAAGAAGCAAACCATTCTAATTGCTGAGGACCAATCAATTGTGCGGCAAGGGTTAAAGATGATGATTGAACATGGTGGGAACTATCGTGTAATGGAAGCAAGCAACGGCGCAGAAGCGATTGATCAAGTATTAAAAAATCATGTTGATTTAATCTTAATGGATGTCCGGATGCCCGTTATGGATGGCATTCAAGCAACGAAACAAATCCGGATGCAGAACAAGCAAGTTAAGATTGTAATCTTAACGACTTTTGCAGATGAAGAGTATGCGCTTGAATCCTTAAAACAAGGAGCAAGTGGCTATATGTTAAAAGATGCTGACATGACAAGTTTAGTAGCTTCAATTGAACGAGCTTTAAGTGGAGAGTTAATTCTTGATGGACAGGTGGCTGCAAAAGTTGTCCCGGCATTGTTGAAGCGTACAGAGCCAAACAATGAGAAGCTACCAGATTTATCGGAGCGAGAGCGAGAGATTGTTCGGAAAGTTGGTCAAGGATTAAGCAATGCCGAGATTGCCAATGAGCTTTATTTAACCGTAGGGACTGTAAAAAACTATATTAGTCAGCTTTTTTTAAAGCTGGAAGTAAGAGATCGCACGCAGTTGGCGATCCTCGCGTTAAAACACGATGTTTAGCATGACTGGAGTCATATTGATAGGAATAAATGAGTGACTGAAGTAAATGGTGGCTCATACAGAGATCCCATATGATGAAAGAGTAAATGGGAGGTGGCATACATGCTTGAAACGGAGCGAGTTGAAAAGTCATTCGGATCAATTAAAGTGATAAAAGAAGTGGGATTATATTTAAAACAAGGAGAAGCGGTAGGCCTGTTGGGACCAAACGGCGCTGGGAAATCGACGTTAATTGATATGCTGTCAAGCTTAAGCAAGCCAACAAAGGGTCAAGTGTTGTTTAATGGCAAGCCTGTTTTTTCACAGCTGTCTTCCTTTCGCAATCGAATCGGTGTAGTTCCCCAAGAGCTTGCTCTCTATATGGAACTAACAGCAGAAGAAAACTTGATGTTCTTTGGGAAAGCCTATCAGTT
Source organism: Shouchella xiaoxiensis (assembly GCF_016907895.1). Taxonomy (GTDB): domain Bacteria; phylum Bacillota; class Bacilli; order Bacillales; family Bacillaceae_D; genus Shouchella; species Shouchella xiaoxiensis. Next base: position 92,411 of record NZ_JAFBCV010000006.1, read on the forward strand.
AAAAGGTGCTAAGCTTAAACAAAAAGTGGATCAGTTGTTGAATCAAGTCGAGTTGAATGACCGGAGAAAAGACAAAGTAAGTACATTTTCTGGTGGAATGAAGCGTCGCTTAAATTTAGCTGTCGCACTTATACATGATCCTGACTATTTAATATTGGATGAGCCGACAGTGGGAATTGATCCTCATTCTCGTCGTTATTTACTTGATTTAATAAAAAAACTTCAAGTGGAGGATAACAAGACGGTTTTATATACAAGTCATTATATGGAAGAAGTCGAGTTCCTATGTGACCGACTGTATGTTTTGGATCGCGGTTCCATTATAGCAGCTGGAACCCAAGAAGAAATCAAGCATATTGTGAACCAAGGTAGCACCTATCATTTAATGGTAGAGTCGAGCAGTCAGGAACTTGAGTTAGCTCTTACAGCTCATGACAAAATTGAGCGCTTTATCCAACAGGATGATGGGTATCGAATTGTCTCTTATTCAAATGATTTATTTGAAGATCTAATCCAACTGGCAAGTGAAGCAAATGTTCGAGTTCAAGGTATACGTGTACAGGAGCCTACGCTTGAAGATGTGTTTCTTCATTTAACCGGAAGATCACTAAGGGATTAGGAGGCTTCGATGAATTATTTAATTATTAAAGAGATTAAGCAAATGCTGACTGATCGGATAGCTTTGTTTACCATTTTGCTTACGCCACTACTATTAATTCTTATTCTGGGATTCTCATTAGCTGGGTGGTTTGGGTCGAATACGTCCACGGAAGGTATATCAATCGGCATTATTCAAGAAGTGGACCTTGCTGACGAAGCATCTGAGGTAGCAGATACATTGCAAATCCCGCAGGAACAGCTTATTGAAATGGCCATTCCTGATTCGCTGTTTGCATATGTAGAGAATGAGATGACGATTGATTATGTAAACGACGTAGATCAAGCGTTGCAAGATGGGTACGACGTTGTTGTTGATATTCCTGCTGGTTATCGTACCAAGATGTGGGAGCAGCAAATAGTAGGTGAGTCCAGTTTAACGGAAGAATTTACGATGTACCATGAAGGCAGTATGGAAGCACTAATGGTTGATACAATGATTAGCCAGTTCATGGAACGTCTTTACGTAAACTCAACGCTTATTCAAGCTGGAGAAGAATCAATGCCCGAGCTTGGTCAGATACAATTGCAAGGGGAAGAACCGCTGTCATCGTTTGAATATTATACCTATGGAATGAGCGTCATGTATGTCTTCTTTTCAGCAGGCTATATGGCAAGTCTAGCTTATAGTGAAAAGAAAGCAAGGGTGTATGCAAGGCTAGTGCTTGCGAACATTAAGCCACTACAGTATTTAGCGGTTAAAACGATTGCGACAATGGGCGTTGTCGTTGTGCAGTTGGTTTTACTATTCAGTATCTGCTTAACGCTTTTTCAAGTAAGTGTAGCTAATTGGCTTGGATTTATCGCGATAGCATTGTCTTTAAGCCTAGCTGTTGCTGGCGTGACTGCTTTATTGATTGCCATTCAGTTCCGCTTTGAAACGGAAAAACTAGCTAATGTTTTTATGATGTTTGTTGTCTCTATTTTTGCATTTATAGGAGGAAGCTTCTTCCGCGTTTCGGATATGGCGCCCATTCTTGCAGAGATCGGCCGATACACACCTAACGGGCGAGCATTGCAAGCATTTATTCAAGCGAGTCAAGGTGAGACGCTTTCAACGCTGTCTTCATCAATCCTGTTACTAAGCGGAATGGCGCTCGTTTTTTTCCTGCTGGCGTGGACGATCTTTATTAGCAAAGGCGGTGCTGTAAAATGACAGCTGTCTTTTATCAATATGCGAAAGAGATCATGCGCAATCCGTTTACGCTTGTACTGATGTTGATCATGACAATCGTATTTTCCATTACAATTGGCGGAGCAAATACCAGTGGGCAGAATGTGCATGTGTTTTCAAACGAATTGACTAATGAAGAAGTAGAAACCCGTCTTGCTGCATTAAACGAATCCGATGATTTTAACTTTATGGCAACCTCGCCAACAGAGGCGCAACGAATGCTCAGCACGCAAGAGGTTGAAGGTCTAGTTGAACTTGAGGAAGAAACGTACATTATACACCTGGCATTTGAAGATGCACCCTTCCTCTATCTAGTTCAACCTGTCATTGATCACTATTACACACATAGTATGCTTGCAACTATTGTAGGAAATGAAGCAGGTCAATACGAAGCTTTTGCTTACGAAGAACAATTTGTAGGAGTGGGCGGAAGCTTTGATCAAAGCTTGCAATCTTTGTTTGGCTTTACGCTCTATTTTTCTTTCTTCACGATGGGCTTTACGATTATGACCATTCTTGAATTAAAAGAAAGTCGTGTTTGGAATCGGTTAATTTTATCGCCGACTTCTAAAACAAAGCTTTACTCAGGACATTTGATTGTTTCATTCGCACTGGCATATGTACAAATAGCAATTGTTCTAGCTTTGTTTGTTGCGATATTTGATTATGATTTTTATGGAGGTTTTGGGAAGCTCTTTATCGTTATCATTCCGTATTTATTTGCTATTATGGCATTTGGCGTTTTTCTCAGCGGAATCGTAAGAGCATCTCAACAGCTAAACGCTATTATCCCCCTCTCTGCGTCAGCATTTGCGATGCTTGGGGGAGCATTCTGGCCGCTTCAAGTTGTCCAATCAGAATGGCTGCTCGCCCTCTCCTATGCCAGTCCAATTAGGTATGGATTAGAAATGATGATGGGCGCAACGTTTAATAACTGGTCGCTGGAAGAGTTTTTCCTACCTGGAGCAATTCTGCTGTTTATGGGACTTGTATTAACAGGAATCGGTATTCAGCTGATGGAGCGGAAATCAGCTTAAAACGAAATAGGATATTTCTTCTCAAGAGGTGTCTGGGACATAACTAAAAGTAGTATTTGAAAAGAGGAATAATCTAGAATGTGCTGAGTAGCACCACCGCCTCAGGAGAATTTTTCGCTTTCCGGGGGCGCGGCCCAGCCTCCTCTGTGGAAAACCGCCACTCCAGAGTCTTCGTGTTCTCCAGCCGCTCATTTTAGTATGAAATAAATGACGAACGTTCCAATTTCCAGGAATGTTCGTCATTTTGGTCTGTCTATCTACTTTTGTCCCAGCCACTTTGGTTATTTCAATAGCTACAAGCCGCTATCGCTTTTTTTACATTTGTTTGCGATAAAGAGTCCTATTCATCTTGCCCCAGTTGTTAGTAAGGTCTGATTTAGTAACAAGTTTCCATGGGTGAAACAATGTTTGCCCATTCTTATTAAAGAATAGATTTTCAGTGATGCAGTAGGTGGCGTGTTGAATCTTATCTTGATCGTCTAAGTAGACTAATACATCACCGCTTTTAACGTTTCCATTATGTATACAAAATTGATTATTATGAAGGTACGACTTAAATGTATCTGTATGGACCCACTCATGGATGAGCCATTCTTCTTTAGAAAGGGCAAAGAGTACAGCTGCCAAGCAGTTCGCCCCGCTTTTAGCGGGGAAGGTATTTGCAAATGTTCTTAAGTGCGTTGGAACAAGCTCAGTAACGCTAGAAGCAGACCAACTATCCCAATCCTGTGCATATTGAGCGAGTACTTGTTCTTTCAGATCCTGTGGAAGCTGCGCCCAAAGTGAAGCTGTAAGAACGACTTGGTTCGCGACAATGGCTTCATTAGGGAGTGGATGCTGATGAAAATAAGGTAACGGGATAATTAATCCTCTATTGTAAGCTACTTGAAGCTGTAAAAGCTTTTTTTGTTGCGTAGATGGAAGGTGATTGAACCAAGCAGGAGGAGCAACCAGAATCAGGTCAGCTTCTTTTTTGATCTGCCAATATTCAAAACTACTAGCATATTCTACGGAGCTGTAAGATGGATGTTGAAAGAATTCTTGGCTTGGTATAGTTAAGACAGTAGTTAACATGGTTTTAAAGGATTTTAAATCATCTTGATTGATAAAGAAAAAGTCGGTCTCGGGGACATAAGAAGCGACCCAAGTTGTCAAATGCTTAGACGTTGGTTGAATTGGTATCAAGAACGCACACGCCTCTCCTACAAAACGAGCTACTAAGCGGATCGTTATTCCTTAGTAGCTCTTTATTTTATTTTTTTGGAAGATACTCAAAAATCTTGCCACTCTCAAGGTGTTCAACAAAGCTTTCGATCCAGTCGTAATAACCATTTGCATGATCTACTTTCTTTAAGTCAATTTCAATTTCTTCAAGAAGTTCTGGTGATTCTCGCCTTAATTCTGTTAGCTGTTGCTCAAGCTCAATACTGGCTTTTCTGTTGCTTTCAACCGCTTGACGCCATTGCTTTGTAAAGATCGCAACAAATGATTCGTACCAGTCATTTTCAGACGTATATAAATCTTTGCGTACACCCTTTTGCCATACTTTCCTTGCCATGTTGGCTTCGGTTAGTTGTCTAATGCTTGTACTCATGCTCGTTTTACTCATACCAAGCTGCATACTCATATCATCTAATGTCATAGCTTGATCATTAAATAAGAGTGATCCATAAAGCCGACCAGTTGATTCATTCATTCCATATAAATGAAGATTTGTTGATAGTTCGTGGATAAATTGCTCTCTAATCCTCTGTAATTTATATTTCTCAGATGACATCTCTTTTTCAGTCTCCATAAGATTCCTCCAGTAAGCTGATACCTAGAGTGTAACAAATTGAAGAAAAGGTTTACAGGTTAATGATAGAGAGCATGCCATAGGAAACAGGAGGATATGTAAGTATAGACAATTTAAAATCTGTTCAGTTTAAACTGTACGATTAATACAGACGGATGGGACGATATACACTGTTTGATTATTAATTTAGTTATGCGATATAGTTACATAGTCATAAAGAAGCAGGCAATATGTAAAGAGGTGAAAAACTTGTCAAAAATTAAGGTTGAGGGCTTGACCAAAGTTTTCGGGAAAAAACCAAAACGAGCTCTGGACATGCTGGCAAAAGGGAAGAAAAAAACGGAAATTCTAAAGGAAACAGGACTAACGGTTGGTGTCGACCAGGCTGACTTTACAGTTGAAGATGGCGAAATCTTCGTAATTATGGGTCTTTCAGGTAGTGGAAAATCAACAATGGTCCGTTTGTTAAATCGCTTAATCGAACCGACAACGGGCAGTGTTTTTGTTGATGGCGAAGACTTAGCAAAAATGAATGCGAAGGATTTAAGGAATGTTCGCCGGAAAAAAATGAGCATGGTGTTTCAAAAGTTTGGCTTGTTTCCGAATCGGACGATTTTGCAGAACGTTGAATATGGCCTTGAGATACAAGGCATTGAAAAAAACAAACGACGTGAAACAGCGCAAACGTCACTTGAACTTGTTGGCTTAAAAGGATACGAAGACAGCTATCCAGATCAACTGTCCGGAGGAATGCAGCAACGAGTTGGTTTAGCTCGAGCGCTAGCAAATGCTCCTGATGTGTTGTTAATGGATGAAGCTTTTTCAGCGCTTGATCCACTTATTCGTAAAGATATGCAAGATGAGCTTCTCGATTTACAAGAGAAGATGAAGAAAACGATTATCTTTATAACGCATGACTTGGATGAGGCGCTGAGAATCGGTGACCGCATTATGATTATGAAAGATGGCTCTATTGTGCAGATTGGAACACCGGAACAGATTTTAACTCAACCAGAAAACGATTATGTCGAACGTTTTGTTGAAGATGTTGACCGGTCAAAAGTCTTCACAGCGGAAAGCGTTATGATTCGTCCTGAATCCGTTAATCTTGAAAAAGATGGTCCTCGTGTTGCGATGCAACGCATGAGAGAAGCGGGAATTTCCAGTATATATGTAACAAAGCGAAATAAAGAATTAGTTGGTATTGTTCATGCGACTGATGTATCTGAACTTATTAAATCCAATATTGATCGGCTTGATTCGATTATTATTACCGACGTGCCAGTGGTTGACAAAAACACGCCGTTAAATGAATTAATGGATCAGCTAGCGGTTAGTACCGTCCCATTAGTTGTTCGTTCGGATAATAAGCTACAAGGAATTATTGTAAGAAGCGCAGTTCTTGGTGCTTTATCAGGAAGTGAGGTTGATTTTGATGGATTTTCTACCCCGTCTGGAAATAGGTGAATGGGCTGAAGCTGTAGTTGAATGGTTACAGCAGAACGCGAGATGGTTTTTTGATGCAATTGCTTTTTTAGTTAATAGTTTGCTAGATGGCGTGTACTGGGTCATTTCTGCGCCGCCGAGCTGGTTATTTATTCTTATTATTGGTATCGCGACCTTTTTATTAAATCGTCGTAAATGGGGCTTGCTGGCATTTGTTGTACTTGGATTGGTTTTTATTGACAGTCTTGGCTATTGGTCAGCAATACTTGATACATTATCAATTGTTTTAGCTACAGGTATTATTTCTGTTGTGCTCGGTGTCCCTCTTGGAATATGGATGGCGAAAAGCGGAAAAGTCGATGCGGTATTCAAGCCGGTACTCGACTTTATGCAGACGATGCCAGCCTTTGTTTACTTAATTCCTGCTGTAACATTCTTCGGTGTAGGGATGATGCCAGGTGTCATTGCATCGGTCATTTTTGCAATGCCTCCGACTGTTCGCATGACAAACTTAGGAATTCGCCAAGTCTCAACTGAATTAATTGAGGCGTCAGATGCATTTGGTTCAACTGGTACTCAGAAATTGTTTAAGGTCCAGTTGCCAATGGCAAAAGGTACGATTATGGCTGGTGTCAATCAGAGTACAATGCTTGCATTATCAATGGTCGTTATTGCCGCGATGATTGGTGCAACTGGAGTTGGGCAAATCGTTTATTCAGCAGTTGGACAAAACAATGTCGGCAACGGGTTTGAATCAGGGATTGTCATTGTTATTCTTGCGATCATATTGGATCGTTTAACACAAAGTATTAATAAACCAAAGAGTGCTTAGATAAGTGGCAAGAGTTAAGAAGGCTCTTCACATAGAAATGCAAAAAATAAGGAGGAATTTGAGTATGAATTGGAAACATATTGGACTAACAACAACGGGGTTAGCTTTATCTGTTGCCCTTGTGGCATGTGGAAGTGATGATAATGGTGGATCAAATGGGGACAATCCAACTGGATCTGCTGATGAAGGCATGCTTTCGAAAGAAGATATCTTGAACGATTTGTCTGTTATTAGTGGTATTGATCCGGGAGCTGGTGTATCACAAGGAGCAGAGAGAGCGCTAGAAGCCTACGAGATTGATAACCTTACATTACAGACAACGAGTACCTCTTCAATGGCTGAGCAACTTAATCAAGCCATTCAAAACCATGAGCCTATTGTCGTAACAGGATGGAATCCCCACTGGAAGTTTGCAGCATTTGACCTAAAGTATCTTGACGATCCAGAAGAAGTGTTTGGCGGGACAGAGGAAATTCATACAATTGCTCGTTTAGGTTTGCAAGATGAAAAGCCAGAAGGCTATGAAGTTATTGATAACTTTTTCTGGACAGAAGATGATATGGGTGAAGTCATGCTTGAAGTATATGAGGGAACCGATCCAGAAGAAGCAGCGCAAAACTGGGTTGATGCGAACCAAGAAACAGTAGATGGCTGGATTGACGGTGTCAATACAGTTGACGGCGAAGAGTTCTCATTAGTTCTTGTTAACTGGGATTCGGAAGTGGCATCTTCCAACGTACTAGCACTTGCTCTTGAGCAAATCGGATATGATGTTAGCCTTACAACCGTAGAAAATGGTCCAATGTGGGCTTCGCTTGAGTCTGGAGACCAAGATGCGAGCGTTGCGGCTTGGTTGCCAATTACACACGAAGAATTCTTTGATGAGGGTGCGGTAGATGATCTTGGGGCAAATCTTGAAGGTGCGCCGCGTATCGGTCTTGTTGTTCCAGAATACATGGATATTACTTCTATTGAAGATTTAAAAGCTGAATAACTTCGCTGAGATGAGGCTGGGACAAAAGTAGATAGACAGACGAAAACGACGAACATTCCTGAAAATAGGAACGTTCGTCGTTTAATTTATACTAAAATGAGCGGAAGGAGAATTCGAAGACATCTGGGGGACCAGCACGTGTCTGAAAACCCTGAAGTGGCGGTTTTCCACGAAGGAGGCTGAGGCCGTGCCCCCGGAAAGCGAAGAAATCTCCTGGAGCGGTGCTACTCAGCGTCGTTTCGATTATTCGTCTTTTCAATTATTACTTTTCGTTATATCCCAGCCTCATTTCTATTTTAATAAGGTGAATAGTTATCGCTAAAAGTGGCACGATACCTCTAACTATACTGTTGGGGGTGTATCAATGATTCTTGCAAGTGCGTTCTTTGTTGTCATACCTATTTGCATGCTTTTAATCGCACGAAAGTCTCTCATAATCGAAAAGCTGTTTAGCTTTATTGCAACTTTATCTTTTTTAATGACAGCAAGCATCATTTCTTTTGCTATATATGAAGTAGTAGTAGAAGGAACCGTTTTTATGACTTCCATTCATGCAATTTTTTTAAACCCATTTCTGCTTTTAAGCGGTGCTTTCTTGTTACTGTTTACAATGTACAAATTGTTAACCGATTTAATAAGTTTTTAAAGAGGCTTCAAGCCCAAACGTTCTTGAGGAATATTTTTATTTTTCCGAGTGATTTTGTTTGAATTAAACTGAATCCTTTGATAAAGTAACGCTAAGAAGGGTTAATGACATCATCAGGTTGCTGGTGTGTATGAACGTGGTGCTTCATTTGATAGTCTTTTAAAGGACAATAGCGAAGCAGTCCTTCTGCGGTTTTTAAGGAACCAACTAAAATGAAGCATAGATACAACAAGGAGTTCTTGTTTGTTTTAGATAAGCCAAACAATAGCAAAGCTATTCCGAATGCAAGGCGAAAAAGGGCGTTTTTCGAACTTAGATTAGATCGCATGATAAACCTCCTAAAAAAGATGTGATAAAATGTCACAATTCTACCAAAGTCAATGCCAGTTTTATGGTAAGATGGAAAAACGATAGACAGATGAAATGAGTGATGAACGTGACGACGGAACGAATTCACCGATGGACGAAACAAAGGTTGAGAGAACATTTAAGCGTAGTTAAGGGAGAACGACCACCAACGATTGTTCTGCAACAAGCAACGTATTTAAACCATGCAAGACGAAAATGGATTCAGGCAAACATATGGATTGCAGATGATCAAATCGTCTACGTAGGAAACGACATGCCAGAAGTACTGGGTGATGCTGAGGTGGTGGACTGCTCCAATCAATATATTGTCCCGGGCTACATTGAACACCATGCACATCCGTTTCAATTATATAATCCCCACAGTCTAGCAAAGTATGCATCAGAGCGCGGAACGACAACGTTGATCAATGATAACCTTGTTTATTTTTTGAACTTAGAAAAAAAGAAAGCGCTTTCTTTAATTGAGAAATTAGAAGAATTGCCTACAACGATGTATTGGTGGACAAGGTACGATTCACAAACGGAATTATTGAAAGACGAGATGTTCTCAAATTCGAAGATTAAATCATGGCTTGAGCACCACCTAGTCGTTCAAGGCGGAGAATTGACCTCATGGCCGAAGGTGCTTCAAGGTGATGATACAACGCTACACTGGATGCAGGAAACAACGCGACTACGCAAGCCAATTGAAGGGCATTTACCAGGTGCTTCAGAAAAAACCTTGTCGCAAATGGCTTTACTTGGTGTAACGTGTGACCATGAAGCAATTACAGGAGAAGAGGTCGTGCGCCGCCTTGACGTTGGTTATACGGTATCGTTAAGACATTCGTCCATTCGACCAGACTTGCCACGCCTTTTTGAAGAACTCAAGGAGCTTGGCGTTGATTATTTCGGACGTTGTTTAATGACAACAGATGGCTCGCCCCCTTCTTTTTATAAAGAGGGCGTGATGAATCAGTGTATTCAAATTGCCTTAGATGCAGGGTTAGACCCTGTTGATGCCTATGGAATGGCTACGTACTATGTTGCGCGCTATTACAATGTTGATCATAAACTAGGGATGATTGCGCCTGGACGAATTGCGCATCTCAATTTCTTGTCTGCAAAAGACGCGCCGACACCAGTCAGCGTTCTTGCTAAAGGACAATGGGTTATGCGAGATGGGAAACCGGCTGAGCAAAAACAGCACTTCAAGTGGAGTGACTATGGCATTGGCCCTATTCATTTTGATTGGGATTTGAATGAAGACGATCTTCACTTCTCAATGCCAATGGGAATTGAAATGACGAATGCTGTCATTTTAAAACCCTATCAAACAATGCTTGAAACGGCGGCAAATGAATTGGCAACTGACCATGACGAATCGTTCTTTGCCATGATTGATAAAAAAGGTAAATGGCTGATTACAACTACATTAAAAGGTTTTGCTTCTTCTGTGATGGGTCTGGCTAGTTCATACTCCTATACAGGCGATGTAATCCTTATTGGAAAATCAATTAAAGCAATGGTTCAAGCTTTTAATGAACTGAAGAAGCAAGGTGGAGGATTAATTCTTGTTGAAAACGATGAAGTAATTGATCGCATTCAGCTTCCGCTGCTGGGAATGATGTCTGATGCCCCAATGGAAGAAATTATGGAGCAGGAAGTTTCATTTGCAACCAAATTGCGCGAGCGTGGCTACAATCATGAAGATCCAATGTATAGCCTGCAATTTTTTTCTTCTACACACTTGCCTTATATCCGAGTGACACAGCGGGGAATCTATGACGTCCGGAAGAAAAGAATTTTATTTCCTGCGATAATGAGGTAGAATGAAATTACTTTGGTGCTTTACCACTTTAAAAAATATCCGCATCGTAGAGATGGCACTCAACTCGAAAGGTGTGACATGACGTGCAAATTAATAAATTACGAGGCAAAGAGCTAGATCAATTATTTCATTCGATCTTGTCACTCAAAAATTTAGAAGAGGCGTATGAATTTTTTGATGACCTTTGCACGATTAATGAAATTCAATCACTCGCTCAACGGCTGGAAGTGGCACGTATGCTTCGTGATGGCTATACGTACCATAAGATTGAGACAGAAACAGGGGCGAGTACAGCAACAATATCAAGGGTAAAACGGTGCTTAAATTATGGAAATGATGGCTACCGGATGACGCTTGATCGAATTGAAGCTCAAGAAGAGCCACAAGATGTTTAAAGAAAAGGGATGCCACGGCTCCCTTTTCTTTTTTTTCTGGACGAATGTTTGAATTTGAAAATCTGGCAATTAAGATATTGTTAAAAAGATGGATTCGCTCTCCACTTTCCGCTACAATAGACGATAAAAACAAAAGGGGCTAGCTATGGGCGAATTTGATAGAGGGTTAAAGCAAAAGCTCAAGAGTGCAAGCAAAGTGGAAGCTTGCGATGTAGTATTGGTTAACGGAAAGATAGTTGATGTTTATACAAACTCAATTATTGAAGAAAATGTAGCCATTACTGCTGGCAAGATTGTCGGTATAGGTGAATATACAGATGCGAAGGAAGTTATTGATGTTGGCGGAAGCTATATTTGTCCTGGTTTAATAGATGGTCATGTACATATTGAATCAGCGATGGTACGACCTGAAGATTTTGCCAGTGTTGTTTTAACAAAAGGTGTAACGACTGTTATTGCAGATCCCCATGAGATTGCCAATGTCGCGGGGAGAGAAGCGGTTCATTATATGCTGGAAGCTTCAGCAAATCTGCCCCTTGATATTAAGATGATGATGCCGTCCAGTGTACCTGCAGCTGTTTTTGAGGAAAATGGAGCGACAATTACAAGTGCTGACATGAAAGACTCCATTCAATCAGAACGTATATATGGCTTAGGGGAAGTGATGGACTACCCAGCAGTACTAGCAGGTGATCCAGAGATGCTCAAGAAGATTGAACTGGCAAGAGAGATGGGCCGAGTTGTTGATGGTCATGGGGCTGGTTTATCAATTGAAGCATTAAATGCGTATCGTGTCGCAGGAATTGAAAATGACCATGAGGCAGTCACGAAAGAAGAGGCCCTAAACCGTGTGAGGCGTGGTTTTTACGTGTTAATGCGCGAAGGAACCGCCGCTCGCGACATCGAGGCTTTGCTACCTGCTGTCACAGAGGCGAATGCCAGACGGTTTGCTTTTTCAACAGATGATAAGCATTTAGATGATTTAATGGAAGAAGGAAGTATCGACTTTAATGTGCGGAAGGCGATTCAGCTTGGGATGGACCCGCTTCAAGCGATTCAGATTGGAACGCTAAATGCAGCGGAGTGTTTTCGCTTAACCGAAAAAGGTGCCATTGCTCCTGGAAAAGAAGCGACGTTATTGCTTGTCTCCGATCTACATTCCTTTGAGGTCGAACAAGTCTATGTAAAAGGTGAGCTAGTGGCGGAAGCTGGTGTATTAACCAACCCTTTACGCCCTCATGTTCCGGTTCCAGAATTTTTGCGAAACAGTATGAACGTCAAACCTTTTGGGGCAGATAGACTAAACCTTAAGCTTAAAAACGCGAAGGAAGCGTATGTTATTGAAGCTCAATTAGGGTCCATTATAACAAAAAAGCAAATCGAGCCAGTTGACTCCGATAACAATCTCTTTAAGCCAGGTTCAGGTCATTTGAAGTTGGTTGTAGCTGAGCGCCATAAAAATCGAGGAACAATTGGCGTCGGAATTTGCAAAGGTCTCCCTTTTAAAAAAGGGGCAATTGTTTCTACAGTAGCCCATGACTCTCATAATATTATTGCTTGTGGAGCAGATGACGAGAGTCTCTATCATGCGATTGATCACGTAACGTCAATCGGTGGCGGTATGGCTGTCATCTCAGGAAATGAAGTACTCGCTTCCATGCCGCTGCAAGTAGGCGGGTTAATGTCAATTGAACCAGTAGAAACGGTTAAACGACAGTTAAACCAGTTACAACAAGCATTGGTTAAGCTAGGTTATACTGAAAAAATTGATCCTTTCTTGACGCTGGCGTTTCTTGCTTTACCGGTCATTCCAGCTCTAAAACTAACATCTAAGGGGCTATTTGATGTGGAAACGTTCACGTTTGTTGAGCAATAAAAAAAGGCTGGTGCCACGGCACCAGCCTTTTTTAATTGGGGACTAAGTTCAGTTGATCGCTATTCTCGCGGTACGTAGCGGGGTCTATTGAGGTGATGTGATAATCACCATCGACCCAAGCTTCACGTTGGGAGTGATAGGAGTCACTCGTGACGTGGCCAGATTGTCCAGGTCCAACAAGGTGATAGGTTTCATTTAAGTTGGCTAAATCCATCACACCACGCCAGCCAGCGCCGTTCGTCACAATCCCCGTTTCGCTATTGTAACTCGCTGCTTTGACCGTTATGCGGCTTCCGTCAGCAGGGAGGGGAGTTGCATTGAATAAATAGTTAAGCGGACTAATAGCAGCTAGAGGATGGTTGAACAGTACTTGGTGGAACTCGCCCCAGACCCATTCATTTGGATCATCTCCTTGCAATTCCGTTGCTCGTGCGACGGCTTCCTTAAAGCTGCTTGTCGTCAAGGCTTCCAGTCCTCCGGCTTTCTCAATCCATGCACCGGTTGAGCCCTCAGCAGCATCTCGCAGCATTTCATCAACAATGTTTGCCCTTCCTTCAAATAAATCATATAGCTCCTCGGGAATGTGCTCGTCAAATAGCTGGCTTGTTAAACCGTCCATCCATAAGTGAAACAGAAGCGGACCGGATTCATCGCGTCCATCGATCTGATTCCAATTTTTAAGCATCGTAAGAGCATTTGTTTCTAGATCGTTTAGCTCAGAATTAGTAAGGGCATTCGTTAATAACGGCACAAACTCAGTTGCTTGTAAATTGACCGCATCCATTTGCAATGCCTGCATATCTTCAACAGTGTGGTCATCATTTGCATAAAGGACGTCAACAATGCGCTGATGTCGGTAAGGTTGAGCCCAAGAGTGTGTTAGATGATAGGGATAATCATCGTCCGTAATTTGATTGTTTGCCGTAGAGATAATTCCGGAATCTGGATTGATAATGGTCGGTAATTCATCCCATGGGATATAACCTTGCCATGCATAGCTAGAGTCCCAGCCTGGAACAGGTAAAAGAGCATCATCCCCCTCTGGACGAATCGGGATATGACCATTTGCACGATAGGCAATCGTTCCATCGGTGCTTGCGAAGACAAAGTTTTGAGCAGGAGCCTGAAAGTGTCTTAAGGCTTCCTCGAAAGACTCCCAATTGGTTGCGCGATTAAAACCCATAACCGCTTTGAGTTCGGTCGTAGCCTCATGCGCTGTCCAGCGCATCGATAAAGCGTATTCTTCATCTTCGGCTAACTCGGCATAATCAGATAATAAGGGTCCATTTTCAGTAATGACAATTTCGTGCATGACAGGTTCTTCACCAGAAACGAGTATTTCTTCTGTAATGACCTCCGCTTCAACCCATTCATCATCATATAAAAACTGATGAGGATCTTCTGGATGACGTTGTTCAAAATAGAGCTGTTGAACATCTGGCCCAACGTTTGCTACACCCCATGCAATGGACTCGTTTGAACCAAGAATAATACCTGGAACTCCGGCAAATATGACACCTGTTACATTTACAGATGGTGAAGAAAGATGCGTCTCATACCATATACTAGGTGTCGCTAATCCGAGATGTGGGTCATCGGCGAGCATGGGCTGACCAGATGCGGTTCGATCACCTGATAATACCCAGTTGTTGCTTCCTGAAAAAGGATGAGGCAAGTACTCGCTTGTTTGCGCAAATGCTTCTTCGATGTCAACTTCAATTGACTGGGCGAGCTCTAGTATGACTGGTCCTTCTTCAGGATACACAGGCATGAGCTCAAGCGCCTCTTCTTCACTTAATTGCTGTGAGGCCCAATAGCGAAAAGCTTGTCCTTGCCAGTTGCCACCGAGATCATAAGCCATAAATTTGCCAATGGTCAATGAGTCTAACGGTTCCCACGGAGTCGGTTCGTATCCTGCTAAACGAAATTCGAGCGGGAGTTCGCCAGCGTCAATTGCTTGATTCATAAAGGCGTTTACACCGTCTGCGTAAGCTTGTAAATACGAGTACGTTTCAGCATCGTAGGCATCAATAGAGGCCTCGGCGGCTCGGCGTAAGCCAAATGTCCGAAAGAATTTATCCTGATCCAGCATCGAAGAACCAATAACCTCAGCTAATTGCCCAGAAGCTTGTCGGCGACTTAAATCCATTTGAAACAAACGATCTTGTGCAGTGACGTATCCTTGCGCAAAATATAAATCTTGATCGGTCTCTGCTTCAATATGAGGGACACCTTGGTTGTCACGGTAAACGGCCACTTCAGCATTTAACCCGGGCACTGTTCGTTCACCAGACGTTTGTGGTAAGGGCTTTTTTACTTGTAGATAGGCCCAAATGCCTACGCCAATCGCTAGGATTAAAATAGCGGCAATCGTTATGAGAAGAATGCGCTTAATCGGTATCTTCTTTTTCGGTCGTTGTTGTACAGTTTCCATCTTCCTTACATTCCCCCTGTCTATCTGCTTTTTCTCTAGTGGCAAACGCTTACACCAATACATTCGGAAATGAAGCGTTATATTCCTGCCTTTATTGTTTGCATTTTTTTCCTCGTCGTTCATACTGAAGACAAACAATGGCATAAAGGGTGTGAATCGTGTGATTATCATTGAGAACGAACACTTACTAGTTGAAATTGCGAATAAAGGAGCGGAAATTCGTCGGATCTGGCATAAGAAGAGGGAACGGAATGTGATGTGGAGTGGCGACCCGGCTTATTGGAGCCGGACAGCACCAACGTTATTCCCGATTGTCGGAAAACTGAAAGACAATACGTATCACCATGAAGGCTTCGACTATGAATTGCCTCAGCACGGTTTCTTACGAGATCAAACGTTTGTGACGAACACATTAAAGCAAGAAGAAATTACGCTACACTTCGAGTCATCGGATCAGTTTGCTTCTGTATATCCCTTTGAATTTACTGTTTTTGTTACATATCGTTTAGAAGAGGATCGAGTTAAGGTTGAGTGGAAAGTTGTAAATGATAACGACCGGCCGATGCATTTTTCAATTGGTGCTCATCCAGCCTTTGCCCTGCCTTTTCAAGAAGGAGAAGCAGTAGAAGATTACGAGCTTTTGCTTGATGTGACAGACCAAACACAGCAATACGAAATCAGCGAAGGTTATGTGCTTAAAAAAGAATTACAGGAAATAAATCCAACTCTTGATGTGAAAAGTGGGCTATTTGCGAACGATGCTTTAATTTATGAAGGGGTGGAACAGATTATCCTGCAATCAAAGAAGGATAGCAGTCAGCGTATCAGTGTGAGCTTTCCAAACTTTCCGTTCGTTGGCATTTGGTCGCCTTACAATAAGGAAGAAGGAACAATGGCGCCATTTGTATGTATTGAACCTTGGTACGGAATAGCTGATTTAGCTGATGCAAGCGGCGTATTAATTGAAAAGAAAGGCATTCAAACGCTTGCTGAAAGAGACTCGTTTCAAGCAAGTTATCAGATGAAATTTGAATAAGCAAGTTTCTTTCCTTAGAGCAATTGCTCTAGGGTTTTTATTTGACATGATTTTGTCACTTTTAAACATAGGAATCAGTTGATAAAAACAGAATATTTCATATATATAAGTGAGGAGGCAGGGCAGATGATCTTTTATGAAATAGAGTGTCTAACATGTAAACAGCGTGTGAGAATTGAGGAAGGGACTAAGCTTTATAAGCAGTATAAGGAAAACCCAAATGAACGCAGAATGTGCCAAGATTGCGTAGAGAAGATTGAACGAGATGCAAAAAAACAGCTGATGGGATGAAAAGGATGTGAAGCAAGTGCTCACATCCTTTTTTGTGTTAGATAGCTGTTAGGTCTGACGTTTTTCCTGCTTTCATAACCATGCCAGGAAGCGATTTTGGAAACCAGCGCTCTACTGCTTGGGCTGCTTTAATGAGTGTATCCAATTCAATCCCCGTATCAATGTCTATCTCGTGAAACATATGGACGAGATCTTCGGTACATACATTTCCAACAGCGAGAGGTGCATAAGGACAACCACCAAGGCCCCCTAAAGAGGCATCAAAATGGCGCACGCCTGCTTCGTAGCCTGCTAGAGCGTTTGCAAGTGCAAGTCCACGCGTGTTGTGAAAATGAAGTCCGAGCTCAAGATCACTGCCGAACTGGTGAAACAATTGCCCGACAAGCTTTTTTACTTGATAAGGATTGGCCATTCCTGTTGTATCGCCTAAGACAATCTTTGTCGCTCCTGCTAGTAAAAACTGTTCAGTCATATCCAACACTTTTTTTGGAGCGACTGTTCCACTAAATGGACAACCAAAGGATGTCGCTAAAATGGCGGTAACAGGCAGGTGCGATCGGGCTTCCTCCACACTTGGCAACAAGTCAGCCAGACCATCTTGCACAGAGCGCTTTGAATTTTTTTCATTAAACGCATCACTAACCGCCATCGAAACATGCAGATGGGTAATAGATGTTTGAAGAGCGCGATCAATTCCGCGCTCGTTTAATGCAAGACCAGCTACAGCAATGTTTTTAGGTCGAGTGGTCCATTGTGAGAGGACGTCTTCTGCATCGGCCATGGCAGGAACAAGTTTAGGATGCACAAAAGAAACCGCTTCCAATTGGGTGATCCCGGAAGAAACCAATTGCTCAAGCATTTCCACCTTTTGTGCAGTTGAAAGAAGTGTTTTTTCATTTTGTAGACCATCGCGAACGCCTACTTCAAAAATGTTAACCATACGTAAGCTCCTTTACTACCGTTTCCTAAACTATATCATACTGACCTTTTTTGCGTTGGATAATAAAAAAAGCCAAAAGAATGCGATTGCGGCATCTTTTGGCTTGTCTTTACACTTGCATAGCTAAGTAGCGAAAAAACGTAACGGCGGAGACAACAATCATTGCAATTAAATAAATGATAGATAAGCGGCGTTCACGATTATCGGTTGTCCGTAAAGCTTGCAGAATGAGTAGGGCAACGAGAACAATATTTAAAAGTGAAACAAGAAAGAATGGAAAAATACTTTCATATAAAGTTTGCGAAGCAATCCCTACAATATTCACTACCGCAACTAAAACAAATAGCCACATATAAACCATCATGATAAATGAAGGACGTTCTTTTTTTGATTGAGACATAATTTCTAAACTCCTTTTATGTTCATTATGTAAAAAGCTTTTTTTGACGCCACTTACCAAAGCGGTAGTAAAGATATGCAAATAAACTACTTAAGACAAAACTAGTGCCCATACCAATGGCAATCCCTATCTCCTCAAATGTGGAAGAAAATAAGTTTGTTAAAGGATATCTGAGTACCCAGAGCGAAAGAATATTCAAAGCAAGTACTTGATACATCGCGCCAGCAGCACGAACGATGCCATTTAAGACAAAGTTAATGCCTAGAAACGGATAACAGAGAGCGATGATTCTTAAATACGTTGTTCCAAAGTCAACAGCTGCCTCCTCTTGGATAAATAAGCGGATGGCAGGTTCTGCCAGTATAAAGATAACCAAAGCAATGGCACACATCAGGACAAGGTTGTATACAACAGCTAACCGCGCTAGTTTTTTTAGTCGGTAGAGCTGGGCTGCTCCAATTAATTGACCCGCCATGCTATTTACGGCTGTACCTAATGCGGCTGCAGGAAGCATGATTAAACTATCTAATCGCTGCGCTGCACTAAATCCCGCAACGCTGTCTTCACCAAAAGCAGCGACCGTACCAATGATAGCCGCAATCGCTGCTGAAATCACGACCATCTGCAATGAAGAAGGGATTCCTAAGCGGAAAATCAGAGAAACTTCCGTCTTTTTAGGTATAGAAGGACGCATGAATGGAATAGACTTAGTTGTATAGACGACATAGGTACCATAAGCAAAGGCCAAGCCTTGTGAGATTAGTGTAGCATATGCGGCACCATTAATACCTAGATTAAATACAGAAATGAAGATCGGGTCAAGCACGATGTTTAAGCAAACCGCGAGACCGACGATCTTTAAGGGTGTTTTGCTATCTCCTAAAGCGCGCAAAACGGTAGAAATAAAGTTATAGCCAACTAAGAATAGCAGACCATAAAAATGAATGGTCAAGTAAGCTGATGCTCCTTCCATCATGGAAGAAGGCGTACTTAAAAGCGAGAGGATGGCAGGTGCAAACCAGGCTCCAAGCATACTAAGTAATAAAGTTAATAAAAGAAAGAGGATAATAAAGGCATTAATATAAGCTTTTAAACCAGCTGAATCGTTTCTACCTTTTTGCTGGGAGAGAATGGTTAACACGGCATTGTTTAAGCCGAGTACGAGTGAAAGAATGGTAAACAAAATCGTACTCGCGATTGCTACAGATCCTAAGGCATTTCCACCAAGCAGATTACCAATCCATAAACTGTCTACTAATTGAAATGAAACTTGCAGTAAATTCGTTAAGATAATTGGCCAAGAGAAGAGCAGTAATTTTTTTGTGAGAGAGCCTTGCGTAAAATCAAATTGGCTTTGTTTCATAGAATCGTACCTTTCTTCGTTGCTTCACGTTAAGTCAATCCTTACAAAATCTTAAACTGCGCTTAATGCTAACTCAATTTTAATCTCATAGACTAACAATAGAAAGGATAAAAGGAGGCAATTAAGATGGAAGAGAAGTTTCAGGATGAAATGGGTGAGAACCTCGTTGTTGGAACCGTATGGGCGCTTGTAATTAGTCTTCCGGTCTGGGCAGGTATTATATTCCTCGTATATCGCTTCGTTCTTTCGTTTTAAGTAGCAAGATTTTTCCTTTATAAAGAGTTTATTAAGACTCAGTAGTGCTCATGGAGCAACTGCTGTTTTTTTGTTTTTGTAAAAAGCACGTAATAAGTGGGATTTTACGGGGTTTGTATTTACCGTTTTCGCTAAATGATGTATGATAATGATTATCAATACTACTAAGTAGATAAAAGGGTAAATGGTGTATGGGAAGAGAATCGACAGAGACAACTTTAGAAAAAACGAAAGCGCGCTCGAAACCATTAAGCGCGGTGCTCGTCATGTTTGGAGGGCTATTGCTCTTAGGAATAGCGTTGGTTCTGTCGATTTTGTATGGCGCAGCCCAAATTGACCTTCAGACAGTTAGGCAAGCTATATTTCAATTTGATTCAAGTGTAACCGAACACCAGATTATCCATGATATACGTATCCCGCGAGCTCTCGGTGCAGCGCTTGTTGGAAGTTTTCTGGCGGTATCAGGAGCAATTATGCAAGGAATGACGAGAAATCCCCTTGCTGAACCATCGATTATGGGCGTTATGGACGGTGCAGCATTAGCGATTGCCATTATGTTTGCTTTTAGCGCATCGGTTTCAGGCACAAGCCTAATGTTTGCTGCTTTTATCGGAGCGGGAGCGGGTGCTGCTTTTGTATTTATGATTGGTTCGCTCGCGCGAGGGGGCTTATCACCTGCAAAACTTGCGTTAGCGGGCGTTACTGTTGGTGCTTTTTTAAGCGCCATATCATCAGGAATTGCCATCTATTTTAATGTGTCACAAGACATAAGCTTTTGGTTCGCTGGTGGTTTAGCTGGTATGAGTTGGGCGAATATCCGCTTACTGATTCCCGTAGCGATTGTTGGTTTACTGCTTGCTCTATTCTTATCCCGTTCAGTTACCGTAATGAGCTTGGGGGAAGATGTTGCAAAAGGACTCGGGCAACGAATTTTTATTATAAAAGTACTTGGCGTCATTGTTGTGCTCTTGCTTACTGGAGCAGGCGTTGCGGTTGCGGGAGCAATTGGCTTTATTGGACTTGTTATCCCACATATTACGAGAGGATTGGTTGGCGTTGATTATCGCTTTATCATCCCTTGTTCAGCCGTGCTTGGGGCACTGCTACTCGTAATGGCAGATCTTGCCTCTCGGCTAGTGAATGCACCATTTGAAACGCCAGTTGGTGCGATGACTGCGTTAATCGGCGTGCCGTTCTTCCTTTATTTAGCTAGACGAGAAGGGAGAGGGCTTAAGTGAAGAAACGTTTCTTGCAAAACCCGAAGTGGGTTATTCCGACTCTTGTCATAGCGATTATTGTTCTCTTTTTTATCAGCTTGCAAACAGGGTCAATTCCGATTGGGACCGTCGATGTACTGCGGACTATCGTTGGAAATGGAACTGATCAGCATCAGCTCGTATTGTTTGAATTCCGATTACCGCGGATGGTGATTGCTCTATTAATTGGAGCAGCACTTGCAGTTTCAGGTGCAATTCTACAGAGTGTTTCACAAAATGAGCTCGCTGATCCAGGCATACTGGGAATAAATACGGGGGCTGGACTCGCAGTCGTTATTTTTATTTATTTCTTTCAAGGGTCACTTGTTGGTCTTGGAAGTTTATCAATATTTATCATGCCGTTCTTTGCGCTGAT
Source organism: Shouchella xiaoxiensis (assembly GCF_016907895.1). Classification (GTDB taxonomy): domain Bacteria; phylum Bacillota; class Bacilli; order Bacillales; family Bacillaceae_D; genus Shouchella; species Shouchella xiaoxiensis. Next base: position 113,793 of record NZ_JAFBCV010000006.1, read on the forward strand.
TGGAGCCGTCTTTGCTGCTTTCCTTATCTACGTGTTTGCTTGGAAAAAAGGCATTACGCCGGTTCGTTTAATCTTAGTCGGCATCGGCATTAACGCCGCGTTTAGTGCGTTATTAATCGTCATTCAGTTGCGAATGGAACCAAATGATTTTATGCAGGCAACCATTTGGTTAACCGGAAGCATTTGGGGCACGACCTGGTCCTATGTATGGGCTATCCTACCGTGGGTTCTAATTCTAATACCAATTGCTTTCTATAAAGCTCGGACATTAAATGTGATGCAGATAGGCACCCAGTCAGCTGTTTCACTAGGTGTTCCGATTGAGAAAGAAAGACGGACCTTATTGCTTGTTGCAGTCAGTCTCGCTGCTGCGGGGGTTGCGGTAGGGGGAGGCATTGCTTTTCTTGGCCTTGTTGCACCACATATCGCACGTCGCTTAGTCGGTCCTAAGCATCAGGTGATGATTCCAACTGCTGCTTTAATTGGCGCGTTGCTCTTACTTGTCGCAGATATGATTGGTCGGAACTTACTTGCACCTTCGGAAATACCGGTAGGCATCATTATCGCCATTCTCGGTGCTCCATACTTTTTATATTTGTTAATGCGTACACCTTAAGGAGGAAACGAATTTGTCACGTTTATCGACGAAGCAACTTTCAATTGGTTATGAAAAAAGAGAAATTGTCAGCGATTTGCATTTACACATACCAGACGGAAAAATTACGACGATAATAGGTCCAAACGGATGTGGGAAATCAACGATTCTTAAAACGATTGCTCGTATCTTGCAAGCTTCAAAAGGAGCTGTTTATCTGGACGGGAAATCAATTCATAAACAGTCTACAAAAGAAATTGCAAAAAAAATGGCTGTTTTGCCACAGTCACCTGAAGCACCTAATGGACTTACGGTACAAGAACTTGTTGCTTATGGACGTTATCCTCACCAAAAAGGGTTCGGACAATTAAAAGAGTATGATCGAGAAATAATTCAATGGGCATTAGAACAAACAAATATGGAAGAGTTTGCAGAACGTTCGATTGAAGCATTATCAGGTGGACAAAGACAGCGGGTTTGGATTGCGATGGCGCTGGCGCAGGAAACCGATATCTTGCTTCTGGATGAACCGACAACATACTTGGACCTTGCTCATCAACTAGAAGTGCTTCAAGTATTGGAGCGTTTGAACCAAGACCAAAAACGAACGATTGTAATGGTCATCCATGATTTAAATCATGCAGCTCGTTTTGCCGATTATATGGTCTCCATTCGCGATGGCAAAATTATGAAAGAGGGCAGCCCTGACGATGTTATGAACGCAGATGTTTTACGCGATGTTTTTCAGATTGACGCAAGCATTGTGACTGACCCTCGAACAGGAAAGCCTGTATGTTTAACCTATGATCTCATTAATCAGCAACAAGAACAGGAATTTACTAACCGAGTACCAGCGTTCGCTTAATGACGCTGGTTTTTTTTAAGAAGAAATCGGATGAGTGGTTGGATTCATTGGTTGATTCTCATTATCAATTGAAGTGAAAACGTCTTAGTAAGCGGGAACTAAACGTTTAAGCGATTACGTGTATTAAACTAATTGAGAAAAACAGTTGACAATGATAATGAGATTCGTTATCATTTACTTACAACGTGATACATACACGTCTGGTCGATATAGACCCCCTTATAGATGTCTTCGCTTTCGAGCGGAGGCTATTTTTTGGTTTTAGATAATGAAAGTAGAAAGAAATGGTTAGCATAGAAAAGAAACTCAAAAAGGAGTTTATTTTATGCTATCAGTAGATGAAGTATATTTATTCCAACGAGAATTAGGTCGTTTAGAAGAAGAAAAACAGAGCAAAGAGCTTGAGGAGAAATACAAAGTTTTTTTAGATGAACAGATTGATTTGCTCCAATCCATTTTAGATGAATACATGAGGTAATCTTTTAAGAGAAATCTGGCATAACGAAACGTCGTGTGCGAGATTTTTTTCTAGTTGAAAAAACAAGCCAGAAATTAAGAGATTTTCATTTATTGTATAGAGGACATAAGATGCGAACTTTGTTATAATATCAGACAGAACGAACGTACGTGTAGAAGCGACGGTTAAAGGAGGAGCATGCTTACTTAAGTGAGCGCAACGTATGAAAAATGTTGATGAATGGTCTCATGTATTTAAGCTTGATCCTAATAAAGAGATTAGTGATGAGCAATTAGAAGCGGTTTGTGAATCAGGAACGGATGCGATCATTGTTGGTGGCACTGATGGCATTACGCTCGATAACACATTATCTATATTGGTCAGAGTTCGTCGTTACCCTGTAACAGTGGCGCTTGAAGTATCGGCGCTTGAAGCAATTACGCCTGGGTTTGATTACTATATGATTCCTTCAGTGATGAACAGCCAAGATGTTGAGTGGATCCTTGGACAACACCATGCAGCAGTAAAAGACTATGGTGAACTTATCCAGTGGGATGAGCTTATTATTGAAGGGTATTGTGTGTTAAATAAAGACGCGAAAGTGGCTCAGTTGACGAATGCTACAACAGAGCTAACGGAGGACGATGTATTGGCATATGCTCGATTAGCAGAGAATATGTACCGGTTCCCTTTCTTCTATTTAGAGTATAGCGGTATGCAAGGGTCTGTTGAGCTTGTTGAGCGAGTGCAAAACGTATTAAAGGAAACAAAGCTTATTTACGGTGGTGGCATTACCACAGCTGCGGATGCGAGCAAGTTTGCTAAGTCAGCGGATGTTGTCGTAATCGGTGATGCGATTTATACAGATTTAAACCAAGCATTAAAGACGGTTCAGGCTGTCAAAGAGGTTAGAGGCGGTGTATAACGATGCAAGAAACAATAATTGAACGGATGTTATCCGGATTAAATCCAGAGCAACGAAAAGCGGTAGTTCATACGGATGGGCCTCTGCTCTTAATGGCAGGAGCAGGTAGTGGGAAGACGCGTGTCTTAACTCATCGAATCAGCTATTTACTCCGAAAAAATCAAACCCCACCTTGGGCAGTTCTTGCGCTGACGTTTACGAATAAAGCAGCACGTGAAATGAAAGACCGAGTCATTGATTTAGTAGGACCAATTGCTGAAGACATTTGGATTTCGACATTTCACTCTATGTGTGTTCGTATCCTGCGTAGAGACATTGATCGAATAGGCTACACACGAAATTTTACCATTCTAGATTCTTCGGATCAGTTATCGGTTATTAAACAAATCCTAAAGAATAAAAACTTAGATACAAAAAAGTTCGACCCGAGAGCGATACTCGGTATTATTTCGAGTGCGAAAAACGAGCTGCAAACAGCAAAGCAATTTAACAAACAGCAACAAGAGATGTTTCAACAAGTAGCTGGTGAAGTTTATGTTGAGTACGAAAAACGTCTCAAAGTAAACAATGCACTTGATTTTGATGATTTAATCATGAAGACGATTCAGCTTTTCGCCGATGTGCCAGAAGTATTGGAATTTTATCAACGGAAGTTTCAATACATTCATGTGGATGAGTATCAAGATACCAACAAGGCGCAGTACAAGCTGGTAAAAATGATTGCGGATCGCTTGCAGAATATTTGTGTTGTCGGTGACTCTGATCAATCGATCTATGCTTGGCGTGGGGCGGACATTCAGAATATCCTCTCGTTCGAAAAAGATTACCCTGATGCAACCGTCATTTTACTTGAACAGAACTATCGTTCAACGAAAACAATCTTAGATGCAGCAAATCAGGTCATTTCGAATAACGGAAATCGCAAGCCGAAGAATCTGTGGACGGAAAATCAAGACGGTCCAAAGATTGGTGTGTTCGAAGGGGCAACCGAACAAGCAGAAGCTCAGTTTGTTGTTGAGAAAATTAAAGAAGCAGCAAAGGAAGATGACAATTTCTCATACCGCGATGTGGCGATTCTTTACCGGACAAATGCTCAGTCTCGTATTATTGAGGAATATTTTGTGAAGTCTAATCTTGACTACAACATTATTGGCGGCACGAAGTTCTACGATCGGAAAGAGATTAAAGACGTACTTGCTTACTTACGCCTGGTGTCGAATCCAGAAGACGATATTAGCTTAACGCGCGTCATCAATGTACCGAAGCGCGGAATTGGTGCGACAACGGTAGATAAAATCGCAGCATATGCTGAATCCAATGGTTTATCGATGTACCGTGCTTTAAGTGAAGCGGATCAAATTGGCGTAACAGCAAGAGCGTATACCAAATTAATCGAGTTTCGCGATCATGTAAGCAACTGGGTGCAGCAGCAGGATTATCTTTCTGTAACAGAACTCGTTGAGCAACTGCTCGATCAAACGGGATACCGTGATATGTTAAAAGCAGAACAATCGATCGAAGCGCAGTCTCGATTGGAAAACATAGATGAATTTATAACCGTAACAACTGAATTTGAAAAAAGAAGTGAGGAAAAAGATCTCGTATCTTTCCTAACCGATTTAGCGCTAGTTGCTGACATTGACCAGCTAGATAACGAGGAAGAGGACGTTCAAAAAGATGCGATCACGTTGATGACACTCCATTCAGCTAAAGGACTTGAGTTTCCTTATGTCTTTTTAATTGGAATGGAAGAAGGCGTCTTTCCTCATAGCCGTTCTTTATTTGAACAAACAGAAATGGAAGAAGAGCGTCGCCTTGCATATGTAGGAATTACAAGGGCAGAGAAGCAGCTTTATTTAACAAACGCGAAAGTGCGGATGCTCTATGGCCGAACGAACTCGAATCCATCTTCACGGTTTATAGCAGAAATTCCAGAAGCATTGTTAGATACCGATGCAATGCCTACTTGGACCAGTCAAAGTGGAACAAGAAGTGCAACAGCGGCAGCAAGTCGCGTTCGTTCAAGCGTGTATAGTCAACCAGCAGGTCGTTCTGCGATGGTGACAACAGGCGGTGAATCATTTGCATGGGCCGTTGGTGATAAAGCCGCCCACAAAAAGTGGGGGACTGGGACAGTTGTTAGTATTCGTGGCGAAGGTGATTCAGTTGAGCTAGATATTGCGTTTACGCCACCTACTGGGATTAAACGATTGTTTGCGAAGTTTGCCCCAATAACGAAAGTATAAAATGAAGGAGCTACATGTATGGACAAGCGAGAAGCAGAGGAAACGCTCAAGCAGTTAAGGTCTGAGCTAGACGATTATGGCTATCATTATTATGTATTAGATAAGCCGAAAGTGCCTGATGCAGAGTATGATCGATTAATGAAGCAGCTGCTTGAAGTGGAAGAAGCGTTCCCTGAATTAAAAACGGACGATTCACCAAGTGTGAGAATTGGGGGACCTGTGGCATCTGCTTTTAAGAAAGTGACCCATGCCGTTCCAATGATGAGCTTGTCCAATGCTTTTTCTGCTGATGACTTGCGTCAGTTCGATCGCCGTGTACGACAGGCTGTTGGTGACGACATATCCTATGTCTGTGAGTTGAAGTTTGATGGGCTTGCTGTATCGCTTACGTATGAAAACGGGTTGTTGACTAGAGGTGCTACGCGAGGCGATGGAACAATTGGTGAAGAAATAACGGGGAATTTACGAACGGTATCGTCGATTCCGCTTCGCTTGCGTGAACCTGTTTCAATTGAAGTGCGTGGAGAAGCATATATGCCGAAGCGGTCGTTTGAGTCATTAAATAAAGCAAAGGAAGAGGCAGGCGAAGAAAAGTTTGCTAATCCCCGAAATGCCGCAGCGGGTTCACTGCGCCAACTCGATCCTAAGATTGCCGCAAAGCGGAATCTAGCGATGTTCGCTTACTCGATTGGTGAGGTTGATGGGAAGGCACTTACGACTCACTATGAAGGACTTCAATTCTTGAATGAAATCGGATTTAAAGTGAGTCAGGAAGCACAAGAATGCGCATCGATTGAAGACGTAATTGCGTTTACGGAAACCTGGACGGAAAAAAGACATGATCTTCCTTACGAAATTGACGGGATTGTGATTAAAGTAAATAACCTCGCGCAGCATGAGACGCTTGGATTTACTGCCAAAAGCCCTCGCTGGGCAACAGCTTATAAATTCCCTGCGGAGGAAGTGCTGACCGTTCTGCGTGAGATCGAACTGAATGTTGGACGGACCGGGGTGGTTACCCCGACAGCTATACTCGATCCGGTTGTTGTTGCGGGTACAACCGTAAAGCGAGCGTCGCTTCACAATGAAGATTTAATTCGGGAGAAAGACGTGAAGCTTGGAGATACAGTTATTGTTAAAAAAGCCGGCGATATCATCCCTGAAGTTGTTGGTGTTCTGACAGATAAGCGTACAGGGAATGAAGTCGATTTCTATATGCCGACGCAATGTCCAGAGTGTGACAGTGAACTGGACCGACTTGAAGGCGAGGTTGCTCTCAGATGTTTAAATCCCAAGTGCCCAGCTCAAATTCGTGAGGGCTTGATTCACTTTGTCTCTAGAAATGCGATGAATATTGATGGTCTTGGGGAAAAGGTGATTAGCCAATTGTTTAAGCATGAGCTGATTGCTGATGTAGCAGATTTGTATTCACTTAACAGAGACGAACTTCTTGCGCTTGAGCGAATGGGTGAAAAGTCGGTTGATAACTTACTTCAAGCGATTACGACTTCTAAGGAAAATTCACTTGAACGCCTCTTATTCGGACTAGGTATCCGTTTTGTTGGTGCTAAAGCAGCGAAGACACTTGCCCTCGAATTCAATTCAATGGAGGCACTCCAGCAGGCTACGGTTGATGCGTTGCTTGCGGTTAATGAAATTGGGGAGAAAATGGCTGATTCGGTTGTCTCTTATTTTGAAAAACCAGAAGTCACTGCTTTGTTAGAAAAGCTAGCCGCTCAGGATGTAAATATGGTGTATACTGGACCGAGACAAGTCGTTGAAGTAGACTCTGACAGCTTGCTTTTCGCTGGGAAGACGGTTGTTTTAACGGGAAAGCTTGAACAATGGACGCGTGGTGAAGCACAGGAGCGAATTGAAGCACTTGGCGGATCCGTGACGGGTAGTGTTAGTAAAAAAACGACTTTACTCATAGCGGGAGAAGATGCAGGCTCCAAGCAGAAAAAAGCAGAAAGCCTCGGCATTGAAATTTGGACGGAACAAATGTTTATAGATGCATTAAATGAGATCGAGTAGAAAGGAGCTTGTTCAATGAAGCGATGGGGGATCATTGGGCTTAGCGTGATTGTGTTATCGGGCTGTGGCTTTTTTGGAGGAGATGAGGAGAATGATCAGACGGAGGGGCCAGATTTGCCTACCTCTGATGATTCACTGACGGTTGTGCCACCAGTACCTTCTGAAGAAAACTATTATTCAAGCGTATTACGTGATGGAGCATACGTTCATGGTCAGTCACGAGGCTATGGGCTTGATCTTGGGATGAGTCGCAGCGATTTGGACTGGCTTGAGCTTGGTTTAGAGGACCTTGCCAAAGAAGCCTTTGACCCAAGTGAGTATTATTTTCAAGAAGGTCAGCATCTAACCAGAGATGTTTTGCGAGACTGGATTCGCAGATACGATGAGGATTCGAACCCTCAAGGATTGAATCCAGAGCTTGCTAGTGGAAGTGATATGTTTGAACAAATTGAAAATAGTCCATGGGTGTTATCAAATGTGCTTGAACACAATTATATGCAGGTTGATGAAAACGGCACGTACACAACAGCAGGGATTGTTATTGGTCTCTCTTTGTACAGTGAGTACGCCTTTACTACGGATGGCCGCTCAGGCTCCGTAACGCTCTCTGACAATGTGCAAGAACAAGAAGGTATGGCATTCGCCGAAGAAATTGTTAGTCGCATTCGAAACGGTGTAAGTAGCCAAGATGAAGATGTTAGCAATGTGCCGATTGTAGTTGCCTTGTTTAGTGAAGAGCCAGGAAGTTCCTTAAATGCAGGGCATTTCTTTAAACAAGCTCTATTTGAACCTGGTGAAGGGGCTTCGTGGGAAGATATTAGCCAGAAACACATTACGTTTCCTTCCTCAGAAGCGAGTAATGAGCACCAAGGAGATGCAGACCGATTTGCGCAGCTAGAATCAGATATTCAATCCTTTTTCTCTAATTACGTTGGTGTAGTTGGACGAGCACGTTATGAACAGAATCAGCTTGCTAAATTAACGGTCGATGTAAATATTCAGTATAAAGGCAAAGCGGAAGTGGTAGCAATCACTCAGTATATTGCATCGCGAGTAGAAGAACATTTTGAACAAATTGCCGTAGATGTCCAAGTATCTTCTTTATCAGGGACGCTTGAGAGTATTGTTTCGTACCATCCAAATGCAGACACATTCATTCATATTGTTCAATAAAGAAACAGCGAATGGTGTTTTGATTGGCCCTGCCAAGTAGACAGGAGTCAATTCAGAATAACCATTCGTTTTTTAAAATAATAGACTTGTTTTTCACTTAACTATCTGATAAATTTAAAAACAATAATAAAAGCAATGATGAGACGAGTAAGTAAGAAAGAAGCGTACAGAGACCCTGATAGTGGCTGAGAAAAGGGCACGGACGTCTTACTGAAAAAAACCTCGGAGCTGCGCATGGGAAATAGAAAGCTGTGGATCATGCGACGAAAGCCCTCGTTAACGGGAGTAGGTATCGCGGAAACCCCGCTGTACCGGAAGAGGCTCGATTTGTAGGTCGAGTAAAATGAGATGGTACCGCGACGAACAATCGCTCTCAAGACAGTTGTCTTGGGGGCGTTTTTTGTTTTTAATCTACTGAAAAAGGAGACTGTATATGAAAAATCCCATTTTATTAAATGTACCAGAGGAATTTTTTACAGAAAGACTTTATATTCGCATGCCTCGTCCTGGCGATGGGAAAGTTGTCCACGAAGCGATTTGTGCTTCACAGGAAGAGTTAAAGCAATGGCTTTCTTTTGCATCTAAGAATCAATCAGTTGAGGATGTCGAAATAATCACCCGTGAGGCACATAGCAAGTTTTTGCTGCGCGAACACTTGCGTTTCTTTGTTTTTCAAAAAAATACGAGAACATTTATTGCGACAATAAGTTTACATAATGCTGATTGGGAAGTACCGAAATTTGAAATTGGCTATTGGGTTGATTCAAGATACAGTGGGCAAGGTTATATCTCGGAAGCCGTGAGAGGGTTAACTGAATTTGCATTTAATCAACTGGGAGCCAATCGATTAACCATTCGCTGTGACCCGCGTAACGTGAAGAGCAAAGCTGTTGCTGAGCGAGCAGGGTTTCAATTAGAGGGTATTTTAAAAAACGATGAGTGGTCGATTGATGGCACCGTTTTAACAGATACATGCATTTATTCAAAAATACGCGAGTATGCTAAAGAAATTGAAAGCGATTAGACAAAAAACAGATAAACAGAATAAAAAGCGATCAATCCTGGCGGGATCGATCGCTTTTGAGTTTGGTGGCCAACCTAGCGTAAGGAATCCAGCGGTACAGGATATGTGTGAAGACGCTGGTACGGTGCTTCTCAGAAAAAGGCTGTGGAACAACTAAAGGTTTTCGATCATTCTTTACTCTCACGAACATCATCAAGAAGGTTGTAAAGCGTAAACTTCGATATATCAAAAAACTGGCAAACACGATCACCGGCTTTTTTAATTAAAAATGCCCCTTTTTGATCTAAGAAATGAATCGCTTTTTTTCGGTCCTCTTTATTCATCTGTGCTACAGGTTTGCCTATTTCATTAATGCACTGACTTAAGAGAAAATCGAGCAGTTCATTGACATCACTGACGAAAGCTTCTTCTACTTTTTTAACATCTGGATTAACATCGCTCATGGTCATTTGTTTCATCAGCGACTCAGCCATAATAAAGTTGGAAATATCATAATTAATACAGAGACAACCAATCACTTCGTTAGCGGAATTACGAAAATAAATAGAGCTAGAACGAAGAATTTTCCCATCCTGTGTTTGCGTTAAATAATTATATCGATCTCCAGCATTCGTTTCACCTTTAATGACTTCTAACCCTAGATTAGTCCCGCTATCACCGACCTTCCTTCCAGTTAAATGACCATTTTCAATGGCAACAATTGAGCTACCATAATCTTTGGTCAAGTCATGCAAAACGACTTCACATGAATCGCCAAATTGCGCCGCAATCCCTTTAATAATGGGTTTAAGCAAATCAAGTGAATCTGAAATATGATTCATAGAAAAACAACCTCCAGCAAAAAGTAATTGACAGAAAAATCTCGCACTAGTAAAATAAAAAATAATTAGATATAAATAAAATTAATTTGATATTAAAAAAAGTTATGTGAAGCTCATTATACCATACAAAGGAGTGAGAAAGTTGAGTCATCAACTCATTTACTTAATCGTTTTTGCATTATTTGCATTATCAATGGTATTCATTAGTGTAATCGTATCAAGAGGCGTAAAAAGTGGGGAAGATTTTCTGATGGGTGGGCGAGGTTTATCGGTTCCCCTGCTTGTTGGGACAACCATTGCGACGCTTGTAGGTACTGGCTCGAGTATGGGGGCTGTCAGCTACGCCTTTAATTTCGGCTGGGCGGGTGCACTTTACGGAGTTGGGGGAGCACTCGGGATCTTTTTACTGCTTATTTTGTTTAGTGACGTAAGAAAGTATAATTTAATGACGTTCTCTGAAGAATTGAGTTTTTATTATGGTGCAAATCGTATTGTGAAGGGCGTTACTTCTATCCTTTTATACATAGCCTCGATTGGTTGGCTCGGTGCCCACATTATGGGTGGAAGTTATTATTTAGCGTGGATCACTGGTCTCGATCCAATTCTTTCAAGAATCATTGTAGCATTGGCTTTTGCAATATTCACAATCATCGGTGGCTATATGGCTGTTGTCTATACAGATACGTTTCAAGCAGTTATCCTTTTTCTCGGCTTTATTATGCTCGCCGTTTTATCAATTAATAAGATTGGCGGAATGGGTGAAGTATCCAATCAAGTAAACGATGGAATGACAACGTTTCTAGGTTTAGGTGCAGTTGGCTGGTTGCCAGGTATTTCTCTAGCGGTCGTTATAGCTGTAGGTGTGTTAGCGACACCTTCCTACCGCCACCGCATTTATTCAAGTAGCAATATAAAAACGGTAAAAACAGGTTTTCTAATTACGGGTATATTGTTTGCTCTATTTTCTATTCTGCCATCAATCATAGGGATGTCTACATATGCACTTGACCCAACAATTGACGCTGAGTTTGCCTTTCCCTATCTGGTTACAGAAGTCTTTCCTGTTGGGATTGGGGCGATTATACTCATCTCCGGTTTAAGCGCTACCATTTCTTCAGGAAGTTCCGATTACTTAACGGCGGTGACAATTCTGTTAAGAGATGTTGTTTATATTGTTACTGGAAAAATGCCTGATAAAAAGAAAATGGTGCTGTATTCCCGACTTGCTCTAGTATTTACGTTATTTATAGCACTAGTTGCCACGCTTGGAGCAACAGGAATTTTGGATTATATCCAGAACTTTATATCAACAGTCATGACTGGTTTGTTCGTTGCAGCACTGCTTGGTAAGTTTTGGAGCCGCGCAACTTGGCAAGGTGGCATCGCTAGTATTTTAGGAGGTTCAGGGACAGCGGTATTCGTTTTGCTGAACGATTCTCTTATTTCAACGTTTGGTAACCCGGTCCTTCCGTCATTAGGAGCTGCCCTCGTTGCAGGCGTCATTGTCAGTTTAATCACACCGAGAAACCAAGTAACAGATGAAGAAGCATTGCGAATTCTCGATAAAGAGAGATCGATTATGGATGAAGGAACAACCGATCCACTAAAAAATATTAGCTGACAGGAGAGACAGTATGGATACCCCTTATATAAAGATTGACGAAGAAATTGCTCGAGCCAATATTGCACGCATGCAAGCGATCGCTAATCAGAAAGGTGTCCAGTTGAGACCCCACATTAAAACCCATAAAAGTCCGGAAATTGCTAATTGGCAATTAGAAGCAGGGGCGATTGGGGTTACGGTTGCAAAAGTTTCTGAAGCAGAAGTGATGATAAAGCAGGGGATAACGAATCTATTCATTGCTTATCCGATCGTCACAAAAACAAAAATTAAAAGAGTACTAGAATTGAATACGAAGAGTGAGCTGATCGTAGCTGTAGACAGTGAGGTTGGAGCGCAGCTTCTATCAGAAATGGCGCGAGAGGCAGGACAAACAGTGACGGTGCGACTAGAGGTCGATACGGGCTTAAGACGAACCGGAGTGAGACTAGATCGACTATCAAGCGTTGCGTCTTCTATTCATGCCCTTCCAAACCTAGTACTTCAAGGAATCTTTACATTTAAAGGTGCCATTATTGAAGGGAAAGCAACCCTTGATACAGATGGAGCTGGTATTGAAGAAGCGCAGTTATTGGCACAGTACGAAGCGGCCTTGTTAGCTGAAGGGATGGAAATCGACATCGTCAGTGCAGGGTCTTCGCCGACGGCTGTATCTGTAGCCGATGCCAAGACAGTAGACGAGATACGTCCAGGAACGTATGTATTTAATGATGCGATGCAAATGAAGCTGGGCCTCTGCACTGAAGCCCAGTGTGCCGCAAAAGTGGTTGTCACCGTTGTCAGTGCACCGGAAGATAATATGGTTGTTATTGATGGGGGTAGTAAAACATTTGCTACGGATGTTCAGCCAAACCAATCTCCTCTAAATCTCAAGGGTTTTGGTCAAGTTGTAGGTTACCCCGAGGCAGTGTTTGAACGCATGAATGAAGAACACGGTGTAATTGTTTTTCAGAAAAATCATGGTTTAAAGGTAGGTGATCAACTAGAGGTTATTCCAAATCATATTTGCAGTACCGTGAATTTGCATAACCGGATGTTTTTAAAGAGAACAAATGACGAGGGTCTGTCAGAAGTAATTGTTGAAGCTAGAGGCTGCTTACAATAGGAGGTGCATCATGCTTGACTATGTCATTAAACAAGGAAAAATTGTGGATGGAACGGGGAACCCCTGGTTCCGAGGTGACTTAGGAATCGTTGATAATCAGATTGTTGAAATAGGTGCGGTCCATACAGAGGCAAAACAGCAAATTGACGCGCAGCATCTTGTTGTTTCTCCTGGTTTCATTGACGGTCATTCACATTCTGATTTATTACTGATGAATCAACCGACTAGCGACATTAAGTTGCAACAAGGTGTGACAACAGAGGTCGTTGGTAATTGTGGTCTCGCTCCTGCGCCACTTACACGGGCAAATGAACAATTGCTCCGTTCCTACATTGAGCCGGTCGTTGGGGGCAGAAAAGGTGTATGGAACTGGCATTCAGTGGGCGAGTACATCCAGGAAATGGTCAAAGCACAGATTTCTGAAAATGTCGCAACCTATGTGGCCCATGGCTCTTTGCGAATTGCAGCGATGGGATTTGAGAACCGACCAGCGAGCGTTCATGAGCGCCAACAAATGAAAGAGATGCTAGTTGAAGGGCTAAAAGCAGGAGCAATCGGGCTTTCCATTGGTCTGCTCTATTCACCTGGAAGGTATGCTTCAAAAGAAGAAATTGCGGACCTATGCTCCGTCCTGCCTGCTTTTGATGGCTTATTGGCAACGCATATACGTGGTGAGGGGAACAATTTGTTATCTTCAATCAATGAAGTGATCTGGATTGCCGAGAGAGTAGGTGTACGTCTCCAAATTAGTCATTTAAAAGCTGCAGGAAAACGAAACTGGGGGCTTGTTGTTCAAGCGCTTGAGCTAATTGAAGAAGCGAGAGCAAGAGGTGTGGATGTGGCTTGCGATGTCTACCCATATCGCGCAGGCTCGACAATGTTATCGACCTTATTGCCACCATGGACACTGGAGGGTGGTATGCAAAACTGCCTTGTTCGTTTAAGTGATCCAGCAACGCGGGAAGTGATTAAGGCAGAGCTTAGTGAAGAGCAGGAAGATTGGGATAATCTTGTTGTTTCAACGGGCTGGGATAGTGTTGTTGTGTCTGCTGTATCACCAAAAAATCAGCTTTTGGAAGGGAAAAGTATACGCGAGATTAGCCAAGCAGTAGGCAAGCATCCGATTGATGTAGCGCTAGACCTTTTAATTGAAGAAGATGGAAATGTTAGTATCGTCTACTATCATATGTCAGATGACGATGTGGAAACCGTCATTCAATCCCATCTGTCACTGATCATTTCTGACAGTCTAGGTTGTGAAACAGGGAAACCTCATCCACGAACTTATGGGACGTTTCCAAAATTTTTTGCTGATTATGTCAGACGGAAAAAACTCTTAACGCTTGAACAAGCGGTGAGAAAAGTAACAAGTTATCCAGCAAGTCGCTTTAATTTGGGGAAGCGCGGTCTAATTAAAATCGGGTTCCAAGCTGATTTAACGCTCTTTCATCCTAATTTAATCGAATCCCGTTCAAGTTTTGAAGATCCAATAAATGCACCAGACGGGATAGAGCATGTCTTTGTTGGTGGAAAACCGACAATTGAGAGAAAAAAGAATCTCTTGGCTAGTGGCGGAGAGTTTCTAACGTGTAAGTGTTCAAAGATCATTTGAGGAGAGTGTAACGATGACAAACGTACAAGAGAGACTAGATGAATTGAAGATTGTTATTCCGGAGCCGACAAAACCAAAATTTGTTTATGTCCCAGCAAAGCGAACGGGGAACCTCATTTATACATCAGGTCAAGATGCAAGAAAAGATGGCGAGAACATTTACGAAGGAAAGCTCGGAGCAGAGGTATCGATTGAACAGGGACAAGAAGCTGCTGAGCAGGCTATCATAAATTGTTTATCTGTTATTCAAGGTGAAATTGGGGATTTAAACAAAATTAAGCAAGTGGTGAAGATGCTCGCTTTTGTAAACTCCGCACCAGGATTCAGTGATCAGCCGTATGTCATTAATGGCGCGTCGACATTACTGGAAAAAATACTCGGAGAAAAAGGCAAGCATGCTCGATCCGCGATTGGAACAAATGAACTACCGTTTAACACACCTGTAGAGATTGAATTAATTGTTGAAGTAGAAGACTAAATGAATGAAAATCTTATTTGCATACAACTGGCAGGTGCGAAGCGAGTGGCTCAACTGGTGCGAGACGCTATCAGAAGCAGAATTGCTTGCTCCCCAAGTAGGAGGAGTTGGTAGCATTGCCAAGACCATGCTCCATATTATTGATGTTGAATGGAGCTGGATTAGGCGCATTCAAGGCCAGAGCGACGAGGAGTATCAGTTAGGCTCAGAAGATTCCTTAGAGCAAATTATTCAACTGAATCACCGTTATCATAACGAAGTCAAGGCGTTTGTAGACGCATGGGAACCAGAGTGGGAGAAACGGCTGTACGACGATGGGCATCCGCCTTTTGATCGCTGGGGAGAAATAATGCGTCACTTGATCGCGCATGAAATCCATCACATCGGCCAACTTTCGGTTTGGGCAAGGCAGTTGGGGTATGAACCCATTTCAGCAAATGTGATTGGGAGAAATCTACTAGAAAAATAGCGAAACAGGCTTCCCGATTTAAGTTGGGCAAGCCTGTTTCTATTTAAAGAGAAACGTCATTCACTTATACCAATAAGATCGTTAAAGAGAAAAGGCAGTGCCATGTCAGAAATAATTCATTCTTGTCTATAATGATTAAAAGAAGGATTTATGCAGAAAGCGTATACTAGCGCTTGCTCTGTTGCTTGCGTTGCTTGAATTTGGTATCATTAGTGATATTGTCAACAAGACCGTTTTGGAGGTGCTCTAATGTCAAGAATTTCAAAGGATCAAGTAAAGCACGTAGCTCATCTTGCTCGCCTAGCGATTACCGAAGAAGAAGCAGAGATGTTCCGTGGTCAGCTTGAAGATATCATCACTGCTGCTGAGCAGTTAAATGAAGTAAATACAGAAGGTGTTATTCCGACCACACATGTATTGAATATGCATAATGTGTTGCGTGAGGACAAGCCAACCAAAGGTTTAGATGTAAAAGACGTTCTGAAAAACGCACCCGATCACGAAGGTGGTCAAGTACGCGTACCGTCAGTATTTTAAAGATAGAGTGGAGAGGAAGGACACGTATGTCACTATTTGATCATTCAATAAAAGAGCTCCATCAAAAGCTTGCAGCTAAAGAAATAAACGTTACCGATCTCGTTGATCAGTCATACACACGAATTGCAGAAGTGGATTCGAAGGTCAATGCGTTTTTAGCATTAGATGAAGAACGTGCACGATCCCTTGCGAAGCAATTAGATGAAGTAGACGCGTCAGAAAAAGGCATTCTTTTTGGAATTCCAATTGGGATTAAAGATAATATCGTCACAAAAGGGTTACGTACGACATGTTCTAGTAAGATCCTTGAAAATTTTGATCCAATCTATGATGCAACTGTAATGAACAAGCTTCGTGCAGCGGAAACCGTTACGATTGGAAAAATCAATATGGACGAATTTGCGATGGGTTCTTCAAATGAAAATTCCGCATTTAAAACAACAACAAATCCTTGGAATACAGAGTATGTACCTGGTGGCTCGAGTGGTGGTTCTGCAGCAGCGGTTGCCGCAGGAGAAGTTCCATTCTCGCTAGGATCGGATACAGGTGGTTCCATTCGTCAACCAGCCGCGTACTGTGGGGTTGTTGGTTTAAAACCTACATATGGACGTGTATCACGTTTTGGACTTGTTGCATTCGCGTCGTCGCTTGATCAAATTGGTCCAATTACTCGTTCAGTAGAAGATAATGCCTATTTATTTGAAGCGATTGCCGGACATTGTCCAGCTGATTCAACATCTGCGCAGTTGCCGGTACCACCTTATAGTGAGTCATTAACTGGTACGATAAAGGGCTTGCGTATTGCTGTTCCTTCTGAATATTTAGGTGAGGGTGTGGATCCAGAAGTTCGCCAATCTGTGCTTGATGCGCTTGCTGTATTAGAAAAAGAAGGCGCGGTCTGGGAAGAAGTTTCTCTTCCGCATTCAAAATACGCGCTTGCTGCGTATTATGTCATCGCTTCTTCTGAAGCATCAGCAAACTTAGCGCGCTTTGATGGTGTTCGCTACGGCTACCGCTCTGACAATGCTGATAATCTGCTTGATCTTTATAAAAATACGCGCTCAGAAGGCTTTGGTGATGAAGTAAAACGTCGCATCATGCTTGGAACGTTTGCGTTAAGCTCAGGTTACTATGATGCGTATTACAAAAAAGCACAGCAAGTTCGGACGTTAATTAAAAAAGACTTTGATGATGTGTTTTCAAGTTACGATGTTATCATCGGACCAACAACGCCAACACCAGCATTTAAAATTGGCGAACAGCTTGATGACCCAATGACGATGTATGCAAATGATATCTTGACGATTCCCGTTAACTTAGCCGGTGTACCCGCTTTATCTGTCCCATGTGGATTCAAAGATGGTTTACCGCTAGGCTTACAATTGATCGGCAAAAATTTTGACGAAGCAACGCTTTACCGTGTTGCCGATGTCTATGAAAAAGCAACGGCCTTCTCTAAAGAGAAGCCGGCACTGTAAGGGGGGAATCTGAATGAACTTTGAAACAATCATTGGTCTAGAAGTGCATGTCGAGCTGAAGACAGATTCAAAAATCTTTTCAGCAAGTCCAAACCATTTCGGTGCGGACCCAAATACAAATACAAGCGTTATTGACCTCGGTTATCCAGGCGTTTTACCGGTTTTAAACAAGCGTGCTGTTGACTTTGCGATGAAAGCCGCGATGGCATTAAATTGCCAAGTTGCAACGGATACAAAGTTTGACCGTAAAAACTACTTTTATCCAGATAACCCGAAAGCCTATCAAATCTCACAGTTTGATAAGCCAATTGGTGAACATGGCTGGATTGAAATTGAAGTGAACGGAACGAAAAAACGCATCGGTATTACCCGTCTTCATTTAGAAGAAGATGCAGGGAAACTAACGCACGGAAACGATGGTCATTCATTAGTCGATTACAACCGCCAAGGAACGCCACTTGTTGAGATCGTTTCTGAACCAGATATTCGCACGGCTGAAGAAGCGTATGCCTATCTTGAAAAATTAAAGGCGATCATTCAATACACAGGTGTGTCTGACTGTAAGATGGAAGAAGGGTCATTACGTTGTGATGCCAATATTTCCTTACGTCCACTCGGTCAAGAAAAGTTTGGTACAAAAACCGAGTTAAAGAACTTGAACTCATTCAACTTTGTCCGTAAAGGCTTAGAGTATGAGGAAAAACGCCAAGAACAAGTATTATTATCAGGCGGTATCATTGAACAGGAAACGCGTCGTTACGATGAAGCGGGCAACAAAACGATTCTGATGCGTGTTAAAGAAGGATCGGATGATTACCGTTACTTCCCAGAACCTGATCTAGTTAACTTATACATTGATGATGACTGGAAAGAGCGTGTTCGTTCGGAAATTCCTGAGCTGCCAGACGCGCGGAAAGAGCGCTATGTCCGTGAGCTAGGCTTGCCGGCCTATGATGCCCATGTGCTTACGCTCACAAAAGAAATGTCCGATTTCTTCGAGGAAACGATTCAAAAAGGTGTTGACGAAAAGCTTGTATCCAACTGGTTAATGGGTGAAGTACTCGCTTACTTGAACGCTGAGCAAAAAGAGCTTCATGACTCAGCTTTAACGCCAGAAGGCCTTGCAGGAATGATCAAGCTCATTGCTGAAGGAACAATCTCTTCGAAAATCGCCAAAAAAGTCTTTAAAGAATTGATCGAAAACGGTGGAAGCGCCGAGCAAATCGTTAAAGATAAAGGACTCGTCCAAATCTCTGATGAAGGCGAGCTTCGCAAAATGGTCGAAGACGTCTTAAATGCAAACGAGCAGTCGATTATTGACTACAAAAACGGGAAAGACCGAGCGCTTGGCTTCCTTGTTGGTCAAATAATGAAAGCTTCTCGAGGCAAGGCAAATCCACCAATGGTGAACAAGCTATTGCTTGAGGAAATGGATAAGCGCTAGTTACGTAGGATAAGCAAGAGAACAGTGACTGTTCTCTTGCTTTTTGCCTGACTTGAGTTTATGTCTTTCTGTAAAAGGGAAGAATAAGGAAGATATTTACGCTTTTTTACACTGTGTTTTTAAATGTTATGCACCATTCTAGCAAACGTTAAGGTACAATAGAATGATGTGAAGGTTAAAGAAAAGTAGGGATTGCGATGAAACGTGCACGACTAATCTATAATCCAAGCTCTGGTAGAGAGCAAATGAAAAAGAACGTTGGCTATATTTTAAATCGTCTTGAGCAAGCCGGATACGAAGCTTCTGCCCACGCGACAACACCGGAAGAAGGCTGTGCGACACGCGCTGCTCGTCAGGCCGGAGAACGAGGGTTTGATCTTGTTATCGCAGCAGGCGGAGATGGGACGATTTTTGAGGTTGTTAATGGACTGGCTGATCTTGAAAGACGTCCAATGCTAGGAATTATTCCAGCTGGAACAACAAACGATTTCGCGCGTGCGCTTGAAATTTCTAGAGATATTGAAAAAGCCTGTGACGTTATTTGCGATGGCCACTACGAGCCAATTGATATTGGAAAAATGAATCAAAAATACTTCATGAACATTGCCGCTGCAGGAACGTTAACGGAGCTTACTTATGAAGTACCGGCTAAGCTGAAAACAATGGTTGGTCAGCTTGCTTATTATATTAAGGGGATTGAGAAACTACCCCAAGTTAAACCTACGGCTGTACGAATTGAGTATGATGGGAAGTTATTTGAAGGCGAGATTATGATGTTTCTTGTCGCCAATACGAATTCAGTTGGTGGCTTTGAAAAGCTCTGTCCTGATGCGTCTTTACAAGATGGAATGTTTGATTTTATTGTTGTTAAAAAGACCTCGTTTGCTGAATTCGCCCATTTGGCATCTCTTGCCCTACGCGGTGAACATATTAATCATCCAAAGGTGATGTATGTAAAAGCGAACCGGATCAAAGTAGCGCTGCTTGAAGATCATGAAATGCAGCTGAACTTGGACGGGGAACGCGGTGGCGTATTGCCAGCTGAATTCGTGAACATGTACCATCACTTTTACATGATGATGCCCAAAAATCGCAAACGTCGCTAATTAAGAACCTTTCTGCTTGCAGAAGGTTTTTTTCTAGTTCCCAAATAGATTAAAGGAAACAGAAGGATGAGTGAAGAATAAGAATGGATTGTGAGACATGGAGGGGGACGCTTATGGAAATTGGGCGGAGCAGTCTGGGAAAAATGCAGCTCAAGCAGTTGATTTGGACAAATGGTTTATTCATTACTGTACTCGCTTTCTTACTGTTACTAGTAAGGCTAAGTGCAGGAAAAGAACTTATTCAAATGGCTTTAATTGGTATCTGGGTCCTAATTGTACTCTTTAGCTTGTTATCCTTACTAATAAAACAAAATCTATTCCAGCTCTTGGCTTCTTTAAAAGAAAGAGAGCAGAAGCCAGTTCCTTTACGTCGCTCGCACATGTTAGGAGCAATCACATTGCTTGCCATAAGTAGTATCAGTACGATTGTCTTTACTATGCCCTTCCTAAATCAATCAATTGAGATGACGATCAGCTATTACCTCATTACGATTGCTTTTTTAATTGTCCTTCTCTTTTTATTAAATACGGCCGGCCTCCTTCAGTTTGTACGCTTTACAGGGTTGGCGCAAACGAGACGAGGAAAATATATAGTGATTGCTTTAATGAGCTGTCCGGTGTTAGTCATTTCGTTACTACTATTCGCATTTGTCACATTTGCTTAATCTAAAGCTATATGAAGGTTGTTGCTTTCCTTGATGGGGAAGCTTTTTTATTGCTAAAATAGATCTAAGAAAACATACAAGGTGAGTGCTAGATGAATCAAGAAATAAGAGATGCAAGAGTCAAAGAAATACTGGTTGCGAATGGGTTGATTTTGCTTGTCGCTAGTTTAGTCATTGCGCTTGTGTATCTACAAGTAAATTTAAGTTATATTCTCGGTGCACTCGTAATTGTTTTAGTTGTTACAAGTATAAGAAGAATTTGGTTTACGAAGACTCCGATAACGCTTTTTCAATGGCAAAAAGTTCTCGTTGCCCATGAACGGTTCCAGTTTGGTGAGAAAGATTGGGCAAATCGAGTTAATTTCGATGCGTGGTCCAAAATAATCTTTAGTGGAGTTATTTTATTTGTAGCGTGGCAACCGACTGAAAGCATTTGGGTGTTAAACCAAGGCTTTCTAACTTTTGTGCTTATTGCAACGGCAGTATTTGTTCTTATCACAAATTACAGTGTCCTTTCCAAAGGAAGGACGATTGATACACTCAACGGCGAGCAAGAAAGTGGAATCCAATTCAAAGGTTCGACGCTGAAACGATTGTTAGGTGTTTGGATTGCTTGGTTACTAATTTTTGTCGTTGCTGCGTTCCTTGTTTTTCGTTAAAAAAGAGCCTCAGACATAAGAAGCACTGCTTCAAGAGAATTCTGCGCTTTCCGGGTGCTCGGCCTCCTCCGTAGAAAAACGCCACTTCAGAGGCTTCAGACACGTGCTGGTCCCTCAAGTGTCTTCGAATTCTCCTTCCGCTAATTGTAAGATAAAACAAACGACGAACATTCCTATTTTCAGGAATGTTCGTCGTTTTGATCTGTCTATCTACTTTTGTCCCAGCCACATTTCATCAATGGCGATAAATTCGTGGCACACGACTAGCGACGGCACAAACAATTTCATAGTTAATCGTGTTTGTCAGTTCTGCCATTTGATCAATCGAAAACGCGGCAGTATCATCACGAGCTACGTCCAGCCCGGTCACATCAAGCATTGTTTGATCCATGCAGACGCGTCCAATGATAGGCACTTCTTGTCCATTTATTGTGGCGAAACCAATGTTGGAAAGGGAGCGTGATAATCCATCGGCGTAACCAATGGCCAATGTAGCAACTTGTCTTACTTCTTGAAGGTGATGCGTTCTACCGTAACTAATGGAAGATCCTGCAGACAGCGTTCTTACCGACGCAACACTTGCTTGAAGCGTCATCGCTTGTCTGAGTGGCAGCGGTAAGGTAAGTGCAGGGTCGGGACGTAGTCCGTACAGACTAATCCCGACCCGAACAAGATCAAGGTGCTTGTCTTTATGAAACAATGTGCCTGCGCTGTTGCAACAATGTTTTATCGGAACTTCTATTCCATTGTTTTCAAGCAACTGCGTGAATTCAAGAAAACGCTCAAATTGCAGGTCGGTATACGCTGAAGCAAGATTATCCGCTTCGGCAAAATGTGTAAACACTCCCTCGAGATAAATGTTTGGATAAGACGAGAGGGTTTTGGCGGCTTCTACTAACTCATCGTTCGTTTGAAAGCCAATCCGTCCCATGCCAGTGTCCACTTTCAAATGCAGCTTAATTGGTTGGCTACTTTTATCTGCAAGTCGAAGCAAAACTTGAACCATCTCTTGTTGGAAAACGCTGATGGTAATGTTGTGTAAAACGGCTTGCTCAAGTGCTTCCGGTGACGTGTAGCCAAGCACGAGAATGGGGGCGTTTATGCCTGCCTCGCGCAATTCAAGCGCTTCATCCAAAAAGGCAACCCCTAAGTAAGTCGCCCCATTGGCAAGCGCTGTTTTTGCCACTTCAACTGCACCGTGACCATATCCGTTCGCCTTTACAACAGCCATCAGCTGACAGCTAGGAGCAAGGGATTGTTTAAATAAGGTTGTATTTGAAGCGATCGCCTCTAAATCAATTGTCGCAAAGGTTTTTCTATGGCTGTTTGTTTTCATACATGTCTAGCTCCTCTAGTTCACTTTCAGATACAATCTGCCTCTATCATATCACCACTTTCTAGAGAGACGTCAATCGAAAAAAAGCAGAGAATTTTATTCGAACGACGAAATGTTTAGTTTTTAATTGAAAATGATTATCACTATCATTTAAACTAAGTGAAAGGAGTGATCACTTAATGAGAGTGTGTATTGTATTTGCAAGCATGTCTGGTAATACAGAAGATATAGCTGTTTTAATAAAGCGAGAACTTGAAACCAATCTCTTTCAAGTCGATCTTGAAGAGATGGACGGTTACTCTGCCAGTGAAATCCTGGCTTATGATGCGGTATTAATCGGCAGCTATACATGGGGCGATGGCGATTTACCGTACGAAGCAGAGGACTTTGATGAAGAACTAGCAGAGCTGCAGCTGAATGGAATGCTAGCAGGCGTGTTCGGTTCAGGGGACCGTGTCTATCCTTCTTATTGTGAAGCCGTACATATTTTCGAAAAGTCATTAAGCAAGTGTGGAGCAACAATCGTATGTGACAAGCTTGAGATTGAGTTTGACCCCAACACAGACGCGGATAGGGAAGCGTGTAAACGGTTTGCCAATCAGCTTGTTCAAGCACTTATGGAAAACGTCACTCGTTAGTTCTTTGTTGGGTGCGTCCGGCATGATACAATAGAGCAAGTGAAATTTGCCAAAAAGGACGTACCAAATATGAAGAATCAGAATGCACCAGTTCAAAAAAACCAGACGCTAACCGTTACAATTGACGATTTAACTCATGACGGTTCAGGTGTTGCTAAAGTAGATGGCTATGCGCTGTTTGTTCCCCAAGCACTTCCGGGAGAAACGGCAAAAATTAAAGTGATAAAAACAAAAAAAGGCTATGGATTTGCCCGTTTGTTAGAAATAGAAGAAGCAAGCAAACATCGGGTCGAGCCTCCTTGCCCCATCTTTTATAAATGCGGAGGCTGCCAAACGCAACATATGGATTACGAGGCCCAGCTTTCGTCAAAACAAAAGCAAGTAAAAGACGTGATGGAACGGGTTGCCAAATTGCCAGACGTACCCGTTCACCCTGTGATTGGGATGGAAGATCCATGGCGCTACCGCAACAAGTCTCAAGTTCCTGTCGCTTTTCAAAACGGAGAGCTTGTCGCTGGATTCTATGCGAAACGGAGCCACTCCATTGTTGATATGGATCAATGCATTATCCAGCATAAAGAAAATGATCTTGTTGTGCAGACGGTCAAGCGACTTGCAAAGGAACTCGCTATCCCGGCGTATAACGAAGAAAAACACAACGGTGTTCTCCGACATATCGTCGCACGTTATGGAAAAACAACCAATCAAGTCATGGTTGTACTTGTTACGAAAGGCAAAAAACTGCCACGCCAACAAGAATTAATTGATGGCATTCAGAAGAAGATTCCCGGTGTTGTTTCCATTGTGCAGAATGTAAACAGCGAGCGAACGAACGTTATTTTTGGAAAACAAACGGACGTGCTCTGGGGCGAAACGTACTTGTATGACGAGATTAACGGAATTCGCTTTGCGATTTCAGCGCGCTCATTTTATCAAGTGAACCCTGACCAAACAAACCGACTCTACAGCAAAGCATTGGAATACGCTGACTTAAACGGGACGGAAACGGTCATTGACGCATACTGCGGCATTGGAACGATCTCGCTTTTCCTTGCCGAAAAAGCAAAGCATGTGTATGGGGTTGAAATTGTGCCAGAGGCGATTACTGATGCGAAGCGAAACGCCAAGCTTAATCACATTGATAACGCCACTTTTGCAGTCGGAGAAGCAGAAAAAGTGATTCCATGGTGGCATGCGCAGGGCATTCAGGCAGACGTCATTGTTGTAGACCCGCCGCGCAAGGGCTGTGACGAAACGCTGCTAAAGACGATGCTGCAAATGAAACCAAAGCGAATCGTCTATGTTTCCTGTAACCCCGGCACTCTCGCCCGCGATCTCCGCATTCTCGAAGACGGAGGATATGCAACGCAAGAGGTCACGCCAGTAGATATGTTTCCGCAGACGACGCATGTAGAGTGCGTGGCGGTGTTAGAGTTAAAATAGTTTGATGCAATAGGATTTGCGGATTTTAGCTGATAATTGAAGTGTGTTTTATGTTCCCTCGGACTTAAGGTTCGGGGGATTTTTTACTATGGGCTCTAACTTGTGGCAGAACGCCTTCTAAATCAGACGGTCTATACGAAAAAAGTTTCGAAGGTGGTTAACATCATTGAAGGCATTGAAAATATAACGCGATAGATTCAGTTGATTTAACTCTTTTTGCGGTTATGCCCTCTTTAAACTATATACTATGTATTACAAGGCATACCAAATCAATACCTTGTAATGTTAGGTTTGTTTTTTAATAAGAAAATAGAAGTTGTTGCAAAACTAGCTCAAGCCTTTCATTGTCTCCCTGAGTTTAAGGAGAAAGAAGAAGTCAGTCAGCTCGATGAAACCCTTTTCTTTTTTTATGAAAACGGTTGACAAAAGTGTGAACGGTTGATAAGATCCGTAATAGATATAACATAGATCTAAGATAGATTCTTGGTGGTGAAGAGAAATGAGTAGATTAACGTTAGGATTTTATGGTGATGATTTTACTGGTTCAACGGATGCGATGGAAGCGCTCGACCAGTATGGTTTAAAGACTATTTTATTTTTAAGAATTCCAGATAAAGAAATGCTAGCAAGATTTGAGGGTGTCGACTGTATCGGTGTAGCTGGTACAGCGCGTGCGAAAGGAAAAGTAGGGATGAAAGCAGAGCTTGAGCCTGTGTTTTCCTTCTTACAAGAAATGAATCCATATTTTGTCCATTACAAAGTATGTTCGACTTTTGATTCTTCTCCCGAAACAGGGAGTATCGGGTTTGCAAGTGATCTTGCAAGACAATACTTTATGACAGGAAGCTACCCGCTTTTAGTCGCTGCACCGAAGTTAGGCAGATTTACAGTGTTTGGTAGCCATTTTGCTAAATTCAAAGAGGGTGTTTATCGTCTTGATCAGCATCCGGTTATGTCGAAGCACCCTGTAACGCCAATGAACGAAGCCAATTTGGCAACTCATTTACAAAAGCAAACAAAACAGACGATCGGTAACGTGACGGTACAGTCGCTAGATAGCCAATCAGCAGCTACGATCATAGAGGAAGAACCTGAGAGCGATATTGTCGTTTATGATGCGCTACAAGCGAGTCATATGGAAAAGGTGTCTGAAGTTCTGTGGGCTAAAAGAAAAGAAGAGACACAATTTCTCTTAGGGTCTTCTGGTGTAGAATATGCAATTGGTGACGCGATGAAGCGTGAAGGGCTAGTAGACAGAAAAGAGCGAGAGAAAAAGTCAACACAAGTAGACCAAATCTTTGCTGTTTCTGGAAGTGTATCTGAAGTGACGAAAAGTCAGCTCATCGCCGCGGAAGAGGCAGGCTTTCATTCAATAAAAATTTCTGTCGACTTGTTTACCGATGAGCAAAAAGCAGAAGCTTTCTTAAGAGAAATTATGGAGCAATTAGAATCAAAAAAGAAAGTGGTTATTTATACTGCGAAAGGTGCCGATGATCCTGCGATTCAAGAAACGAGAGATCATTTAGCACAGGCAGGAATAGAGAAAGAGAATATCGGTATTTACATTGGTGAGAAATTAGGAGCATGGACAAAACACATCCTTGATCATACAAATCTAAGACGTGTCATCATTTCAGGAGGAGATACATCAGGCTTTGTTACCTCGAATCTTGATATTTATGGCTTAGAAGTTCTAGATTCTGTTGCACCTGGGGCTCCTTTATGTTTAGGATATTCTGAGAGTGCGAAATATGATGGACTGGAAATTGCCTTAAAGAGTGGTCAGCTAGGTGGCGAGCATTTCTTCGAGAAGGTCTATCAATCCGGCGCTAAATAAACTAAAGGAATGGTAGAGAGCATGTTATTGAAAGATGTGGCGTATGAAAAGATCAAAAGTAAGATTTTAGAAGAGCACTATGAGCCCGGGCAGTTCTTGTCCGAGCGAACGCTAATAGACGAGCTAGGGATGAGTAAGACTCCGATAAAAAATGCGTTGGTGCGCCTAGAATCAGAAGGGTTTGTCACCGTATCTTCCAAACAAGGCATCATTGTCATTGATATTTCGATTGAGCGAATTAATGATATTTATAATCTTCGAATTGCGCTGGAGACTTACAGTTGTCAAGAGATTTACCAGCGCATCACCGAAGAACAAATTAAAGAGTTAGAAGAAAATATAGAGGCAACGAAACTAGCTGCCATGAACAAAGATGTAAAAGCGTTTGCGACACTTGATCATGAGTTTCATTTAGCGATTAGTGAGTTTGCTGGAAATAGCGAAATTACAAAGATTTTATTGAACTATCAAGATCATCTTCGCCGTATTACATTACGTCATTTAAAGAAAGACCCAAATCGAGTACAGAAATTCTATGCTGAACATGTAGACATCTTAGAAGCTTTAAAGAATAAAGATGGAGACTGCTCAAGCTTAATGAAAAAACACCTCTATGAATCAAAGATGATGTATTTCCAATGATTTGTAGTGTGTAAGGGGAGAGGACATCCATGAAAGCGGTTTTTGTAGAAGCAGCAGAATCAATTAATGTAAAAGAAATTGACGTACCAGCGTTAAAAGCAGATGAGGTCTTAATTAAAGTAGCAGCAGCGGGAATTTGTGGCTCAGATATTCATACGTATAAGGGTTTACATCCGTTTCGCAAACCACCTGTGGTGATTGGTCATGAAGTAGCTGGAGAAGTTGTGGAAATTGGCAGTAATGTACAGCATGTCCAAGTCGGGGACCGCGTTACGGTGGAGCCACAAATCGGTACGGGTGAAACAGAAGGTGTGATGACAGGCCAGCCGAATCTATCGGATAAGCGCTTGGCGCCAGGAATGGGCGACTGGCTTGGAACAATGGCAGAATATTTTACATCTCCAGAGTCACAAGTCATCCAGCTTCCGGATCATGTTAGTTATGATCAAGGTGTGCTTGTTGAACCGCTTGCTGTAGGTGTGCATGCGGCACGTAAAGGAGATATTCAGCCTGGTGATCGTGTAGTGATCCTTGGAGCAGGTCCGATTGGCTTACTGACATTAATTGCTGCGAAAGCAAAAGGAGCAACAGACATCGTCGTCACGGATGTGCTCGATTATTCCTTAGATTATGCGAAGAAAATGGGAGCCACTTCAACGCTTAATATCAGAAACAACCCGGATTGGATTCAAGAAGCGAAAGCGAAAGTCGGTCGTTCTTTTGATAAAGTCTTTATTACGGCTGGCGTCCCGGGAATTATCAATGATTCTTTGAATCTGTTAAAAAAAGGTGGACGTGTCGTGACCGTCGCCATGTTTCATGGACAGCAAGACTTTGACGTAGAACAGCTGCAACAGAATGAAAAAGAAATCGTCGGTTGCATGACCTATAATCGCCCGGATACAGAAGAAGCGTTAGAGATTATTGCAAAAGGTGAACTGCCAGTAGATGCCGTTATTTCCCATACGCTTTCTTATGAAGAGGCTAATCGTGGCTTTGAAATGGTAGACAAGAAGCAGGATGAATCAGTGAAAGTTATTGTCACTTTCAATCAGGAGGGCTAATAGATGAGATTAAAACATACATGGATACCTGTTTCAGCCATGATGGTTGCTTTAGCTGGCTGTAGTTTTGGCGAAGGTGCGGAAGATGAACCAAAATTATTGCGTCTAGGTCATATTCAAAGTGAATCGAATGCTTGGCATCAAGCTTCAGTTGAATTTGCTAATTTAGTTCAAGAAAAAACAGACGGAAGTGTCAAGGTAGAGGTTTATCCAAGCTCTACTCTTGGCGCTGATCGCGATCTAGTAGAAGGAATGCAAATTGGTTCGGTTGACTTTGCTTTAGTAGCAGGGGTAATGTCCAATTTTTATGACCCATATGCGGTGCTTGAGCTTCCGTACTTATTCGAAAATTTGGATCATTTGGAAACTTTTCTCTATGGGGAAGATGGAAAGCGGTTGCAGGAAGATACTTTAGAAGCAACTGGTGTGAGAGGGCTGGAATTCTGGCTACGTGGCGCAAGACAATTAACAACGAATCGATTGGTGGAGAGTCCAGCGGATTTACGAGGAGTAAAGATTCGTGTACCCAATATTGAAGCTTCTGTAGATGGTTGGCAAGCGATGGGAGCAAGTCCAACACCGATGAATTTCGGTGAAGTTTACTCTTCTCTGCAGACAGGCGTGATTGACGCGCAAGAGAACCCGATTGAATTTACAGCGAGTGCTCGAATTCATGAAGTACAAGATTATCTAGTTATGACCGACCATGTCTTCGGTTATGTACAGTTGCTTATGAGTGACTTAACGTTTGAAGAGTTAACCGAATTGGAGCAACAAGCGGTTCTAGAAGCAGCGGAAGAAGCACGTATTTTCCAAAATGAAATC
The DNA here is from genome assembly GCF_016907895.1 of Shouchella xiaoxiensis. Lineage (GTDB taxonomy): Bacteria > Bacillota > Bacilli > Bacillales > Bacillaceae_D > Shouchella > Shouchella xiaoxiensis. Next base: position 142,892 of record NZ_JAFBCV010000006.1, read on the forward strand.
GTTGCCACGCAAGAAGAAAATGCGTTGCAGATGATGCTTGATGAAGGTGTCGAGCAAATTGAGGTAGATCAAGAGCCGTTTCGTGAGGCGGTCCAAGATGTGAACGAACGTTTAGCGGACAAGTACGGAAGAGAGCTATACGACACGATTCAAGGGATGAGGGAGTAGAGCTTATGAATGTGTACATTCGATTTATTGACTCAGTAAATACAGGCGTTAAATATATCGTTTCTATTATGCTAGCTGTTTTGGCTATCCTGGTTGTCTTGCAAGTAACGACTCGTTTTGTTATTAATGTGCCGCTTGCATGGACAGAGGAGATTGCCCGTTACTTAATGATTTATGTTGTCTTTTTAGGATCTGGATTAGCGATGCGCTATAACCAGCATATTGCAATTGATTTTTTAATCGACGTTATGAAAAATGTGAAAAACAAAGCAAGATTACAAACTGTTGTCTTATTGATAAGCGCCGTGTTCTGTCTGTTGCTTGCTTACTACGGAACACAATTAACGTTTATTGTTGTTGATCAATCGACACCAACCCTTGGTTATTCAATGTCATGGGCATATGCGGCGGTTCCGTTCGGTGCCTTGCTCATGCTGCTTAACATTATTGCCTTACTAATCCAACCGAAAAAAATAGAAGATAGTATTGATAGAATAGTTGGTGAGAACGAATGATTACTATTTTACTTGTATCATTAATTGTATTGTTCTTTATTGGTGTACCAGTAGCGATTGCTCTTGGCTTATCTACAAGTCTGGCGATGATTCTCGCAGGAGATATTACGTTATTAACATTAGCGCAACGAGCGTTTGTATCACTTGATTCCTTTCCATTGTTAGCAATCCCATTATTCATCTTAGCTGGTGTTATTATGGAATACGGTGGAATCTCCCAACGTTTAATTAATTTAGCCAACTCGTTAACGGGTCATTTAGTCGGTGGATTAGCGATCGTTACGGTTGTGACAACGATGTTTTTCGCAGCCATTTCAGGTTCAAGTGTTGCAGCAACAGCAGCATTAGGAGCGATTTTAATTCCAGCGATGATCAATAGAGGATATGAAAAAGAATTTGCTGGAGGAGTACAAGCGGTTTCTGGAACTCTTGGTATTATTATGCCACCGAGTATTCCGTTAATTTTATACGGAACAGCAGTTGGGGCTTCAATCGGAGATTTATTTATCGCTGGCATGGTGCCGGGAATATTAATTGGAATTGCTTTAATTGTGACGGTGGTTATTATTGCGAAAAAACGTAACTACCCGAAAGAAGAAAAGAAAAGTGGTAAAGAAATTGGCGAAGCCTTTGTTAAAGCGATTCCAGCTCTTATTATGCCTATCATTATTTTAGGTGGTATTTATTCTGGTATATTTACAGCAACAGAAGCTGCCGGTGTAGCGGTTGCCTATGCCTTCATTGTTGGTGTCTTTGTTTACCGAGCGATTAATTTTACGAAACTGAAAACAATTCTTTCTCAAGCATCCATTACAACAGCAACGATTATGTTAATTCTTGCAACGGCTGGTTTGTTTAGTTGGGTACTTACGATTGAAAATGTGCCACAACAAGTCGCAAGCTTCATTACATCTATTTCAGAAAACCCTTGGGTCTTCTTAGGTATTGTCATTCTCTTGTTACTAATTATTGGGATGTTCATGGAAACAAACGCATCGATTATTATTCTGGCACCAATTCTTGTACCGGTAGCATCTCAACTAGGTATTGATCCAGTTCACTTCGGAATTGTGATGATTGTTACACTTGCAATTGGTATGGTGACGCCACCAATGGGTCTGAACCTGTTTGTCGTTTCGAAAATTGGGAAGTTACGATTAGATAAATTAACGTATAGCTTAATTCCATTTTATATTGCAATTTTAATTGTCCTTGTGATTATCGCATTTATTCCAACAATTACGACCACATTTGTAGAATGGGTAAAATAAAGGAGGGGTCCTAATGACCAAAGAAATCATCTTACAAGACTTACAAAAAACAGGTAAGTACATGATGGATAAAGATCTTGCTTGGGGAACCGCAGGTAATATAAGCGCTCGCTGTGAAGAAGGGTATTTTATTTCAGCAACAGGCACGTATTTAGGTGAACTAGAAGTAGAAGACTTTTCTTATTGTGAGAAGGGCGAACACCTAGTTGGGAAGAAACCGTCGAAGGAATTCTTGATGCATGAAGGCATTTATGAGGAGCGCGAGGAAATTGGAGCGGTGCTTCACTCCTCTCCTTTTTACAGTACGTTGATTGCGAATACAAGTCTTGATCTGCCGTCTAACTACTTTGTTGAAGCTATGTATTATCTGGAGAAAGTCGTGCGTATTCCTTATCACCATCCAGGTAGTAAAGAGCTGGCTCAAGCGGTGAAAAGCAAGGCGAAGGAAGGCAATGTATTTCTTCTAGAGAATCATGGCGTCATCGTTTGTGATGTCAATATTAAAGAAGCAAGAACGGCGCTACAAACATTGGAATACACAGCAAAAATGTTTATTACGGCCATGGAAAAAGGAATTCAAATCAATGGTCTTAGTGAGAAGACTGTTCATTCTTTCCTCCACGAAGCTGGTTACAAACCTGTACGCCAGTGGAAGAAATAAGAATGTGAAACAAGCGTGATGCGAGAGGCGGAGCGCTTGTTTTTTGTCGGAAGGAGAACGAATCTTTTCTTGCAATTTCCTTTTTCAGAGAGACAGCTATACCAAGGGTGCGACACCCTCGAGGCAGGGGCTGTAAGCCTTTGTCTAATTATGAAGCATTCAATTTCGTAATGACTTAGATGGCGACGGTCTCCACATTTGTAATCTCATTGATTACGCTTGTTATCGCGATTGTGTGCTTTAAAAACGACAAATAGCCCTTGAGCTCACAACTCGGATAAGGGCTATTTTTTAGGGCGTTACGCTCTAAAACAAATGCGCCAAACTCATTGAGTTGACAAATCTGTTTTAGGCCTGAGTGCATACTCCAATATGCATCCAGGTCTTTTTAGTTTGTATTCTTACTCATTATTTTATACGGTAAACGTTTTTGGTCTATAGTAGGTGATCCTCTTGGGGTAGCCTATTTTTAACATAGTGGAAAATTTATCTTGTAATGTTGTCTGAAAATTATTATTATATATGTGAAAAGGGGTGAGAAATGGCTAAGATCTATGTCGTATTGGAAGGGTTAATCACTGAATTTGAAGCAAAATTAAACAGAGAGCTTACTAAAGAAGAGTTGGATCTCTTAGAATATATAGCGTCAAAGCTGGAAGCCTCGACTGAGTAATTCATCACGCAGCAATTTCAACAAATCTTCAGGTAAATTATTATGTACAGCATATTGATAAGCTTCATATAAAATATCTACGCTAACCTGCTTTAGTGGCAATTGACAACCTCCTATTTTATGATGCAAAGAAGCCCCGTTAGTGGTAACGGGACTCAAGCCTTTTCTGAGGGGAAAAGGGAAGGGTAATACTATCAGATATTAATTATATCGTCAATGTGAACTTATTTATTAAATACTAAAAAAGGCCCTGCTCATTGAGCGGGGCTAAAAAGGATACAATGAGACTCTCACGGGGTCATGTGACAGTCCATTAACTTCCGAGGAGAAGTTCTTGTCAGAATAGCAAAGTAACTGTGTAGCGTCAATCATTACGGAAAAAAGTATAAGGTCGATTTACAGTGTTTAGAATTTTAGTGTGCTAAAGTCCCTCCATTACTCACGACTTCCGATTAGAGGCTACTGTCAACAGGTAGCCTCTTTTTCTATGTGCTCTCGAACTTTTACCAATTCTTCAACCGTTTATTAATACGATTTCCTTTTAAATAAGTTTGAATTTTAAAGTCATTGGGAATTTTCTTATGTGTGATATAAGTAATTTAAATTTTTTAGAGGTGATTTCATTGAAGAAACTTATACTTAGTTTGGTAACTACAGGTGCGCTCATGGTTGAATGTAGCAATGACGAGAACCAGACTTACACTGAAGAAATGGATTTAGATACTTTGGAAGCTTCGTCGGAGATTGTTCACTTTGACGGTGCTGGAGAACTTATGACAGAACCAGGTCAGTTATTATTTGAGGAGTATGATGAAAAATATCAAGACAATTTAAGTGAGCAAGCAGAAGAAGTGAAGTCATTATTATTTGAACTACGCGATATAAATATGGCCCAATATGGAGATGAAGAGGTTGATGTGAACGAAAATAGGACATTCCATGATGTTCATGTTGAGCTTAATGCATTAGTGAAAGAATTGCGAGAGGAAAACGATTTACATAATTAAACTTGCTGTTTTAAGAATAAAAGCTAATTAAAGATAACTAAAATCAAACCCTCAAATCATTTAAGCTTATGTGTTTTGAGGGTTTTTGTTACGAGATTCTGTAAGGGTCTATGTCTAATCGGTATTCCAATATCGAATAACAACATAATTAGCAGTCCTCCCCTTAATCTTCAGTCCCTGGTCTTGTTTAATTCACGATTTAAAGTAGTCCCAACTTCTGATTCATTAATAGCGGTTCTAGTTGGTTTAAACTGGCCATCTGAATAAATGGAAACAAGGCCTTGTTCTTACATGATGTGGGTATTTAAATGGCTGCAAGTAATGTGCGTTCAAAATGAAAAAAGAGCCAATTAAGGCTCTTAGTTAATAGTAACTTGCATATCAATTTTTTCCCCTACATCTTCCCAGTCTTCTAATGTATGAGGTGCATTGATAAGGATTCGAACTGTTTCAATTTCATTAGGATCAGAATTCTCAAGCAAATAATAAATAGAACCGCTCTTATTCACAGCTCCCAAAAACTCTCCGTCAATATGATCGGATAGAAGGATATGGGATTCCAACTGTTCGCCAGTGTTTGTTGTAATCGTAGCTTGGCTTGGATAGAAATTAATATCATCCTCTGATGTATTACTTGCTTCCATATCTATTTGAATAATTCCAGTGGGCTCAAAATCAAGGAATTCTAAGATTTCACCGGATAAAGATACTTCCTGTACGTTTAATTGAGGTATATCCAAAGTCATAGGACCACTCTCAATGGTATCGATATCATCTACTCTAGCGACCAAAGTAAATGTTCCACCTTCGTTTTCAATTGTCTCTCCTACAGCTGTTTCCCAGTCGCCATCTGATGCAGCTTCATCCGCATCACTATTGGCGTCGTCCTCATTGTCGGTTTCTTGATCATCGGTATTTTCTGCTTCATCGTTTGATTCTTCTGCAGCTGCAGGAGTTTCTGAGTTGCTGTTGTTGTCGTTATCATCGGATTCACCACATGCAGCTAAAGTGATAACGCTAACAAGTCCGAGTGATAACAATAGATTTTTCTTCAATTTATGAATGCCCCTTTTATGTAAGATACACTAAGTATAAATGAACTAGGAAGATAAATGTATCAATTAGACAAAAAAAGACTTTTTCGACTTCTTGTAGGATTATTTAGAACTGATTCTTCTGCAACGGCAAACGGACACCTTTACATCAAAGGAATTTGCACGGCAGAGAAAATCATAACTGTACAGGTAGGAAAGAAACTTTTAAAAAGGGAAGGATGTCTTTAGTGTGAGCCATCGACCTTTTCAGCGAAAGCCTGTATCATTTCACAGGCTTTTTATTTCGCTCTTCTGTAATTAATGAGATACTTAACCAAAGCAGCTTAGAAGAGGTAGGTTTTTTTATGTGGATGTTTGTTTTAATTGGCGTACTTTTTGTTGTTGGTGTAACAATTTTGCTGGTTAACGATGGGAGTTATCACTTATCCCAAGTAGGTGGGGGAGGGGCGCTCTTTTTAATTCTTGTCGTTCTCATCCTCTATTGTATGAGCTTAATGAAAAAGAAAAAATGACAAGGGAACTACCGATATGTATACAAAATGCTAACGTTTTACAGTATTTTATCACTCAATCGATTGCAAGACCCTTCTGTTATCTTTATAAACATAAAAACTGGCAAGATATTTTTCGTCGATTTCAACAAGGTGATAGACATTTCGATCTACTTCTACATCGTAGGTCTCTCCACTTAACTCCTCTAGTTCAACCAGGTACACGTCTTCATCTTGATGTTTATCTGTTAGATGAACAATGGCATGAACGCTGGATTCGTAATTGTTGCAGGAAACAAGCAGGAGAGATGATAGTGTTAACAAGTAAAATACATAGTTCATTAAATTATTCCTCCATAAAAAATTCTTCTAATAATCTAACATGTGTATAGTTGGAGGACAAGAACCTTAGCTAAAATAAACAGACCCTATTCATTTCATTAGCAAAAATGCTATATTCGTACATATAAATAAAAAATACGCTAAAGGGATGATGGTATGGATAGTACGTTGTCAAGTTTAGTAAATGAGAATAAACCTAAACATATCTTATATGCGTATGAAGAGATTGAAAGCTATCTTGAGCTTGTAGTGGAATATTGTGAAAGTGGGGTCCGGTTAGGCAATCATGTTGTCTGTATCGAGAGTCTACGTTTGTATCCTCAAGTGTTAAAGAAGTTAAAAGAGAGATTAACGAAGGAAGAGATGGAGATGATCCATCATGTAAATAATTTTGATTTCTATTTATCGAGCGGAAGTTATCACCCGCCAGCTATCTTGGAATACTTTACTCGGACTGTACAGCCATTTAAGGAGAATAACATACGGTTTCAATCATGGGCTCACGTCGAGTGGAATACAATGAAAGCGCCGTATCAGCATATTGAATACTTTGAGAATAGAGTGGATGAAGCTGTAGCAGAAATGTCCTTCTCCCTTATTTGTGCCTATAAGCGAGCGCTTATGCCAGAGCAGCTGCAACAAACGTTGCTTCGAACACACCCGTATGTCTACATCAATGACAAGGTTTATTCAAATGATCAAAATCAAATGACTCATCTTTAATACGAAAAAAGGACTCGAGCCCGAGTCCTTTTTTTAGTTAAAGCGATTAACCGAGAAGTTGAAGGACCTGCTGAGGAGCTTGATTCGCTTGAAAAAGCATAGCTTGTGAGGCTTGCGCTAAAAGCTGGTGTTTTGTTAATTCCATTATTTCTTTTGCCATGTCAACATCACGAATGCGGGATTCGGCTGCTTGTAAATTTTCAGACGTGTTCAGTACGTTCGAAATCGTATGCGTTAAGCGATTTTGAGTTGCTCCAAGCTTTGAGCGTTCAGATGAAACACGTGTAATCGCTAAATCAATTGAGCCTATAGCCAGCTGGGCGGCCGAGCTTGTTGAAAGATTTACCCCAGTTAATGAGGTTGGCGCACCGTCTAGCGTAATGTTTATTGTTTGATTAGGTCCGTATGCTTCATCCGCGGCTTGTATAAGCGTACCGTTTGTATAATAACCTGCCTGCTGCTGATCTGTAGCCGTCTGCCAAGTCGCTGTTTGTTCGTTACCTGTTAAATCAGTATAGCGCAAGGAATTGGTTGAAGTTGTTAGCGTTTCTTCTTCAAGTAATATTTCTCGATTGGCTCCTTCCCAATAAACAGTGTAAGTGCCATTTGCCTCTGGCTTATCCGTCTCGTATTTAAGTTCATCGCCTAAATAATAACCAGTTCTACCTGGGCCGTTATCAATAAATCTTCCAATCATATCTTTACTAGGGTCATTCTCGTCCACACGCAGGCGGGCAATATGTGAGGTTGTGACATTTGTTACCTGGCTGGTAACCGCGCTGGTTTGCTGAGTATGAAGAATGCCTACGCCAAGGGAACGTGCATCCATTGCACCAATTGAAAAAGAAAGCGACTGTCCGGCATTGGCGCCAACTTGGAGGGTAATAGAAGCTGAACCATTTAAAAGCTTTTTTTGGTTAAATTCAGTCGAGCCAGCAATACGGGTAAGTTCTTGAGCGAGCGCGTCAACCTCTTGTTGAAGCTGGTTTCGGTCACTATTTGTGTAGGTATCCGTTGCTGCCTGGATGGAAAGCTCGCGCATCCGCTGCAAGATTGAATGTGTCTCGTTTAAAGCACCTTCTGCTGTTTGAATCAAAGCGACACCATCTTGGGCGTTTCGGCTTGCTTGATTAAGCCCACGTACTTGGGCTCGCATTTTTTCGGAGATGGCAAGACCTGCGGCATCATCTCCAGCTCGATTAATCCGCAAGCCTGAAGAAAGCTTCTCTTGCGCTCGAGCTGCCTTAGCATGATTGATGCCAAAGTGTCGGTGAGCGTTTAAAGCGCTCAAATTGGTTTGAATAATCACTCTTGTGTACACGTCCTTTTCTTCTATTTGAATCTAAAGACTTATTTAAATTTAAATATATAGTTCTTTTAACTTATTTACCACAAATAAATAACCAAAAAACATGGGATTTTTGGTTATTTAATACCTATGCCTAATTATTTATTTTTATGCAGTTTAAATACAGGCAAAACAAGAATATATGTTCTTTTTTAGGGTATAAAGTCCTGTTTTTATAATCGGGTAAAGGTTAGACTCTTTCAGTAAAGTAGTATTGGACATAGCGCTTGACTTGTTTTCGCATGACGTGTGCGGACGATCCAGTAAAACCTGTCTGACCACCAATCCAATACTGGTATAAGACGCTGCTCTCATGAACATCTGTAGGTGTTTCGGTTACGCGAATAGAGTGCTCAAGAAAGAACCGTTTCGTTTGGTGAAGATCTTCTGATAAGCATGCGAGTGATGCACGGAGACGGCGAAGATATACGTCTGGATATTTTACTGGCACGAGTCCTTTTTCGAAGTTTTCCAGGTCTTTCACCAATATTTGCTTAGCTAACCGTATGTAAATAAAAGCGACAACGGTATCGACCAATGTTGTTTGTCGAGGACGGTCAACACCAAACAACGCTTCAGCTTCAAGTTCATACGACATGACATTCACTCCTTTTACAGCAGTATACTCGAATGTATGTTCGTATTGCAACAGGTAAAACCATCCATAAAAAAAGAACACGCTCCAGCGTGTCCGATGTGTTGAGCTATTTCTCAAAAAGACGTCTTACTTCGAATTGAAGCAATTCCTCTAAATCTGCCATCTGAATGAGAAAAAAAGCAGAGTCGAGTGAGTCTGGCACTCTCCCCATTTGTTGTAATTCATGATAGACCGTTAGCAAATGAATGGAAAACTTCTGCTCCTCTTGTGGATCTCTTGAGAGTGCATTCATCGTCACTGAAACAAGTGTCATTGAATCATGAATTTCTTCTATTCGTTCAAACGGCGCATTCAGTACTACAGGTAGATACTCTTCTGACGATTGAGCGGGCACCATTAGCCAAACTGGATAGAGCTGACCGTCTAATTCTTCATAATAAACGTCTAATGTCATAATGAATGGACTCCTCTCCTACTTGTAAAGCAAGTTGATGCAGTATTTCTGTAGTGCCTTTGTATAGATTTCCTGATTGTAAACTCGTTCGCTTCCGTCGCCATTGCTTGTATTCCTCTTGTGTTTGCGCCCTAATGCGAGATTGCTCTCGTTGAAAGGCCGTACAGCGCTTTACTACCATAGTAGGAGGTAATTGAAAATAGTCGGCAAGCCCATCAAGTGACTGGTATCGATTTATTTCTGGTAACAAGAGATGGCGCGGCATCGCGTAATAAAGCGAGATAAATGAAGCTTGCTCTTCCTGAAGCAGAGCGAGTTGTTTCGGGAGCTGGAGCTGATTACCGTGATGCCAACGAATATGAGCGAGTTCGTGAAAAAAGACTTGTCTTTGTTCAAGGTAAGAAAGCTGATTGTTAATGAAAATCACCGCATAATCTTCTTCAAACATGCAAGTGTTTTTGTCGTCATGGAAAACAACTTCAATCTGATAAAGTGTACATAGATTCTCAATCGACAAATCACTTACATGCAAAACGCCTAAATCTCGTAGCTGTTCGCTTATTCTTAGTTCTTTATCCGTTGAATAGCGCAAGAAATCACCTCTATAAAGAATGTATGTTCGTATATTATTGAAAAATAAAAGACGATCGTCTTTTATTTTTTTTCGTTTTGCTCACTTTGAAGGATAGACGTTATGATTTGTTCATTTGATCTTTAAAGCGCTGTTTCATTTTGCGGTATTGCTGCAGCTGCTGCTCAATAAATTCTTTTTCATCCTCATCTTCATAACTTGGCCCATCGTAGAAAGCGATGGAGACATCTTGACTCGGCTGCTTGCTTCTACCCAAAAGAAAGTCGGTTGTAACAGCATAATAATCAGCAACTTTTTGAAGCGTTTCATAATCAGGTTGTCTAAAGTTCCGCTCATAATTTGATAAGTTCTGGTGCGGAATGGCTAATTTTTGTGCTAATGCTTTTTGTGTTAATCCTTCTTTTTCACGTAAAGATCTGATCCGATCTCCTAGTTTCATCGTTCTCGCACCTCTCAGAAGAGATTCTATCTTCAAATTGTATCATTAACGCCCCTCATTCTTCAAATTGAATAAAATTATATACGAATTGTATAAAATTTATTGACTTATACATTTTGAAGAATTAACATAAGAATGAGTTCTTCGTTATGTATATATTATCACGTTTTTTAGGTGTTTATACAAAAAAGAATATACGAAATGTATAAAATGAAAGGGTGAACCGACTATGTCTATTCTCTTATTTTGTGATCGTTGTGGGAATCCAGAGACGTTGACCGAAGCACAGATAAAGCACTTGTCAAAAATTGATACAAGTTTTTCTTGTAGTACATGCATGCAAAATCATTTCATTCCGCTAAGTCTGCGCGTTGAGTTGTTGTTACTAGCAAATCAAATCAAGGAGGTTAGAAAGTAACTGTACTGTAGGTTGATCATTTGAAAGGAGTGATGCGATTCATTGATAAAACAGTTAAGAGTCATTCTAGCACCGTTACAAAGAACATGAGCTGTTGGACAAGCTCTACCCGTAAGACCAACTAGAATAGAGAGGATGAGTGGAAATGACCATTATTCATGACCTTCGAGACGAAACACCGAAACGAGCAACGAAGCGAAACGTTAATGATATTACGACGATCGTGCGTCACCACAGCGCAACGGCCCAGGGGGATTTTTGGTCCTTTTGGAATAATCGCTGGAAGGATCTTGGTTGGCAGACAGGTGGTTATGCCGAAATCATCTTACGCGATGGAAGTGTACAGCTTTGTTATGATCCGGATATGGTGACGAATGGAGCATCGGGAGCCAATGGCTATTCCTATCACATATGTCTAGTTGGAAATGGTTCATTCACAACGTTGCAAGAACAGGTGTGGGAAGAACGAGCAGCTTTCAATATGGCGCGTTTTAATATAGATGTGGACCAAGTTAAAGGACATGGAGAAATGCCGAATCAAGCGACTGCTTGTCCAGGGATTAATATGACTCAGGTACGAGATCGGTTGCAACATAACGGTGGTCCAGGAAATGATGGCATTGGAAGCGTGCGTGTGACAGCCTCCTCACTTTGGGTCTACAACCAAAGAGATTGGAATGCTCGTTATAAAACCGTTAACAACGGAGATGTATTCACTGTTGTGGCAGAGCATCAAGTAAACAATGCCCTAATGCTAGAATTATTGAGTGGTTTGTATATTACGGGCAATACATCGTTTGTTTCGTATACACGTTTTCCGCAGACGGTAAATTAGAACATGAAGAATATGGAAAGACCACAGCTTATATGCAAGCTGTGGTCTTTCTTTTCTTACCCTTCGCCTAATTTCAACGCCTGATTTAAAACCGCTTCGCCTTTCATCATGCCGTAATCCATTTGATTAATTAGATCAACCTTTACGCCGTGGGGTGCGGCTTGTTTGGTAATCTGCGCCTGCATGTAGCGAACTTGCGGTCCTATTAAGATGACGTTTGTTTTTTCGAGGTGCTCGTTAAGCTGGGAAGCGGAGACGGCATCGATCTGACACGATACGCCTTTTGCTTCGGCTGATTCCCTCATTTTTGTAACAAGCATGCTTGTGGACATTCCTGCGGAACAAACAAGTAAGATATTCATTTATTCGTCTCCTTTCGGTAATCGTTTATATAGTTCAACCATTTCCAGCGCCATGTCTTTTACCGTCATTGACGTCATCAAGTGGTCTTGGGCATGAATTAAGAGGATTGATGGCGTTTGGCCGCTTCCTTGTGCTTCTTGCTGGAGTAGCTCGGTTTGGCCATGATGTGCTTCAACAAAGGCTTTATCAGCTTCTCTTAATTTTTCTTCGGCTTCAGCAAAATTTCCTGCTTTTGCGGCATGAATAGCTTCCATTGCAAACGAGCGGGCGTTGCCAGCGTGGAGAATGAGATGGAATGAAATTTCTTCAAGTGTCTTCGTCATGATGAGACTCCTTTTTATGGCATTTGGTTTTCTTTCTCAATTTTTTCTTGTGCTCGTTCAGATGCTTTTAAGAACGGAATGTAGATTAAGGTTGCAAGTGCTAAATTAAACAGCTGTAAAATGACGCCTGACCAGTGCCCCGAGACGAGAAAGCCGCTAATAATTGGCGGTGTTGTCCAGGGAATGGCGACGGCTGTTTTTGGAACAAAGCCAAAGGAAATCGCGAAATAGGAGATAACCGTCAGCAATAATGGAATGAGCAGGAACGGAATAAGCAGTGATGCATTTAAGACAATTGGCATACCGAACATGATTGGTTCATTAATATTAAAGGCTGCACCTGGTCCGCCGAGTTTTCCGACGGTACGATAATGGGATGTTTTCGCTACAATAAAAATGGCCGCAATTAAGGCGAGCGTCGTACCTGATCCACCCATAAAGACATAGGAATCGAAGAAGGCTTTTGTAACGATTGCCAGCTCATTTCCAAAGATACTTGCGCCTGCTTGAACAAGCTCAGTATTCTGAATGCTCGCTGTTAAGTATACACCTTCCATAACTGGCGAGAGAATGTTGGTGCCGTGTAAGCCAAAAAACCAAAGCAAATGATTTAAGAATACAACGATTAAAGCAGCTGGTAGTGAGTTTGATAGACTAAGCAATGGTGCTTGAATCCAGTTGAAAATTAATTCATGTACACTTAATTCAACCACAAGCGTCATGAACATTTGGAACAAGCTTAGTCCTGTTAAAATAATTAGAATCGGTATAAGGGAGCGGAACGATTTCGTAACGCCTTCTGGCACGCCCTGAGGCATTTTTATCGTAAATCGAGAATTAACAAGTAAACGGAAAAGCTCTGTGACAATTAAGGCATTAAATAAGGCAACGAACAATCCTTGTGATCCCGTCCAAGCGAGGGATAAGCCCCAATCTTCCGTAAATGGGGAGACCATCACAAGGGTAGAAACCGATAGGATCGCCGCCGATAAGCCATCGACACTGTACGAGCGTGCTAGATGGTAAGCAATTGACATTGTAACAAGAACAGCAAGTATGGCATAAGAGGCATTCCAAATGTTCCCGCCAAACATCGTAAAGTTTTCACCAAAAATGCCTGTCATAAACTCAAGATAACGTTCAATAGAAGGTAATGGGAAATTATTAAGTAAGATAGCAAATGAACCAATGATAATGAAAGGAATAACGCTAACAAATCCGTCACGGATAGCAACGAGGTGACGCTGGGCGCCAATTCTTCCGGCAATTGGAATAAAGTACTTTTCCATCCATTGCATCATGTGAAAACACTCTCCTTTTATACGTTTTTATAAAACTGCGGCAGATCATCTTTATGTGCTTCAAGCAGCTCGTTCATTACGGTTTCCGCAAGAGCTTCATCACGAACAAGCGGGTTAATGAGCAGTGCTTGATAAAGATAATGGGTATCGCCGGTTACAGCGGCTTCAATCACAAGTTCTTCCATGTTCTTCATCAGCTGGACAATGCCTTTCACACCGAGGGGCAATTTCCCGATACTCAATGTACGCGGACCTTGTTTGCCAATTAACGCATTCGTTTCAATAACGGCATCATCCGGTAGGTCTGAAATAGCTCCGTTATTTAACGTGTTAACGGTTTGTACGTCACCTGAATCGTTGAAAATACTTGTCATAATGTTGCAAGCTGCATCGCTGTAGTATGCACCACCGCGCTGCTCCAACTCTTCTGGTTTATGGTCAAGCGTGACGTCGTCGTATTTCTTGAACAATGATTCTTCCACCGTTTGAACGACCTCTGCCCGTGTACCGTTCTTGTTGTAGTCTTCTATGCTTTTCTCAAGCATACTTGCCCCTTTAAAATAATAGCTGTGATAAGGGTTTGGTAACAGCTTAAAGGCGGAAAGGAACAGATCTGACCAACCTTCTGAAACAATGTTTGCTGGTGAATACTGATTGTCAGGGTCCTTCAGTTTTTCGAGAACTTCTTCGGTGCGATCTTCGCCCTTAATAAGGACGCGACGACCAAAAATAAAGTGATTTAAACCAACGAACTCAATTTCAACATCATTCGTCTCACATTGAAGAACTTCTGCTACACCTGTGCGCATGTTAAACGGGATATTACAGACGCCAATCACTTGCTTGTGTTTACCGTGTTTCATTAACGCTTCGGTAACCATTCCCGCTGGATTGGTAAAGTTTAAGAGCCATGCATCTGGACAAATAGCTGCCATATCCTCAGCAATATCAAGTAAGACGGGAATTGTCCGTAGCGCTTTAAAAATGCCGCCTGCACCATTGGTTTCCTGTCCAAGCAGCCCGTGAGAAAGTGGGATGCGTTCGTCCTTTTCACGCGCCTTTAACCCGCCGACACGAATTTGACTGGTTACAAAATGAGCTCCTTCCAATGCTTGGCGCCGGTCAAAATGGGCTGTGACTTTGATCGGTTTTCCCGATTTCGCCACCATTCGCTGTGCGAGCTGCTCGATTGTCTGAAGCTTTGCGCGACCTTGTTCAATATCGACTAAGGCGATCTCACTTATTGGAAACTGATCATGTCTGGCCACCAACCCTTCAATAATTTCTGGCGTATAGCTAGAACCTCCACCAATGATGACCACTTTTACTGTCATCACAAGCCCTCCTTTAAACGTTCTCTATTTGTAGGTACAAGTTGTTATTGAAACCGTTTTCTTAATACAACTATAATTTATCATAACAAATAACACATGTCTAGCTAAATTTGTTATTACAATTATGAAATTAAACCGTATTTTTGTCATAACCTTTGTATGATAATCATACACAAATTATGCTACAATGAGCGTATTCCATTAAAGGGGTAATGTACATGTCTTCCATGCATCAGCAGATAAAAGAAGAAATTATACAGAAAATCGAATCAGGTGACTACGAACCACAGTCGAAATTACCAACAGAAGCAGCATTTTGCGACGCGTTTGGTGTAAGCCGGACAACGGTAAGGGCAGCATTGCAGCAGCTTACTCAAGAAGGCTATGTCATTCGCCGGCAGGGCCAAGGAACGTTTGTGGCCGAGCCGAAGATACGCACGAACTTATCGCAAACAATTACCTCATTTAATGAACAAGTAGCTTCTCAAGGAAAAAAACCAACGATTAACGTATTGTCATTACAAGTTGTCGCTGCAGATGAACAATTAGCAGAGGTCTTAAAAACAGAGCAAAATGCACCTGTCCACAAATTAACGCGGGTTCGCTTTGTTGATGATAAACCCCTTCAGTATGAGACCGCTTTTTTACCGTGGCCAATAGCACCTGGCCTGACTGAACAACAGTGCAGCACATCGCTGTATGCATCGCTTCGAACACATTACGGCATTCATATCGCTCGAACGGAAGAACATCTTCAGCTTGCGGAAATGGATGGAGAAGTGGCAAGCCTGTTGCATTCAGACGAACAGTCGCCATGTTTTTATTTAGAAACGATCGCTTATTTGCAGGACGGAACGGTAGCAGAGTTTTCACAAACCTATTTTCATGGCGATCGTGCCAGTTTTCAAATTGAACGAGTGTATCAATAAAAGGAGTGAGGATATGCCGGAGATCATATTTAATGCAGATGATTTTGGCTTAAGCAGAGGTGTAAACTACGGAATTATCGACAGTCATTTAAATGGAGTCGTTTCGGCGGCAACGATGCTTGTTAACGCACCAGCAACGAAGCATGCGGTTGAGCTTGCAAAAGCCAATCCATCACTTCGAGTAGGTGTGCATTTGGCTTTAACGATTGGACGACCTATTCGAAAGGATGTGTTGTCATTACTAAATGAAGACGGAGCATTTCGAAAGCAGTCGGACCAACGAAACGAGGCTTTAATTAATCTTGACGATGTTTACCGAGAGTGGTCTGCGCAGATTGAGTTGTTTTATTCTTACGGCCTGACTCCAAGTCACTTAGATAGCCACCACCACATGCATGGCTGGAGTTACCTGCGTCCAGTAATTGAGAGGCTGGCAGACACTTATCAGTTACCGTGGCGAAACGCGTTTGCTGTGAAGCCAAAGGGAGTTTCGTTCTTAACCGATGCATTTGACGCTCGTTTTTATCAAGCTGGCGTAAGTGAGGAGATGCTTGATCAGATTATTGCGGAGCATAACCAAGTAGAAACGGTAGAGATTATGTGTCACCCAGCCTACATTGATTTAGCATTAAAAAAGCAGTCTTCTTATGTTGAAAAACGGGTTGAGGAAACAGAAGTGCTCACAAGTTACAGGTTGCCGTAAGGGTCTGTTAAGCGATAGCTCAGTGCATGAACGTTTGCATTGGGTTTTTTTGTTGATCATCGTCCCTCTATCGTTTGCACTCTGTTAAAATGATACGAGAGGAGGTACAACAATGGAATTAGACGACATTATAATGAACTTACCAATCATGACGCTTGTCTTCTTGCGGATTTCATTATCAGTCTATTCATTATACTTGTATCACTTATCATGCTATTACTTTCAAAGAGAACGTCTGAAGAAAAGAAACAGCAATTGCTCTTTGTTGAGAAAGAGGACAACAACATCCTGGCTATTCAAAAACAGCAAGTAGAAGCGAAACAGCACATTTTAGCAAAACTTAAAAAAAGAAGCAGGGGGATTTAGATTGGACGGTATGTTTTGGCTCGCAATCGGAATCATTGGTTTTGGATACTTTATCGGAGATGGGATTAAGAATTTCAAGAATCATAGCACAAGCCATCTTACGGATATGTTTTCTGATGAAAAACCAAAATTAATAAAAGAGAAAGACCTTCACTACTATTTAAACCTATCAAAAGAAGACGCGAAAGAACTAGTAAAGAGTTATCCAAGCGTGCCGCATTTGAACATTAATGGGTCAATTTATTATCCGGCAGAAAAACTTGATAGCTGGTTGGCTTCTTTGGATCATGATTGACGTTCCATATATGAAGTGAAGATCTACCTTTGTGTAGGTCTTTTTTGTTTTTCATTACGTTTCTTAAGTTGTTGTAGGATAAGAAAAACAAGTGAACGGACGATTGAATAACCTAATGTTAGATAGAAAAGCAATTGATTTTCTATTGCCAGGCTAATGATAAAGAGAATAATGACGGCAAAGAAAACAAGGATTTCAATCAGGTTAAAGAATTTAGAATCCATATCCGTTTGTGAATGGGTGTTTATACATTTCCATGACTACAGACACTTCCTCCTTTCATTTGCATTTAAAATAATGGTAACATATTCGTCTAAATGTGTAGAAGCAGAGGTTTGGTGGTATAGAAACAAAACAATAATGGAGGAATTACGAATTTGAATACAACAATAGTAGATGAACAGTTCATTCGAGCATTAGTAGACAACCTAGCAATTATTCGCTTTAATATAGATCGAAAAGTGACTTATGTGAATGAATTATTTGCAGATACAATGGGGTATACAGTAAGCGAGATGGAAGGATTGTCTCACAAACAGTTCTGTTTTGAATCGTTTAGTGAGAGTGAGGAATATGAGGAGTTTTGGGACCATCTGCTAGCGGGAAACAGCTTTCAAAATAAAATAGCTAGAAAACACGCCTCAGGAAAATTAGTCTGGCTAGAGGCGACATACATGCCTATTTTTGATGAGGGGAAACGCGTTATTGGGATTGCTAAAACGGCAACCGATATAACAACTAGACAAGAACAGATTGAAGCATTTGCCACTAATTTAGAAGAGATGTCGGAGCGCTTAAATCAACGAGCACAGGCTGGCATTCTCTTAAGTGAATCGTTACTAAACAGCATAAACGACATAACAACCGTATCATCAGAGAATACCGCTAATCTAGAAGACTTAAAAGAGAAAGCAGACTCCATCCAGGGTATCACGAAAACCATTCAAGATTTTGCCTCGCAAACAAACTTACTGGCCTTAAACGCAGCAATTGAAGCGGCTCATGCGGGAGAGTTCGGTAGAGGGTTTGATGTGGTTGCGCAGGAAGTAAAAAAATTAGCGAAGAAAATTGAAAAATCGAATGCAACGATTCAAGAGAACATTGATCTAACAAATAAAGAAGTTACGCGGATTGCGGCGGGGACGATGAAAGCTAAACAGAAAGCAATGGAGAATCAAGAAAAGCTCGATGAAACACTTGCAGAATTCAAAGCCATGTCAATTGAAGCGTCAGATATTGACAGCAAAACAAAAGCTTTTACAAAAGTTATTTAAAAGAGGTCAATAGTCGCTTTTTTTAGCGCTCTGTGAAAAAATGATCTTTTACTTAACTATCTGTAATAAATTTCTAATTGTTTGCGCGAAGGATGAATAAAGACACTCGTCAAGCTAAAGATGAGTGTCTTTTCTCATAGAAAAGAGAAAAATAAATTGTGATTTATAGTCCAATCGCACTTGTAATTACGAGAAGGAATACATAGAATATAGTTGAAAAGGATGTGAGTATAAAGATTCATGAACAAACTTGAAGAAATGTTGGCTGGGCTAATTGCTGAGTTTGAAAATCAACTCGATCGAAAACTAGAAACAGCTGAAATAGAGTTGTTAACGTCCATCGTCAGAAAGGTCGAACCCTCTACGAAGTAATTCAGTTCTTAATATTAGAATGAAGTCATCTTTTAAATTGTGTTCCATGGCTCTAATATAAGCGTTTAACAACGTAGAATCTGATAATTCGTGAATGGCCATTTTGAACACTCCTAACATGAATGATTACGAATGTAAAACTGAATGTATATTTGAAGGTTGGGAAAATTTACAAATTATAAGTTAACTAAAACTTCAATCCTATATATCTTATACGATCAATCTCTTAAATGGAAGCCCTTACTAGTAAAGGTAAGGGCTTTTTTTATATAGGTAAGGACGAAAAGCCTTAACTTAGTAACGTTTTTAAAAAATTCTATAATATTTAATGAAAATTATACACATTCCGACAATATCTACAAAATGTGTCGTGTATAATTTTCCCAATATCAATTTTCTTGTCATATCTTTAAGCATATTGACAAATATTGAGCTATGAATTAAAGGAGTGAATGCATGGTAATGGACGAAACCTCTGCCCAGTATTTGTACAGAATGATTAAAAAGCTAATGGTGAAGCATGAAATCGATGATTTAAAGATGATTAGTAGAGGTTCAGGGGTACCAGCATCCACGCTATCCTCCTTTTTAGGCGCTGAAGGAGAAATCAACTTAAAGTTTGAAGAGGCTTTAACCGTTACAAAGTATTTTAATTCTATTGAATTTCTTAAAATAATGGAATCTTATTGTCTGAAGCTAGACGATTTGAACGGAATAGTGAATGCACTTGAGTTTGCTTCTAACTATAATCAAAGTTACTTAACGGACAAATTAATTGCCAAGCACCAAAATCGAACAGGTCTCATTAAAGATTGGGTCACCATTTATTCGTTGAATAGCCGAAAAAGAGAGCAAGCATCATCAACGTTCGTGAAGCAAGTGAGAGACTTAGTTAGTCAAGTATCTACGAATGAAATGAAGATTAGGTTACAGTTAATGGAGACAGAAATGGTTGCACATGATGATTATAAAGCGTTGATGGCGCTGACAGAGGATCTTAATATCATGCTCTATGAGATGGATGACAGTTATCTTAAAGAATCTTTTAAAGTGAAAATATACAGTTATTTTGCAACTGCGATGCTTTACTATAAAAACGATCAGGATCAAGCAATAGAATATGCAAATTATTTAATTCAAAACAAGATTACCCCCATGTATTTAATGGCGTCTGCTCATTTAACGATTGGACAAGCATTTTTATTCGAGGAGCAAGAAGCTAGCTTACGTAACATTAGAATCGCCATTGAGATGTTTCATTTATGTGGACACGAGAAGTACGCACAACAAATAAGAGAAAATGACTTAATGTTTGTGCAAAATTACCATGAAGAAAAAGTAGATCTCTGTGCATTAAGCGGAGAAGAGCTTGCCCATCAGCTTATTGTGCGAAAGCAGTATAAACAAGCACTTGCCGTATTAAAATTGGTTGAAAAGACTTCTTTTTCGACTGTTTATCAAGGCATTGCTTCAAAAGATCGGTTACTCTTGGAAGAAACGTTAGAAGAATTCTTAAGCTCAGGAATGTATTATTTTGCTAATTATGTTGAGCGGGAACTAATGAAATTAATGGCTGAGCCGGAGCCCGACGGGACGGTTACAGAACCAGTCTTAGAGACTTAAAGTAAAGCTTATCATCGTATTTTTTGAGGCGCTGCCCATGGCGTCTTTTTTGCATTAATATGCAGCTTAGCGAAAGGGCTGAATATCAATAGAGTTAGAGGAGATTTGTGTATGTTTTCAAATGATGAGTTACGTGGCTTTATACGTGGAGAAATTCTAGGAGATGTATTCCCTTACCATACAAACGATCATCAAGAAGTGGAAAAGCATTTAGAGAGATTGTTTTATCGGATAAAACGGATACACGGCGTGGAGTGTGAGGCAGATTTCGATCACTACGGCAGTGGCTACGCTTCTTTCGTAGAATTTTTTTGCCACAGAAGAACAGATACAAAGGTACTGTGGACAAACAACGGGATACAAGAAAAAGAAACGAAAGGCATTATTGTAAATATCTCTCGTCTTGCTCCAGTCGCGATTATGGGGGAAGATATGCGGAGCCAGCGCGTTCGAGTTGAGACTGGTGAGTGGCTATCAGGTGGAAATGGCCTACTAATAGGGGACCCGAGAGCCTTACAAGTAAGCGAGGATTTGAAAGAGTTAGCGAGAGCAATCAAGCTAGCGTTACACGAATACGATATTGAGCTGCTTACTAAAGACCAATTAGATGCGCCACTACCATTCAAAGCAGAAATACCGACGATTCTACAAGAGCCCTCAAATTACTTGGTTATGGATGCAATCTTCTATTGGGAAGATTAAAGAAAGCTGACGCGCCTTAAATAGCGTCAGCTTTTTTACGTGAACAAATGCAGACGCAACAAATCGTAAATCAGTAAACATAACACGAATAGACTTAGAACAATTGAACCAATGAGCATTCGCTTCACTAGCATTTTTCCAATGTTAAAAACAGGGGCACCGAGGATAGCTAAAACAATTAATAAAGCCGTTAAAATGAGTACATCAAGCATGTCATTCCCTCCAGAAGCTCAACACATTTATCTTCATAGAACCGGTATAAACTAGTGATTCAATAGTGGCGACATATTTGAGAAATTAGCCGTGGTGAGACGGGTATCGTTCGTAAAAATTAATGAAAAAATCCCTTACCTAAAGGGTTTATCACAGTATTTTTTACAGAGAATAGAATGATAACCACGTTTCCTGAGACAGTTAATGAGACTGAGAGAAAAGGGTAAAAACGCTACATTTCCCCCCTCTGAAAAGGGGAAAAACGAGACCTTTGTAAAGTCAATATAACCGCGAAAAAGCCTGGTATAAAGGGGTTTTTAGTAAAAAACGCAGTCTCATCTTACCTCTATCTCTTGTGCGGTGCTCCTGCGCTTGGAAACCACTCTGGCTAGCGCCAGTAAAACACACCAAAACCACAACAACAAAGAAGCTAGTTGTATTAAGTAAGTGTTGTCTGTCCTGAGTTTACTTACAGGAGTTGCTTACACTGCTTTAGTGAAAAAGAAGCTGCTTAGTAAGCAATCTTAGGCGTAATTGATGATTCCTCTGTGAGTATCTACCCGATTAGTCTATGCAGCTGCTTATGCTTGTTTCACTAAATGGGCATCTTTTTAGGAATTATCTTCAAAATTAATTTCGCTGAACTAGAAAAGAAGAAGTAATGGAAAAGGGATGGTATTAAAAAAGCAATAAAGCAAGTAGTTCTTTATAGAGAAGAACATAAAGAGTTTTATTAAAATAAGACTGTTTATCCTAAAATAAAAAAATGACAGAGAGCACCCTGTCTTTACTGATCTGATTATTATGCAGGTATTCCACCATCAACGCGGTATGGAGAGCCTGTTTGTTTTTGGGTTATTCGTGTAACTGTTGATTGGACTCATTTATATACTGCTCGAGGCTAGCTGCCCATCCCTCTAGCGACGTCAGGGAAGCCAGCCGCAGAAACAAGCAATAATAATTCTTCACGTGTACATTGAAGCAAAGGTCTCATGGTAACAACTCTCCTTGTATTGGGTCGGATATGGATAAAGACTTTATTTTTAGTTTGCTGTGCACTGAAAAATAAGGTTAATCTCTGACTTTCAATTCGATGTGGGAAAAATGTTATCGTAATGCTTCTTTACAGATACATCAATGATCAAATTTTGATCTAATTGAGTTTCGACTTCAAGCACTTCACTCTGAAACCCAAATTGAAGGTTCCCCACGCTTGAATCAAAGTTTAAATAGACAGTATGTTTTCCAGGACCAATGGGAATACTCACTTGTTTGCCCCTCGAAATATCTCCAAAATAATCTTCGTCAATATAAATGTCAAAACGGCGTTGCCAGCACAATAATTGGTTTTTTCGTACTAATGTCAGCCGTGATCCGGTTGGAGGATGCTGTTCCATTTGTGTAGCCATTGAGTCCTCCTTAGTAATTTTTTTTGTTATTTTAATCGAATTAGTTAGAAAATGAGATAAAGTACAGAGAGTTTTCTAATCGATCAACTCACCGTTGAAGCAAATCAAAAACAAAGTCTACTAAGGTAGCTGCTAGCACAGCAACAAAAAAGCCAATAACGATAAAAAAGATAATATAGAAAATAAAAAGTAAGTTTACAGTCCATGATTTGAAATTGGCACGTAACCAATAATAAAGAAAATAGGAAAGTCCTCCTCCGGTGGTGTGGTAAAAACCATTCCATATTTTCTTGAAAACAGTATCAGGGTTTTTAATAACTAAGCTTTCGTAAATCCGCCTATAAACAGCACTGTAAAATAAGAGCCCCATACCAGCAGAGATATTTAGTCCATACATACAGCCGATGCAAAAGTTTATAAAAAGTTCAATGAAATAAATAACCATGTATGAATCACATCCGAAATCGTTGGTAGCATTAGATATCTCTAAAAATATAAATGAAGCTAAATCCATTTAGAAACCTAAACACTTACAAATAAATTCTTATGAAAAAAACCATTCAATAAAAGCTAAACCCACTGTAGCAAGAGGAATTCCAATACAGATAAAAACGATTAAGTACAGCAGAAATACAAGCTTTACAATCCATAGTTTGTATTTTTTTATTAGCCAGAAGTAAAGAAAGTAAGAAAGTCCCCCGCCAAATACATGATAAAAAAGATTCCATATTCTCTTTATTGTCGAATTGGGGTCCTTTATAAGAAAACTTTCATAAATAAGTTTATAAAGAGGACTCCAAATTAATAAACCTATGCCAGCCGAGATAGTAAGGCCGACAGATATAAAAAGAAACGCAGATAAGAAAATTTGGACTAAAACCATGGTGAGTTACCTCAATTTCTGCATCAATTGTTTAAGAGAAAATCGCTTCAATAATTGAGACAATAAACATTAGAAATAAAAATCCTACAGAAAGATATAAAATCAAATACAGAAGATAGACTAAATTTGATGTGAAAGAAGCGTAACGTTTATGTAACCAATAATATAAATGATAGGAGAGACCTCCACCTATAATATGGTAAAAAGTGTTCCATGCATTTTTCATCTTATTATCTGTTTTTTCTATAAGAAAACTATCATAAATTTGTCTGTAAACTTTACTCCAAATTAAGAGCCCCACTCCAGCAGACACATTTAATGCGTAGGATGTTATTAAAAAAATATATATAATGAATCATACTGTTTCTACAAATAACTGGACCACTTCCTTTTGAAATATATTCTTTATAAAAGGGCGTTTTTTAGGGGGATATTCTTGTGATATTGGTTTTTAAGTACGAATGTCAGCCGTGATCCAGTTGGAGGGTGCTGTTCCATTTGTGTAGCCATTGAGTCCTCCTCAGTAATTTTTTTGTTTTGCTGTTCATTTTAAACGAGTTAGTTAGTTAAAAACGAGACAAGGTTTAAAGCAATTGTAAGACCTAAAATTGAAAAAGGAATAGAGGCAATGAGGTAAAGAGAAAAAATCAGTTTAGTTTTAGGGATAGAATGACGATCTTTTAGCCAAAAATAAAAGAAATAAGATATACCTCCGCCCGTTAAATGATAAAAGAAATTCCAACTTTTTTTTAGGGGAGTATTAGCATCCACAAACATCAAACTCTCATAAGTGAATTTAAAGATTTTTTCCCAGATCAATAAACCAAAACCAGTTGTAAATATCATCCCAAAAGAAATAGCAAGAACAAATGTGAAAATGATTTCCATGATACTAATGATAACTCACGTCCTTCTTAGATAAAGCGGAAGCTTCTTTCCATTAAAGTTTTCAAGGTGGGCAAGAATTCATAAAAAGCTCAAGAAATTATATGGCAAGCACCACAACTAAGTCAGTATTGTTTAATAGAGAAAACCTAAAGAGCACTTATCACGTCTAATTAAAAATCCAATTAATTGATGTTGCTAAAATGGTAGTGATAATAAGACCGGACACCATAAAAATAACAATATATAGAATGAATAAAAGATTTACAGTCAATGAATTGTACTGCTTTCGTAGCCAATAATAGAGAAAATAGGAGAGTCCCCCTCCAGTGGTGTGGTAAAAACCATTCCATATTTTCTTCATAATATTATTCGGGTATTCAATCACAAAACTTTCATATATTCGCCTGTAAACGCTATTAAAAAGTAAAAGCCCCATTCCAGCAGAAATATTCAAACCGTACATACAGAGAATACTAAAGTATAAAAAATACTCAAGTAATAGCATGTTTATCGACACGTCCAATACAATGATAATGTTATAAAAACCAAATAATATTGCTGTTGAAGAATAGCTAATTAAATCAACCACTCTTTCTCTACAATACAATAATGTTCAAGTGAAGCCAATTTAAATTATGTGTTCTCCAGCACAAGAAAGAAGTAATTTTTTCAGTTACTGAAATAATATCTTTATCAATAACTTTCCCAACAGTCTTAGTCGTTTTTACTGCTGAGTCAATACTATCTTCTACTGATTTTACAAAGTGTTTTACGAACGCTGGATTAATTGTAGAAGGAGGGTTGTCTTATATCAGCACGAACTGAAAATAATTCCTCAAATATTCAGCTCTTCGATGAGGGCTGTTTTTTTGTAAAACAATCAACTCTTATTAACTAAATCCTATCCCATTGTCTACCCTTCCAAAATATGATACATTCAAGTTAAAGTTCCGTTATGTGGTTTTTATTAATATATAGTGGGACAAATGAGGAGGGAAACGACATGAACACAAGTAATGGCCCGTTAACCGGAATCCGAATTATTGATGCTTCGACAGTTCTTGCCGCGCCTTTTGCGGCAAGTTTATTAGGTGACATGGGGGCGGAAGTAATAAAAGTCGAGCTCCCGCATACTGGTGATCCACTTCGTGGGCTGGGACCTTATAAAGAGGAGGAGCCGCTTCGTTGGCCGGGCATGTCGCGGAACAAACAATCAATAACGCTTGATATTCGTCAGCCAGAAGGTCAGAGCGTGTTTAAAGAGTTGATTAAAGATGCGGATATCTTAATTGAAAATTTTCGTCCTAAAACGTTAGAGCGGTGGGGACTTGGCTATGAGGATCTAAAGCAAGTCAATCCTAGACTAGTCATGGCTAGGCAATCAGGCTACGGGCAAACGGGACCTTACGCTGAAAAAGCGGGTTTTGGGACACCGGCTACTGCCTTTTCAGGCTACACGTATTTGCAAGGGTTCTCTGATCGACATCCAGTTAGTCCGGCTTTTTCGTTGATGGATTATATCTCTGGAGTGTTTTTAGCGCTTGGAACTGTAAGCGCTCTCTATAATCGGGATGCTCTAGGTACGGATAAAGGGCAGGTCGTAGAGTTAGGATTGTATGAAGCAATGTTTCGGATGATGGACTTTTTAGTTGCGGAGTATGACCAGCTGGGCAAAGTGCGGGAGCGTGCGCCGATGTTACATGGCCATTCAAGTCCGGCCGGGACGTATAGTACAAGAGATGATCATTGGGTCGTTCTCGTATGTAGTACGCAAAGAACATGGGAGCGCTTGGCGGAAGCGATGGGGCGAGAAGAACTCATTACCGATCCCAGCTATTTAACCAATGCGGAGCGCATGGACAATGATGAGGATTTGCAGCAAATCGTTCGTGCATTTATCAAGTCTCACGAGAGGGATGCTTTACAGCAGAAGCTCGATCACTATGGTGTGCCTATCTCTCCAATCATGAGTATAAAAGATATCTTTGAAAACGAGCAGTATCAAGCCCGTGAGAACATTCTTGAGGTTGAACATCCTCGTTTAGGAAAAGTAAAAGTTCCTGGGGTCGTGCCGAAGTTTTCGGAAACACCAGGCCGTATTCGCCATCGTGCACCTGATTTAGGGGAACATACGACAAGCATTTTGGCAAACCTCGGTTATTCAGAAGAACAGATTACCAGCCTTAAAGAAAATGGGGTGGTGTAGCATGGAGACACGGTTTCCAAAAAAAGTGACGGTCTGGGAAGTATTACCTCGCGATGGGTTCCAAATGGAGCAATGGGTTGAAACTGAGGAAAAAATAAAGCTAATCAAGGCACTCGCTGCTTCGGGGATTCGCCAGATTGAAGCAACGTCGTTTGTCCACCCGCGAGCAATTCCACAGTTAAAGGATGCAGAGGCAGTAATAAAAGGAGTAAAGGAATTAACGGATGTATCGTTTCGTGCGCTTGTTCCGAATTTAAAAGGAGCGGAGCGGGCAATAGGTACTGGTGTCAAAAAGATCAAATTGCTTTTGTCTGCGACGGATTCTCATTCGCTGGCGAACTCGAACTGTACGCGGCAAGAAGCTATTGAAAAATTGCTCCCTGTTGTCGAGCGCGCGAATCAAGAAGATGTCTATGTCGGAGGTGCTTTAACCGTGACGTTTGGCTGTCCGTACGAGGGAGCGGTAGGCGAGGAAGAAATCATCAAGCTTGTGCGTCGCTATCAGGAGATGGGCATACGTGATGTGTCTTTAGCAGATACGGCTGGAATGGGAAACCCGAGGCAGGTGTCATCGCTCTTACAGACGTTAAATCAGGAATTTGCGGCAATGTCTTTTTCGCTGCATCTGCATAATACAAGAGGGATGGCTTTTGCCAATGCTGTTGCAGGATTGGAGAACGGTGTTACTTCTTTTGATAGTGCAACAGCTGGGCTGGGTGGATGCCCTTATTTTCCAAGTGCTGCAGGTAATATTGCAACGGAAGATTTAGTGCATGGGCTTCATTTAATGGGCATTGAAACAGGAATTAATCTTGATCAGCTAATGATCGCGGCTAAAGAAGTGACGAAGGTTGTTGGACATGAAGGAAGCAGCTTTCTATTAAAAGCGGGTCAGAATAAAGATCTCGCTAAAAAACCAACAGGCCAGAAAAAACTAGGGTAAGAAAAAGGCTTTTGCTAATGCGTGCGTTAGCAAAAGTTTTTTCCGTTGTGCTAAAACGTTTGGAAACCTTGATTCATTTCATGTAATGTAAAGAGAGGAAGATCATGTGATAGGAGTGTGTAAAGTGGAAGGATCTGCTAAAGGGCTTCAAACGGTGCAGCGGGCTGTTCGTTTGCTCCAATGTTTTACAGTTAATGAACCTGAAATCTCTCTGACTAAGCTTACGCAAAAACTTAATTTACCCAAATCAACAACAGCACGACTCATTGATACGTTAATTGATGTTGGCATGCTAGAACGAAATGAAACCAATTTTAATTACAAACTTGGGCATAGTGTGTATGTGTTAGGGCGCGTCGCAGAAATATCCAATGATGTGGTCCAACTAGCAACTCCCCTGATGAAACAATTGCGTGATGAAACAAATGAGTCCATCGCTCTGTTTAAAATTGATGGAAACAAGCGAGTATGCGTTCAGCGCTTTGTTAGTTTAGAAGTCGTTACTCATAATGTAAGCATCGGTTCGAAACTAGAATTAGTAGTTGGGGCTACTGGAAAGTCTTTGCTTGCGTTTCAATCAAGTGAGTTTATTAAGGAATTGGTCGAGACAGTGCAAGACCAAGATCGGTTAATGCAGCAACTAGAAGAAATACGGTCAACGAATCAAGCATTAAGCATTGATGAGCGTGGTGCCGGTGTCAATGCGATTTCTTCAGCCATTTTCTCAATCTCAGGTAATGTGAAGTATTCACTGAGCATTACGGGTCCAAGTATGCGATTTACTGAAGAGAAAATGAAACAGTGGCAAGATCGCTTGCTTAAAGATGCGAACAAGCTATCTCAGGAATTAGGCTTCAAAGGAAGGTAATGTGAACCAAATTAGAACGGAACCTGTCATTGTTTTTTTGTGGCAGGTTTTTTGTTTTTAAGCTTTAGCTTAGCAGGCTATTTTCTGATTGATTTCGCGCGAAAGTAAAATTCATTTTAGAAAAAATATGAAAAAACACTTGAAAAGTTCCGTATAATGGTTTAAAAATACATATAACGGAACTTATCACTTCCTTATCGATTTATAAAACGAAAGCGTTTGCAATTAAGCTTGATTAAAAATGAAAGCGATTTAATTAGAATAGGAGAGGGAGGGACATGAAATGAAACAACGGTTGAAGAGACTTATTCCAATTGCAGTGCTTGCTTTGCTAATCGCTGGTTGCAGTAGTGATGAAGTCAATGAGGATGGAGCGAGTGAGTGGAAGCCTGAAAAACCAGTTGAGATGGTCGCGCCAGCACGTGCCGGAGGTGGTTGGGACACGTTTGCTCGGGTTGTATCGAATGCGATTATGGAACAGGAGTTAATGGAGCAGAATATCGGCGTTATCAATAAGCCTGGTGGAACAGGAGCTGTTGGCTGGGCCTACATTCAAAATGTAAATGACCCTCACCATATTTTTTCGACGTCAACAACAATGGTATTTTCTATGCTCGCTGGCAATTCAGATTACAACTGGGATGATATGACACCGATTGCTAACTTGGCTGCAGATTACGGCATTATTGCAGTACGTGCTGATGCTCCTTGGGACAGCTTAAATGAACTTCTGGAAGACTATAAAGAAAATCCTGATTCGATTACGGTTGTTGGCGGCAATACACCAGGTGGTTTTGATCACGTGCAATTTATCTCACTTGCTATGGAAGCAGGCATTCCGATGGAGGATATTAGCTACGTAACGGATCAGTCGAGTGGCGGGTTGCCTGTCCTGTTAAATGGCACCGTTGATGTGCTCACATCAAAGCTTGGAAGTGGTGCTGTGGAACAACATCGGGCAGGAAACATAAAAATCTTGGCTGTATTATCTGAAGAGCGTCTTGATTCGGAACAATTGGCAGAGTTCCCAACAGCGGTTGAACAAGGGTACGACACCGTGTTCGTCAATTGGCGCGGCGTCTATGGTCCAGGTGGAATGACGGATGCACAAGTTGCTTATTACGAAGGCATCATGCGTGACATTAGCGAGTCTGAACAATTTGAGGCAATCCGTAAACAGTTTGGCTGGGATGAATTGTTTATGGGGAGTGAGGAGTATACAGAGTTTATCAGACAAGAAGTGGAAACAAACAGCGTGATCATGGAAGAACTAGGGCTACTAGCTAAATAAGGAGGGCTGAGGACAATGACAATGAACCAAAAAATTAGCATCCCATTGTTTGCGCTGGCGATTGCGTATGTCTTAGCAAGTTGGCTGTTACCAAAATATGAATACATTTTAATTGATGCGGATATCTTTCCACTCATACTAGGAGGATTACTGGCGTTATTTTCAATCATCCTATTCTTTTCAAAAGACGAAGAAGGGGCAAAGATTTATATCGCAAAAAGTGATCTGAAAGTAATTGTTCCTGTAGTTTTGCTCCTCTTCATTTATATCTTGTTGCTAGAACCAGTTGGTTTTGTTCTGACAACGATGTGCTTTATCTTCATTTGTTCATTGATCTTAGGATATAGAAAACATCTTACAAATGGCATTGTAGCCATTCTCTTTCCCTTAGCTTTTTATCTTTTGTTTACTCGTTATCTAATGATTGCGCTACCAAGTGGAATTTTACCCATTTAATAATGGAAAAGGAGGTGTCTTATGAGCGGATTTAGCGGAATTATTGAAGGTTTTCAGGTTGCGTATAGTTGGGAAGGAATTTTGTTTGTTGCTCTTGGTGTATTAATTGGAACCGCAATTGGAATTATGCCTGGGTTAGGGCCAATCACGGCAATTGCAGTCATGATTCCAATTACATATGGAATGAACCCAACGTATGCGTTAGTGATGATGGCAGGTGTGTATTATGGCTCGATTTTCGGAAGTTCGACATCTTCAATTTTAATCAATACACCTGGTGCAGCAAGTACCGTAGCGACAACATTTGATGGGTATCCGATGGCGCAAAGGGGAGAGGCTGGAAAGGCACTGGCTATCGCGGCGATTGCTTCCTTTGTTGGAGGAACCGTTGCTGCGATCTTCCTAATGCTGTTTGCTCCAGTTTTAGCTGGATTAGCGGTCTCATTTGGTCCAGCAGAGTATTTTGCGCTAATGCTGCTGGGGATGACAGCAATTGCCAGTCTTTCCGATGGTTCCTCGATCAGGGCGTTTATTTCAGCAATTCTTGGATTTATGGCCGTTACGATTGGAATCGATTCTCAAACGGGCACGAATCGCTTTACATTTGGAAACGTCAATTTGTTGGAGGGAATTGATTTTCTTGTCATCGCGTTAGGGCTATTCGCTTTGGCAGAAGTCACGTATTTAATCATTAACCGACGTGATCGTTCTTTTGAAAAGCTATCAAATATCGGATCCATTCGCTTAACGAAAAAGGATTTTAAAGAAATAAGTGGACCGATGGGTAGGCATTCGGTTTTAGGATTCTTAATCGGGATTTTACCAGGGGCAGGAGCAACAATTGCCTCGTTTATGAGCTACATTACGGAAAAGAGAATTTCCAAGAATCCAGAAGAGTTTGGGAAAGGATCAGCCAAAGGGTTGGCGGCACCGGAGACCTCGACAAATGCAGCGTCAACTGGATCGTTTGTGCCGCTTTTGAGCCTGGGAATCCCTGGATCTGGAACAACGGCCGTTCTTTTAGGGGCGTTTCTCGTCTTAGGCGTTCAGCCAGGACCGCTGCTCGTGCAAGAAGAACCCGCGTTATTTTGGGGCATTATTGCCAGTATGTACTTAGGAAATATTATTTTAATCATTCTTAATCTACCTTTGATTCCTTACATCGCGAAAGTATTAAAGATTCCACGTCCGTTACTCATTTCACTTGTGCTGATGCTATGCATGATGGGCGTTTACGCGATTAGCTTTAGCACCTTTGATTTGTACTTGCTGCTACTCTTTGGTGTGATTGGTTATGTCATGAAATCGCTCAAAATTCCAGCGGCTCCCTTTATACTGGCGTTTGTTCTCGGTGATTTACTTGAAGAAAATTTCCGCATGGCGCTAACGATTTCAAACGGAGATTGGATGGTGTTTTTCGGCAATCCGGTTGTGCTGGGATTATTCATCGTAGCTGCTTTATCCGTTGTATTGCCAAACTTAAAGAAGTTTAAAAAGAATATGAAAGGAAAGGGATTGGATGAGTCGATTTAAACAATATCCAGAGATTTTTAAAGAAGACATCGTAAAGCGAGCAAGAAAGCTAAACAGCTCTTTGCTTGCTGATGCAATGGACGGAGCAAATTCGATGTCGTATAAAATAAGTCCCGTCGCCCAAGGGTACCAAATGATTGGAGCTGCGGTTACGGTTTCGATGAAACCAGGTGACAATTTATTTTTACATGAAGCAATTTATAGCGGTGGTCCTGGATATGTCTTAATTGCTGATGGCAAGGGGCACACCAAAAACGCCTACATGGGTGAACTGATGGCTGCTGCCGCTGAAGCATTGGGATTAGAGGGAATAGTGATAGATGGGTTGGTTCGTGATCGCTCAGATTTACAAGCGCTTACGTTACCCATTTACGCAAAAGGTTTTGTTCCAAATGGACCGTACAAAGATGGGCCAGGAGCGATCAACATCCCGGTTGCTTGCGGAGGGGTGACGGTCGAGCCAGGTGATTTAATAGTTGGCGATGATGACGGTGTAACCGTTGTGCCAAAAGACGAGCTGGAACAAGTATTTCGTCGTGCAGAGAAAAAACAAGCGTATGAAAAACAGCGGCTACAAGAGATTGCAGCATTTAAGAAAGAGCGAGAAGCGGGTGGCAAGAGTCTGACGATTGAACCAAGCTGGCTGAAAGACAAGATAAAGCCTTTTCTTAAATAGAAGAAAGATAGGAGTGGACAGATGATTGGATTTATTGGATTTGGTGAGGCTGCATACGAAATGGCTAAAGGTCTTGCGCAAGAGGGTTTAACCGATATGGTTGCGTTTGATCCTTTGCTGCAACAGCCAGAAAGCGGGATAGAGAAAAAAATGAAGGAGCTTGACGTCAGCCCCTGCTTTGAAGCAAAAGACGTCGCACGTCAACGGAAGGACTTAATCGTTGCCGTTCCAGCGCAATATGCATTAAATGCTTGTGAGAGCATTAAAGAGCAGTTAACTGCTGCGCATTTATATATTGATGTATCAGCATCTAGCCCAACAGTGAAGAAGAAAATTGCTCAGGTTGTAGCAGAAGCAGGGGCAGAAAGCGTTGATGCAGCGATGTTAGGACCGCTTACGGTGAACCAACATAAAGTGCCTATGTATAGCAGCGGTACAGGGGCACAGTCCTTTAAGGATAAGATGGAGCGATACGGCATGAACATAACAATTGTCAGTAATGAAGCTGGAGATGCTTCTTCAATTAAATTACTGCGTAGCATTTATATGAAGGGAACGGCAGCGTTGTTAGTCGAGTTAGTCGAAGCGTCGCAAAAACTAAACGTAGCGGACCAGGTCTTGACATCAATCAAAGGGACGATGGAGGCAAACCCCTTCGAACAAGTAGTGAATCAGCTCGTGACGGGCACGGCAATCCATTCTAAACGGCGGGCAATTGAGCTAGAAGGTTCACTTGAGTTGTTAACCGAGCTCGGCATGAATCACTTAATGACAGAAGCTAGCAAGGCGAAGCTAGACTATATTAGCCAGTTTGAACTACGCAATGCATTTCAAGGCACACGCCCGGATGATTGGCAGGAGGTAGTGCAAGTAATCGCAAAAGCC
The DNA here is from genome assembly GCF_016907895.1 of Shouchella xiaoxiensis. Classification (GTDB taxonomy): domain Bacteria; phylum Bacillota; class Bacilli; order Bacillales; family Bacillaceae_D; genus Shouchella; species Shouchella xiaoxiensis. The sequence goes on from NZ_JAFBCV010000006.1 coordinate 176,318, forward strand.
AAGCAATCAATGCAAAAGGGTGGGGTCAATGCACGCTAAGAAACAGGCACTTCAGGCACTAATTACCGGGATTTTCGAAAAAGCTGGCTTTAAAGAAAACCAAGCAGTCCGTTTAGCCGATCATCTTGTTTTAGCCAATTTACGCGGTATTGATTCACATGGTGTCAGTCGTGTGAAAACATATACAGACCGAATTCGTTCTGGCATGATAGCCGTCGATGATGACTATCGTGTAGAGCGAGATCTACCATCTAGCTGTGTAATTGATGGAAACAACCAGATGGGAATTTTACTTGCAACGGATGCGATTCAGCTTGCAGTAAAAAAAGCAAAAGCAACAGGGATCGGCATCGTTGGCATCCGTCGCTCGAACCATTGCGGGATGCTGGCCGATTACGTTAAATATGCAGCAGATAATGACTGTGTCGCACTTGCAACAACAAATGCGCCTCCAAGCATGGCCCCATGGGGTGGGAAAGCCGCTTTTTTTGGAACAAATCCGCTCGCATATGGGATTCCGGTCGCAGATGCAGAACCGCTTGTTTTTGATATGGCGACGAGTGTAGTTGCTAGAGGGAAGATTCGCTTAGCGTTAAAAAACAACACGTCTATTCCCTTCGGTTGGGCCGTATCAAAAGAGGGAAAGCCAACGGATGACCCAACGATTGCGCTTGATGGTGGGACGGTGTTGCCAGTTGGCGGACCAAAAGGATATGGACTTGCTTTCTTTGTTGAAGTTCTTTCTGCGCTCATGACGGGAGCGAGCTTCGGACCTCACCTCGGTAGCTTATACAATCAGGAAGAGCAAGATGTAGGGCAGTTCTTTCTCGTTTTTAGAGCGGATTTGTTTGTGGAGCTTGATGACTTTAAACAACGAATGGCGCAAATGGCAACCGAGGTAAAAGCGAACCCTCATGCGGACGGTGTAAAGGAAATTTTTTTACCAGGCGAACTGGAATACAGAGAACAAGCGAAGCGTGAAAAAAAAGGTATTCCTTTAACTGAGGCGGTAGTTCGTGAATTAGAAGAAGTTGCTGCGTTTTACGGCGTTGCTATGGACCGGAGTAATTTGCTTATTGAGAGAGTTTAGAAAGCTCTTCTTGCCTAGACTCTCCTAGAAAGTTGCCCGAATTCACTTGTTAAACCCCACATAAGCTCCAGCCAATAAAAATACAATGAAAGGCAGCTGAACAATAGGTTCAGCTGCCTTTTATATTAAGCGCTCTTTTTCTTTTCTGGTTTCGTCTCGTCATGTAAAGGTCGTTTTGACCAGTATGTTGCCATAATGGGCCCGGTAATATTATGCCAAGCAGCCCCGATCACGCTTGGAATAGCTGCGAGTGGAGTTAGATGGGCGGTGGCGAGTGTGACGCCAAGTCCTGTGTTCTGCATGCCGATCTCAATCGAGACAGCACGTCGCTGGCTTGGGGTGAGACGGAAAGCGGCAGCCACGGCGTAGCCAAGCAAGAGTCCGGCGCCGTTATGGAGCATAACCGCAACAAAAGCGATCAGTCCAGATGCAGAGAGGCTTTCCGTATTTGCGCCGACAACAGCCGTAATGATTGTGAGAATGGCGAGAACGGACACGAGCGGCATCACCGTGATCGTTTTATCTGCGAATCTCGGCAGGACGCGGCGAATGAGCAAGCCGAGTATGACTGGAACGAGAATCACTTGAATGATCATCATAAACATGTCGAAAAAATTGACCGGCATCCATTGGCCAGCAAGGGCATACAAAATAGCTGGCGTGGCGAATGGCGCAACGAGCGTTGACAGAGAGGTCATCGTAATCGATAAGGGTAAGTCGCCTTTAGCGAGATAAACCATCACGTTGGAAGCTGTCCCACCAGGAACCGACCCAAGTAAAACGAGTCCAGCGGCAAGCTCTGGAGGCAAGTTTAACAAATAGGCAATGGCCAGAGCGGTCAAAGGCATAATGGTAAATTGGGCAACGAGCCCGAGTACAACGGGAAGTGGGTGCTTAGCAACGAGCGTGAAATCAGCTGGCTTCATCGTCATCCCCATCCCAAACATCACAATCCCGAGCAGGATGGGGATATAGCTACTAATGGGAATGAAGGGATCTGGAACAAAAAAGGCAATCAGTGCAGCCACAATAACAAATACGGCGAAATACTTTCCTGCAAAGGCGCTGATAGCTGCGAGTTGTCTCATGCTCGGTTACTCCTTTACCTGTACAAGCTTATCGGGATTTAAACGATTTTGTGGATCGATTGCTTGTTTAATTTTTTGCATAACGGCCAGTGCTTCGCCATGCTCTTCTTGTTGGTATTTCTGCTTGCCAATGCCAACGCCGTGTTCGCCGGTGCATGTGCCGCCAACAGCGAGGGCTTGGCTCACGATCGCCTCATTAATGGCGGTCGCCGCTTTAACGTCAGCGTCGTGGTTAGGATCGAACATCAGAATGATATGGTAGTTCCCGTCGCCGACATGCCCGGCAATTCCGCCTTCTAGAATCGATTGATCGACGGCTTGACGGGCATAGTTGATCGCGTCGGCTAATTGAGAGATCGGGACACAAACGTCAGTCACCATCATTTTTTTGCCTGGATTGCTATGGATAAACGCGTACGCTAAATTATGGCGCGCATCCCAGAGCTTATTTCGCGCAGCATTATTGTGTTCAAAATCGATCGCTTGGCAGCCGTGGTCGCTTACTATCTCTTTCGTAAACGCCACATCGTGCTTCAGTCCGGCTTCATTGCCATGGAATTCAAGAAAAAGCGTGGGTTTAACCGGGTATGTCGTCTCGCTAAATTCGTTTACTTTTTGAATGGAGGCTTCATCCACAAGTTCAACCCGAGCGATTGGGATGCCTGCTTGTAAGATTGAAACAACAGCGGCAACGGCATCATGTACGGTCGGAAAAACAGCCCGGCCGGCAACGATATGTTCAGGAATACCGTATACTTTTAAAGTGATGGAAGTAAAACAGCCAAGTGTGCCTTCCGAACCTACAAACAGGCCATTTAAATGGTAGCCAGAAGAAGACTTGGCGGCATTGCTGCCTGTTTGAATGATTGAGCCGTCGGCAAGTACGACTTCGAGATTTCGCACTTGGTCACGCATTGTTCCGTATCGGACGGAAGTTGTTCCGCTTGCGTTTGTCGCTGCCATGCCCCCCATTGTCGCATCGGCACCAGGGTCGACAGGAAAGAACAGCCCATATTTCTTCAATTCATGATTTAATTGTGTGCGCGTGACGCCTGGTTGAACGGTGACAAGAAAGTCTTTTTCTTTTATTTCGATAATATTGTTCATTTCAGAAAAATCAACCGAAATGCCGTCCTCCCGCGGGATAACAAGACCTTCTAGACTTGTTCCAAGCCCAAATGGGTAAATCGGTCGGTTAAATGTTTGAGCGACTTTCATCATTTTGCTTATGTCTTGAGCGTTATACGGATAAACAACAACTTCAGGCTTAACCGCTTGGTGATAGGATTCGTCTTTGCTATGTAATTCAAGAACAGTCTCGTTTATCGTTACTTGTGGCACGCTTAAAGCATCCCGAAGTGCTCCAACTAGTGTGGACATATGTTTACTCCTCCAGTACAAAAATGAGTTAAACCGATTATACATGAAAAGAGACCGATTCGTAATGGTTTCTTTGAAAGATTATCTGACGAAGGGAAGGGTGGTCATCATGGGATACGCTAGTTGATTAAAAGATTCTTCGCTGGTAAAAAGGTCAAAGTTAGTTTAGAAGGTCGCCTTTCACTCCTCTGTTTAATCATCGACTTTTTCTAAGAAAACTCGCTTTTTAAATCCACCACGTTCGGCGCTTTTTTGCTTGCGGATCGTTTCCACTTCATGAAAAGAGCTATTGTGGATGCCTACGAGACTATGAATGACTTCCAACACATCGGCTAATTCTTCGAGCGCCTGACCGGCGGTATCTGCAGCTAGGTATTCGGCAATTTCCTCTTGAAGTTTGAGACGGATCTGCTCTTCATATTCATGTTGGGAGAGAGTTCGACTTGAGTAGGATTTTCCATTCTTCTGTATGACTTCCGGAACTTTGTCACGTACGAGTTTATTGTATATAGGCATGGGAAACGCCTCCTTAATCTCTTGTTAGCTATAGTTTACTGAATTGTTTGATTGTGTTGAAGTGTAAGATCGTGAAAAAGTCACTCTTGCTAAGTCTGTCGAGCAATCACATAACTAAAAATAGTAGTTGAAAAGACGAATCATCTAAAATATGCTGAGTAGCACCGCTACGGGAGAATTCCTCGCTTTCCGGGGGCACGGCCTCAGCCTCTTCCGTGGAAACCCACCACTCCAGAGTCTTCGGATTCTCCTCCCGCTCATTTCATTTTAAAACAAATGACGAACGCTCCTCTTTTCAGGAATGTTCGTCATTTTGGTCTGTCTATCTACTGTTGTCCCAGCCTCTTATCTTTACTCTAATTCGTCACGCTGGCTGCTTTTGCAAGTGTATCTTTAAATACCTGTCCATCCTTCATCACAAACGTAATGTTTTCATGGTTTTCGACAACCTGTATGTCTTCAAGTGGGTTGCTGTTAACGAGAATGAGGTCAGCCCATTTACCAGCCTCAATTGTGCCGACTTTCTCGCCCCAGCCCATACATTCAGCAGCGGTCTTGGTAGAGGCAACAATCGCCTCCATTGGTGACATTCCGATCTCGCACATGAGCCCCAGTTCACGTAGGTTAATGCCATGAGGGAAGACGCCTGCATCGGTACCCATCGCAATTTTTACGCCTGCTTCATACGCTTTTCGAATGCTTTCTTTATGGATGTCGATCACTTCTTTCGACTTCTCAATTGCATAAGGTGCCATTGTGTTGGATGTTTCCGCTGCTTCTAGCACGGCGAGCGGAGCGAGCAAGGTTGGGACAAGGTATGTGCCGTGCTCAAGCATTAACTCCAGCGCTTCATCATCAATGTAAATCCCATGTTCAATTGAATGGATACCTGCTCGCACGGCGTTTTTAATCCCTTCCGCACCTTGCGCATGAGCCATGACCTTGACGCCTTTGCGGAACGTCGCTTCTTCAACCATGACTTCAAGCTCTTCTTGTGAAAACTGCGTAAATTCAGGGTGATCAGTTGGACTCGATACACCGCCGGTAGCGTGGACTTTGACGACATCAGCACCAGCGCGGAGCATTTCCCGCACGGTTTTGCGAACTTCTTCGCGCCCATCGCACTTACCGTCAGGCATGCCTGGATAGACTGGCGCTGTTGTATCAATTCCGGAAATATTCCAGCTATCGCCATGTCCACCTGTAATCGTTAGCGGGTTAATGCTGACCTGCATCCGTGGTCCAGAGACAAGCCCGTCTTCCACAGCTTTCTTAATGCCTGCGTCGGCAAAGCCAGCATCACGTACCGACGTAATGCCCGTTTGAATTGTTGTTTCCAGTCGTTTAGCCGCTTCAAAAAAACGATAGGAGAACGGCGTAAGCAGCGATTCTTGGACATTTTTAATTTCCAGTGCCATATGAACATGGGTATCAATTAATCCGGGCAGAAGGTACTGGCCGCCGCCGTCGATAATGGTCGCATCATTAGGCACAGCAATCGATTGTTTCGTACCAGCTCCAAGTATGTGGTTGTTCTCCACGAGCACAACAGCGTCGTTAACGCAGTCTTGTCCAGTTCCGTCAATTAGTGAAACATTTGTAATGGCTGTAATTGTCATAGGTATCCGCTCCCTTTATAATGTTGAAATTAAAATGCTGGCAATGGCTACTGAGCCAACTGTTACAGAGGTAAATCCTCCGATAAGCATCGGTGGCATTAAATCGTCCATAATTCGTTTTTGTTCCGCCTCGTTCCGTCCCTCACTTCGGCTAATTTCTTCAACAATCAGATAATCACCAGGAAAGCCGTACAACGCCGTTAACACAACTGGAATGGATTTATTAATGTCCCACTTAAATAGCTTGGCACCAATCACTGCTCCGAGCATCAGGCCAGCAATTCCAATGACCATGATCACCATGACGGGAAGAAGCGATGCAACAATCTCACCCCACGTGACGCCGATCAATGAGTTAATGACAACGAAGATTAATGCAATCATCGTAATGCCTGAGCTGTTCGCTTTATCCATCGATTTTTCAGGGAAAAAGCGTAGGGCAGCACCTGCAACACCGATGACGAGTGCCCAGAGGCTAGCGTTAATGCCGGTTAGCTGACCAAGAAAAACAGCAAGGGCACCACCTGCAAAGAGAAGGAAGATAATGACGAAATGGCTCTGCATCCAGGCTTTCGGCAGAAGGTAGCTCTTCTCCTGCTCCTGTTCCGCTGCATCAACCTCCTCTACTTCAACTGCAGCGGCTGCTTCATCTGTCCGAATTTTCTTTGCATAACGTGAAAGAAAGATCGACGTCAGCGGCATGCCGATAAAGTTCTGAATCGTAAAGACGGCAATTGGAACAGCGATTATGGCTGTAAAGCCTGCCTCTCTCAACCCTTCGGAGGTGACGATATAGGCAATAATACCGCCCGTTATCGGACCAGCGCCGGCAACCGCCGTTTCATAGTTAAAGAAAAGCGTGACGAGCGTCAAAACACCAACAACGGAAAACGTTAAGCCGATTAGCGTAATTAAGACCGCTTGATACTGCTTGTACATCGTTTTTAATGGAATCATTGTTCCTAGATGAACGATTAAGACAGGAACAAGGACGCCTCCTACCGCAACAAAGGTGGACGCTGCAATATAGGATTCGGGTAAAATGCCTGTCTGTAATAAAACAAATACCGTAGCAACAACAACAAGAAGCATTGGGATACGCGCACGAGATTTAATCGAAATGACTTCTCCGATAGCGATAATAGCGATAAACAATAGTGCTAGATAAATAGGCTCCATGCCGAATCCCCCTCTGTCAATGTGGTGCATTGCTCGTTGACGAAAGAGTCTGAACAAATGCTTGTTACCCACTATAGTAGAAATAGAAAGACAATTCTATAGCTTTATTCGACAAAGTTCACTGCTTATTTTTGTCCATCGTCGCTAAATGGGTTGATTTCTAAATAGTGCGCGATTTTCAAAGCCAGATGGATGTCGAAGCTTTGATTAACGGATAAGTTCGTAATCCCAAGCAGTTCATAGATTTTTTTTAAGCGGTATTTGACTGTATTAACATGTACGTACAGCTCTAGCGCTGCTTCTTTTAACCGTTGCCCTTGTTCTAAATAAACAAAGAGCGTCTTCACTAAATCACCGCTCGCATCATGATCAATGATGGGCCCAATTTTATCAGAAACGTACTGGGTTAAGTCAGCTTCATTCATATCTAAAAACAAGCGATACGGTCCAAGAGAATCATACGTTATCACCTGATTCGTTCGCTGTTTTCGCTGCAAATAGTGAATGGCACGGACCGCTTCAGCGTGAGCGTCCTTTGCCGCAGAAAGAAGGTTGACGGGGCGCCCAATCCCAGCATAGCTGGAAAGCGTCCATTTCTGTTCAGCGTAGCCAAGCAATTCTTGTAGAAAGGTTTCAATTCCCAGAAACGATTGCTTCGGTGAAACGACAAATAAGAAGGTTAAATCAAAGTGTCGTTCATAGACGATTGCTGTTTCATGAAGCTTAGACAATTCATAATAGACTTTGCGCATCAACTGTTGCTTCATTCGATTGTACAAAGGCATCGGAACACGACCGTGTTCTACCTGGACCTTCGCTACAACATAGTGTTGATGAAGCCCTGTTGGTAAATGCATTAACAAGTCTTGGCTCGGCCCTTCAGGTTGTTTTGAATGAATCATCATCTCTAACAATCGTCCTGTATACATTAAATCATTTACATCCTGTTTCTCTCGTTGGTGGAGCTCCATCACAAATAGCGGGAGTGCCTGTTCAATCGCAACCTTATCTAGTGGGTTAAGCAAGGCCTGTTTACTGCCAATAAGAATAAGCAGTCCGATCGGCTCCCCATCAAGCTGTATCGGAAACGAATAGAGCTCGATCTCTCCTCTACCAGTTGACCACGTTTGCATACTAAAGTTTCTCGTCACAAATAGCGATTCAATCATTTCAGCTAAAAGTTCGTCAGGAAGAGTCTGCGCCCGCTGCTCAGGAAAACGAGATAATTCTTCTCCGAATTCATTAAACACAACAACATCTTTAGAAAGCAAACGAGCAAGTGCGGCAGTAATGTCCCCCAAACCACCATAGCTCAGCGATACGCGCGATAGCGCTTGGTGAATCTCCTGAGTCCGCTTGTTCTGCGAATACAACCGCGCATTTTCCACCGCAATGGAAGCTTGACGCGCGAAGGTTTCTAGCAAATCCAAATCATGCGCCTCAAACGTGCGGTTGCGTTCAAAAATATCAACCGTAAGCACCCCGATACATGTGCCATCGGAAAGGTGGAGCGGAACGGAAATGGCGCTAACTGGATAAGCAAGCTCCACAAGAGATTGCTCATAATAGTGGGCATTCAATTGACTTAAGTTCGCCATACCAGCCTTCGTATCTCCAAGCTGGGAATAGATGCTGCCTTTTTTCTGTTGAAACGTCTTCCCACTCATGCCTTCACCCGGCTTTAAGCGAACCTTTCCCAACGCATCCATCGTAAACCCAATCGCGCTTTCCGCGTAAAGGACGTTCTGCTGCTCATCGTATAAGAACAAGACGCCAGCCGTTGAGCCGTCAATAACTTGCAACGCTTCTTGCAAGAGCTGGCGCAAGACATCTGGCAGTTCCCTCGTCGTACTTAATACACGAATTGACGCCATTAAGCTGTTTAGTTGTTTTTCCGTTTTCATGAATGCACCGCCTTACAAGTGGTTCAATCTAGCATAAGGGAAGGAAGGGGGATTGGCTAGTGTTTTTGGAGGGGGAGATGTTGGGAATGTCTTAAATCGAGACTACTAGATCTTAACTTAGCAGGAATAGAGGAAATGGGTATCCGCGCTATACTAAATGGAAGAATGAGAGGAGGAGCTTCATGAAACCTTTAATGAAAGCGTTTGCTTTTTTGGTGGTTATTTTATTTGGAAGTTTGACTGTGACGGATGCTCATGGAGAGACACATGATTTGCCATTATTCTACTATGAACAGACAATCATTGATCCAGAACAGATGATGTATGATCCGACGGGAGAGTATGATTTCCCGACAGTCATTCGCGCTGAAGATTATTTTGACGAACCTCTTGGAATTTACTACATGTATTACGGCCCGCATGATAGACCTGGCGGGATTGCTCTTGCTTATGCGGATTCCATTGAGGGTCCATGGATTGATTATAGTGGAAATCCAATTATCGCAAGAGATTGGCAACCTCATTACAGTGTATCCCACGTTGCTTCAGCACACCCAATTTGGAATGAAGAGGAAGAGAAATTGTTTCTCTATTTCCACGGAGAAAATTCAGTAACGCGCCTTGCTACATCTGAAGATGGCATTTATTTTGATTATGAGCAAGTTGTCATCAGTACGAGTGATTTTACTGGAATTAATGAAGCCTCTTATGCGCGGGTATTTGAGCATGAACTTGAAGGGAAAGACAATCGTTACGTGATGACGTTGATGGGAAATAACAATGGCACGAGGAAAATCTATTTAGCATGGTCAAAAGATGGACGTGAATGGGAGACGCAGCAGGAACCGCTGATTTCACCTCAACCTGGCCAAGGCGGCAATCTATCCGGTGCGTATTACTTCCCTTATAACGGAAATCATTATGTAACGGTTCACGGAGGATCTGGTAATCAATATGTAATCGATGTTGGTGAAAATTTTGATCAGGAAATTCATTTAGGCGCTTATTATCAGCCAGGACAAGATTCTCCAGAGAACGGACGAGCTGCCTCTCGTTCCTATATCTACTCGGAGAATGAGCTTTACATGGTCTATGAAGCAGGACAGCGTGGTTCAACAAAAATTGCGCTTGCTCGAGCCATTTATGACGAAGAATTAAAGGAAATGGCTAAAGTCACACTTCGATCCACGGATGTCGTTTCCTCAACGAATAGCGAAATTGAATTTGAATTAATAGCCGAACGTTACGATGGATCGCTGATTGATCAGCAGGAGTTGGTAATTGAACTAACGTCAAGTGATCAGTCAATCGTTCGCATTGATCAGGGAAAGCTCTATTCAGCTTCAGAAGGATTTGCAACGGTTGAAGCCGAAGTGTATTACAACGGAAAACGTCTTACAACAAACTCTATCTTATTTGAGGTTCGGGAAGGGGAGGTATGGAACGTCATTGACGAATTCTTTGTTGATTATACAAGGCGTTGGCAAATTGCTAAGGGCAGCACGGCTCAAGGGACGATTGAGCAAGGGGCTGGGTTCGTTGACATTAAGGAAAGCCGAAGAGGGAGTGGTTCCTTTCATTACCTCACTCACACCGGATTTCACTTGCCTGATTATCACTTTACCCTTGAAGCCGAGCTTGCTGTACTGGGACCGAGCCATGGAAACGAAATTAGTATTAGACAAGGTAACCAGCAGAAATCAATCTTTATCAAGTATGATGGTGAAAGAGGCTGGATTCAAGACAGACTGAATCAGCCGACGGTCTCAGTCGAAGTTGATCCAACCGTGCAAGCCCGCTATACGATTGTTTCAACAGGAAGAACGACGCACGATGTGTATCGTGATGATGAGTACTTATTCCAGTCATCATCGACCGCACAATCGGGGCAAGACCTGATAAAAATAGGAGTGGATTCACAAGGTGACGCAGAAATGCGTGTTGAAGCGCTTCGAATTCAAACCAATGCTAGTGAGTGACCGAGGATGAACCTTCTAATCAAGAAGGTTCTTTTTCTATAAAAAAGGAGGGATAAACGTGTATAAAGTTGTTATTGCCGAAGACGAGAAAATGATACGAAAAGGACTCGTCACAATTGTTGATCAACTCGTTAGCGATTTTACCGTTATTGGTGAGGCCGACAATGGAGAGAAGGCGCTTGAACTGCTTGCTCATGACTGCCCTGATGTCTTGCTGACAGATATTCGAATGCCTAAAAGAGACGGGCTTTCATTAATGAAAGAAGTTCGAGATTATTTTCCAAAGGTGCGCATTGTCATCGTAAGTGGTCACGAAGAATTTTCCTATGCTCAGCAAGCCATACTGCATGGGGTGAGTCGCTATATATTAAAGCCAATTGATCGAACAGAAGTGGTAGCTGCTTTTGAAGAGATTAAAGCTAGCTTAAGTGAGGTGGAAGAGAATCTTCATGAAGATCAGTTAATCCAGCAAGTAGACGCCTATATTAAAACGCATATAGACCAAGACATAACATTAACAGATGTGGCTAAGCTCGTGCATTTACATCCAACTTATTTCAGCCAATGGTTTAAGGACAAGAGCGGGAAGAACTTCTCTACCTATGTCACCGAAAGAAGGTTGAAGCGAGCTGAGACGTTGCTGGATCAAACCAATCTGCGCATCTACGAGATCGCGAGAATGTCAGGTTATCAAAGCCAGAAACATTTTATGAAGCTGTTTAAGAAAGAGAAGCAGTGTACACCAACGCAATACAGAAAAAAGATGTTTATGCAACAAGAGTGAGGTGGGAAAAGCATGTCACTGAGACCGAAGATTATCGTCTTGTTTCTTGCAATTGTGTTAATCCCTTTAAATCTGTTAGGAATGATTACGTATGCGTATTTCTCGAAAACGCTGGAGGATCAAACATACCATTATACGGTACAAGTAATTGATCAATTAAATGAGAACGTCAATTCATTTATTGATGAAATGCACCGATTATCGCTCCTTCCTCTGTACGATCGGGAGATTTTAACGATTTTAAAGAACCGAACGGAGAACGCCTATTCTTATTATCCACAAACAGAAGAGCTTGAACGAATGAGCTCATTTTTATCTACCCTCTCCTATAATCGGCAAGAACTTTCCGGAGTTCATATTATTGCACGGGATGGGAGTTTGTTTAGCGACCTCGGCTCACCTCGAACGGTTCATCGTTTTAGTGATGAGTCTAGCTTCTGGTATCAAAGTATTCGAAAAGGTGAAGGTGCCTCTTTACTCGTACCTACTCACGGTCCAGCCTATATTTTAGGAAACGAGAAGACCGTTTTCTCAATCGGGCGCTTGCTTCGCGATCCAGAAGGATTTCGTCCACTTGGTATGATTAAAGTCGATATTGAAATGAGCTATATTGAATCACTATTAGCTAATCTGGATTTATCAGACAAAGCATCAATAACAATGGTTGATAGTCAGGGTCAGCTGATTTATGAAACTGGAAAAGCAATAACGCCTCTTTTACAAGAAGAAAATGAAGAAGGCGAGGCGCTTGTTGAGCGAGAACGAGTCACGGTTGATGACGTAGACTATTTGCCTGTTCTCCGTCAATCCAGCGGGGAAGTGCAGACAATTGTTTTGTTACCAGAGCAAGAAATTGTTGGTGCCTCACAGTCACTCCGAATCGTGACCATCGGTTTAATGGTAGTCGTATCAGGAGTCATCCTTCTTTTAGCCAGATTCGCTGAGCGTTCTTTAACAAGACCAATCTTTGAATTACGCCAAATGATGGCAAGGTCCGAGAAAGGAGAATTTCATCATCGTATGAAGCCATCTTCAAAAGATGAGCTTGGTCAGCTTGCCCTTAGTTATAACCATATGATGGAGCAAATTAATGAGCTAATTGAAAGAGTGTATCAAACTGAAATACGTGAAAAAGATGCCGAAATAAAAGCGCTGCAAACGCAGATGAATCCCCACTTTATATACAATACATTAGAACATATTAATATGATCGCCATTACGAAACACGAATATGAACTTTCTGATATGGTCGCGGCTCTTGGACGCTTAATTCGCTACAGTATTGATCAAAAAACCCGTTTCGTCCCATTGCGTGATGAACTCGCTTTCGTCAAAGCGTATATTGCCATTCAAGAAAAACGATTAGAAGGAAAGGTAATATTTGACATCACGATACCAGAAGAGATGTTGACGTTGTCCATACCAAAATTGATACTCCAACCATTACTTGAGAATGCGATTGAGCATGGTCACAAACATGGTGAAATAACAGGGGGAATTTCTTTAACAGGTTGGCAAGATCACTCGTTTTCTTATTTGAAAGTAAGTGATCAGGGGCAGGGTATGAAGCAAACCATAGAGGGCAAACGATTAAGTCGTGCGGCTGGAAACCAAGTAGCACTTACCAACATCGCAGACCGACTTGTTTTGCTTTTAGGAGAACAAGCGATGCTTACCATTAATAGCGAGGAAGGAATAGGGACGTCTGTCACAATTACTCTACCAAAGACCTGAATAAAAGATACCAAATCAAAAACCAACACCCTCACTATTTGTAAGCGCTTTATTTAAACTGAGAATACGAACAAAGAAGGGGGATTTATATGAAAAGATGGGGTATTAGCGCGGGATTATTGTTTGTTGTGGCAGGCTGTTCGTCCTCTGGAGGATCGGCTACAAATGATGGAGAAGAAAAAATTGAATTGACTTTTTCAACATGGGGCAATGAAAACCACATTGCCGTGTATGAAGAATTGTTAGAAGACTATTACGTTGACCATCCGAATGTAAACGTTACGATTCAAACAACACCATTTCCAGATTATCAGCAGAATATGACCGTTCTAGCGGCTGGTCAAGAGCTTCCCGATATCGGGTGGGCAGCCGAACGGATGGTCCCGCAGTTTATTGAAAATAACATCCTTGCAGACCTTGGGGCTCTTCGAGATGATGAATCATTTAACTTCGATGATATCTTACCAGGAACGATTACTCAGTACGAAGTCGATAACGCCCTCTATGGTGTGCCGTTCTCAAGTCCACCTCATATTATTTATTACAATAAAACACTATTTGAAGAAAAAGGACTGGAAACACCTCAAGAACTTGAAAGCCGTGGTGAATGGACTTGGGACGCATTTGAAGAAGCCGCAGCTATCATTGCTGAAGATGAAGGTATTTACGGGGCCAATTTCTTTCGAGCTTGGGAAACATGGGAAAACCTTCTTGCTCATACGCGAGCTCAAGGAGGGGATCTCTTCAACGAAGAGACAACCGAGTTTACATGGAATAGTGATGCTGGAATCTCGACATTAGCGATGCTTGATCGAATGATGTTCGAAGACCGCTCTCATCCACGTGCAGGCGATCAGGTTGCTTTTGAAGCCGGCAATGTAGGGATGTTCTTCGATGTCTATAGCTATGTATCTACTGCTAGAGGCATTGACGCATTCGAATGGGATATTGCGCCGGTCCCACTAGGCTCAGCAGGGAGAGCGCCAATTCTTGGTCAAGCAGGCTATGTAATGTTTGAAGGAACCGAACATCCAGAAGAAGCGCTTGATCTTATTCGCTATTTTGCTAGTGAAACAGGAATGGAAGCAACCTCTACTTATTTTGCGCCGCCACGCGCATCGGTACTTGAATCAGACGCATTTATTGAACAACCCGGAAATCCTCCGCGTGAAAGTATGGAGTCAACGATCTTGAATCTAAGCGAAGAAGCACGTGTCTTACCGATTCACCCTGAATGGCAAAACATCGACAATCATATTCTCCAGGGCTTTGACCGGTTATTTGGACAGACCGCAGAACCAGGCGACATTCTTGAACAGATGGAAGCAAGCATTAATCCACTGGTACAAGAGTGAGTTGTGGAGGGATTGAGATATGAATGTAAACACGCAACCTGAACAAAAACAAAACAAGCAACGAAAACCTTTCTTCAAACAAGATACGATCGCGGGCTGGTTGTTTCTTAGCCCGATGCTAATCGGTTTCACCGTATTTATGTTCGTGCCAATTGGCTTTGCCTTTTATATGAGTTTTACGGACTGGCCACTTCTCGGCCAGTCGGAGTTCATTGGAGCGGCGAATTATCAGGCCATTGTGCAAGATCCAGAATTTCAACAGGTGATGGGCAATACGATTGTGTTTACCGCAGGGCTTGTACCTTTTAACATTCTTCTCGCACTCGGGTTAGCACTGTTATTACGTTATCCACTGCCGCTGATGGGAATGTTCCGCACGATTGTATTTGTACCGGTTGTGACAACGCTTGTTGTCTGGGCAATCGTCTGGCGCTACATGTTTGCGACAGACTTTGGATTTATAAACTCCATCCTCGCTTGGGTTGGGATCGAGCCACAAGCGTGGCTCTACAATAAAAATTTGGCGATGCCAGCTGTCATATTAACAAGTGTATTAAAAAATGTCGGATTGAATATGGTGCTATTTTTAGCAGCATTGCAGATGGTACCAAAGAATTTATATGAAGCCGCACGAATTGACGGAGCCGGGAGCTGGCGTCAATTTCGAAACATTACGCTACCGATCATATCACCAACAGTGTTTCTAGCAACGATCATCACAATCATTGGGGCGATGAAAATCTTTGCACAAATCTTTGTCATGACGCGCGGAGGTCCAGAGAGCAGCACGAAAGTAATCGTCTACTATATTTGGGAAAAAGCCTTTCGTTTGTTTGACATGGGCTATGCCTCAGCGGCTGCGTTTATCTTATTCTTTCTTATCTTTGCATTTACATTAATCCAATGGTGGCTGCGGAAAAGGTGGGTTTACAATGAAGATTAATTCCATGTCCACGCTTATTCGTTACATGCTCTTAACGATTATCTCAGCAATCATGCTGCTTCCTTTCATTTGGATGGTGACAACGTCATTAAAAGACCCAAATCAAATCTTTTCACTGCCACCAACGTTTATTCCGAATCCGATTCAGTGGGACAGTTATATCAATGTATTGAGCAGCACGCATTTTTTGAGACAGATGTTTAACAGCATATACATTGGAGCTTCCGTCACAATTGGGACCGTGCTGCTTGCCTCTTTAGCTGGCTATGCGTTTGCCCGAATTCCTTTTAAAGGAAGAAATGTCGTTTTCCTCGCTTTTTTAAGCGTGATGATGATCCCTGGTGAAGTGACGATTATTCCGCTTTTTCTGTTTATGAGAGAGCTAGGATGGATTGATACCCACTGGCCGCTAATTATCATTCCAATCTTTGGAGCTGGTGGAGCATTTGGCATCTTTGTGATGCGACAGTTTTTTAAACAAGTACCGGCCGAATTAGAAGATGCAGCACGAATTGATGGCTGTTCTCGCTTTCGGATATTCTTACAAATTATGCTGCCGCTATCGAAACCGGCATTAGCAACAGTCACCATCTTTACCTTTTTAACGAATTGGAACGAGTTTCTGGAGCCTTTAATTTTTATTAACTCAAGGGAGTTAATGACATTACCGCTCGCGCTCTCCTTATTTACAGATGAAGCAGGAACCGATTGGAGCTCGCTCATGAGTGCATCTGTTTTAGCGACGTTGCCTGTGCTTGCGATCTTTTTCTTTGCACAGAAACAATTTATCGAGAGCTTGGCGATGTCTGGGTCAAAAGAATAAGAATAATGGAGGTCCTTTAAATGAGACAAATCACAGAAGTAGAAAAACAAGTGCGTGTACGAGGAGAAGCAGATGTCGTTGTATGTGGTGGCGGCCCAGCAGGAATTGGTGCTGCTCTAAGTGCTGCCCGTAACGGCGCCAAAACGATTTTACTCGAATCGCATGGTTTTCTTGGCGGTATGGGAACAGCGGGGATGGTGACATCCTTTGCGTACGGTTACCACGATAAAGAGCGTTTTATTACCGGAGGGATCTTCCAAGAAATACGACAAAAGCTCTATGACAGAGGTGGTCTCATCATGACCGATCGTAAAGGCTGGGAGCCCTTTAATGCAGAACAATACAAAATACTTGCCTTTGAGCTCCTCGCCGAAGCAGGTGTCGAGCTTCTCTGCCACACGACGATTGTCGATACGATTACAAAAGACGGCACGATCGAAGCGATTCTCATTGAGAGCAAAGCAGGCAGAGAGGCGCTGCTGGCGACTCATGTTATTGATGCAACAGGTGATGGAGACGTGGCAGAACGAGCCGGAGCAACCTGCAAGATTGGCAGAGATAAAGACGGAGGTACCCAGCCCTCCTCACTCATGTACGTGCTCGGCAACGTCGATACAGCCGCTCTCGGCCATAAGCTTGACGAAGAAGGACGCCGTGGTTATTGGAAAACCGATGACGGCTATCACTATTTAAATGCAACAGGGTTTGCAGGAGAAATTGAACAAGCCAAGCGAGATGGCTTTCTAACAAAAGTAAACCGAGATCATGTTGCGGCTATCTTCACCGTTCCATGGATGGATAACGTTGTCGGAATTAACTTTGGCCGAATTCAAGGGAAAAATGCCCTCGATCCAACCGATTTGACAGATGCGGAAGTGCTCGGACGGGAACAAGTGCTAGACGGTATTGCGTTTCTGAAAGAATACGTCCCGGGCTTCCAGCGAGCAGAACTGCTACAGACCGCGCCGCAAGTCGGCATACGCGAAACGAGACGCGTTATCGGAGACTACGTTATGACACAAGAGGACATTGTCGACTTAAAGCAGTTCGACGACTGCATCGCGCAATCTTGCTATATGATTGACATTCACTCACCAGACTCAGCCACAACCGAAATCTATAAACTACCAAAAGGAACGCATTACGACATCCCGTATCGCTCGCTCCTGCCAACAGGACTGAACAACCTGCTAGTTGCCGGCCGGTGCATCTCAGCGACACACGAAGCCCTCGGCTCCTTCCGCGTCCAAGCGATTTGTCTCGCTATCGGTGAAGCCGCTGGAGCCGCAGCCGCTCTTGCCGTAAAAGAATCATGCACGCCACGAGAAATTAACGTGAAGCAGTTGCAAGACACGCTGGTTGGACAAGGTGCGATATTGAGTTAATGGAGAAGACCCCTGCAAGGCGAAAGTTCTAAAGAAAAAAGGAAACTCCCTATAGATTCATAGGGAGTTTCCTTTTTTTATCCATATATATCATTTTTGTCACTAAATGGTGAGAGTGCTTCAGCACTAAGTCTACGTTGGCTTGTTCCTATTAATCGAAACAAACCATCCCCTGAGCCTCAATTGCTTGAGCACGTGCATCACCAATACCCGAGATTCGTTTCATATCATTGTAAGATGAGAATGGTCTAAGCTGCATAATCTGACTTGCACGATCAGGACCAATTTCATAGATGCCTTGAAGCTCTGATTCTGAAGCAGTGTTGATATTGATGGAGCCGGCTGGGCAACTATTACTGCTTTCTTCTTCGCTAGCTTCTGAAGTAGAGGCAGAAGCTGATTCTGTTTCTGCTTTGGCCGTTTCTAATTCGTCCGAAAGTGTTGCGATTTCATCTTCAAGCTTAGAGATCGTGTCTTTATTATTTGATAACTGATCATCTTTTTCTGTAATTTGCTCTTCCAGAGAAGAGATCTCATTCTCGTATTTTTCCTCTAATTCTTCACGATAGTCTTCCTCAACGGTATCGAGCTGATCTTCAATCTCTTCAATATGTAAGGTTAAATCACCAATCTCCTCATCCTTTTCACCGATTGTTGCTTCAAGTTCTTCAATTAAAGAAGTTGATTCTATTAGCTCATTATCAGCTGCCGAAGCTTGATCATCTTCAGAGCATCCAGATAAAGTTATAGCTGCAATCATCATGAGTAAAACGAAGGACATTTTTTTGCTTTTTGCAAAACTTTTTAACATAATTAAAGACAGATAAAATAAAACGAGTAGAAAAGGTAGAAACGTAATAGACATCAAAGGGCCTCCTTAGTAGTATGTGATATAATTATACTAATAATAAAGACCTAAGTCACGAGTGTTTTCTATTAATTATTAATAGATTAATATTTGTGTTTTATTTTACATTTCAAATTAGCTATTAGCTAAAAATTTATACAAAAGGAGTTAATCAATTGGACCGTACATACTTAGAGCTTGTTCCAGGCCTAGAAGTTACAAATAGTGAAATTAGTAATTTGTTTGGTTGTGCCAATCAAGGAGGGATGAGACGCTCGTTAAAAACAAATACGCTAGTGCTTATCTCTGATAAAACTAAACTGTATCAAGATCGAGAGGAAGACGGTGTTTTTTATTATACGGGCATGGGAAAACTGGGCGATCAAAGCTTAACGTTTCAACAAAACCTAACATTGGCAAATTCCAACGAAAACAATGTATCTATTCATCTATTTGTTGCATACAAAAAACGAATTTACACGTATAGAGGTCAATATGAACTAATAAACGAACCATTTCAAGAACGACAATTAGACGAAGAGAAAAACAATCGGCTTGTTTGGGTGTTCCCTTTAAGAAAATGTTTGAAAGATACCGATAAAAGTAGTTATACATACAGCCAACCGCAGAAATTAGGCCATCATGACTCATGGCATCATCATCATAATGTGGCAGTAAAAACAGCCGATCAATCGACCTTTGAATATGGTGAAACCGTCATACCTAAGCGTATACGTTCTTTCTTTAAGTCGACAAATCTCAAAGAAGGTGAAGAAAAAGAAATTACATTAATCAATCAAGAGCATATGTTTTTTGCAAAGATTAAGGTTCAAGCGAGTGGCTCTCCACGTCATCGATTGAGATGGGAGAAACGGTTTACTCTGCTAATAAACGAATACGCAAATAGAGTCCAAGGTGAGGTTAAAATCTATTTCATATATGACGATGAAAAAACCTACAAGGTAAGCTTATCTCATACAGACATAATGGATACAGTACATACTGATGTGATAGCAGAAGAATTAGAACAATATGGCGCTAGGACAGAGGGGAGAATCACTAGTTACTATGGGAAGAAGTTTGAACGTGATCCAATCAATCGTGAGTTAGCCATACAAATCCATGGTGTAACCTGTGCTGCTTGTAATTTTAACTTTGAGCAAAAATATGGTGAAAGAGGCAGAGATTTTATTGAAATTCATCATATAAAGCCGTTAAGTTCTCTTGGTGGGAGTACAGAAATAAATCCTCATAAAGACCTTGTCCCGTTATGTGCAAACTGTCATCGCATGGTTCACAGACGAAAAGATCATGTATTAACGGTGGAAGAATTAAAAGAAATTCTTAAGATTGAGGATTAGGATTACTCAAACCTTAAGATCCCATACATATCATCTATACCTAAAGCATCAGCAATCTTTTCTATATGTTCTAACTGAATCCGTTCGCGCCTACCATTAGCCATTTCACTCAGGGTAGCGCGACGGATTTTTTATTGTGTACCCTTATGCGTACAACTTTCATGACTGATTGCTTTTATAATAATGTAAAGGTCTTTTTTGAGGTGATCCGATGTTCCCCCGACAACAGTTTGTTTCTAAATTAATTACTGAAGTGAATAGCACCATTTCAAAAACAAATAAAGCAAAATTCACGACAATCCAATCCAAAGTGTATACCTTCATCCAACGAAGCGTGACAGACACTTACCCATCTGACATCCTCTGTTTTCCTCATCAAGAAGTTACTTCAAATGCTATCCACCCACCGTGGTTGATTTCCCTTAACCCTTATCACTATGACTCAAAAGCGTCTTATGTTTTATCCATCTTAATAGTGAAAGATAGATTGCCAGTACATGGATGGGTCTTTGATAATCTTTCAAGCAACCTGCTCCATGCTGAAAAGGGAGGTGGTGCATATGTTAATGGCAAAAGAATCTTTCGGGATGAATTAATGAGTTTAAGAGAAGCCGAAATGCGCATTCACTCCTCTTTTCTACGGAAGTCGCAACCTCAAAATCCTGCCTATCAACGAGTAAGACAAACAGAACTGCCAACATCGCTTGAGATTTGTGGAGTTGCTGAAGGAAATACTGATATATTCTTATCAATAAATCAAACGCCTTATGAATTTGCTGCAGCAAGTTTAATTGCAAAAGAAGCTGGGGTAGAGGTAATGACGTTAGAAGGAGAAGAACTGAGTTGGAGTAAAAGCTCGAGCATATGGTGCGGAATGGTTTGATATAAAACTCATCATATCTACTAGTAAAACGACTGTTTAGTTCATGATATTAATAATTGAATATTTGTAATGAAATCTCAGACTAAAGAAACGGCTCATGTAGCTGTTTTTTTGTGTTTTAGAAGGAATTAGGAAGTATTGTGTCGAAAGATGGAGGTATATGGGCGCTATTTATAGGTAGAGAAAGTGAGGTAACGATGTTTGAGCATATTAAGGTATTAACACTTCGAGTGACATATAAGTCAGAAGCCGCCGGAAGACTACCACCATTTTTAGGATCAAGTATTCGTGGTTCACTTGGTCATACGATGCGAGGATTAGCTTGCCCCACTCCTCAAGTAAGGTGCCATGTTTGTCCAATCTCGCATTCTTGTGATTATGCCAACCATTTTAATACGGTAGGTAATGAAGGTGGTGCAGTCAATCCTTACACCATTCGCGTAATTACGCCTTCTGGAAAAATAGAATGGAAAAAAGGGGATACGTTGACCCTTGATATTACATTAATTGGTGAGACCAGTCAGCGAGCTGGATTATTTCTTGATGCACTTCAAGAGGTTGGTGTTCGCGGGTTGGGGCATAGACGTATGCCTTTTCGACTGATTGAGATCGCTAATCCGTATTCCGGAAAAGTTATTTTAAAAGATGGGGAAATGGCACTTAGGTACTTGAAGCCGGAACCACTTATTTGTGATGAAATACAGTCAAACAAACTAGAGCTGCGTTTTAAAAATCCAGTACGTGTTCAAGTGGGGAAAAAAATGCTATATTCCCTTAGCTTTACAGATATTATTCGGTCAATCAGTCGGAGGTTAACGTTGTTATCGCAAGCTTTTAGCGAGAATGAATTGGACTGGAATGAAGATCGCTTATTTCATAATTCAGACCAAATTAAAACCTTATCACAAAGTTGGAAACTCAATGATTTTAAACGATTTTCAATGAACCGAACTGAAAAATTAGAGATCCCAGGTATTGAAGGCTGGGCTCAATTTGAAGGGGATTTGACCCCATTTACGCCATTATTAAAAGCTGGTGAAAGATTGCATATTGGCAAGAATGCAACACATGGTTTTGGGGCTTACACTATTAATTATAAATAGGAGAGATACATTTCATATGGCTATTAGGAAAAGGGCGAAACTAAAGTATAGAAGTTCAGCTGAGATGGTTCAAAGAATAAAGCAAAATTATATAGAATTAGAAATGGCATATTCAAAACAATTAGGAATAGAGACTCCGATCCATGACCTTTCTACAGGTAATTACCGTGAAGAAATATGGTTAAATTTATTTAAACAGGTCATACCAAAAAAATTTCACATTGCTAAAGGCGTTTTCATTATCGACTCATATGGAGCAATATCCCCAGAAGTAGATATAGCGATTTACGATGAACAATATACACCTTACATCTTTCAAGCTGGTAATCAATTGAAATTTATACCAATTGAAGCAGTAGCTGTTGTCATCCAGTGTAAAAGTGAAAATGTTAATAAAGAGAATGTCGATAAATGGGTAAAGAAAATCGAAAATTTAAAGACAAAAGTGAATGCTGTTGTGCGAATGCAAGCCTCTTTATTAAAAACACAACCAAGCTCAACAAGACTTAAGATTCCAAGTACACAAACATCAACTCGCCCAATTCGTATCCTCTGTAAATTAAATGATAGTCAACAATCTGTAGGAGAGAACTTTGACATTGTTCTTAGTACAAATCAAAAAAAAGCAAATTTAAGTGGAGAGCCTTTCAAAATGAGTAAGAAAATAAATGGTGAAAAAGAAGATTTAATCTATTGGAATAAAAAGTTAAATCATTTTTCTCACAATCGCTACGAAGGTGATATGCCTTTAAAACTAGACCAATTAGCTCATTTTGATGAAACTTCAGAGTTAGAACCATTAGGAGTTAGTTTGGCCGATCTCAATGTCAGCGATAAGGATGGGAATGAAAACGTCATTCTTTCTCTAACATTTCAATTGAATCAGCTATTAATGTTGCTAAATAATCCTCTATTTTTCCCACATCAGTCATATGCAAATTTATTCGATGAATTCCGATCAAAAGGAGAGTCAAACGATGTGCAATAACAAGCCATTTCTAGCCATCTATGATATAAGTGGCATCCAAGAATACATATTTGCAACAAATGAATTAAAACAGAATATCGGCGCGTCCAAGATTGTTGGTAATCTGATGAAAACAGAACTAGTTGATGTCTTAAAATCATTTGACGAACCCGCATCAATAAAGTGGGATTGGGAGGCAAATGAACCGTTTCAGTTACTCGATAAAACAGCGGTAAGGGCAGAGGTTGTCTTTATTGGAGGAGGTAATGCACTTGTCGCCTATCGAGATCGCCAATTATTTCAACAAGTAAATAAAAGACTGTCCATTCGATTGATTGAGAAGAGTTATACACTAACCCTAATGATTGAAGAAAAAGAGTTCGAACCAGCCAAATCCTATTACGCGACTTACAAAGAGCTTCAAAACAAACTTGCTCAAGCAAAAGAAGAACGTCTGCGACCTAAACCTTTTGGTGCCTACCCGATTTCGGCACAAGAATCGTTTAGCGGCTTTCCGATTACGCAAAAGGCAGGTCAATCAACGATACAAGCTCTTAAAGCAAGAGCTGCAGAAACATCAAATTTGCATGAGTTAGTTAAGCCTCCAAAGGAGAAAAAATGGGCTCTCCAAATAGATGATCTTAAGAAGAAGCAGGACGAAGATAGTTATATTGCTGTTATTCATATTGACGGCAATGGTATTGGACAAAAGCTTGACCAAACGTTAGAAGCTCATGAGGGAAATTCATTCTCTGAAGAAATTCAAAACCACCGAAGGTTATCAAAAGATATTTCAGCTGGCTATAGGAAGCTCGTTGAAGAAGTTGTTCAAGAGATAAAGTGGGAAGAAAACGATAGGCCAATCCCGATTCGACCACTTATTATGGATGGTGACGATTTAACAATGATTTGCCGTGCGGAGTGGGGACTACCGCTCACTGAAGCCCTTTTAACAAAAATGAAGACGCATACAAGCGAAACAAGTCTTTCGTTGTCTGCCTGTGCCGGGATTGCCTATGTACATGGACATTTTCCTTTTCATCTCGCCTATGAAATAGCCGAGGCATGCTGTAAAGAAGCAAAAAGCAAGCGTCTGAAAAACGAAAAAAATGACAGTCAAGAGTCTTACATTGATTTTCAGCTTGTGAGAGGTAGTGATCCAACAGAGCGTGATGTTACGGGGAGAGAAGAGGAATCATTAGGGCGCAAACGTCCTTATGCACTTAGTAGTGAGAAAGACAGCTTAAAGAAGCTTATAGATATTATTAAGGAGCTACAAGGTTATCGTGCGGAGCCAAACAGTTTATTTCCTCGCTCTAAACAAGCGCAGTTGTACCAAGCTTATTTAAAAGGCGCGGGGCATGTGGAGATAATGGAAGAAGAATTTGAATCTAGAAAGGTCCCTTTAAAAAGCATAAATCGTGAACTATTGTTAGATGCGTTTGAACTGGTTGACTACTATGACGGCGTTATTTTTAAAGGTAAGGAGGAAATTGTATGAACGTTTATCAGATCGAAATTACGACCGTAAGCGAACTGTGCGTCGCCACAGGTCATAGTATTCCTGGTTTAGTGGACACAGAAGTGGCTCATCATCATGGGTTTCCTATTATCCCAGCAAAACGTATCAAAGGAGCTTTACACGGTGTCGGTCGTGAACTTGTTGACTGGGGATTAATCGACGAGAGAGAACTAGAGCAGTTATTTGGAACAACGGGTGACTATAAATCAAGTGGACTCCAATTATTTGACGCTGAACTACAGGCTGTTTCAATAAATGGAGAGTGTGGGGAAAAGGATTTACAACATGTCGGTGACTTAAAACAGGTGGTCGCAGCATTTCGGACAACAGAGCCCGAGGAAGTGTTAGAACAATTTACAATGATTCGATCGCAAACAGCGATTGAAGAAAATGTGGCTAAGCACACATCGCTGCGAACTATTCGAACGGTGAATAAAGGGACGGTGTTTTCTAGTCGAGTTATATTAGAAGATACAGCTAACTTAGAAACATTAAGGAAATGTGTGCAAGGGTTACGAGCATTAGGCCTCGGACGTACACGTGGTTTAGGTGAAGTTGTTTGCGAGATTAATAAAGGTGAAGCAGATAATGTAAACGAGCGGACAGTGGAAACAGAGGAGCTTGCTTTTGATTTAACACTGGAACAACCACTCCTGATTGCTGGTTCGAAAGGCCTTTATCACAGCAGTGAAGATTGGATTCCTGGTCGCACGTTGCTAGGTGCGCTTGCGGGCATGTACATTCAAGATCATCAATTAGGTGTGGATGCTCATAAAGATGAGACGTTTTCACGAATCTTCTTAAATGGTGGTGTGACATTCCATTATGCCTATCCAAAAATAGACGGAAAAGTGTTCACTCCTTGCCCGGCCCATTTACAACAGGATAAGTTGGCTAAAACCATCGTGTACGATATTTCTCAGGAAATTTCTCAGGGAAAAGGTGTTCCACGATCATTAAAAGCGCTAATACATATTGAAGATCAAATGGTTCTAACGCACGAACCGAATAAAGAAATACGGATGCATCATGCACGACCTAAAGATCGAGGGATCGGTAGAGCTATGGGAGACACAGGAGGGAGAAGCAGGAAGGATCAAGGACAGTTCTTCCAATATACAGCCTTATCGCAAGGACAAACATTCTCCGGATCTTGGAAAGGCCCCAAGGAAGACATCGCACGTCTTGTTGCGTGTATGAAAAAGCGAAATTGGCAACTACGATTAGGTCGTTCCCGAACAGCGGAGTACGGGACGGTAAGAATGACGTTAAATGATAAACCTTTACAGCCAACTAGGAGAACGGTTGATACGGACTGGGTAGCGCTTGTTTTGCTCACCCCATATATAGGGACAAATGACTACGGTGTTGCTACTTCAGACCCTACATATTTTCAAAAGGAACTGGAGATTCATTTAAAAGACGCTTTAGAGATAAAGAGAAAGTTTCTGAAACAAACAATGGTGTCAGGTTTTCATGCGAAGTGGGGTATGCCGAAGCAACAACTGGCAGCGCTTGATGCAGGAACTGTTTTTATTGTTAAAAACAACAGGCAAGATTGGCAGTCGATTGAGCACGCCTCTTGGGGGATGGATACAGGTGCTGGTTATGGCCGAATCATGGTTACGCCAATCAATTCTACCCAATCCGAATATGAGAAAAGAGTAATGGAGATAGGGCAAACAAATGAATTGAAAAGGGATCATACATTTGTTGAATTTTTAATGAGGAAAATGAATGATGCTAAAAAAAATCAAGCTGAATTACAGGCAGGTAGAAATAAAGCAGCTAACGTGGAGAACAAAAGATTGACTGGTCAAACGGTTGTACATCGAATGGACCGATTATTTAAAGGCAATAAAATACAAGAGCTAAATAAGATTCCAGAAGGCGATATAAGAAAGCAGATTTATGACGATTGTAAAAATCAATCAGAACAATTCAGGAAAGGTTACTTTCAAGCTCTTCTTTTAAAGATAAGGGGGGAGAAGAATGACTAATAAGATCAAGCAGCGAACGTATCTCTTTTTAAAAGGTAAATTGGCATCTCCACTACTTTCAGGATCGGGTGAAACAAATGAGACAAAAAACGATGTCGTTGTCGACGCGTTTAATCATCCATTTGTACCAGGAAGTTCACTTGCTGGGGCATTCCGTCATCAACTTGAACAAATATTTGTATTGGATAAAAACGAGATTGATTCTTTATTTGGCAATAAAGAACGTCAAAGCCGACTTATCGTTCATTCAATGAAGATTAACAATGAAAAGATTACGATTCGCGATGGCGTCGAACTTAGTGAAGATAAGCTTGCTAAAGAGAAAGCACTGTATCACTATCAAGTGATTGAAACCGGCGCAAGTTGGGAGATTCGTTTGGAATGGGTCATTCGTGATGAGAACGATGAAAAAAATACAAACAAAGAAAAAGCACTTATAAATGGGATTTTAGAAGGAATCGATAGCGGACACTTTAGAATAGGTGCGAAAACCAACCGAGGTTTTGGCAAACTAACATTGAAATCCGTTCAAATTGAAGAGTTTAACTATGAGAAGAAAGAAGACGCAAAGCGGTGGTTAACGTGGTGCTGGGACTGTTTAATCAAGTCTGACAAAAATGTTATTGAAGATAAACGATTGTTAGGAAACGATCAAATAAAGCTCGATAAGACTACGCATTTCAGCTTATGGGTTCCTCTTGCTTTAAAAGATACGCTGATGATTCGTTCATACCGTATTGATGAGAAAAATGAAGATGGAAATCTGAACAGTAAGGAGGATGAACAAAAAAATGAAGATGATTACGTACATCTTCAAGCTAATGGGAAGTCAGTCATCCCTGGTACAACATGGGCCGGGGCTATCCGTTCACGTTTAAGCTTTATTTTAGATACTTCTTTCAAAGAGATGTCAGGTAAAACGAAACTGATTGAAGCCTTGTTTGGCTCGTCGACTACGGTACTGAAGGATGAAAAGTTACAGGCATCTTTCATTCAAGTAGACCAATCCGTCTTAAATAAAGATCGGTCGCTCTCCATTACAAGAAATGCAATCGATCGGTTTACAGGTGGAACGGTTGAAGGAGCGTTGTATACAGGCAAAGTAGCAGTAAGGGGTGAGACGGAGTTAGTGCTGCGATGGACAGGCAAAAACAACGGGCTATCAAATGAAGCGATCTGTGGAATGCTTCTATGGGTAATAAAAGATTTGCAAGAGGGGTTTCTTGCTATAGGAGGGGAAACTTCGGTTGGAAGAGGGATTTTCAAGAAGCATCCAACCAAAAAGATTAATTTAAATGGTCAAGAGCTTACAAACGAGAGTGCATATTTCAAAGAAGCAGCACGTGCAGTAAAGGAGTGGAACAATGGACTCACTTAAGGTAAGAAAAAGGAGCTCTCAAACGATCAATGTCGAAACGATTAGCGAGGAACATCTTCTAGGTGCGATCCCGCCTGATCTCTTCGAAGGCTATGTCTATGCTGTTTTTGTAGATGAAATCTGTTTAGGAAGGTACAAAAATTCATTTTTTCATTTCAACGATAGAAACATAGAAGATACACTTCATTATCTGCAAGAACTCCGTGTGTTCACAAAGGAAAGTGAATTTCGAGCGATGCGAGTGGGCCAAGAATTTCGATGTCGTCATCGCATAGATAGTGAGATTGGCGATGAGAGTTACTATATAGAAGAAACACAAAAAATTTGGGGAAGTTCGATTACTGATAACCACGAATGGTCTCATTTAAGAGAAGCAAGAGGAGCAAGTCTCTGGGTGCCCATCACATTAAAAAAAGGCGAAAAACTGGGCTTGCGTGTACGACAATATCTTCAATTTGACGAGAAAAGCTATCAGTATGAGGATGAACGCTTCATTGACTTAGAAAAATGGGAGGAGGAGTAAGGGAATGTCAAAGAATAAAGGAAACCAAGAAGAGGGACGGTTTGTAAATCCATATAACTTCGTTTCTTTAGATGCGAAGTGTGAACGGACTGAACCTGAAAACGGTAATTTCACTGGTTATTTTACATGTACGTTAACGACAAAGTCACCTATATTCATACCTAATTCAGAAACCGTTGGAGATAACGAGAAAACTCAGGAGTTTTTTTCATATGAGTATTCGAAAGAACATGCAAAGACAAAAAGCTCACACTATGAACCGACCATACCAGGTTCTGAAATAAAGGGAATGGTTCGAAGTGTTCACGAAGCAGCATTTAATGGATGCCTATCCCAAATTAATACGAATAAGCCAATTCACAAGAGGTCTATGGAGCCGAAGAAAGCAGGATTGCTGTCTTTTGATAAAACGAGCAATCAATTCTTCATTCAGCCTTGTGAGAGAGTGATGTTGAATGTTACTAAGGAAAATAAATTTGGAAAGGTCTTTAAAAAGACGAGTTTTACTGAAGGTAGTACTATATTTATAGAAAGATCCCAGGATCCATATAAAAACGATAGAAGAATGCCTTATTATGTAGATGATGTAAGCGAGATAAAAGGTTCTATGTATGAGCGTGGGTATGTACATATTGGTGAGCCATTCGGTAAGAAAAAGCACCACGAATCAGTATTTGTTGTGAAGAAACATTTAAATAAGAAAAGTGTGTCAACGGAAGAGATCGAACGATTAATCAAAGTGTTAGAGAATTATAGAAATGAAAAGATAAACCTCAACAAAGAGAAAAGTAGGCACTCGGGATATACTAAGTTTATGATTTGTGAATCAGTGAATGAAATTCCAGTTTATTATTCTACAATTAATGATGAATTTACACATCTTTCCCCTGCAATGCTTTCTCAAGAAGCATCTTTGAAAACAATTGGAGATTTAATTGAACACCATGGTGGGTATCAATCTTGCAAATGCAAGAACAATCTATGTAGAAGTTGCGCCTTGTTCGGTTTTGTTTCTGAAGAGGCAGGCAAAGCATCAAAAGTGAGATTTGGTGATGCCTCAATTAATCCAAGCCATAATGAATACTATGAAGAGACCGTTAGAATATTGCTAGGTGAACCTAGGTTCAATACAACTGAGTTTTACACAGAAATAAACGAAAAATATTCTAATAATCGACTCTGGACGTATGATTATGCACAACTAAAAAATAAAAACCGAGAACCCTTAAATATAAAAGATATAAGAATAAGAGGTCGCAAATTTTATTGGCATGGAGCAAACATTCCTGCAAGTATAGAGGAAAGTACTGATATGACTCGAAAAATTAGGCCACTAAAAACTAATAGCGACTTTACATTCGAAGTTTATTTTGAACAGCTTACTAAGGAGGAACTTCAGCAACTACAATGGTCGTTGGATTTTAATAATGAGGAGAATGGTCATAAATTAGGACAGGGAAAACCCCTTGGTTATGGAAGTGTGCAAATAAAGCTTGAAAAACTTGTTTTGCGGGAGATTAATTATGAAGACGGTCACTGGCACTTAAATGAATACACATCTTCTGAGGAAGGGGGGAAAGGAAATTGGGTTGAGCTTGACAAAGGCGAAGACTTAGAACTTAAACTACCTGACGACTTGAGTACACCAAGAAAAGAGTTGCTTGAAATAACGAAATTAGAACAACCATTTACTAAAGAGATTTCATACCCAAAAGCAGAAACAAAACCAGGTGGAAATTCAGTTAATGACAAAGCATCGCATCAGTGGTTTACTATAAATAGAAATAATGCAAAAAAGGGAAAACAGCAAACATTACCTTCTATTGAAGACGAGGTCAATGGAAAAGAAATGACTAGAAAATTAAAGTAGGTTTTAAACGTTCTTAACTAGTGCGGATCCCAAGTGAACATAAAAACCCTAGAAGACCCGCACCAATAATTATGTCGAATATGAAATAATATGTAATAAGTTAATTGGATATGTCTCGCAAACTGGGGATGAGTAGCTATTTGTTAGCCTTTTTATTCATTTATGTACTGAAACTTAGTGAAATTCGCTATCGCACTCTGTATGGGTGCGTGGATTGAAATATTACCTTCAGATCATGAACATTCCTAAAGACAAATCGCACTCTGTATGGGTGCGTGGATTGAAATAGCACTAGGATTTCAAGCATCGAAAAAGGATATAATCGCACTCTGTATGGGTGCGTGGATTGAAATTGATCCCACCAAAGGAATTCCACAATGTCCGCATCATCGCACTCTGTATGGGTGCGTGGATTGAAATTTTCAAGTCTCTAATATCATTCAAACGTTGATAAATCGCACTCTGTATGGGTGCGTGGATTGAAATAAGATCTCCGAATTGTTAGGGGTATCAATTAGCATCGCACTCTGTATGGGTGCGTGGATTGAAATCCGGCTATAACCGGCTGGACGCGCCGAGAAGACATCGCACTCTGTATGGGTGCGTGGATTGAAATGTATCCAAGTCAATCGAGTCAAAGGATCGAGAAGTAATCGCACTCTGTATGGGTGCGTGGATTGAAATACGCTGAACCATATGTCGCCTTTCATAAGCTCGAATCGCACTCTGTATGGGTGCGTGGATTGAAATATCCATTAAGTCGATAAACTCGTCGCCCTCTGTAAATCGCACTCTGTATGGGTGCGTGGATTGAAATTTTAAATGAATCAATCAAATACCTTGAACGTGCTATCGCACTCTGTATGGGTGCGTGGATTGAAATGACGCCAAGTCGGTTCATTGCGCCTGCCTGCGATTATCGCACTCTGTATGGGTGCGTGGATTGAAATGAGGTTTTCAATGTACTCTTTAACCCATTGTTTAAATCGCACTCTGTATGGGTGCGTGGATTGAAATGTCTAAAGAACCCATCCACTCGGCGCATAGCGACCTCATCGCACTCTGTATGGGTGCGTGGATTGAAATGCTAAACAAGGAAAGTGAGCGATCCGAAACCTGCATCGCACTCTGTATGGGTGCGTGGATTGAAATCGCAATACGCATAAACCACATCAAACGCCCACACATCGCACTCTGTATGGGTGCGTGGATTGAAATTAGAGGGACATCTTTACTTCGTAAATATTGATAGATCGCACTCTGTATGGGTGCGTGGATTGAAATGAGTCGTTAATTAGACCGTTGATGACCGCGATGTCATCGCACTCTGTATGGGTGCGTGGATTGAAATATCTAGCGCATACGGGATAAATCCAAGACCAAAATCGCACTCTGTATGGGTGCGTGGATTGAAATTTTGTGCGACCTTGTGCAGCAGTATTTGTATCGTATCGCACTCTGTATGGGTGCGTGGATTGAAATCTGATCCTCCACTATAGTTTCCGCCAACCTCTGATCGCACTCTGTATGGGTGCGTGGATTGAAATCGTTTCCCCTCCTATATAGGCAGTATCAATCTTCATCGCACTCTGTATGGGTGTGTGGATTGAAATAAGGAATGACTGCTTGTTTAATGTGGTTGTATAGGAATCGCACTCTGAATGGGTGCGTGGATTGAAATATCTTGCGTCATACGCACACCTGTCAAGTCGGCTCATCGCACTCTGTATGGGTGCGTGGATTGAAATATATGCTTGTTGTATAGGACCCACTGCTTGCCAACATCGCACTCTGTAAGGGTGCGTGGATTGAAATTATGAATCAAGTAATTGAGCAAGCATATGCAGACATCGGACTCTGTATGGATGCGTGGATTGAAATATGAACCACTCTTGGCTTTTGAGAAATGACGTGATCGCACTCTGTATGAGTGCGTGGATTGAAATACATCTACCATTTGTTTTATCAGAATCAAAATTATCGCACTTTGCATGATTGCGTGGATTGAAATTTAATGCTGGATAACAAATAATCAACCGTGTTTAATCGCACTCTTTATGATTGGGTGAATTGAAATATAGATTACGTTTTGAATATATTCATCTTCCGATATCGCACTCTATATGAGTGCGTGGATGGATAGGCTACATTTAGTTGGACAGATTACTTTAGGTCAATTAGGCTAAAATCAATATATTTGAGGAGAATTTATGAAGGTAATCGTGAGCGACTTAACCAGGGAGATATGCTGACTCATTTAAACACGGGATGCCCTCCGTCACCCCTAACATCAGGCAGAAAAATAAGTCTTAGCTAGAATTGAAGGTAACAATTCATTTGGGATTCCCTTAAGGGTGTCCTTTTTATACGGAGTAATAGCTAGAGCTTATAATGATAGAAGTTAATAAAGGATTACGATTAGCATAAGTCTAGTAAAATGACCAATTATACTCTCTTAAAACCCTAAGACTATGTTAAAATTTCCAAGAGATCTACTCCCATTGGTGTAGATAGAATGTATGGCTACATAATTAAATCAGGTTGTGGAAAATTACTGAACAAATACATCAGGGGGGTTATATGAATAGACGAAACGATATTTTAGATGCATGGATCATGATCGAACAGCTGTCGGAAGGTTCTATTAATAAAAAAGATTCTTCTTTAGTGCCATTACGTACTCAAGAAGAAGACTGGCATAGCTTTTTCTTACGCTTTTTAGAAAAGCAAAAAGTAGAACGAAACATTACTGACAAGGGCTTCAAGAAATCGGGTCTCGTACTTTATTTTGGCATTTTCAATTTTGAAGAAGTAATTGAATTGTTGAGGAGTCAATTTAAGATTGAAAAATCGTATGAAGAGGTGAGTAAATCTGACAAGT
The DNA here is from genome assembly GCF_016907895.1 of Shouchella xiaoxiensis. Lineage (GTDB taxonomy): Bacteria > Bacillota > Bacilli > Bacillales > Bacillaceae_D > Shouchella > Shouchella xiaoxiensis. Next base: position 209,432 of record NZ_JAFBCV010000006.1, read on the forward strand.
TCACCTTCTTATTAAGCTTTGATAACGAACTCAATTTCAAAGAAGACGAGTTATTCTTTACAATGAGTGGCTATGTTCAACAATACAAGAAATTCCCTAAAAACTTCACCGGGTTTGAAGATAATTTTAAAGAGGATCTGAAAAAGAGATTTGAAGAAGACTTTAATCAAACCATGAAGGAACTTCTCATAAAATACGTGGTGTCTAAGGAACATTTTCGTTATCAATTCGTGAACGATGTCACGAATAGTGATCCTAATCTCCATTCGTTTTTTATAGAGGATTTGAATAAGGCAAAGAAAAAGTCGAATCAGAACTTGGATCGCTATTTTAATGGGTTTGTAGGATCTCGCCAGAATCTTGACAGCAATAAAGAGTCCCCTCACTTTAATCCGAGTGCTTTTGAGAGTATTTTACAGCCGAAATTTTATCCTCTTGGACGTTTCCCGAGTAATCCGAAGTTTGCGTTGTCCTTTATGCAACAGGTTGCGGTTAATCTCGCCTCAAATGATCGTAACCCCATTCGTAGTGTAAATGGTCCACCAGGTACAGGTAAAACCACCTTACTTAAAGATATTTTTGCGGATTTAGTTGTACAGCAAGCATCGGAAATCGTCGCTTTATCTACAAAACGTATAGACGGTAGCTTGACGTACTGGAAAAATGCCAAATTGGGTGTTTTGCCACACATTATTTCTGAGAAGAATATCGTTGTTGCCAGTTCAAATAACGGTGCGGTTCAAAACATTGTTAGAGAATTGCCGAAGAACGAGCAAATCTCAGAAGAATTTCAAAATCAGCTTGCTGAAGCCGATTATTTTAAGCATTTATCCAACTCTAAAGTAAAGGTGGAAGGGATTGGGAAAAATCGTGCTCTTACCCTTGAACATGTAGAAGATGAGAATTGGGGGACCTTTTCATTGGAGGGTGGCGCCTCGAAAAATATGAATAACGTTCTCTTACATATCGAATCAATTGAGAAAAATTTAGAAGATGACTACCAAACGAATGAAGATGCCTATAAGGAATTTATGCGTCTTACTGAACGATTAAAAAAAGAAAGAGAAACGATACAACAATTCAGTGAAAAGGTATCTCTTTTTCAAAAGGTAACCATTGACTATACTGAGCAACTTGCTGCTTTTAATGAAAAAGAAAAGCAGGAGCATGAAGCCTTAGCCTCCGTTAAAAAAAGAGAGAGAGACGACATGGAAAGAGTCGAACAGGAAATGGCTCATCTTAAAAAGGAACATGATAGCACATCTATCGAACTCGAAGATCTAAAGAATGTACAAGCTCAAGCTGAAAGGAATTATGATGTCATTAGCGCAAAAAAGCCGAGCCTTTTCTGGGTAAAAAAACTGTTAAAGGTGCCGGAAATGAACGAATACATGAAAGAGCTTACAAGCGCAAATGACAAACTGAATCAGATGACTCAACAGCAAACAGACTTAAAAAAGACGCAGTCGAAATTGGAGAAGCAACTACATAATTATGAAAAAAGAGTAAAGAGCGCAGTGAAAAGGATTGAAGAATCACAGGCTGAATTGAATCAATGGATTAGTACTGAACAAACGATTTTGCGAAATTTAGAGCAGCAAATAACAGTCTTGAGAGAAGATTTGGTGAAAAGTGATAGGAAGGTACTTGATTTTTCACTCTCCTATGATCAACTCCAAAAATCCAACCCATGGTTTTCTGATCATTTCCGTACCTTACAATCAGAGCTCTTTATTTCAGCGCTAAAAGTACGGAAACAATTTCTTTATGAAAACAGAAAGAATGTAAAGAAGGCGAGGATGATTTGGCAAAAGCAGTCTGATTATATTGCAAAAGAAAATGGGCTTTTAATACTTGCTGAGTCGTGGCAATGGATCAACTTCACGATCCCTGTCATTAGCACAACATTCGCTAGTTTTGGTCGGATGTTTAAACATTTGAATGAAAACTCTATCGGGAATTTATTTATAGATGAGGCGGGCCAAGCACTGCCACAAGCGAGTGTCGGGGCCATCTTAAGAAGTAAAAAGGTGATGGTCGTTGGAGACCCATCACAAATCAAGCCTGTATTAACTTTAGATTCGCCTGTTTTGAGTTTGATAGGGAGGCATTACAAAGTAGATGAAACCTTTGTCTCCGCTGATGCATCGACTCAAACGCTTGTTGATGCAACGAGTCAGTTTGGCTTTCAAAAAGACGATGAAGAATGGATTGGTATCCCTCTTTGGGTGCATCGACGGTCAAATTACCCGATGTTTACCATTTCAAATGAGATCTCGTATAACAACTTAATGGTTCAAGGTAAAGAAGGGGATGCCGCACAGGGGAAATCAGATTGGTTTGATTCAACAGGAAATGCCATTGACAAGTATGTGAAAGAACAAGCTCTCTTACTTAAAAAGTTAATTACGAATCGTTTGCAAGATAACCCGGATTTAGCTGAAGAGATCTATGTCATCACGCCATTTAGAAACGTTGCTTTTAAAATGGCACGTGTGTTAGATGACATTGATTTTACAAAAAGAGAAAATGGTAAGCCAGTCAATGTCGGGACAGTACATACGTTTCAAGGGAAAGAAGCAAAGATTGTTTACTTTGTGTTAGGGGCAGATTCTACAAGTAGTGGTGCAGCTAGTTGGGCCGTCTCTGAAGCCAATATTATGAATGTGGCAGCAACCCGTGCGAAAGAGGAATTTTACGTCATCGGTGATAAGGAATTATATGGATCTCTCGGAAGTAACGTGGCAGACAAAACGATATCAATTATTGGAAACTATAATAAAGAGGCACGACAAGCAACTTGATTACTAATAAGAGTTAGATATCCGAAAAGATATATGTCTTTGTTGCTTATGGAGTGATCCATGTAAACTAGTGGAATAGCGCATGTATGTAACCTTATTTATTCTAGTACGATATTTAATATTGTTTGTTTATTATAGGAAATTTAGTAGGACGCAGGAATAACTCTTGCGTTCTTTTTACGCTAAAAAAGTGCACGTGAATTGCTGAGTGAATAACTGTAAGGTCCTCGATGTACAAGAAGTGATCGATGGATTGGCAAAATCAAGATTACCAAACAACTGCATTCCGGCAACATTGAAAGACTTCCAAAAGATTGAACAACTAGAGTCCTTGAAAGACCAAGGCGAGGAGGTGTTGAATAACTATTAATTAATATAAACTACTTTTTTCAGAAAAACGAGCCCAAGACCAATTAAGGGCTCTTATTTTTGTTTTCTGCTATACGGTAAGCGCAAAGAACAATTCCCAATTAAACTATCAATTGAACGCTTTTTAGTGAGTTAATATGAACCCTACCATCAAAATTTCACAACCTAACGCCAGTTTGGGTTTGATCAAGTAAGAGCGTACTTATAGGATATAATTGCCCAGATAGAACTTTCATACGTCTTTTAGAGTGTGAGAATAGCGCTTTCTTTTTACAAAAACTTCTTGACGCTTCCTGGATAACTGGTATACTTGGCAGTGGGTTGATAATGATAATTATTATCAGTGATAATATTGTTTTGGTTTGCACTTGGCAACTGAAAGCTATCTTATCAATTATCAGCTTAACTTACATAATGGGGAGAGGTTTACGTGATGGGGAAATATAAATTATCGATGATTATGGCTACTCTAGTTTTATTACTAGCAGCGTGCGGCGGGGATAATGAATCTGCCGACACTGATACAACTGAAACAGATACAGGTAGCGAAGTAGGAGAAACAGATGCTCCTGAAACGGTTGAAATCACAGATATGCATGGGACAGTTGAGGTTCCTGTTAATCCAGAGACGGTTGTTGCTCTTGACAGTCGCGCTTTCGAAACATTAGAAGCTTGGGGTATTGAACTTGCGGCTGCTCCAAAGACAATTATGCATGCAGATTCAGGGTATGTGTCAGACGATAGTGTTGAAGATATTGGGAATCATCGTGAACCAAACCTAGAATTAATTGCAGCGGCTGATCCTGATCTTGTTATTGTTGGTCAACGTTTCGGTGATCGTTATGATGATATCAAAAACTTAGTACCAAATGCGGTTGTTGTTGACTTGAACTTTGATGTCTCAGAAGAAGCAGCAACGCCTGGTGAAAACTTAATTAATGGTTTTAGTGAGGGAACGCGTACATTAGGACAGATTTTTGATAAGAACGAAGAAGCTGAGCAATTAGTAACTGAATTCGAAGAGTCGATTGCAAATGCACAAGAAGCTTATAATGGAACTGACACAATGATGGCAGTCATCGTTTCTGGTGGGGGTGTCAATTACGCTGCACCACAATCAGGTCGAGTATGGGGCCCACTTTATGAAATCCTTGATTGGACACCAGCACTAGAAGTTGAGGGTGGTACTGCAGATCACCAAGGTGATGAAATTTCTGTTGAAGCGATTGCGCAAAGCAATCCAGATTGGTTGATGGTTTTAGATCGTGATGCAGCGACATCTGAAGCGAGTGAGAGCGTTCCAGCACAAGATGTCATTGATAATTCACCAGCTCTTCAAAACACTACAGCGATTACTGAAGAACAAATTGTCTATGCTCCTAACGATACTTATACAAATGAGTCCATTCAAACATTTATTGAGATTTTTGATATCATTACGGATGCTTTAAACGAGTAACGTAAAGGGGTTTAATGTAGTGCAAAAAAAAGTTGACCCAGGGATTGAGAGAACCTCTCAATCCCGCTTTTATAAGAAGAATAAGATATGGACGAAATCCTTTATCTTAGCGATTATCGGAGTAATTTTACTCGGAGTGATTTCGTTGTTTACTGGTGTCTATGATATTCGCGGGCAAGTAGATGGCTGGGACATGTTTTTCATCACGCGAGTTCCGAGAACGATAGCTTTAATGTTAACGGGTGCAGCACTGGCGATGACTGGTCTTGTGATGCAGCTCATTACTCAAAATCGTCTAGTGGAACCAACGACAACTGGGACAACCGAATGGGCCGGACTTGGGCTACTGACGGTTTATTTGCTTTTTCCGGGACCGTCGTTAGTACTGAGAATGACTGGTGCGATCGTCTTTTCCTTTATTGGCACGATGATTTTCTTTTTGTTTTTAAGACGTGTTAGACTTCGATCTTCTCTTATTGTTCCGATTATTGGTTTAATGCTTGGAGCTGTAATATCGGCTGTTTCAACGTTTTTAGGACTCTTTTTTGAAATGGCACAAGTGATTGAGAGTTGGTTTGTTGGTTCGTTTACAGCCGTGCAAGCGGGTCGCTATGAATTTCTATGGATTATCGTTCTGGTCACATTTTTCATTTTTATCTATGCCAACCGCTTAACGCTTGCTGGCCTTGGCGAAGATGTGTCGAAAAGTCTCGGGGTTAATTACAATACCCTTATTCTTGTTGCAAATGGGCTAATTGCCGTCGCCGTTGGAGTCGTTGCCGCAGTCATTGGACATTTACCGTTTCTTGGCTTAATTGTTCCGAATCTCGTCTCCATGTTCAGAGGGGATGATTTGAGAAGTAATTTGCCTTGGGTATGTGTAATCGGGATGGGAATCATTATGCTGTGTGACATTCTCTCTCGGACGATTATCATGCCGTATGAAGTACCTGTTTCCTTAATTCTAGGAACGGTTGGAGCGGTCGTATTTATTACGATTTTACTAAGACAGAGAAGACCAAGGAGGCTAGGATGAATGCTTTAGAACAAAAACAAACCGAGCATGTTCAAGTGAAAACTAGCTCTCATCATAAAAGAAGATCAGCACGTGCCTTTCGCACAAAGAAAGAAGAAAGACGTTACTGGATCATTCTCTCAAGCTTAATTGTTCTTGGTATTATCTCTTCATTGGGTCTTCTTCTGTATAACAATCCAGTACCGGTAGATTCTCCTTCATTTATTCCTGTTGTGGAAAGAAGGATCGTCGGCATTGTTGCAATGCTGATTGCCGCTGTGTGTCATAGTTTGTCAACGGTCGCTTTTCAATCGATTACGAATAACCGGATCGTTACACCGTCTCTATTAGGGTTTGAATCACTGTATTCAGCGATTCAAACGGGTACGATCTTTTTGTTTGGCGCAAGTGCCTTCATTAGCTTTACTGGACTTAGCTCATTTCTCCTTCAAGTTGTGCTGATGGTCTCTTTGAGCTTAATTCTTTATGGATGGTTACTTTCTGGTAAGTATGGTAATTTACAATTAATGCTACTCATCGGAATTATTATCGGGGGTGGACTTGGTTCAATCTCTAGCTTCATGAGAAGACTGCTAGCTCCATCTGAATTTGATCTGTTGCAGACGAGATTATTTGGTTCTGTTAATAATGCGGATGCGGCTTATTTTCCAATCGTTATTCCATTAGTGATCCTTGTTGCCGTTTTGATTATTGCCAAATCAAATCGATTAAATGCGTTATCACTCGGAAAAGATGTCGCTACAACCTTTGGGATTAAATTTCAACCTAGTATTATTTATATGCTTGTTTTAATTGCGATCTTAATGTCCGTTTCTACAGCTTTAATTGGACCTTTAACATTCTTTGGCTTTTTAATTGCGATTTTAAGTTACCAAGCGGCACCAACCTATGATCACAAATATGTCTTTCCAATGGCGATGGCAATTGGGTTTTGTGTTCTAACAACCGCTTACTTTATCATGTATCATGTCTTTAACTCGCAAGCTGTTGTTACAGTCATCATTGAATTATTTGGTGGGATTATCTTTTTAATTGTTATCTTAAGGAAGAGGTCACTATGATAAAAATTACTAACGCTAGAAAGCAGTATTCGGATAATGTGAAAATCGGCCCTTTGGATATTGAGATTCCAAAAGCAGGCTTTACTTCGCTAATTGGGCCAAACGGCGCTGGGAAATCGACTACCCTATTGATGATTGGTAGACTATTAAACATGGATGAAGGTCAAATCGAGATCGCCAACATGGACATTACGAGTACAAAGTCTAAGGATTTAGCAAAAATTATTACCATTCTTCGGCAAGAAAACCACTTTGTTACGCGATTAACCGTAAGACAATTGGCTGGATTTGGTCGCTTTCCGTACTCTAATGGAAGACTCACAGATGAAGATGAGGAAATCATTTCAAAGTATATTGATTTTCTTGATTTAACGGATTTAGAAGATCGTTACTTAGATGAGCTTTCCGGTGGACAGAGGCAAAGGGCTTATGTCGCTATGGTTCTATGTCAAGAAACGGAATATGTCTTGCTTGATGAGCCACTAAATAATCTCGATATTGCTCGCTCGGTGCAGATGATGGAGTATTTAAGGCATGTGGCAGATGACTTAGGGAGAACGGTTTTAACGGTCATGCATGATATTAATTTTGCCGCCAAATACTCGGATCGTATTTGTGCAATGAAGGATGGGCAGATCGCTGCTTTCGGTACGGTGAAAGAAATCATGGAACCAAGATTATTAACTTCTATATTTGAAACAGATATTAAAATTATCCAGGGACCTTATGGACCCATTTCGATTTATTAATCATACGTAGTCAATAAGACAGCTGAGTTGGGGTCAAGCAGTGGAAATTTTTCCGGAAAAAAAGTGCCTCTTTAAATAGTTGAATGAGTTTAGTGCCGGATAACTTAGTGCTTGGTTAGACGACAAGAATTTTGTTTGACCCGCAAGAATTAAACGATTTAAAATCTGCCTATTGTGATGCGGTGTTTTGGCGATTGATAGTGTACGAGGTGGTCTAAAAAGCTTATGGTGACGTACTGTTCAGTTTAATTATGCAAAGACTTTATTCATTTATATGCTTGGAACTTGCCCACAATCAAAACAAACGTCCGATCCAGCTCCGAATCGTTATAATTCCCCCACCTCGCGAATGCGGGGATTTTTGCGTTACAGGGCTAAGCGCTGCCTCTCTATATAGGAACAACGGACAATTAGTCTATTAAACGTAATGGGACATTAGTAGACAGTTTCTTTAGAATTCTATAAAATGGAAAAAGAAAAAAGTGAATCTTAGTTATTAAATGAACATTGCTAAAACCATTTATAGAAAAGGAGGATTGTTTTTATCGTGGCAGACTCGACGAAAATTCTTCAGTTGCAAACGAAGCTTGGTACGATTCGTACACAGCTCGGAAATGCAGAAGATAAGATTGAACGGTTAAGAACAGCGAAACGCTCGCTAAGCACAGAACAAGAAATGCTCCATAACCATAAAGCAAAAATCAAAGAGCCTGAAATCGACGGCGACGCTTGGCGTGGCAATGAAGCATCTGAGCATGAGGATATTCGCAGCGAAATGCAAGGATCGTACTCAGATGCGCAGGATCGCGCTGAGCAAATGCTTAGCTCAATTGAAACAGAGATTTCCAATCTGCAAGGAGAGGTGTCTAGCTGTTCTACTTCCATTCTAACAATGGAAACGTCTTTGCAGTCCTTGCGGAACCGTCTATCAACGTAAACGGAAAGGAGACCACAGGATGCCTGAAATTAAAGTAGATGAAGAAGAAGCACTAAGCGCATTAAGCGATGCAGGTGATAAAGCAAATTTCACCGTTTCAGATAGTGAACCAGCAATTGAGACCTCATCAATGGCCTTTCTCACAAAACTGGCCGAGTTTGAAAGTGGATACGCTACTCAACTCAAGGCGTTTTTGGATGTGTTTAAAAACGTTCAACAAGAAAGCGAGGAGCTTGTTAAAACGTACGGAGAAGTCGATCAAACACTCGCAAGCCGCAGATAATGACAGGGAAGGGTGCCAAATGGATGAAGGTTCTTGATGTACAAGAAGTGATCGATGCGATTGACAAAATCAAGCTTTCCAAACAACAGGATTCCGACAACATTGAAAGCTTACGGGCAAGCATCCAGAAGATTGAACAACTAGAGTCCTTGCAAGGCCAAGGCGGAGAGGCGTTAAAAGACCATTTTAAGAGGCTTCATTTACCTGTTCTCGAAGCGTTTCATTTACTCATTCGTCAATACATGGAACAATTAGATACAGTCAAGTCGAACGTACTCGGCTTTGAATCAAGCTCGGCCATCGTTAGAGAGGAGTTCCTTTCTGGTGAGATTAAGAACGGCCTTGAACGCATCGCGACAACGGCAACAGACGATGCGAGCGAAATTGAATCAATTCGCACCTCGATTAGTGATATTCTTGCGCTTACACCTTTTTCAATGGAAGAGGTCTTAAGACAGGTAGACCGGGGTAAAGACCACGCAAGAGAAACAATTGGGAAACTACATGCGCTCGACGAAGAAAATGAAGCATTGTTGGCGCAAGCCGAAACCACGCTCCAAGAAGTGACGACCGTTGTCTCTCACGTTGCAAACTGGTCGAGTGGCGGAGCAATTCTTTCCGCAGAAACACTTGCCGAAATCGATGCAAATCTAGAAGCTTTATACACGAACCTCGTCACCGAAGCGATCCAAATGGCGCCACCGGACACATTAGACCTGACCGGACAGGAAAGCGCGATCTACCAGACGGCGTTGCCAGTTGAGTTCTTCTACACGGGCGCTTATGCCAATATCCCGGGCGGACTCGAATCAATGAGCTGGTATTACATGAACCATTTCCCGGTCAGCGCGATGGCGAATGACGAACAAGCGATTCAAGCATGCGCGATGCCCCCTGTCGAGCAAGACGTGGACGAAGGCGGGCGATGGTGGGATTCAACGTTCAACTTCTTTAAAGGGCTAGGGAGCGGAGCTGTAAATGCCGTAGGAGATGCGGTTGAAGGTGTTGTTGATGTCGTTACTGATCCAATAGGGTTCATTACTGATACGACTGAATTTATTGGCGCGATTGTGGAAGATCCTGCGTTGGTAGGAGAAATTGCGAATGAACTGTGGAACGCATTTGAGGACGATGTGATCAATGGCGACGCGCAAAGCCGTGGCGAGTGGACTGGGTATGCTCTGGGGCTTATTGGTACAGCGGTTGTCGGCGATAAAGGTGTTTCGAAAATCGCGAATAGCAGCCAAATGGCCAAGCTAGGTCGAATCGGTGGCAAGGACGGTTACAAAACCCGGCATGAGATTGAATTAAGACTGGCGACGCAAACTCCTCCAACCCGACCGAGTTTTCGAACTTCTATGAGTAACACGCGAACCAGAGGAGTACAAGCACTCAACACCTATGCAAAAAACATGAAAATGAGCGCTACAATAGCCACTGGCCAAGCGAGCCTTGCCGTAAAAGGAGCCACTGGGCAAGTGAAAGACCGCTTTGTTCGTGGAATGGACAATCTCCAAACCAACCTCAATGGCAGTACGCCTTCTCTTGCGCCAGCCGGAGGCCCAGTGAATCATGTGCCATATAATGCGATGGATTCGCGGAAGATTCAACAAGATGTTGGCGGGGTAAAGCAGGAGCAGTTGAGGAAGATAGAGGTAGGGAGTGGGGTTAATCACTATACGCGGGTCGATGGAAAGAAAGCGTTAAAACCAAACATAAGTTACACAACCCAAAATGGCTATCGCTACAAAACCGATTCAGAGGGAAGAATTAAAAGTGTGGAGGCAAATCTTCAGTTAGGTCAGGGTAAGCGAAATACATATGCCCAAAGAAAAGTTGGTGGTGTTGATCGATTGTCTGGTGACGATGGTGGTCATTTAATTGCTAGTATTTTTAAAGGATCTGGTGATATTGATAATTTGGTGCCTATGAATGCTAATTTGAATAGAAGCGAGTATAAAATGTTAGAAAATACATGGAAAAAAGCATTGGAAGCTGGTAAGGAAGTGAGTGTAAGTGTTAAGCCAATTTATAGTTCATCCAATAAAAGGCCAGATGAATTTAGGATTAATTATATTATTGATGGGAGAAAAGAATCAGAGATATTAACTAATTATACGAGTTAAAAATGGAGGGATAAGATTGGATACAAAAGTAATGGAAACCATTTATCAAAAAATAGCTAATACACTCACTACAATTATTCCAGAGGAATGGGAAAGAGTATATGTTTACGCTGAGATGAGGGAAGGGTATAAACGTGTATTTTTTTATTATTTCCCTAAGGGTAGGAAAGAGCCTATATACAGCTTAGATATATCAGATAGGTTTTTATTAGATGAGGATGAATATGAGTCGAAGGAATATGAGTTATATAAAATTTTCTTCGAGTTAAGAAAAGAATTCCAAGATCAAGGGCAAGAACCGTGGAACGCGTTAACATTCATATTGGACGACACAGGTAAAATGAAAATAGATTTGGTATATGAGGATGTATCCCAAACGAGTCCTGTTGATAAAAGATCTTTTTGGGAGTCTAAGTATCTTGGCATAAGAAGTGAATGAATATTGAGCTTCGGGTGTATTTGTTACTCTTTTTTAGATAAAAGACTCACTGATGAAATGTGTTAAACCGCATAAAAAAGCAGGCTTTTAATTGGTTTCTATGATGACTATTATGAATAAACTCTAACATGGTATAGATCACTGAGTATTTTGGCATTTTTTGAATCGTTTAAAAAGGAAATCGAAATAAACAAATGAGTCATAGTTCCTTAAGGGGCTATGACTTCTTAAATTACTCTCGCCCGAGGGGGTAACAACCTTCAAATCAACCTCAATGGGGGCACACCTGCCCTTGCGTCAGCCAGAGGCACAGTGAACAATATGCCATATAATGTGCGATCGATTCGAGGGAGATTCAACAAGGTGTTGGCGGCATGGTTTATAAGGTTGTTGTGCCGGAATTTAATTTGTTTCCCATATAGAGAAGCTAAAACAGCTTGAACGGTTTGCTCTATGCTTACTTACTGGAAATTGAGAAGAAGCGACCGGCTATTTATCTTCCAGAGAACTCGAAAGATGGAAGAAAGTCTGCTTATTACTATAAGAAAGATTTAGTGTGAAAAAAGCAGCCATTGGCTGCTTTTTACGTTGTATGTGGTGATGATTTGCGGTATAGAAGCATGCGGAAAATGTGGTCGATCGGTCCATTTTTTTGTTGGGTTTCGAGCCAGTATGCAAATCCTACGGCTGTGAGTCAAATGCAGAATGTCAGCGCCCATCCTGCTGCCATACCTAGTTGATTACCTAAATCAAAGGTTAGTGGGGAGAGGAAGAGAATTAACATGATCTCGTTGAAATAAATAAGTAAAGCGAACGTTTACCGAGTGATGTAATGGCTGTTACAGCAAGGTTTGGTTTTGTCAGTTTTGGTCCAATTCATCCAAAAATAGCCACATATCCAACGCCGCCTACGGTACCAATTCAACCCGATAAAAGCTGGAGCTAAATCAATGATTTGATAGTTATACAACGTGTGGGGAATAGCCCCGACAATGGAGAGCGTTAAACCGAGAACAGCAGCTTTCTACAAGAAAGGCTTTTTCTCTGGCTTCTCATTAATAAGCCCTTTTTTTCAGCCCATATGCCCATTAGAATTGATACACTAACAGGTAACAAAAAGTGCGCAAGAAACGGACCCCCTGTGAGAAATTGCATAAATTGAGCGGTTACTTTTTCGAAATAACTCCCTTTGGCAGCAGGGATAAATTCAGCGCAATTAAACTGGGTGTAAGCCATAGCTGCCTAAGCTAATGGTAGAATCACAATATAAGAGAGCGATAAGATGATTATGCTCTTTAGCACCGTTTTGTCGTTCTTAAATAAGAGCCAACAGGATAAAAGAAGTGCGGTACCATAGATTGCTAGAATGTCTTTTCCACCTATCAGAACCGATAGAATAAAACTAAATAGAATTAAATACCACGCTCTGCGAAAAAGGGAGCTCTTGGCATCTTTTAAGTTTTTGTTTCGTTTCATGTAACTGCGGACAATTAACGTGAGTCCGTAGCCAAACAAAAGTGCAAACGCAAACATTGCTCTCGCTCGGTTATTAACAAATGTTTAAGCTTTCTGGGCGGCTAAGTAAAGAACTGCCCAAAAATAAGGAAGCGTGGGCAAGGGCAACTAACGAAAGCATAAACCCTCTTGCTAAATCGAGTGAGATAAATCGTTTTTTTGTTGGCTGAATCGTTGGTTTCATTTGGGCAATACCACCTTTCGTAGAGTGTTTTTTCCGCCATTTTATGGCAGAACATGACTCTTCATAGCATTGGCGAAACGAGTCATCAAAACTCATAGGTACTTATAAATAAATAGGTTCTTATCATGTGGGTACTTATGAGTACTTATAAGTACTTATTAGTACGAATGAGGATGAGTTGGTGAAAGGAGTCAAAAACGGTTCTTTGGTGGAAAGAAAACGGTGCGAGGTCCGGATATAAGATTTTGCGCATGTTGTTTATAATTAGAAGAAGAGTCGATTACGGGAGAGGAGGGTGTAACGTGAAACAATTAGATATAGTCGTCGTTAGAATCGGTCATACTAGGCGATAAACATGTTTTGCTCCTTTCTCCCCAAGGAATCGAGCCAGAAGGAGATCGGTATCAGAACCAACATCAAACAGGCTATTTCATAGGCGACTACAGAAATGGCGTATTTGAGCGCGGTGCTTTTACAGAGCTTGATTTTGGGCACGACTTCTATGCGGTACAAATCTTTCTCGACGGAAAAGGACGAAGAATCGCAATCGGTTGAATGGATATGTGGGAATCGCCAATGCCAAGTCAAAAAGAAGGTTGGGCGGGCGCGTTGACGTTGCCACGCGAATTACGTTTAGCAGACGACGCAAAATAAGGATGACACCAGTCGATGAACTAAAGGCATTGCGTATGAATAAGAAGAAACTAGGTCAAAATAGTGTGACTGGCGTTGAGCAGGTTGATCTGACAGAGCAAGAAGTGGAACTTGAGTTAGCTTTTGATATTGATCAAACGGATGCATCTGTGTTCGGAGTGAAAGTCGCTTGTGCTGAAGATGGCAGCGAATAAACAGTCCTTACTTTCGATCGATTAGAACAGACTGTTACACTAGACCGCGACTTATCTGGAGAAGGAGTTAGTGGTGCAAGGATAGCATCAATTCTTTTGGTTCATACGCTAAATGTGCGTTTCGTTCTCGCCCGTTCCTCCATTGAAGTGTTTATAAATGACGGAGAAACGGTACTGACGAGCCGGATCTATCCGAAAGAAAGCAGTCAAAGCATCTTTTTCTTTTGCTGAAGGCGGAACGGCAAACCTTCTTGGAGACGGTTATCAACTGAAAACGATATTGGAGTAAAGAAAAAAGCAAGCTTTCGGAAGAAAGCTTGCTTTTTGTAGTTTCTACAAAGGAGAACGTGATGATGAGAACGAAGCATTACGTACATAATTCTAAAAGGAGGGATAGGTTTTAAATCATGTCTACAATTTTAAGCGCGGTTAAAAACTCTAAATTTATGTTAGATAAGGTTGTGTTATATCTGTGTTAAGTTGCGGCTAAATAGCAGTGAGTTCATTTATTTTAATCTTAACAAACTTAACAAGGTTGTCGTTCTTTTGTATATTAAAAATTATAAGCGCATCATTCATGTGACTTAATGCTTCCTCTAGTTGACCAAGCATATAGTAATTATAACCAGCTTGATATATTACATCTCCTAATAAATATAAGCTGTCATTCTCTACACAAATATCAATAGCTTCTAAACAATATGACAAAGCTTTATCATAATTTTCTTGAGCTGTATAACATTTTGAGAGGTTGAATAGAATTTTGGGTAAAATCTTATTTTTACTTTGCGATGAAGTGAATTTTTTTTGTTCATCTATACACTCAAGGAACAATTTTGTCGCTAAATCATAGACTTTTTCATAGTATAGAATTAAACCATAGCTTACTTTTATTTCGATTTTTTGGATATGAGTTTCCTCATTCTCTTGATCTACTTCCATTATTAGGGCTGAATTTATTAATTTTTCAGCATAATTAAAGTCGTTACTATAATGATATGCACAAATAGCCTGATGCCAATATAGATACTGTTTTTGAAATGGTGAAATATATTTATTTTTTTCAGCTGATAATTCATTATCAATTACATATTTAAGAGACAAATAATCTCTTCTAGATTTTAAATTATCAATAACAGACTTTACTTCCAATTGATTTGTTGAATTCTTATAATTTGTTTTATATTGACCATATAAATAAGACATATCTACCTGTAGTCGTTCGCTTAATAGGTATAGAACCTGTGAAGAAGGATTTTCATTTCCAGTTCCTCTTTCTAAATTACTCACTTGTGCTTGAGTACAAATGCCTTTTGCTAAATCTTTTTGGGTAATCCCTCTTAATTTTCTTAGGTGCCTTATTCGTTCGCCTAAAAGGTGTCTCATAAAATCCTCCATTGAGCGTGTATATTCTTATTTCAAAAGTAAAGTGTAGTTCATTCTAAAATATAATTCTATAAATACAACTAATTATAATTATATTATATATAAATATAACAATCAATTATTCCAAAATGCAAAAATCGGATATTCATTAGAGCGCGTAAAAAATCTTGTGTAAATGAGTAAAAGCACGAAAAAAGGAATCCCTTTTCTAGTAGAATTAAGTCACCACAACCAATTCACAGAAAAGAGGACTTCCCTATGACTGATTTTACTACAGATATTGCTCAAGCTCTAGTGCGAAAAGAAGATGTAAACGAAGTGTTTCGTTCTCATTCATAAAAAGCTGTGAACACCCTATTAGCCACAGAGCTCACTGCTTTTTTGACTACGAGAAATACGATCGTGTTGGGTTTGGTTCTGGCAATTCGAGAAATGGGACTTACACTCGTAGGCTTCATACCGAGTTTGGTGATCTTCAGCTATTCATTCCAAGGGATCGTAACGTCGATTTTCACCAATAAACGGTGGCGCCTTATAAGCGCTCAAATGAAACCCTAGAGTCGTTTGTCATACGTATATATCAAAAAGTTGTCACGATAATTGAAATCGCTGATCTGTTGGAGCGCATGTATGGGCATCATTAAACGCCTCAAACCGTCTTAAATATGACCAAAACAATGGAAACACAAGTCAAAGCCTTTAAAGAACGCTCGCTAGCAAAGCGATATGTCTGTATCTATTAAGATGCTACTTTTATTGCGGTGAAGCGGGACACGGTTTCAAAAGAAGCCGATTGTTTAGTCTTTGGCATTCAAGAAGACGGCTCAAAAGAGGTCTTGGCGTATACGATTGCCCCAACGGAATCTGGATAGGCTACACTGAGTTGGACAGAATTTTTAAGGTCAAGTAGACTACAATCAATATGATTGAGGAGAGTTAATCATGACCAAAAGAAAACGTCGAACGTTTAGTGAAGATTTCAAAAAACAAATGGTTCAACTTTATCAATCAGGAAAGCCACGAAGCGAAATCATTCGTGAATACGATTTAACGTCATCTACGCTTGATAAATGGGTAAAACAAAAGTCGCGCGATCTATGGCCAGAGAAGAATAAAAGTCGAACTAGAAAAGAAGAACTGGACGGTTTCACGTCGTCGTATTAGACGTATCATGACGGAACAAGGACTTGTGGATGCCTATACGGTCTCGCAATTTAAACCGTCTAAAAGCGCGTGTAATGAATCAAAAGTAAGAAATACATTAAAACGACAGTTCGATCAAAACCAGGAATTGAAGGTGATCGTGAGTGATTTAACCTACGTTCGCGTAAATCAAAAATTGCATTATATTTGTCTATTAATTGATTTTATTTAACCGTAAAATTATTGGACATAGTGCTGGACCTAATAAGAACGCTGAACTCGTTCAACGTGCGTTTGCATCCGTGAAAGGGAATCTGAATCAACTGGAATTGTTTCATACAAATCGCTAGAGGCGTTTGGCATCCAGCGTTCTTTAAGTGATAAAGGGACGCCCTATGACAATGCCGTAGCTGAAGCTACTTTCAAGACTATCAAAACCGAGTTCATTCGCGGGAAGTTTTTTTCTAGCCAACACGAACTTGACCTTGAACTGTTTGATTACGTTCATTGTATAACCAGATTCGTTTTCATGGATCATTAGGTTACGTAGCACCATCCGAGTACAAGTTAGTAGACCTTTAAATAATTGTCCGATTTACTGTTGCCATTCCAATCCGCGTTTATTTGGCAAGAAGTTCTTGAGAACGTTCTTTTGTTTATTTCCGATGGGCTAAAAGGCATCAAAGATGCCATCCAATACATGTATCCATCGTCACGTTACCAAGTATGCTGCGTACATCTTTCACTTAACCTCGCTCATAAAGTTCGTGTGTCTGATCGTGTAGAAGTCTGTGAGGATTTTAAGCGTGTGTATCGTTCTTCAAGTCAAAAAGAAGGACAAGAAGCCTTGATGTCTTTATAGCAAAGTGGAAAAAAGCGTATCCTCGTGCGATCCCAGCCCTTGAACAGAACGAGCATATTCTGACATTTTATGCGTTTCCTATGGCGATTTGGCGAAGCATTTACTCAACAAACGTAAAGAGCAATTCCCGAATAAGTCATCGATTGAACGCTTTCTAGTGAGTCAATTTGAACCATACAATCAAAAAGTTTTCAACACGATGTCACCTTGGGTTTGATCAAGCACGAGCTGAATTAATGGAAATGTTTGATCAGGTAGAAGCGTAAAAAACGACTTACACACTAAAAATAGGGCTTCTATTTACACAAAATTCTTGAAGGTCCCATTCATTAAAAATGAATACGTTATATAATTTAAAAACAAATACACCTAGGTGTATTTGTTTTTAAGTTATATAACGATCTTAGAGCGATGAGTTATGATTTGGTAATTCCGAGTGATGACCGGGTAAATCTGCATATGGTGTTTCTTCTGTTAATATTGTAGTTATAGATGGATAGTTTAATAGAGTGGTAAAATTAAGAGACAATACAAAAAAAAGTATTATACTTTTCACGGATAATCCTCCCTTCTTAATATAAATATATTGTATCATTATGCATGTATTTTATGAACTGTTTTTATGTTTTTTTTTGGTTATAAAGAGGGTTAAAAATCATTAAGTTATCAAAAGATAGTATATAATGTAAAAAATATAATTCTAAAGTTTTGTTTTACGTTCGTTTTTTGAATCCGATAAGCGGTAAAAGGTATCTATTATTTTACGGGTTTTGCCCAGATTAAATTAATAATACCTGACATATGGCGCTCTACTTTTGTTAATTCAATCTCTGACTTTTTGATGATTCTTATAATGTTTCGATTACAGTGACAACCAGACAATTTATGAAAAACTGGGTTTATTAGATATTGAAATGTAGAGATTGCTTTGTTTGTACTCAGACCATGCTCCATTAACAATATGAATCCATCTTTCCGACACCATTTGTTGAAATTATTTAATGTTTCGACAGGGTCTCTATAACTACAAAGAGTAAGAGTAGATATTATGCAGTCATATGAATTAGCTTCTAGCGATAAACTTTCTACGTCTTCACATGAAAATATTGCTTTTACTTGAGAGCGGAATGCGGCCTTTTCTGCATACTTAATCATGTTTTGGCTAAAGTCTATTCCTGTAACTTGCACTTTTTCTTTATTGTAGAAAGAAAAATTTACTCCACTTCCAACACCAACCTCAAGAACCTCGCCACTTGCATTTTTTATTATTTTTTTTCTATAGTTTGCTAACGCTGGGGTATTAACAGAGGTTGTATAATTTTTAGCTAGTCTATTATATTTTTTTATTAAACGTTTATTATTAATACTTTTTCACACCCTTATGGAAATATAATTAGAAATTAATTGATAGCGTTGTAATTTGTTAAAACAAATATATGGAGAGTGCTGGCATTTTATTTTTTAGGTTGTGCCAGCGACTCATAAGAAGGTTTTTATATTTATTTATGTTTGGTTTATGTTTATTCACTACGCCAATCTAATTTCTTGAAAGCTATGTAAAATCCAATAGCTAACCAAATTATTAACGCGGTTAATAAAAGGAAAAACCTTTGATCGAATTCTCTGTTTAATACATCAGTAAGTGCCATCACTGCTTGACCTGTTGGAAGTACATAAGAAGTTATTTTTAGAACTAAAGGTAGTTCTACTAATGGCACCATAACTGGACTAAGAAAGACTGCCAGAAAAGGTAAGTAAGAGAATATAGCAAAATGAACCATAGTTTTAGCATAGCTTCCTAATGTTGATCCTAATATAGTTAGACAACCTGCAGAGAGCAACGCTATAGGGATTACAGATAAAAGAGTTGACCACGGTATCTCTAGGAGTATATTCCCCATAATCATGCTACCTAATAAAGCTGGGAATGCAAAAATCATGCTTTCTGTGAAAATTGCGAAAACAAAAGCGCTCTTTTTAACAGATAAACTTCCATAATAATCAAGTTCTCCTTCAATCTTCATTAGTGCAGTTCTTTGGATGGAAAAACTCACACTCCCAAAACTAACTGCCATAATTATGTTCCCAGCAAGTAACCAAGTTGTTTCAGGACCAGTTCCAACATACCTACTGAGTATCCACAAGAATCCCATTGGTATTATAAGACCAATAATAAGTAGAAATGGAGCTGCGGAACGATAGTCAGTAATAAGAAGTCGAAGTAACAAAAAATATTGGTTTATTACTGATAATTTTTCTTTTTCTTCTGTCAGTGCAGGTTTCACCAAAATGTTATCCTTCAATTCTTTCCCCTCCACTTAATTCAAAATAAATATCTTCCAAGTTGGTAGTAATAATACGGAAATCCTGAAATTGTTCCATGTATGGTAGCAAATAGGAAAAAGTCTTTTCAATTTCATTTTTTGGAACTGTAAGAAAAAAACTACTCTCACCTATTTTTACAGTAGTATTCCATCTTGCTAATATCTTTGCAAGATCATTTTCCGTGTTAGGTCGTGCCGTAATTTCAAGTCGAAGAAGTTGTTCAAACTTTTCTTTTAACTCCATCGGTGTACCGGTTGCCAGTACGCGGCCTTTATTTATAATGCTTACGCGATCTAAGGTATGCTCTGCTTCAATAACATTGTGAGTAACAAGAATAACCGTTCTTCCTGATTGAGCAGTTGTCTTAATCCTTTTCCAGACGACTCTTCTAATGCTAGGATCTAAATCATTTGTTGGTTCATCAAGAACTACAATAGGTCTGTCGCCAATCAATGTTACAGCTATAGCGACTAGCCTTTTTAATCCTCCAGACAGCTCTTGTAATTTTTTTTCAATATGTTCTGTTAGTTTAAATTCTTCAATGAAATTTTCAGCTTCTTCTTTGGCTCTAATAATACTTAGCCCTCGAAGTCTCCCTGTGAGCTCTAGTAGTTCTTTTGGTTTAGTTTGAGCTGGAAGCCATATATTTTGGGGTTGAAGGGCTACAAATTGGTTTGCGAGATGAGGTTCTTTAGTTAAGTCAAAATTATACAGTTTAATGTTTCCTTTTGTTGGTTGAACAAAACCGGCAATTTGGCGTACTAGTGTACTTTTACCAGCACCATTGGCTCCTAGTAAACCAAAAACTTCTCCAGGTTTTATTGATAAAGAAATATTTTCATTCGCATAAGTTGAGGAATTTTTATATTTTTTACTTATATTATCGATTAGAATAATAGGTTCGTTACTCATATTAGCACCTCATAAAAAAATAGATTTTTCTTAATGTATAGAAGTAATGTTTATCATTATGTTCATCGACTAGGAAGTTAAGGGTATGTTCACTTATTTAATACTTTAATTTAGCGCCGTAAATTTGTTCAATTAATAGTATAAAAGGGAATTTCAATAAAATTAGCTTTCATTGTGCAATAGATAGACAGGTTCACCTCCTGTTTTTTTAATTATAATTAATATACAAACTAATTATGGTTTAAATTAATAATATATGTCAATAAAATTATTTTATTTAATAAATAAATAAAAATATATATAAAAATGGTTTTTTCTATTGAATAATATACAGAAAAATGATACTAATGGTATAGTGCTATTAAACATTGTGCTTATATATATCCTCATAATTTTTTAACTGAACTTGTTAACTACCAATTAATAGGGGTGATTGTATTGGGAACAGATTTTGGTGGAAAAGAAAGAATATTAAAAGAGTTTTTATTTGATAAATTAACTAAGGCCTCTGGTTTAGATCGTCACTCGATTAGCTTAGATCAACCTTTTTCCTATTTTGGTTTGGATTCTTTGAAAGCAGTAGAAATTTCGGCTGATTTGGAAAAAGTTCTTGGTTATAATGTTTCTCCAACACTAGTGTGGGATTACCCGTCTATAAATCTTGCTATTGAGCATTTATTATCTGGAAATCAAAACAACGATGATTCAACTCGTATAACTAAAGAGGATATTTCATCTGAACCTATAGCGATTATTGGTATGGGGTGTAGATTTCCTGGAGCTGAAAATATTGATATTTTTTGGGAAAACCTAAAAAGTGGTAAAGAATCTATCCAACCCGTGCCTTCTGATCGTTGGAATAAAGAAGAGTATTATGATGATGATGTTAATGTATCAGGAAAAATGAATACAAAATGGGGAGGTTTTCTTAAAGATATTGATAAGTTTGATGCTAAATTTTTTGGTATTTCACCCCGTGAAGCTGTAAAAATGGATCCTCAACAGCGTCTATTATTGGAAGTTGCTTGGCAATCTTTGGAGGATGCTGGGCAAGTACCAAATGACTTATTAGACGAATCTGTTGGGGTCTTTGTTGGCATTTCTAATAACGATTATGCTCATTTATTACGTGATCAATCAAGGGATGGAGATCCATATTTTGGAACAGGGAATTCTTTAAGTATTGCTGCGAATCGAATTTCATATGTATTTGGTTTTAGGGGACCTAGTATTGCAATTGACACTGCGTGTTCATCATCATTAGTTGCAGTATATCAAGCTTGTCAAAGTATATGGAGTGGTGAGTCATCAATTGCTATAGCTGGTGGAGTTAACCTTATATTAACACCTGATGTAACAGTTGATTTATCAAAGGCAGGTATATTATCTTCTGATGGGAAGTGTAAAACGTTTGATGAAAGTGCTAACGGATATGTTCGAGGAGAAGGTGCTGGACTAGTTGTGCTAAAGCCATACTCTAGAGCACTAGAAGATGGAGATCAAATTTATTCCGTTATTCGTGGTGGAGCCATTAATAATAATGGTAAATCAAATGGAATTATTGCTCCTAATGGAGAATCCCAAAGGTTACTGTTGAATAAAGCATATAAAAACGCTGGACTGGAACCAAAAGATGTTCAGTACATTGAAACACATGGTACGGCAACTAAAATAGGTGACCCAATTGAAGTTAATGCTTTGGGTAAAGTCATTAAAAATAATAAAAGGTTCGAAGAAAAGTGTGCTATTGGTTCTGTAAAGACTAATATTGGTCATTTGGAATCGGCAGCAGGTATTGCAAGTTTAATTAAAGTAGCATTAATGATTAAAAATAAGACTTTAACCCCATCATTAAATATTCAAAAATTAAACCCACTCATATCTTTTGATAAGTTTCCTATTTATGTTCAACAAGAAAAACAGGAGTGGGAAAATGGGAACAAGCCATTAAGAGCAGGTGTAAGCTCATTTGGGTTTGGCGGAACAAATTGTCATATAGTAATGGAAGAATATATTGGGAAAAATACGAACTCATCGATTCATAATTATAATTATCAAGAAACGTATGTATTACCTATATCTGGGAAAAGTCCTAACGCTTTAAATGAGATCATAAAAAGATATTTGGAGTTTATGAACGGAAATGAAAAGCATGAAACTCACAATTTTTGTTACACGTGTAGTGTTAAAAAGGCTCATTTTAATCATCGAATAGCTTTTTTAGGGAAAAATAAAAGTGATTTTAAAAAGCAAATGAAAGAATATTTGGAAACAGAATGTCCTAGTAGGATAAATGAGATAACAGATAAACGAGATTTGCAAGTCCTTTTAGTTTACAGAGATTTAGATATCATACCAGTTCAAATTATAAAAGATCTATTAAAAAAAGAGAAGGTCTTTAGGAAATGTTGGGAAGATCTTGATAAAGAATTTATAGAACAATTAAAATGGTCAGCGTGGGAAATATTTTCGCTGGAAAAAAAAGTGTTTGATGAAAGAAAACCTTATATTCAATTTATTTTTCAAGTGTGCTTAACTGAATTATTGACATATTGGGGTGTGTCAACAAAAAGGTTGTTAGGGTACGGTTTAGGTGAGTTGGCTGCATCCTATGTTCTCGGAGACCATGATATAAAAAAGGTTATTTGTTCAATAAAAACACGCAAGTATGTAAATAAAGTTGGCGCAATTGATTTATTAAAACATGATAAATTAGAAAACTATTATGTCATTGAATTAGCTTCAAACTCAAAAATACTCAATGTAAATTATAACCAAGTGAATAATGACATCTACCAATCATTTGGAGATATAAAAAATAACATGATTAAAAGTTTATATGAAAATGGTTTTGGTCTAAACTGGAAAAACATTTACATTTCTGGTGAAATGGAAAAGTTACCTGGATATCCATTCGAAAGAAATAAATTTTGGTTAGATACTAAACTGAAAGCTTTTAACAAAGGTTTTTTAGATGGATCCAATATTGATAGAACGCCCGTTCTGGTGGAGCAAACAAATAATATGATAAATTATTATGGGAATTTAGCAGAGAAAAAAAGTGATTTAGGAGAGTTTTTAAGTTTTGCACCGTTTATTGAAAAAGATATTACCTTTTCGTGGCTATTAACATTAACTAAGCCAGAAGATTATCCCGAAAATTTTAAGAAGACCTCTATTGCTCAGGAGAAAATGCGGCAAATTTTATTTAAAAATGTAGATTTTAGTTTTATTGATAAAGTTGCAGAGTTTGGGTGTGGGTATTCAACCGATTTAATTCGTTTAGCATCTAGATATCCTCATTTAAATTTACATGGGTTTAATATCTCTAAAGAGCAACTTAAGATTGGTTACGATAAAATAAAAGCTAATAAGTTAGACAGAAATATAGCTTTGTATAATACAGATGTTGTGAGAGAAGAATTACCGGATTATTATGATTTAATCTATTGTATTCAATTAATTCATCATATAAAAAATAAAGAGGAGATTTTCAATAATATTAATAAAGGGTTAAATGATGGAGGGTTATTAGTTCTTGCAGAGATGATTTCAAATATTAATGAACAAATTAACCATCCGCAGTCATCAGCATATTTTACTCCAAAAGAAGAATGGGCATCTATTCTTGCGGATCAACATTTGAAAATTGTTGAATGCATAGATGTGAGCAAAGAGATTGGGTTATTTCTGGATGATCCAAATTTCTATGATCATTTAGAGAAGCTTTTTAGTGATGATGAAAAAACTGTTATTGATCATTTAGAAGGACCACATTTACTTGGAGAGTTATTAAGAAGAAAAGCCGTATTATATGGTTTGTTTACAATACAAAAAGTGCCTTATATCGCCATCGAAAAAATAAGAGATGACAATCTTGAAAGACTAACACATCCTACTATGTTTGTTAATTATACTGCCCAAGATGCCTTAGTTGAAAAGAGTATTGATGTCTTAGAGGTGTCTGTTAATAGTTTAGATGAATTAGAGAATTATTTGATTAAAATTGTCTCTCGAGTATTAGAGTTCAGAGAAGGTGATGTTGTGGATCCTTCTATTAAACTTGATGAACTTGGTTTAGATTCTATAACAGCAATTGACTTGAAAAAGACAATAGAAACAGAATTAAATATTCAGTTGTCAATAGGAGATTTACTAAAAGGACCTTCTATTGAAATTTTGGCTAGGCAATTGTGTGATGAAATGGAGAACTCTCCGTTAGAAATGGACAAATCATCGGAAAAAAAATTAGAGTTATTGGCTAGAAATACAGATAATATTCAAGATATTTTTGATAATCTAGATGGCTTAGGTGATGATGAAATTAATCATCTCCTTGATAAATATCAATATGTAAAGGAGGATTAAATAAATGTCAAAAAATCTAAATGAAAAGGAATTAGCATCAATAGTAGATAAGAAAAAGGAGTTAGCAGAGTTGCTTTTCCGTCAGTCAAGAGGAGCGGATTTGTACTTACCCTTGAGTTTTGGTCAGGAAGCTCTATGGTATATTCATCAACTCGATCCTGATAACTCTGCGTACAATACCCATTTTGTTGCAAAAATAAATGATGAAATTAATATATCAAAATTGAAAGATTCTTTTCAAGAGATTTTAGAAAGGCATTCTTCCCTTCGTGTTAACTTTTTAGTAAAAGATGGTAGACCTGTGCAAAATATAAACAACAAGTCTAAATTGTCATTTGAGTATCATGCTGCTGCACACATTGATGAGAAAGAACTAAAGAGTAAACTATTGGTCGAATCACAACGACCATTTAATCTAGAATATGACGATCTTATGAGAGTTAATTTATATGAAGTAGCTGATAGTGAATATATATTATTAATTGTTATTCATCATATCGCAATTGATTATTGGTCTTTAGTAATCCTTCTAGATGAACTTGGTTCCATATACCAATCTAAAGTTAATAATGAAGCAAACTTACTCCCGGCACTGTCTTGTACGTATAATGATTTTATATATTCTCAAAACAAAATGGTTGCAAGTACTTATGGTCAGACCTTACTGGAATTCTGGAAAGAACAATTAAAAGGACGAATACCAGTTTTAAATTTATATAAACGTAAAGACATTACAGAAATCAGACCAAACTATAATAGCACCTTATTTAAATTAAACCAAAATACAGCTGAGCAATTGAATAATTTTTCAAAAGAAAATAGTACTACCTTGTATATGGTATTACTAGCGACATTTCAGTTACTTCTTAACAAATATACGGGAGAAAATGATATTATAGTTGGCACACCTACAGCTGGTCGAAATAAATCAATTTTTGACAATATCGTGGGCTACTTTGTAAACCCTATAGTGCTTAGATCAGACCTTTCACATAATCCTAGCTATAAAGAATTTATTAAAGAATTACGTCAGACTGTATTGCGAGGCTTAGATAATCAAGATTATCCTTTTCCTTTATTAGTAGAAAAACTACAACCAAATAGGGGAGACCATACACCTATTATCCAGGCTATGTTTGCTTTTCAAAAAGCCCCCAGATTAGAGGGACAGAATATTACTTCTTTTATGTTAGGGGATACTAATGCGGAGTTGAAATTAGGCGGTTTGACTTTTAAACCTTATGAATTACCACAACAGGAAGGTCAATTCGAAATTACGTTACACATGGATTCAAATTTTTCTGGGGCTTTACAATATAATACGGATATATTTGAAGAATCTATGATGAACAAGATGATTAACCATTTTCAAATATTGCTAGAAGAGGTTGTAAACCATCCAGAATATAAACTATCTGAATTTTCTCTGTTGACCAAAGAAGAGAAAGGGCAACT